>NZ_QQVY01000001.1 GCF_003590715.1 Paracoccus sp. JM45
CACGACGCGGTCGCCGACCGCGGCGCGGCAGCAATCATTCCGCCCCGTCGCAATGCGAGGCTCTGGAAGCCGGACACGGCAGGAGCCCGAGCGCGCAACGAGATCCTGCAGACGTCAAAACTTCTTGGCCGGGCGCTTTGGCGGAATTGGAGCGGCTACCACCGACGTAGCAGGGTAGAGACAAAAATGAACTGCGTGAAGCTGATCGGACAAAGGCTGATGTCCCGCGACTTCGACCGCCAAATTGCAGAAGTTCAGATCCGTGCGGCGGTCATGAACCGCTTCACTGCCCTCGGCATCCCCGTCACTGTGCCCCTGGGATAAGTGTGGCCGGGGAAAGGGAAACTGCGGTCATTAGCTGATTTGTGCAACAGCGCCTTTCAGAAGTACCTTGAATTGTCTGCCAAGACCTTCTCCTCTTTTGATACTATTGATTGTCAGTGGTATTTTGACGGCGCAGAGATTTCGGAATTTTGCATCCGACGGTGATTTGGACCATCTTGCTAAGCCGCAGCCAGCTCTATTGCGATGGGCAGGTTTTTAAACAGATGCTTTTTCAGTTTTTACAAAGCGACTGGTTTTGAAATTTTTAAAGGTAAGGCCGAAATATTCGATGGGATTACCTGCGAATTACTTGAGTCAGTCCAGCACTCGTTAATAGAGTATAGGTATATTGACCCTCAGGTTTCCCGTCGCAGCGCTAAACGAAAGAATTATATCTCTTAAGGCATTCATGGCTCAGATAGGATAAGGGTAGAAAAGTATTCGCTTGGATCGCAACGTTCCTTATAACATAGCGTGGATTCAACCAGTTTGCTTATCCTGTTCAAGACGGACGCACGACGGCGACTGATTTGATGATCGCATACACCGGCAATCCCTTGACCAAGCCCAAATTTGCCGCAGAGCGGTGGGTGACACGGGCAAGCAGCCGATCGCCCTCAACGCCCAGCTGGACCAATACATCAGGCCCCTGCCCCGACATCACCTGTGTGACAGTGGCGCGTAGGACATTCAGGGCCGATATGTCTTTTGGCGGGGACAGCGACAGCATTACGTCCTGTGCATGGACGCGAACCCGCAGCATACTGCCGATACTGGCGGGGATTCCCGCCACCCAAAGCACACCCAACGGGGTGTCCAAGCGGCTAAGGCCGTCAGCCTCATGCGATGCAATGCGGGCTTTCACGACTGCGCCGATGTCCTGAAGGCCCAGCATGGCTGCAGCTGCAGGATCGGACATCTGATCAGACAATGGCCCTGCCCTGCTGACCTTGCCGGACTGCACGATAACAAGTGTGCTGGCCAGACGGGCCACCTCGGACATCGCGTGGCTGACATAGAGGATCGGTATCTGTGTATCGTCCCGCAAGCGTTCCAGATAAGGCAAGATTTCGGATTTCCGTTGTGCGTCCAATGCGGCAAGGGGTTCGTCCATCAACAACAGTCGTGGACGCGCAAGAAGGGCGCGGCCAATGGCGACACGTTGCTTTTCTCCGCCCGATAGGGCACCGGGGCGACGGTCCAGCAGCGGACTAATGCCCAACAAATCAACTACATGATCGAAACGGATATTGTCGGTTCGCCGCGCAAACCATCGGCCATAAAGCAGGTTCTGCCGCACGCTAAGATGCGGAAACAGGCGACTGTCTTGGAACACATAGCCGATCCCCCGCTTATGGGGCGGCAACCACATACCCTTGGCGCTGTCCATCAGATCATGCCCCTCAAGGATGATCCTGCCATGGTCAGGCCTTAACAACCCTGCAACTGCATTGATAACCGAGGTTTTCCCCGACCCCGAACGTCCGAACAAAGCAGTGATGCCTTGCGATGCCTGAAATTCGACATCCAGTTCAAAATTGCGGAAACTATGGCGCAGCGCGACAGAAAGGCTCATGTGCCTGCGATCCGTTTGGCAATCACACGGCTGATCCATTCGGACGCGATCAAGGCAATCATGGCGATGGCGACTGCGATCAGGACCAGTCGCAGGGCAGCCCCTTCGCCACCCGGAACTTGCAAGAATGAATAAATGGCCGATGGCAGTGTCTGCGTCTGGCCGGTGATATTGCTGACGAAGGTGATCGTTGCACCGAATTCCCCCATTGCCTTGGCGAATGCCAGAATGGCACCTGCCACAATTCCCGGCAGGATCAGGGGCAAGGTTACTGTCGCAAAAACCCACAGGCGTGACGCCCCAAGGGTGCCTGCCACCTGTTCCAATTTCGGGTCAACCGCCTCGATCGCCAAGCGGATGGCGCGAACCATCAGTGGGAAAGACATGATTGCCGCCGCAAGTGCCGCACCTGTCCAGCGGAAGGCCAGAATGATGCCACAGCATTCGTCCAGAAATCCCCCGATCGGGCCACGTCGACCAAAGCCAAGCAGCAGGATATACCCCGTGACCACCGGCGGCAGGATCAGCGGCAGATGCACCAATCCGTTCAGCACCTGCTTGCCCCAGAATTCACAGCGCGCCAGCACAAATGCGACAAAGACCCCGAATGGCAAACTTAGCAGCGTTGCCCAGACCGAGACCTTTAGCGACAGTGCAACCGCCTGCCATTCTTGCGGCGTCAGTTCAATCATTACGGGCAATCACGGAAAAGCCCTGCCCCTCGAACACTGCAGTGGCCGCATCGCTGTGCAAATAATCCAGGAAAGATATCGCATCCGAATTATCACTGTCTGTCGTCAAAGCCGCGGGATAGATGATGGGATCGTGGCTTTCCGCAGGCAGGGTGCCGATAATCCCGACCCTTGGTTCGGCAATCGCATCGGTTGCATAGACAATCCCCAATGGTGCCTCGCCTATGGCGACCAGTGCCAGCGCAGCGCGGACATTGTCGGCCTGTGCCACCACATCCTGAACTTTATCCCAAAGTCCCAATGAGGTCAGCGCCTGTTTGCCATAGACGCCCGCGGGGACGGAATCGACGAATGCCATCGCCAGCTTGCCGCCGCCAAGACGTCCTGACAGATCAAAATCCCGATCAAGTACCGCATCGGAATTTCCGGCCTGATAGCCGATCATGACAAGCGAGTTTCCCAGAAGATCCGTCCGGCTGTCTGCGCGGATCAAATCCTGTTCCTGCAGCAGGTCCATCCACTCGACCGAGGCCGAGATAAAAATATCGGCAGGTGCGGCCTGCTGGATCTGTTTGGCCAAAGCCGAGCTGCCCGCATAGGAGACGACAACTTTGTCGTCAGCGTCGGCATTCCAATCCACGGCGATCTGATCCAGCGCTGTTTTCAGGCTGGCCGCCGCAAAAACCGTGATGTTTTCGGCTTGGGCAGGTGCTGCAAATGCCAAGCCTGCCATAAGACCAAGCGACACTCCGTAGGCGTATCCAGACATCGACATTTCCCGACAGCGTTATGTTCGGGCAACTATAACACATCCGCAAACACATTCGCCATCGGTGCATCGGTATTCTTTGATCTTAGCGATAATATGGATCACTGAACGTGTGTCTAATCCAACCTGATCACACCTGAAGGTAACGCAAGCGCTTACCTGCGGCGGCCAACAACATGTTCAGATTACCAAAACCTAATAAAAACCGCGACAGGGTCAGTATGCGCCTTCCCTGTCGCGCCGTATTGATGACCTGACATAAGTGTCCGGATGCCGTTCAAATCACGATATGATGGATCAAACGTCCACAACTACCTTGCCCAAGGCTTGGCCGCTTTTCAGTCTGGCATAGGCCGCGCCAACCTCGCCAAGGGTAAATTGGGACTGGTCTAGCAAAGGCTTTACTGCGCCCGCGTCGACCAGCTTTGCCAGTTGAGCCAGAATCTTGCCTTGGGCGGCGCGATTGACGTCATGCAGCATCGGCAAAAGCATAAAAACGATGTGCAGTGACAGTCCCTTGAAATGCGCACCGCTCAGATCAATTTCAGAGAGGGCGACGGTTGTCACGACATGTGCATTCAGCGCAGCCGCGGCGAAGGAGTTGATCAGGTTCGGCCCGCCAACAGTATCAAAGACCATATCAAAGCCCGCGCCATCGGTCCGCGCCGCGACATAATCATCGATCTGCGTGGATTTATAATCAATGGCATACGCGCCAAAGCCTTTGATCACATCCTCTTGCACCACGCCCGTCCCTGTGGCCGAAACATCAGCCCCAAGATGGCGCGCCAGTTGCACGGCGATATGGCCGACGCCCCCTGCACCACCGTGCACCAGCACCTTGTGCCCTGCGGCAACACCTGCGCGGCCAAGACCTTCCCATGCCGTGATCCCCACCAGCGGCAAAGCGGCAGCTTCGCGCATGGTCAGGCTTGTTGGCTTTTTTGCAATCAGACGCGCGTCCGCCAGCATGTATTCGGCCAATGCGCCTTTCAGATCGGCCAGACCGCCAGCGCAGCCATAAACCTCATCCCCTTTATCAAAGCCGGTAACGCCGGTGCCGACCTCTTCGATGAAACCGGCAAAATCCATGCCAAGAACTGCGGGCAATGCCGGCGACAGGGGCAAATCGGTGCCGATATCCTTGATCATCGTGTCGATCGTATTGACGCTGGTGGCCTTGATGCGGATGACGACATGACCGTCGGTCACATTCGGGCGGGGCTGGTCAGCCTCGGTAAAGGGTGCATCGGGTCCATAGGCGTTCAGGATCATGGTTTTCATGGGAATTTTCCTTTCAGAAATGTTCAGAGATCGGCCAGAAGGGCATCGATCCGCGCCGTAACATCGCGCACGACGACGTCGGAATACGGGGGTGCCAATCTGCCCGCGTCATTGTCGTAATAGCGTCCGGTCGCACCAGTAAACTCATCGGACAACGCAGCGCGGGTCAGAATATCGACGCCGGTTTCCACATCATTTCCGGCGGTACCAAAGCCTTCGCGGACCATCCGTGTGGCCAGCAGCGACCCGGGATTCACCGCCAGTGACAGGGGTCCGTCCGGATAATCCTGCCCGAATTTCTGGTTCCACAGGGTGATGGCCAGCTTGCTTTGGGCATAGGCCTCTATATCCTGCAAGCGGTATTCACCCGTCAGAGCCTGCGGATCGACAGGTGATTGCGCCGCCGAGGACAGATGGATAATTCGTCCACTTTGCGGAATGGCCGGCAAAAGCAGCCTTGCCAATAACGCCGAGGCCAGAGTGTTTACCGTAAAGCGGACATCCAGTCTATGTGCCACCGGCTGCGCCGTTTTGAAAACGCCGGCATTGTTGATCAGCACATCGATCTGTGGATGTGCATCCCTGATACGGGATGCCATCGCCGCAACCTCTGTCAGATCGGACAGATCGGCAATGTGGGTTGTGACACATGCTGCCGCCGGTTTCAGCGCCTTGGCCGTTTCCGCCAGTTTTGCCGCATCACGGCCATGGATGATCAGCGCATGGCCCGCTTTGGCCAGCGCATGGGCTGTCGCCTTGCCCAGCCCTTGGGTGGCACCGGTAATCAGGATGGTTTTCATATCAAGCTCCGTTCAGGCGGACAGACCCGGCAGCACCTGCTTGCCGATCACCTGCCCGCTTTCCTGTCGCTGATGTCCGGCAATCAGGCTTTCGACCGTCAATGCCGTGGCACGTTCGGTCACGGTCGAGACAAGATCACCCGCGTCTAGCATGTCTGATACACAGTTCAGCAGATCGCGCTGTGCCTCCATGTCGGCACCAAACATCGCGCGGGTAAACATAAACTCCCAGCTGAAGGTCAGGGCTTTGGGTTTTGCAGCGGCAATGTCCAACCCTTGCGGATCGTCGATCAGGGCCACATGACCACGTGGTGCGATCAGATCGACAATCGCGGGCCAATGGCCTTCGGTGCCGGTCAGCGCAGCAACGTAATCCGGCGTGATCCCAAGGTCGCGAAGCTGGGCCGCCATATCGCCGCGATGGTCGATCACATGATTCGCACCCATCCGGCGCACCCAGTCCTGCGTTTGGGGGCGCGATGCTGTGGCAATCACGGTCAGGCCGGTCAGGCGCTTGGCCAGCTGGATCAGGATCGACCCGACACCGCCCGCACCCCCGATAACCAGCAGGGTCTTTCCCTGACCTGTTCCGCGAACCATCCCGAAGCTGTCGAACAGCATTTCCCACGCGGTAATGGCGGTCAGAGGAATACCGGCGGCTTCGACGAAATCCAGCGATGCCGGTTTGCGGCCCACGATACGTTCATCCACGGCATGGAATTCGGCATTGGTCCCGTCACGCGTCACGTCACCGGCGTAAAACACCTCGTCGCCGATATTATAGCCTGTAACCTCGGAGCCGACCTGCACCACAACACCCGCCGCATCGAATCCAAGGATGGCAAACCCTTCAGGGGCGCGGGCCGCACGCAGCTTCACGTCCACCGGATTGACCGAGATTCCTTTCACCGCAACCAGCAGGTCACGCAGACGCAGCAAGGGGTTTGCCACATCCTGCGTCGTCAGTTCGGTGGCGGGGCCTGTCTGTCTATAGCCGATCGATTTCATGGGGTGGATCCTTTTGCATCTTGCTTGGTCCTGAAAATACTCCTTTGTATTTCAATAAAAACGGCGCATATCAGACTTCAGTTTTCCGGTTTTCAGGATAATCCCGTGGACACGCAAACCCTGCGCCTTTTCGTGGCGGCTGCAGAACGGCTGAATATTTCTGCCGCGGGGCGCAGCTTCGGCCTTGCACCCGCGATGGCCAGCGCCCGTCTGGCGAAACTGGAACGCGAATTGGGCGCCGAGCTTTTGCACCGCACCACCCGTAAAGTATCCCTGTCCCAAGAGGGTGAGGCCTTCCTGCCCTACGCACGCGAAATTCTTGCCCAATCCGAAGCGGCCCGTGCAGCACTGGGCCTGAATGCCGACAGCCCCTCTGGCATCTTACGGTTCGCAGCCCCCAGCAGCTTTGCCCAATTGTACATTATCCCGCTGCTTCCTACGTTCCATGCGCAATATCCCGACATCACACTGGATCTGCGGTTATCCGACACAAGGTTCGACCTGATCGAGGGCAGCTTCGATCTGGCCTTGCGCAGTGCCCCCTTAAAAGACAGCAGCTTGCGGGGCCGCAAATTGGGCGAGGATAAGCGCATTCTTTGCGCCGCCCCTGATTACCTTGCGCGGCGCGGCATCCCCTTGAACCCTCAGGACCTGGACGGGCATGATCTGCTGTCATGGGGCAACGCCACACCACGCGATCTGGTCACCGGTGACAAAAGGTTCACATTGGACGCGCGCCGGATGGTGTGCCGGACAATTCTGGATGATGGCACATCCCAACGGATCGCAACGCTGGCGGGTGGCGGCATCTCGGTCAATTCGCACTGGAATGTCGCGGATGAGATCCGGACCGGTCGTCTGGTGCATCTGTTGCCCGACTGGCAGCTGGATGATGCATCGGTCCTGTGGCTGATCTATCCGCAATCCAATGTGCTGACACCCAAGGTACGGGTTTTCATGGATTTTCTATTGGCAGAGCTGACACCAGCGCCTTGGCAGCTGTAACAGCACCTGCCCCGTTCAAAGCCCAGGATTGCGTTAATCCTTCAAGGATCAGCAATAGGACAACCTCCTGTCCCGCCAGTCCGGTGGCTGTCGCGGTACGTTGCGCCACTTCATGCTTATGTCGTTCCAGCAGGGCGCGCAGTACAGGGTTTTCAGGGTCCGAGGCAACGGCGGCGTGAAACAGACAGCCATGTGATGCCTCGGTTTGCATCCAGTCCGCGACGCGTTCGATAATTACACCACGGGCCTGAAAGGGGTCTTTGCAAAGACCATCCAGCACATGGCGGATGTAACGCTGGTGGCGATGTTCCAGCGCGGCCAGCACCATATCCGCCCGCGACGGCATGTATTTGTAAAGCGTCCGCAGGCTGACCCCCGCCGCATCCCGCAAACTATCCACGCTTGGCGCGGTAAAGCCATGGGCGGCGAAGGCACGTTCCAGACCTGCAGCAATCCTGTCTTGTGTCTGCATCATGGTTGACGGGGTAGAACATTCCCTCTACCCCCGCAAGGTAGAGGATATGTTCTACACCAAAGGGAACCGCAAAATGACATTACCAACAACCATGCAGGCTGTCCTGCTGATCGGCCACGGCGGCCTTGACCGATGGGAATATCGCACCGACGTTCCCGTGCCGCAGCCTGCCGCAGGCGAGGTTCTGATCCGCGTCGGCGCCTCGGCGGTCAACAACACGGATGTGAACACCCGCACCGGCTGGTATTCGAAGGCCGTGCGCGACGAGACTCTGTTGCGCAAATCGGGTGACGGCCGAGCTTCCCCTATTTCCGGACAGACTTATCCTACGGCCTCTGTAACAGGTATGCCGAGGGTGGTGTAGCCGTTCAGCACGGCAATCCGAACCTGGATCTCGGCAACTTGGCGGTCGAAGTCTCGCGCCATGAAGCGCTGCCCCAGAAGTTTCACGCAATGCATCTTGCTCTCGACGCAGCTTCGGCGGTGATAGCCACTCCAATTTCGCCAAAGCGCCCGGCCGAGATATTTCGATGCCCGGAGGGCTTCGTTTCGTGCGACCGCTCCAAGGGTGTTCGGCTTCCATGGTTTTGCGTTCTTGCGAGGTGGGATGACGGCGGCGGCGCCACGAGCCGCAATGGCATCATGACACTTGCGCGTGTCATAGGCGCCGTCTGCGGTGACGCTGCCGATCTCTTGTTCGGGTGGGATCTGATCGAGCAGTTCCGGCAGCATGGGGGCGTCGCCGATACCACTGCTGGTGAACTCGACGGCACGGATCTCCAACGTTTGCTCATCGATCCCGAGGTGGATCTTTCGCCAGACCCGCCGTTTGGGACCGCCGTGGTTGCGGGCATTCCACTCCCCTTCGCCCTCGACCTTGATGCCGGTGCTGTCGATCAGCAGATGCAGCGGGCCCTTGGACCCGCGATAGGGGATGTTCACGGCCAAGGTCTTCTGTCGACGAGACAGCGTGCTGAAGTCGGGCACCGCCCAGTTCAAGCCGACCAACTTCAGCAGGCTCTCGACGAAACCAGTTGTTTGCCGGAGCGCCATACCGAACAAGACCTTCATTGAAAGGCACGTCTGGATAGCGGCGTCGCTATAGGTCTGATGGCGGCCACGCCGTCCTGTCGGCGCGGCATCCCAGGTCATGTCGGGGTCAAACCAGATCGTCAGCGAGCCTCGGCGCTTGAGCGCTTCATTGTAGGCTAGCCAGTTCCTGGTCTTGTAGGTCGGGGGTGTAGGTCTGCTCATGCCGTCCAGCTACCATGCTGGATTCACGAGATGAATCCCCGAACGGATTTGCGCAACAGAGCCCCTTCCAGATAACAACAAAGGGTCGCTACAAAAAGGCAGCGACCCGCAGTAAACTTCCTATCAGCCTATTCTGCGGAAAGACCGGATGAGAGGCCGTTGCCAGTGGCTCCTTCGATGTTGTCGAAGGTTGTGGGCACACCTACCTTTTCACGACGGGTGTCATTATAGATTGCCTTAAGCAGCGCGATGGCCATAAGCGCCATGACAACCGAAAACGGCAAAGCACCGATCACCATCGCTGTCTGGATCGCCGAGGTTCCGCCCGAGATCAGCAAACCTGCCACGACAAGTGCCAGCGCGACACCCCAGAACAGGATGTGGGGACGTGACTTCGGACCTTCGTCCCCCGCTGCATTGATCGTATTCACAATCAGCACCGCCGAGTCTGCGGAGGTCACAAGGAACGTCAGCAGCAGGACGACGATCAGCAGCGTAAAGCCGTAAGAGAGAGCTTCGGAGATCGGCGACAGCATGAACTCGGTCATTGCAAAGATCTTGTCGCCGTTTGCCGCATCATAGATGATGCCGTTCGCGCCTCCGTTAAGCTCAAGATCGATGGCGGTGCCACCGGCCCATGCGAACCACACAAAGCACATCAGCGCAGGCACGATCAAAGCGCCTAGAACGAATTCGCGGATGGTTCGACCGCGAGATATCCGCGCAAGGAACAGACCCACGAACGGCGCGAAAGCGATCCACCAGGCCCAGTAGAATACCGGCCACCACCCTTGCCATTGCGCAAGTAGGGACGCTTCCGATCCTTCGACGCCATCGCTTCTGAAGACATTGATGCTCATCTCCGGAAGCGCGATCACGTAGTCCCAAAGGCCGATGAACATCGCGTTGAAGCCGAACCATGTCGCGCCGAAGATGATGAAGAAGCCCAGCAGAATGATCGAAAGCACCATATTTAGGTTCGACAGCCATCTGATGCCCTTGCCGACGCCCGACAGAGCCGAAAGCGTGGAAAGGCCCATGATGACGAACAGGGCAACGATGACACCTGCTGTGGATGCGCCACCTTCGTCGGTTATCATGCCACCGATGCCGATACGTGTCAGTCCGGCGACGAACTGGTCCACCCCGAACCCCAGGGTTTGTGCAACGCCAAGGATGGTGGCGACAACGGCAACTACGTCGATGACATGCCCGAGGATACCGGCAAGTGCTTGGCCAAACAGCGGGGTCAGGCCAGACCGGATGGTCAGCGGCAAGCCTCGGCGATAGCTGAAGAAGGCCAGAGACAGGCCACAGATCGCATAGCACGCCCAAGCGCTGAAGCCCCAGTGCAGGAAGGACCATTGATAGGCATTGCGAATATTGTCTTCCGTTTTGGCGGTCGCCAGTCCCATAATCGTCTGCGGGTTGGACCCGAAATGAGAGACAGGTTCGGCCACAGCCCACGTCAGCATGCCGACACCGATCCCGGCCCCGAACATCATCGAGAACCACGAGAAGTTGTCGAATTCAGGCTTTTCACCTTCAAGGCCAAGATTAAGGCGACCGGCCGCAGGCCAGAGCGCCAGAATGATGCAAACAATGACGAAGAAGGCAACAAGCCATATATACCAAGAGGCGAAAACCTCGAGGATGACCGCGTTCATACTGTTGAGCACGGCACCGGACTGGACTGGCCAGAAGATGGCCCAAACAACAATGATCGAGATGATGATCTTGGCAGGCACCGCAACCGATGTTGAAAAGCCATCGTAAAAACCGCCATCGGCTGTTTTGATATCAAGCTCGGTCATCGGTGGGCTAAGCGTATTTTCGTCTGACATTCATCAGCTCCGCTTTAGGTTCAGGAAAAGGGTGATTTTTCAGAGCCGCGTGAATAGAATAAACGCGCTAAGGTTTGAATGCGGAATATTTTGTGTACTACCTTGCCTAACGATCCACCAAACAGTGTTACTTCTAGATTATGCGGCAAAAGGGTCGTTAAAAATCCAATGCCCTTTAGTCGGTGTTTGAACGTCTTCTGAGGCCCGACAGTTGCTGTGTAAATTGACTAATTTCCTGATGGAGAGACGTCATTATGACAAAGTCCAGCGCACTGGCGTCGCCGCAAAGCCAAAGTATTGCTGGCTTTCGGACCAAATCAATAAAGTGCGGTTCTGTTTCGCATGGCGAATTTTCATACATGATGCGGCAAAGGCTTGCCTTTTACCGCTGCAGCTGAAAATTCTCTTTGCAGCATGGCGAGTCTTTTAATCCGCCCGATTATATGGGGAATAGTAGGATTTTCTTATGATAGGCACCCAAACGACACCGGCACAATTGTTTTATAACGTTGATTTAGGGCCTGTGGACATTCATCTTGCAGCAATCAGGGCTGCGGCGAGGTTCCAATTGGCGGTGTAGCTGCAATCGGTCTTGTCATAGCGTGTTGCTATGCCTCGGAATTCCTTGATCTTTGCGAAGTAGTTTTCAACCATATGGCGCCACTTGTAAGCGTCTGCGTCGTAGTTACGCTGTTGCTTTCGGTTTGATTTCGGTGGGATCACGGCGCATGCCCCACGTGCATCCAGTTCTTCCAGGAGCCAGTTCGCGTCAAACGCTTTGTCTGCCAGAAGAGCCCCGAAGGGAACTTTACGGATCAGTGGCGCGACGCCTTTTGTGTTATGTGCCTGCCCGGGCAATAATAGGAAACGGATCAGATTGCCGAGCGCATCCACAAGCGCGACGATTTTAGTCGTCAGGCCGCCACGCGAGCGTCCGATGGCCTGAGCCTGAGTCCCCCTTTTGCGCCGGTTGCCTTCTGGTGAACCTGAACGATGGTGCCGTCGATGAGGGCATAGTCAAGGTCGGGGTCACCACTCATGGCTATGAAAAGGCTCTCGAAAACCCCTGCTTTCGCCCATCTGCGGAAGCGGCAGAACTGGCTGTTCCAGTTGCCGAAGGCGGGCGGCAGATCGCGCCATGGAGACCCGGTGTGAACGCGCCAGAACACCGCTTCCAGAAACAGACGGTTATCATTTGCCGTAGCCCCCGCGTCGCTGGCTTTTCCCGGCAAATGCGGCTCAAGCCGCCACCACACACGATCCGTCACCACAAAGCGCTGCTCGTTCATCCCAACCTCCGTTTGGGAGATTTGAATCAGAAATCAAAATCTATGGGAAGTATAATTGTCCACGGGCCCTAGGTGAGCTTGGATGTTGAGGCAACGAGCACAATCCATAGCAGGGCGAGGTCGCGGCCTCTTGGGCTATACTCGACAGAACCGAGAAACGGTTCAAATCCAGCCCGACCGGCTGGCGGCTGACTCAGCATATGGCATCACTTAGATCTTGGGATAACTGCTTGGGACGCGCAGCATCATTTCCTTCATCCCAGATGATCGACAAGTCGAAGCGGACCGAAGGCACCTTCGTTCAATGCAATTTCGAGTATGACGAGGCGAATAATCCATTCCTGCCCTCAAGCAACACCGCCTGAACTGCTCTGATCCGACCCCGGTTCAGGACACCGGCGGGGAATAAATATTGCCTCTTGAAGGCGGCATGTCAGACCTGTCCCCCTAATAATATTTTCTGTCCGAAAGCGGAGGTTCGATACGACACCTATGCCCCCAAGGAAGCGCCCTAATGCCAAAAAACCAATGCTATAAGAAATACCGAAAAAATTGGAAGATGGTAGAGAGGCTTTTCGTGCAATTGAAGCGCATCTTCGGCATGAGCTGAGCGGCCAGATAGACATCTTAAGAAAGCATGACAAATAATTGTCAGGATCGAGCAGCCACACGTGAGACTGACAGAGCTAAAAATACATTTTCAGATGAATTTTATAAAAATCATCATCTTATTTGATTTTTATCGGCTCGCTTGATGGGCACCCATAACCCATCACCATGCAAACGGCCTCGGAGGTGTTTCCGAGGCCGTTTCATCATCTATGTAAAATAAACTTCAAAGACGGTTGGGTAATGTCAGGTAACATGACACGCCACAATGATACCGCTTACATCACCCACATTTGGAATGGCCGCAGCTTGGGCAGGTCATGCAGCCTTCGACCATGCGCAGACCGTATTGGCCACAGCTGGGGCATGCGGGACCGCGGGGGGCTTCGCCTTCGCCAACGGCCACGACTTCGGCCTTGGGGTCGGTCTTCAGGCCCATGCCTTCGCCGGCAAGAAAGCCTGTCTCGATCAGGTGACGTTCGATCACGCCGCCAATCGCCGCCAGAATCGAGGGCACATAGCGACCCTGCATCCATGCACCACCGCGCGGATCAAAGACGGCTTTCAGTTCCTCGACCACAAAGGACACATCGCCACCGCGACGGAAAACAGCCGACACCATGCGCGTCAGCGCAACAGTCCAGGCGTAATGTTCCATGTTCTTCGAGTTGATGAAGATCTCGAACGGGCGACGGTTGTTCGACTGAACGATGTCGTTGATCGTGATATAGATCGCGTGTTCCGACCCTGGCCATTTCAGCTTATAGGTCGCGCCTTCCAGCGCTGCAGGACGGTCCAGTGGCTCGGTCAGGTAAACGACATCGGCGCCCTGATCAGCTTCGGGGGCGGCTTCGGTTTTTTCGCTGACCGACAGGACCGATCCGGTCACGTCATTGGGGCGATAGGTCGTGCAGCCTTTGCAGCCCAGATCCCACGCCGACATATAAACGTCTTTGAATTCTTCAAAGCTGATGTCTTCGGGGCAGTTGATGGTTTTCGAAATTGAGCTGTCGACCCATTCCTGCGCCGCTGCCTGCATGGCGACGTGATCTTTCGGGGCCAAGGTCTGTGCGTTTACGAAGTAATCGGGCAGCGCGGTGTCGCCCTTGAGGTCGCGCCACATCTGGACGGCGTAATCGACGACCTCTTCTTCGGTGCGCGAACCGTCCTTCTGCAGGACCTTGCGGGTATAGGCATAAGCGAAGACTGGCTCGATCCCCGAAGACACGTTGCCTGCATAAAGACTGATGGTGCCCGTCGGCGCGATCGAGGTCAGCAGCGCGTTGCGGATGCCATGCTTGGCGATCGCGTCGCGCACGTCCTTGTCCATCTTGGACATAAAGCCGGACGCCAGATATTTTTTGGCGTCGAATAGCGGGAAAGCCCCCTTTTCTTTCGCCAGATCCACGGATGCCAGATAGGCAGACCGCGCAATCGCTTTCATCCAGACACCGGTCTGTGCAACCGCATCAGCGGCACCATAACGCAGGCCCAGCATCAGCAGCGCATCGGCCAGACCGGTGACACCCAGACCGATACGGCGCTTGGCGTTGGCTTCGGCCTCTTGCTTGTCCAGCGGAAATTTCGAGGCGTCGACGACGTTATCCATCATGCGGATCGCAGTGCGGACCAGATCGTCCAGCGCCTCGGGGTCCAGCTCGGCGGCGTCGGTAAAGGGGTTCTTGACCAGACGCGCAAGGTTGATCGAGCCCAGCAGACACGCACCATAAGGCGGTAGCGGCTGTTCACCACAGGGGTTCGTCGCGGCGATGGTTTCGACATAGTTCAGGTTGTTGGCTTTGTTGATCCGGTCGATGAAAATCACGCCCGGTTCGGCAAAGTCATAGGTCGCCTTCATGATTTGGTTCCACAGATCCAGCGCCTGAACGGTGCGGTACACCTTGCCGTCGAACTTCAGTTCCCACGGCGCGTCGGCACGGACGGCATCCATGAAATCATCAGTGATCAGGACCGACAGGTTGAACATACGCAGTCGGGCGCTGTCCTGCTTGGCCTCGATGAAATGTTCGACATCGGGGTGGTCGCAACGCATCGTGGCCATCATGGCCCCGCGGCGCGAGCCTGCCGACATGATCGTCCGGCACATCGCATCCCAGACATCCATGAACGACAAGGGACCCGAGGCGTCTGCTGCCACACCTTTGACCGCCGCGCCGCGCGGACGCACGGTGCTGAAGTCGTAACCGATTCCCCCGCCCTGCTGCATGGTCAGCGCGGCTTCCTTCAGCATGTCGAAAATGCCTGACATGCTGTCCGGAATTGTGCCCATGACAAAGCAGTTGAACAGCGTGACCGAACGCCCCGTTCCGGCACCGGCCAGAATGCGGCCAGCGGGCAGATATTTGAAATCTTCCAGCGCGCTATAGAACTGTTCTTCCCACTTGGCGGGTTCCTGTTCTACACGCGCAAGATCGCGTGCCACGCGACGCCAGCTGTCCTCGACCGAGCCGTCAACGGCTTGCCCATCGGCGTCTTTCATCCGGTATTTCATATCCCAGATTTGTTCCGCGATAGGGGCAGCAAAGCGTGTCATAGCAGCTTCCTTTAGTGTTCAATGCTAGGGGATGCACCATATATGGTGTCGTTGCTGGTGGTTTAACGTGATCTATGGCCGGGGGCAATATGGCAAAAATGACTATTTCAAGTCAGTTTTGATCTCACGATAACTTCTGCCTTGGACGACAGTGACTTACGCGTTTCACCTAGAATCGGCAGTGGATCATGAAGGCAAACAACCACCGATCCGTGATGTTTTACCGACAACACATTCAGCAGATGTGACCCCAGATCCATATCGGCCCACCAGCCATAGAATCGCGGATCCTGCCCCGAAGGGGCGCGGTATATCGCGGTCATTGGCTGGATGGCCAGATCCTGCGGAAGGTCATCGGCAAGAAAACCCTGAAACAGCGTCGCCTTGAATGGCAAAACGCGTTGGCCGTCAGATGACGTGCCCTCGGGGAAGAACAGCAACCGATGCCCCGCCCGCACACGGGCTGAAAATTCGGCGGCCTGTTGACGGGCAAGACGAGGGTCGCGGACAACGAAATGCGTATTGGTCACACGCGTCAGGACGTTGATGCCGGGCCAATTCGCCACCTCGGCCTTGCTGACGAAAAACACCGGCATGGCGGCGTTCATGACCAGAATATCAAGCCAGCTGGAATGGTTGGCCACAACCGCCCCCGGACCGCGCATCGGCCTTCCCTGCCGCGACCAGCGCAAGCCGATGCACATAAGCGACAAACTGCAGACCGCCTGCACGTAAGGGCCGGTCCAAGGGCGGCGTATGCCATAGAACAGCCGTTCGACCCCACGCAGGGGCAACAGCAGGATCACACCGATCAGAAGGACCAGAATGGTGGGGATACCGCGACGTGCCACGCGCAGCCAGTCACGCAGCCCATGCGGGCCGGAAAGAGCCAGTGGTTCACCCTCGCGCCAGGTCGGTTCGGTCATGACGTGTGCCGGCGGCTTTCGTAGAACTGCTTGTGCCGCGGCGACATCTCCGAGGTGTCCATCATCAGGAACACATCGGTGGTGTTGAAGGCGCGGTCGACATAGGCGCCCTCGCCCACCAGACCGCCGACGCGCAGATAGGCTTTGATCAATGCGGGCATGCCAACCATCGCCTCGCGCCGGTCAAGGCGTTCGGGCGTAATCAGGTCCATATCAACAAAGCCGTCCGGTTGCGCGCGCGGGCGCAGATCAACGGGGGCCATATGCTGGTGGTGCAGCCAGCTAAGCGAAGGCGCCAGCATTTGCACATCGGTGCCGTGAAAGCTGGCGACGCCGAACAAAATCTCGGATTTCTTTTCCAGCACGTAATCGGACAAGGCGTTCCACATCAGGAACATGCCCGAACCGCCACGATAATCGGCGTGGACACAGGACCGGCCCAGTTCCAGCAGCGGGCGACCGCTGGCCCGCAAAGGGGCCAGATCATATTCGGTATCACAGTAGAAGCGCCCGAATTCCGCAGCCCGATCCCCCGGCAACAGGCGATAGACCCCGACGACATGATCCAGCGTTTCGGCGTTGCGCCGTGTATCCACCAGACAAAGATGATCCACCACCGGATCGAATTCGTCGCGTTCCAGACGGGCATCGTGATCGACCATTGGACCGGTGCCGCCCAGCTCCTCGACGAAGACGCGATAACGCAGACGCTGCGCGGCCATCAGGTCCTGCGTGCTTTTGGCAAGGCGGATCTGGAAGAAGGATGGTTCGGCGCGGTTCACGGGACCTCGGCTTGAATACTATTGCGCCTGTCTAGGAAACGCGGGGCATCATTGCAACATGACACACCCGACGTCACGGACGCGGATAAGGTCAAGCTTGCACAAAACAACCTATAGTTGCAAAGTTTCGTCATGAGACGCGATTACATTTCATTAAAACGCACGATTTCAAGCTGGACCCGCTTTCCATCGATGACCTGTTTTCCGGCATCGGCGAAATTGACGGTAATGCGATCACCGATGCGGGACTGGACCTGCCCCTCGCCCCATTCAGGTGCGCCGGGATGACGGACGATCACGCCGGGTTCCAGTATCTCATTCACCGCACCAACTCCTTCAGTTAGCAGAAAGATAGACAAATATGACGGTCGATACAACGCGGATCGCTGCGGGCGATCTGGCCGCACTTCTTGGGTCGCGACTTTGCCATGATCTGGTGTCGCCTTTGGGGGCCATCGGAAACGGGGTCGAACTGCTTGAAATGTCACCGGACTTCCCCGACATTGCCCAATCCCCCGAAATGCGACTGATTGCCGAGGCTGTTTCGGCGGCCCGTTCGCGCATTCAGGGATACCGCATGGCTTTTGGCATGGCATCGGGCGACCAGCGCATTCCGCTGGCCGAAGCTCAGCGTTTGCTGGACGGAATGACCGCGCAAGGCCGTCTGGCCATCACGCTGCAGGCCGATGGTAATTTTGCCCGCACCGATATCCGCATGGTGATGCTGGCATTGATGTGTCTGGAAACCGCAATGCCATGGGGCGGCAGCGTCACCGTTTTGCGTCAGGCACCGTGCTGGCGGCTAGTTGCCACCTGTGCGCGGTTGAAACATGACCCCGAACTTTGGGCGTGGCTCGACGGCGGTGCGGCGCGCACCCCCGCGGCATCCGAGGTTCATTTTGCAATGCTGTCTGAAACCGCCAGAGAAGCAGGCAAACGCCTGTCCCATCAGCTGGATGACAAAGGCGGCGAGATCGGTTTCTGATCCCGCCACTTTGATCAGCTGCGGATGGTCCCATCACCGGTGACCAGATATTTGAAGCTGGTCAGCTGTTCGGCCCCGACCGGACCACGGGCATGCATCTTGCCCGTTGCAATGCCGATTTCGGCACCCATCCCGAATTCGGCACCATCGGCAAACTGGGTCGAGGCATTACGCATCAGAATCGCACTGTCCAGCGCGGCAAAGAAGCGTTCTGCAACCGCGTCATCCTGCGTCAGAATTGATTCGGTATGCTGGCTGCCATATTCGCGGATATGGGCAATGGCACCTTCCACACCATCCACCAGTTTGGCAGCGATGATCATGTCAAGAAACTCTTGCCCGAAATCATCGGGTTTGGCTGGAACGGTGCCTTTGATACGGGCCAGCTCCCCTTCGGCACGGACCTCGACACCGGCTTTCACCAGATCCTCGATCAGGACAGCGCCATGCATGGCGTAAAACGCGCGGTCAATCAGCAGGCATTCCGCCGATCCGCAAATACCCGTGCGGCGCGTCTTGGCGTTCAGCACCACACGTCGCGCTTTTTCCAGATCTGCCGCGCCATCGGCATAGACGTGACAGATGCCTTCCAGATGTGCAAAAACCGGCACGCGGGCGTCACGCTGGACCAGCCCCACAAGGCCTTTACCACCGCGCGGAATGATCACGTCAATCAGCCCCTGCGCGCCCAGCATCGCGCTGACCGCGGCGCGGTCACGGGTCGGCACCATCTGGATGGCGGCTTCAGGCAGACCGGCGGCGCGCAGCCCATGAACCATGCAGGCGTGGATGGCGGCGCTGGAATGCAGGCTTTCCGAACCGCCACGCAGAATCACTGCGTTACCGGATTTCAGCGCCAGGGCACCTGCATCGGCGGTTACATTCGGGCGGCTTTCATAGATCACACCGATCACGCCGATGGGGGTACGGACGCGTTTGATGTTCAGCCCCGACGGGCGGTCCCAGTCGGCAATCACCTGACCCACCGGATCATCCTGTCCGGCCACATCGCGCAGACTTTTGGCAATTGCCTCCAATCGCGATGTATCCAGCCGCAGGCGGTCCAGCATTGCGTCGCTAAGGCCCTTTTCGCGGGCAAATTCCAGATCGCGGGCATTGGCATCAAGAATGGGTGGCGAACCGGCGATCACTGCATCAGCCGCAGCAAGCAAAGCCGCACGCTTTGCCGGTGCTGGTGCCTGCGCCAGTTCGACCGCAGCCAAACGTGCGGCTTTGCCAAGACCGTCGATCAGTTGCTGCGCCAGTGCCATATCCGTCATTTCATCCCCCTGCGCGATTGCGCGTGAAAACCATGCAATTAAAAAAGATTGCGCCCCCGCGGGGGTGGTCTTCTTTTCGGTCTATCTGGAAGGATTTAAAATGAAGAAATGGCGCGGTTGACGGGGCTCGAACCCGCGACCCCCGGCGTGACAGGCCGGTACTCTAACCAACTGAGCTACAACCGCGCATATCTTCGGACGACAAATGAGTTGTGGCGCGGTTGACGGGGCTCGAACCCGCGACCCCCGGCGTGACAGGCCGGTACTCTAACCAACTGAGCTACAACCGCCCAACTCATTCACTGCAGCGTTCGTCCTCTGCAGTGAGGCGGTATCTACTCAGAGGGGGCGGCCCCGTCAAGGCCGCCCGTGAAGTTTTTCGAAGTTTTTGTGAAATTATTCGAAGTCTCTGATTTTTATATAGGTTTTACTGGGGTTATTCACTGGCCTTATGTTCCGGCAAGGCTTCGATCTGATCGGATGCCGTTGCGATATAGGCCCGCAGTTCACCATCCTCGTCCCGCTGGAAGGACAAATCGGCCAATGGCAGCGCGACATTCTTTTCGCCCAGACCCAAGAAACCGCCGACACCGATAATGGCGGCTTCGCTGTCGGTATCGAACATTTCGATGCTGCCGACTTCCTCATCGTCCGCGCTATAGACAGGCGTGCCGTCCATGCCTTCGGCCATCACCTCATCCGCCTCGACCAGCGAACTGCCTTCGCGCAGTGCAATGGCATTGGCACTGGCCGTTACCTCGCCCGAGCTGGGGGCGACTTCGGTGGTCGCCGCATCGGCAACAGCTTCGTCGGCGGTATCTTCTGTGGCGGCATCGGCATCAGGCGCCTGTGGATCGGATTCCGGCATTGCCTCGGTCGGCATTGTGTCTGATTCCGGCGCAACTGCGGCTTCGGGACCGTCTTCAGCCTCGGTCATGGGGGCTGCTATATCGTCCGAGGCGGGTTCAACCTCGGCTTCGGGGGCGGGTTCTGCTTCGGTTGCGGCCTCCTCCCCCTCGGGGGCTTCGCCCATCTGGTCTTTCGGGTCGGCTTCTTCAGCCATTGCGTCTCCAGCTGCCGGTTCTTCGGCTGTCGCCTCATCAGCCGCCGGTTCTGCGGCAGCGCCCATGCGGGTCACGGTCAATTCGGCAGTTTCCGCCGCGTTGATCGTAACATTGGCTTCTGCTTCGGTCACTTTGGCTTCGATCTGTTCGCCATCGGCACCCATGACTGTGGGTGCGCAATTCTCGACCGTCACTTCGGGGGCTGACTGAGAGACTGTGACCATCGGATCGGCGTTGGCGTCTTCCGGCATTGTCACGGTCACCTTGGGGGGCGTCTGCGTCACGGTGACCACGGGGGCACATTGCTGGACTGTCATCGCCCCACCTTCGGCGGTGTCTTGTGCAAAAGCGGGGCCGGTCAGCAAAGTGACAGCGGCGGCGGTTCCCAACAGATGTCTGACCATCAGATCCTCCTACGATGATACGGGTGCCTTGCGGCATTCCCGTGTCAACCAACCAGCAGGATAAGGGTTCCGCCGCGCCTAACGTGGATGGCTGATGCGCCCGCCGCAGACCGGCGCGGGAACACCCGTGGTCATCGGACCCGAAATCGGCAGACCGCGCATGACCCGCACCGCCATCCACCCGAATGCCTGCGCCTCTAGCATGTCGCCATCCAGGCCGACCGTTTCGATGGGCGCGACAGGGATACCCAGATCGCGGGTCAACGCCGCCATGATCGCGGCGTTATGCCGACCGCCACCACAGACCAGAACGCGCGTACAGCCCGCGAGCATCCAACGCATCCCCGCTGCAACGGAACCGGACACGGCAGCCACCAGCGTTGCCGCCGCATCTTCGACCGAAAGCCGGTCAACAGCCGCAATCAGCCCCGCAAACTGGTCGCGGTCCAGTGATTTGGGCGCGGGCCGGTCGAAATAGGGATGCGCCAAAAATTCCGCCAGAATTGCCGCATCGACCTTCCCGCTTGCCGCCAACGCCCCGCCGTCATCACGCGACTTCTGCAGGCGCTTGCGCATGAGATCATTGATGGGCGCATTGGCGGGACCGGTATCAAAGGCCACACAGGCCCCTTTGGTCTGGGGCGAGGCTGATGTCGGATCGACCCAGCTGATATTCCCCACGCCGCCAAGGTTCAGAAACGCCACCGGCGCTGCGGGCAGATGCCCCTGCCCGATGGCCCATTCCGCGCAGGCCCAGTGGAAAAAGGGCACCAGTGGCGCGCCTTCGCCGCCTTGGCGGACATCCTCGGACCGGAAGTCCCAGACGACAGGGCGGTTGATGGCGCGGGCCAGTTCGGCACCATTGCCCGCCTGATGGGTACCGCGACCGCGCGGATCATGCGCCAGCGTCTGCCCGTGAAAGCCGACGACCTGCGCCTGCGGAAACTGGCGGGCCAGCTCGGCGTGACTGTCCTGAACCAGACGCGCCACATGCGGAATGCAGGGCGCATCCTGCCATGACCCGAGGGCCGCATGCAGAACCGCGGCCTCATTTCCGGAAAAGGCGCGAAAGGCGGTGTCGCCGAAAGCCGCGATCCTTTCGCCGTCGGTTTCAATCAGCGCTGCATCCACCCCGTCAAGCGAGGTCCCCGACATCATCCCCAAAGCCGTGATCATCGCGCCTTTTCCTTTATTGCCACAGCCTGTATATCGCGGGTGTTCAAAAGGATGAAGCCCATGACCTATCAGCCCAAATCCGACTTCCTGCGCGTCATGACCGAGCGCGGCTATCTGGCCGACTGCACGGATTATGAAGCCTTGGACAAGGCACTGCTTGCCGGGCCGGTCACCGCCTATATCGGCTATGACGCGACGGCGGCCAGCCTGCATGTCGGGCACCTGCTGAATGTCATGATGCTGCGCTGGTTCCAGAAAACCGGCAACCGCCCCATCACCCTGATGGGGGGCGGCACGACCAAGGTCGGCGATCCCTCCTTCCGCAGCGATGAACGCCCCTTGCTGGACGATGCCGCGATCCAGGCCAATATCGATGGGATGCAGCAGGTCTTTGACCGCTATCTGGATTACAGTCCCGATGGCGCAACCATGCTGAACAATGCCGAATGGCTGGACGGTTTGAACTATCTGACCTTCCTGCGCAATATCGGGCGGCACTTCAGCGTCAACCGGATGCTGGCCTTTGAATCGGTCAAATCGCGTCTGGACCGCGAACAGTCGCTGTCGTTCCTTGAATTCAACTATATGATTTTGCAGGCCTATGACTTTCTGGAACTGAACCGTCGCTATGGCTGCCAGTTGCAGATGGGCGGGTCCGATCAGTGGGGCAATATCATCAACGGCATCGATCTGACGCGCCGTGTGGATGACACCCAGCTGTGGGGCCTGACCTCGCCCCTGCTGACCACCAGCGATGGCCGCAAGATGGGCAAATCGCAGGGCGGTGCTGTCTGGCTGAATGGCGCGATGCTGTCGGCCTATGACTTCTGGCAGTTCTGGCGCAACACGACCGACGCCGATGTGGGACGCTTCCTGAAGCTTTACACCGAATTGCCGGTCACGGAATGTGATCGTCTGGGTGCCTTGGAAGGATCCGAAATCAACGAGGCCAAGGTTCTGCTGGCCAATGAGGTCACGACCCTGCTTCATGGCGCTGAAGCCGCGGCCAGCGCCGAAGCAACCGCCCGTCAGGTCTTTGAACAGGGCGGTGCCGGTGGCGATCTAGAGGTGGCGTTGCTGCCCGCCGATACCGCGACGGATGGCCTGACCGTCATTCAGGCGCTGGTCCAGTCAGGCATCGTCGCATCGGGGAAAGAGGCCAAGCGCCTGATCGCGGAAGGCGGTCTGCGCGTGGACAACGTGGCGGTCACCGACCCGCAAACCATGGTCGATCCGGCCGCCCTGTCCGAAGGGGTCAAAATCTCGGTCGGGAAGAAAAAGCACCGGATGCTGCGTCTGGATACGGCCAAGGCCTGATCTGAGCTGACGTCATAGCTGCCATGCCACCGCCCTGACCTTGCGTCAGGGCGGTGGTATTCCGTCCGGCAACGCCATATCTGACCGCTCGGGAAGGAAATGACCCAAGCCCAAGGATATGGAACAATGTCGAACACCCAGCAGAAACCGCTTAGCATCGCGGACCGCAAACGCAGCATCGAGGCGGATGCCGTTCTGGACCAGATGTATGGCTATTTCACGCGTGAGGAATCGCCCCGCTACGTCGTCACCGAACTGGACGCACAAAAGGCTGCCTGATGACCGGTAGCAATCCGACGACATCAGGGGCCCTGTGGGGCCCCTTCGTATATCCGCATTCTGCCGTTTTCGTGAACGAGCGTTAATTGCGGCTTATGGCCACCCTTGGTCAAATGCCTCAAAGATCACGGGATAGAAGAATATGAACATTCGACAGAATATCGTCGCCTCTTTGGCAGCGATCAGCATGATGGGCGCGACGCCTGCTTTGGCTGACAAAGGGTACAACGGCCACGACAATGGTCGCCACGAGGCGCGCGGCCATAAGAAAGCCCGCGAACGCCACGGTAAGCAGCCCCCGCGCCGTGCATCGCATTATAAAACCGGCGACCGTTTTTCACGCGGAAGTCATGAACATCTGCGCCACCCCGCCCGACACGGTTTGGAACAGCGGCGTGATTGGGAATACTATCGCGATGGCGGTCAGGTCTATCGCGTGGACAGCCAGACACAGCGTATTCTTGCGGTGATCAATCTACTGAACGCATTCTGATAAAACGAGCCTTGGCGCCCTTCGTGATTGCTTTTTGTGTATCGTGGGAACGATGATGACATTTCTGTCATTATTCCGACAGATGCAGGCACAGGGGGGCTGTCATGGCGCGTCACTTTTGGGGTCCGGGCTTTGACGCAGGGCTCTGGACAATCCGGTTATGGGCACCGCGCGCGGCGCAGGTCCAACTGGTTTCAGGCGACGCCCCCACCCCAATGACCCGCGACGACGACGGTATCTGGTCCGCGCAAATCACCGCAAGTCCGGGCACCACCTATAAATTCCGTGTTGATGGCACCGATATGCCCGACCCTGCCAGCCGCCTTCAGGCAGGGGGCGTCGATGATGCTTCGGTCCTGACCCTTCCTGACAACCATGATTGGCGCTGTGACTGGTCCGGACGCGATTGGTCCGAGGCAGTCATATACGAATTGCACATCGGCACCTTTACCCACGCGGGCACATTCGCCGCCGCGCAGGAAAAGCTGGACGCGCTGGCCGAGCTTGGATTTACAGCCATCCAACTGATGCCCGTCGGCCAGTTTTCGGGGAATCGCGGGTGGGGCTATGACGGCGTGCTGCCCTATGCGCCCCATCCGGCCTATGGCTGTCCGAATGACTTGAAGCGGTTTGTCGATGCGGCACATGCCGCCGGTCTGATGGTCATCCTTGATCTGGTGATGAACCATTTCGGGCCGGATGGTGCCTATATCCACCATTCATCGCCCGATTTCTTTGACGCTGGCCGTGACACACCATGGGGTCCGGCCATCAATTTCGACCAATCCGCCGTGCGTGACTTCTGGACCGGTTGCGCCCTGCACTGGCTGGAAGAATACCGCATCGACGGATTGCGGCTGGACGCCGTGCACCAGATCCGCGGACCGGGTGCCGACGGTTTCATGCGCGATCTGGCCACCGAAATCAAAGCCCTGTTCCCCCGCCGCCACCTGATTACCGAGGATGAGCGTAACATCCCAGATCTGCGCGAAAATGCGGGCTATGACGCCTCATGGAACGATGACTTCCATCACGCCATCCACGTCGCCCTGACGGGCGAGGCTGACAGCTATTACGCCAGTTTTTCAGTCGATCCCCTGGCCGACCTAAACCTTGCCCTGCAAAACGGCCATATCGAGGAAGGGCAGCCCCGCCCGCCTTTGGCAACACCGCGCGGGGAACCCTGCGATCATCTGCCAGTGACGGCTTTCGTCAATGCCATCCAAACCCATGACCAGATCGGCAACCGTGCCCATGGCGACAGGCTGACAACGCTGGCCGATCCTGACGATGTCGCGGTTGCCTATGCCCTATTGCTGGTGTGCCCCTATATCCCGATGGTCTTCATGGGCGAGGAACGCGGCGAAACCGCCCCCTTCCAGTTCTTCGCCGATTTTCAAGGTGATCTGGCCGAGGCTGTCCGCAAAGGCCGTGCTGCCGAATTTTCGGGCATTGCCGCTTTGGGTGACGCGGTCCCCGACCCGCTGGACAAGGCAACCTTCGATCGTTCCAAGCTGGGCTGGCGCGATGATGAACCCGCGCAATCGTGGATGTTTCTGACACAACAGGCCCTGAAATTTCGGGCACGACATGTTGTTCCGCTGATCAAGACGCGCCGGACAGGCGTTCAGGTCAGCCGCCCTGCCCCCGATCTGATCCGCGCCGAATGGCAGTTTCAGGCCGGAACGCTGGCTTTGTCGCTGGCATTCGGCCAACCTGACCCTGATCCGTTCCCTGACGCCATGTTCCATACTGCATCCCCGACCGGACGTTTTTCGCTGAGTGCAAAGGCAATTTATCATGACCCCAAATATCCCGACCGCCACCTATCGCGTCCAACTGCGTGACGGTCTGGATTTTGCCGGACTTCAAGCCCGCTTGGGCTATATCGCGGGCTTGGGCATATCGCATCTGTATTTGTCGCCGATTTTCAGCGCGGTCACAGGTTCGACCCATGGATATGACATCATAGACCCCAGCCGGATTGATCCCGTATTGGGGGGGATGCAGGGTTTTCGTGATCTGGCCAAGGCGGCGACGGATCAGGGCTTGGGCATTATTCTGGACATCGTCCCGAACCATACCGCGTTTTCAACGGAAAACCCTTGGCTGGACGATGTGCTGCGACGCGGCCCCTCTAGCCGTTATGCCCCGCATTTCGACATCGACTGGCAGGCGGGGCCACTGGTCTTGCCATTCCTGCCGGAGCCTTTCGAAAAACTGCTGTCCGACGGGGCCTTTACGGTCAGCGACGGCATGTGGCGCATGGGTGATCTGGCGATCCCCTTGGCCGAAAACACCGCTGACGGCGATCTTCGCGACATCCATCAGGCGCAGCATTGGCGGCTGGTGCACAGCGATCTGGACCGCGACGGTATCACCCACCGCCGCTTTTTCAACGTCACCGGCCTGATCGGGATGCGGGTCGAGGATCCGCGTGTGTTCGATGACACCCATTCGCTGATCATCGAACTAGTGCGTGACGGTATGGTGCAGGGCCTGCGCGTGGATCATATCGACGGTCTGGTCGATCCCGCCGGATATCTGACGCGTCTGGCGCAGGAACTGCCCGACACCCCGATCTGGGTCGAGAAAATCCTTGTCGGTGACGAACGCCTGCCCGACGCATGGCCCACCGCAGGCACGACCGGATATGAGGCCGCAGAACTGATCACCCGCATGCTGACCCATGCCGACGGCTTGTCCCGCCTTGATACCATCTGGTGCCAGACAACCGGCAATGACCTTGGCTTTGCAAAGGCATTGTCCCAAGCCAAAGCCGATGTTCTGGACAATGAACTGGCGGCTGAAAGGCGGCAGCTGTCGCGCCTTGCGGCTGATGCCTGCGCGGGGTCGACCATCGCCCAACCCGGCCCCGAATCCCTGCGCGAGGCTGTGACAGCCCTGCTGATCGCTTTGCCGCGCTACCGCACCTATGTCTATGATGGCCAGACGTCCAAGGATGACCGTGCCCTGATCGCCCGCGTCGCTGATGATGCGGCCCAAGGGCTGCGATCGGATACGGTTGTCCGCATGCTACAAACCATCATGACCGATCCGAAGTCCGAGGCGCAGCACGCTTTTGTCACCCGCTTCCAGCAGGTATCGGGCGCACTGCTGGCCAAGTCGCAGGAAGACACCGCAGGCTTTCGCTGGACCCGCTATCTGGCCGCCAATGAGGTGGGTGCCGAACCCGACGAAGCCACGGTGACCAGTGCCGAGGCCACCGGCATCCTGTCCGCCCGCAAACCTGCAGATATGGTGCTGACCTCGACCCATGATACCAAACGGTCCGAGGATGCGCGCATGCGCCTGGCCGCCATCAGCCATCTTCCGGAAGACTTCCGCAGCTTGCTGCACGACGCACAATCCCTGCCCTGCGCGAAACATCTTGCACCCGACTGGCAATGGTATCTGCTGCAATCGGCACTGGCGATCCATGGTGCCGATGATGCAGGCAACCGCCTTGCCAACCACATGGAAAAAGCGATGCGAGAGGCAAAGCTGACCAGTTTCTGGACTAATCCCGATCAGGATGCCGAGGCAGCCGCCGCCCGCATGGGCCATGCGGTGCTGGACCAATGGCGCGACAACCCGCAGCCCGCGCTGTTACGCCTGCTGCAACGCGGACAGGCACTGTCGCTGGCGCAATTGTTGTTCAAAGCGCTGATGCCGGGCTTTCCCGATTTCTATCGCGGGTCCGAGGATTGCTTTCTGGCGCTGACCGATCCGGACAACCGGCGCGCGGTCGATTGGGCACATCTGGCCGCGCTGCCAGATCAATCAGGCTTTGGCGCAATCAAGGCGCGGTGGACGCGTAATTTGCTGACATTGCGCCGCGACCATGCACCCTTTCTGGCCGATGCCCCGACGCAAGCGCATGTCGAAGGTGACTGCATCCGGATTCTGCGGGGAAACATGGATCACGGCATGATGGCGCAGCTGTGCATGGATAGGTCAGAAACCGCCGAGGGTCACAATCTTCTGTCTTTCCAATCGGATGATGGTTGCACGGTGACCCTGACGGCCTTTCAACCATCCCCTGCGCCGACTAACATTTGACAACCTGGGGAACAAGGCGAACCCGTTTTCTGTTCAGGCAATATCCGACCGCGTTCCGGCTTTGACCAGCAAGAGCGGCCGTCACCCTGACCCGAGGATTTCGCCGTGACCTCCCATAATCAGACCTGCTTTTTCGACCCAGCCTTGCGTGAAACCGTCCGTGATGTCGCCACCGTTCTGCTGGCGGGCGGCAAGGGGACGCGCCTGCACGATCTGACCGCCAATGACAGCAAGCCGTTGGTGCCCTTTGCGGGGCGCAACCGTATCATCGACTTTGCCATGGCCAATGCTGCGCGGTCGGGAATTGCCCGCATGCTGGTGGCCACGCAATTCGCGCCACAGACGCTGCATGATTATCTGCCCGCCCGCTGGGGCCAGCAATTCGCCCGCAATGGCATCCTGCTGCGTGATGGAAAAAACCGCTATCTGGGCACTGCTGATGCGCTGCGCCACAATTGGCCCGCAATCTGCGAAAGCACCTCGGACGAGGTTCTGGTGCTGGCCGCTGACCATGTCTATGACATGGATTATGCGGCGCTGATCCAGTCACACCGTGCTTCGGGCGCTGTGGCGACGGTGGCGGTGGATGTGGTGCCCGTGGCGCAAGCATCAGCTTTCGGTGTAATGCAAGCAGGCGCGGACGGGCGTATCCTGTCCTTTCTGGAAAAACCGGCCAACCCACCGGCGATGGCGGGCCATCCGGACAAAGCACTTGTATCGATGGGTGTCTATGTCCTGTCGCGTCGCTGGTTGCACAGCGTGATGTTCGACACCCACCCCGATGCCATGGATTTCGGTCATGATGTCATTCCGCTGGCGGTCCAGCAGGGACAAGCCTCGGTCTATCAATTGCCGGTGGGGGCGAATGGCGAAACCTATTGGCGCGATGTCGGTACGCTGGATGCCCTGCGCCTTAGCCAGCTTGATTTTATCGACGCGGCCCCTGCCCGTCTGCCGCGCCAGACGCCGGTTGCCGATTGGTATCTTGGCAAGGGCAGCGTTGCGATGACCGGTGCAGTTGTGTCCCACAGCGCTGATCTGACCAATACCATCGTGGCATCCGGCACATTTGTGCCCCCCGGACTGGTCACAGGTCAGGACCCGCACGAGGATGCGTTGTGGTTTACCCGCACCCAAGCCGGAACTGTGCTGATTACGCAGGCAATGCTGGATCGCAGAGCTGTCATGCGGATCCCGCGCAGCCGGATTTGTGTTACACCTGTGTTTGATGAACCGGCATATGGGAAAGACAAACTTCATGCGTGACATGACCACTTCGCCCTCTTTCGATCCGACCTTGGCGCGGTCAGACATATTGGGGGCGGAATTTCAGGGTGAAGGAACAAACTTCGCCCTGTTTTCGGAAAACGCGACCAAGGTCGAGCTTTGCCTATTCGACGAAACCGGCGAAACCGAATTGCACCGCCTGTCCCTGCCGATGATGGAGGGAGGGATCTGGTATGGCTATCTGCCCGATATTATGCCCGGTCAGGTCTATGGCTATCGCGTGCATGGCCCCTATGCCCCCGAACAGGGCCATCGCTTTAACCATCACAAGCTGCTCCTGGACCCCTATGCCCGCGAATTGCGCGGAGAGATCATCTGGGACGACGCGCTGCATGGATATACCATCGGTCAGGATGACCTGTCCTTTGACGAACGTGACAGCGCACCCTTTATGCCCAAGGCAGTCGTGGTCGACAGCCAGTTCGATTGGGACAGTGACCGCGCCCTGCGCACGCCTTGGTCCGAAACCGTCATCTATGAGGCGCATGTCAAAGGCATGACCCAGATGCATCCCGATGTGCCGCAGAACCTGCGCGGCAGCATTCAGGGGCTGGCATCGGATGCGGTGATCGACCATCTGAAAACCATCGGCGTTACAACGATAGAGCTGCTGCCCATCCACGCCTTCGCCAATGACCGGTTTCTGACGGAAAAGGACCTGTCGAACTATTGGGGCTATTCCACGCTGTCTTTCTTTGCGCCCCACGCCCCCTATCTGCAATCCGGCCAGATCAAAGAGGTGAAGGAGGCGATCCGTCGTTTCCACAAGGCGGGGCTTGAGGTTATCTTGGACGTGGTCTTCAACCACACCTGCGAAGGCAACGAACTGGGCCAGACGCTGTCGTTCCGCGGGATCGACAACGCATCCTACTATCTGCTGTCGCCTGACGACAAACGCCACGGCTTCGACACCACCGGCACCGGCAATACGCTGAACCTGTCGCATCCGATGGTACTGCGTATGGTCATGGACAGCCTTCGCTATTGGGTCGAGGCGATGCATGTCGACGGCTTCCGCTTCGACCTTGCCTCAACCTTGGGGCGCGAGGGGTATGGCTTTGAACGCGACGGGTCGTTCTTTAACGCGATCCGCCAGGACCCCGTGCTGTCCGGCATCAAGCTGATTGCCGAGCCGTGGGACATCGGGGATGGCGGCTATCAGGTCGGTGGCTATCGCTGGCCCTTCCGTGAATGGAACGACAAGTTCCGCGATGACACCCGCGCCTTCTGGCGTCGTGATACCGGCCTGCTGCCCGTCATATCCGAACGGCTGTCGGGATCGCCTGTGCAATTCAACCACAGCCAGCGTCCTGCCACCTCTAGCGTCAATTTCGTGGCAGCCCATGACGGGTTCACGCTGTGGGATACGGTCAGCTTCAACGACAAACACAATGAGACAAATGGCGAAGGTGGCCGCGACGGCCACGACCATAATCTGTCCGACAATCTGGGCGCCGAAGGTCCGATCGACGACGAAGGTATCGACACTGCCCGCTTGCGCCGTGCTCGTGCGATGCTGGCGACCGTGATCCTGTCCCAAGGGGTGCCGATGATCCTTGCGGGGGATGAAATCGGTAATTCCCAAGGCGGTAACAATAACGCCTATTGTCAGGATAACGAGATTTCATGGCTCGATTGGGAAAGCGGTCGTCAAGATGTGCAGGTTGCGGTGCAGGCGCTGACAGCCTTCCGTGCCAGAACTGCGCTGGCACAGGCACGCTTTGCCGTGCCGCCCGACCAGCCCCATCCAGATCATCCCGTCACCTGCTGGCTGCATCCGCGTGGTGATGACATGACGCCTGACGATTGGGCCGATGATCAGTTGCAATGTATGGGGATGCTGGTGAAAGGCAGCGGGCCGGATCAGGTGCTGATCGTCGTAAACGCCGGTGACGATGCGGAATTTGCGCTGCCCGATGGCGACTGGCATTTGCAGATCGACACAGCCCGCGATGATGTTTCCTGCGATGAAACCGCGTTGGGTGTGGTGGATGTGCCTTGGCAATCGGTTCTGGCGTTCAGCCGCCCTGCAAGCTGATGAAACGCCGCCCCGAATGATCGGGGCGGTCGTTTTTCAAAGACTGACCAGATGGTTGTCCCATGCCAGATCATGGACCATCGCGCCGTTCGGGCAGATCACCCCGCCCAGACCATCGGTAAAGGCCAGACCGTTGCCCGCTTTGGCGACCCCGCAGATATCGCCACGGCGCATGATCTGCGGCGGCTCATCCGTATCGGCCTGAAAGATATGGGCGGCATTGCCACGCGGACCGGTAATGGCAACCGTGCTGCCATCCCCCGAAAACGACACCGAACCGGCATAACCGTTCAGCGCGCGCTGTTCGGCATGATCGGCGGACAGCAAGCGCGGTTCCTGTCCCATCTTATGCAGGATCAACAGCGGGATGACCGTTTCCAGATCACCTTCCCACTGAATTGCAGCCGCCACCATTCCGTCGTCGCGTGCCGACAGATGCCTGATTGACCCTTTGGCAAGTTCAGGGGCCAGCGTGACCGTATCAATGATCTCTCCGTCCCTGATGTAGGTCAGGTTGGGGTGCATATCCTCGGGGTTCAGCTTTTCGCGTTCGCTGTCGGGATGGGTCAGAATACCGCCATTGGCGACGGCCAGAACCTCGGTTCCGGGCAGGCGGATCACTTCGTGCGGGCCGATGGCACCGGTAGGAATTTCGCCGATGCGGGTATAATTGCGACGGGTGTCCCAGACGCCCAGCATACCGTCGCCGGTTTCATAGGCATTTTCGGTGGTGACCAGAATATCGCCGTTTTGCAGATAGGCACCGTGGCCATAGAAATGGCGGCCTTCGGGGGACTCCAGACGGCGGACAACCCGCCCGCTGGCGCAATCCAGAACCAGCGCGAATGTGCCGGGGCGGCGGGCAAAGGCCACAGCCTCGGCCCGTGTCGGATGGGCGGCTGCGGCATGGCCTCGGTCGGGCAGATCGACGCGGAACGCAATCACCCCCTTGGCGGTCAGACCGTAAAGCGCGAATGCACCGGACGGATCACGCGCCGCCGCCAAAAACGAAGGGTTGCCGACGTCAGCCCAGCTGGCCGCAGGGATAAGGGCCCCTGCCCCGCCAGCCGCAAGACTGGCCAACAAACGACGACGACTTAGCATCAATCACCATCCGCGGCATTAAAGCCGACCTGAACGTTCAGGGCTTTGCCCAATTCTTCCTGTGCAAGGGCCTGTGCTTCCTTGATGGTGGTCTGCACAGCCTCGGCGCGGAAACGCATGGCGGGGTCATTGACATCGGCCAATGCCGGATCGGCCAGACGTCCTGCCTGATCTTGCGCACGTGCAAAGGCCGCATCGGTCAGTGGCGCATCACCCAGTTGCGCCGAAAGTTCGCGCAGGGATACGATCTGCGTCTGGATCATCGGCAGCGATTGTTCCGAACGACGCAATTCGGCGCGCAGGGGACGCGGATCGTCGAAACTGCCCAAGGGGCGGCCAAGGCGCTGGTCGGCCAGATACTCCATCCCCGCCAGCAGCACGGTATAAAGGCTTTGGTTCACCTCGTCCTTCGTCAAAAAGCGCAGATGGCCGTCCTGACCCGGATTGCGCATCTGGTCGGCGAAATCTTCATGCCAGCCGTCGCGGATGGTGGTGGCCGTCGCGGCCAGATCATCGGCCAGTGCCAGCGTCACATCACAAGGCTGGGCTTCATTTTCAAAAATCTGCCGTTCCAGCGCGCCCAAGCCACGCGCTGCAACAGATGCCTGCGCCAATGCCTCTGGCGTCAGGGCCTCAGCGCCCTGTGCCTGTAACAGGCGCAAGCCGCGCGCCGTGGCATCGCGATCATCCGGCCAGAACAGGACGGCCTTTGCACGGCCACCATCCTGTATCGGCCCCATGTTCAGATGCGAGACACCTGCCCATGCCTGCGCTGTTTCCGCAAAGCCCGCGCGCAGGGCGGGGACATCACATGTGGTGTCGGCAAGTGTGGTCGCGGTTTCCGTAAAATGGTCGATACGCGGCAGGATGTGGTGATCAAGGACCCCGTCAACATCGGCAAGCGCCGGTGTCGCAAGGCAGATCAGGGCAAGAGTGCGGATCATAGAGACTCCAGAAATGCGATCAATGCCGCGCGGTCTTCGGGGGGCAATCGGACAAAACCGTCTTTGGCGGCTTTGCCTTCTCCTCCGTGCCACAAGACAGCTTCGGTCAGGGTACGGGCGCGGCCATCATGCAGGAAATTGCGTTCGGCGGAAACCTGATGCGTCACACCCAGCCCCCAAAGGGGCGGCGTGCGCCATTCCGCGCCGGATGCCTGTCCTGCAGGAAGGCCGTCATCCAGCCCTGCCCCCATATCATGCACCAGAAAATCGGAATAAGGCCAGATCAGCTGGAAGCTCTGTTCATCACGATCCTGCAACCGGCTGGTCACAAAGGACGGTTGATGACAGGAAATACAGCCGGTTTCATAGAAAACCTGCTTGCCATGCAGCACCTGCGGGTCATCGACATCGGCCCGCGCGGGAACGCCCAGATTGCGGCTGTAGAAAGTCACCAGATCAAGGCTGTCACCTGATACTTCCAGATTGTCCTGTTCGGGGCTAAGCCCGTCGGGGGCATTGCGGCATTCGGTCTGCGCTTGGGTGCAATCACCCCAAGGCGTGGGATGCAGGGGCGATGCGATACCGATATCGGCGTGAAAGGCATCTGCTGCCTGCTGGCGCAATGTCGGGGTGCTGGCCCGTACGCCGAAACGACCCAACATCGGCTGGTTGAATTCGCTGGACCAGACCATATTGGCCCGTCCGCTGATGCCGTCACCATCCGCATCCTGCGGATCGGCAAGGGCAATGATATCTTCTGCCGGTATCGCCTCGACCAGACCAAGGCCGATCATCTGGGGGGCAACGCGCGGGCTGATTTTGGTAGCAGGATCCAAGGGACCATAGCCAAGATTGTCCAGCGACCATTCCGGCCGTCGCAGCGTGACCGTTTCACCGCCCGCCAGCGTAACGGTATCAGCGTCGCGCCAGCTGACGGTGACTTTCCCTTCGGAGGTCATGCCTGCGACGGACAGATCTGAAAACTGGTGCCCGTAGACCGGATCACCCTTGGCCGAGATATAATCAGCCACGGCCTGCAGATCGGCGGGTTCGGGATCAACGGGGATACCCAATCGCACCACAAGACTGCCCGCGTCATCATCGGGTCCGGTGGGCGCATGGCCACGACCGTCCTTGATATGGCAATCCTGACAGGCGCGGGTGTTGAACATCGGCCCCAGACCGTCCGAGGCGATGGTGGATGAAGGTGGCGTCACCCAGATGCGTTCGAACAGACCGTTGCCGACCGAAAACTCGGCTGCCTGTTCGAAGCTGAGGTTCTTTTGGGACAGGCTGAAGGCCTGTTGATCGCCCGTCCGCCGCACGGTGCCCGCACCACCCTGATTGGATTCGAACGGGACGGCCTTGGTGAAATCACGGGTCGGCGTTGTGACGGATTTGATCCGTGCGGCCTCGACCTCGGTACGGGGGACGACCTGCAGATGCGGATCGAAGGTCTGCGCATGGGCGGTGCCCGACAATAACAGGGCAAGGCATGTGGCCGACAGACCGATGCGGGGGGAAATGATCTTCGTTGTCATCTGCATTCCTGATCAAGCTGCCGACAGGGTGCCGGCAGCTTCTTGTGATATGTGTTTACTGGAACACGGCCTCGGGGTCATCCAGACTGTCTGACCCTTCGAAAGCAATCGCATCACGACCCAATACGGCGACAGCGCGTTCGATGTCACGCGTCTGGGCGATCAGACCGTCAATGGCATCCTGAACCAGCTGGCCACCGGCTTCGTTGGCGGGGTTCAGCATCATGTCATAACGCAGTCCAGCCTCGGCTGTGGTTTTCATGCGGGTCATCTGGAACTGGGTATGATCCAGCGCTGCACCCAGACCATCGGCAACCGCCTGATCCTTTTCAGCGACCAGATCACGCAGAGATGCGCCTTTGGTCACCGTGCCGTCCACCCCGACATATTCGCCATAGAACGCGTTGCGGATGCCCAGCGCGTCATAGAAGTGGTCGTTATGCGTATTGTCCGAGAAGCAGGAATGCTCTTCCTCGGGGTCGTTCAGCAGCAGGCCCAGCTGCATGCGTTCACCGGCCTGTTCACCATAGGACAGGCTGCCCATGCCGGTCAGGATACGGTTGATACCTGCGGGATCTGCCATAACCTCGGCGCGGGCGTCACCTTCTGGTGCCCATGCAGCGGCCATATATTCCAGATCCGAAACCAGCAGATCGGTCGCCGCCTGCAGATAAGCGCCACGACGGTCACAGTTGTCGTTCGTGCAATCATCGCCGGTTGCGTAATCCGTCCACGGACGCTGGCCTGCGGTCGCATCATAGGGACCAAGGTCCTGTCCCCACAGCAGGAATTCGATGGCGTGATAACCGGTGGCGACATTCGCCTCGGCGCCATTGGCTTCGTGCAGGACATCGGCCAGCAACTCGGGGGTGATTGTCGTCGCATCGATCTCCGTGCCGGAAATGGACAGCGTCGGATTGGCAATCACATTCAGGTTGGCTGCGGGGTTTTCATCATAACCTTCGGTCGGTGCGGTCCCTGCAGCATCGACATAATCGATCAGACCTTCATCCAGCGGCCATGCGTTGACCTTGCCCTCCCATTCATCAACAATCGGATTGCCGAAACGGAAAACTTCGGATTGCTGATAGGGGACACGAGCCGACAGCCATGCATCGCGCGCATCCTGCAGATGCTGGGCCGAAGGTTCGGCGATCAATGTCCGGACCGCTTCCTGCAAGCGCTGGGCCGTTGTCAGGCTGTCACCATAGGCAGCAGCGGCCATATCAGTGTAATTGCGAAGGACATCCTGTTCTTCCACTGCATGGGCAGCAGTTGCGGTCAGAACACAAAGGGCAGTCGTTGTCAGAAGGCGCATCGAAACTCCGGGTCAAGGAACTGGCTTTTCTTTCTTCTGACTAAAATCGTCGGAAAATGCAATATCGGATGGAACCACCTGTCCAAAGGGCCAAATAATGCCACAACCGGTGTGGAGCGTTTATAATCCACACCGGTCTTGCAAGGCCCTAGTTAAAGACGATCTGCGCCTTAATGGCCTGACTGCGGTCCCCTGCAATCCGGAACGCCGCATCTGCGTCATCCATGGCAAAGCTGTGGGTGACAAAGGGGCTGACATCGATCAACCCCTTCTGCATCAGACTGACGCCTGTGGCGAATTCCTCGTGGAAACGGAAAGAGCCTTTCCACAACAGCTCTTTCGCGGTCATCGCCTGAAGGGGTAATGTCATATCCCCCCCTAGGCCCAATTGAATAATGGTTCCAGCAGGACGCATCGCGGGTATCGCTCCTGCCAGTGCCTGTGCCGCCCCTGAACATTCATACAGCAGATCAAAGCTGCCCTTGTCAGCCGCATATGCATCCAGCGCATTCTGGTCACGCGCGGTATTCAGCACCACATCCGCCCCTGCCTTGCGCGCCATCTGCAAGGCGAAATCGCCCAGATCGGTGGCTACGATCAGATCAGCCCCTGCCCTGCGTGCAGCAAGGATGCACAGAATGCCGATGGGACCACAGCCGGTGATCAGGACCGACTTTCCCAACAAGGGCCCAGCGCGGCGCGTTGCATGCAGGCAGACCGCAAGCGGTTCGGCCATTGCAGCCTGTGCGGGCGTCAGACCATCGGCGGGAACGCATTGTGATGCCTCTGCCACCAGCAGTTCACGGAATGCGCCCTGAATATGCGGGAATGGCATGGCCGATCCATAGAACCGCATGTTCAGACAATGGTTGAACATCGCCTGATCACAATATTTGCAATCGCCACATGGACGCGACGGGCTGACGGCCACCAGCTGGCCCTTGGACAGACCTGTCACACCCTCGCCCAGCGCCTCGACATGACCCGAGACTTCGTGCCCCAGCACCATCGGCTCTTTCAGGCGCACGGTGCCGAAACCACCGTGGTTATAGTAATGCAGATCCGACCCGCAGATCCCCCCTGCCGCCATCCGGATCAGGACCTGCCCCGGCCCCGGGTTCTGGACGGTTTGTTCGTCGATCCGCAGATCCCGCGCGTCGTGGATAACAATGGCTTTCATAGCTGCCTCATTGGATTGGGGTGGGCAGGTCTTGGCCTGCAAAGAATGCTGTCAGATTGTCACGCAGCAACTGGCCCATTGCTTTGCGCGTTTCCACCGTGCCCGAGGCATGGTGCGGTTGCAGCAGGACGTTCGGCAATTTAAGAAAGCGCGGGTCCAGCGCCGGTTCGCCTTCGAACACATCCAGCGCGGCAGCCCCCAGACGCCCGTCGCCAAGCGCCGCAATCAGCGCCTGTTCGTCGATGTTGGAAGCGCGCGAGACATTGATGATCATCCCTTCTGGGCCAACCGCCTCTATTACATCCTTGCTAACTATGTGTCGCGTGGCGGGTGATGCGGCCAGAGTCACGAACAGAAAATCGGCATGGCGGGCCAGATCGACCGGATCGGCGATAAAGGTCCATCCCTTGATGTTTTGCATATCAGTCAGATCGCTATAGGCGATATCCATACCAAAGCCTGCCAGACGGGTGGCGACTGCCCGTCCGATGCGACCAAGCCCAAGAATGCCCGCCTTGCGCCCGAAGACACGACGCCCCAGCGGATACAGCCCCTTACCGGTCCAACTGCCATCGCGCACCCAGGTATCGGCACCGATTACTCCGCGCGATTGGGCCAGCATCATCGCCACCCCCAGATCGGCGACATCACCTGTCAACACATCCGGTGTATTGGTCACCCGAATGCCGCGGTCACGACAGATCTCCAGATCAACCGCATCAACTCCGACACCATAGACGGCAACCAGTCCGGTATTGGGACATGCATCGATCATGGCATGATCGGCCCCCAATTCCCCCCGCGTTGCGATGGCTTGAACGTCGGCACCAACCTTCGCCAGCAATGCCGTCCTGTCATGTGCCAGATCCAGCCGGTGGACCGTGAAGGCGGCGTCCAGCAACTGCTGGTCCTGTTCGGGATAGGCACCGACCTGCAAAATCACCGGCTTGGTCATCGAACTTCCCTGCTTGACTTGTTTGTTATCGATAACATAGTTTCGTCCCAAATCAATGTCGAGCGTAAATCCGAAAGGCCGTTATATGAGCATCCAGCTGTTTGATCTGACCGGAAAGCGGGCGCTGATCACAGGGTCTTCCCAAGGGATCGGTATTGCATTGGCCAAGGGCCTATCCGAAGCCGGTGCCAGCATCGTGCTGAACGGTCGTGACCCTGCCAAGCTGGCGCAATCGGCAAAGACGCTGCGGGATGCAGGCGCATCTGTCGACGAACTGGCCTTTGATGTTACCGACCATGATGCCGTCCGCAAAGCAGTTGATAGTTTCGAGGCTGAAACCGGCCCCATCGACATCCTGATCAATAACGCCGGCATGCAACACCGCGCCCCGTTGGAGGATTTTCCTGCCGACGCCTTCGACCGCCTGCTGCAAACCAATGTGGCATCGGTCTTTCATGTGGGTCAGGCCGTTGCCCGTCATATGATCGCACGCGGTGCAGGCAAGATCGTCAACATCTGTTCCGTCCAGACCGCCTTGGCACGCCCGGGCATCGCACCCTATACCGCCACCAAAGGCGCGGTCGCGAATTTGACCAAAGGCATGGCAACCGACTGGGCCCGTTATGGTCTTCAGTGCAACGGCCTTGCGCCGGGTTATTTCGAAACGCCGCTGAACCAAGCGTTGGTCGATGATCCGGAATTCAGCGCATGGTTGGCCAAACGCACGCCTGCAGGACGTTGGGGCAAGGTCGATGAACTGGTCGGCACGGCAATCTTCCTGTCATCTGCTGCGTCATCCTTTGTGAATGGCACGACGGTTTTTGTGGATGGTGGCATCAGCGCCTCGCTTTAAGACGGATAGTATTGACCAAAGGAAATCAGGCGCGAATGACCCAACGTACCGTCACCATGAAGGATGTAGCCCGCGCTGCCGGTGTATCGGTGATGACGGTCAGCCGCGCCTTCAAGGCCGACAGCTCCGTCAGTGCCGCAAAGCGCGCCCAGATCCTGAAACTGGCCGAGGATCTGGGCTATGTGATGGACAGCACAGCCGCCAACCTGCGGTCACAGCGCAGCGATTTCGTTGCTGTGACCATTCCCTCGCTGAACAACGCCAATTTCGCCGATACCGTCAGCGCCATGTCCGAGGTGCTTGAAAAATCCGGCATGCAAATCCTGCTGGGGTATACGAATTACGACATCCAGCAGGAAGAACGGCTGGTTGCCCAGTTCCTGCAGCGCAAACCGGCGGCCATTGTGGTGACGGGCGGTCTGCATACGGACCGCACGCGCAAGCTGTTGGCCAATGCCGGTATTCCGGTGGTCCAGACATGGGACCTGCCCGCCGACCCCATCGGGCATGTCGTCGGCTTTTCCAATGCCCTGTCGATGGAACCGCTGGTCGCCCATCTTCATACCACCGGACGGCAGCGTATTGCCTTTATCGGCGGCGATGCGACAGGTGACACACGCGGGGCCGAACGCCGCAAGGGTTTCATCCAGTCAATGACTGCGCGGGGGCTGGACGCCAATCGTCTGATCCCCGGGGGGCAGGTTCCGATCTCTATGAAAGAAGGTGCGGCGGCCATGGCCACCCTGCTGTCCGACCTGCCGGATACCGACGCGGTGATCTGTGTGTCCGACCTGTCGGCCTTTGGCGCGCTATCGGAATGCGCCCGCCGTGGCATTGCCGTACCGGATGATATCGCCATTGCGGGTTTTGGCGCCTATGAAATTGCGGGCGTTGCCCATCCGACCATCACCACCATCAATCCCCATCCCCGCCGCATCGGCAGCCGCACGGCCGAACTGTTACTGATGACCTTAGGAAAAAAGGCCATCGTTGACACTATGCGGTTCGAGATTACGCCTGACTTTGTCCTTGGCGGATCGACCGCATCGCGCGACGACATTTGACGGGGCGCTGGCCTTGGCTAATGTGTGACAAAAGCAAAATCGGGAAGCAGCATGGAATTCATGGCACGCGCGACCGCCCTTGTCGGTGGGGTTATGGTCGCAATCAGACGCTTTGGCGCACCGGACACACAGGCAATGGGGGGAACACCGGATATTCCCGAAGCCCGCAAGCAGGGCATCATGACCCTGAAGATGCCGACCGCCAAAGGCTGGGCACCGGGACACAAGCCGACGGCGGCAGAAGGATTGCAGGTCAACGCCTTCGCCTCGGATCTGGATCACCCCCGCTGGATCGAGGTTCTGCCCAACGGCGATGTTCTGGTCTCAGAGGCAAAGGAACAGCCCGGCCCCGTCAAAACCCTGATGGACCGCGCGACGCAGGCCACCATGCGCCGTGCCCGCGCCATCGGTGACAGTGCCAACCGCATTACCCTGTGGCGCGATGCCGATGGTGACGGGACTGCCGAAATCCGCGAAGTATTCTTGGAAAACCAGAACCAGCCCTTCGGCATGGCGCTGGTGGATGGCACCTTTTATGTCGGTAATACCGACGGCATTGTGGCCTTCCCCTATCAGGATGGCGACACATCGATTTTCGGCACAGGTAACAAGCTGGTCAATTTCAAACCGGCGGGCCATTGGACGCGCAGCCTGATCGTGTCACCTGATGCAACGCGTATCTATGCCGGTGTGGGGTCGCTGACCAATATCGCCGATCAGGGCTTGCAGACCGAGGAAGGCCGTGCCGCCATCTGGGAACTGGATATCGCAACTGGTCAGGCAAGCATCTTTGCATCGGGCCTGCGTAATGCCGTCGGCATGGCATGGGAACCTGTCACAGGGTCGCTTTGGACGGTTGTGAACGAACGCGACGGTTTGGGGGATGAAACGCCGCCCGATTACCTGACCTCGGTCCAGCAGGACGGGTTTTATGGCTGGCCCTATTCCTATTGGGGGCAGACGGTCGATGATAGGGTCCCCCAGGACCCGAAAAAGGTCGCCGCCGCCATCACCCCCGATTATGCCTTGGGCGGCCATACGGCGTCACTGGGGCTGTGCTGGATGCCATCGGGCACCCTGCCCGGATTTCCGGACGGTATGGTTATCGGGCAGCACGGGTCGTGGAACCGGTCGACCCTCAGCGGATACAAGCTGATCTTTATCCCGTTCCAGAACGGAAAACCCAGCGGGCCGCCACGCGATATCCTGTGGGGGTTCTTGTCCGAGGACGAGAAAACCTCCTATGGTCGTCCCGTCGGTGTCGTGGTCGGCCCCGACAAGAAGTCGCTTTTGATGGCCGATGATGTTGGCGATATTATCTGGCGGGTCAGCGCCGCTTGATCAGCGGTTTGCCGCAATCGCCAGACCGTCGGTGACGGCGGTGAACACCTCGCTGAAGGAATGATGCGCATCAGGAAACTGCGCGCGCATCGTATCCGACACCATCGACATCAGACTTGATCCACCGACATAGATCACCTGCCCGACCTGACCCGCATCAATATCCGCCATCCGCAGCGTTTCCTGCGCGCCCTCGGCCAGCATTTCGGCGTGGCGGGCAAGACTGGATGTCACGGCCTGTGGTGACAAGGGTGCGTTTAGCCCCCGCTGGACGGCATTCAGAACGATCTGTGCGTCATCCGCCCCGCTATTGGCAGCGATTTTGCCACGTTCGACCGCAAAGGCCAGTTCGTGGCCCAATTCATCCTGCAGAACAGTGGCAAGGCGGGACAGTTTTTCGGGTTCCTGTGACAGACGCACCATTTCAGCAACCATGCGGCTGTTCTGCGGGGTATAGACGAAAGGGATCTTTTCCCATGTCGCCAGATCGTTGAAAATCGCATTCGGCGTGGGCGAGGTGCCAGAACCCATCGCCTTACGCAGTTCCGTTCCCTTGCCCAGCAGCGGCATGACCCAGTCGATATTGATGGCACGGTCAAAATCGGTCCCGCCAATGCGGACACCGTGGTTGGCCATAATCTGCACGCCATCCTTACCGGACCGGAACAGCGAAAAGTCGGACGTCCCGCCACCCACATCGACGATCAGACCCACCATGCGTGATTGTTCCAAGGCGCCGCTGGCAATGGCGGCGGCTTCGGGTTCGGCCATGAAATCGACATGGGTGAAACCGGCAGCCAGATAGCAGGCACGCAGGTCTTCCTCGGCCTGCGCCTCGCGCGGGTCATTGGCGCCGTGAAAGACCACGGGACGGCCCGACATGACGCGGTCGAAGGTCAGACCGGTTTCAGACTCGGCGCGGGTTTTGATCTGGTTCAGGAAGCGGGCAATGATATCGACAAAGGTCACACGCTCGTGCAGGATCTGGCGGTTTTCATGCATCAGCTTGGTGCCAAGAACACGCTTCAGGGCGCGCATAAAGCGACCCTCGGTCCCGTCCAGCAGCGCCTGATTGGCAGGTTCGCCAATCAGCGTACGGCGGGTTTCCTGATTGAAGAAAAACGTCGTGGGCATGGTCATCTGCCCGTCCGCCATCGGAATCATCCGTGGCTTGCCATCCACCAGATAGGCCGCAGCCGAATTCGAGGTGCCAAAGTCGATGCCGATCGCATGTGTCATGGCCACACCCCGTGAAATCTGAACGAAGGGCGGGTCTTTAGGCAGGCGCGTCGGGCTTGTCAAGCAAGGGAAACCACGGACAGCGGCAAGGCCGTTATCCGTGGTCGGGTTGTCAAATTATCCGGCCCGATAATTGGGCGATTCACGGGTGATCTGCACGTCATGGACGTGGCTTTCTTTCAGGCCGGCACCGGTAATACGCACAAATTCGCAGTTTTTGCGCATTTCGGGAACGGTGGCACAACCGGTATAACCCATGGCTGCGCGCAAACCGCCGACCAGCTGGTGAATGACGGTGCCAGCGGGCCCCTTATAGGGAACCTGCCCTTCGATCCCTTCGGGGACCAGCTTGTCGGATGCCGCATCCTTCTGGAAGTAACGGTCCGCCGATCCGCGTGCCATGGCCCCCAGCGACCCCATCCCGCGATAGGATTTATAGCTGCGACCCTGATAGAGGATCACCTCGCCGGGGCTTTCATCGGTGCCGGCAATCGCGCTGCCGACCATCGCGCAGCTTGCGCCCGCCGCGATCGCTTTGGCGAAATCGCCCGAGAATTTAATCCCGCCATCGGCGATGATCGGGATATCACCTGCACCCGATGCCGCATCCATGATTGCCGTCAACTGCGGAACACCGACGCCTGCCACGATACGGGTGGTGCAGATGCTGCCCGGACCGATCCCGACCTTGATGGCATCGGCGCCTGCACCGATCAGGGCGCGCACAGCTTCGGCCGTGGCGACGTTGCCGGCGATGACCTGAACGTTGCCCGCAATGGCCTTCACACGTTCAACCGCTTTGGCCACACCGGCCGAATGGCCATGCGCGGTGTCGATGACGACCATATCGACGCCAGCCTCGATTAGGGCCTGACTGCGTTCGAAGCCTTCGTCCCCCACGGTCGAGGCAGCAGCAACCCGCAGACGGCCCATGTCATCCTTGCAGGCCAAGGGGTTCAGGACGGCCTTTTCGGTGTCCTTCAGCGTCAACAGACCGGTCAGCTTGCCCTGACCATCGGTGATCAGCAGCTTTTCGATGCGGCGCGATTTCATCAGATCAATCGCCTGCTGGCGATCGGCAGGTTCGCGCAGGATCGCAAGGTTGTCCGCGCTCATCATGGCACGTACGGGGGTGCGGCTGTCGTTGGCAAAGCGCATGTCGCGGTTGGTGACAATGCCCAGAACGCGACCCTGTTCGTCGACGACCGGAAAACCGGTGACGTTATAGCGGTCCTGAAACGCCTTGGCATCGGCCAGCGTCTGGTCGGGCGTCAGGGTAATCGGGTTATAGACGATGCCGGACTCGAACCGCTTGACGCGGCTGACTTCGGCGGCCTGCTGTTCGGTGGTCAGGTTGCGATGGATCACGCCCATGCCCCCTGCCTGTGCCATCGCAATGGCCATCCGGCTTTCGGTGACCGTATCCATGGCCGACGACAGCAAAGGGATGTTCATGCGGATGGATCTGGTGACATTTGTGGTCACGTCAGCGGTCGACGGCATCACCGTCGAGGCAGCCGGAACCAGTAGAACGTCGTCGAATGTGAGAGCCTCACGAATCTGCATGGGGGTGTCCTTGCGGCAATTTCGTTTGGCAGTTTCCACTTTCACGTGCAGCGGCAATTGTCCAGCCTTGATCGCACTCAATCTGCGTTGCCGAACTGCCACGAGACGCCACGGAAAGGTGATATGAACGTGAGGTAAATTGACTGCGCTAATTGAATCGTAATGGTCCTTCTTTAGGCTGTCCTTGGGCCAACGAGCCCTTTTAGGGAGGAAACAATGAAAATTGCATCATCGGGCATCGCTATCCTGATGCTAAGCGCATCCCAACTGTTTGCGGGCGGCATCGAACGCGCGCCCCAATCGCTGAACGCCCTGTTCGAGGACGGAAATTATATCGAGCTTAGCTTCGGTGGCGTCAATCCGACGGTCGAAGGCACAGATTTTCTTGGATCTGCAACCGGTGATGTCGCGCAAGGCTACGGTTTTACCGGCCTGTCTTATAAACAGCAATTTACGGAAGCCTTCTCGGGGGCGATTATCGTCGAACAGCCCTTTGGCGCGGATATCCTTTATCCAACCGTGGAAAATGGCGGATCATCTGTGTTCGGGGGGACATTGGCACAGGTTGATTCCACCACGTTCACCGCGCTTGGCCGCTATAAGATGCCGAATAATTTCTCGGTCCATGGTGGCATCCGCGGATCGCGGGCCGATGCGACCGTGTCGCTGAACGGTTTGGCCTATGGCAGCGTCTCGGGCTATACTGCCGATCTTGAATCCGACACCGGTATCGGCTGGGTGGCAGGGGCTGCTTGGGAAAAGCCGGAAATTGCCGCGCGGATTTCTTTAACCTACAACTCCAAGATCGAACATAACTTCCGCACCACCGAAACCCTTGACCCTGATGGCAGCGGCCCGATTGCAGCACAGGCATTAAGCGCCGATGCCTCGACCACAACGGTGGACACACCTGAAAGCTGGAATCTGGAATTCCAGACCGGTGTTGCCGAAGATACGCTGGTCTTCGGTTCGGTCCGCTGGGTCAACTGGAGCGATTTTCGAGTCGACCCAGCCGTCTTTACCGCTTTGACCGGCAGCGGTCTGGTTGATCTGGAAGATACAACGACCTATACCATCGGCGTAGGACGCAGGTTCACTGAAAAATGGTCGGGTTCGGCGGCGTTCAGCTATGAAAAGGCCGGTGACAAGCTGGTTTCGCCTCTGGCGCCGACGACCGGTCGCAAAGGCATTACGCTTGCCGCGATCTATACCGAAGGCCCGATCAAGGTCACGACCGGCGTCAGCTATATCAAGCTGGGCGATGCGAATGCCCAGACTGCTGACACCGCGCGCGCCTATATGGAAGACAGCGATGCATGGGGCGCGGGCATGCGGATCGGCTATTCCTTCTGATCCGTTTTAATGACGAAAGGCCCGATCGACAAAGATCGGGCCTTTTTTCCCGCATTACCCCTGATCATAAGGGGGCCTTCCCCTTGGCCATTGCGCGGTTTACCTAAGGCCCTGCGGAAACAAGGGACGGCAAATGATCTATCGCAGTGCAGAGGCTTGGCGGGCAGCCCCGTCCAAACGGATTGTCCTGTTCGGGATGTCGGGATTGGGCAAAACCTATCTGGCCTCGATGCTGCGGGATACGGATGACTGGTTCCACTATTCCGTCGATTACCGCATCGGCACGCGGTATATGGGCGAATATATCGCCGATAATTTCAAGCGCGAGGCGATGAAGGTCCCCTTTCTGCGCGAATTGCTGATGTCCGACAGCGTGCATATTTCCAGCAATATCACCTTCGACAATCTGGCGCCGCTGTCGACCTATCTGGGCAAGCCCGGCAGTCCCAGCCGTGGCGGCCTGCCTTTCGATGACTACTGCAACCGCCAGAACCAGCACCGCCGCGCGGAAATCGCGGCCTTGCTGGACACGCGCCATTTTATGGACCGGGCGCAGGACATCTATGGCACGCCGCATTTCATTTGCGACACGGGTGGTTCGATATGCGAGGTTGTCGACCCCGAAAACCCCGATGATCCTGTGCTGACGGCCTTGTCGCGCGACTTCCTGATGGTCTGGATCAAGGGCAGCGACGCCCATACCGCCGAACTGGTCCGCCGCTTTGATCGCGCCCCCAAGCCCATGTATTACCAGCCGCAATTTCTGGAAAAAGCATGGATCGCCTATCGCGTCGAAAAGGGGTTGGAGGAGGAACAGGTCAATCCCGACGACTTCATCCGCTGGACCTATGCCCGCGCTTTGGCCCATCGCCAGCCGCGCTATGCCGCAATGGCGACACATGGCGTCACGATTTTGGCAGAGGAGGTTGCAAAGATCCGCACCCCCGCCGATTTCAATGACCTGATCGCGCTGGCGATTACCCGCAAGGAAGCCTGATATGCCCATTACCCTGAACGAGAACCTGCCCGCCTATCGTATCCTGTCCAAGGAAGGCGTGATGGTCATGTCTCCGGGGCGGGCCGCGACGCAGGACATCCGTCCGCTGCGGATCGGGTTGCTGAACCTGATGCCCAAGAAGATCCAGACCGAAAACCAGTTTGCCCGCGTGATCGGCGCGACGCCCTTGCAGATCGACTTCCAGTTGATCCGTATGTCGGACCATGAAAGCCGCAACACCGCCGCCGACCATATGGAAAGCTTCTACCGGTCCTTCCGCGAGGTCGAGGCCACGGGCGAGAAATTTGACGGGCTGGTCATCACCGGCGCGCCCATCGAACATCTGGACTTCGATCAGGTCACCTATTGGGACGAACTGGCCCGCGTTTTCGAATGGACGCGCACCCACGTGCATTCCACCTTTGGCGTCTGCTGGGGCGGTATGGCGATGGCGTGGCATTTCCACGGGCTGCCCAAGCATATTCTGGACCGCAAGGCATTCGGCTGTTTCAGTCACCAGAACCTTGATCCGGCATCGCATTACCTGCGTGGTTTTTCGGATGAGGTTATGGTCCCTGTCAGCCGCTGGACCGAGGTGCGTCAGGAAGATGTCGATGCCCGCCCTGCCCTGACGACCTTGCTGTCCAGCCCCGAGGTCGGGCCATGTCTGCTGGCCGATGCCGAGCGGCGCGGGCTGTATGTTTTCAACCATTTCGAATATGACAATACGACGCTGAAAGACGAATACGACCGCGATATCGAGGCGGGAAAGCCGGTCGATGTTCCGTTAAATTATTTTCCCGAAAACGACCCCTCGCGCCTGCCGCCGAACCGTTGGCGCAGTCACGCCCATCTGCTTTACGGCAACTGGATCAACGAGATTTACCAGACCACCGTCTATGACATGTCCCGCATCGGAGAAGAGTGACCATGGCCGATACATCCGCACCATCGAACCTGCCCTATGTCGGCCAGATCACCGAATATCTGGAAAAACACGCCCCGAAATCCGTCCGCAAACAGATCGGGGACGCGGGCAAGCATGACATTATGGACGATGATTTCCCCTATCGGGAAATGATGGAAAAGAATGATTACAACGACCGGATGGACAAGCTGCATCTGCAACTGATCCGGATGATGTATGACACGCTGGAAACCGGCAAACGCATCGTCGTCCTGTTCGAGGGCCGTGACGGCGCGGGCAAGGGTGGCACCATCGAACGCGTTCAGGAAAACCTGAACCCGCGTTCCGCTTATGTCGTGGCCCTGCCCAAACCGTCCGAGCGCGAGGCCGGCCAGTGGTATTTCCAACGCTATGTCGACCGCCTGCCCGCGGCGGGCGAATTGGCGCTGTTCGACCGCAGCTGGTATAACCGCGGCGTGGTCGAGCGCGTTTTCGGCTTTTCCACCGATGCACAGCGCAACGCCTTTTTCCGCCAGCTGCCCAGTTTTGAACAGATGCTGGTCGATGACGGGGTGATTTTGGTCAAACTGTGGCTGAATGTCGGGCGCGCCGAACAATTACAGCGCTTTCTGGACCGCGAAAAAGACCCGCTGAAGCAATGGAAGCTGAGCGGCATTGACGTTCAGGGTCTGGCGAAATGGGATGAATATACCGATGCCATCCGCGACACGCTGAACCTGTCGCATTCCCCCATCGCCCCTTGGACGGTCATCCGGTCAGATGACAAGAAACGCGCGCGGGTGGCTGCCATCCAGACCATTTTGCACGCGGTCGATTATGCGGGCAAAGATCTGGATGCCATCGGCGCAATCGACCCGCTGATTGCAGGCGGACCGGAACTGCTGCGCGACTGACACTCTTGGCCAATGACGGGCCGCATGACACAACCTTCCCATGGGACAATCTGGGAGGGTATCATGGACCTGTCAAACAGCCGCGCCATCGTCACCGGTGGTGCGTCCGGCCTTGGCGCTGCAACCACCGCGCATTTCCGCGAAAGGGGCGCGCAGGTTGTGGTGCTGGATCTGGCCGCTGGCGGCAGGTCCGGTTTCATCCGGACCGATGTGACCGATGAGGACAGCGTATCTGCCGCGGTGGATCAGGCCGTATCGCTGATGGGTGGCATCGACATCTGCGTGAATTGTGCGGGTATCGCGACGGGCGAAAAAACCCTTGGACGCGACGGCCCCCACAGCCTGGCCAGCTTTCGTCGCACAATTGAAATCAACCTGATCGGCAGTTTCAATGTCCTGCGTCTGGCCGCTGAACGGATGGTCCAGAACAACTGCTCGGCCAATGGTGTGATCATCAACACCGCATCGATTGCAGCCTTTGACGGCCAGAAAGGGCAGGCAGCCTATGCGGCCTCCAAGGCGGGGATTGCGGGGATGACCCTGTCCCTGGCGCGCGATCTGGCGGGTCAGAACATCCGGGTTTGCGCCATCGCGCCGGGCATTTTCGGCACGCCTATGCTGTCGGGTTTGCCGCAGGATGTGCAGGACAGCCTTGCCTCGGAGGTAACATTCCCCAAGCGCCTTGGTGATCCCGCAGAATACGCCCGTATGGCCGCGTTTATCGTCGAAAGCGATTATCTGAATGGTGAAGTGATCCGCTTGGATGGCGCATTGCGGATGCGCTAGGCAATCGCGCCCCTGCCCTGCGTGAAACGCTTGCGCGGTGCGGGGCCGACGGCTAGCCTTGTGTCAAACCGGACGAAACACAAAGGCCAGATTTCATGCGTTTGCTGACCACCACCATTTTGGCCATGGCCGCTTTGCCCGCCTATGCCGCCGACAAAGAACTGACGGTTTTCGATTGGGCAGGGTTCGAGGAACCCTCGATTTTCCAGAGCTATATCGACAAACATGGCGACAGCCCGACCTTTGCCTTTTTCGGCGATGATGACGAAGCCTTCCAGAAGGTCGCATCGGGCTTTCGTGCCGATATCATCCATCCGTGCAGCCAGATGGTCGGAAAATACCGCGACGCGGGTCTGATCGAGCCTTGGGACACCAGCAAGATCCCGAATTTCGACAAGATCGATGAAAAATTCCTTGATTCCGAGATTTTCCGCGATGATCAGGGCGTTTGGTTCATCCCTGCCGATTGGGGCGCAACGGCTATTGCCTATAACACCGAAACCGTCCCGGCCGAGGATGTGGCGTCGCTGGATGTCTTCCTTGACCCGAAATATCAGGGCCGCACATCGCTGCCCGACAGTTCGGATGATGTTTGGGCGCTGGCCTATCTGGCAACCGGCACCACCGATTGGACCGATGTCAGCGACGAACAATTCGACGCCGCTGCGGAATGGTTGCGCAAGGCACATCAGAACGTCGCCGCCTATTGGGCCGACCCGTCGGAACAGGCGCAGCTGATGGCCTCGGGTGCGGTCGATGTTGCATGGTCGTGGAATGACGGCGTCGTCTATCTTCAGGAAGATAATTATCCCGTCGGCTTCCAGCGCGAGGCGACCGAAGGATCCTCGACTTTCTTTTGCGGCTTTGTGAACGTCAAGGACGGTCCGGGCGACGAAGAACGCGCATATGATTTCATCAACGCATGGATGGAGCCTTCGGCAGGGAAAGCCCTGCTGGACACCATCGGTTATGGCCACAGTTCGACCGAGGCGATGGAAACGATCAAGGATGAACCTTCCGTTGCCGAAGGTCTGGCAGACATAGACGTGCCGGTTCTGGCCCAGACGCCGAATGACCCCGAACAGCGCCAACGCCAATTGGCTGAATTCGAGAAAATCAAAGCAGGTTTCTAAGACGACGCCGGCAGCGGGGAATGCCCCCGCTGCCGACATGACATGAAGCAGATTCATGATCTTATCGAAAACTATGAATTTGCCGCCAAGCATTCAGGGGTCTATACAGCCGACTTCTGATGAAAGGCGTGATCATGTCCGGTAAGCTTCCCCAATCCGATGCCTTTGCGGCCCTGAACAAGGCTGCGTCCGAACGCATCCTGATTATGGATGGCGCGATGGGCACCCAGATCCAGTCCCTTGGACTGGGCGAGGATGACTATACCGGCCACGGATCGGGCCACGTCTGCCGTCACCATTCCGACCACGCCCAGCAGGGCAATAACGACCTGCTGATCCTGACCCAGCCCGAAGCGGTCGAGGAAATCCATTTCAACTATGCCATGGCCGGTGCGGATATTGTTGAAACCAACACGTTTTCCGCCACGACTATCGCGCAGGCAGATTACGGCATGCAGGATGCGGTCCACGACCTGAACGTCGATGGTGCGCGTGTCGTGCGCCGCGCGCTGGATCGTGCGACCGCAATTGATGGCAAGCCGCGCTTCGTCGCGGGTGCGATCGGGCCGACGAACCGCACGGCCTCCATCAGCCCCGATGTGAATGACCCCGGCTACCGCGCCGTGACATTCGACGATCTGCGCGTGGCCTATCTGCAGCAAGCAAAGGGTCTGATTGCCGGCGGATCGGACATTCTGCTGATCGAGACGATTTTTGATACGCTAAACGCCAAAGCCGCCATCTTTGCCTGCATTCAGGCGATGGAGGAACATGGCCGCGCCCTGCCGATGATGATTTCCGGCACGATCACCGACGCATCGGGGCGCACGCTGTCGGGACAGACGCCGACGGCCTTCTGGCATTCGGTCCGGCACGCCAAACCATGGACCATCGGTCTGAACTGTGCGCTGGGGGCCAATGCCATGCGCCCGCATCTGGCCGAACTGTCGACCGTGGCTGATACGCTGATCTGCGCCTATCCGAATGCCGGTTTGCCCAACGCCTTTGGCCAATATGACGAAGGCCCGCTGGACACCGCCCCGCAGATCGCCGATTTCGCCCGCGAGGGGCTGGTCAATGTCGTCGGCGGCTGCTGTGGCACGACCCCTGATCATATCCGCGCCATCGCCGAAGCCGTCGCCGGTTTCGCCCCCAGAAAGGTGCCCGCCTATGTCTGATCGCATGCTTCGCCTGTCCGGTCTGGAACCCTTCGTCCTGACGCCCGACATCCCCTTCGTGAACGTGGGCGAACGCACGAATGTCACCGGTTCCGCACGTTTCCGCAAACTGGTCAAGAACCGCGACTATGCCACCGCGCTGGAGGTTGCTCGCGATCAGGTCGAAAACGGCGCGCAGATCATCGATATTAACATGGACGAAGGCCTGATCGATTCAAAAGCCGCTATGGTCGAATACCTGAACCTGCTGGCTGCCGAACCCGACATCGCCCGCGTGCCGATCATGATCGACAGCTCCAAATGGGAGGTGATCGAGGCGGGCCTGCAATGCGTACAGGGCAAGCCGGTCGTCAACTCCATCAGCATGAAAGAGGGCGAGGATCAGTTCCGCCATCAGGCTGGCCTGTGTCTGGCCTATGGTGCTGCGGTTGTCGTCATGGCCTTTGATGAACAGGGTCAGGCCGATACCTGCGCGCGCAAGATCCAGATTTGCGAACGCGCATACCGTATTCTGGTCGATGAGGTCGGCTTTCCGCCCGAAGACATCATTTTCGACCCCAACGTCTTTGCCGTGGCCACGGGGATCGAGGAACATAACAACTACGGCGTCGATTTCATCGAGGCCACGCGCTGGATCCGCCAGAACCTGCCTCATGCGCATGTGTCGGGCGGTGTGTCGAACCTGTCCTTCAGTTTCCGCGGCAATGAACCCGTGCGCGAGGCGATGCATGCTGTGTTCCTGTACCATGCCATTCAGGCGGGCATGGACATGGGCATCGTCAACGCCGGTCAGCTGGCCGTCTATGACCAGATCGACGCCGACCTGCGCGAAGCCTGCGAAGATGTCGTCCTGAACCGCCGCGACGATGCGACCGACCGCCTGCTGGAGGTTGCTGAACGCTATCGTGGGGAAGCCGGTGCCAAGGGTCGTGAAAAAGACCTAACGTGGCGCGAATGGTCCATCGAAAAGCGTCTGGAACATGCGCTGGTCAATGGCATCACCGAATATGTCGATGCTGACACCGAGGAAGCCCGCCTTCAGGCCGAACGTCCGCTGCATGTCATCGAAGGTCCGCTGATGGCGGGCATGAATGTCGTCGGCGACCTGTTCGGCGCGGGCAAGATGTTCCTGCCACAGGTGGTTAAGTCGGCCCGCGTGATGAAGCAGGCCGTCGCCATCCTTCTGCCCTATATGGAGGAGGAAAAGCGCCTTAACGGTGGAACCGAACGTCAGTCGGCTGGCAAGATCCTGATGGCCACCGTCAAGGGCGACGTGCACGACATCGGCAAAAATATCGTCGGCGTCGTTCTGGCCTGCAACAATTACGAGGTGATCGACCTTGGTGTGATGGTCCCTGCCCAGAAAATTCTGGAAGTGGCCAAGGCGGAAAATGTCGATGTCATCGGATTGTCGGGACTGATCACGCCGTCCTTGGACGAAATGGTCCATGTTGCCAGCGAAATGCAGCGCGAAGGCTTCAACGTGCCGCTGCTGATCGGCGGGGCGACCACCTCGAAAATCCATACGGCGGTCAAGGTGGCCCCGCGCTATGTGGCGGGACAAGCGGTCTATGTGACCGATGCCAGCCGCGCGGTGGGTGTGGTGTCCGAACTGCTCAGCCCCGAACGCCAGGACGCTTATGTCGCGAAGGTCAAAGCGGAATATGTCGATGTCGCCGAACGCCACGAACGGGCCGAGGCCGCCAAGACCCGCCTGCCCCTTGCAACCGCCCGCGCCAATGCCCTGCAGGTCGATTGGTCGGCCTATACCCCCGTTGCGCCGCAATTCACCGGCGCGCGGATTATCGATGACTGGGATCTGGCTGAAATCGCCCGCTATATCGACTGGACCCCCTTCTTCCAGACGTGGGAGCTGAAGGGCGTCTATCCTCGCATTCTGGAGGACGAAAAGCAGGGCGAGGCTGCACGCACACTGTTCGCCGAAGCGAAAGAGATGCTGGTAAAAATCATCGACGGCAAATGGTTCAAGCCGCGCGCGGTGGTCGGCTTCTGGCCCGCCAATGCCGCGGGCGACGACATCCGCCTTTTCACCGGCGAGGATCGCGAACAGGAACTGGCCACGCTGCATACGCTGCGCCAGCAGGTGACCAAGCGCAACGGTCGCCCGAACGTCGCCCTGTCAGATTTCGTGGCACCGCAAGCTGCGGACCATATCGGCGGCTTTGTCGTCACGGCAGGCCCCGAAGAGGCAGCTATTGCGGATGATTTTGAAAAAGCGGGCGACGATTATTCCTCGATCATGGTCAAGGCGCTAGCCGACCGCTTTGCCGAAGCCATGGCCGAGATGCTGCATGAACGCGTCCGCAAGGAATATTGGGGCTATGGCGCGGATGAAACCTATGAGCCCGGCGATCTGATCGGCGAACCCTATGCCGGTATCCGCCCCGCGCCGGGCTATCCCGCACAGCCCGATCATACCGAAAAGCTGACCCTGTTCCGCCTGCTGGACGCAGAAGCAGCGACCGGTGTGACGCTGACGGAAAGCATGGCAATGTGGCCGGGATCATCGGTCTCGGGGCTTTATATCGGGCACCCAGACAGCTATTACTTCGGCGTCGCCAAGATCGAAGAAGATCAGGCCCGCGATTACGCCGCCCGCAAAGGCATGTCGCTGGAGGAGGTCGAGCGTTGGCTGGCCCCTGTCCTTAACTATACCAAGCGCAAGGCGGCAGCCGATGCCGCATAACACCGACGCGCCGGTCAGCGGCCCAATTGGTCCAGATCGGCGCGCATCATCTGACGCCCCAGAATATGATCGGCGGCCTTTTCGCCCGTCATGATCGACGGCCCGTTCAGATTGCCGTTGGTGATCCGCGGGAAGATCGAGCTGTCGACGACGCGCAGCCCTTCGACCCCGATCACCCGCAACTCGGGGTCAACCACCGCCATGTCGTCGTCAGCCGCACCCATCCGGCAGGACCCGCAGGGGTGATAGGCCGATTCCGCATGTTCGCGGATAAAGCTGTCCAGTTCTTCATCGCTTTGCAAATCGATGCCGGGCTGGATTTCATCCCCGCAGAATTCGGCGAAAGCCGGTTGGGCAAAAATCCGGCGGGTGTGACGGACACACGCGCGGAATTCTTCCCAATCGCTGTCTTGCGACATGTAATTGAAGTATATCTTGGGTGCCATGTTCGGATCGCCGCTGGCAAGACGAACCGTCCCGCGCGAGGCCGAGCGCATCGGACCGACATGCGCCTGAAACCCGTGGCCCGTCGCCGCCGCCTTACCGTCATACCGCACGGCCAGCGGCAGGAAGTGATACTGGATATCGGGATAATCCTTAGCGTCATCGGACTTGATGAACCCGCAGCTTTCGAACTGGTTCGACGCGCCCAAGCCCGTCTTCTGCAGCAGCCATTCGACACCCACGCGGCTTTTGCCCAGCAGGTTGTAATAGCTGTAGAGCGTGATCGGCTTCAGCGATTTATACTGCATATAGACCTCGAGGTGGTCCTGCAGGTTCGCACCCACGCCCGGACGATCGACCAGCGGCGTAATGCCATGTTCGCGCAGGTGATCCGCCGGTCCGATGCCGGATACCATCAGCAGTTTCGGCGAATTGATGGAACTGGCCGAAATGATAACCTCGCGCTTGGCCTCAACCTGCGTGATCTGGCCTTTTTGTTCCAACTCAACGCCGTAGGCACGCTTTCCTTCGAAGAGAACACGCCGTGCCAAGCCGCGAACGACGGTCAGCAGGCCGGTCTTCTTGGCGGGGCGCAGGTAGGCATTGGCCGTCGACCAGCGGCGGCCCTTCCAGATGGTCGCCTCCATCGGGCCGAAGCCCTCTTGCTGTTCGCCGTTGTAATCATCGGTGCGCGGCCAGCCCGCCTGTTCGCCGGCCTTGATGAAGGTGTTGAACAGCGGGTTCTTGCGCTTGCCGCGCGACACATGCATCGGGCCGCTGTCACCGCGCCAGGGCGAGGTCTGGTCGCCCGAGGGATCGCCGTGCCACGTCTCCATCCGCTTGAAATAGGGCAGCACGTCGGCATAGTTCCAGCCGGTCGCGCCGCTGTCTTCCCAATGCTGGTAATCCAGCGGGTTGCCGCGAACAAAGACCATCCCGTTGATCGAGGACGACCCGCCCAGCACCTTGCCGCGCGGTGTGGCCAGACTGCGCCCCCCCAAATGCTCTTCGGGCTGGGACGCAAAGCCCCAGTCATAGCGCGCCATATTCATCGGATAGGACAGCGCGCCCGGCATCTGGATGAAGGGGCCGATGTCGCTGCCGCCGAATTCGATCAGGGTGACGGTCCGCCCGGCTTCGGTCAGGCGGTATGCCAACGCGCAACCGGCGCTGCCTGCACCGATGATGACATAATCTGCGGGCGCTGCCGCGTTCGTGTTCTCAGTACGGGGCATCGACGCCTCCCATTCCGACATAGACCGATTTCAGCTGCGAATAATGCTCGATCGCGGCGGCAGAGTTTTCACGGCCCAGACCCGAATTCTTGACGCCGCCGAAGGGCATTTCGACAGGGGTCAGGTTGTAGGTGTTGATCCAGCAGGTGCCCGCCTCGAGGCCCGCGACAACGCGATGGGCGCGGGTCACATCCTGCGTGAAGACGCCCGCGGCCAGACCGAAGCCGGTGCCATTGGCGCGACGCACCGCCTCTTCCTCGTCGAAGAAGGACAGCGTCGTCATCACCGGGCCGAAGATCTCGTCGGTGGCGATGGTCATGTCGTCAGTCGCGTCGGCAAAGACGGTCGGCGGGATGAACGCACCCTCGCCCGGACCGCCACAGACCAGACGCGCACCGGCGGCCTGACCGGCGGCGATGGCTTCACGGATCTTCGCGGCCTGCGTCGGGTTGATGGTGGGACCGTGGTTGGTGTCGGGGTCCATCGGGTCGCCCATCTTGATCGCCTTCACGCGTTCGGCCAGCCGCTCAAGGAACGGGGTCTTGATGCCTTCCTGCAGGAAAACGCGCGTACCGTTCGAACAGATTTGACCCGAGCTGTAGAAGTTCGCCAGAATGGCCGCGCTGACGGCGTCCTCAAGGTTCGCATCGTCGAAAACGATCAGGGGCGATTTGCCACCCAGTTCCATCGTAACGTGGCGCATGCCTTCGGCTGCGGCGGCGTACACGCGGCGGCCCGTCGGGACCGAACCGGTCAGCGATACCTTGGCCACATTCGGATCGCCGACCAGCGCAGCGCCCACCTTACCGCGCCCCTGTATGACGTTGAAAACACCGGCCGGCAGGCCGGCTTGCAACAAAATCTCGGCCAGTTTCAAGGCACCAAGCGGCGTTTCCTCGGAGGGTTTGAAGATCATCGTATTGCCCATGACCAACGCGGGCGCGGCTTTCCAACAAGCGATCTGGCTGGGATAGTTCCACGCCCCGATGCCCGCGCAAACGCCAAGCGCCTCGCGTCGGGTATAGGCCCAATCGGCCCCCAGCGGGATCATCTGACCGGTCAGCGTGGCGGCAAGGCCCGCGAAATATTCCAGTGCAGCAGCCCCTGACGGCCAGTCAGCCCCTAAGGTTTCCTGAATTGGCTTGCCGGTGTCCAACGTTTCCAACTGGGCCAGCTCATCATTCTGCGCGATGATAATTGCAGCAGCACGACCAAGAATGCGTCCGCGTTCGACAGGCGACAGGGCCGCCCATGCGGGCTGGGCGGCTTTTGCTGCCTGACAGGCCAATGCGACCTGATCGGTGCTGGCTTCGTGCAGGGTTGCAATTCTTTCGCCGGTATATGGATAGCGGACGGTAAGTTCGTCGCCCTGCCCTTCGACATAGGTGCCGTTGATGAACAGGCTGGCGGCGGGTTGTGCGGTCAGGCTCATGCCAGCGCCTCCTCAAGATAGGTCGTGATGATGCTTTGGGCGGCAGCGGCATCGATGGGGCCTTGGGTCAGAACGGTCCGCAGATAGACCCCGTCGATCAATGCGCCCAAGGTTTCGGCCACTCGTTCCGGCCGGTCGGTCAGCCCGCGCAATGCCACGATCAGGTTTGACTGCAGACGACGGTGATAGACTTGCAACAGGCGGGCGGCGTCCTTGCTGACAAAAGAAAGTGCGTAAAAGTTAAGCCACGCACTGACCGTTTCGCGCTGGAAGTTCTGCGGGGCAAAGCTGGCTTTGATGATGGCATCCAGACGCCCGCGCGGACCGGTGCCGGGCAAGCCGTCATGCACCGATTGACCATAAGTCCTTAGGATATAACGCATAGCAGACAGGAACATCTGGTCCTTGGACCCGAAATAGTGATGCGCCAAGGCAGGTGACATACCCGCGCGACGGGCGATCTGGGCCACGGTCACATCAAGGGATCCTGCGTTCCCGACCTCGAAAATCGTCGCGTTGATTAGCGCTGCTTTTCGGATAGGCTCGGCGCCAAGTTTGGGCATGTCTGTACCTGCATCGGGAAAAATCGGTTGCTTTCTCTGCCCAGCCTATCTTTAATTGATCAGCCAATCAAGAACAGGAAGCCTGTTATGACCCTTCTCCGTTTCGCCGCAACATTCGCGCTTGGGGCCACTATCGCCGGGGCCGCCGGTGCCGCCGAACCCGCAGAATGCAGCAAGGTTGTATTTTCGGACGTGGGTTGGTCGGACATCACTGCCACCACCGCCCTGACCAGCACGGTTCTGCAGGCGCTTGGCTATGACACCGAAACGCGCATCCTGTCGGTGCCCGTCACCTATACCGCAATGTCGACCGATGACGTCGATGTCTTCCTTGGCAACTGGATGCCCACGATGGAGGCCGATATTGCCCCCTATCGTGACGAAGGCACCGTCGATACCGTCCGTACCAATCTGACCGGCGCGAAATACACGCTGGCCACCAATAAGGCCGGTGCCGATCTGGGTATTACCGACTTCAGCAAGATTGCCGAACATAAAGAGGACCTTGACGGCAAGATCTATGGCATCGAACCGGGCAATGACGGCAACCGTCTGTTGCTGGAGATGGTGGCGAACGACCAGTTCGGCATGGGCACATTCGAAGTAGTCGAATCCAGCGAACAGGGCATGCTGGCGCAGGCGCAGCGGGCCAGCAACAGTGGCGATCCCATTGTCTTTCTGGGCTGGGAACCCCACCCCATGAACGCGCAGATGCAGATGACCTATCTGACTGGCGGGGATGATATCTTCGGCCCCGATCTGGGCGGTGCCGAGGTGCGAACGAACACCCGCGCCGGCTATGTTCAGGAATGTCCGAATGTCGGCAAGCTGTTACAGAATCTGGAATTCACCCTTGCCATGGAAAACGAGATTATGGGCAAGATCCTGAATGACGGCGAAGACCCGTCGCAAGCAGCCAAGGAATGGTTGACGGCCAATCCCGACGCAGCCACCCCGTGGCTGGACGGTGTAACAACAATTGATGGCAATGATCCGCATGCGGCCCTGACTGCGGCGCTGGAAGGCTGATAAAAAGGGCGCGGGCCCAGTCGGGTCCGCGCCGCAAGACGGGCGGCCAGACAAGGGGACCAGAATGGAACAGCTGACCGATTGGGTCACGGGCAATAAGATCCCTGTGGGAAAAACGGCCAAGGTCATCTTTGACTGGCTGAACACTCATGGCGCAGGGGTTTTCAACACCATCTCGGATGTCATGGACGCGCTGATCGACGCCATCCTGACCGCGCTGGAGGCACCGCACCCGTTCGTGTTCATCACCCTTGCGGTTGCCCTGACTTGGGGGCTGCAACGGCGGCTTGGTCCCTGCTTGCTGATGGCTGTGGGGCTGCTGTTCGTGCTGAATCAGGGATATTGGGATGAAACCCTACAATCGCTGACGCTGGTTTTATCGGCCTGCATCGTCTGTATGGCCATAGGCGTGCCCATCGGCATTGCAGCAGCCCACCATCCGCGGCTTTACGCGTGGATGCGGCCTGTGCTGGACCTGATGCAAACCCTTCCAACCTTTGTCTATCTGATCCCCGCCATCGTATTTTTCGGCATCGGTATGGTTCCCGGCCTGCTGGCCACCGTGATCTTTGTATTGCCTGCCCCGATTCGCCTGACGCAACTGGGCATCGCATCCACGCCCTCTGCATTGGTCGAGGCTGCGACCGCCTTCGGCGCCACCCCACGCCAATTGCTGTGGAAGGTGGAATTGCCAAGTGCCCTGCCCCAGATCATGGCGGGTTTGAACCAGACCATCATGCTGTCCTTGTCGATGGTGGTTATCGCGGCACTTGTCGGCGCATCGGGCCTTGGCGTGCCCGTCGTTCGGGCGCTGAACAGCGTCAACACCTCGCTTGGTTTCGAATCGGGTATCGTGATTGTGGTCGTGGCCATCCTTCTGGACCGGATGCTGCGGATGGAGGGCCGGAAATGATCCGCAATGCTGTCGAATTCGAAGATGTCTGCATTGTCTTCGGCGATGCCCCCGAAACCGCCCTGCCATTGATGGACGAAGGGCTGGATCGCAGCCCTATCAAGGATGAAACCGGTCAGGTTCTGGGTGTCCATAACTGTTCCCTGAACGTCCCCGAGGGTGAAATTCTGGTCCTGATGGGCCTGTCGGGATCAGGAAAATCGACGCTTCTGCGCGGCGTGAACGCATTGAACCATGTTTGTCGTGGCGATGTCCGGATACGGCAGGGCGACAGGATGGTCAGCGTCACAGGTGCGGGCAAACGGTCTTTGCGTGATATCCGTCTGCGGAATGTCGCAATGGTTTTCCAGCAGTTCGGCCTGCTGCCGTGGCGCACCGTGCGCGAAAATGTCGGTCTGGGGCTGGAACTGGCGGGCGTATCGACCGCAGACCGGCGCAAACGTGTCGATATGCAGCTGAAAACTGTCGGTCTGGACGAATGGGCCGACCGCAAGGTGGGCGATCTGTCGGGGGGCATGCAACAACGTGTCGGGCTGGCCCGTGCCTTCGCCACCGAGGCACCGATTCTGTTGATGGATGAACCTTTCAGCGCGCTTGACCCGCTGATCCGCGCCCGCCTTCAGGATGAATTGCTGGAATTACAGGCCAGAACACAGCGCACCATTATCTTTGTCAGCCATGATCTGGACGAGGCTTTCAAGCTGGGCAACCGGATTGCCCTGATGGAAGGTGGCCGCATTGTCCAGATCGGCACTGCACGTCAGATTATCGCCAATCCGGTCAGCGATTATGTCGCCGATTTTGTCAGCCACATGAACCCGCTGGCCGTTCTGACAGCCGAAGATGTGGTCGAGGATGGCGCGGCGGACGGCGAACCCATCCGCCGTGATATGCCGGTCAAAATGGTCATGGACCGCCTGTCCGAAGATGCGGCCATCCCCGTAATCGGCGGCGGCCGCATTACCCGAAAAGCAGTACTGGCGCGCCTGATCGACCCGCGCGGCGCGCCTTAACTGTTCTGCAGGTCGCGGTGATAGCGGCTTAGTAGCGCCAGACCGAAAGCAAAAAGCCCCAAGCTGACCCCGAACAGATAGACATAGCTGACGTAATCCCCGCTATAGCTGGGATAGAAAGCTGACCTCATCTGCCCGACAATATGGATCAACGGGTTCCACCACAGCCAGTCCTGATAAGGCTGGGGAACATTGTCGAACATAAAGAAAATACAGGACATCAAGAACAGCGGGCGCATAAAAATACCCCAAAGCGGCGACCACCATGAAAACGCCTCGATCATGAAGCAGTTCATGACACCGACGGCCGAGGCGAATGTCAGTGCCATCAACATCCCCAAGGCAACCTGATCAATCTGCGGGCTGGTCCTTGTTTCCATCGCCCCGTAAATGCCGCCAAAGATCAGGAATGCGACCATAAGCTGGGTGATTGTGTTGAACGCAATGCGTGCCAGCAGCGCATCCATGAATGTCACAGCAGGATAGGCCAGCAGGGACTTCGAATACCGGATCGAGCTTGCGACCTTTCCAGATACACTCAGGTAGGCCATGAAAGGTACGATCCCTGTGGCATAGAACATCGCGAAACTGGTGCCGATCGGGGGCGTTCTGAAGCCTACGGAAAAGATCAGCGTCAGCAGAACAATGCCACCGACAGGCTCGGCGATGGACCAGAAATACCCCCCCGAGGCGCGACCGTGGCTTGTCTGCATTTCACGCAGAACCAGCGCACCGATGGCACGCAGGCTGGCAAAGCTGCGATGCTGGCGCACTTCTTTCAAGACGCCTGTATTTTGCAGGCGATTGTGCTGCGGCAGCGATGGACGACCGGACAGTGGTTTGGAAATCTGGGACATGTGGGACATGGATCCGCGCCATAGCGCTTTTTGCTGATCACGATCCTCAAGAGGATCAGTGCTGGAACTGTTCCTTTCGCTTATGTATGAGAGCAGCGAAGACTTCAACAAGACAGGCGGGGTAAGCGCATGTCCGCCCAAGACGATAAACCGGAAATGACCATCCCACGGGACAACCAGACATCCGGTCCGGACGAAAAGCCGGCGCAAGGCCAATCCAAATCCCCATCGCCAGCCGTGAACGGTCCCAACCGGAAACCCGGTCCCAAACCGGGGCAAGGGCGTATGGGCCAGGGCAAGCCTGGCGGTATGATGCGCGCTGGCGGACCTGCCAAGCACGGAAGGCCCGGTAAACTGGGTGGTCCGATGAAGCAGCGCATGCAGACCGCGATGCAAAAGCCGGTTCTTCCGACAGCCAGCCCCGCAAAGCTGGAAAAGCGTCATTTCGGCATGGTCATCAGCTTTGTGCTGTTCGTGATCCTGCCGTCTTTTCTAAGCGGGTTCTATCTTTATACCCGTGCGGCGGATCAATATGCCTCCTTCGTCGGGTTTTCCGTGCGCAGCGAAACGACGTCCAGCACGACAGATGTGCTGGGTGGATTGGGATCACTGGTGGGGGCAACCTCAAGTTCGACCAGTGATACCGACATCCTCTATAAATTCATCCAGAGCCGCGATCTGGTCGAACGGGTGAATGAAAATCTGGACCTGCGCGAAATCTGGTCCAAGGCCCCCGACGATCCCATCTTCAGCTATCACGGTGGTGACGCGTTAGAGGATCTGGTTAAGGAATGGGAAAGCAAGGTCCGTATCTATTATGATAACGGCATGATCGACCTGCGTATTCTGGCCTTCGATCCCCTTGATGCCCAGAATATTGCCAAGGCCATTCTTGACGAAGGCGGCACGCTGATCAACGAATTGAACGATATCGCCCGCGAAGACGCGCTGCGCTATGCACGAAGCGAGCTGGAACGGTCGCAAACCCTGCTGCGCGAGGCGCGCCAGAACGTCAGCGAATTCCGCAACCGCTATCAACTGGTTGATCCGACTGCCGATGTACAAAGCCAGATCGGCGTGGTGACATCGTTGCAACAGCAGCTGGCCGAACAGCTGGTGTCTTTGGGTATGCTTCAGGCCAATGCCCAGTCCAATGATCCGCGCATCAGCCAGACCGATCTGCGTATCCAGATCATCCGCGAACAGATCGACGCCGAACGTGAAAAATTCGGCTCGGACAGCGAGGATGTCGCCTTGTCCGAACTGGTCGGCCAATACGAGGTACTGGCCGTTGATCGCCAGTTTGCTGAAACCAGCTATACCGCCGCACTGGCCTCCTATGAAAGCGCCCGCGCCGAAGCTGTGCGACAGTCCCGCTATCTGGCAGCCTATATCCGACCGACCTTGGCACAAGAGGCTGAATTCCCGCAGCGCACCAAGCTGCTGCTGACGATTATCGGCTTTTTGTCGGTCCTCTGGGTCATCGGCAGCCTTGTCTTCTATAGCTTGCGCGACCGCCGATGATTCATCTGCAGAATATCTGCAAGGCCTATAACCTGAACGGCCGCCGTAAGATCGTCGCGGATGATATTACGGCGACCTTTCCTTCGGGGAAATCGGTTGCGCTGCTGGGCCGGAACGGTGCGGGAAAATCATCGCTGTTGCGGATGATTTCGGGGGCGATGCTGCCCACATCGGGCAAGATCCTGTCCACCGGCACGATCAGCTGGCCGGTCGGTTTTTCGGGGTCGTTCAACGGCGAACTGACGGGCGAACAGAACTGCCGCTTTGTGGCCCGCGTCTATGGTGTCAACACCCGTGAGTTACTGGCCTTTGTAGAAGACTTTGCCGAACTGGATGAACACTTCCATCTGCCGTTCAGAACCTATTCCTCGGGGATGAAATCCAGACTGGCCTTCGGGTTGTCAATGGCCGTCCCCTTCGACACCTATCTGGTGGACGAGGTATCAGCCGTGGGTGACGCCGCCTTCAAGGCGAAATCGAACCTTGTCTTCAACGAACGCATGTCACGGTCAGGGGCAGTGGTTGTGTCCCACTCGATGGGGATGCTGCGCGCGACCTGCCATGCAGGCGCGGTGCTTGATAATGGCAAGCTGACCTATATGGATGATCTGGAAGAAGCAATTGCGCTGCATATGGAAAATATGCAGCGCATTCAGGACCAGCAGTCCTAGGCCCTATTGGACCTTGACCCACGCCTGGCTTTTGCAAAGCAACCCGCCTGCGACGCATCCTGACAGGCTTAGCTGGTTCCCCGCCACCGTGGCCTTGCCCGCATAGATTTTGTTGTTCGAAGGACGCCACACCTGCCCCTGATATTTGCCACCCCCTTGGGGTGCCATATCGATAACGATCTGGCGTCCGATATTGGGGGATTGATATTCCTGCGTGCCTTTGAACGCACGGGTAATGGTGCCGCAATAGGCTAGCCCGCAGGGGGCGATGGCAACATGGGCAAAGGTCCCCTCATCGGGCTGGGTTTGCCACAGACCCTCGATCGGGTCTGCTGTGGCGGCTGTGGCGGCTGTGGCGCCAAGCGCCAGAACGGCTGCCAGAATAATATGACGCATGATCTCTCCTCCTCAGGATGGGTCATGATGATCGGCGGATCATGCACCATGCAAGCATGACGTCAGGTCGGGGCCTTTACGTCATGCACCGGCCCGTGGCAAAGAACAGCCAACCCAATCCGCGCGAGGCATGCGACATGATCCTTTATCCCGCCATCGACCTGAAAGACGGAAATTGCGTGCGCCTGCTGCGCGGCGATATGGAGGCCGCCACGGTGTTCGGCAGCGACCCTGCCGCACAGGCCCGCGCGTTTCAGGATGCCGGTGCCGAATGGCTGCATCTGGTCGATCTGAATGGCGCGTTCGAAGGTAAGCCCGTCAATGCCGCCGCGGTCGAGGCGATCATTGCCGCCACCGACATTCCCACCCAGCTGGGCGGCGGCATCCGCGATATGGCCACCATCGAAAGCTGGCTGGAGCGCGGGCTGACGCGGGTAATTCTTGGGACAGTCGCGGTCGAAAACCCCGATCTGGTGCGCGAAGCGGCAATGGCCTTTCCGGGTCGTATCGCCGTCGGCATCGACGCACGCGCCGGCCGTGTGGCCACCCGTGGCTGGGCGACGGAAACCGATGTGATGGCCACCGATCTGGCCCGCCAGTTCCAGGACGCAGGCGTTGCCGCGATCATCTATACCGACATCGACCGCGACGGTGCGATGGGCGGCCCCAACGTGCAAGCGACCGAGGCTTTGGCTCGCGCCGTGAACATCCCCGTCATCGCATCTGGTGGGGTGTCGTCGATGGCCGATCTACAGGCGCTGGCAGACACGCATATCATTGCGGGCGCGATTTCGGGACGTGCGCTTTATGATGGTGCGCTGGATCTGACGCAGGCGCTGGCGGCGTTGAAGTAACCCCCTCTGGCTGTGGCGGCGATTTGGCTTTAGAAGGCTGGGAAAATGCCGCCGCGTCATGCGGCTTTGGAAAGGTCACGCGATGCTGAAGACGCGCATCATTCCCTGTCTTGATGTGGCCGATGGCCGCGTCGTCAAGGGCGTCAACTTTGTCGATCTGATCGACGCCGGCGATCCGGTCGAGGCGGCACGCGCCTATGATGCCGCCGGTGCGGATGAAATCTGCTTTCTGGACATCCATGCCACCCATGAAAACCGTGGCACCATGTTCGATATGGTCACGCGAACGGCCGAACAATGCTTTGTGCCACTGACCGTCGGTGGCGGGGTTCGCACCCATAACGATGTGCGCGCGCTGCTGTTGGCGGGGGCCGATAAGGTCAGTTTCAATTCCGCCGCTGTGGCCGACCCTGACGTCGTTGCTGCCGCCGCCGACCGTTTCGGCAGCCAGTGCATTGTCGTGGCCATTGATGCGAAGACCGTTGCCGATGGCCGCTGGGAAATTTTCACCCACGGCGGCCGCAAACCGACCGGCATCGATGCGGTGGAATTCGCCCGTCTGGTCGAATCCAAAGGCGCGGGTGAAATCCTGCTGACCAGCATGGACCGTGACGGTACGCGGTCGGGGTTTAACCTGCCCCTGACCCGCGCGATTGCCGATGCGGTCAATGTGCCGGTCATCGCCTCGGGCGGGGTTGGCACGCTGGACCATCTGGTCGAAGGAGTCACCGAAGGCCACGCCAGCGCGGTTCTTGCGGCCTCGATCTTCCATTTCGGCACCTATACCATCGCCGAGGCCAAGGCCCATATGGCCGCCGCCGGTATTCCCATGAGGCTGACATGACCGCCATCCAGCGCCTTGCCGCCACCATCGAATCGCGTAAATCGGCTGATCCCGAGAGCAGCTGGACCGCCAAACTGCTGGCCAAAGGACCCGAAAAATGCGCCGAGAAATTCGGCGAAGAATCGGTCGAGGCGATTATCGAGGCTGTAAAAGGCGACCGCGAACGCCTTACCTCGGAAGCGGCAGACGTGATTTTTCACCTGTTTGTGATGTTGGCCGCCCGCGATGTCTCGTTGGCCGATGTCGAGGCAGAGCTGGCGCGCCGCGAAGGTGTGTCCGGCCTGACCGAAAAGGCAGCGCGAACGCAGAAATGACGCGTTAAACCACGCGCAAATGATCCCCAAGGGGTTGAAACCCTTCCCCTTGACCAACCACAAGGGCTATAAGCCCAGCAATCGCCGCGCAACACGCGGCCTGACCAAAACACGGCAGAGGACGGCATGAGCAACGATTCCAACAACGACAAGCACCACGAAGGCGATGTGGCTTTCATCAAGTCGCTTGCCCAACTGCTGAACGATAGCGAATTGAACGAAATCTCGGTCAAGCGTGACTATGGCGAACATGACCGCCTGACGGTCAGCCTGACCAAGCAGGGCAAGCAGGTCGTCTATGCCGCAGCAGCCCAGCAGGCCGCAGCAGCACCCGCCGCCGCCCCCGTTCCGGCCCTTGCTGCACCGCAAGCAGCACCAGCGGCGGTCAACGAAGATCCGGCCAGCCTGCCGGGTATCGTCACCTCGCCCATGGTTGGCACGGCCTATCTGTCGGCTGAACCGGGCGCCGCGCCTTTTGTTCAGGTCGGTCAGGTCGTCGCCGAAGGCGATACGCTGATGATTGTCGAAGCGATGAAAACCATGAACCACATTCCGTCGCCCCGCGCCGGAACGGTCAAGCGCATCCTGATCGACGACGGCAGCCCCGTTGAATTCGGCGCGCCCCTGATGATCGTCGAGTGAGGCAAACACCCATGTTCGACAAGATTCTCATCGCCAACCGAGGAGAGATCGCGCTGCGCGTGATCCGTGCCTGCCGAGAAATGGGCATCGCCTCGGTTGCGGTCCATTCCACCGCCGATACCGACGCAATGCATGTTCGCATGGCCGACGAATCGGTCTGCATCGGCCCGCCGTCCTCGACCAACAGCTATCTGTCGATGCCTGCGCTGATCTCGGCCTGTGAAATCACCGGCGCGCAGGCGATCCATCCCGGTTACGGTTTCCTGTCGGAAAACGCCGGTTTCGTGCAGATGCTGGAAGATCACGACATCACTTTTATCGGCCCCCGCGCCGAACATATCCGCATTATGGGCGACAAGATCACCGCCAAGGACACGATGAAGGCGCTTGGCGTGCCTTGCGTTCCGGGCAGTGAAGGTGGCGTGAACGACGTCGACGAGGCCAAGCGCGTCGCCGCAGAAATCGGATATCCGGTCATCATCAAGGCAACAGCCGGTGGTGGCGGTCGTGGTATGAAGGTCGCCGAAAACGAAACCGGTCTGGAAGTCGCCTTCCGCACCGCGCGTTCCGAGGCAAAGGCCGCTTTTGGCAACCCCGACGTCTATATCGAAAAATACCTGCAACGCCCCCGCCACATCGAGATTCAGGTTTTCGGTGACGGCAAAGGCCGTGCGGTGCACTTGGGTGAACGCGACTGTTCGCTGCAACGCCGCCACCAGAAGGTGCTGGAAGAAGCCCCCGGCCCCTCGATCACCGCCGAACAGCGCGAACGTATCGGTGCGGTTTGCGCCAATGCCGTTGCCAAGATCGGCTATGCCGGTGCCGGCACGATTGAATTCCTGTTCGAGGACGGGGAGTTCTATTTCATCGAGATGAACACCCGCCTTCAGGTCGAACATCCGGTGACTGAAGCGATTTTCGGTGTCGATCTGGTGCGCCAGCAAATCCGTGTCGCTGCCGGTCTGCCGATGGAATTCCAGCAGGAAGATCTGGCCATCAACGGCCATTCGATCGAAGTGCGGATCAATGCTGAAAAAGTGCCAAGCTTTTCACCCTGCCCCGGCAAAATCACCCAGTATCACGCCCCCGGCGGTCTGGGTGTGCGGATGGATTCAGCACTCTATCAGGGGTATTCGATTCCGCCCTATTACGACAGTCTGATTGGCAAGCTGATCGTCCACGGTCGCGACCGGAACGAGGCATTGGCCCGTCTGTCCCGCGCCTTGGGTGAACTGATTGTCGACGGTGTCGATACGACCGTCCCGCTGTTCAGCGCATTGTTGGAAGAACCCGATATCCTGTCGGGCGATTATTCCATCCACTGGCTGGAACGCTGGCTGGCCAAACATTACGCCTGAGGCAATGGTGCTGACGCCCTCGCAATTGCTGACCGGCTATGCGCGGGGCGTCTTTCCGATGGCCGAAAGCGCCGATGACGACCGGCTGTATTGGTTCGATCCTCCTTTGCGGGGGATCTTGCCCATTGGCGGCGTCCATGCGTCGCGTTCGCTTTTACGCGATCTGCACAAAGGCGGTTGGAGCGCGCATCTGGACAGCGATTTTCATCAGATGGTCGCGATATGCGCCGACCGTGACACCACATGGATCAATGCGCCGCTTGCGGATCTATATGACAAACTGCACCGTGCTGGACATGCCCATGCGATCGAAATACGCCATAGCGGAATTTTCGCTGGTGCAATTTTCGGCGTGACATTAGGCGCGGCATTTTTCGGTGAATCCATGGTGTCTGGCCGGACCAACGGGTCCAAGATGGCCCTGCTTTGGGCCTCGAACCACCTCAAGCGATGCGGTTTCACCTTGTTTGATACGCAGTTTCTGACGCCACATCTGAAGCGAATGGGCGGCAGTGAGATTGATCGCGAGACTTATCATGAAAACCTGTCGTCAGCCCTGAAACGGGCAGCAGATTTCAATGCTGCACCGCTGGTCAGCGCGGATCAGCTTTGGCAGGACATAACCCAAACGTCGTAACGCGCATCATCCAGCGCCGATAGTGCCGGAGAGCTGGCAATCATCCACCCGCTGAAAACCGTAGTATTCTGGCGCAGGTCGGTGACAGACAGTTGTGCAAAAGCGTCCGAGCTGGGGTCGCTTGACGGATAGCGGCATTCCCCAACCCGAACTTCCAGACGGCCATAGTTCACGGCGTCCCCTACCGGAACAACCAGATCGGTCGTTCGACCCGATACCTTATCCAAACCACGAAGCATTGCAGCACTGCCTTGGCGAGTATCTTGCGCCATAACAGGCGCTGTCATCAGTGCAAGGCAGAAAATGGCTTTGATCATGGTGCTGTTCCTGCCTCATCAGCGGATTGGCTGTCGACGAATTTCATCATCAGTTGCAATAGACTGACAGCCCCTTGAACATCCTCAATCTCGTCGCCTGGTTCAAGGTTGTCCATACTGCCGCCGGGTTGTAGCTGGATATACGATCCACCCAGCAAGCCATCTGACTGAATCAATGCCGCACTGTCAGCGGGTAATACGATATCATTGGGAATTTGGAAAACGGCGTCGGCAAGATAGGTCTGCGGATTCAGGCGGATGTCGCTGACGCGTCCTATCTTCACACCCGCAAGACGGATCTCGGTCCCGACAGTAACGCCGTCAACATCGGGAAACGAGGCTGTCACCTGATAACCCGCCGCGCCAGACCATTGCCCCTGCGCGGCCCAAGCCAGAAAGCCTGCGGCGACAGCCAGAACAAGACCGCCTGCAACCAGTTCGGCCCGTCCTTCATGCGCCGGTTGCGGCATATTATTCAGGCTGCCACGCGTCATAATCGCTGCGCGACACGGGCGCCACACGGCTGATCGATCCGGCTGGCACATAGGCTTCGGTCGTGCCTGTCATATTCGGCTTATGTGGTTGGGACCAAGTGCGGGTCGGAACGGCGACCTCGGTCGGGGGTTCGTTCCATGTGTGGTGCAGCCAACCGTGCCAATCGGGGCTGATCCGGCTTGCCTCGGCTTCGCCATTATAGATCACCCAACGACGCTTGCTATCTTTCGACTTATAGAAAACGTTGCCATTTCCGTCTTCGCCGACCTTGATACCGTTCCGCCAAGTCCAGAACTGGGTGTTAAGCGTCTGGCTGTTCCACCAGGTCAGAAAGCGCAATGGATAGGACATCGATAGGACCTCACCGATCAGAATTACTTGACGATATGCCCCATCCGGCCACCAAGGTCCAGCCTTGGCATGCCGAATGGCATCCTGGCGGGATTACCCCGCCGAGGCGCTTTCTTTCTTGGGATCGGCGTGGATCAGCAGCGGCTTGGCTGTCGCCAATTCGACGGCGTCCTCATTCACGACAACCTCTTCAACGGTATCCATACCGGGCAGTTCGAACATAGTTTCCAGCAGGATGCCTTCCATGATCGAACGCAAGCCACGGGCACCGGTTTTGCGCTTGATGGCGCGTTTGGCAATCGCGGTCAGCGCTTCGTCGGTAAAGGTCAGTTGCACACCTTCCAGATCGAACAGGCGCTGGTATTGCTTGACCAGAGCGTTCTTGGGCTTGGTCAGAATGATAATCAGCGCTTCTTCATCCAGATCTGTCAGCGTCGCGATCACCGGCAGACGACCAACGAATTCCGGTATCAGACCGAATTTCAACAGATCCTCAGGCTCCAGATCCTTGAAGGTTTCGCCCACGCCCTGATCGGTGTTTTCCTTCACGGCAGCGCCAAAGCCCATGGCCGTGCCTTTGTTGCGCTGCTGGATAATACGGTCCAGACCGGCAAAAGCACCACCGCAGATGAACAGGATGTTCGTGGTGTCCACCTGCAGGAATTCCTGCTGGGGATGCTTGCGACCACCTTGCGGCGGAACGCTGGCCACGGTCCCTTCCATGATCTTCAGCAGCGCCTGCTGGACACCTTCGCCCGACACGTCGCGCGTGATCGAGGGGTTGTCCGACTTGCGCGTGATCTTGTCGACCTCATCGATATAGACAATGCCGCGCTGTGCGCGTTCAACGTTATATTCGCTGGACTGCAGCAGCTTCAGGATGATGTTTTCAACATCCTCACCGACGTAACCCGCTTCGGTCAGCGTCGTCGCATCGGCCATGGTGAAGGGCACATCCAGAATGCGCGCCAAGGTCTGCGCCAGCAGCGTCTTGCCACAACCGGTCGGACCGATCAGCAGGATGTTCGACTTTGCCAGCTCGATATCGGATTTCGAGCCATGGTTCAGACGCTTGTAGTGGTTGTGCACCGCCACGGCCAGAACGCGCTTGGCGTGTTCCTGACCGATGACATAATCATCCAGAACACCGCAAATATCACGCGGTGTCGGAACGCCCTCACCCATTTTCAGGCCATTGGACTTCGTTTCCTCGCGGATGATGTCCATGCACAGCTCGACGCATTCGTCGCAGATGAACACGGTGGGTCCAGCGATTAGTTTGCGAACCTCGTGCTGGCTCTTGCCGCAAAAGCTGCAATAGAGCGTATTTTTGCTGTCGTTGCCGGACTGGTTGGCCATCGTCCACTTCCCTCATTGCCGCCTGTGCGCTTTCGCCGGCGGGCGACGACGGGGGTTCCCGCGCGCCGCGTCTTCGGATTGCCCGTGCCAACCTGTGCCAGCACGAGTATTTGTCGCTATGTTAAGGGCCAGCAGAGCCCGTCACAATCCCCAAGCGGCCTATTTCTTTTCAGGTTCGGCCTTGCCACGCGGTGCCACGACCTCATCAATCAGCCCAAAGTCCTTGGCTTCTTCGGGCGACATAAAGCGGTCACGCTCAAGCGCTGCTTCCACTTCTTCCAGCGGGCGACCTGTATGTTCGACATAGACGTCGTTCAGACGGCGCTTCAGCTTTTCGGTTTCACGCGCATGGATCAGGATATCCGTTGCCTGCCCCTGATACCCGCCGGAAGGTTGGTGCACCATGACGCGGCTGTTGGGCAGCGAATAGCGCAGACCCTTTTCGCCAGCAGCCAGCAGCAGCGACCCCATGGACGCCGCCTGCCCCACCACCAGCGTCGAAACGCGCGGGCGGATGTATTGCATCGTGTCATAGATCGACAGACCCGAGGTGACGACACCACCGGGGCTGTTGATATACATGCTGATATCCTTGTTGGGGTTTTCAGCCTCAAGGAAAAGCAACTGCGCGCAGATCAGCGTGGACATGCCGTCATGGACAGGACCGGATACAAAAATGATCCGTTCCTTCAGCAAACGCGAAAAGATATCATAGGCCCGTTCCCCGCGAGAGGTCTGTTCGACCACCATAGGAACAAGGGTGTTCATGTAGAATTCTGCCGGATCGCTCATATACTGTCCTTGCCTGTCTAGTCCTTGTCCCCGCGATTCGTCCGGGCGTTCGCCCCTGTCGTAGCCGCGATAGGTTGACAGAGTCTTAGTAACCAGCAAGGTCAGCCGCAAGGGATGGAACGAAATTCGCCCCGTGCAATCGCTGCATGGGTAAACAGGAGAAGCGCGTGAAACTGATTGTAGGGCTGGGAAACCCCGGTGCAAAATATGCAGCCAACCGTCATAATATCGGCTTCATGGCCCTTGATCGCCTTGCTGATGATCATAATTTTACGCCGTGGAAAGCACGCTTTCAGGCGCTGACCAGCGAAGGCAGGCTGGGCAATACGCGTGCTACGCTGCTGAAACCGCAGACATTCATGAATCTTTCCGGCCAATCCGTGGGCGAGGCGATGCGCTATCTGAAGCTGACGCCGGATGACGTGATTGTGCTGCATGACGAACTGGATCTGGTGCCCGGAAAGGCCCGCGTCAAAAAAGGCGGCGGCCATGCGGGTCACAACGGTTTGCGGTCGATCCACCAGCACATCGGAGCAGAATATCACCGCGTCAGGCTGGGTATCGGCCATCCGGGCCATAAGGATCGGGTGGCGGGCTATGTCCTGTCGGATTTTGCCAAGGCCGAACAGGACTGGCTGGATGATGTAATGCGCGGCATTTCGGACGGTGGCGCGGCACTGGCGACGGGCGACGGCGGCAGGTTCCAGAACGCGGTTGCTGCGCGGGTAAATCCCGCTCGTAACAGTGGCACGGAAACCCCTGAAAAAGCGTCGGAAAAGCCCGCCCAACGCGCGGAAAAACCGGCCCCTGCCCCTACGGCATTTGCCGATAAGCTGAAGTCATTGACGGACAGGTTCAAATGACCACACACATCAGGCAGGCATTCCGCGAACAAGCTGTTGCCTGCCGCAATCTGGGTTCGCCCTTTACCGCAGCACTTTGTGACAGCCTGGCAGACAACCTTCAGGCCGATCAGGGCGCTGTGGCCGCGCATGTTCTGAACTGGCAGGGTGATCCGCGCAGCGGTGCGGATTCCGTGCCCTTGCGCCTGTGCGGTGCGTTACACGCATTGGTGCTGACCGACGCTGACCCTGAATTATCAGCGGCCTATGCCCAACGCCATCTTCCGGCGCAGCAACTGGTGTCGACGCTGCAAGAACACAGCGCCCATGTGCTGGACTGGCTGACCTTGCCCCCGCAAACGAACGAAGTCGCCCGCTCTGCCCCGCTGATCGCCAGTGCCCGCTTTCTGTCGGGACTTGCTCCGCATACCCTACATCTGCGCGAACTTGGTGCCTCGGCCGGATTGAACCTGAATTTCGACAAATACCATCTGGGTGATGCGACACAGGGCGTCGTCCTGCGCCCCGACTGGCAGGGCAATATGCCGCAAGGTGATTTCACGATCGCAAGTCGTCGTGGTGTCGATCTGAACCCGCTTGATCCCGAATGTGACGGTTTGCGGCTGATGGCCTATTGCTGGGCCGATCAGGATCAGCGGTTGGCGCGCTTGAAGGCGGCGCTGGAACTGGCCACGGACAATCCGCCAACCGTTGATCGGGGCGATGCAGGCGCGTGGTTGGCCGGACAGCTTTCAAACCCCGCACAGGGCACCACGCTGGTCTTCCACACCGTCGCCGCACAGTATTTTCCGCCCGCGACCCAAGCCGCTTGCAGCGATGCACTGACCAACGCGGGCCGGAACGCAACCGCGGATGCCCCCCTTGCCCACCTCCAAATGGAGGCTGACGGCGGTGACGGTGCCGCCCTGACCCTGACGCTGTGGGACGGGCAAAGGCGCGACTGGTCGCTTGGCCGCGCCGATTTTCACGGAAGATGGGTCCGCTGGAAGCCAACCCTCCTTTGGCAAGAAACACGGGGCTTATCCCCAAGCCGACCTGAAACGAAAGGCGCAGATATGGAACCATCGGTGAATGTCCTTGGGACGAAGCTATTGCCCTGTTCAACCGATCCGGTCACGGGATTTTACCGCAACGGATGCTGCGATACCGGCCCCGAGGATCAGGGAAGCCACACCGTCTGCGTGATTCTGACTGACGAATTTCTGGCCATGTCGCGCTATCTTGGCAACGACCTGACAACACCACGACCCGAATACGGCTTTGCAGGACTGAAGGCAGGCGATCGTTGGTGCCTTTGTGCCAGCCGTTTTCTTCAAGCGGCACAGGAATTTGCCGCACCGGTCGTGGTGATGGAATGCACACATAAGCGCGCCTTGGAGGTGGTCCCGTTCGAGCTGTTACAGAACCACTCCAGAAACGACTAGGGTATAGAAAAGGGGCCAAAGGGCCCCTTTCCGGTTCAAGCCTGAATGTCGGCGCCCAGATGCTTGGCGACGGTAAAGATATCCTTATCGCCGCGACCGCACATATTCATCACAATCAAATGGTCGGCGGGCAGATCGGGCGCAATCTTGATAACATGGGCCAGCGCGTGGCTGGGTTCCAGCGCCGGAATGATGCCTTCCAGCGAACAGCACATCTGGAATGCGGCCAAAGCCTCATCATCGGTGATGCTGACATATTCGGCGCGGCCCATATCCTTCAGCCATGCATGTTCCGGCCCGATACCGGGATAATCCAGACCGGCGCTGATCGAATGGCCCTCAAGGATCTGCCCGTCATCGTCCTGCAACAGATAGGTGCGGTTACCATGCAGCACGCCCGCACGACCGCCTGACAGGCTGGCGCAATGTTCCATCCGGTCATCGACGCCCTTGCCGCCGGCTTCGACGCCGATGATACCGACCTCCTTGTCGTCAAGGAAAGGATAGAACAGACCCATCGCGTTCGAGCCGCCACCGATGGCTGCCACCAGCGTGTCGGGCAGACGGCCTTCGCGCGGCATGATCTGTTCGCGGACTTCCTTGCCGATGATCGACTGGAAATCACGGACCATTGCCGGATAGGGATGCGGACCCGCAACCGTGCCGATGCAATAGAAGGTGTCTTTTACATTGGTCACCCAATCACGCAAGGCGTCGTTCATCGCATCCTTCAGTGTCCCGCGACCGCTGGTCACAGGCACAACCTCGGCCCCCAGAAGACGCATGCGGAAGACGTTGGGGGATTGGCGTTCAACGTCATGGGCACCCATATAGACGATGCATTTCAGACCAAAGCGCGCGCAGACCGTCGCCGTGGCCACGCCATGCTGACCCGCGCCGGTTTCCGCAATAATCCGCGTTTTGCCCATGCGGATCGCCAGCAAAATCTGGCCCAGCACGTTGTTGATCTTATGCGCGCCGGTGTGGTTCAGCTCATCCCGCTTCATATAGATTTTCGCGCCGCCCAGATGTTCGGTCAGGCGTTCGGCAAAATACAAAGGCGACGGGCGACCCACGTAATGGGTCCACAGATCATCCATCTGTGCCCCAAAGGCCGGATCTACCTTGGCGCGCTCGTATTCCTCCTCCAGCTCCAGAATCAGCGGCATCAGCGTTTCACTGACGAAACGGCCACCATAGATGCCGAAGCGGCCCTGTTCATCGGGTCCGGTCTTGAAACTGTTCAGCAGATCGTCGGCCATATCGTGCGCCTTCGCGTTTGGGATGGTTGATCGGGGCAGTGATATGCCCTTTGCCTTGTCATAACGGCGAAAGCACGTGGGGTGAAGCCCGCTTGAAACGACCGAAAGCCGCAGCATTCGATGGACGCAACGGTCAGGCGCGATTAAGACCGCCATAACGAACCCATAACACCGGAAGTAACTCATCATGCTTTGGAGCATCCGCGCACGTATGAAACCGGCCCTGTCGGTGATCGAGATGATCCCCGATGTCCACCGCACCCAAGCCCTGACGGTTTTACGCAAAGCCGCACAGGATGGCCGCGTCGCCGGCATCAGGATTGACGCCGATGACCGTGATCTGGTGCTTTATGATGGTCCGGTTGCGCTGATCTCGCCTATCGGGGCACGCCTGTTACGGGCGCTGTACCAACAGGGCAAAATCAAGCTGAAAAAACCTGCAGCCAAGAAACTGCCGGCGCTGGATGCCTATATCGCAACCGAGGCCGCGTTTCGCGCAGATGTCACCCGCCTGTTGGCCGAGGAAGATGCACGGCTTGATCGCCTTGCCGCCATTGTCGCAGATCCCGAATGTGCAACGGCGGATGAACTTACCCCCTATCTGGTTGATAAGATCATTACGGCGAAACTGGGCTATGGCGCATCCGGATCGGTCAGCTTTGCCGGAATCACAGCCCACCGGACGCGCACAGCCGATGCATCATCCGATGCCCAAACGCTGGATACCGGGAGAATTCTGTGCTGGTGGGTGGATCAGGACGGTCAGCGCCATGGAGATGTCGACTAAAAGGCTGCTGCCTGACATCAAAAGACCACTTTCAACAGCGTTGTACGCTGCATATCATCCGGTGATGTTATTGAAAGTGGTCGGGGCGAGAGGATTCGAACCTCCGACCTACGGTTCCCAAAACCGCCGCGCTACCAGGCTGCGCTACGCCCCGACTGAGGGTTCTCTAGCGTAAGTTATTGGCGGTGGAAAGACCTAGTTGCATGAAAATGCAGCTTTGCTTTGATCAATTGACGGATGGGCCAGAGGCTGCCCTTCCTTCAGACCAAGACGGTCAGCCTCGCCTGCGGCGATTTCAAGAACCATCAGGCGATCAGGGTCCGGATCACCGACCGAGGCACCCGGAATTCCGGTTTCATCCAAAGGGCGTGCATTGCGGTGGATGTGGCGGATGACCCCTGTTTCATCCAGAAACAGCATGTCCAAAGGCACCAGGGTGTTACGCATCCAGAACGCCACCTGCTGGGGCCGTTCATAAATAAACAACATACCGGTCCCCTGCGGGACGTCTTTGCGATACATCAGACCCTGTGCGCGTTCGTCTGGGGTATCGGCAATCTCGACTTGCAGGGACAACTGATTCGCATCGGCTGCCCGAATCACCACCGTGTCGGCTGAACATGATTCGGCGCGCGACGGCTGCTGCGCCATGCCGGCACCTGTGGTCCCCAGTGCCAGCACAGCCGCCAGCACCGCAGAAAGCATAAGCTTATTCCGCAACATGGACATGGAAATCAAGCTGCCCCATTTCGTCATGCACATGCGCCGCAAGATCCGTTTCGATCACCGCGTTGTCCCATGATGACACTTGCGCTGCCATCAGCCCGCGCGGGCCTTCGATGACGCGAAGGCAGATCGCCTCGCCTATGGCAAGGTCAGCAAAACCGGAATGGCGCACCACCTCAATATGCACAAAAACATCTTCGGGATGCCCGAAAATGTTTGCGAATCCAAAGCCTTTGCTTTTATCGAACCATTTTATTCGTGCGGGACGCAGCGGCAGGCTGTCCATATGTTCGATCACTTCGGGATCCAGATCCGCAATCGGCGGAAGCCCGTCACCGGCCGGCGGATCGATGGAAACAACTTCGGCGGCCTGCGTGCCACGTTTGGTATCTTGCACCAGCACAGCAACCCGCGACTGGTCCGCGACCGAACTGCGTCCGAAATTGCGCAGGACATTGGCGTGCAGAAGAACGTCTTCCCCACCTTGGTCATTCACGATGAAACCATAGCCCTTGGTCGCGTCGAACCACTTTACCAGTCCGGTTACCAATTTGAGGCCAGTATCTTCTGTCATCGTTTGCATATTTCCACGCGGTGCCACATTGGCGCAGACATTATGACCACAACAATATGACTACAACAAATATAACGGCAACGCAGATACAACAGCGTTGCTTAAGTACAGTCTTTGCGTTCGTGACCAATCCGTCAAGCTCAGGGTGAAAGGCGCGAAATATCCCAGCGGCTATCCGCTTGTTTACTCCACATAAAGCGATCATGCAGCCGGAATGCACCATCGGCCCAGAACTCGATCTGGACAGGATTGATCCGGAAACCGCCCCAGAACGGCGGACGCACCGGATTATTTCCCTGACGCAGCGTTACCTTCGCGACCTCGGCAACCAGTGTCGCGCGGCTGTCCAGCGGGCGTGACTGTTTGGAGGCCCAGGCACCCAGACGGCTTTTCAGTGCACGGCTGGCGTAATATTCATCGGCCTGCGCGCCCTCTTCACGGGTGACGGTACCGCGGACGCGGATCTGGCGGCGCAGGGACTTCCAGTGCATCACAAAGGCGGCCTTGCCGGTGTCCCCGATCTGCATCCCCTTGGCGCTGTCGTAATTGGTATAGAAAACGAACGAACCGTCGTCCTTCTGCCCGTCGATATCCTTCAGCAACACCATACGGGTATCGGGCATGCCGTCGGCGTCGACCGTGGCCAGCGCGATGGCATTGGGATCGTTGATCTCGGTTTCCTGCGCTTCGGCCAGCCATGCGCGGACGATATCGAAGGGGTCATCCCCTGCAAAGATTCCGGTGCGATCTGTCATGATCCGTTCCTTATGCTTGATGCGGCATGGTAAAGGGCCTAATCACCGCTGGAACTGTTGAAAGCGCGAGGGACTGGACATGTCAAGCGAGCAGAGGTCTGGCCTGATGGCCGGCAAGCGCGGTCTGATCATGGGTTTGGCCAATGACAAATCGATTGCCTGGGGCATCGCAAAGGCATTGGCTGCCGAGGGTGCCGAACTGGCATTCAGCTATCAGGGGGATGCGCTGAAAAAGCGGGTCGATCCTCTGGCGGCACAATTGGGGTCAGACATGGTGCTGCCATGCGACGTGTCGGATGAGGCGTCCGTTGATACGCTGTTCGAAAATCTGGCCGCCAAATGGGACAAGATGGACTTCATCGTCCATGCAATCGGCTTTTCCGACAAGGAACAGCTGCGCGGGCGCTATGCCGAAACCACGCGCGACAATTTCCTGAAAACAATGGATATATCGGTGTATTCCTTCACCGCTGTTGCCCGTCGGGCGGCCGCGATGATGACGGACGGTGGATCCATGCTGACGCTGACCTATTACGGCGCCGAACGTGTCATGCCGCATTACAATGTCATGGGCGTTGCCAAATCCGCACTGGAAGCATCGGTCCGCTATCTGGCCGAGGATTTCGGCAAGGACAACATCCGCGTCAATGCCATCAGCGCCGGTCCGATCAAGACGCTGGCCGCATCGGGCATCGGTGACTTCCGCTATATCATGAAGTGGAACGAGCTGAACTCGCCTCTGCGTCGCAATGTCACGCAGGAAGATGTCGGAAATTCGGCGCTATACCTGCTGTCGCGTCTGGGCGCAGGTGTCACGGGCGAAACCCATCACGTCGATGCGGGCTATCATGTTGTTGGCATGAAGGCCGTTGACGCGCCCGATATTGCAGCGGTCAAGAAAGACTAAAGACCAAAAGGGGCGGCAGGTCATGATTTCGGTTTCTGCCGACCAGCTTGGGCTTTTTGTGGCGACCCTCTCCGTGGCGATCCTGTCGCCCGGTCCGGGCGTCATCGCCGTCAGTCAGGGTGCCTTTTCTTTGGGTCGCAAACGGGCCCTGCCCTATGGCTGGGGTCTGGCCATCGGCGCATCGGTCTGGTGCCTGTTCGCACTTTTGGGGCTGACGGTGATTTTCCGCGTTCTGCCTTGGACGCTGGCCGCGATGCATCTGCTGGGCGGAGCATATCTTCTGTATATCGCGTGGAAAATGTGGGTCCATGCCGTTGATCCCCTGCCCGATCCGATGACAGGTGGACGTGGGTTGAACTTCTGGGCCGGCATGGCGCTGAACGTGTCGAACCCGAAGCCTGCGCTTTTCTATTCCGCGGTGCTGTTGTCGATCTTTCCGGCCGCATTGGGGCTGGCCGATAAGGGCGCAATCTATGCGACAGCCTTGTCGGTAGAGCTTTTATTCTATACCGCACTTGCCAGTTTGATGGCGCTGCCGTGGCTGCGGGACCGCTATTATGACATGAAATTCTGGATCGACCGGGGGGCCGGCCTTGCAATTGCGTTGCTGGGCCTTTCGCTTGTTCTCAATCCCTGAAGAAGGAAGAAGACGCATGACGGATCGTCTGCCCCACGAAAAAGGTTTTCATATCAGCTGGGACCAGCTGCACCGCGACGCACGTGCCTTGGCATGGCGGATGGAAGAACAGGAATGGCGTGCCGTTCTGGCCGTGACCCGCGGCGGCCTTGCGCCCGCGATGATTGTGGCGCGTGAACTGGACATCCGCACGATCGACACGATCAGCGTGAAATCCTATCACAAACAGGAACAATCGGGCCTGACCGTTCTGAAGAAACCCGACCCCGAACTGATGGGGGATGGCGAAGGCATTCTGGTCGTTGACGACCTGGTCGACAGCGGCCGGACGCTGGAACTGATCCGCGACCTTTACCCCAAGGCGCATATGGCGACAGTCTATGCCAAGCCAAAGGGCAAGCCGATGGTGAACAGCTATGTCACCGAGGTCAGTCAGGATACCTGGATCTATTTCCCGTGGGATATGGCCTTGCAATACGTGCAACCGTTCCGTGGCGAAGACTGAAAAGTTCCATCACAATTACTTGCATATTTTCACCCTGCCGACCGCAAATCGGCGGGGAACCTCTGTCCCGATCTGCGCATTGTGAACCCAATAGCGGGATGCAAACGCAACCTGCGAAACGGAAACCAGGAGGAAACTATGCGTAATCTTCTTTTGACCACCGCCGTCGCCCTGCCGATGACCTTTGGTGCAGCGTTCGCACAAGACACCGCACCGGCGACCGATCCTGCCATGGAAACGACCGAGACGGAAACCATGGGCACCGACACCATGGCCGAGCCCACCGAGGATATGACCGAGGCTGATGACGCCGCTGCCCAAGCTGCAGCCGCTGAAAAGGTCGAGGTTGAACAAGCCGCCAACGAATGGCGCGTTGACTGGATCACCGGCACTTCGGTGATGTCGCCCGAAGGTGAAACCATTGGCGATATCAACGACCTGATTGTTGACAGCGAAACCGGCGAAATGAAAGCCGCGATCATCGGCGTAGGTGGTTTTCTGGGTATCGGCGAAAAGCAGATCGCCCTGCCGTGGACCGACCTGACCGTCAATTCGGACGCACAAGAGATCACGACCGATCTGACCGAGGAAGAAGCTGACGCGGCGCCAGAATATGTGTTCCGCGATCAAGAAGCCCCTGCAGGTGATATGGCCGCAGATCCGTCAGCCACCGAACCGATGGCGACCGAGCCGATGGCAACCGAACCGATGGCAACCGAACCAATGGAAGCCGACCCGATGGCGACGGACACCATGGAAGCCGATCCAATGGCCGATGACGGCATGGAAGCAGAACCGACCGAAGAGCCGGTTCCCGCAAACTGATGCAGCATTCCAGTGGAATATAATTCGGCGGCCCGATCGGGCCGCCGTTTTTCATTGCTCAGCTGTCGGTGGTCCTTATGAATTGCCACGAACAAAGCGCGATGCTTCTTCGGCAGCGCGTTGCAAGGCGCGACTTTTGTTGACTGTCTCTTCAAATTCAGCCTCGGGGTCGCTGTCATAGACGACGCCACCGCCCGCCTGAATATACAGTGCCTTATCTTTGACGACCCCTGTACGCAGGGCAATGCACATATCCATTTCGCCATTGGCGGAAAAATAGCCTACGGCACCGCCATAGACGCCGCGTTTTTCCGGCTCCAGCTCGTCGATGATCTGCATGGCACGGACCTTCGGCGCACCCGAGACAGTGCCTGCAGGCAGACCCGCCAACAGTGCCGACAGCGCATCTTCGCCATCACGCAATTGCCCGACAACGTTCGAAACAATGTGCATCACATGGCTGTAACGCTCGATGATGAATTGTTCGGTCGGGCGAACTGTTCCGGGTTTTGAGACACGACCGACATCATTGCGGCCCAGATCCAGCAGCATCAGATGCTCGGCCAGTTCCTTCTGGTCGCCCAGCAGGTCGGCCTCGAGCGCGCGGTCCTGTTCTTCGTCCGCGCCACGTGGTCGGGTGCCCGCGATGGGACGAATGGTAACTTCGCCATCACGCAGACGCACAAGAATTTCAGGGCTGGCACCGACAATCTGGAAACCGCCCATATTTAGGAAGAACATGAAAGGTGACGGATTGGTCCGGCGCAAGCTGCGATACAGTGCAAAAGGCGGCAGCGGGAAATCCAGCCGCCAGCGTTGTGCTGGCACGACCTGAAAGATGTCACCGGCGCGGATATAATCTTTGGCCTTTTCAACAGCGGCCAGATAATCCGGTTTGGTGAAATTCGACACCGGCGCGCCGATCTGGACCTCGTCGCCCAAGGCACGTGGTTCGGTCGGCTGGCGGTCAAGCGCGCGCAAAGCCTCCATCACGCGTTCGGCGGCGCGGGCATAGGCGGCGCGGGCGTTGTCATTACCGTCATGCCATGCGGGTGCACAAAGCGTCACTTCGCCTTTGACCCCGTCCAATACGGCAACGACGGAAGGTCGCAGCATCATCGCATCAGGCAGATCCAGCGGGTCGGGGTTCACATCGGGAAGATGTTCGACCAGACGGATCATGTCATAGCCCAGATAACCGAAAAGACCGGCAGCCATTGGTGGCACACCGTCCGGCATTGTCTCGATCCGGCTTTCGGCAATCAGCGCACGCAGGCTGTCCAGCGCGGGACGGTCATCATCCTGAAATTCGTCCGAAAACCGGGCCTGACGATTAAGCCGTGCTTTGCCATTACGGCATTCCCAGACCAGATCAGGCTTCATCCCGACGATGGAGTAGCGTCCGCGAACCTCGCCTCCGGTCACAGATTCCAGCATAAAGCTTTGCGGTGCGGCCTCGGCCAGTTTCAGCATCAGACTGACGGGCGTATCAAGATCGGCTGCCAGCCGAATCGTCACCAACTGGTTCTGACCGGCATCCCATTGGGCTTGAAACGCGTCGAAATCGGGCGTCAGTTGCATTACTGGACCTGTGCGTTGATGGCGTTGATCGCCTGCTGGTTGATCTGCACCTTCGAATTACGTTGCACATGGCGGGCGTAATATTCGAAGATGTCCCCTTGCAGCGACTGGTTCAGGCGCGATTTAACACCATCTAGAATCTGCACGGCTTCGTCGCTGGACAGATCGGCATCTTCGATCTGGTCAAGGCGCAGCACAAAAACGCGGTCGCCTGCATCCACGACACCGACGTCGCCGGGTTCGGCCATGGTAAAGGCCTGTGCCAGCAGTTGTTGCGGCAGATCCTGCATATAATCGCTGCGCGACATGCCGGTTTCGATGTTCCATTCGACCGGCGTCGCAGGCTGGTCTTCGGCTGCGGCATCAACCTGCGGTTCGGCATCGACACCCGGGGCAGTCTTGGCCACAGCTTTCAGCCGTGCTTCGGATGCGCGATCCAGCAGACGGCGCTGCAATTCGGCCTCTTTCCAATCGGCCAGAACATCGTCGCGGACATCTTCGAAGGTAATCAGGGTCGGCGGGACGATTTCGTCCAGACGCATGGCGAACACGCCCCCATCGGCCAATTCGAACAACTGCGGAAAATCACTGGTGGAAATATCGATGGCGCGTTCGCGGAACGCTTCGTATCCGGTGATGCTGCCGCTTTCGGGATCGCCTTCGACGGTCCAATCGACCTGACCCAGCTGCATTTCGGTGTCATCGGCAAGCTCTTCCAAGGTTGCGCCACCGGCCAGCAAATCCTCAAAATCCGAGGTGCGGCTGCGGATCTGACGCGCAGCGCCGCTGAGGGCGGCTTCACCGCGCAGATCATCGCGGGCATCCTCGAAGGAAATATCGACGGGGTCCAGAATCGCATTCACCGAAAACAGTGCCGGACCCAGATCGGTTTGCACGGGACCGACAACGCCGGGCTGCTGGGCGGCAAAGACGTCATCAGCCGCCTGCCCCAATGCGCCACGGGTCACTTCGCCCAGATCGATATCATCCAGCTCAAGGCCGCGTTCGACGACGAAATCCTCGAATGTATTTGTGCCTGCGTCGATGGCAGCACGCGCAGCCTCGGCTTCTTCGACCGAGGGGAACACAAGACGACCCACCATCCGGCGTTCGGGGCGCTGGAACTGGTCGATGTTCTGGTCATAGACCGCGCGCAGGGCGGCGTCATCCAGTGTCACTTCGGACGACAGCATGTCGGGCGTGACCCAAGCATAGCTGATCTTGCGGGTCTCGGGCGCGGTAAAGCGATCGCCGTTCGCCTCGTGCCAAGCTTTCAGCGTGGCTTCATCGGGGTCGGCGATGGGTTCGGCCAGATCATCCACGGTCAGTTCGCGCCATGCGAAATCGCGGGTCTGCAACAACCAGCGGGCGGTCTGGTCAACCATCGGATTGGGGGCCGTCACGCCATTTGCGACCGCATTCTGCAGCAGGACGCGGGCTTCGTCGTCACGGACGCTGGCCTCGAAATCGGCTTCGGTCAGGCGTTCGCGGTTCAGGACATCGGAATAGGCGGCACGGTCGAAGCTGCCATTGGGGCCTTGGAAGGCACCGGCGTTCATGATCGTCTGCGCGACCTGTTCATCGCCGACCGATACACCGATGCTGCGTGCCTGTTCGGCCAAAGCGGCGGCACCGATCAACTGGCCTTGCACAGCCGCGGGCAACCCCATCTGCTGGGCCTGCGCCATGGTGATCTGCTGGCCCGTCTGTTGGGACAGGGTCTGCATCTGTGATTGCAGGGCGCGGGCGTATTCATCCGCAGTGATCTTGGTATCCCCGACCGAGCCGACCTCGGTCGTGCCCCCTGAAAAGCTGGTGACGCCGAAGCCCCCCAACCCCATAACCATCAGACCCAAAAGGATCCAGACGACGGTCGATTTGCCCTTGGTTCGCAGCTGTGACATGGCGCGGCCTTCCTCGTGGTCGTGTCTGTGCAAGTCTTTAGGACGCCGCGCCCCGCGCCACAAGTAGATCAGACCCCCAGAAGTGCCAGACGTCCGGCAAGTGCGGTAATTCCTGCGGTATCGACATTGGCAAATGCCAGACGCAGATGCCGCGCCCCTGCCGGGTCATCCGCAGGCGTAAACATCGTGCCCGGCAAGGCCAGCACACTGATGTCCGACACCATGCGCCGCGCCAGAGCGGCCGAGCTTTCGTCGAATGGATGTTCCACCCAGGCGAAATACGCCCCCGCAGATTTCAGCGTCCACCCCGACAGACCGGCCATCGCCGCGCGGGTCGCATCACGCCGTGCCAGAATTTCCAACCGTTCGCCCGCCAGCCAGTCGTCCAGATGTTTCAGACCCCAGACGGCCCCCACCTGCCCCAGTTGCCCCGGCGAAATGGCCAGCGTGTCCAGAAATTTTTCAACCTGCGCCAGCCTATTTCCCCCTGCGATCAACGCTCCAACGCGATGTCCTGTCAGCCTGTAGGCTTTGGAAAAGCTGTAAAGCTGGATCAGGGTTTCATCCCAATCGGGCCGCGTCAGCAGGTCATGGGGTGCCCCCGTCCGGCTGTCAAAATCGCGATAGGTTTCATCAACCACCAGCGCCAGCCCATGACTTTGGGCCAGATCGAAGAATTGCCCCACCAGTTCGGCAGGGTATTCCGCCCCTGACGGATTGTTCGGTGTCACCAACACAATGGCACGGGTGCTCGAGGTGATCAGGGCGCGAGCCTCTTCGGGGTTGGGCAGCATATTGTCGCGGCAAGGCAGCGGCACGGCCTGAACGCCGGACATATCCAGCCACATTTTATGATTGAAATACCACGGCGTGGGCACAATCACCTGATCGCCCGCCCCCGCCAAGGACGCCATCGCCGCGCAGAATGCCTGATTACAACCTTGCGTGATCGCAACATTCCCTTCGGTCAATGACCCGCCATAAGCGGTTGAAAAGCATTCGGCGACCGCCTCGCGCAGGTCGGCATTGCCAAGAACCGGACCGTAAAGATGCGCCTCGGGGCTGTGAAGAGCTGCCTCCGCGATGGCTTGGCGCAACCCCATGGGGGGCGATTCCACCGGCGCCGCCTGACTGACATTGATCAGCGGGCGTTCGGGCGGGAAATCGACGCCCTGCAACCAGCGGCGCGCCTCCATCACGGGGGGCAGGAAGGTCGCGGCAAGGGCGGGGTTCAAGGGCTTCATCAGTTACGTTCCATCTTACGCAGATCGGTCAGATCGGGGGGCAGCGACAGGTCAAGGCCCGGCGCGGGCAGACGGGGGATGCTGTCCTGTGCACCGGTATCGTCGGGGTCGCGGGACAATTGCGGCAGGCTGTCTTGCGGCGCATCCACTGAAAAGCCCGGCAGGCTGCGGGCCATCGGCGCATTCCCCGCTGCAGCGGGAAGTTGTACATCGGGGACCGGATCAAAGGTCGCGGGTTGCGATTGTGACGGCATCCGGTCGCCGGTCAGCGTTTCGGGGCGGGCATTGTCATCGGTCACCAGACGTGGCGCGGGTTCGGCGCGCGGCGCAGCCACGGCTGCAGGTTCACTGACGCGGTCGCTGTCGCCCCCGCTGATCGGTGATGGCGCGCGGGGCGCAAGATCACCCGCGCGACCGAATTCCGACCCCACCGGCAATTCCATCTGCCCCGAGGGCGTTACATCGCCCTTGGCCATCGGCTGTGACCTGTTATCCGCCGGCAAGGGTGCCAGCAGCGACAGTCCCGTCAGAACCACCGCGCCAACCAATGCGCCATGGACGACACCTGTCAGAATTCCCCGTGCCATTCGTCCCTCTTGTCGCTTCGAACGCTCTCGCGCCATTTTGATCGGCTGGTCTTGACCCTTGGCCGCGCTTTGCCCCATCTATAGCGGACGCTTTTCCTAGGGGGAACCGCCCCCATTTCTTGGCCGCAAGGTGATCTGCACATGATCCTTCTGATCGACAACTATGACAGCTTTACCTGGAATCTGGTCCATTATCTGGGCGAGGCAGGGGCAGATGTCACCGTGCGGCGCAATGACCAGCTGACCGTGCAGGACGCCCTGGCGTTAGAGCCCGAGGGAATCGTCATCTCTCCGGGGCCGTGCGATCCCGATCAGGCGGGGATCTGTCTGGAGCTGATCAACGCCGCTGCGGAACGTCGCATTCCACTGCTGGGCGTTTGTCTGGGCCATCAATCTATCGGTCAGGCCTTTGGTGGCAAGATTGTCCGTGCCACCCGCATCCTGCATGGCAAGGTCGATGCCATCAGCCATGACGGCACAGGGGTCTTTACCGGTCTGCCGTCCCCTATGAATGCCACCCGCTATCATTCGCTGACCGTGCAGCCCGAAAGCCTGCCTGACTGCCTGCGCGTCACGGCGACATCTGACGACGGCACGATTATGGGCCTGATCCACCGCGACCTTCCGATCGAAGGGGTGCAGTTCCACCCCGAATCCATCGCCTCGGAAAACGGGCACGAGATGATCCGCAGTTTCCTGACCCGCTGCACTACCACGCCCAAGGTGGCCGCATGACCGATATCCGCCCGCTGATCGGGATCGCAGCCACCCGCCCCATGACCGGCCCCGAGGCCGAAACAGCCTTTTCGGCCCTGTTCGACGGGGCCGCGACCCCCGCCCAGATCGGCGGGTTGCTGATGGCCTTGCGGGTGCGCGGCGAAACGGTTGACGAAATCGCCGCCGCCGCCCGCGCGATGCGGGCGCGGATGAACCGCGTCACGGCGCCTGCCGGTGCGATGGATATCGTCGGCACGGGCGGGGATGGCAAAGGCACGCTGAATATTTCCACCGCTGCGGCATTTGTGGTGGCCGGTGCGGGCGTTCCGGTGGCCAAACATGGCAACCGGAACCTGTCGTCGAAATCCGGGGCGGCCGATGCGCTGGTCAAGATGGGCATCAACGTCATGGGTGGCCCCGCCGTCGCACAGCGCGCCATCTCCGAGGCAGGCATCTGCTTTATGATGGCCCCGATGCATCACCCCGCCATGCGCCATGTCGGTCCGCCGCGCACCGAGCTTGGCACAAGAACCGTCTTCAACCTTCTGGGACCGTTGACAAATCCGGCCTCGGTCCGTCGCCAGCTGACCGGCGCTTTCAGCTGCGACTGGATCAGACCCATGGCCGAGGTGTTGCGCGATCTGGGGTCGGATGCCGCATGGCTGGTGCATGGCGGTGACGGCACGGATGAACTGAGCATCGCCGAGGAAAGCCATGTCGCCGCGTTGAAAGACGGCCAGATCACCGAATTTACCATCACACCCGAAGACGCCGGTCTGCCCCGCCACCCGTTCGAGGCAATCATCGGCGGCGAACCTTCGCATAACGCCGCAGCTTTCCGCGCTTTGTTGGAAGGTCAAAAAGGGGCCTATCGTGATGCCGTTTTGTTGAATTCGGCTGCGGCCCTGCTGGTGGCAGATAAGGTCAGTGACCTGCGTGATGGCGTAAAAATGGCAGCCGAATCCATCGACAGCGGCGCGGCCAAAGCCAGCCTGACTGCCCTGTCCCAAGTCACCGGCCCGCCCGAGGCATGACCCCGCCCCCCGAATGGGCGCATCTGCCCTTCTTCCAGAATCAATGGCCCGCAATTCGCGACCGCCTAGCGCAGCATCCCGATTGGTTGCCCGGCCCCGACAGGGTTTTCGCTGCCCTGCAAGCGACGCGCCCGCGCGACACCCGCGTCGTCATTCTGGGACAGGACCCCTATCCGACGGTCGGTCATGCCAACGGGTTGGCGTTTTCAGTCACGCCCGAAACGCCGCTGCCACGATCACTGCGGAATATATTCAAGGAACTGTACGACGATATCGGCAGCGCCCCGTCGAATGGCGATTTGTCCGGCTGGGCGCGCCAAGGGGTTCTGCTGCTAAACACCGCCCTTTCCGTTCTGCCAGGACAGGCTGGCGTCCATGCCAAATGGGGCTGGCAGGAACTGGCGCGTCAGGCCGTGGCCGACGCACAGGCGCATGGACCGCTGGCGTTTCTGCTTTGGGGAAACCACGCGCAGAAAACGCTGTCCGATCTGGCCCGCCCACAGGATCTGGTCATTGCCACGGCACATCCTTCCCCCCTTTCCGCACGACGGGGCTTTTTTGGCAGTCAGCCGTTCAGTCGCATCAATGACTGGTTGGCCGGCAAAGGCCGCACGCCCATCGACTGGACCGCTTAGGTCCCCTTCCCATGCCCTGCTGGCACAGATAGAACCGGACCCATGGATATTCTTGAAAAGATCAAGGCCTATAAGCTGGAAGAAATCGCTGCCGCCAAGGCCGCGCACCCGCTGGCCGATGTCGAGGCCGCCGCCCGCGCCGCCTCGGCCCCTCGTGGTTTTACCCGTGCTTTGGACGCGGCTGCCGAACATGGTCCTGCGTTAATTGCCGAAATCAAGAAGGCCAGCCCCTCGAAAGGGTTGATCCGCCCCGATTTCGCGCCCGCCGAACTGGCCCGCGCCTATCAGGCCGGTGGTGCGGCCTGCCTTTCGGTACTGACCGATGGTCCCAGCTTTCAGGGCGCACCCGAATTTCTGACGGATGCACGTAACGCATGCGATCTGCCCGCATTGCGCAAGGATTTCATGCACGACACCTATCAGGTCGCCGAGGCCCGCGCATGGGGTGCCGATTGCATCCTGATCATTATGGCATCCATCGATGACACACTGGCCGCCGAGCTGGAAGACGCTGCACTCCATTGGGGCATGGACGCCCTGGTTGAGGTCCATAACGCCGCAGAACTGGAGCGTGGCCTGCGTCTGAAGTCACCGATGATCGGGATAAACAACCGCAATTTGAAGACGTTCGAGGTGACACTTGATGTGACACGCGAACTGGCGCCGCGCATCCCTGCCGATCGCCATGTCGTCTGCGAAAGCGGTCTGTTTACCGCGTCGGATCTGGGCCAGATGATGCAGGTTGGCGCGCGTCGCTTCCTGATCGGCGAAAGCATAATGCGTCAGGACGATGTCACCGCAGCCACCCGCGCCATTCTGGATGTCCCCGCATGACCCTGACACATTTCGACGCCGCAGGTCAGGCGCATATGGTTGATGTGTCGGCCAAAGAAGAAACCGCCCGCGAAGCGGTGGCGACCGGCTGCGTCATCATGGCTGCGGAAACCTTGGCTTTGGCCAAGGGCGGTGCGGCCAAGGGTGACGTGCTGGGTGTGGCGCGTCTGGCCGGAATCATGGGGGCCAAACGCACGGCTGACCTGATCCCGCTGTGCCATCCGCTGCCCATTGCCAAGGTCGCGCTGGAACTGACGCCGGACGACACCCTGCCCGGCATCCGCGTCACCGCGACCGTCCGCACGACCGGTCGCACCGGCGTAGAAATGGAGGCGTTGACCGCAGTCAGCACCGCATGCCTGACCATCTATGACATGTTGAAGGCCGCCGAAAAATCGATGCAGATCACCGACATTCGCCTGTTACGGAAAGAGGGTGGCAAATCCGGCCTCTATGAGGCGCAACCATGATCACCGTCCCCGAGGCGCTGTCCCGCGTTCTTGCATTGGCGGGCAAACCGCAGGCAGAAACAATCGGACTGGCACAAGCCCACGGTCGCGCCTTGCTGGAACCGGCAGTGGCGCGATTAACCCAACCCCCGTTCAATGCCTCGGCGATGGATGGATATGCGATGCGCGCTGTCGATATGGCGGGGCCGATGCAGGTGGTGGGAACAGCCGCAGCGGGCCACCCGTGGCAGGGGCAGGCATCCGCAGGACAGGCACTGCGGATATTCACCGGCGCTGCGGTGCCCGATGGTTTCGACCACGTCGAACTGCAGGAACATATCGACCGTAACGGTGATGTCATCACGGTTACTACCAGATCATCGGGCAGCAACATCCGCGCCAAAGGCAATGATTTTGCCCAAGGCGATGTCATGCAGGCCGGACGCGTCTTGTCAGCCGCCGACATCGGCCTGTTGGCGGCGATGAACCTGCCAAAGGTAACAGTCGCGAAACGACCGGTTGTTGCCATTCTTGCAGGTGGCGATGAACTTCTGCCCCCCGGCAGTGACCCGCAGCCGGGCCAGATCATCAGTTCGAACGATCTGGCGATTGCTGCAATGGTTACCCAAGCGGGCGGGGTGGCGAACATTCTGCCGATCGCACGGGATACGGATGGAAGTCTGCGCGCTAGTTTTGCGGCCGCACGCGGAGCCGATCTGATCGTAACGATCGGCGGCGCCTCGGTTGGGGATCATGATCTGGTTGGCAAGATTGCAGCGGAACTGGGTTTGGACCGTGCATTCTATAAAATCGCGATGCGGCCCGGAAAGCCGCTAATGGCAGGAAAACTGCTTGAATCCGCAATGCTGGGATTGCCTGGAAATCCGGTCTCTGCAATGACTTGCGGGATTTTATTCATGCAACCTCTGATCCGCGCGATGCAAGGACTGCCAGCCGGTATCCGGACTGAACATGCCCTACTTGGCGTTCCCCTAAAGCCAGAGGGACCGCGCCAGCATTACCTGCGTGCCAAGCTGGATCGGACCGGCATGACCCCTGTCATCACGCCGTTTTCGGATCAGGATTCCGCACGACTGTCCCTGATGTCGCAAGCTGATGCTTTGCTGATCCGTCCCGCCCATGACCCGCAAAAGAATGGTGGCGAGGTAGTGGAATACATTCCGCTTGGCCTCTGACAATTAACTGTTTTTTCATCTTGTCCCTTTCAACTGATTGACGTGATTCGGGCCATGGGCTAGAACATTAACAGAACAGAGTCATGAGGCCGGGCAATGCTGACAAAAAAGCAGATCCAACTGCTGGAATTTATTCAGAAGCGGATGGTCCGCGATGGGGTGCCGCCTTCCTTCGATGAAATGAAGGATGCGCTGGACCTGCGGTCGAAATCCGGTATCCACCGTCTTGTCACAGCGCTGGAAGAACGCGGCTTTATCCGCCGCCTTCCCCATCGCGCCCGCGCGTTGGAGGTTTTGCGCCTTCCAGATGCACTGGCACATCTGGCGTCCCCCACCACCCCCGAGGTTGATAAGCCCGCATTTGTGCCGCGCGTCATTTCAAATTCACGCCCCGCCCGCCCACGCGGTGCGATGACAGTCGTGGACAGCCCCGCGGTTCAGGTGCCGCTGATGGGTCGCATTGCCGCCGGTGTCCCGATCGAGGCGATTTCGGAAGTCTCGCATCACGTGGCGGTTCCCGGCACAATGCTTGCCGGTCGCGAACATCACTATGCGCTTGAGGTGACGGGTGATTCGATGATCGAAGCGGGCATCAACGACGGTGATGTCGTGGTGATCCGTGAACAGGACACCGCTGAAACCGGCGATATCATTGTCGCGCTGGTCGACAATCAGGAAGCAACTCTGAAGCGCTATCGCCGCAAAGGCGCGATGATTGCGCTAGAGGCGGCAAATCCGGCCTATGAAACCCGCCTGTTCCCCGAGGATCGCGTCCGCATTCAGGGTCGTCTTGTTGGGCTGATTCGCAGTTACTAAACGATAGGGCGCACCATTCACATGGCGCGCCCTATGTCATTCCGGCTGCGGCAAAACCACGCGGCTGTGCACTACATTTCCATAAAATCAGGACCACCCCGACCCAGAAGTTCGGTCGCCAGATCCTTACCCATCGCCGGTCCCTCCGCGATCAGTCCTTCACGGGTGCCGCTGATCACCGCACTGCCGTCGGGGCGCAAAATCTCACCGCGCAGAGTCAGACGGTCGCCGATGACTTCGGCCAATCCGGCGATCGGCGTCTGGCACGATCCGTCAAGGCGCGCCAGAAACGCACGTTCTGCGTCGATGCGATATCCGGTTTCAGTATCATGCAAGGCTGCAAGCAATTCGGCCATCATCAGATCGTCCAAACGACGCTCGATCCCGATTGCACCCTGCGCGACGGCAGGCAGCATTTCTTCCGGGTCTATCCCGCTGCGCGCGACATGGACCATATCAAGGCGGCGCAAACCTGCCATCGCAAGGAAGGTCGCGACGGCAACCCCATCCTCCAGCTTTCTTAATCGGGTCTGCACATTACCGCGAAATTCGACCAGTTTCAGATCGGGACGGCGGTGCGCCAATTGGGCTCGACGGCGCAGACTTGACGATCCGACTGTCGCCCCCTGCGGCAATTCGGCAATGGAACCGACATGCAGACTGACAAATGCGTCGCGAACATCTTCGCGCGGCAACAGGCAGTCGATAATCAAACCACCGGGCTGCAGGGTCGGCATGTCTTTCATCGAATGCACGGCAATATCGATAGCGCCGTTTGTCAGCGCCTCTTCGATTTCGCGGGTAAACAGCCCCTTGCCCCCGATCTCTTTCAGGGGGCGATCGGTAATCCGGTCACCGGTCGTCTTGATGACGACGATTTTAAAGGCATCGGCAGCCAGGCCGTGGGCGGACATCATGCGATCGCGCGTTTCATGGGCCTGGGCCAATGCCAGAACCGATCCGCGGGTGCCGATCTTGATGGGACGGGTGGTGTCGGGCATCTGTTTCATGCCTTTGGCATAGCTTCCCGAGCCGTGCTTGACAACGTCTGTCGCCTCGCTTTCAAGGGGCATAGGAGGCTATATGACCAAACTTCTGCTGCGTGCCCTGGCGGGCGAGACTTTGCCCACCCCCCCGATCTGGATGATGCGCCAGGCCGGTCGCTATCTTCCGGAATATCGCGCCACGCGTGCCAAGGCCGGTGACTTTCTGTCACTGTGCTATAACCCCGAACTGGCGGCCGAGGTGACGTTGCAGCCGATCCGCCGCTTCGGCTTTGACGGTGCGATCCTTTTTGCCGATATTCTGCTGGTGCCGCAGGCGCTTGGCGCCGATCTGTGGTTCGTCACGGGCGAAGGCCCGCGCCTGTCGACCATCACATCGGCAAAAGACTTCGCGCAGCTGAAATCCGTAGAGGATATCCACGAACGTCTGAACCCGATCTACCAGACACTGAAAATCCTGTCCAAGGAACTGCCGCGCGAAACGACCCTGATCGGTTTTGCGGGCGCGCCATGGACCGTGGCCACCTATATGATTGCCGGTCGCGGCACCAAGGATCAGGGGCCTGCCCATGCCTTCAAATCTACCGACCGTGCCACCTTTAGCGTGCTGATCGATCTGATCACCGAAGCAACCATCCTGTATCTGTCTGCCCAGATCGAGGCTGGGGCCGAGGTCGTCAAGATATTCGACAGCTGGGCGGGCAGCCTGAAGGGCCGGGATTTCGACGATTTCGCTTTGGCCCCGGCCAAGCGCATCATTGCCGCCCTGAAAGAACGCCACCCTTCCATTCCGGTCATCGCCTTCCCGCGCGAAGCGGGCGATCGCTATATCGGCTTTGCCAAAGCAACCGGTGCGGATTGCGTGGCGCTGGACAATTCGGTTTCGTCCGAATGGGCAGCCGAAAATGTGCAGGTCGACGGCTGTGTGCAAGGCAATCTGGCGTCAGGCCATATGGTCACAGGTGGGCCGGATCTGGTTTCCGAGGCACAGCGCATCACCCGCAGCCTGCGCGGTGGACCGCATATCTTCAACCTTGGCCACGGCATTACCCCCGATGCGGACCCCGACAATGTTGCCCGCATGATCGAGGCTGTCCGCACCGCCTAACGCGGCATTGCGCCAGCGTATCCTGTCTGGCGCAATGTCACCAAAGCCTCGACCAGTGTTTTACGGTCGAGGAACGGACCGGCCATGATAACCCGCATGCCTCTGGCCTTTTCGTTGATACGGGTCTGGGCCACGGGATAGCCCTGCCCAGACAGCGCCCGCAGAACGATCAGTGCGTTTTCCCCATCCTCGAATGCGCCGACTTGTATGTATCGGGCCGATGCGGGGATTATTTCCAGCATAGGCTTCGATACCCGCGGCGGGCTTGGCCTGCGGGCTACAATTGCACTGGCCGTTTTGGTCGCGAGTCTGGCCGCAGGCACGTCAGATTTGGCCGCAGCCGCCGGTGCCAACCCGCCAGCTTTCATTCCCGCACACAGCCCCAATGCAGCCTGCGGAATGGGCGTGGTATCTGTATCGGGTTCATATCCAAGCTGCGCACAGACGTCCTGTGATATCTGCAACCCGCTGGCCTGCCGCAAGGCGGGGGCGACAAACAAGGCGTCCTTCAGGGTTGTCTGGATTGGATCGGCGGCGGGCACCGGGGCCGCATGGCGCGTTTCAGCAGGGCGCGGATCGGCAGACCATTCACCGGGGCGTAAATGCTGGGTCAGCTGTTCGATCAGCAGAGTTTCGGCGTCCGGTTCTTCCACCAAGGGGGCAGCATCCGCGCGATTGACACCGATACTGGGGGGGAACCCGCAAAGCGGTTGCCCTGCCCCGTCCAGACGCGCCGTCCAACCAGCATCGCTGTGCGCAAAAACGCAACCGGTGTTGTCGATATATTGCGTTCCTGCAAATCCGTCAGGCGGCGTGGAAACCGGCGCGGCATCTGCTGCCGCACCCGTCATTAAAATCATCGCTAGCCGAAATATCCGCGTCATCTGCCGTCCACCTTGTTTTGCCCCGACATTAGGGAAAAACCGTGAAACGGCAGTTAACGCATCCGGCTTATTTCGTGCCGAACATCCGGTCACCCGCATCGCCCAGACCCGGAACAATATAGCCGTGGTCATCCAGCTTTTCGTCCAGCGATGCCGTAAAGATCGGCACATCGGGGTGGGCCTGACGCATCCGTTCAACGCCTTCGGGCGCGGCCAGCAGGCACAAAAAGCGCATGTTTTTCGCGCCGCGTTCCTTCAGCATATCAATTGCCGCAACTGATGAATTGCCCGTGGCCAGCATCGGATCGACGACGATCGTCATACGGGCGTCCAGTTCTTTCGGCACCTTGCAGTAATATTCGACCGGCTTCAGTGTTTCGGGGTCGCGGTACAGGCCGACAAAACCGACCCTCGCACCCGGAATCAGTTCCAGAATACCGTCCATCAGACCGTTGCCTGCGCGCAGGATGGAAATCAGCGCCAGCTTTTTGCCTTCCAGCGTGGGGGCCTCCATTTCACACATGGGGGTCTGGATCGTCATCGTGGTCAGTTCCAGCTCTCGCGTCACCTCATAGGCCAGCAGCAGGCTGATTTCGCGCAGCAGGCGGCGGAAGCCTGCGGTCGACACCTCTTTCTGGCGCATGATCGTCAGTTTGTGCTGGATCAGGGGATGGTTGACGACGGTCAAATGAGGCATCAGGCGAATTCCTTTTTCAGGCGGTCTTTGGTCGCCGCATCGCAGAACACGGCTTCGGCGGCCCAGAGGTTGATCTGTCTGAACTCGGTATCGCCCCAGCCAAAGGTCGATGCAAGCCGGTCGTATTCATCGCGCATCGTCGTATGGAAGAACGGCGGATCATCTGTGGACACCGTCACCCGCACACCCGCATCGGCCAGCCGCACGATGGGGTGCTTGTCCCATGACGGATAAACCCCAAGGGCGATGTTCGAACCGGGGCAGACCTCAAGCGTGATTTCCTGTTCGGCCAGATCGCGGACCAGTTGCGGATCATCAATCGACTGAACGCCGTGACCGATGCGGGTGCAGCCCAGTTCCAGCGCCTGACGCACGCTTTGCGGTCCGCCCCATTCACCGGCATGACAGGTCAGGCCCAATCCCGCCTCGCGCGCGAAATCATAGCTGTATGCGAAATCGGTCGCCTGATGCATCTGTTCGGCACCGCCCATCCCGAAACCGGTGATCCAGCCGCCAGCGGTTTCCGCGGCACAACGCGCGGTCAGCTTGCCGCGATCGGGGCCGAAATGGCGGATCATGGTAACAATGCCACGGCTGTCGATGCCTTGTGCGCGGCCCTTATCGGCAACCTCGGTCATGGCGGCCAGATAATCGCGCCATGCCGACAGATCGCCACCGCCACAGAATTCGGGTGACACAAACAATTCGGTATAGATGACGCCCTCTTCGGCGCAGCGTTCCAGAACCTCGGCCAGCAGACGGGCGTAATCGCGCGGGGTTTTCAGGACACTGGTCGCCGCTTCATAGCATTGAAGAAATCCGGCAAAATCATCATAGGCATAGGCACCGCGTTCGTCAAAAACGCCGGTCAGATCGGCGCGTTTTTCCTTGGCGACCGCGCGGATAAAATCGGGCGGGGCGGCACCTTCCAGATGCAGATGCAGTTCGATTTTCTTCATAGGAAAGAGATCCCGTGTTTGGGGGCTGCAAGCCCCAGATGTTCCATGACCGAGGCACCGATATCTCCAAAGCCCACCTGCCCCACCGAACGCGCCCCTGCCCCATGGGCCAGTACCGCGACGCGTTCACGGGTGTGATCCGTCCCGCGCCAGCTGGGGTCATTGCCATGGTCGGCCGTGAAAATGGCCAGATCATCAGGGCCGAGGGTCGCCAGAAAGCGCCCTACGACAGTGTCGAACCATTCCAGCTGGGCGGCATAGCCGGCAACATCACGGCGATGGCCGAAGTTGGTGTCGAATTCAACGAAATTGGCAAAGGTCAGACTGCCGTCCTCGGCCTCTTGGCCAAGACGGATCAGATGGTCACCCAGATCCGCGTCGGATTTGCCCTTATGCAGATGGGTGATGCCGCGATGGCTGAAGATGTCGCCGATCTTGCCGATCGCATGGGTCACGCGGCCCGCATTCGTCGCAATATCCAGAATGGTATCATCCGGGGGGGCGATGGCGAAGTCACGACGGTTCGGCGTGCGTTTGAAGCTGCCTTCCTGCCCCAGAAAGGGACGGGCGATGACCCGTCCGACACGCATCTTATGCAGCATCGGCGACAGGTCCTGACACAGCTGGATCAGACGGTCCAAACCGAAGACATCCTCATGCGCGGCAATCTGCAGCACGCTGTCGACCGAGGTATAGCAGATCGGCCAGCCGGTCTGCAGATGTTCGACGCCGAAATCATCAATCACCTGCGTGCCTGATGCGTGGCAATTGCCAAGGATACCGACCGTACCAGCCAGTTCGCAAATACGCGCGGTCACTTCGGGCGAAAAAGCCGGCGTGGTGTTGGGAAAGTAATGCCAGTCCCAAGGCACCGGAACACCGGCAATTTCCCAATGCCCCGAAGGCGTATCCTTACCGCGCGAGATTTCGGTCGCGCCCCCCCACAGCCCTTGCGGTTCCACCATCAACCCCGGCGCGTCATCACCCGAGGCCAGTTTGACCGCCGCCCCCAGCCCAAGCGCCGCCAGATGCGGCATGTCCAGCGGGCGGGCCTGTGCGATATGGCCGACGGTATTCGCGCCGGTATCGGGCAAGCCGTCGTTGAAATACTGGTCCGCATCCGGCGCACCGCCAATGCCGACACTGTCCATGACAATCAGGAAGGCGCGGCTCATGCGGTGATCCTTTCGCGGATCAGGGGGCCGGAATGGCCGTCATCACCCAAGTGATAGGCCGCCTGCACCGCCGCAATCGCAACCTGCGCTGCGGTCTCATCGGCGGCATGGACAAAGCCCAAGGGCCGGTCGGGGCCGACATCATCACCCAGCTTGGCCATCCGGTCCAGACCGACGCGGGGGTCGATGACTTCACCCGCGCGCACGCGCCCGCCACCAAGGGCCACAACGGCATGCCCAAGGGCAGTCACATCGATACGGGCCACGCGACCCGCCGCAGGGCCGTAAACCGGCATGATTACCGGTGCGGGCAACAGATAGGCCTGCGCCTGTTCCATCAGATCAGTCGGACCGCCTTGGGCGGCAACCATCCGGCCAAACACCTGGGCTGCGGCACCGCTGTCCAATGTGCTTTCCAGCCCGTCCGCCGACTGTCCAGCCAGCCGCAAGCATTCAGCGGCCAAAGCCAGCGTCAGGTCGCGCAAAGCCCCCTTTTCGCCCTGCAGGACGCGGATCGCCTCGGCCACCTCCAGCGCGTTACCGGCGCTGCGGGCCAGCGGTTGGTCCATATCGGTGATCATGGCCGAGGTGACGCAGCCCGCCCCATTGGCCGTATCGACCAAAGCACGGGCCAGACGCGGCGCGCTGTCGGGCTTTTTCATGATCGCCCCCGACCCTGCCTTAACATCCAACACCAAGGCATCCAGACCTGCGGCCAGCTTCTTGGACAGGATCGACGCGGTGATCAGGTCGATGGATTCCACCGTGCCGGATTCGTCGCGAATGCCGTAAAGGCGCTTGTCCGCAGGCGCGACATCCCCCGTCGCGGAAACGATCGCACAGCCGACCTGCCGGACGATCCGGGCGAAATCCTGTTGCGGCTGATCGCAGATGAAGCCCGGGATCGACTCCAACTTATCCAGCGTGCCGCCGGTGTGGCCCAAACCACGACCCGACACCATCGGCACAAAGACCCCGCGTGCCGCCAGCAGCGGTGCCAGCACAAGGCTGACCGTATCGCCAATACCGCCGGTGGAATGCTTGTCCACCACAGGCCCCGACAGGTCCCATTGCAACACCTGCCCCGAATCGCGCATGGCCCGCGTCAGGGCCACCCGTCCGGCGGGGCCTGCGCCTTTGGTCAATATCGCCATGGCAAATGCCGCGGCCTGTGCGTCACTGACCGATCCGTCAGCCAGACCTTGGGCGATCAGGGCCGCGCCGGGACCGTCCAACCCACGACCGTCGCGAACAGAGGCGATAACGGGACGGGGATCTGTCATGATGCATTCGTCATATGGCCCGCATCGAAACGGCCGGGCAGTAAATCACCGATTGTCGTTTCCAGACGCGCACCATCAGTTGTGGCAAGGATAACGACCGTATCTTCGGCACCGAATTCGGCCAGCTTCTGGCGACAGCCGCCGCATGGCGGGACGGGGTTCGGGCTGTCGGCGATGACGGCGACTTTGGTCAGGCGCGTCTCTCCGGCGGCGATCATTGAGGAAATGGCACCGGCTTCGGCGCAAGTGCCTTCGGGATAGGCCACGTTTTCCACGTTGCATCCGCGATAGATTGCCCCCGACTCGCCCCGGATGGCCGCGCCGACCTTGAATTTCGAATATGGCGCATAGGCCCGTTCGCGCACATCCTGCGCCGCATCCAACAAAGACATCATCCGTCCCCTTGTGTTATTTCTGTCAATTTGCGCGTCTGCGGCGATCAGTGCAAGCGGGCCGTCCCGTTCTGCCGTGCAAACGCAGCGTAGAAGGCTGCTGTTCCCCGCGATATAAATGGTTTAACGGTCAACCAATTCCGAAACCGGAGGTGAGTCATGGAAGATCGCAGGCAGGATAAAGCACGTCAGGCGGCGCTGGATTATCACGAATTCCCGCGTCCCGGGAAGCTGGAGATCCGCGCAACAAAGCCGATGGCCAATGGCCGCGATCTGGCCCGCGCCTATTCGCCCGGCGTGGCCGAAGCCTGTCTGGAAATCAAGGCCGATCCCGCGACTGCTGCCCGCTATACCAGCCGTGGCAATCTTGTGGCGGTGATCTCCAACGGCACTGCGGTTCTGGGGCTGGGCAATATCGGTGCGCTGGCATCCAAGCCGGTAATGGAAGGCAAGGCTGTTCTGTTCAAGAAATTCGCCGATATCGATTGCTTCGACATCGAGGTGAACGAACCTGACCCCGTCAAACTTGCTGAAATCGTTTGTGCGCTGGAACCCACCTTCGGTGCCGTCAATCTTGAGGACATCAAGGCACCCGATTGCTTTGTCGTCGAAAAAATCTGCCGTGAACGGATGAACATTCCGGTCTTCCACGACGACCAGCACGGCACCGCCATTGTTGTAGGTGCTGCCGCCACCAACGCGCTGCGGATTGCCGGAAAGCGGTTCGAGGATATCAAGATCGTCTCCACCGGCGGCGGCGCTGCCGGCATCGCTTGTCTAGATATGCTGCTGAAGCTGGGCGTCAAACGCGAAAACGTCTGGCTGTGTGACATCCACGGGCTGGTCTATGAAGGCCGGACCGAGGATATGAACCCGCAAAAGGCTGCCTATGCCCAAGCCTCGGACAAGCGTATCTTGGGCGATGTGATCGACGGTGCCGATCTGTTCCTCGGGCTGTCAGGCCCCGGCGTGCTGAAGCCTGAAATGGTTGCCCGCATGACCGATCAGCCGATCATCTTCGCGCTGGCCAACCCCAATCCCGAAATTGATCCCGATGCCGCGCGTGCGGTCAAACCGAATGCGATCATAGCCACCGGTCGCAGCGATTATCCCAATCAGGTCAACAACGTATTGTGCTTCCCATTCATCTTCCGCGGTGCGCTGGATGTCGGTGCGACAACCATCAATGACGACATGAAGATCGCCTGCATCGAAGGCATCGCCGCCCTTGCCCGCGCCACCACCGCAGCCGAGGCTGCCGCCGCCTATCGCGGTGAAACGCTGACCTTCGGGCCGGACTACCTGATCCCCAAACCCTTCGATCCGCGTCTGGTCGGTGTCGTCAGTTCCGCCGTGGCTAAGGCCGCGATGGAAACCGGCGTCGCCGCCCGCCCGCTGGAGGATCTTGAGGCGTATAAGCATAAGCTGGACAGCTCGGTCTTCAAATCGGCGATGATCATGCGTCCGGTCTTCGAGGCTGCCGCCACCACCGAACGCCGCATTGTCTTTGCCGAGGGCGAGGATGAACGCGTCTTGCGCGCCGCCAACGCCATGCTGGAAGAAACCACCGATGTCCCGATCCTGATCGGCCGCCCCGAGGTGATCGCCATACGCGCCGAACGCGCAGGCCTGCCGATCCGGCCCGATGTCGATTTCCAGATCGTGAACCCCGAAAACGATCCGCGTTACCGCGATTACTGGGAAACCTATCACGGGCTGATGGCCCGTCGCGGTGTCAGCCCCGACATCGCCCGCGCCATCATGCGCACCAACACCACCGCCATCGGCGCGGTCATGGTCCACCGGAACGAGGCTGACAGCCTGATTTGCGGCACCTTTGGCCAATACAGCTGGCATCTGGAATACGTCCGCCAGATTCTGGCGCGCGACGGTCTGCATCCGACGGGTGCGTTGTCGATGATCATTCTGGAAGACGGCCCGCTGTTTATTGCAGACACCCAGTGCCACAACGACCCCACCCCGCATCAGGTGATGGAGGCCGTGCTGGGTGCTGCCCGCCACGTGCGCCGCTTTGGCCTGACGCCGAAAATCGCGCTGTGCAGCCATTCGCAATTCGGCAATACCGACAGCTATTCGGGCCGCAAAATGCGTGATGCGCTGGAAATGCTGGACGCGCGCGAACCCGACTTCATGTATGACGGCGAAATGCACGTCGATGCGGCACTGGACCCCGAATTGCGCGAACGGATCTTCCCGAATTCGCGTCTGGAGGGTGTCGCCAACGTGCTGGTCTTTGCAGGCACCGATGCGGCATCCGGCGTGCGCAACGCGCTGAAGATGCGCGCCAGCGGGCTTGAGGTGGGGCCGATCCTGATGGGTATGGGCAACCGCGCACATATCGTCACGCCCTCGATCACCACACGCGGCCTGCTGAACATGAGCGTGCTGGCAGGCACCCCCGTCAACCACTACGGCTGATACCTTCGGGGGGCGATGGATTCGCCCCCCGATTTTGCAAAATGCGAACCCGCGCAAAGCGGGTTTTGCGGCAGGGACAACTTTGCAAACCCCTGACCGTCCGTGATGGCCATATTTGCAGAATCCCCCTGATCACAGGCGCTAACATGCTTGCGTGATCCCGTATGTCTGGCGCAACAATGTGCAAGCTGACTTGTGGGGGGACGGCATGACATATCACGACATCTATGCGGATTGGCAACACAATCCCGAAGCTTTCTGGATGAATGCCAGTCAGGCCATTGATTGGACCCGACCACCAAGCCGCGCCTTTTTCGATCAGGGACCAGCGGGCGAATGGTTCGCCGATGGCATGGTCAACACCTGCTGGAACGCCATCGACCGCCATGTTCAGGCAGGGCATGGCGACCGGATGGCCGTGATCCACGACAGCGCGATGACCGGTCAGGTCCAGCGTCTGACCTATGCCCAGTTGCAGGATCAGGTTGCGCGGCTGGCGGGGGTTCTGGCGGCGCATGGGGTGACCAAAGGCGACCGTGTCCTGATCTATATGCCGATGATCCCCGAAGCCTTGCAGGCGATGATGGCCTGCGCGCGGATCGGTGCCATCCATTCGGTCGTCTTTGGCGGATTTGCAGCGCATGAACTGGCCGTCCGCATCGACGATGCCCGCCCCAAAGCCATGCTGGCCGCGTCCTGCGGGTTAGAGCCGAACCGCGTCGTCCCCTATAAGCCGCTGATGGATCAGGCACTGGACGAAGCGACGCATAAACCTGATCTGTGTGTGGTCTTCCAGCGTTCCGACTGCAAAGCGGCGATGACGGCGGGGCGCGATCTTGACTGGACGCAGGCCGTGGCCGATGCCACCCCCGTTGATTGCGTGACGGTCGAAGGCAACCACCCCGCCTATATCCTCTATACGTCGGGTACGACCGGCCAACCCAAGGGCGTTGTCCGCCAAACTGCCGGTCATCTGGTGGCTTTGGCGTGGAGCGTGCCGCATATCTATGACATCCATGCGGGCGATGTTTTCTTTGTGGCATCCGATGTGGGTTGGGTCGTGGGCCACAGCTATATCGTCTATGGCCCGCTGATTGCAGGTGCGACGACGGTGATATTCGAAGGCAAGCCCGTAGGCACCCCCGACGCGGGCACCTTCTGGCGGATCATTTCCGATCACCGCGTCAAAAGCTTTTTCACCGCGCCCACCGCCATCCGTGCCGTGCGTCGCGACGACCCTGACGGGACACTGATCGAAAAATACGACCTTGGCAATCTTAAGGCGCTGTTTCTGGCGGGCGAACGTGCCGACCCCGACACCATCACATGGGCCGAAAACCACCTGAAGGTTCCGGTCATCGACCATTGGTGGCAGACGGAAACCGGCTGGGCGATTGCTGCCAATCCGGTCGGTGCGGGGCTGTTGCCGGTGCGCAAAGGCAGTCCCTCGGTTCCTATGCCCGGCTATGACATCCATGTTCTGGATGAGGCTGGCCATCAGGTCCCTGCCGGAACATTAGGGGCGATTGCGCTGAAACTGCCCCTGCCGCCCGGCACATTGCCGACGCTGTGGAACGCCGAGGACCGGTTCCGCAAAGCCTATCTGGACCATTTCCCCGGCTATTACGAAACCGGCGATGCCGGATATGTCGACGATGACGGCTATGTCTTTATCATGGCCCGCACTGACGATGTGATCAACGTCGCAGGCCACCGCCTGTCCACCGGCGCGATGGAAGAGGTTCTGGCATCCCACCCTGCCGTTGCGGAATGCGCGGTGATCGGCGTCGTCGATACGTTGAAAGGGCAAGCGCCACTGGGGCTGCTCTGTCTGAAAAAGGGCGTGACCACCGCCCCCGACCAGATCCTGACCGAGGTGGTCCGCATGGTCCGCGACCACATCGGCCCTGTGGCGGCCTTCAAGACCGCCTGCATTGTCGACCGTCTGCCCAAAACCCGATCCGGCAAAATCCTGCGGGCAACGATGGCCAAGATTGCCGATGGCGAGGAGATGAAAACCCCCGCCACCATCGACGACCCCGCCATTCTGGATGAAATCCGCATCGCGCTGGCAGGGGTCGGTTATCCCTGCGAAGGCTGATCGCACTTAGCCAAGGCTTGCGCCAAGGCGGATCATCAGCGGCTCGAAATCGGGGAAAGAGGTGGTGATCGGCGTTGCATCGTCAATCTGCACAGGGTTTTGCGTCGCAAGGCCCAGCACCATGAACGACATGGCGATGCGGTGATCCAGATGGGTCACAGCATTGCCACCACCCGCCACCGTTGCCGCGCCATGCACGGTCATGGTGTCATTGGTTTCCTCGACCTTGACGCCATTGGCCTCTAGCCCGCGGGCCATCGCATCAATGCGGTCGCTTTCCTTGACGCGCAGTTCCGCCACGCCGTTCATAACGGTCGGGCCTTTGGCAAATGCCGCAATCACCGACAGGATCGGGAATTCGTCAATCATGCTGGCCGCGCGTTCGGCGGGCACAGTGACACCCTTCAACGGGCCATGACGGACGACCAGATCGGCAACGGGTTCGCCGCCTTCCTCGCGCGTGTTTTCAAAGGTGATATCCGCACCCATTTCCAAAAGCGTGACATAAAGGCCGTCGCGCGTCGGGTTGCGACTGACACCGGGCACGCGGATTTCACTGCCCGGCACGATCAGCGCAGCCGCGACAGGGAAGGCCGCGCTAGAGGGATCTCGCGGCACAGCAACCGGTTGTGCACGCAATTCGGGGCGACCTGTCAGGGTGATCTTATGGCCATCTTCGGTCGTTTCGGACCGGATTTCCGCACCGAAACCTGCCAGCATACGTTCGGAATGGTCACGCGTCGGTTCGGATTCAATCACGACCGTTTCACCGGGCACGTTCAACCCGGCCAGCAGGATCGCCGATTTGATCTGCGCACTGGCCACCGGCGTGCGATAGGTCAGCGGCACGGGATCAGCCGCACCTTCGATGGTGATCGGCAGGCGATCACCTTCGCGGGCGGTGATGTGCGCGCCCAATTGCGCCAGCGGCACGGTCACACGCGCCATTGGGCGGCGCGACAGGCTGGCATCGCCGGTAAAGGTCGCGGTGATGGCGGTCGTGGCCATCGCCCCCATGATCAGGCGGACACCGGTGCCCGAATTGCCGCAATCGATCACGCCCTCGGGCGACCGGAAACCACCGACGCCGACGCCATGCACGCTCCATTCGCCTTTGCCGTGCTGGGTTACTTCCGCACCGAAAGCGCGCATGGCTTTGGCGGTGTCCAGAACATCCTCGCCCTCCAGCAGGCCGGTGATGCGGGTTTCACCTATGGCCATCGCGCCAAGGATCAGGGCGCGGTGGCTGATGGACTTGTCGCCGGGGATCAGCGCCTCGCCCGTCAGGGGGCCGCTGCGGCGAGAGGTCATCGGACGGGCTGGGGCGGAATGCGACATGGGATACCTCGTGATTTTGCGGGTCTTTTAGCCTGCAGGCCGCGCCGCTTCCACCATCTTCTTGAGGCTTTGCCCGCACGCGCCTAGAAGGACCCCAGAAAACAGGAGAATTTCATGCAGGAACTGGACCAGCTGCGCGCTTTGGCCAATCCCGAACTGGCCGAACGCATGGCCGCGCGACATAAAAGCGGCCGCGAGACGCTTGGCCTGACGCCTGCCCAAATCGAGGCCGCCGTCACCGGATGGCGCGAAGGGCTGGATCTGGACGGCCGCGTGGCCCTTGCGCGTCAGTTGTGGGACAGCAATATCCACGAGGCACGCCTTGCCGCCCCCCGTCTGCTGGTGCAGGCCCGCATCCCGCAGGATGACGCTGTCTGGGCAGCGATCCTTGACTGGTCGGCCAAGATGGATGGCCCCGATATTACCGATGCCGTCACCACCGCCGCATCGCGCCGCGTCGTGGCGCATCCCGAACGGATGGATGTGATGCTGGACTGGGCACAATCGTCCAGCCCGTGGTTACGTCGCGCGGCACTGATGGCCACCCTGCCTTGGGCCAAGATGAATAACCCCAAGCCCGAGGACGTCGATATCCGCGAACGCGTGCTGGATTGGACCTTGCATCTGGCCGATGACAGCAACGGTGCCGTCCGTCAGGCGATCGAGACATGGCTGCGCGATCTTGCCAAACGTGCGCCCGAACGCGTGGCCGAATGGCGCAGCACGCGCGCCGCTGACGTTGCGGGTGCCTTGGCCTTGCGCGCCGAAGCCGAACCGACTGCTGAAAACCCTGCGGCAGATAGCGCGCCGCGGGATCAGCAGGCTCCGTCAGATCCCGATCAGGATTTGTAAACCTCAAGCGTCGGCAGATCGGTCAACGAGACGCCCAGCAATTGCAGCGCAGGCAGGGACACCTGACTGCCGCTGCCGCCACCGGTCAGCGGGATCAATTCCACCTTGGCCGATTTTTTGGTCGCGGGGTTTACGATCCGCCCCATGGCCCTTTCCTTGACCAGCGGCGTCTTGATCCACAACCCCCCCTCGGATGGATTGCCAAGCGACCCGATTGTGGTGCCCAGCTTGGTTTCACCGCCCGCTACAGGGATTTGTGCCGCAGCCTCGCGCTGTTCCTTGGTGGTTGTGTCCAGCTGCGCGGGCGTTGCGCGGGCTGCCGGACGCGGCGCAGGGGCGCGGGTGATTGCGGTGGCGGCAGATACCTGTTCGGCGGTGGCTGCGGTTGCGGGTTCGCCGGTCGGGCGATCCTCGGTCTTGGCGGTCTGGGTGCAACCGGCCAGTGCCAGCCCAAAGCCCATCGTCACGGCAAGGGATGTCATGCGCATCGGCGTCTCCTGTCTCTTTGTCTTTGGGCCCACCTTAGGCACGAGAAAAGTGAAAGGTCCACTGGCAGTCCTGTGATCCTGCCCATTGTTCAGGACGCCTTGCGTGCCTAGATTGCAGCCATGGACATGCACGCACCCCTGATTGACCCCTTCGCCCGCCCCATCAACTATTTGCGGGTGTCGGTCACTGACCGCTGCGATTTCCGCTGTGTGTATTGCATGGCCGAACATATGCAGTTCCTGCCCAAAGCAGAGCTGCTGACGCTGGAGGAGCTGGACCGCCTGTGCACCACCTTCGTCGGTCTGGGCGTTCGCAAGCTGCGCATCACCGGCGGTGAACCGCTGGTCCGGCGCGGCATCATGGGGTTTTTCCGCCAGATGTCCCGCCATCTGGGTAAGGGTCTGGATGAATTGACCCTGACCACCAACGGCAGCCAGTTGGGCAAATACGCGGCTGAATTGTATGAATGTGGTGTCCGCCGCGTGAATGTCTCACTGGACACGCTGGATACGGCGAAATTTGCCGAAATCACCCGCTGGGGCCGTTTGGCCCAAGTGCTGGATGGCATCAAGGCCGCGAAAGCCGCCGGATTGCAGGTCAAAATCAACGCCGTGGCGCTGAAGGGTGTGAATGATGTCGAATTGTTCGATCTGGTCAAATGGTGTAGTGACGAAGGCCATGACCTGACCTTCATCGAGGTGATGCCGATGGGCGACCTTGGAAACGAGGATCGACTGGACCAATATTGGCCCCTGTCAGACCTGCGCGACCAACTGACCGAACGCTTTACCTTACTGGATCTGGCCGAACGCACTGGCGGCCCTGCCCGATATGTCAAACTGGCCGAAACGGGTCAGAAGATCGGCTTTATTACCCCGATGACGCATAATTTCTGCGAAAGCTGCAACCGTGTGCGCGTCACCTGCACGGGCGAATTGTTCATGTGTCTGGGTCAGGAAGATAACGCCGATCTGCGGGCACCATTGCGGGCATATTCCGACGACACGGCCCTGCGTGAAGAAATCCGCAATGCAATCTCGCGCAAACCTAAGGGCCATGATTTCGATTATTCCCGCCAGAAAATCGAAGGCCAGATGACCCGCCACATGAGCCATACTGGCGGTTGATCTGGCTGGTATTTTGTTAACGACTTGTTAACCTTTCAGAGGTGTATTTTGAAAGGTTGAATCGTAAAACTGATTTGTCTGGCAGCATTGGTTGCACCGCAAATAGCATTAGCCCATGGCGGAGGATGCCGTAAAACTCTCCTCCGGGGCAATGCTGTCACATGGATAATTCCCGCGGGTCCGTCCATTGCCACTAAATTCTTAGGTTGAAATTATTCTGCCGCGGCTTCGGCTGTGGCAGCTTCGGCGGTCAGTTTTTCGGCGCGTTCCTCGACCAGTTCGACGATGTGATCGACCATCTTTTCGTTCGACAGCTTATGGCTTTGCTTGCCGGCCATATAGATCATGCCGCTGCCCGCACCGCCGCCGGTAAAGCCCAGATCGGTCATCAGCGCCTCGCCCGGGCCATTCACCACGCAGCCGATGATCGACAGGCTCATCGGGATCTTGATATGTTCCAGACGCTTTTCCAAAGCCTCGACCGTCTTGATGACGTCAAAGCCCTGACGGGCGCAGCTGGGGCAGGAAATGATCTGAACACCACGGGTCCGCAGACCAAGGGATTTCAGGATCTCGAACCCGACTTTCACTTCCTCGACCGGATCGGCGGAAAGGCTGACGCGGATGGTGTCACCGATACCGGCCCAGAGCAGGTTGCCCATGCCGATAGCGGATTTGACCGTGCCACCGACAAAGCCGCCCGCCTCGGTGATGCCCAGATGGATCGGTGCGTCGGTGACATCGGCCAGCTGCTGATAGGCAGCAGCCGCCATGAAGATATCGCTGGCCTTCACACTGATCTTGAATTCATGAAAGTCGTTGTCCTGCAGGATCTTGATGTGATCCATACCGCTTTCGACCATCGCGTCGGGGCAAGGTTCACCGTATTTGTCCAGCAGATGCTTTTCCAGACTGCCCGCATTCACGCCGATCCGGATCGAACAGCCGTAATCCCGCGCAGCCTTGATCACCTCGCGGACGCGTTCGGGGCTGCCGATATTACCGGGATTGATCCGCAGACAGGCAGCGCCCGCCTGCGCGGCCTCGATCGCGCGTTTGTAGTGGAAATGGATATCCGCCACGATGGGCACGGGGCTTTGGCGGCAAATTTCTTTCAGCGCATGGGTGGTTTCCTGATCGGGTGCGCTGATGCGGACGATATCGGCACCGGCATCGGCGGCGCGGATCACCTGATCCAGCGTGGCGCGGACATCATGGCCATTGGTATTGGTCATCGTCTGGACACTGATCGGCGCGTCGCCCCCGACGGGCACATTGCCAACCATGATCTGGCGGGATTTCCGACGCTCGATATTGCGCCATGGACGGATCGGGTTCAGCGACATCAGAAAGCCTCCGGTGGACGGGTTGCCCTTCAGATATGCCATGCAGGGCAGGACGACAACCGCCCCCCATGCATCAAGCTGTGGGAATGGCCAGTGCTGTCAGGATTGTGCCCAGACAGGCACGCGGCAACATGACCAGCATCCGGCCATGAATATGCAATGATACCAGACCGGTCGCCCGGTTCGAGGTCCCGACACGTCCGCCCGGCATGAATTCGATGTCATCGATCGGCCATTCCAGCCCGCTGCTGGTCCCCCGCGTCGGCCCCATCGGATAAAGCGAGACCCGCGTTCCGGGCATCAAAGGCAAGGTGATCCGCCGTGGCGCCACGAAGACGACGTCATTCGGGGCGATCATGATAACCCTTGGCCCTTCCGCCGTGACCATGGCAGTCAGGGCGGCCAATGTGTGATCCAGCCGCAACCCTGCAAACCCCACGGCCATGACCACGGGGGCGTCTATGCGTGTCAGGCATTTGACGAAATCGGTGCTGTCCTGTTCTTCGATATGCAGCAGACGATCCGCAGGAATCGATGCCCGCGCAGGCGGAGAAATGCTGTCCAGATCACCCATCACCCAATCGGGCATTCTGCCAAGCGACAGGGCGCGATCAGCCCCGCCATCGGCGGCCACCAAAGTCGGTGCGATGGTCATGGCCAGCGCAAGATCGGCGGGGCTGACCTCACCCCCGCCGATAACGGTCACGCCCCGGTTGCTGATCACGGGGCGCGCGATCATTCGTCCTTGCCGACGCCGCGAAAGACGTTCTTGAACGGCAATGCCCAAAGAATGCCCAGGAGGACATAGATCCCAACCTCGATCAGGATGGGCTGGCGGCCAAAACGCGTGTCCAGCCAGTTCATCAGCGTCACGGCAACAACCACATAAAGCGGCAATCCGACGACAAGGATCAACAGGGACAGGCGCTTGCGGGTCTTCAGGTTCATTGCGTTGTTTCCTTTGCAAAGGGCGCCGTCATGGCGACGGCGCCCCCGGCAGTTCCGGATCGGGGATCAATCCTCGAAGGGGTCGGTTACCAGAATGGTATCATCACGTTCGGGACTGGTCGACAGCATTGCCACGGGGCAATGGATCAGTTCTTCGACCCGACGGACGTATTTGATGGCAGCAGCGGGCAGATCGGCCCAGCTGCGGGCACCTTGGGTCGATTCCTGCCAGCCGTCCATTTCTTCATAGATAGGGGTGACTTTGGCCTGAAGGGCCGCCGCCGTGGGCAGGTAATCATATTTCACGCCGTCAATTTCATAACCGACGCAGATTTTCAGCTTCTTGAAACCGTCCAACACGTCCAGCTTGGTCAGGGCAATGCCGCTGACGCCGCTGATCGCACAGGTCTGGCGCACTAGAACCGCATCGAACCAACCGCAGCGACGCTTGCGTCCCGTTACGGTGCCGAATTCATGGCCCCGTTCGCCAAGGCGCTGGCCGTCCGCGTCGTCCAGTTCGGTCGGGAACGGACCTTCGCCAACACGGGTGGTATAGGCTTTGACGATGCCCAGCACGAAATCGATCGCGCCCGGACCCATGCCGGTGCCAGAAGCCGCAGCACCCGATGTGGTGGTCGAGCTGGTGACATAGGGATAGGTGCCGAAATCAATGTCCAGCAGGCTGCCTTGTGCGCCCTCGAACAGGATACGCTTGCCCGATTTGCGGGCGTCGGACATGACCTTCCAGACCGGCTGGGCATAGGGCAGCAATTGCGGCGCGATTTCCAGCAGCTTGGCCTTCAGATCGGCACGGTCGATGGGGTCCGCGCCCAGACCCTTACGCAGCGCATCGTGATGCGCCAGCAGGCGGTCCAGACGGTCGTCCAGCGTCTTCTCATCGGCCAGATCGGCCAGACGGATCGCACGGCGACCGACCTTATCCTCGTACGAGGGGCCGATGCCGCGACCGGTCGTGCCGATCTTGGCCTTACCAGCGGCTTCTTCGCGCAGCTTGTCCAGATCCTGATGCAGCGGCAGGATCAGCGGGGTGTTTTCCGCGATCATCAGGTTATCGGTGCTGATCTTGACGCCCTGCGCCGCCAGCTTGTCGATTTCCGCAAACAGCGACCAAGGGTCCAGAACCACACCATTGCCGATGATGGCCAGCTTGTCTTCGCGCACAATCCCCGAGGGCAGCAGCGACAGTTTAAAGACTTTACCGTCGATCACCAGCGTATGTCCGGCGTTATGGCCGCCTTGGAACCGCGCGATCACATCTGCGCGTTCAGACAACCAGTCAACGATTTTGCCTTTGCCTTCGTCGCCCCATTGCGCACCGACAACCACAACATTGGCCATGGACGATCCTTCCGTTTTCCGAAATCTTTTCGGATTGGACTTAGCGCATCCCCCTGCGCGGGGGAAGCAGCGATTTCGGCCCGCGACCTAGTAATGCGGCGGTGGCTGGTCCGCGACGGCGATGCTGCCGTCACTTTGGGACTGGCGTTCGGCCTCGGCGCGCATCAACATATCAAGACGGCGCGTCAGTCGGGAAATATCCTGATCCTGACGTGCAATCACCTCGGATAAATCGTCGGTCACGCGGGTCAGATAGGCCAAAGCCTCCTCTAGTTCGGTGATACGGTCGTCGGGCTTCTTGTCCATGTCGGCTCCTTCCGTTAAGTCGGCGTTTGGATTTGGCCCCGTAAAGGCACAGGAACCATGGCAAAAGATCAAAAGAAGCAGCCCCGACCCAAGGCCGAGACGCCCAAGGGCTTTCGCGACTATTTCGGCGCGGATGTCACCGAACGCAAGCAGATGCTGGATCGCATCGCTGCAATCTATCATCGCCATGGCTTTGATCCGCTGGAAACCAGCGCGGTCGAAACGGTGGATGCCTTGGGCAAATTCCTGCCCGATGTGGACCGCCCCAACGCCGGCGTCTTTGCGTGGCAGGAAGAGGCTGTCCCGGGTGGCGGCACCGCTGGCGACTGGCTGGCGCTGCGCTACGATCTGACAGCGCCCTTGGCGCGTGTGGCGGCGCAGTTCCGCAACGACCTGCCCAGCCCGTACCGCCGCTATGCGATGGGGCCTGTCTGGCGCAATGAAAAGCCGGGCCCGGGCCGCTTCCGCCAGTTCTATCAATGCGACGCCGATACGGTGGGCAGCGCATCGGTCGCGGCAGACGCCGAGATATGCGCTATGCTGGCCGACGCATTGGAGGCCGTGGGCATCGCCCGTGGCGATTTCATGGTCCGCATCAACAACCGCAAGGTGCTGAACGGCGTGCTAGAGGCTGCATCCGTCAGTGCCGATCAATCCGATGACGTGCTGCGGACCATCGACAAATTCGACAAGGTTGGCCGCGATGGCGTGCTGTCCCTGCTGACCACCGGTCGCCGCGATGACAGCGGCGCACAGATCGACGGTGTCGGTCTGACCGCGGAACAGGCGGCCCCCGTGCTGGCCTTCCTGACCTCGAAAGGTGACGACAACGCCGCAACGCTGGCCAACCTGCGCGCCGCCGTCGGGGCATCTGAAATCGGGGCCGAGGGCGTGGGCGAACTGACCCAGATCGCCGATATGCTGGCCGCGATGGGCGTGGCCGAAGATCGCGCCGTCATCGACCCCTCGGTCGTGCGCGGCCTTGGCTATTACACCGGCCCCGTGTTCGAGGCTGAGCTGACCTTCGAAATCCTTGACGAAAAGGGCCGCAAGCGTCAGTTCGGATCGGTCGCCGGTGGCGGTCGCTATGACGGGCTGGTCGAGCGTTTCACCGGCCAGAAGGTCCCAGCCACCGGCGTCAGCATCGGCGTTGACCGCCTGTTGGCCGCACTGCGCGCCAAGGGTCTGGCGGGGGAAACCGACATCGGTCCCGTCGTCGTGACCGTCATGGACCGCGACCGGATGTCGGATTACCAATCCATGGCCGCCGATCTGCGCGCCGCAGGCATCCGCGCCGAGGTTTATCTGGGCAACCCCAAGAACTTTGGCAACCAGTTAAAATATGCCGATAAACGCGCATCCCCCGTTGCCATCATCCAGGGCGGGAATGAGGCCGAGCGCGGTGTGGTTCAGGTCAAGGACCTGATCCTTGGGGCAAAGATCGCCGCCGAGGCGACCTTGGACGAATGGAAATCCCAGCCTGCGCAGACCGAAGTCGCCCGCGCCGATCTGGTCGCTGAAGTCCGGCGGATTCTGGGATGATCGGCAAGCGTGACAAGCAGGCCATCGGCCAGACCCTGCTGGCGGCCTTCCGCGGTGCGGGTGCGGTGGAAATTGCCCCTGACATCCTGCTGCCTGCCGAAAGCCTGCTGGATCTTTATGGCGAAGACATCCGCGCCCGCGCCTATGTCACTGCCGATCCGATCCGTGGGGAAATGATGCTGCGTCCCGATTTTACCGTTCCGGTGGTTCAGGCGCATATGGAAAATGGTGCCGAACCCGCAAAATACTGCTATCTGGGCGAGGTGTTCCGCAAACAGGACATGGGCGACATCCGCCCCGCCAACCCCCGCGACAACGAATACTTGCAGGCGGGGTTCGAGCTGTTCAGCCGTGACCCCGATGCCGATGCCGAGCTGTTTGCACTGTTCCACGGGCTGCTGGCCCCTTACGGCGTCACTGCACAGATGGGCGATATGGGCTTGTTGCTGGACGCGGTTGCCGGCCTGCCACTGACCGAAGATCGCGCCTATGCTCTGTCCCACCACATCTGGCGGCCCGGTCGTTTCGACCGCCTTCTGGCGCGGTTCTCAACCCCGACGCCGATGCATAAATTCGACGAACCGGCCGCCGCATGGGCCGGACTTCGCACGCCCGATGAAATGACCCGCCGCATCGCCCGCCTGCAGGCCGATGCCGCCGTGGCCCCCTTGCCCGCGATCTGGACCGAACGGTTGGAGCGTTTGTTCAACCTTCACGCACCCGCAACGCAGGCCCTGCCCGCGCTGCATGAACTGGCCGATGATATGCCCGCCATCGCCCCGGCCGTGGTACGTATCGCCACGCGGATGCAGGCCATCGCGGATCGTGGCATTGATCTGGACGGTATTATCTTTGACGCCAGCCACGGTCGCACGACGCTGGAATATTACGACGGCTTCACCTTCAGCTTTGTGGCCAATCATGACGGCTGGCCCCCAGTTGCCTCGGGCGGGCGTTACGATGCGCTGACACGGGTTCTTGGCAAGGGCCGTGAAATTCCCGCCGTGGGGGGCATCATCCGCCCCGGCCTGATCGCCGAACTGGAGGCTGACGCATGATCCGTCTGGGTGTGCCGTCCAAGGGGCGGCTGATGGAGCAGACCTTTGACTGGTTTGCACAGCGCGGCGTGACGCTGTCGCGCAGCGGGTCCGACCGCGAATATGCCGGACGGGTGGACGGTGTCGAAGGCGTGTCACTGGTGCTGCTATCGGCGGGTGAAATCCCCCGCGAACTGGCCGCTGGCCGGATCGAGATGGGCGTCACGGGCACCGATCTGGTTTGTGAAAAGCTGGCGGGCTGGAAATCCGATCTGGTGGAATTGGCCCCGATGGGTTTTGGCCATGCCGATCTGATCATCGCCGTGCCGGAATGCTGGCGCGATTGCCGTGATCTGGATGATTTCGCAGCCATCGCCCGTGATTTCCGCGCCGAACACGGCTTTCGCCTGCGGATCGCGACCAAATACCACCGCCTTGTCCGCGCATGGCTGGCCCAGCACGAGGTGGCCGATTACCAACTGGTCGACAGTCAGGGCGCGACCGAAGGTACCGTCGCCAATCTGACAGCCGAGGCGATCGCCGACATCACCTCATCAGGGGCGACGTTGCAGGCCAATAACCTGCGGATTTTGCAGGCGGAACCGATCCTGCGATCGCAGGCGACGCTGTTCGCCAACCGTGCTGCCCAAGGGGCGCAGATGGATGCCTTTCTGACCCAGCTGGGGCTGACCGCCTAAAGCAGCATCGCCGTCGACACGGCGGCGATCAACAAGCCCGCCCCCAATTGCATCAGGCCCGGTAACCAGCGTGCCACCTGTGCAAAGGGGCCGGTCTGCGGCAACAGGGCAAAGCTGCCCTGCCGCGCCCAGACCGCCAGTCCCGCCACCGCCAGCGTGACCGAGGCCGTCCCCAGCCCCATCGCCAATGTGCCCAGCACGCCCGCGCCGAAAATCTGCATCCGCCACGTCAGGATCAACAGGAACAGCGCCCCCGTGCAGGGCCGCGCTGCAATACTGGCGATCAGCAGGATCGCGTCCCGCCATGATCGCGTTTGCGCCACCTGTTGTGGCGTCGGACCATGCGCGTGGCCACAGCCGCAATCAGGCCCGTGATCATGGTCATGATGATCATGCTGCCGCGTCAAAGCAGACAGCATCCGCACACCGCGAAACGCCAGCCACAACCCGACCATCGCAACCAGGGCCGTGCTGATGTCGGCCATGCGATCCTCGGTCAGGCTGGTCAGTGTTTCACGTGTCAGGTTCAGGAAGGTGATGCCCCCCCAGACCAGCGCAATCGCCGCCCCCGCCTGCGCGACCGAGGCAAGAACCGACAGAACCGCCAACCGCCGCAGCGGCACCTGCGTGCCAAAGCCGTAACTGCCGATCACCAGCTTGCCATGCCCCGGCCCGACGGCATGCAAAAAACCATAGCCGAAACACACACCCACCAACCCCAGCAGCGCGCCCGGTTCCCCCGACCGCAAGGCGCGCAAGGCCCCCGCCATCATGCTTTGGGCCTGTCGCTGTTGCATGGCGGCCCATGCTTGCAATTCGGCCAGACCGCCGCTGAACCACAGCAGGGCGATGACAATCCCGACGACCAGCCCGGTCAGGGCCAGCATGCGAACCATTCGTGCGTTCATTCTGTCGCTCCGCAAACAACCCTGACCTGATCGGCCCCCGCATCGCCGATATCGACGGTCAACATCTCGGCCTGTGCCATACTGTCGTCATCCAGCGCATCAGAGACCGCCTTGTTATAGGCCGCCGCCGCCGCCACCGGATCACCACTTTGCAGATCGATCCGGCAATCATCGCGGCCGGTGATGGCCGGTGCTTCGGGCATGGAAAACTGTACATAATATTCGGGGTCATAGACCTGTATCTGCACCGGTTTGTCCCCCTGCACCGGCACATCCAGCACCCTCACATGGGTCGAGATCAGCCGCCCGTCCTGATAACGCGCCGTGAAATCGCGCCCCGGCTGCATGGCGACTGGCGTGCCGTCGACCGTCGGGAACAGCCGGCCATCAAAGCCCGGTTCCCATTCGGAATCAAAGCCTTGCAACTGGCGGGTCTCATCCTCGGTCAGGATACCGTCGCCATCGGGGTCAAGGACCATATCCTCGATGATCAGCAGCGAATAGAAATCATCATAGGCCCATTGCACCGTGATCTGCGCCAGATCGCCGTCTGCATTGTAATCCATACCCAGACCCGCATCGATATAGACATGCGGATGTGCCATGACGATTGCAGGGGGCAATGTCAGTGCAAGCGTCAGGCAGGCAGTGCGGGCGAACATGGACGGGGCTTTCCTTATGGAATCGCCCCCAGTTACGTCCATCCGGCCTGCCATGCAAATCACTGCTTTGCGTCCGCGCAGCACTCGGCGCGATTTTACAAGCCGCTGCACCGGAACCTGAAACCCTACGTGTCTGTTGGCATATGTATCTGGAAAGGGCCTTCGATGACATCTGCTAGACGAACCCCGACGCTGCTGGGCATTGCCGCAGCGGCCTTACTTCTGGGTGGATGCGCGGCAATCGTCGACAAGCGCGCCACCACCCGCGAAGCAGAGTTCGAGGCCCGGTTCCCCCCCACAGGCCAGCTGTTGCAGGTAAACGGAACGACGGTTCACGCCGATATCCGCGGTCAGGGGCCCGATCTGGTCCTGATCCATGGCGCCAGCGGCAACACCCGCGATTTCACCTTCGATCTGGTCGATCGTCTGACCGATCATTACCGTGTCATTGCCTTTGATCGCCCTGGCCTTGGCTGGACCGACCCCATCGGTGACCAGACCGACAATCCGCTGGCACAGGCCGAGCTGTTGCGCGCAGCGGCACAGCAGCTGGATGTGAAAAACCCGATCATTCTGGGCCACAGCTATGGCGGCGCTGTGACAATGGCATGGGCGCTGCGCGATCCGTCAGGGCCTGCGGCTTTGGTGCTGGTATCGGGCGCCACATATCCGTGGCCGGGTGAGCTGAGCGGTTGGTATGACTTCATCAACAGCAGTATCGGCGAACATACCGCCGTGCCTTTGATCACTGCCTTTGCCCCCGAAAGCCGTGTCGATGACATCGTGGCGGGGATCTTCGCGCCGCAAGACCCGCCTGCGGGATATGTCGATTTCATCGGCGCGGGACTGTCGGCGCGGCGGGCCAGCCTGTCGGCCAATTCCAAGCAGGTCGGCCATCTGAAACCCTATCTGGCAGCGATGGCCCCGCATTATCCCGAACTAACCATGCCGATAGAGATCGTGCATGGCGACGCGGATGACACCGTCTATCTGGATGTCCATTCAGGGCGCATGGCACGCGAATTGCCCAACGCCAGTCTGACGGTTCTGCACGGCGTCGGCCATATGCCGCATCATGCCGACCCGCAGGCCATTGTCGACGCCATCGACCGCGCGGCGGAACGTGCCGGTGTCAGGTAAGGCCCCTTGCGCCCTGCTGCCGTAAGCCTCACGTTAATGGCAAATCAAAGGGGGCATTATGCTGACCATTCACGGCGTGGCGCGGTCGCGCGCATCCCGCATCATCTGGCTGTGCCACGAATTGGGCCTGCCATTCCTGCATCGTCCGGTCATTCAGGCCTATCGTCTGGCGGATGCATCCGCCGAAGATGCGCCACCCAACACCCGCAGCGCGGATTTTCTGGCGCTGTCGCCTGCTGGCGCGGTTCCGGTCCTTCAGGACGGCGATCTGACCTTGACGGAATCGCTGGCCTGCACGCTGTATCTGGCGCGCAAACACGGTGGCCCCATCGGCCCGCAGGATGCATCCGAAGACGGCTTGATGATGCAATGGTCATTCTATGCCGCGACGGCCATCGAACCCGATGCACTGACCATTCTGTATCTGCACAACCGTGGCACCCTGCAATCCGCCGAAGATACCGGACTGGTCGCCGAGGCTGCGACGCGTCTGGTCCGCCCGCTGAAGGTCGTTGACGATCATCTGGCGCTGCACGGCCATCTGGTCGGGGACCGCTTCACCGTGGCCGACCTTAATATGGCCGAGGTTTTACGCTATGCCCAAGGGCATCATGAACTGATGGGCCAATTTCCTGCCCTGCAGGCATGGCTGACCGCCTGTCAGCAACGCCCCGCATTTGGCGCGATGTCAGCCGCGCGCGAGGCAGAGGCTGCCTGATTGCACCGCAATCCATGGTGTTGGCGGCATGATGGCCCACAAGCCCTTGCCGCCCGCCCCTATGGCATGAGATAACCGCCCCACACACGCGACAGAACGAGCATACCAGATGGCCGATGACCTTCTTTCAGGCGACCACAGCGCCGACGCCTATTCCGCATCCTCGATCGAGGTGTTGGAGGGGCTAGAGCCTGTGCGCAAACGCCCCGGCATGTATATTGGCGGGACGGATGAACGCGCCTTGCACCACTTGGTGGCGGAAATTCTGGACAACTCGATGGATGAGGCCGTGGCAGGCCACGCCAGCCGCATCGAGATCGAATTGCTTGCCGATCACAGCGTGGTCGTGCGCGACAACGGTCGCGGCATTCCCATTGACCCGCACCCCAAGTTCCCCGGCAAATCCGCGCTGGAGGTGATTTTATGCACCCTGCATGCGGGGGGTAAGTTTTCGGGCGATACCTATGAAACCTCGGGCGGTTTGCACGGGGTTGGTGCCTCGGTCGTCAACGCGCTGTCCGACAGCATGATCGTGCAGGTTGCCCGCAACAAGGAACTGTTCGAACAGCGTTTTTCACGCGGCATTCCGCAAGGTCCGGTCGCTAAGATCGGTGCGGCCCCCAACCGGCGCGGCACCACCGTGACCTTCCATGCCGATGAACAGATCTTCGGCCATCACCGATTCAAGCCCGCCCGCCTGATGAAGATGGTCAAATCCAAGGCCTATCTGTTCAGCGGCGTTGAAATCCGCTGGAAGACCGAAATCGACGACGGCGAAACCCCGCGCGAAGCCACCTTCCATTTCCCCGGTGGTCTGGCCGATTATCTGGGCGAAACCCTGACCGGTGCCAGCACCTATTCCGAACGCCCCTTCGCAGGCAGCGTCGATTTCAAGCGGTTCAATGCACCGGGTAAGGTCGATTGGGCGGTGAACTGGACGCCAGGTCGTGACGGTTTTATCCAATCCTATTGTAACACCGTTCCCACCCCCGAAGGCGGCACGCATGAAGCGGGTTTCTGGTCTGCGATCCTGAAAGGCATCCGTGCCTATGGTGAATTGGTCAATAACAAGAAAGCCACCAATATCACCCGCGACGATCTGTTGACCGGTGGTTGTGCACTGGTCAGCTGCTTTATCCGCGAACCGGAATTCGTCGGCCAGACCAAGGACCGGCTTGCCACGGTCGAAGCCTCGCGCTTGGTTGAAAACGCGGTGCGCGACCATTTCGACAACTGGCTGGCCGCCGATACCAAATCGGCCGGTGCCATTCTGGACTTCCTGATCCTGCGCGCCGAGGAACGCCTGCGCCGCCGTCAGGAAAAGGAAACGGCCCGCAAGACGGCGACGAAAAAGCTGCGCCTTCCCGGCAAGCTGGTCGATTGCAGCGCCACCAACCGCGACGGCACCGAATTGTTCATCGTCGAGGGGGACAGCGCCGGCGGCAGTGCAAAAATGGCCCGCGACCGCAAGACGCAGGCGCTTTTGCCCCTGCGCGGTAAAATCCTGAACGTGCTTGGGGCTGCGTCCTCAAAGATGAGCTCGAATCAGGAAATCAACGATCTGTGTCAGGCGCTTGGCGTGGCGATGGGAACCAAGTTCAACATCGATGATCTGCGCTATGACAAGATCATCATCATGACCGATGCCGACGTCGATGGCGCGCATATTGCCAGTCTGCTGATGACCTTTTTCTTTACGCAGATGCGCCCGATGATCGACCGCGGACACCTGTATCTGGCCTGCCCGCCGCTATATCGCCTGACGCAGGGCGCGCAGCGGGTCTATGTCGCCGATGATGCGGAAAAAGAACGGATGATGGCCAAAGGTCTGGGCGCTCGCGGCAAGATCGACGTCCAGCGCTTCAAGGGTCTGGGTGAAATGGACGCAAAAGACTTGAAAGACACCACGATGAACCCCGCCACCCGCAGGCTGATCCGTGTCAGCATCGATGATGATGAGGGCGGCGAAACCGGTGATCTGGTGGAACGCCTGATGGGCAAAAAGCCGGAATTGCGCTTCCAGTATATTCAGGCCAACGCGCAATTCGTGGAAGAGCTGGACGTTTAAGGAAAAAGCCCCTCTGCCGATGCAGGGGGGCTTTTTAAATTTCCGTCAGACCCATTTGGCCAGTGGTGGCAGGCTCATCAATACCGCATCGGGGTTGTGGCCGGTTTCCAGCCCGAATTTGGTCCCGCGATCATAGACCAGATTATATTCGGCATAGAGCCCGCGATGCACCAATTGCGTATCCTTATCCGCATCGGTCCAATCCGTGGCCATGCGTTTTTGCACCAATGGCAGGAAGGCGGGCAGGAACGCCTCGCCCACGGCGCGGGTAAAGTCGAAATCGGCCTGCCAGTCGCCGGTGTTTAGATCATCATAAAAAATGCCGCCAACACCACGCGCGCGACCGCGATGCGGGATGAAGAAATATTCATCCGCCCATGCCTTGAACCGGTCATAGTAATCCGCGCCATGCACGGCACAGGCATCGCGCAGAGTGTCATGGAAATGCGCCGTATCTTCTGCGTATTCGATACAGGGGTTCAAATCGGCACCGCCCCCGAACCACATCGCACCGGGGGTCCAGAACATACGGGTGTTCATATGGACTGCGGGCGCATGGGGGTTTTGCATATGCGCGACAAGGCTGATGCCGCTGGCCCAGAAGCGCGGGTCCTGATCCATGCCCGGAACGCCGCGTGCCGCCATGGCCGCTTGGGCGCGCGGGGCAAGGGTTCCGTGAACCTCGGACCAGTTGACACCGACCTTTTCGAAAACCCGTCCGCCACGCATCACCGACATCAAACCGCCGCCGCCATCATTGTCGCGGGTCGTCGGGGTGACTTCGAACCGGCCTGCAGGTTCGCTGCCTGATCCCTGATCCTCAAGCTTTTCGAATGCGGTGACGATCCGGTCACGAAGTTGCTTGAACCAATCTGCGGCTTGGCGGCGCTGTTCGTCCATGTCGGCCCTCATATGTGATTTGCAAAGCCACCTCTGCTGCGGCTAGCATCCGTTACCTGCTGTAATGAGAGCGACGATGCCCCGCAACACTACCCTTGCCCTGATGATCGCCCTGCCCTTTGGTCTTGCGGCCTGCGCCACGCCGCAGGAACGCTGCATTTCACGCAATACCGATGAATACCGCACCGTCAGTCGCCTGTTGGCGCAGGTCGAGGGCAATTTGTCGCGGGGCTATGCATGGCAGGAACGGCAGGTTGTCCGCAGCCGTCCGTCGCAATGCCGACAGCGCCGCCGCGACAAAAACGGCGAGGAATACGTCAGAACCTATACCTGCTGGCGGGATTACGTAGACAACGAACGTTACCGCGTGCCGATCGATCCGGCCTCGGAAACCCGCAAGCGTGACAATCTGGCGGAACGGCAAAAGGCCTTGGCCACGCGCGCCAAGGCGGCGGTGGACGCCTGTCGCACCGCCTATCCCGAGGAAGCAGCCTAAAGGATCTGCGCCGTGACCGGATCGGCCAGACTGCGGCCACCATCCACGGTCAAAATCTGGCCGGTCACGAAACGCGCGCCATCGCTGACAAGATAATGCACCGCCTCGGACAATTCATCTGCCGGGGCAATGCGCCCAAGTGGCGTGCCCGCAATGATCTGGGCGCGCTTTTCAGGGTCTTCCTTCAAGGCGCATTGCAATTCATGCGACATGACGCTGCTGAAGCTGACACCGTTCACGCGGATGCGGTGTTCGGCCAAAGCCAGCGCCAGCCCCCGCGTTGCCTGTTCCTGCGCCGCGCAAGCGATGGAGTATCCCAGCATCGTCGGCACCGGACGCCGCGCAGCCAAGGTCGAGATATTGACGATGGCACCTGTCTGGGCAGTCGGACCTTCACCCTCGGCCTGTTTGATCATGCGTTTGGCGACGATCTGCGAAAGGCGCAAACCGGCCAGCATATTCTGGCGCAGCATTTCTTCAAGCGCGTCCATATCAGTGTCCAACGGATCGCTGTTGCGTACAAAGCGATGCGCGTTCACCAGAATATCCACACGGTCGAAGGCATCAAGAGTTGCCGATAACAAATTGGCCATACACAGTTTTTCGGACATATTGCCCGCAAAACGACGCACTTGCGTCTGGTCGTCGTGATAATCCGAAATGACCGAATTCAGGGCAGCTTCGTCATTGTCCGCAAACATGACCGATGCACCGCGTTCGGCCAGATGGCGGGCGATGGCCAGACCGACACCGCGTGCAGCGCCTGTCACAATGGCAACTTTGCCCTGAACCGACATGCTCATCTGCGGCGACCTTTTGCTGTACCGGATTTGGCGGCAGCACCCTTGCTGGCCGAGCCTTTGCCAGCAGCTGTTGCCTCGATGATCTTGAAGCGGGTATCGCCGCCGATTTCATGGACCTGACCGAAATATTGCGACAGCACGGTTTCATAGGGCAGATGGCGGTTGGCCACCATCCACAGCTTGCCCGCACCGGTCAGCAAACGCGCAGCAGTCGCGATGAATGCCGCCCCCAGCTTGGGATCGGCCTGACGCCCTTCATGGAAAGGCGGGTTCATGACGATGCCGTTCACCGGATCGGGCAGACGGAAATCGCGCGCGTCGGCCCAATGGAACTTGGCGCGCGGATCGGTGACATTCTTGCGGGCGGATTCGATGGCGGCATGGTCGGCTTCGACCATATGCAACACCTCGACGCCGGGGCGGGCCAGAACCTGCGCGGACAGCCAGCCCCAGCCAGCGCCCAGATCAACCATGCGCGTCGGCAGTTTTTCAGGAAGGTGATCCGCCAGCATCTGTGATCCCGGATCGATCCCGTCCGCCGAAAAAACGCCCGGCAGGGTGATAAAGCCTGGCGCAGCATCGGTTTCACGGCTTGCCCAATCTTCGGGCAGCCATTCACCGGCGGGAATTTCAACACGGAATATCTTGCCATGCGCCTTGCTGTGCACATCAGTCACAGGGGCCAGCTTACGCAATTCCTTGACCATCGCGTCGACACCATCGGTCTTTTGACCGTCGATCCACATCGACGCACCGGCAGACAACCGACCAGCCGCATCGGCAATACGCGCCCTTGATGCGGCCTTGGCGCGCGACAGACGGACGACGGCCAGATCGAAGCTGCCGGTGGCATCGGTCGCAACGCGATAGCCGCGGGTGGACAAGCCGTCATATTCGGCAAAATTGCCCTGAACGATCAGCATACGCTGCGGGTCCAGCGGTGACAGATCATCGGCTGCTGCTGCGCCGAAAAATAGTACTTCACCCTCCGGAGCGCCGTCCGGAAAGGCCAGATCCAATCTTGGATTTGTCACGTAATTACTCTTTTTCCATGGTGCATTGCAGGGGGTGCTGCTGGCGGCGTGCCAGTTCCATCACCTGGGCGACCTTCGTTTCGGCCACCTCATGTGAAAAGACGCCCACCACGGCGACACCCTTGCGATGCACGGTCAGCATAATCTCGATGGCTTGGGCATGGGTCAGGTGGAACAGGCGTTCCAGCACATGCACGACAAATTCCATCGGCGTAAAGTCGTCGTTCAGCAGCAGCACCTTATACATGGGCGGACGCTGGGACCGCGTCCGCGGCTTGACCGCAAGATCGAAATCATCGTCAGGCGTGTCGGGATCGGTCATCCAATGCGTCATCGTGGCTAAGGTCATCCATTTGGTGCTGCAACGAAAGGTTGCCCGACGGATCGGGCATTGCATCTGCAAAATATAGCGCAAACTGGCGCGGATAAAAGCCCCCCACCCCCGCATCTGTCGCGATGACAGTTCCAACTTCGCGATAAATTACTTGAATGCGCGGTTTCCGGAATAAAACTGCCGTGCTATTATGGGTTGATTAACGACGGGCATGCGACAAACGACAGGCCCGCATGAGGCAGAAAGACAGCGACAGTGACCCGAATCCTTACCGCATTCCGGCTGTGGAGCCATGCCCTGCTTGCCGTGTTGCTGCTGGGCCTTCCCGCCGCCGCAGCCCCCTTCGCCGCTTATGTGATGGACGCACGCACAGGCCAGCCCATCTATACGCAGAACGCCGACACACGGCTTCATCCGGCATCCCTGACCAAGATGATGACGCTTTATCTGGCCTTCACGGCCATCGAAAGCGGCCAGATCAGGCTTGATTCCAAGTTCACCGTATCGTCCAACGCTGCGGCTGAACCGCCATCAAAGCTGGGTCTGCGCGCAGGCCAGCAGATCGAATTGCGTTATCTGATCCGCGCCGCAGCGATCAAATCGGCCAATGACGCAGCCACCGCCATCGGCGAAGGCATCGCGGGATCCGAGGATGAATTTGCCCGCCGCATGACCCAGATGGCCCGCGCTTTGGGGATGAACAACACCCAATTCCGCAATGCGAACGGTCTGACGCTGGAAGGTCACTATTCAAGTGCCCATGATATGAGCATTCTTGGCCGCCATCTGTTCTATGACTTCCCACAGTATTACAACATCTTCTCACGCCGTTCGGCGGATGCGGGAATCGCGCAGGTCTCCTCGACCAACCGCCGCTTTCTGGATGCCTATGAAGGTGCTGATGGGATCAAGACCGGATATACGCGGGCAGCAGGTTTCAACCTGACGGCATCAGCGCAGCGTGGAAACAAGCGTCTGATTGCGACCGTCTTTGGCGGAACCTCGACCGCGCATCGCAATCAGGTCATGTCGGAACTGCTGGACAGCAGCTTTACCCGCGTTCCCGACCGTGTCCGCGAAACCCGCCCTTCCAAGCCGCGGCTGCTGGCACAGACCACCACGCGCCGGGCACAGGTCGAACCGACCCCCGCAGCGACCAGCCCCGAACCGCAGCGTCTTGTGCTGGAAGCATCGCCCCCGCCATCGACCCGTCCTGCGGCTGCCGCATCCACGGTCGTTGCCTCTGCCCCGACAATGAACCTGACAGAGGCTTTGGCCAAAGCCACAGCCGGTGTCGAATTAGGCAAAAGCACCGATCTGGCCAGCAGCATGCGCCCCAAGGCGCGTCCTGGCAGCCAGAATCAGGCTGTTGAGCAAGCCGTTGCAAATGCTGTCGCATCAGATGATGCACCCGCAGCCTCGCCCAGCCTTGCAGCACCGGTTCTTGCAGCGTCGAAACGTCCGCTGCGGTCCCCGCGCCGCAGTGCTAGCACGGCGGATATTTCGCAGGCGGCGCCGACACCTGAACCCGCCCCGATCCGTGAAGCCTTGGCCGAAGACATGCTGCTGGACAGTTCGCATGCGCCCAAGCCACGTTCGGAAACGGTCATTCTGGCCGCAATGGGCGAAGGCGACCGCACCCCCGTCGAGGAGCTGGAGGTGGTCAGCCGTCCCGCCGATAGCGGTCGTAATTGGGGCGTATCCCTTGGCATGTACCGGTCGAAAGCCTCGGCTGAAAATGTGCTGATCAGCAAGGCATTGCAGAACGGCAGCACGTTCAGCGGCGCCCGCCGCCATGTTGCCGACACCAACCGCGGGTTCGAGCCGCGCTTTTTGAACCTTAGCAAAGCGATGGCACAGCTGGCCTGCGAAAGAATGCAGACCCAGTCGCAGGAATGCACCGTCATCGCGAACTGAACCATACTGCCTAACCAAAAAGGCCCCGCAAATCTGCGGGGCCTTTTTGGTTTCAATACAGGGCGACGCCCCCCTTAGGAACTGAACAGGAAGTGCAGGACGTCACCGTCCTTTACCTCGTATGTCTTGCCTTCGACGCGCAGCTTGCCAGCCTCTTTCGCGCCGGCTTCACCCTTGCCTGCAACATAATCGTCATAGGCGATTGTTTCGCTGCGGATGAAGCCCTTTTCGAAATCACCATGGATCACCCCGGCTGCCTGCGGTGCAAGCGTGCCTTTGGTAATGGTCCATGCACGGGCCTCTTTCGGGCCGACGGTGAAATAGGTTTGCAGGCCAAGCAAGCCGTAACCTGCGCGGATCAGGCGATCCAGACCAGCTTCTTCCAGACCCATTTCGCCAAGGAACATTTCGGCTTCTTCGGCGTTCAGCTGGCTGATCTCTTCCTCGATCTTCGCCGAGATAACGACATGACCCGCACCCTGCGCCTCGGCCATTTCGCGGACCTTTTCGGACAGCGCATTGCCATTGGCGGCTTCGTCTTCGGCCACGTTGCAGACAAACAGCACCGGCTTTGCGGTCAGCAGTTGCAGCATGTCCCATGCCTTCTGATCATCTTCGTCGATCTTCAGCGTACGCGCGGGCTTGCCCTGTTCCAAGGCGGCCAGCGCCTCTTTCAACAGGCGTTCCTGTGCGGCGGCTTCTTTATCGCCACCTTTCAGCTTGCGGGCAATATTGGCCAAGCGACGCTCGATCGATTCCATGTCGGAAATCATCAGCTCGGTTTCGATGATCTCGGCATCGGCGACGGGATCGACGCGGTCTTCGACGTGGGTCACATCACCATCTTCGAAACAGCGCAGCACATGGGCGATGGCGTCAGTTTCGCGGATGTTGGCCAGAAACTGGTTGCCCAGACCCTCGCCCTTGCTGGCGCCTTTGACCAGACCGGCGATATCGACAAAGGTGATCCGCGTCGGAATGATCTGCTTGCTGCCCGCAATATCAGCCAGCGTATCAAGACGACGGTCGGGGACCGCAACCTCGCCCACGTTCGGTTCGATTGTGCAGAACGGGAAATTTGCGGCCTGCGCGGCGGCAGTGCGCGTCAAAGCGTTAAACAGCGTGGACTTGCCGACATTCGGCAGCCCGACAATCCCCATGCGAAAACCCATGACAGCACCCTTTTTATCTGAATTCCGGCGTCTGTTACGCGTCCGCGCCTTTTAAGTCCAGCCCGCGGCGCATTGCGCCCGTGCCTTAAGGCGGCTACTTCTGGGCAAAAGACGTTCGGGGGCAGATATGACCAGAATTGACGACAGATTTGCGGCACTGAAGGCCGAGGGCAAGAAAGCCTTCGTGGCCTATATGATGGCCTCTGATCCGGATGATGGCACGGCGCTGGAAATCATGCGCGGCATGCCGGCGGCGGGTGTTGATATCATCGAGCTGGGGATGCCGTTCACCGACCCCATGGCCGACGGTGGCACCATTCAGGCCGCGGGCCAGCGCGCATTGGCCCAAGGTGGCAGCGTGACGCGCACTTTGGATATCCTGCGCCGCTTCCGCGAGGAAGACACGACCACGCCCGTGGTGCTGATGGGATATTATAATCCGATCTATGCGCGGACCGGTGGCGTGACGCAATTCCTGACCGATGCCGCAGAGGCAGGTGTGGACGGCCTGATCATCGTCGATCTGCCGCCCGAAGAAGACAGCGAACTGTGCCTGCCTGCCACCGATGCGGGTCTGAACTTTATCCGGCTGGCGACACCGACGACGGATGACAAGCGCCTGCCCGCGGTGGTCAAGAATACCTCGGGGTTTGTCTATTACGTCAGCGTCACGGGCATCACCGGTGGTGCCGCTGCCAATGCCGCGGATGTCGCCCCCGAGGTTGCCCGTATCCGCGCCGCGGCCGGATTGCCGGTCGTTGTCGGCTTTGGCATTTCCACACCCGATGCAGCGCAGGACATCGCCAGCGTGGCAGACGGATGTGTCGTCGGCAGCGCGATCGTCAAGCAGATCGGCGAAGGTCGTCCTGTGCCGGAAATCCTTGATTTTATCCGTAGTCTGGCGGACGGATGCCACCGCGGATAACACGGCCCGTGTTGCGTGATGCGACACCACTGGATGCGGCAGGGATCGCATCCATCTGGAACCCAATCATCCGCGACACACCAATCAGCTTTTCACCGACCGAACGCAGCCACGACGAAGTGGCTGCTTTGATCCTTGAACGCCCGTCGTCCGCTCTGGCGTTCATGGTTGCCGATATTGACGGAGAGATCGCCGGATTTGCGACCTATTCGCAGTTTCGCGCCGGAATTGGCTACGCGCGATGTATGGAACATACCATCCACGCGGCGCCACAGTATCGTGGTGCGGGTATCGGTCGCATGCTGCTGAATGCTATCGAAGATCACGCCCGCCAGCATCATTACCGCATGATGATAGGGGCAATTACGGCGTCGAACACGGCCTCGGTCCTGTTCCATCAGGCGATGGGGTATCAGGAATACGGACGCGTTCCCTTTGCAGGCTGGAAGTTCGGCGAATTTCACGACCTTGTGTTGATGGGCAAGGATCTGGCCCCTTAGACAGCGGTTTTGCGTGACAACCTGCCCCTATCGCAACCCGTCATATGCCGTTAAACTGACCCCATGGAATGCTGTACAACCCCCGAGACCTGTTACGGTCCCTGCCCCGAATTGCCAAAGCCGCGCAGCTTCTGGCAGCGGATTGGTGACCGGCTGGCAGCCTTTTTGGGCACGGCCCCTGCGGCGGTGCCGCCCGAACGCTCGGTCGCTTTTACCATCGCGGTGATTGCGCTTGGGGCAAAGCTGGCCAAGGTCGACGGTCGCGTTGACCGGTCCGAGGTTGCGGCCTTCCGCCGTGTTTTCGTCATTCCCCGCGCCGAAGAAAAGAACGCTGCCCGTGTGTTCGATCTGGCGCGTCAGGATGTTGCAGGTTTCGACGCATGGGCACGGCGCATCGCTTCGATGTTCCAAGCGGGCGATCCGGTGCTGGTCGATGTGATGGAAGGGTTGATGATCATCGCCCTTGCCGATGGCGATCTGCACGAAGCCGAAATCCTGTTTATGGACGAAGTTGCGCGCATTTTCGGTCTGACAGCGGCACAAATGACGGAAATCCGTCACCGTCATGATCCCAAGGCCAGCTGCCCGCCCTGCCAGATGTTGGGCGTTAAACCCGACACCCCGCTGGCCGAGGCGCGCAAGCGCTGGCGCGAATTAATCCGCGAATCGCATCCCGACCGCGCCATCGGTCGCGGCCTGCCCCCCGAGGCGATCCGTCTTGCCGAGGCCCGTACGCGCCGTTTGAACGAAGCGTGGGAAAATTTCCGCAATATGCACCACGCATCGTCGCAACAGGGCGCAGCCTAGAACCGAACTTGTGTCGCGGGCGATCCGCCCCCATGTCTTCACAATGAAACATATGACCGCCCTTGCTTTGGCCGGTATTCTGGCCGCCTCCCCTGTCGCTGCCGAACCCGAAGCGGAAGGTGGCCTGATCCAGCGCGGGTTTCAGGGGTTCTTTCGAAATTTGATGCAGGATGATGTGCCGCAGTTGAATAACCTGTCTGGCGCTTTGGAACAGATGGCACCGGTGCTGAAGGATCTGGCGGTACTGGTGGATGATCTGGAAAACTATCACCCACCGCCGCGGCAGGAAAACGGCGACATTATCATTCGCCGTCGCGCGGATGCACCACCAGCGCCGCCGCTTGGCGACAGTCTGCGCGATCTGACCGATCCATCTGAAACCGATATACCGATTGACCCGGACGCACCGCAGATAGAGCTTTAGGCGGAATTCGCATCCTCGATCAACCGACGGTGGCGGCGGGCTTCGACCACGGTTTCTTCGAATCGCTGGATGCCTTTGGCTTGAAGCGCGGGGATCAGCCGCAGGAAGGCCTGCGCTGTGGCGACAGTATCACCCATGGCGGTATGGCGGTCTTCAGCCGGAATGGTGATACCAAGGCGTTCGGTCAGCGCGTCAAGGCTATGAACCGCCGAATGGCCCCAGACCATGGCAGACAGCAAGACCGTGTCCAGCACCCGATTGTCGAAATGCGCGCCGGTTTCAGCGGCGGCGCGACGCAGGAAGCCCATATCGAAGGGGGCATTATGGGCGACCAGTACATCGTCATCGCAAAAATGCCGGAAGGCTGTCAGTGCCGCGGTCAGGTCTGGCGCATCTGCCACCATCGCATCGGTAATCCCGTGGATCGCGGTCGAGGCAGGCGGGATAGGCCGGCCCGGATTGATCAGGGTTTCGAACCTTTCCCCTGTCAGGCGGCCACGGGCAAGGCGCAGGCCGGCGATCTGCACGATGGCGTCATGGTCGCTTAGCCCCGTCGTTTCGGTATCAAAGACCACGCATGTCAGATCCGCCAGTCGGGTCGAGGCGACACCTTTGGCCGCCAGCGCGAAATCATAGGTTACGCCACTGCCAGAGACCGCCGCCGGAACAGTTCCAAGGGGCATGACCAGACGCGCGATCCCGTCCTGCGTTTCAGGCCAGATGCCCGTGCCATGATGGGCCAAGATGTCGGCGCCGCTTTGATCGGGATGCATCGGATCGGGCGGCAGTGACAACCATGCGTCCAGCCGGTCGATCAGGACCGGATCGCCCTGCCATTCCAACGTGATCCGCAGCTGGTCACCCTGATCGGGGTGGATCGCGGCATGGGCATCAATCCCTTGCCCCTGCAGCGCCTGATCCAGCGCAAGAAGCAGCGCATTCATCTGGCCCGCATCTGCCTGAAACATCACGGGCGGCAGGGTGTTTTTCGCGGACAACCCTGCGGTCAGCTCGGTCAGGGTGGCGGTGCCTGTCGGGGCTTCGCTGGCCAGAATGCGTGACAATTCACGGGTGGTATCTGCAAGGCCCTGCCCCTCGGCACTAATAGCGGCGGCAAGCGCGTCGGGGATGGGGCCATCCAGCGCCCCCAGCATCGGCACAAGGGTCGAGGCATGGCGGCGAAGTGCTTCCAGCGTCGCGCGGGGTGCGGGGCGTTCGACGTGGCGATCACGCAGGATCAGCAGCTGCCCGTCCGGCATGGCGCGCAAACGGCCCGAAAGGCGCGTACCCTCGGATGTCAGGCAACCGAAATCTGTCGCCTCGGCCCCCGCCTGCAGGCGCACTCTGGCGGCATCCAGCGCACCTGAATGCAGGTGCCGGTCCAGCGGGCGATTCAGCGCCAACCCCGGCAGAAACCCCGATGCGCTGGCATTATAGAAGATCACCCGCCCGTGCAGGTCGGTCATCACAACCCCTGCCCCGAAATCTGCGAGAATGGATTCGAGGCTGGATTTCTCGGCCTGCTGTTCTTCGGCATGTGCGCGGATTGCATCGGCCAATGCCTGATCGGCCTGCGCCCTTGCGCGGGCTGCATCACGGGCGGCAGGACCAAGATCGGCCAGATAGCGCGCCGTGGCATCGTCAGGGGCATGTCCTGTCCGCAAGGCACCGGCCAGCCGTTCCAGCGGTTGGGCAAGGTGCAGATCGAACAGGAACCAGATGCCGACCACCCCCGCGGTAATGCCAAAGCCCGCAATCATCGTGCCCTGAATCAGCGGGTCGGGATCGCTGAGCGCCGCGGTTCTGGCCAGAACCATCAGTCCCATCCCCGCCATCACCAGCGACAGCGCCCCAAGACCGGCGAACAGCAGCAGAATGCGCAAGCGCAGGGACAGATGCGTCAGCATGGAGCCAAAAGGCGGGCCATTTCGGTGCGCAACTCGGCCAGCTCGAACGGTTTGGCGATGAAACCATCCGCGCCAAGGGCCAACCCCTTGCGGCGTTCAACGACCGATCCCCGCGCCGTCATCATCAGCACCTTGATCGCAGCCAGATCGGGATCGGCGCGCACCTCTTGCACGATCTGATAGCCCGAAACATCGGGCAACATCACATCCAGCAGCACCAGATCCGGACGCTGGCGGCGTATATAGTCAACCGCCCCGTTGCCGGTGGCCAGCCGCGCGTGTTTATGGCCGTCGCGGGTCAACAGGAAGTCCAGCGCGACGGCGATGTTATCCTCATCCTCGACGACCAGAATGTCAGCCATTTCCCGCTCCGTCCATGCAGACGGCGGCATAGGCCGGATCGTCGGGTTGGGCCGCTGTCCATTCACCCCGCGCGGGGCGGATGCGCTGGCCATCACAGTCGAAATCCTGCGGGACAATCACCGTCTGGCCCCGACGTTCCACCAGCATGATCTGCGCGTTGCGCGTTCCCTGCGGGGCATCGCTGATGCTGGCGGGATCAAGGGCGGCAAAACGCATGGCAACTGGCACAAGATAGGTCCAAGGCGCCCAAGGCTGTTTATCGCGCCCGACCAGCAGAACCTGTGCGTCATCGGGCAGTTGATCGACCGCGCGGGAATACCAGCTGTAATCGTTATAGACGGAATAAACGACCATTGACAGACCGATCCCCGCAGGCAGCAGCCATGGCGCGGGTGAAAATCCGGCGCGCCGGATGGCATGCATGCCCGCATAAAGGACGGCGGCCATCCCGATGCCGACTGCAATCACGCCCAGCAGATCTGTTCCGATACCATTCATGCCAACATTCCCTTTCCATGTCCCACCGCCGATTGCATCCACCGCACCACAACAAATGCGTCGCGCAGGTGGCTGCGGTCCAGATCGGGCAGATCCGCGGGGGACAGATAGTTATCCGGCTGACGACCGGCCTTGATCAGATGCGCCTGATTTTCCAGCCGCGTGGTCTGGATCATGTCATAGGCGGCCAGCAGGTCGCGACCGCCGCTGGCAGAAATCACGCCGCGGGCCTCGGCATCTTCCAGTCTGGCGCGGGTATTGACGGCCTTGATCCGGCCTTGCAGCGCATAGACGCGCGCCAGATCGGTGACCGGCACCACACCATTATGCTTCATATCGATATGGTGGCGATGCTGTCCGGACCGGATTGTCGAAAAGCCGCTGATCAGGCCCAAAGGCGGGCGGTGTTTCAGCGAATTGGCGACCATATGCGCAACAAAAATGGAATTTTGCGATGCCTGATCCAGCGTATCGCTGTGCAATGCGTCCAGCAGGCTGACATCCCCGCCGATCGCCCGCAGGTCGAACATGACCGAGGCCAGCATCTGCGCCTCGGGGGATGGATGGGCGATCCAGTCGTTGAAATAGCCGCGCCACACATCCACCGGCTGACGCCAGCGCGGGTTCGAGGCCATCATATCGCCCGGACAATAGACATAGCCGCAGGCATTCAGGCCGTCGCAGACCATCTGCGCCAGATCGCGGAACCACGGGTGGTCAGGGTCGGCATCGGGCGCAAGGATCAGACAGTTGTCCTGATCGCTGACGCCGGTCTGTTCCTGCCGCCCCTGCGATCCGCAGGCCGCCCATAAAAAAGGTGCGGGCGGTTCACCCAAGCTGGCCTGCGCCAGATCCAACAGGCGTCGCGTCACGGCATCGGCAATATCGGTGATCATGCGGGTGATCACTTCGTGCCGTTGGCGGGCCTGCACCAGTTGCGTCAGCAGTTCGGGAATGCGGGCCGTGACGCGGGCCATCTGAGCAACGCTATCGGCCAAGGCAATGTCACGGATCAGGGCGGGGGTGGACACAGCCTGAACACGGGTCAGATCCGTCTGGCTGATCATACCGACAAAGCGACCGCCCTCGACCACGGGTAGATGGCCCACGCGGCGTTCCACCATGATGTTCAGCACGTCATGCCCAAGGGCAGATGGCGACAGCGTTACCGGATCGCGGGTCATGATGGTTTCGACGGGCTGGCGCATATCGCGCCCCTCGGCCACCACGCGGTTGGACATATCACGAATGGTCACCAGCCCGATCAGCTCATCGCCAATGGTGATGCCAAGGCTGCTGATACGGCCGTCGCGCATCATACGGGCCGCGTCGATGATGGGGGTTTCAGGGGCGCAACTGACCGGCTTGCCCGACAAAAGGTCCGCGACCTTTAACGTCGCCATATCGGACCCGCGAGTGCCGGACCGGTCAAAGAACCGCGCCACAACGCGGTGGCGTTCAATCAGACCCGTCACCTGTTCGCGCGGCAACATCAGCACCTGCGCCTGTTCTGATGCGCGGGCCGATGTCACCGCCACTCCGTCCCGCAGCAACCCGCGTTCGCCAAATGAATTGCGCGCCCCCAATTGCGAGACAATGTCGCCATTGCGGTCGGTGACCGTCACAGCGCCGCTTTCGATCAAGTACAACCCCGGCAGGCGTTCGCCCAGCTGATAGATCAGGGCGTCGGCGTCATATATTCTGCGGCTGAAAAAGCTGGCAACACGCATCAGCTCATCCTGCGGCAGGCTGTCATAGGGATGCACGGTGGCGATGAAATCGACGATGCTTTGCGTCATCACCCTAAAACCTTTGCGGTTGGGATGCCGCGCCCCACGAACAGGGGCGCGGCGGGTTTATCAGTGATCGACCGCACTGCCGGCACCGCGTGGGACACGGATCGATTCCACCAAATCCTGCACCTCGGCGGGGGGCTTTTCGGTCGCTTGCGACACAAGATACGCGACCACAAAGTTAATCAGCGCGCCGACAGTCCCGAACGATGCGGGCGAAATACCGAACAGCCAGTTCGCTGCCGTATCCTCCAACATGTTGGTGCCGCCGATGAACAGCCAACCCTTGTAGGTAAAGATGTAGACAAGGGTCGCGATGATCCCCGCCAGCATCCCCGCAATCGCGCCTTCCTTGGTGATGGTCTTCGAAAAGATGCCCATCATCAGCACAGGAAAGATCGAGCTTGCCGCAAGGCCAAAGGCCAGCGCCACAGTCTGCGCCGCAAAGCCCGGCGGGTTCAGACCAAGGATCGTCGCCACCAGAATGGACAGCGCCATCGACACACGCGCGGCCATCAGTTCACCCTTTTCACTGATGTTCGGACGCAGCGTGCCCTTGATCAGATCGTGGCTGACAGCACCTGAAATCGCCAGCAGCAGACCCGCCGCCGTTGACAGCGCGGCAGCAAGACCACCGGCTGCAACCACCGCGATCACCCAACCGGGAAGGTTGGCGATTTCGGGGTTGGCCAGCACCATGATGTCGTTGTTCACAGTGACCAGCTCGTTTCCTTGCAGGTTCTGTTCCTCGATGGTGGCGGCCAAGGGGCCTTCGGGGGCGGCGGTGTCATTGTAATACTGGATCAGGCCATCGCCGTTCTTGTCTTCCCAGTTCAGAAGACCGGTGACCTGCCAGTTCCGCATCCACGCTTTATCGGCATCATTCTGGATGCTGTCCAGCGAGACGGCGGGCTGGCTATAGGTATCGCCCGTACGCGCACCCGGCCACATCGTCGCCGTCAGGTTAAAACGCGACATCGACCCGACCGCAGGTGCGACCGTGTAAAGCAGCGCGATGAACACCAGCGCCCAGCCAGCCGATTTACGCGCGTCCGAGACTTTGGGAACGGTAAAGAAGCGGATGATGACATGCGGCAGACCCGCCGTGCCGATCATTAGGGCCATGGTGAACAACACCATATCCAGCGTGGATGTGTGATGCGCGGTATATTCACGGAAGCCCAGATCCGTGACGACCTGATCCAGCTTAAGAAGGAAGGCCGTGCCCGATCCTTCATGGGTGCCGAACAATCCCAGCTGCGGCAGGAAGTTACCGGTCAGCTGAAGCGAAATGAAGATCGCCGGAATTGTATAGGCGGTGATCAGCACGACATATTGGGCGACCTGCGTATAGGTGATGCCCTTCATGCCGCCAAGAACCGCATAGCAGAAGACCAACGCCGCACCGATCCACAGACCGGTGGAATTCGACACCTCGAGGTAGCGCGAGAATGTCACCCCGACGCCCGTCATCTGGCCGATCACATAGGTGATCGACACGATCAGCAGGCAGATCACGCCGATGATACGCGCGGTCGGCGAATAGAAACGGTCGCCGATGAATTCCGGCACGGTGAACTTGCCGAATTTCCGCAGATAGGGTGCCAGCAGCAACGCCAGCAGCACATAGCCACCCGTCCACCCCATCAGGTAAGTCGAGTTGTCATAGCCGGTAAAAGCGATCAGACCGGCCATCGAAATGAATGACGCAGCCGACATCCAGTCGGCAGCGGTCGCCATGCCGTTCATGACCGGACTGACACCCCGGTTCGCAGCATAGAATTCAGCCGTGGATTTCGCACGGCAATAGATGGCAATACCGATATACAGCGCGAAAGAGGCGCCGATAAACAGCAGGTTAAGTGTAAACTGGCTCATCTGCGCATCCTCACTCATCCACGCCGTATTCGGCGTCCAGCTTGTTCATGCGTGCAGCATAGAAAAAGATCAGCACGATGAAACACAGGATCGATCCCTGCTGCGCAAACCAGAAACCCAGGTCCGTTCCTCCGACCGGAATGGATTTCAGCAGCGGGCGGAAAAGGATCGCCGCACCATATGACACCAGCGCCCAAACGGCGATACAGCCATAGATGATGCGAAGATTGGCCTGCCAATAAGCATTCGAAGATTGTCGGTCACTCATGTCCCTAGGTCCTCCCTGTTCAGACATGTCGATCCGCCTTGGCCTTGTTCCATGCTCTGTGCGTGGCGGGTCCGCCAGAGCAGGTTTCGGGACGGCAGCGTGGCCGCCCCTACCGATCTCAGCCGCGGTTCATGCGGTTTTCGATCAATTCATCGACGACTTCCGGTTCCGCCAGGGTCGAGATATCGCCCAATGCGCCATAGTCGTTTTCCGCGATCTTGCGCAGGATGCGGCGCATGATCTTGCCCGACCGTGTCTTGGGCAAACCGGGTGCCCATTGGATCAGGTCGGGTTTTGCAATCGGTCCGATTTCGGTGCGCACCCATTTTTCCAGATCGGCGCGCAATTCGTCGGAAGGCTCGATCCCGTTCATCAGCGTGACATAGGCATAGATGCCCTGCCCCTTAACCTGATGCGGGTATCCGACCACCGCAGCCTCGGCGACCTTTTCATGGGCAACAAGGGCGCTTTCGACCTCGGCAGTGCCCATGCGGTGGCCGCTGACATTGATGACATCATCGACGCGACCGGTGATCCAGTAATAGCCGTCTTCGTCCCGACGGCAGCCATCACCGGTGAAATAGTAACCGGGATATTGCTGGAAATACGTCTCCATAAAGCGCTGGTGATCGCCCCAGACGGTCCGCATCTGGCCGGGCCAGCTGTCGGCAATGCACAACACACCCTCGACCCCGTTGCCGTCGAGTCGTTCTGCGGTGGCAGGGTCCAGAACCTCTGGTTTGACACCAAAGAACGGCACCGTGGCCGAACCGGGCTTGGTTTCCGTCGCACCGGGCAGCGGCGTGATCAGATGGCCGCCGGTTTCGGTCTGCCACCATGTGTCAACGATGGGACAGCGCCCTTGGCCGACATGATCGTTGTACCAGTTCCAAGCCTCGGGGTTGATGGGTTCGCCCACCGTTCCCAGAATACGCAGGCTGGACAGGTCATGGCCCTGAACGAATTCCGGCCCTTTGCCCATCAGCGCGCGGATTGCCGTCGGTGCGGTATAGAACTGCGTGACCTTATGCTTAGCGCAAACTTCCCAGAAGCGGCCGGCATCGGGCCATGTGGGCACCCCTTCGAACATCAGTGTCGTCGCGCCGTTCGCCAGCGGACCATAGATGATATAGCTGTGCCCCGTGACCCAGCCCACATCTGCCGTGCACCAGAAGACATCGCCGTCATGGTAATCGAAGGTGTATTGATGGGTCATCGCGGCATAGACCAGATAGCCGCCGGTGGTATGCACAACCCCTTTGGGCTTACCCGTCGACCCCGAGGTATAGAGGACGAACAAAGGATCCTCGGCCCCCATCGGGCGCGGCGGACAATCGGGGCTGACCTGCTTCATCTGCGCTTTGACATCGACGTCGCGGTCTTCGATCCATGTCGTCTGGTCGCCGGTGTGCTTGACAACAAGGCACCGCACTTTGTCCGAGCAATGCAGCAGCGCTGCGTCGGCATTGGATTTAAGGTTCGTCCGACGGCCACCCCGCGGCGCAGTATCGGCGGTGATGACGACCTTGGCACCACTGTCGTTGACACGATTGGCCAATGCATCAGGCGAAAAACCCGCAAAGACTATCGAATGGATCGCCCCGATCCGCGCACAGGCCAGCATGGCATAGGCCGCATCGGGGATCATCGGCATATAGATCACGACACGGTCGCCGCGCATCACACCCTGACTTAGCAGGACATTGGCAAAGCGGTTCACACTGTCGGACAACTGCGCATAGGTAATATGCTGTGCAGGGGTTTCAGGATCATCGGGTTCAAAGATAATCGCGGTCTGGTTCGCGCGGGTCGGAAGGTGGCGGTCGACGCAGTTCACGCTGGCGTTCAGAATGCCATCCTCGAACCATTTGATGTCGACCTGACCGAAAGTGAAATCGGTATTTTTGACTTTGGTATAGGGCTTGATCCAGTCAAGCCGCTGCCCCTCTTTGCCCCAGAAAGCTTCGGGGTCGTTAATTGATTCGGCATATAGACGCGTATAGTCGTCAGGGCCGACATGGGCGTTTTCCAGACCTGCCGGAACCGCGTATTTCTGAATTTTGTCAGCGCTCATGACATCCCCTTCTCTCGGCCATGTCGCAGCATTTTCCCTCAGGATGCGCGCCTGTCCCAAAGGTGCGCTGCTGCGTCTGGAAGAATGTTAATCATAAGCCATCAATAAAGTTAACACTTTTTTTTAAAACGATTTATTTGTCAATTAATTGACATTTCTTATACGTATTCTGTAAATAATTCACCAGCTATAGAAAACGGCGCAGGATTCCATCCCTGCGCCCGATCCTGAATTACTGCGGTCGATCCATCCTGACAAAGACCGAAACGCGGCCTTTCAGCGGTTGCGACCAACTCAGCCTGATCTGCCGGCGCGCGCTGCCGACCTCGAACTGGACGGTCGGGCTGGCGTCGACGCGTGTCCCATTCGAGGTTTGCAATGTGGTCTCTGTCACAACGGATTCCACCGATTTTGCCCAACCCTGAAACGGCAAGCCGGTGATGTTGTCGGTCGTCCAATTCGCCCCCGGATTGTTCTGCGTGACCTGTATCATCAACGGATTGGCAACATAGGTGTTGATGCCGTTGAATGTATTGGCCTGAAACTGCAGGTTCCGCATGCTGTTATAATTCAGGTCAGCGATAGAGGTATCAACTCGGTCGATCCGGTCGATATTGCCATAAAGCGCTTTGAAAACATTGCCGACGACATTCAGACCTTGCACGAAATGGCCGCTGCCATAGGGTTTTACTGTGATCCATGTGAACCACGCCACAGTGTTTGAACACAGGAAGGTATTGCCTGTGACGGTCAATCCGCCAAAACTGAATTCACTGTTGCTGAAGACCGGATAGGCGCTGTGTTCATTCGTCCATTCGATCGAGGCATTGTCGATGTAATTGCCTGTCACAGTGGTCTGCACGTTGGGCTGTGTCAGGACCAGACCGGCATAGCGCAGCCCTTCACCCGAACCATCGCCCTGAAACCAGTGGTTGCCGAAAATAATATGCCCGCCGCCATTGGCCACCATAAAATGCGCGAACCGGACAAAGCGGTTGTTGCGGATTTTGCTGTCATTGGCGTTCACATTGATGCCGACCGTCGTGCGCTGCTGGGCGGGCAGTTCCATGTCATTGGACAGGAACTGGCAGTTATCGACCAACATATCCTGACAGCCCCGCCCGATCGAGGTGATGCCGCGATCCTTGGGGCGTGTGAAATAGCAGTCCTTTATCTGGATCATTTCGCCCTTGGGGGGCAGCATGATACCGCTTGCGATGCCTTCACAGCCAAAATCGATATCAACAAAATTCAGCCGGTCCAGTTGGCGCACGCCTGAAAAATCGAACAGATAGCGATAGCGTTCAAAGCTGTAGGTCCGCGTTGCCGCACCGCCATAAAGCGGCTGTGACAGGGTCAATGTGCCTGCGCTGACGTTTTTTGCGTTCACATAGACCTCTCGACCGACGCCGCTGCCGATGACGCGGCTGCCGACCTCGATCTGGGCGACGTTTGCGACCGATGTCAGCACCATCGGATTGGTCGATTTATACGTCGCAACGCTGGTCCAGCGCCCTGTATCCCATGCAGACCCCGCCTTGGCCTGAACGCCACCATTGCGGATCACACGCCGGTTCGAAAATCCGTCCAGATCAGGGGCGAACTGATCTAGCATCAGCGGTGCGTCCAGATCGACGCGGCGACCGCAGAGATCCAGCGATTGATGATCAGTATACCCAAGCAGTGCCTGAATTGCTTTTTGCATTCCCAGTGTTTCATCATCGAAAGCATCGGCATAGGTCGGAAAATCAAAGCTTTTCAGGAAAGCAACACGGGTATTGGCTGGTGTACTGATCCGCCCCTTAAAGCGGATTGGACTGTTGATCGACAAATCGCCCGAAATATAGAAGTCGCCATCTGGTACCACGACCCAACCGCCCTCGCTGGCCTGATCCGCCGCCAGAAAAGCGGCGCGGTCATTGGTCTTGCCGTCGCCCACGGCACCAAAATCACGGACGTCCACCCAATCCAGCAGGGATGGCACAAAGGCGGCGGTGATATCGTCAATCTTCAAGGATTCGACTCGGAAAACACCGCCGTTCGCCCCGACCAGATCCACACCGAAATGGCCGAAAACCGGTGCGGTGCCCCATGACATATCAACACCCTGACGCGACCCGACGCCGACAATCGCGCTTATCTCGATGATCTCGCCATAACTGCGCATAGCGGTGGTGGGGCCAACCTCGACCAGACCGGTCACATGGCTGCGTGACCCGTTGCCGGCCCATCCGGCAATGCGCGCACTGGCCAGCGCGCCTGCAACCGCCTTAACCCGCGCAGAAACGCGCAGATAGACACCGGGGATCATAGGCGTTTCACCCATGAACCGCAGGCTGGTGGTGGTCTGCTGCTTGGTCACCTCGAAGCAGGAACCGAAATCCTGATCGGCAGGCACCAGCGATGCGTTATCCACCTTGTCCCAAGTCGGGCTGCCCGATGTACCATCGGTTCTGGACCAGACGCCCAACCCCGCGCGAAAGGCCGAAGGTGTCAGCAAAAGCCCGTTGGTGATCGCAATATTCATTCGCTATCCCTTGCATCGACATAGGAACCGGACAGGATCCGTCCGGCATATTGCGCAAAGGAATAGTTGATAAAGTGTTAACGGGGGCTGAACGCATAGTCCGGTGCAACGGCATGCCGCGCAACACTAGCGTTCGAAAAAGGGGGCCGAAACCCCCTGATCCTTATGCGGTTTTGGTCAGGTCACCCGCCAAAGCCGATTCGATCAGCTTGCGGGTTTCATCAATCCCGTAAAGCGCGATAAAGCCGCCGAACCGCGGCCCCTGATCCGCACCCAACAACACCTGATACAGGCCCGAGAACCACGTCCGCAGCGGCTCGAACCCATGCTCTTTGCCGATGGCGAAGACCATAGTCTGCAAGGCCTCAGGATCGGCGGGCTGGTCCCATGCCGCCAGACGGCTTGCCAAATCCTCCATCGCGCGGCGTTCCACTTCGGTCGGATCGCGGAAGGTCCGCGTGGGGGCCACGAAATCGTTGAAATACCGCAGCGCAAATCCGGCTGCCGCATCAAGACCCGGATGGGTTTCAGGGCTGGCATCGGGCGCATAACGCTGGATAAAGCCCCACAGCCCCTCTTTTCCGGTCTGCCCTGCAACCGAGGCCAGATTCAACAACATCTGGAACGGCACAACCATATCGGATTCCGGAACATCGCCACCGTGAATATGCCAGACGGGGTTCGCCAACTGTTGTTCCGGCGTCTGGTCGGGATAGGCGCGCAGCTGCTGGTGATATTCGTCGACGGCCTTCGGGATGACATCGAAATACATGCGCTTGGCCGTCTTCGGCTTCAGATACATGAAATACGACAGGCTCTCGGTCGAGGCATAGGTCAGCCATTCGTCGATCGACAAGCCGTTGCCCTTGGACTTGCTGATCTTCTGCCCGTCCTGATCCAGAAACAGCTCATAGGTGAAATGCTCGGGCTTGCGACCGCCAAGGATCTCGCAAATGCGGTCATAGATCGGCGTATTAGTGCTGTGGTCCTTGCCATACATTTCAAAATCGACGTCCAGCGCGGCCCAACGGGCGCCGAAATCGGGCTTCCATTGCAGTTTCACCTGACCGCCGGTGACCGGCAGGGTCATTTCGTTTCCGTCTTCGTCGTCGAAGGTGATGGTGCCCGCCTTGGCATCGACATTCTTGATCGGGACATAAAGCACGCGGCCCGTGGTGGGGCTGATCGGCAAGAAGCAGCTATAGCTTTGCTGCCGTTCCTCGCGCAGGCTGGCCAGCATGACGTCCATGATCTGGTCATATTTCTCGGCGGCGCGTAGCAGCGTCTCGTCGAATTTGCCCGATTTGTAGTATTCGGTGGCGCTGACGAATTCATAATCGAACCCGAAGGTGTCAAGGAAGCGACGCAGCATGGCGTTGTTATGCGCGCCAAAGCTGTCGAACTTGCCGAACGGGTCGGGAACCGAGGTCAGCGGCATCTGCAGGCTTTCGCGCAGCTTGTCCTGATCGGGCACATTTTCAGGCACTTTACGCATGCCGTCCATATCGTCGGAAAAACAAACCAGACGCGTGGGGATATCGCTGATAAGCTGGAAGGCGCGGCGGATCATCGTCGTGCGCGCAACTTCACCGAAGGTGCCGATATGGGGCAAACCCGACGGACCATAGCCTGTCTCAAACAGGACATAGCCTTTTTCAGGCGCCTTCTTTTCGTACCGTTTAAGCACCCGGCGCGCCTCTTCGAACGGCCAGGCCTTCGATTGCATTGCGGCATCGCGCAAGGTGGTCATATCATCTTCTCCTGCTGAGGGTCCGGATGGCTTATTGAAAGCGCGCGCCATCGTCAATAATTTGCGCCTAACCTATCAGGAGATCCTTATGACCATCGACCTGCCTTCCCTGTCACCCTGCGATGCGCTCGTCGCGGTGATGGTGGCCGTTTCGGCGTCGGATAATACCATCCGCACATCGGAACTGGTGGCGATCCAGCGCATGGTGGATCACGCCCCCGTCTTTGCCAATTACGACGAAGATCGCATCCGCGCCATTAGCCAGACCGTAATGACCCTGTTCGACGAGGAAGACGGTCTGGACGCCATGTTCGGGTTGATCCGCGATGCCTTGCCGGAAAAGCTGTATGAAACCGCCTATGCGCTGGCCTGCGACGTCGGTGCAGCGGATGGTCGCCTTTACGATGGTGAAATCGTGATGCTGGCGGAAATCCGTGACCAGCTGGACATTTCCCGCCTGCATGCCGCAGCGATCGAACTGTCGTCCCGCGTTCGCCACATCACGCTTTAAGCAGCGTCCAGCCGCTTTCCAAAGCCTCTGATCAGGTCGCGTTGCAAGGATTTGGCCGCACGGGTCCATGTGCTGACCCCTGCGGGCAATTCCAACCCCTTGCTGGCGTCCCGACGCCCGGGATCGGTACAGAATACGGCAAACGTCCCTTCGGCGCCATCTGCCGTGGTGACATAGCCGGCAAGGTTCGACACAAAGTTCAGCGTTCCGGTTTTTGCGGCGATCAGATGGCGGGCCGACGAATCGCGCCCCAGATCATCGACAAGCGGGTTCTGTTTCAAAAGCGGTTGCAGGTTCAGATCACGCCCCGGCCCCGAAAGGACCCGCGTCATACCAAAGGCCGATATCCGGCTATCCGACGACAGACCCGAATGATCGGCCAGCTGCATCCCGCGCCCGATATTGCCAAGCCACTCCTGCATCTGCCCTGCTGATTCGTCCAAGGTTTTGGCACCACTGGCATGTAATCCCAGTGTCTCCGCTGTCAGATTGGTGGAATATTTCAGCATATCGCGGATCAACACCTCGACTGGCGGACTGTCATGGAAGGCTACGACATCGCCTTGGGGCAAATGATCTATCACCTCGGGCGTGGGCAGAACCATGCCACGTGCACGACATAACGTCTGGAGCACGTCCGCGGCATAAAGTTCAGGCAGGCGTACCGGCAACCAGCGGCTGCCGTTCCGCCCCATCGCCGCCCGCGACACCGTCCAGTATTCGCGTTCGCCATCATTGCGATAGGTGAACAGATCGCGTTGATCTGCTGGCCGCGCAGTCATGGTATAGGCCCGGGGGGAATGTTCCGCGCCCCGCGCCTCCATCGACAGTTGGTAATCGACACCAACCCGCCGCCAGCCCAGATGGACGCGGTTAAAGTTCAGCATGATCCCTGAAACCGAGGGGTTATAGGCCAGATAATCTGCCTGCTGGTTGGTGATTTCAGGTAATTGCGGCAATGCCCCACCCCAGACAGCAAATCGCGCAGGCCGGCCTTGTCCCGAATTCGCCAGTTGCGCCGCAAGCTGGGCCAGATCATCCGTAGTCAGCACCGGATCACCGCCTCCGACAAGGATCAACATGTCGCCCGACCGGACAATCTTTGTCCGGAAGCGATGCGAAGGGCCCAGACGGTCCAAGGCGAACAGCGATGTCAGAACCTTCATTGTGCTGGCGGGGGCAACCTTCAGGGCCGCATGTCCCAGCGACAGCGCCTCGCCACGCGCATTGGTCAGCGCAAAGCCCACCTGCCCCGGCAAGCCGGAACCCGCGATGATGTCCCGCGGGTCGGGCGCCGGCCTGACCGGAGGCCGCTGGTCCAGCCCCTGCCCCATCGCCCCGCCCGAAGCCAGCCCTGCGGCAAGACCCGAAACAAGAAAGCGACGGCGATTGAAGGTCATAGGTTATCCTTTTGGCGAAGCGCGGTAGAGGACATTCCGGACATCGGCAAATTCAGGAACGCCCATGCCGGCGCTTTGAAATGCGCCACTTCGGCGGCGCGATATTCGGGAAGTCTGTGGGGTTTCATAACTTGTGACGCAACCGAATGACGTGCGGCAAGCCGCGTTCCCGGTCGCGCCATAACGGCCATTGGAACCGTCTGCGCAATCTGTTTCCAGCGATCCCATTTGTGGAATTGCACCAGATTGTCCGACCCCATCAACCAAACGAAATGCACTTGGGGATAAATCCGGACCAAAGCCTGCAACGTATCTGCGGTCATACGCAGACCCAACCGCGTCTCGATATCGGACACAATTATTCGCGGATCGGAAATCAGCTGACGCGCGGCGCTGATGCGGCTGTCCAAGGGGGCTGGACCATGTGTCTTTAGCGGATTTCCCGGCGATGCCAGCCACCATACCCGATCCAGCCCAAGACGCCGCAATGCGACCTTGCTGATCAGGACATGACCCTGATGGGCGGGATCGAATGATCCACCCAACAGGCCGATTTTCTGGCTGGGCAATGCAATGGGGAAACCGGTTCTCATGCTGTCCGCATAGCCGATAGATGCGGGCAAGCCAACGCCCGGCATGAACCGCAGGTGCCGAACACGATGTCCGGCACCTGACGTGTGTTATTTAACGGTAATACGACCGTCCAGATAAGGCGCATATCCGTTGTCCTGCGCGCCAAGATATTCAGCCACAACCTCGGCCAGATCGGGGCCGAAATCATAGGCGTTCTGGCCATTCTGCGCGAAGGTCGCATAACCGTCGCCACCACCGCGCATATAGTTGTTGGTGGTCACGCCATAGGTGGCCGCAGGGTCAATCGGCACCCATTCGCCATCAGCCTGCACCATGACATCACTGATACGGGCATCGACTTCAGCGGCGGGATCAACGGTGTATTTCAGACCTGCAACCTGCGCGAAACGACCGGCGACTTCGTCATACTGGCTTGCACCGTTTTCCAGTGCGGTCACAATATCTTCGCCGGTCAGCTGGAATGTGGCCAGCGTGTTCTGGAACGGCAGGACGGTATAAACCTCACCCATCGTGACCTCGCCCTCATCGATCGAGGATCGCAGGCCGCCGCCATTCTGGATGGCAATCGTGATGCCCTGATCCTTGACACGGTCCAGCATGGCGTCCGCCACCAGATTGCCCATCTGGCATTCACGGGCACGGCAATTGTTCCGGTCGCCATCAATGGTGCCGGTGCTGGTCGCGACGACTTTGGCGCGGACTTCGGCAATGGGGGCGGCCATTTCGGCAACACGGGCGGCAATCGCCTCATCCTCGGGGACGGAATTGTCCAGCAGGATCGGCTCGCCCTCGGCCTTGGTTAATACGCCTTCATCGTCAAAAGTCAGCTTCAGATGACCGACATATTTGCTGTAAGCATAGGCCGTTACGACCGGAACAGGCACCCCATCCGCACCGTCGATCATCGTCGGATATTTACCAAGCGCACCTTCCATATCACCCAGCAAGGTGTGCGAATGGCCGCCGACAACCGCGTCCAGCCCCGGCACTGCAGCGGCAAGTTCTTTGTCGCGTAGATAGCCGACATGGGTCAGGGCGATAATTTTATCGACACCCTGATCGGTCAGTTCCTGCACCGATGCTTTCAGCCCGTCGACCTCATCCTGAAAGATGACATCCGGACCGGGCGAGGAAGTTTCGACCGTATCCGTGGCCAGTGCCGAAATGATACCGATTTTCTGGTCGCCGACTTCCAGCACGGTGTATTTATCAACCTGTCCGGACAACAGTTCCGACTGCGACATGTCAAGGTTGCTGGAAATGACAGGGAAATCGACACCTTCTGTCAGAACCGCCAGACCTTCGGGGCCATCGTCGAATTCGTGGTTGCCGACCGCCATGACATCATAGCCGATGTCATTCATGAATTCGACAACGTCCTTGCCCTTATAGGTCGAATAGAACAGCGATCCCTGATACTGGTCACCTGCATCCAGCACAATGACATTGCCGCCGTCCGCGTTGATCTGGTCACGCAATTCGTTGATTTTCGTTGCAATACGCGCAACGCCACCAAAACATTCACCCGCCGCGATGGTTTCCGCATCACAGGTACTGTCATAGGCGTTGATCGGTTCGATCCGGCTGTGGACGTCATTCGTGTGAAGAATGTCCAGCACCATCTCTGCCTGAGCGGTTCCGGCGAACAACGCAATAGCGGATGCCGCTGCAAGAAGGCCTCGTGTCATGCCTGATTCCTTTTGGGTCTTATTATGTCTGCGCGCGCAGATTGACGCAGTGCCTTACACTGGTCAAATATTCTGCGAAGCGACGCAGCATCGTAATCACATCTTGACCCGATGCCTAATGGTTCGGCAAATAACACCATGCAAATATACAAAGTCTTCCGTGCGGGCGAATGGGCCCAACTGCAACGCGACAGCCATACCGCCGGCGCGCCCGTCGATGTGACCGACGGCTATATCCATTTTTCGACTGCCGCGCAGTTGCGCGTCACATTGTCCAAGCATTTCGGAAGAGAGGGGGATCTGACCCTGCTGGCCTGCGATCCGCAGGCACTGGTCGATGATCTGGTGTGGGAACCGTCGCGCGGCGGCGACCTTTTCCCGCATCTTTATCGGGATCTGCGCATGACCGATATCCTTTGGTCACGCGACATCGGCCTGACCCCGCAAGGCCACGACGTCGGAGAGATCGAATGAGCCTGATTGAAAAACTGGGTCTGGCCGCATTGCACCGGATGGACCCTGAAAAGGCACATGACCTGTCGATCCGCGCCTTGGCCAACGGGCTTGCCCCTTTGCACGGACATCCGGTCACATCCGACCGTCTGCACCAGACCGTCGCAGGGCTTGATCTGCCCAATCCGATCGGTCTGGCCGCAGGTTACGATAAAAATGGCAAAGCCATCGCATCGCTGATGAAATCTGGGTTCGGATTCATAGAAATCGGAGCCGCCACGCCACGTGCCCAACCCGGTAATCCCAAACCCCGCCTGTTCCGGCTGACCCAAGACCAAGCGATCATCAACCGTTTCGGGTTCAACAACGAAGGCGCGCAGGCGGTTCAGGAACGCCTTGCTGCACGCCCGTCGGGGATACCGGTCGGCCTTAATCTGGGGGCCAATAAAGACAGTCAGGACCGCGCCGATGATTTTGCGCAGGTGGTGCGTACCGCAGGCGGATCGGCGGATTTCGTAACAGTCAATGTATCGTCGCCAAACACTGAAAAGCTTCGGGATCTGCAGGGGGCTGAGGCATTGGCCGCATTGCTTGATCGCGTCATGACCGCCCGCGACAGTCTGGCCAGTCGCGTGCCGGTCTTTGTGAAAATTGCCCCCGACCTGTCCGACGCCGAAATATCCAAGGTCGCCTCGGTCGTCGTGAACGCCGGTCTGGATGGCATTATTGCCACCAATACCACATTGTCCCGTGATGGGATCACCGGTCCGCATGCTTCGGAAGGCGGCGGGTTATCAGGCCGTCCGCTTTTCGCAAAATCAACCCGCGTATTGGCGTTGTTGCATCAGGCAACCGCCGGACAGGTGCCATTGATCGGCGTCGGTGGGATATCGACGCTGGATGATGTCTGGGAAAAGCTTCGTGCCGGTGCAAGCGCGGTTCAGATTTATTCTGCGATGATCTATCAGGGCCTTGGTATTGCCCCGCGCCTTGCGCAGGGGCTTGATGACCGTCTTGCCAAAAACAAGATATCACTGGCCGAACTTTGCGGCAGCGGCGTCAAGGACTGGACCTAACCGAAGTCTTGCGTGCCCAGCAACTGGTTCATGCTGTGGGACGGTTCGGCGCAGCCCGCATCACCCACAACACGGGCCGGCACGCCTGCCACGGTCTTGCACGGCGGAATTTCGTGCAAGACGACTGATCCCGCCGCAATACGCGAATGGTGGCCGATCCGGATGTTGCCCAGCACTTTGGCCCCTGCCCCGATCAACACGCCATCACCGATTTTGGGATGGCGGTCACCATCCTCTTTGCCGGTCCCGCCAAGCGTCACCGAATGCAGCATTGAAACATCGTTGCCGACCGTCGCCGTTTCCCCGATGACGATGGAATGGGCATGGTCGATCATCACGCCGGTACCGATACGGGCTGCCGGATGGATGTCGACTCCGAAACATTCCGAACAGCGCATCTGGACGAAATAGGCCATATCCTTGCGGTCATTGACGTAAAGCCAATGCGCCATACGATAGGCCTGCAATGCCTGAAAGCCTTTGAAGAACAGCAAAGGCTGCAGCAAACGATGCGTCGCCGGATCGCGATCATAGACCGCCATCAGGTCCGCACGTGCGGCGTCACCCAGTTCGGGCGCATTCGCATAGGCCTGATCCGCAATTTCCCGCAAGATCTGCTCGCTCATTTCGCCCGAGGCCAGCTTCAACGACAGGCGGAACGCCAATGCCCCTTCCAGACTGTGATGATGTAACAGACCGGCGTGGATCAATGCCCCAAGCAAGGGCTCGTTCGCAACGGCCTCGCGGGCCTCGTCGCGCAATTGGGCCCAGATGGCGTCACGGTCCATTGTCACCGGTCGTTTTTCAGCAGTCAGCATATTCATATCGGGCCCGCCCAGTCGCTTGAGCCTGAAACCTTAGCCCAGAACACGCGCAGGGAAAAGCAGGCGGACCCGATACCTTCAGACGGGCAGTCGCATTTCCCACCAGTGCACAGCCAGCTTGATACGACCACCGGTAAATTCACCGTTTTCCGCGCTGATGATCAAAGGCTCGGGCTGGTAATATGTCATCGGGCTGCCCAGCATCCCGCGTGCCCAGGAACCCGTATCCTTGCCCAAGCCCTGCCCGAACCGGTTGGTTGCACCGCTTGTCCCCAACCGCCAGCTGGACAATGTTCCAGACAGCGGTGTGACGACGCGCGCCGCAGCCCCGATCACCATCGCCCCGCCGGGAATAAAGACATCGCTGATGATGGTGGAACCGGATGCCAGATCCACCTCACCCTCGGCCATGCCTGCGATCATTGCCGAACCTGTCGTGCCAAGCCCAAGCGCCCCGACAACCCAAACGTCACCGTCATGGATCGCACGGGACGCGCGATCCAGAACAAACCCCTGCATACCCCGAACGGGCATGACAAAGATCCAACCGCCGTTGGACCCGACAGCAATTTTTCCTGCATGCCCAGACCAGTCACCCTGTGCCTGCGCCGGAACCCCCCAGCATTGGCCGTCAATGGCCGCCGCTGGCGGTGTCACGGTGGACACACTTTCCAGCACCAGATTGACCATGCCATCAAGACGCATCAGCGCCTCGTTCACGGTGACATGTTTCTGGGCCTGTGCAGGCTGCAGCAGCGACATTTGCAGACGTGTCGTTTCACTGGACATCAAAATCTCTCCTTGCGAATGGGCCACGACCGAAGGTGCGCGACATTTGGCAAACACGTACCGTCGCGATGCCCGATTTCAGTTGGAACCACGCCAGATCCGAAAGCGAGGCCGAGGTTCTATCGGTCTGGGTTTCAAAAATCAGCCGTCCGTCCTGTTCCACTTGCACCAGATAGCTTTCGCTATCCTCGCCCAGTGGAATGTCGGTGCCGTCCCAGCCGTCACTTTCGATCCGGCCACGACGGACCCATGTGATCTGGCGTCCCGACAGCATCAGATGGCAGGGTGAATAGGGACGCAGTCCAACCCCCTGTGCCACGGTTGACCGGCTTCGATAGCTGGCATCATCAGGGCTGCGCAGTGCCGGACCGATACGCCAGAACCGTTCCTGCCCCCGCGCCGACGGCGGCAGATCGACTTGCTGTGGTCCACCGTCCAGCAGGACAACCAGACTGCCTTCTGGCCAGATATCAGGCATCAGGGCGTCAGTGCCAGCCTGCCCTCGCAGGCGTTGACTGATCTCCCATATGTTCGGGGCGACCAGTTGGGCTTTGGCAAATTGCATAACTTCCCACCCGTCAAGGGAACCGTCACCGATGGCCAGTGTATTAGCCCCCGCCAACAGCGCACGCTCGGTCACGGATTTCAGCGGATCATTCGTCAAACGCAGCTTTAGTGGCGCGCCGCGGTCGATGATACCGGCCCTTGCACGGGCCAGCGGCGTCATGGTCCGGCCAATCAGTGAACGACGGTCCAGCACCAGGTTCGTCTCGAACCCGCCCTCTTCCTCGACCGAGGAATAGGCCGCAACCGTGCCGGGCCAGGGATAGGCCGACGCAGCCAGATAGGGGGCATAGGGCACTTCATCCCCGCGCAGCAGCGGCAGGTCCAGAAACACCGGATAGACCGGCGTCGGCGGGGAATAGCGACGGATCGCGCCCTGTTCCTGATGGCTAAGCTGTGGCGTATAAAGGCCCGGATCGATCCGCACAGCATCCACCGTGATGACACCGGCCCGTTCCACCCTGTCGATCCGCCAGCGCAGAACCTCTTGCCCCGGAATATCTGACAGAACCACATCCCCCGGCCCCAGATCCGACATCGACGGTGCCAAGGCAAATCGTGCGGTATCACGCGCCACCTCGGCTTCGGCGATCCAGCGGTCGGCAATCGCGCGACCTTCAGGGCGCGTCAACACCATCGAGAATTCGCTGTCCGAAACCGCTTGCCGCGTCTCGTCGGACAGACAGGATTCGGCCGTTGCTGTGACATAGTCGCCCCCCGCCGCAATATGGCTAAGACGGATGCGCCCCGCAGTCGATGCTTCGACCAGACGAGCGGTTTCAAAGCCTGTCAGCTCGCCCGCGATTGCCAGATCATCAGCACCGATACGCGCCTTTGGCAGACCGTCACGCGCAATAAAGGTCAAGCGTCCGCCACGTTCGATTGCATCGAACCCATGCACCAGCATCAAGGGCTGCAAAGCTGCACGGGCGGATTCATTGCCCTGCAGGGACATCCCGCGCACAACGCCGGAAATGGCGCTGGTATCGACATCGGTCACACCTGACACCGCACAGATATCACGGACAACCGTGCGCAGGTTCACGGCACCTGCCCGACCGTTCAGCCAATGCCCCCGATCCCATGCCGGACCGTCCGACCACAGATCATCCCGCCCCGGAAACGCCGGATAGGGCCGCGCGTCCCAGCACCAGATATGCGCGCGATCGGTGTCCAGCATCGGCATACCGTCCGCATTGCGCGGGTTATTGTCAGGATCGTTCCAGAACCCCATCGAGGCTTCGATATAGGCCGCCTGAATCGCGTCATTTCGAACACCGTTCGAATAATGCGGCAGCATACTCTCCAAGCTCATGGCATCCAGAAACTTGTTCGGCTGGTTCGTCGCCTTATCCAGCGCGGCACAACCCAATTCGGTAAACCAGATCGGCTTTGACCCCGGAACCCAACCGGTGGCCTGCCGCTGCCTTACCCCTTCGGGACGGTCGTAATGCAGGTTCTGCCACCAGCTGGCCAGATCCTTATACCGCCAGACCCATGCCTCGTCATATTGGCCATCGGTGATCGGCGTGCGTTTCTGGGCGTCGCGGTCGGCGTCGCTGGCATAGAACCAGTCATAGCCTTCGCCACCCGCCACATTCGCCTTGAGGTAGTCGATATTGTCGATCCGCCCCCAATGTGCATCCAGATGGGTGTCGCCATCACGCCAATCCGACAGCGGCATATAATTATCGATGCCGATGAAATCGATATTCGGATCAGCCCACAGCGGATCAAGATGGAAGAACAGTTCCCCGCCACCCGGATGATGCCCGAAATATTCCGACCAATCCGAGGCATAGCCGATTTTGACATCCGGCCCCAGAATGGCACGCACATCCGCCGCCAGAACCTTCAACGCCGCCACCGCAGGATAGCTGTTCTGCGGCCCGCGGATCTGCGTCATCGCGACCATTTCCGACCCGATCAGAAACGCATCCGTATTGCCCGCAAGGGCACAAAGATGGGCGTAATGCAGGATAAACCGGCGATAGCTCCATTCATCGGGGCCGGAATAGATGACCGTCTCATCCGACGTCCGGAAATCATCGCGATTCGCCTGTCCAAAAAACCGGCTGACCTGATCCACTGCCGCCTGCGTCAGATCCTGTGTGCCTGCACGCCCCGGTGCGATCGCTGTGGTCACGCGGCCGCGCCACGGCATGACAGGTTGTTCGGTGGCACCATATGGATCGGGCAATCCATTGCCGGCCAGCTGCTCCATCAGGATGAAGGGATAAAAGATCGCCTTGCGCCCCGTCGCCGACAGCGCGCGCAGCCCTTCGATCACCGCCCTGTCTGCAGGCGTGCCGCCATAGATCGGGCGACCGTCTTTACGCGCAACCTCTTGCGCCGCGTTGCGGCTGATACCGCCTGCACGCCACGGCATCTGGTTGCCATCAACTTCTTTGAATTCTACCTTGGGGCGGACCTGACAATCACCGATCCGCAGGTCGCTGCCGAACCATGACACCACCATAGAGACCGATCCGACATTCGGCAGCTCGCGCCCCAACACATCAAGCGAGGCGGAAAAATCCGTCCCGCCCATCGGGGTATTGACGTTGAAGCTGCGGCTTTCACCCAGATCATCGCCTTCCGACACAGCCGTGGTGGCCAGCGAATATTCACCTGTGCCGGGGATCAGGGCCACCGCGCGGACGTCGGTGCACATGCCGGTTCCGTCACGGGCGGGACAGGTCACCTCGAAGCTAAGCTGCGGCATGCGGTTGCCCCAGCGCTCCAACGTCAGGTTTTCCAGAATGACATAGGCGATACCGCGATAGGCAGGCGCATCCTCACCCTCGATCGCGGAAATTACCGGATCGGGGCTTTGCGATTCACCACCGCGATAGATGCGCATGTTCAGATCTTCGGCGGCAATCTCCTCGCCATCGGCCCAGACGCGACCAACGCTCAGGATACGCCCCTCGCATAGCGCCAGCGCGACCGACAAACGATAGCTGACCTGCGTGACCTGCGTCTGGGGCGCACCTTTTCCGCCACCGCCCTCGGTCTTGGTGATCTCCTCCATCGGAGAGGCCCAGATCACATGGCCCGGCAGACGCATCTGGCCCCAGACGCGCGGCACCGCCGCACCTTCACCTGCGGTCTGGATACGCAGGCGATCAATGCGTCCGGTTTCAACCGCCTTGGCACCCCCACCAAGCAAACGCTGGTCGATCACGCGCCCGGCCAAAGCACCGGCTGCGCGCCCCAAGACAGCGCCGGACAGCCCAAGGACCGCGCCGCCAAAACCCGCGCCAAGCGATGCACCCACCGCTGACAGGACAATCGTGGCCATAAGGACCTCCTTTGTTGGAATTGCTCAGGGAAAGCAGAAACGCGCAACAATCCGCGACTGCCATGGCGGCGTCAGCGGACTTTCGATAACTCCGTGATAGGTATAGGCATGCAGGAACCGCGCCTCGGGGCCGGTCTGCGACAGGATGCCAAGGTGCTTGGCAATCGCGCCCTGACGCATACGGAACAACAAGACCTGCCCCGCTTGCCAGTCATCATCGCGGGCAACAGGCACCAGATGGCGCATGGCAGCATCCTGCAGAACCTCTGCACTGTTACATTCGGCCCAATCTGCGGTATAGGCGGGCGGCGCTTCGGGTTCGTCACCATGCAGATCGCGCCAGACGCCGCGGATCAGACCAAGACAATCGGCACCGCTGCCTTTCACGCTGGCCTGATGCACATAGGGCGTGCCCAGCCATTGACGGGCAGCATCAACAACCGCATTTTCCATCCTACCCCCCCACCTGCGGTGCCAGCAGCCAGTCTTCCGATGGCAGATGCGGAAAGCCCCGAAAGTTCAGGAAGTTGTTGAACTTCAGCCGGCAGGTTCCGGCGGCCTTGTCACAGCCCGCGATCAGCTTGATCCGGTCGCCGGCAGCGGGGGGGATTGCCAATCCGGCCCATAGTTCGATGGTGCGGGTGCCATCCTCATGCGCGGTGTCGTTCTTGATGGCCGCGTGAAGCCCCTGTGCATTGCCGTCCAGCAGATGCAACTGGCCCTGTTCGAACCAATTCCCGGCAAATGCGGGAAAGGCGTCGAACGTGAAGATACGACCGTCCCGAACGTCTTGAACGGCCAGTTCCAGCGACAGGGCCTCGGTTGCCAGATTGACGCAGCATGATCCGTCGCCCAAACGCGCGCTGCACCGCGGATGATAGACCCGTCCCTGTGGCGCATTCAACTTATCGGCGATGCCGCGCAGTTCGGCCTGAAAGGCACCATTGGCACGTGTGACTTCGCCCAGTGACCCCCGAAAGACCAGCTTGCGGGATGTGACATCTGACCAATCCACCTCCCACATCTGTAATTCGGCGTCATCCCAGCGACCTGCCATCAGATCGCGTTCGGTGATCGCATCATTATCCAGCGCCCCCGAGGCTTCGGTATTGTCCACCGACAACCCCGTCGCCTGCACGATGGCCTGCGCCGTCAATCCCAGATCAGGACGAAAGCTGATACCCTCGAAGTCCAACCCACGGTCATGATCGGTAAAGCCCAGAAGAAAGCCATCGGCACGGCGGACCGACCAGGCCCGTGCAAATGTCGTCGTCGTCATAGCCGCACCTCGACCACCGGAATATCGGGCACCTGCCCCGCCTGGAACGAGGCGACAGACACCGCGATCCGATCCGTATCGAACCGCACCGGCACATCGAATTCATATCCTGCCATGACGTCGGCACCGGTTTCAGGTGCCTCGTCAAAGGTAATGATGCCTGTCTGGTGATCGACCTGATAGTTGATGCCGATAAACAGCTCGGCACCGCCGATCCCGGCACGCACCGAATTGAGCACCGTCTTGCAAATCGGCCGGTGATAGGTCGCCCCCCCCGAAACATAGGCCTTTGTCAGTTGAAAACTGCGCGTAACGCCATCGCCCTTGGCAATAACCTGATCGCTAAAAACCGGCGCAAGTGAAGGCAAGCAGCTTTTGTAATCGGTCCAGTCTTTCCAGCGAAATCCGTGCAACTGCCCTGCCCGCGCCTCGAAAAAGGCGATGACCGCAGAAAGATCATCCAGCGACCGCAACCCCATCCCCGCGTCAAAGCGGCGGCGGGCGTGGGTCCACGGGGTGTTGCGCTGTTCGAAACCGCTGGCCAAGGACACAATTTCGGTCCGGCGTTCCGGCCCGCCAATCGCCCCGAAGGACAGATTGGCGGGAAATCTGACGTCATGAAATGCCATGATAGTACCTGTTTTCAGCTGTTGCGGTCGCCGCGCGCCAGAACGCGCGACATCTGTGCGGCAATCTGCGACTGGCTGCGCTGGAAACCCGCAACATCCGGCGTCTGGATGTTGAAAGTCATATTGACCGCACTACCCCCGCCCGATGTCGCGACGCCCAGCTTGCCATCCGCGCCGCGTTGCAGCGGCATGATCGCTTCGGGGCCAGCCTCGCCCATCAGGCCGGAGCCGCCGCGCATCGCGAAGGCAGTCGGGCTTTGGGCGATACCGCCCACTGCGGTGGTCCGACCCTGTGAAAAGGCACCACCCTTGGCAAAGGGCGTCAGAACCTGACCGAACGTCCCGCCCCCAAGGACCGAGGCCATCCCACCCGCCAAACTACCCGCCAGCGTGCTTTCCACCGGCTGCATCGCGATGGAATAGACCGTATCAGCCAGCGACTGGCCGATAGATTTCAACGCATCCGACAGCTTGCCACCATCCAGAACCAGACCGTCGATCGCCCCGCCCAAGCCCCGTTCAAGACCGGATGATAAGGTCGTCACCTCGCGCGTGGTGAACAGCATCGACTGCCGCAGCCGTGCCAGTTCGCTTTCGAATTCGCTGGTCATCTGGGCGTTGCGGCCCAGATCCTCCTCTAGCAGGTCCAGCGACGACCCGATGCCATCATTCATTGCCATGACCATTTTCCCCACATGCATAATCCGGTCCGCCCCCTAAGCGGGGCGCATCGGGAAATTTGATTTGCAAATCCGCCAGACGGTTGCGGTTCATACGGCTGGCTGCGGGTTCCATCCCCAGCATCAAGGCCAGCTCGGAGGGCGTCAGCGCCCAGAAATCATCGGGCCGCAAACGCAGGTCCCGCATCCCTGCACGCATCAATCCCTGCCAATCCAGCGTGGTCCCACCGCTCATGCGGCGTCCCGAAAGGCCAATGTGATCAAACGGGCGGCGATGCGCGCGCCTTCCAGCGGACCGCCATCAATCTGTCGGGCCAACAGATCATCTTGCGTCCCTGTCCAGCCACCACCGCGCAGACCTGCGACCAGCACCGCCATAATATCGTTGCTGCTAAAGCGGTCTTCTTCCAGACGGCCCGCAAGCGCCGCCAGATTGTCTTCGGCCAGCGCGTCTTCCAGTTCGGCCAAAGCCCCCAAGGTCAGCCGCGCGATATGCGGCTGACCATCCAGAACTATCTGGACCTCTCCTCTCAGCGGATTGACCATCAGATCGCCTCGAAAGTCAGGGCACCTGCGGATGCCAGCGACAGTTCATAGGTCGCCTCGCCGTCATGGGTGCCCGCATATTCCAGCGAGGTGATCTGGAATGCCCCCGAAACCTGACCAAAATCAGGAATGATGATCTGGAATTGCGGAATTTCACCGTCGAAAAACACCTGACGCGCGCGACCATCACTGTTGGCATCGCGAAACACACCCGATCCGGAAACCGAGGCGCTGCGCACCCCCGCACCACCCAGCAGTTCACGCCATCCGCCTTCACTTTCGAGGCTGGTGACATCGACGGTTTCGGCATTGAACGACAGGCGCGTGGCACGCAGCCCGGCCACGGTTTCGAACGCCCCGTCGCCGGACATGTCCATCTTGATCAGAAGATCGCGTCCATTCTGTACTGCCATGATCCAGTCTCCCTCAGATTAAATCGATACGAGCGCGAAAGGTCAGATCGACCTGCCGTGACGCGCCACTTTTCATTCGACGCGCCGAAGCGCGCAGAAACCACAAACCCGCCAGCTTGCCCCGCGACAGCTGCAATGACCCGTCCTGCAAAGCATCGGCCACCGCGACCGCTGCTGCCTTGACCGCGCCGAAACCGGCGCCATCGCTGCCGGACATGACCGAGACGATGAAATCATGCCGTGCGCCGCGGGCGCTGACATCACTGACATCGCGCACATCCTCGGTCCCCAACGCGACATGCACCCCGCTGGGGGCCTCGACGGGCATTGCGTCGAAGATCGCGTCACCGACCAGATCGGCTAGCGCCTCGTCGTTGCGCAATTGCTGATAGACAGCCGCTTGAAGGGCGACACCTGCGCCATAACTCATGTCGGATCCTCTTCCCGGGCGTGACAGACCAGATAGCTGCCGCGCGCATCCTGTTCAGCGACCGCCTCGATCAGGAACAACCGCCCGCCCAACCGCAGCCGCTGTCCCGCCTGCGGTCGCCTTGCGTCACCAACGGGCGCAGCGCGGGTGGTGATTTTCCAGCGCACGGTACTGATCGCACCCTGATCCTTGGCCGATCCCGCATCCATTCCGGCCCAAAGCAGACCCAGCCGCCGCCATGCGCTGACATAGCCGCCCATGCCATCCGCACGCCGGTCGGGGGTTTCCAGGGCCAGCTGGACGTTCAAATCCGGTGTGGCCATCAGCGCCACCCCTGATTGCCGCGTCCCGCAAGGGTCCGGACCGCCCGCCATTTCTCGATCAGGGCACTGACACCAAAAGGCAGCGCCTGACGCAGCCCGTCCTGACTTCGGTCGTCATAATACCGCGCGGCCAACAGGATCACCGCCTGCGCAAGATCGGCAGGAACCTGTGTCCATGTATCGCCAAATCCCGCGACAAAGGTCACGGTCACGCTGCCCCTGCGCGGCACATGCGGCAGAATCACCCCCGTCGGCAAAATCACCGGCCGCTGTCCGTCAGGCACCAGCCGCCAGCCTTCGGCGGCCAGCGCTGTCACCGTCCCCGAACCATCGTCGATCTCGATCTTCTCGACCGAATGGACAGGTGCCAAAGGCAGCGACTGCCCCAACCGGTCGCGCCAGTCGTCCAGCTGCATCCGGAAGCGCCGCTTCAGCAGCACCTTGCCGGTCCGCGCCTCGATCGTGGCGATTGCAGCGCGCAGAAATCCGGACAGCGCCGCCGTCTCTGCGACATCATCGGGTCCGTCAAACCCCGATGCCAAACGCAAATGTCCGCGCAGCGCTGCCACTGGCAGCGCCTCTGCCGCTGGCGCCGTTTCCTCTATCAGCATCATCTTGCGAACCTCCCGTCCTGCCGTCCGCACACATCATCAGGACGCATCCCCCCGAAACGGGGGATGGTCCGGTTTGCCAAAGGTTTCGAAAAAAAGGGACGCGCCCGCACGCCAGCCATCAGCACGCGCGGACAGTTGCTTAACCGGTACGGCCGGCAACGCGCGCGTCCCCTTCCCTCACCCGTCCCGCAAATGGCTCAGGTGAACTGCAGCAGCTTGACGGCGCGGAAATCGGTCACGCCGCCGCCAACACGCTTGGTGGCATAGAACAGCACATGCGGTTTGGCGCTGAAGGGATCACGCAGAACGCGCAGGTCGGGGCGTTCAACGATGGTATAGGCGGCGTGGAAATCACCGAAGCCGACCGATTTCGAATTGGCGGCGATGTCGGGCATATCCTCGCTGATCAGCACCGGATAGCCCAGCAGCTGCGGCACCTGACCCACGCTCAGCGCGTCGGTCCACAAGAAACGGCCGTCGGTATCCTTCATCTTGCGAATACGCGCGGCCGTTTTCGAATTCATGATAAACGAGGCATTGGCACGGTATTTCGCACCAAGGGCATAGATCAGGTCGATCAGGCAATCGGCCTGGTTGGTCGCCGCAAAGTCACCCGCCTTGCCGGTCACAACCGTGCCGATCTGGTTGTCGCCTGCCGCCGCATTCAATGCCGTGGTATAGGACAGGATACCTTTCGGCTTATCGACGCCATCGCCACTGACAAAAGCAGCCGCTTCGGAACGTGCGAATTTATCGGCGATACGCTCGGCCAGCCAGCCCTCGACGTCGAAAGCCGCATCATCCAGCAGACGCTGGCTGGCCTTCGGCATGGCCGAGAGTTCATGAACGGGAATGGAAATCCGCTCGATCCCGCCAGCCGATCCTTCGACCGCAGCCGCCTCGGTGGCCCAGCCGGCACCAAGATCACCCTTATCGACCAGCACCTCGTATGACGCGCTTTCGATGGCGACCACATTGGCCAGACGGCGCAGCGAGGCACCGCCCAGCAGCACCCGCTGAACCGATTCCGCAACCGTCGGCGCGGCAAGGAAACCGCCGTCGCTGGCAACCGTCAGGCCCTTTTCCTCGATGGCCAGACCGCGCAGGCCGTCATCGTCACCGCTGCGAAGATAGGCGTTGAACGCCTTCTGATGGGGCACTTCGACCTCGGCGGTTGCGGACAAAGGGGCGCGGCCACGCAGGGCAGTCTTGCGATCGATCATGGTCATACGGTGTTCCTGTGCATTGAGTTTGGTCTGGATGTCTTCACGAAAGCCCTTGAGTTCATCGACGAACCCCATCATGGCCCCGCGCAGATCGGCAGGCATGACGCCGCCGGCCGCGGTTTTCGCCTCGGTCATGGTCTTCTCCTCATCACGATGATCAGGGCGCGACCGCCCCAGTTGCCGGACCGGGCCGCTTGGGGCAGGGTCCGAACCTGAACGGGACGCGCGTCAGGCGCGCATCCCTGAAACCTGTCAGCCGCGCAGCGCGTCGGCGGCGGCTGTGAAAAGGGCTGCAACCTCACGCAGATCATCGGCCTCCTTGCGGCCCACCTTGGCTTCGGGCAGCATCGGGAAGGTCACCAAGGACACCTCCCACAGCTCAACCTCGGTCAGAACGCGCGCGCCCTTCTGGTTGCGCTCGGCGCGGATGGTGCGATAGCCGATCGACAGCCCGTCGATCGCACCCGCCTGAATCAACGCGGCGGCTTCGCGCGCCTGCGCCACCTCGGGCAGCAACCGGCCTTTGACCCACAGACCCGCGTCGTCTTCGCGGATTTCATCCCAGACACCGATGGGGCGGGTGGGGTCGTGCTGCCACAGCATCCGCACCTTGTCGCCCTTGCCCGCCAGCCGCGCCAAGGATGCCGAAAACGCCCCCTTGGCGACGGCATCGCCGCCCTGATCGGTCAGGCCGAACAGGCTGGCATAGCCCTCGATCACCTGTCCTTCCGACAGCACAGGCGCACCGCCCGCGAATTTCACTTCCAACCCCGGAACCATCCTTCAGCCTCCTCTTGGTGCATAATCCAGTATCCCCTGGACGGCCTGCGTCAGGATCACGGCGACGACGCCATAGACGGTCATCCACAACCGCCGCTCCAGCCCCTCGATCATGGCCTCGATTCGTTCCAGCCGGCGTTCGACCTGCCCGAATTGCAGCGCCATGATCCGTTCCTGCGCGTCGATCCGCTGGTCCTGCCACAGACCGTCCTTGACGAAACGCGAGCCTTCCATCCGCTCATTCTCCGTCCATAGGCGGCAGACCCAGCAGGGCGCGCTTTTCCGCATCCGTCAGGAAATCCGCCGCCGCGATCCGCGCCCATTGCTGGTTGCGGTCTTCGGCCAGCGCGGGAATTTGGTCGGGGTCTGGGCGCAACTCAACCTCTTCGCCCAGATGCTCGGACAGCCACCACGCGACCGAGGCCGCAACCCGCGTCGCCAAAGGCAGCACCGTCAGGCGATAGAACGCCCGATGCGCCTCGGCGTAATTGGCATAGGTCGCATCGCCGGGTATCCCCAGCAGCATCGGCGGCACCCCGAATGCCAGCGCGATTTCCCGCGCCGCCGACAGCTTGGTTTCGTGGAACTCCATATCGCTTGGACTGAACCCCATGGGCCGCCAATCCAAACCGCCCTCCAGCAGCATGGGCCGACCGGCGTTGCGCGCGCCTTGGTGGTTCATCTCGATCTCGCCCACCAAGCGGTCATATTGATCCGCGCTCAGCGTGCCCTGCCCGTCCATCCCCTTATAGATGATGGCCCCGCTTGGCCGCGCCGCATTGTCCGGCAGCGCCTTCGACCAGGCCGAGGCACTGTTATGCACGTCGAAGGCCACCGCCGCCGCCTGCATCGGCGACAGACCATAGTGGTCATCCACCGGATGAAAGCTTTTGATATGGCAGATCGGGTCCGGACTGCCGGTCATATCGAACCGGTGCTTGCGCCCGCCGACCGCATATTCATAGGCAACCGGCCAGCCGTCCGCCCCCGGCACAATCGTCATCCGGTCCGCCCGTAAGACATGCAATTCTTGCGGCAGACCCGCATCATCCAGACTGACCGCCTCAAGATAGCCGTTGCCCGACAGCAGCATCTGTCCGAACAGCGCCTCCAGCAACTCGGCCCGCCCCTGCCCAGGATTGGGACGGCGCAGCAGGTCGATGACCGGATGGACCTCGAACCGCTGGTCGCGATTGGCACAGATCAGCGGCACCGCAGCCGCCGCCTCGGCGATCAGCTTGACCGACCGAAAGCCCACCGGATTGCCGACGAATCCGCCGCGTGTCAGGCTGCCCGTATCACGCGCCGACCAGACCGAGCGCCCCGCGCCGCTGGCAAAGGCGACCACCCGCCCTGTTGCACTTGCCTTTCGTTCAGGCACGGCAGAGGATTTTCCCTGCCCCGAAAACATTCGAAACGCCATATCCGCCTCCATATCGGCAAAGAAAAAGGCCGCCCAAACGGACGGCCTTTCATATCATTTTCGTTATCTTACAACCGCCGCATCTGTGGTCGTCGCCAACTGGCCGCGGGTTCGATCATCAGCTCGTGCATGGCCCAAACCATGGCATCCAAACGGTCGGGACTGCCCCGCCCTTCGAACCCGCGAACAGTCATCTGGCACATCTGGTCCTCCAGTGACCCCAGATCACCCTGCCGCAGATGGCTGATACGGCCCTGTTCATACAGCGCTGCCACGGGTTCGGCCCGCAATCCCTTGCCCCGCGATGCCCGCAACCCTTTAAACGGAACCAACGGATCAATCTGCCGGATGACACTTTCAACCATGTCACCGCCTTGGTTGACCTCGGCGACCAGACGCTCGGCCCCGTGGCGGTCCATAGCTGCAATCGCCGCCTTGGCCCAATCGGATGGCCCGCCCCGCACGCTGGCATCCTCCAACACATAGGCCCGCCAGTCATGCGGCTCGCCCTGCGCAACGACACCCGCAACGATGATCCCGCATTCGTCGCTTGACTTTCCATTCGTCACCGAAGGATCGACCGCCACGACAATGCGGTCCAGTTTCGGCACCTGCTCAACCCGCGCGCCTTCCACCATCGCGGTTGTCCACAGCGCGCCTTCGACATTATCCAGCAACACGCCGTCCAACTCCTGTCGCCCCAACCGCGTCCCGCCATAACGGCTCTGAACCTCGGCCAGAAAGCTTTCCGCCAGATAGGCACGGTTCGCATCCGTCGGCGCATGCGTCACCACGGTCGAGGCGTTCCCCAGAATCCGCTTCAACACACCAACATTGCGCGGCGTCGTTGTCACCACCTGTTGGGGATGGCTGCCAAGCCGCAACGCGAATTGCAGCATGTCCCAAACCTCCTCCGACTTTTTCCACTTGGCCAACTCATCCACCCAAGCCGCGTCGAATTGCGGCCCGCGCAGCGCCTCTGGCTCATGTGCGGAATAGACGGTGGCTGTCGCGCCATTGGCCCAGACCAACCTGCGCCGACCGGCTTCCCAGACCGGACGACGATCCGGGGGCGAACAGGCAAGGATCCCGCTTTCACCGAACACCATCACTTCGCGAACCTGATCGAAGGTTTCCCCGACCAAGGCGACACGATGGCATTGGCCTGCGGTACGCGCAGTCGGCCCTTCGACCATCCGCCGCACCCATTCGGAACCGGCGCGGGTTTTCCCCGCCCCGCGCCCCCCCATGATTACCCAGCTTTTCCAGTCGCCCGTCGGGGGCAACTGATGCGGCAAGGCCCAGAATTCGAACAGCCACGGCAGGCTGCCCAAAGTGTTTTCCGATAAGCCGCCCAGAAACGCCTCAACCTCCTGCGGCGTTGCGGAGGCAAGCCAAGCGGCGCCCGATCTCGTCTCGTGCGGCGTCAAGGTCAAGGCCGCCTTCGGCGACCCCGCCCGCGATGTCCTTGCGAAGTTTTTCAACCTTGTTCCTTTCCGCCATCAGCAACTGGACCGCCTCGCGAACGGTCTTTGCGGTCTCCATCGCCTTTTTCAACTTAGCCGGATCAAGATCCTCCGGCTTTGCCACTTCCAGCTTGGCCTGAAGACCCCGAAGATCCCTGACGTAATCCCAGAACAGCCATTGCAGGACCGAGATTTCATCTTCGTCCTTGGCAATTTCAGGAAACCGCAGCCCTGCCTTTTCCGGCAAGGATCCAGCCACAAAAGGTCCTTCGGGGGTCTTGCCCCCGCAGCAATTGATATTGTCCATGCAAACTGTCCCGCCCCGTGTCCTGTCCGCACGAGCCGAAAGACGAAAAAAGCGGCCCAAGGTTTCCCTTGGCCGCTTGCCCATCTCTCCCAGCATGTAAAAGTTCTACCTTAGGCCGTTCGCAAAGTCAATCTATAAACCTAAGGTTGTTTTGCAACATGCGAATACACTGATTTTTCATAAGGTTACCAATGCAACACCCGTTGCGCACGTTACGCAACAGGTTGTCGATATGCGGCCTATTTACCGTTGGCGGCTACAACAAAACCGGCGATCAGTTGCGAATCCTTAACCCCCGGCGCGGATTCAACACCCGAACTGACATCGACCACAGGTGCCCCCGTCAGGCGCACAGCCTCGGCGACGTTGTCGGGGGTCAGACCACCGGCCAACATCCATGGACGCAGCCAATGACGGCCCACCAACAATCGCCAGTCAAAGGCCAATCCGTTGCCCCCTGGCAGAGCGGCATCCTTCGGCGGCTTGGCATCCACCAGCAGCATATCCGCAACCAGCCCATAGTCCGTCAGTTGTCCCAAATCATCAGGACCGCTGATCCCGACTGCTTTCATCACCGGCAGGCCGAACATCTCTTTGACCTGCGTGACACGTTCGGGCGTTTCAGCACCATGCAGCTGAATGATGTCCAGCGGCACGACAGCCAGAACCTGTTCCAATAAAGCGTCATCGGGGTTCACAAACAGCCCCACCCGCGCCACACCAACAGGTGCAAGCGCTGCGAGTTCGCCAGCAACTTCAGCCGTGACTGCACGGGGGGATTTCGGGAAAAACACAAAGCCCAAAAACCGCGCACCTGCGTCGACAGCGGCATGGACATGGGCGGGCTGGCTTAGCCCGCATATCTTGACCTGTGCCACGGTTTATCGTGCCGCGGGCAGTTGTGCACGACCGTGTGCAGGACGTTTGGCTTCGGGCTGCTCAAGAATGGCCAGAACGTCATCGCGCGGGGCTGCGTGGCTTTCACGCAGCTGGCCGACTTCGTTTTCCAAACGGACAACCTTGGCATTACGTGCCCGTGACGTGCGACGGATCTTCGATTCGCGCATCCATTCCCACAACAAACCCGCCAGCATGCCAAGGGCGAATGCCACAAAGATCACAAGGAACAGCGGCAAGCCGACCGACCAGGTTCCACCAAGGAATTGACCGAAATTCGCGGGGAATGCAGACAGCGTGACGACCTGACGGTTAGCAAGCGCTACGGCCACCAGAACCAAGGCCAGAAGAACCACGAAAATCAGACGGATAAAGCGCATGGGCGGTGTCCCTTGAATTGTCCCGCCCGGTCGCGCCAGGCTGTTCCCCTTTTAAGACGCTCAGGCGTCCCCGTTCAACCGGTCACGCAACAGCTTTCCGGTCTTAAAGAAAGGAACGTGCTTTTCGTCGACATCTACAGATTCACCCGTCCGCGGGTTACGCCCCACGCGGGAATCGCGCTGCTTGACCGAAAACGCGCCGAAACCGCGCAATTCGACCCGATCGCCACGCGCCATGGCGTCGATCACTTCCTCAAATACAGTATTAACAATTCTTTCGACGTCCCTGCGAAAAAGATGCGGGTTTTCGTCAGAAATCATTTGAATCAATTCGGAACGGATCATGCTTTCCCCCAAATAGATGAGTCCCTCACACGAAGCGCCTCAAGGAACCGTATAAAAGGGCCGACGACCGTCCCCACGAACCCGAACAACGCAGGCAAGAAGCCTCTGGTTTCATAGCGTTGCCAGCTTTATTCCTTTCGCGCAAGGCACTTGGCAATCACAGGTCAATCCATAGGCAACAAAAAGCCCGCCCCGGACGAACCGGGGCGGGCCAAAATCATGCTAGAAAAGCTTACTCGCTCTTGCTGCCCAAAGCGGCACCAAGGATGTCGCCCAAGGACGCACCCGAAACCGAGCTGCCATAGGTGTCGATGGCTTCTTTTTCTTCAGCAATCTCGCGTGCCTTGATCGACAGGCCCAGACGGTGGGTCTTGGTGTCGACGTTGGTCACACGTGCGTCGATCTTGTCACCGACCTGGAAACGCTCGGGGCGCTGGTCCTGACGGTCGCGTGCAAGGTCGCTGCGGCGGATGAACGACTTGACGCCGTTATATTCGACCTCGATGCCACCTTCTTCGATCGCGGTGATCTCGGCGGTGATGATCGTGCCACGCTTCACGCCGTCAACGGCTTCGGCCATGTGCTCGTTCGCCAACGATTTGATCGACAGAGAGATACGCTCTTTCTCAACGTCCACATCCTGAACAACTGCCTTGACGACGTCGCCCTTGCGGAAGTCCTGAATGGCGTCTTCGCCACGTGCATCCCAGCTGATGTCCGACAGGTGAACCATGCCGTCGATGTCGCCGTCCAGACCAACGAACAGACCGAATTCGGTGATGTTCTTGACTTCGCCTTCGATGACGGTGCCGGTCGGGTGGGTTTCTTCGAAGACTTCCCACGGGTTACGCATGGTCTGTTTCAGACCCAGCGAAACGCGGCGCTTGGCTTCGTCGATTTCCAGAACCATCACTTCGACTTCTTGCGAGGTCGAGACGATTTTGCCCGGATGGACGTTCTTCTTGGTCCAGCTCATTTCCGAAACGTGGACCAGACCTTCGACACCAGCTTCCAACTCGACGAATGCGCCATAGTCGGTGATGTTGGTGACGCGACCCTGATGGACCGACTCGATCGGGAACTTGTCCGCAACGGTATCCCACGGATCTGCCTGCAGCTGCTTCATGCCAAGGCTGATACGGTGGCTGTCCTTGTTGATCTTGATGACCTGGACCTTGACGGTCTCGCCGATCGCCAGGATCTCGGACGGGTGGTTCACACGACGCCATGCCATGTCAGTGACGTGCAGCAGGCCGTCAACACCGCCCAGATCGACGAATGCGCCGTATTCGGTGATGTTCTTGACCACGCCGTCAACCGTCTGACCTTCGGTCAGGTTGGCGATGACTTCTGCACGCTGTTCGGCACGCGATTCTTCAAGGATGGCGCGGCGCGACACAACGATGTTGCCACGGCGACGGTCCATTTTCAGAATCTGGAACGGCTGCTTCAGACCCATCAGCGGGCCGGCGTCGCGCACGGGGCGCACGTCAACCTGCGAACCGGGAAGGAACGCAACAGCGCCGCCCAGATCGACCGTGAAGCCGCCCTTGACACGGCCGAAGATAGCGCCTTCGACACGCTCTTCGTCGCCATAGGCTTTTTCCAGACGATCCCAAGCTTCCTCGCGGCGGGCCTTCTCACGGCTGATGCTGGCTTCGCCACGGGCGTTCTCGACGCGGTCCAGATAAACTTCGACTTCGTCACCAACGCTCAGGTTGGCTTCTTCGCCGGGGTTTGCGAATTCTTTCAGATCAACGCGGCCTTCCATCTTGTAGCCGACGTCGATGATGGCCTGACCTGCTTCAATAGCAATGACACGGCCTTTGACAACCGAACCTTCGTCCGGGGTGTCGATCTCGAGGCTTTCGTTAAGAAGTGCCTCGAACTCTTCCATAGTCGCTTTAGCGCACATGCGTGTTTAGTATCCTTTGTGTGTTTGTTACTGGCCTGACGGTTGGCTCCGCCGGTCTTTATGATGTCTGTCGGGGCAACGACAAAGGGTCGAAGCGCATGGCCCGACCCGTCTGAAAGCGGCCTGTTCTGACCATATTGCCCGTTTGACTGCGCCCGCTATAGGCGCGTTTGACGCAAAACTCAACGCCTAAACGCGCCGCCAGGGGCCGGAAGCGCGGCTATAGGTGCTGATTATCGGATCTTCGAAGCGGTTTATCTGCATCGGGGAAATATGGCGCTGGATCTCGACCTCGGTCCCGTCCACGACCAAAAGGGCAAATTCGTTACGCATATCGCTGAGCCGCGCACAAAGCGCCGTGCCGCCCTGAATTTGCAGGATGCGCGGATAGGCCCCCGTCGCCAGCACCTTATCGACCGCCCATCTGTGCAGATGCCCGCTTAGCACGATATGCGCGCCGGCGGTTTGCAACCGGCGCATCGCCTCATCCGCGCGGCGGGCGGGTTGTTTATCAATGCCCGGCAATTGCTGCATCGGATGGTGCAGCGCGACAATATTCGTCGCCTGCGGATCGATCCCCCCGACAACCCGACCGATTTCCCCGCGCCTGATCAGTCCACGCTGCCAAGAATAGGGATCGGCACTATTCAACGCAAAGACCCGCGTTTCCCCGACATCGGCGGTTGGCGTCAGCTCAGGCCCGAAATATTCGCGAAACCCTGCAAAAGGCCAGAACAGCCGCGCAAAGGGGTTCAGCAGCGGCACATCGTGATTGCCGGGCATTAACATGACGGGCGCCGTGATCCGCGCCAGAAAATCCTGCGCCAAGCGCATCTGGGCGGGCAAACCGCGATGGGTAAGATCCCCCGATGCTATCACCAGATCGGGGCGTAATTCCTCGATCCTGGCGGACAGAGGGCCGACAAGTTCGCTGCGGTGAAAGCCGAAATGCAGATCGGTCAGATGCAGGATGCGGGTCATTGCCTTATGCCCCCTGTTCTTCGGTCTTGTTCTGCCCGTCCGCAGGCAACAAGACCTTCAACGCATCATGGCGCACCTTTAGATCAAAGGGGCTGTGCAGCACGGTCTTTTCACCATCATGGGCCACCAGCTGCCGCCGCTTTGGCGTCGTCATCTTCAGATGGTCGGTGATGATCAGATCGAAATCGCTGTTTTTGGCGCTATGCCCGACGGCCAAGCGCAGGGCCGATCGCATCAGGGGCATTGGCTGGCGGGCCTTGGCGATCAGCACGGCAAATTGCCCCTGCCGGATCGCATCCGCGCCCTCTAACCCGAAGCTGTCCAGTTGATAGGCACTATGGGCGACAAAGACCAAGGCGCTGGTGAATTGCATGTCCTGTCCATCCACGCGGGCGACCAGTTGCATCGGACTGCGTAAACGCCGCATTGCCACCATAACCGACCAATAGGCCGCAATTCGCGACCGGCCCCAGCGTTTATAAATCCCTTCACGCGTTTTCAGGATATGAGGATAGGCCCCGAAACTGACGTTATTCAGAAAGACCAAGTCATTAATGTCGCCGACATGCGTTGGCTGCACCCGCCCGTCCAGCAGGGTTTCCAAGGCACTGTCCAGATCAGCACCCACCCCCAGATCACGGGCGAAATAATTGAACGTCCCACCAGGCAGCACGCCCATAACCGTATCGGTGCCCGCCAAGGCCCCCGCGACCGCCGATTGCGTGCCATCCCCGCCAGCCGCAATCACCAGATCGAACCCTTCCGAAGCCACCTGACGCGCAAGGGCGGGCAAATCCGACCCCTTGCGGCTTTGGCGCAATTCGTAACTGCCGCAGGCCGGTGCCAGCTGTTGTTCCAGCCGTTCCACCAGCGCCTGATGCTGTTTCTTCCCCGAGCTGCGATTCATCACCACACAGACCTTGGCCGCGCCAAGGTCGAAAACTTTTGATTTTTGCTGCATGAAGTGCCTGTCCCCCGACCGGTTCGATCATCGCCAGTCGGAGCAACACCGCAACCCCGCCAAGGGTTGCATCACGTATCTAAAGCCGCTTAGCCGCCGCCAGAACCAAGGGTTTCAGCCCAGCGCCCCGGCCCGATGACAGGCCAGCAGCTGCGCCCGCATCCGCAGTTTTCGGAAGTGGCGCAAATGGTCGGCAATCCTATCCGCCGCATCTCAGGGCTGGCTATCGAAAGACGTGGCAATCCGGTTGGCCATTATGACCTTCTTTTCAGGCTTTATCGGACAGCGTGGCATTCAGCCGTTCGGGATGGGAAAAAAGGTCAAAGCCGTCGCTGCGTGCAAAAGCAGCCACAGTGATGCCCGCGCCTTCGGCCAGTTGCAGCGCATGGGCCGTGGGGGCAGATACCGCGATCAGGATACCGGCACCGGCAATGGCGCATTTCTGCACCATCTCGACGCTGACACGGCTGGTCAGTACGAACGCCCCCTGCCCCGTATTGACACCCTGCCGCGCCATTGCGCCGATCAGCTTGTCCAGCGCATTGTGGCGGCCCACGTCTTCGCGCGCCAACACGATACCCTGACCCGGGATCAGGAACCCCGCCGCGTGAACAGCGCGGGTCTGGTCATGCAACGGCTGCCAGTCGCGCAGCATATCAGTCGCCTGCGCCACATGGCCCGCATCCATCACCGGCCCCACGCCCTTCAGATCAGGCAGCGAACGTGTCGCCTGATCCAGACTGTCGATCCCGCACAACCCGCAACCAACCGGCCCTGCCATGAAACGGCGTCGGGCTGCCAAAGCCTCGGCCCGGTCTTCGGTCAACCACATCTGCGCCTCGACCCCGCGCGGGTGGTCCATGATCTGCACCGAGGCGATTTGCGCGGCATCGGTGACGATCCCCTCGGTCAGGGAGAACCCCACCGCGAAATCGTGCAAATCCACAGGCGATACCATCATCACCGCCTGCGTCGTCCCGCCATAAACCATCGCCACCGGCGTTTCCTGCGCCAAAACGCGGTGCACCGGCGTCACGCTGCCGGAACGGTGATGGGTGGCGTCCACGGGATGGACGGGGGGTGGCAAGGGCATAGGTTACTCCGCGGCTGGCATGATCCGCCGTGACCCGTCGGCCTGCTCGTTATAGCTGGTCTGCCATTCCGACGGACCGTTCGAGTTGCTGACCTGCACGGCGGTGACCTTATATTCCGGACAGTTCGTCGCCCAATCCGAAAAATCGGTCGTCACTACATTAGCCTGCGTCACCAGATGGTGAAAGGTGGTATAGACCACGCCCGGAGGAACCCGATCCGTCAGCACCGCCCGCGGCGCCACCCCCCCCCCCGCGTTTCCGCGTCATGCGGATGGATCTCCAGCACCTCTTCGTTATGCCACATGCTGTTCAAAGGCTGCCGCGTCTGCGCGCCGACGTTGTGTTTGTAACAGGATTCACCCCGTCGGCAGCGACAGCAAGATAGCGCGGGCTGGTGCGTTCATCGGTGGCGATATGTTCAGTAATTCTGTAACTGTCCTGACAGCTCGTTACGCATTGCGCGCATTTCATCATGCAGCTGGCGGCAGGCAGCGTTGACTGATGATGCCCAGCGATGTCACCGCACGGCCAAAATGGCATTCCTTTTCTACGGCAAAGAACATCTTTAGCTTGTCGATCATGCGGCCACCGTTGGCGCATCCAGCTGTTCGCAATCCGCGCCGTCAAGGTCATGCGGGGCGAACCGCCGGATAGGAAGGCAGGGGCGTCAGGCCCCCACCACTGCAATCACCGCGGCACAATCGCCTGTCTGGATCAGCCCCGGGAAATGCCGTGCGGCAATGATACCGTCGCGGTTAGCGGTAATCACCACCGGTTCCACCCCCGTGCGGTCGGGTGGCCAGATCTGCGCGATGGGCTGGCCCGCTGTCACCGCATCCCCCAGATCGGCTAGCGGATGCATCAGCCCGTCCCGCGTGGCGAAATGGAAACAATTATCCCCCGGCATATCCAGCATGACGCTGTCCACCTGATCGATACCGCCCGCCAGAATACCCGCATGGCGCAGCACGTTGCGTGCCCCGTCAACGGCAATCTGGGCGCTGCGGGCAGTGGCTGTGCCACCGCCGCCCAGCTCGGTCGTAACGAAGGTCTTGCCCTGGCTTTCAACCGAGGTGTCGAACATCCCCACCGCGTCGATTTCCAGCATCATCATTGAATAGGGCGCGCCAAAGGCCTGCACCGCCTCGACGCAGGCGGCCTGCTGGGCCTTGTCGTCCAGATAATGCGCCGCCGCATAGGGCAGAAAGTCCAGCGTCTTGCCGCCCGAATGGTAATCCAGCACGACATCCGCCAAAGGCACCAGCACATCGTTGAAATAGCTGGCGATCTTCTGGCTGACGCTGCCTTTGGGGTCGCCGGGAAAGGCGCGGTTCAGGTTCACCTGATCAATCGGGCTGACCCGCGCGCCCGCCCGGAACGCGGGATAGTTCATATAGGGCGCGATGATGACGCGCCCCGTGATGTCGGCGGGGTCCAGATCCCATGCCAGTTGTTGCAGGGCGATGGGGCCTTCGTATTCATCGCCATGATTGCCCCCCGTCAGCAGGGCCGTGGGACCTTCGCCATTGGCAATGACCGCAATGGGGATCATCACGCTGCCCCATGCACTGTCATTGCGGGAATAAGGCAAACGCAGGAAGCCGTGATGCTTGCCCATGCCGTCCAGCGGGATGGTTGGAACAATGGGATGCATCATGATTTGACCAGCATGCGGCGGGGGATGTTGCAGAACAATTCGGGTTCACGTTCGGTAATGACGATGGATTCCGTCGTCTCGTATCCCCAGTTGTCCATCCACAGACCGGTCATGAAGTGGAAGGTCATGCCAGCCTTCAGCTCGGTCTGATCACCACGGCGCAGCGACATGGTGCGTTCGCCCCAGTCGGGCGGATAGGACAGGCCAATCGGATATCCGGTGCGGTTGTCTTTGACGATGCCGTAACGGTCCAGAACGGTGAAAAACGCATTGGCGACATCCTCACAGGTATTGCCCGCTGTCGCAGCCTCTAACCCCGCGGACATACCTTCCAGCACGGCCTTTTCCGCATCCAGCATTTCCTGTGGCGGTTTGCCAAGGAAGATCGTGCGCGACAGCGGCACGTGATAGCGTTGGTAACAACCCGCAATTTCGAAGAAGGTGCCTTCGTCCTGTTTCATGGGCTGATCGTCCCACGTCAGATGCGGCGCCGAGGCATCCGGCCCCGATGGCAACAGCGGCACGATGGCCGGATAATCGCCGCCATGTTGGGACCATTCGTCATAGCGCAGACCCGCGTCATAGATTTCGGCCACCAGATCGCATTTGCGCATGCCCACCTCGACCTTATCGGCGATGCGGCGGTGCATGCGTTCGACGATACGCGCAGCCTTACGCATATATTGCAGCTCTTTGGGAGTTTTCACGGCGCGCTGCCAGTTCACCAGACCTGTGGCATCCAGTATCTGGGCATCCGGCAAACCGTGGCGCAGACGTTCATGCGCCTTGGCGGTGTACCAGTAATTGTCCATCTCGACACCAATGAAACCGGTATGCCAGCCACGGTCGGCCAACTGTGCCCACAGGTAATCCATCGGGTGGCGGTCGACCGATTGAACATAATGGTCGGGATAGCCGATGATATGGTCTTCCGACATCCAGACGGTCCGCAGCGCCCCCTGCCCGTCCTGCCCGCGCCCGAACCAGATCGGTGCACCGGTCGGACCGACGATCACGCATTGGTGGACATAGAACGACCAGCCATCATAGCCGGTCAGCCACGCCATATTCGAAGGATCGCTGACAATCAGCATATCCAGCCCCAGCTTTTCCATGCTGGCGCGCGTTTTCTTCAACCGCTCTTCGTATTCCGCGGTCGAGAAACGCTCGGGGGTCCTTTGTAGTTCTGGCATTCACGTGTCTTTCGAAAACGCGGCAAGCGCGTGGGTGGCAATCGCGGTATCCTGCGCGCCGGTGCCGGTCAGATCGCAGATGGTGATCTGGTCGGGGTCGGTGCGGCCAAGATGGGGTTGGGCGATGATCTGGCCCAATTCGGGCACAGGGGCATCGGCGGCATAGGTTCCGGCCTGCAATGCGGCGCGCAATTCGCCCATCAGCCGTGTCTGGCTGGCGCGATCGGCGACATAGAGGGCGGCGCGGGTGAAACAGGCAGGCTCCAGTTCGTTCTTGCCCGACTGGTCGCTGCCCATCGCGGTGATATGCTGGCCCGCATGCAACCATTCGGCGCACAAGATCGGTTCAGTCGCGGGGGTGGTGGTGACGATGATATCGGCAAAGCCCGCAGCCTCGGCCGGATCGGCGGTGGCATGGACGCGCAGATCGGCACTGTCCAGTTCGGCGGCCAAATCTTGTGCGCGGGTCAGGTCGCGGGCCCAGATCACCGCGCGATCAATCGGGCGCACCAGACACAGCGCCTCCAATTGCAAACGCGCCTGCAGGCCTGCGCCAAAGATCGCCGCGCGCGTCGCATCGGACCGCGCCAAGTGACGCGCAGCCACGCCCCCCGCCGCCGCCGTGCGGATATCGGTCAGATAGCCGTTGTCCAGCAGCACCGCACGCACCTGACCCGTCTGCGAATCCAGCACCGTCATCATCCCGCTGGTCGAGGGCAGGCCCTTGGACGGATTGTCAAAAAACCCCGGTGATATTTTGACCGCGAAGCCTGCCAACCCCGGCACATAGGCGGTTTTGATGTCCACCTCTCCGTTCACGTCTGGCAGATGCATGGACAGGACGGGGGGCATCACAACGCCCCCACCGGCAAGACCGCGGAATGCACCTTCAACGATAGCAATTGTCTTCCGGTCCAGATGGATACGCTGACGCAGCTGCGTTTCGGTCAGGACCAGAATATCTGTCATGGGATCGCCTGTATGATCTCTGCGTGGCGGAATGGATCGATGTTTTCGCCCGACAGGATCAGCACCAGCGGGCCATCCTTGGCGTTCAGTTGCCGCGACAGGACCGCGCCCGCACCGACCGCCGCAGCGCCCTCGACGAAATGTCCTTCCGATGACAGTTGGCAGATACCGGCGGCGATCTGATCCTCGGACAACAGGATCAGGTCGTCCATCAGGTCGCGGACCATCGGGAAGGTCAGGCGGTTCTTCAGCCCGATGCCGCCACCAAGGCTGTCGGCAAGGGTCGGCAATTCGGGGATTTCGACCGGACGACCGGCGGCAAGGCTGGCCGACATGGCTGCCCCACGTTCCATGCTGATGCCAATAATGCGGATATCGGGATTCTGCGCTTTTGCCGCCATTGCAACACCCGCCAGCAAACCACCCCCTGACAGCGGCACGGCGATGGTCGCGGCATCAGGGATCTGGTCCAGAATTTCCAGACCCAGCGTGCCCTGTCCCGCAATGACGTCGGGATGGTCAAAAGGCGGGATCAGCGCAAAGCCGTCTTCGCGTTGCAGACGGATCGCCTCGTGAAACGCTTCGTCCTGACTTTCGCCGATAACACGGGCCTCGGCCCCAAGGGCGGCAATGGCGTCCAGCTTGTTCTGCGGCACAAGGCGCGACACGCAAATGATCGCCGGAATGCCTTTGGCACGTGCCGCATGCGCCAAAGCGCGCCCGTGGTTTCCGGTCGAGGCCGTTGTAACCCCTGCCACATTGCCCACCCGCGCCACGGCATTGGTCGCCCCGCGCAGCTTGAATGCGCCGGTCATCTGGCGGTATTCGCATTTCAACCAGACAGGCCCGCCCGCAATCTGTGACAAGGATGGCGACCCTTGAAACGGGGTAATCCGCACCTGATCGCCGATCCGGTCGCGGGCCGCCATGATGTCGTCCAGCGTCACCACGTCCGGCACCGGAACAACGCCCCCGGCCCTGCGGCGGGGATTTGCGCCTGATCCAGCATCGCCCAGAACAGCGACTGGTTCGAGGTGATGACAGGCTTGCCCAGTTTCGCCTCCAGCCGGTCGATCAGACCGACGGCGGGCAGCGCGGTACAGGACATGAACAGCGCCTGCGCGTCGGGATGATCGCTGGCCAGCGCCATTTCGGTGATTTCGGCGGCATCCAGCAAGGCCATGTCGCGGTCATCGGCATGGTTCATCGAACTGCGGCGCACCACGTCGATGCCGTGTTCCTGAAAATAATCGCCCACCAGATCGGTCGTCGCCGCCAGATAGGGCGTCATCAGCGCCAGCCGTGTCACCCCCAGCGCCGCAAACCCGCGCAGCGCCGCTGAGGTTGGCGTCACCAGCGGCGCACGATGTCCAACCAGATCGCCGATCGCCGGCCCCAGCACCGCCGAGGCCGATGTGCAACCGAACCCGATGGCCTGCAAATCCACCCCCGGCACCAGCAGATCCGCCGCTGTCCGCAAGCGGGGGCCGGTGTTACGCAGGTTCTCCTCGGTCGTGGGGTTGTCGAAAGCGATACGTGTGACATGCAGCTGCGTGCCCCAAGGCATCAGACGGGCAGCGTCGCCCTCGATCGTCATATCGGTGGCCAAGGCCACCAGACCGAAACGGCGCAGGCTGTCGCGGGCCATCAGGCACCCCCTTCGGCAAAGGCCAGATCACGCAGGAACAGGGCAATCTGCGGGAAGAAGATCAGCGCGACGGCGACTGTCAGCAGAATTAAGATAAAGGGCGGCGTTCCACGGATCACCTCAAGATAGGGACGCTTGAAAACGGCGATGGCCGTAAAGATATCGCAGCCGAAGGGCGGCGTCGCGCTGCCGATGGCGACCTGCAAGGTGATGATCGTGCCGACCAGAACCGGGTCCAGACCGACCGATTGCACCACCGGTGAAAAGATCGGCACAAGGATCAGGATCACCACGATGGGGTCCACGAACATGCAACCGACAAAGAACGCGATAGAGATGGTGAACAGCACCCCGTAAGGGCCCATGCCGTCAATGCCGATGCCTGCCAGAATTTCCTGCGGGATCTGGGCGAAGCTGATGATATAGCTGAACGCCGTCCCCGCGCCGACCAGAATAAACACCACAGCCGTGATCAGGCCGGTCGATTTCGCAGTGGCGAACAATTGCGACAGGGTCAGTTCGCGAAAGACGATAACCTCAAGAATCAGGGCGTAAAGAACGCAGGCCGCAGCAGCCTCGGTCGGGGAAAAGATACCGCCATAGATGCCGCCGATGATGATGACCGGAAAACCAAGTGGCCACAGCGCACGGCGCACGGCACGGAAGCGTTCGGGCCAAGTGGCCGGTTCCTCGGTCGGGACGTTATGGCGGACGGCATAGATATAGGCATAGATCGAAAACAGCAGCAGGATCAGCAGCCCCGGCCCGATGCCCGCAATAAACAGTTCGGAAATCGAGGTGCCCGATACGACGCCATAGATGATCATCCCGATAGACGGCGGGATCAGAAAGGCGATGTCGGATGCGTTGATGATCAGCGCCAGACTGAAATGGTCGCTGTAGCCCGCCTTCAACAGGCGCGGACGCAAGGGACCACCAACGGCCACAACGGTCGCCTGCGTGGACCCCGACACGGCACCGAACATCGTGCAGGCCCCCGCGGTCGAGATCGCCAAGCCGCCTTTGACATGCCCCAGAAATGCCATGACCAGATCGATCAGACGTTCGGCGGACTGGCCACGCGTCATGATATCGGCAGCAAAGATGAACATCGGCACTGCGACAAGGCTGGCGGGCTGGATACCCGCGATCACCTGCTGGACCAGCGTATCAAGCTGGCCGATACCACCGAACAGGCCGACAAAGCCAACAATCGCGCCGACAATCAGCGGCACCATCATCGGAAAGCCCAGCAAAAGCAGGACGACCATCGTCCCAAGTATGGCTGTGGTCATTGGTCCTGCGCCTTTTCGTCAGAGTCGTCGGAATATCCATCGCGGGTGCTGGTGGACAGCCAGATGCCCGGGTCGGTGACGTTTTTCAGGGCGGTCATCAGATATTGCAGACCGGTTAGGAAAAAACCCATCGGTGCCCAGATGATAATCCACCATTGCGGGATCTGCAGGGCGGGCAACACGCGACCACGTCCGGCCTGCGTAATCACGTAATTCAGCGCGTACCACGCCAGCAGCATCAGCAGCAGACCGGTCAGCAGCGAAATCAGCGCCATTGCCACCTTGCGGCCCTTATCGGGCAAGGCATCGAAAAACGCCGACATGCGGATATGGCGACCGTGGCGGGCGGCATATGAAATGCCGGAAAAGGTGATCAGCACGATCAGCGCCTGATTGACCTCCTCCGAGAAATAAAGGGATTGTCCGAACACATAGCGCCCCACAACATTGGCGACGGTGTTCAATGCCATCAGCAAAACGCCAACGGCCAGAAAGATGGCCTCGATCCGCGCGATGACCTTATCGATATGGCCAAGGGGACCCGGAAGGCCTGAGTCATAAAGGGAATCGTCGATCTCGTCATCGACTACCGGCATTTCGGCTGCGGCCAGAACGTCGGGATCTACATCGGGGTTGGTCTTCTTCGCCTGCATGGCTGCCTGTCCTGCCGATAAAACCGCATTTTATAAAATCGAAAGGTCCGGCCCTTTTCGGGGCCGGACCAAAGGCAAGCACAGCTTACTTGGCGTCAGCGGCGTCCAGATCGGCTTTGAGCTGGTCCAGAATTTCCTGCGCGCGCGGGCCACCGATTTCAAGGAAGGTCTCCTCGACCTGACCGGCGGTCTCGCGGAAGGGCACACGCTGTTCGTCGGACAAGGTGGTCACCGTGATCTCGGGCTTGGCTTCCTTGATCGTTTCCAGCGACTTTTCGGTCAGACCCTGCTGGTATTCGATGATCGTATCGAATGCCGTAGCAGCAGCGTCACGAACAACCTTCTGGTCTTCTTCCGACAGACCGTCAAAGAATTTTTGATTGGCCATCAGCGCGGTGGTAAAGTTGTTATGACCCAAGCGCGTGATGTGGTCGGTGACTTCATACATGCGGGTGGATTCGATAAAGAAGGCCGGGTTTTCCTGACCGTCGATGATGCCGGTCTGCAGACCGCCGTAAACCTCGCCCCACGGAAGCGGTGTAGGCGTCGCGCCGAATGCCTTATAGCTTTCGACCAGCAGCGGATTGGTCATGACGCGGACTTTGACATCGCCCAGATCATCGGGACCCTCGACAGGCTCTTTGGTGGTCAGCATGACCTCGCCTTCGGGGTACATCTTCAGCAGCTCTAGGCCCTGTTCGGCATAAAGCTCGGGGAAAATGTCGTTGATGGCTTTGCTGTCGCGGAAGAAGGTGGCCAGCGTGGCTTCGTCTTGCGGCAGCAGATAGGGCACGAAGAAGACCTGCGCCTCGGGGATCAGCGAACCGGTAAAGCCGGGCGACTGGTTCACGAATTGCAGGATGCCCGATTGGGTCTGCTCCATGATATTGTCGCTTTCGCCAAGCGTGCCAAAGGGGAACAGCTGGACTTCGTGGTCGGAATTGGCCTCGACCTCTTCCTTGAATTTCTGGGCATAGACGCCTTGGACTTCGTCTAGAGCTTCTTCAAAGGCATAGCGCCACGTATCGGCCATAGCACCACCGGCGCCCAAGATCAGGGCGGCCAGGCTGGCGGTCGTCAGGGTCTTAATGGTCATGGTACCTCCTGTTGGCGGGCATTCGAAAGCTAACAGCCTCGACGCCTCAAAGTTGCAGGATTCGGGCAAATCATCCCGTCCTGGCTTGCGCCGAGAGTTCGGCCCAAGCGGATTCCAAGTCAATTTCTATATTAAATCATGACAATTTTGTGGACGGGTGTCAAACCGGCTGGCCGTCCACAGCACCGCTTGCGGCCAATCCGGCAGGCAGAATTGCACAAATCCGGCGCAGCGCATCGTCCAGTTCGCCCACGCCCGGACCGCCCACCGCGATGCGGATCGCAGGCCCCGAAGGCAGCATCGCAAAGCCCGATCCGGGGGCGACTGCGACCTGCTGGCCCAGCGCTGCGGCCACCAATGTGCCCTCATCCGCGGCATCCGGCAACGGCAGCCAGCGGTGCAATCCGTGCAGGAATCCTTGGGCCTGCGGGCCAAGATAGCGTTGGACCAGACGGTTGCGCGCGGCCAGTTCAACCCGCTGCGCCCCCAACAGCGCATCGGCGGTGTCGGACATGATCCAGTCCTGCGCGATTTCCGCCATCATCGGTGTCGCCATCCAGTTCATCGACAGGTGACGGTTCAATGCGGCTTCTGCCAAATTTTCGGGCATCGCAAGAAAACCAAGGCGTAGCCCCGGTGACAGGCATTTGGACAATCCGGTGAAATAGAAACTGCGGTCAGGGGCCAGACTGGCCACAGGCGCGGGACGGCGCAGGGGCATGGGACCGGTCGGATCGCTTTCTAGGATCATCAGACCGGCGATGGCGGCTGCCTCGGCCAGGTCCTGACGGCGTTCGCGGTCGATGATACGGGCCATGGGGCCACCGCCTGCGGGCAACAGGAACACCGCCTTCATCCGCCCGCCTGCTGCCTTGGCCGCTGCGATCAGCGCCTGCGGGTCCATGCCGCGTTCGTCGCCCGCAATCCCGCGCAACCGCAGATGCAGATGCTGGGCCGCGGGGCGCAGCGTGTGGCAGGTGATGCTTTCTGTGGCGATGATGTCACCGGGCTGGGCGACGGTCATCAGCGCGACGAACATCGCAGGCGTTGTGCCATTGGTGATCAGGATGCGCTGCGCGGGCACCACCATGCCGCAACGCGCCAGCCATGCCGCCGCCATCCCGCCATAAAGCGACATGGTCTGGCGCGGACGGAACGACAGCATCGCGGAATCGGGCAAACGGCCGGCCAGCCGGATCATGCTGTCGCGCCATGCATCGGCAATCAACGGCAGGCGCACCGGCGTCATCATCGACAGATCGATGGGGGGCTTGTCGGTCGGCCCGCGGAACCAAGGCACCTCTAATGATTCGCGGGGGCCGGATTTGACAAAGCTGCCCCGCCCCACCTCGCCCGAGATCAGGTCGGCGCGGATCAGTTCCTCATACGCGCGGCTGACGGTCTGGACGCTGACGCCCAATTGCCACGCCAGATCGCGGTGCGGTGGAAGCCTTTGCCCCGGCCTTAAACTGCCTGCATCGATGGCAGCAACGATGCCCTGTGCCAGACTTCGATAGGCGGGTCGGGTAATATCCTGTTTTCTTAACGGCCAATGCGACATAGGGACAGGATTGCAGCGCCAAGCCCGCGTTGTCCAGATTGACAAACCACAAAGGCGCGGAAAGAACCGACCCATGACCCCAGATCGCCACGGACTGCGCCTTGATGACCGCGACATCGCAATTCTTGCGGTGCTGTCGCGCGAAGGCCGCATTGCCAAGACCGCCCTTGCCGCGCGGGTGAACCTGTCGCCGACGCCCTGCTGGGACCGGATGCAGCGGTTGGAAAAGGCCGGATTGATCCGCGGATACCGCGCCCATATCGACCTTAGCGCCCTTGGAAACCACGTTCAGGTCTTTGTCACCGTCGAACTGGACAGCCACCGCGCCGAAAGTTTCCAGACCTTCGAACGAGTGATTGCGCGGATGGATCAGGTCACTGGCTGCTGGGCCATCGGTGGCGGCTATGATTACCTGATGCAGGTGGTGGCCACCGATGTCGCAGCATTTCAGGAATTGATGGACGGGCTGCTGGAAAGCCGCGCGGGCGTGCGGCGGTATTTCAGTTATATCGTCACCAAGCCGGTCAAGGATATGCCCGCCGCCACCGCCCTGTTGCCCTGAGCCCCGAGGAATCCTCGGGGCGCGGAGCCTGTGGCAGAGGATTCCTCTGCCGCGACCCCGATCTTCGGTGAAATCACCTGCGCGACATGCGTCATCATCCGTCCAAGCCAAGGAGGTGCGCCATGTTTGACGATCAAAGCCGACTGTCCGAACGTCTTGACAATGCAGGACTGCTGCCCGCCGCGGGCGACTTTCCCGCCGAAGGGCGTCTGGCCGTGCGTGACCCCGCCACCGGCGATCTGGTGGCACAGGTCGCCATCAGCGACGCGAACGGCGCGAAGGCCGCCGTCGATGCCGCCCAGGCCGCATTTGCCGATTGGTCCGCCACCCTGCCCCAGGACCGCGCCGCGATCCTGCATCGCTGGCACGCGCTGATCCTTGCCGCCAAAGAGGATCTGTCGCGCATCATGGTCGCCGAACAGGGCAAACCCATCAGCGAGGCGCGGGGCGAGATCGACTATGCCGCCAGCTTCGTGCAATTTTATGCAGAAGAAGCCCTGCGCCCCAATATTGAAGGCGTCACCAGCCATCTGGCCGATGCCGAGATGGAACTGTGGCGCGAACCCGTCGGCGTGGCAGCCCTCATCACGCCGTGGAATTTTCCCTGCGCCATGATCACCCGCAAGGCCGCCGCCGCCTTGGGCGCGGGTTGCACGGTGGTCATCCACCCGTCCGCCGAAACGCCCCTTTCGGCGCTGGCGCTGGCGGTGCTGGCTGAACGGGCCGGTTTCCCCGCAGGTGTCGTCAACACCATCATCGGTGATGCCGCGACCATCGTTGGCGAATGGACCGCCGACAAACGCGTGCGGGCGCTGTCCTTCACCGGCTCGACCGAGGTTGGCCGTCTGCTCTATCGTCAATCTGCCGATACCGTGAAGCGTCTGGTGATGGAGCTTGGCGGCCATGCCCCCTTCATCGTCTTTCCAAGCGCCGATCTGGACCGCGCCGTGACCGAGGCCGTGAAGGCGAAATTCGCCACCTCGGGTCAGGATTGCCTTGGGGCGAACCGGTTCTATATCCATCGCGACGTCTATGACGAATTCTGCGCGCGCTTTACCAAGGCGACGCAGGCGCTGACCATGGGCCAAGGCATGGACGACCCCGATATCGGCCCGCTGATCCATGAGCGCCAGATCGACAAGCAGGTCGCCCATGTGCAGGACGCGCTGTCCAAAGGCGCGCGGCTGCTGTGCGGGGGCAAGGTCGATGATCTGGGGCCGCTGTTCTTCCAGCCGACCGTGCTGGCTGATGTCACCGATGAAGCCGCGATCATGCATGAAGAAACCTTCGGTCCCGTCGCCGCCCTGTCGGTTTTCGACACGGAAGACGAGGTGATCGAACGTGCCAATGCCTCGGAATACGGGCTGGTGGCCTATGTCCACAGCCAGGACCCGCGCCGGATCTATCGGGTCAGCCGCGCGTTGCAATACGGCATGGTCGCTGTGAACCGCACCAAAGTGACCGGTGCGCCGATCCCCTTCGGGGGGATGAAACAATCGGGTCTGGGCCGTGAAGGCGCGCGTCAGGGCCTCGAAGCATTTACCGAAATCAAATATGTCTGCCGCGACTGGGGATGAAAGGAATTTCCGATATGTTGACGAATGATGAACTGGCCAAATGGGACCGCGAGAGCTTTTTCCACCCCTCGACCCATCTGGGGCAATTCGAACGCGGCGAAGCACCGCAGCGCATCGTCACCGGTGGTGAGGGCGTCTTCATTCAGGACCGCGACGGCAACCGCCTGCTGGACGGTTTCGCGGGGCTTTACTGCGTGAACGTCGGCTATGGCCGCACGCAGATTGCAGATGCGATTGCCAAGCAGGCGCATGAGCTGGCCTATTACCATTCCTATGCCGGTCACGGGTCGGAAACCTCGATCACGCTGGCCAAGATGGTGATGGACCGCGCCCCTAAAGGCATGGCCCGCGTCTATTTCGGCCTTGGCGGATCGGATGCGAATGAAACCAACATCAAGCTGGTCTGGTATTACAACAACATCCTTGGCCGCCCGAAGAAGAAGAAAATCATCAGCCGCTGGCGTGGATACCACGGATCGGGTCTGGTCACCGGCTCGCTGACGGGGCTGGAGCTGTTCCACAAGAAATTCGACCTGCCGCTGGAACATGTGATCCACACCGAAGCGCCCTATTACTTCCGCCGCCCCGATGCGTCGATGTCTGAAGGCGATTTCGTCGGCTATTGCGTCGACAAGCTGGAGGCGCTGATCGAGGCCGAGGGTGCCGACAATATCGCCGCCTTCATCGGTGAACCCGTGTTGGGCACCGGCGGCATCGTCCCGCCCCCCGCTGGTTACTGGGAAGCGATCCAGAAGGTCTTGGACAAATACGACATCCTGCTGATCGCGGATGAAGTCGTCACCGGCTTTGGCCGTCTGGGTACGATGTTCGGGTCCGACCATTACGGGATGAAGCCCGACCTGATCACCAGCGCCAAGGGTCTGACAAGCGCCTATGCCCCGCTGTCGGCATCGATCGTCGGCCAGAAGATGTGGGACGTGCTGTCGCGCGGCACCGATGAAAACGGTGTTCTGGGCCACGGCTGGACCTATTCCGCCCACCCGATCGGCGCGGCGGCAGGTGTCGCCAACCTGAAGCTAATCGACGAATTGGGTCTGGTCGAAAACGCCGACAAGACGGGTGCCTATCTGAACCAGCGCATGCAGGCAGCCATCGGCGATCATGCCCATGTCGGCGAAGTGCGCGGCGAAGGCATGCTCTGTGCGGTGGAACTGGTCGCGGATCGCGACAACCGCAAGTTCTTTGATCCCTCGGAAGGCAAAGGCGCCAAGGTCGTCGCCGCCATGCTGAAGCGCGGCGTCATCGCCCGCGCCATGCCCCAAGGCGACATTCTTGGCTTTGCCCCGCCCCTGTGCCTGACCGAAGCCGAGGCGGACCAGATCGTCAACGTCACCGCCGAGGCTGTGTCCGAGGTCTTGGGCTAACCTGCGTCCCGCGACGGCCGGGGGATTTTGCATCCCCCGGACCCCCTGCGGTCCGGTGTTCAATCGAACCTTGCCAATTGGTCAGGCGTATCGATATCGCCCAGCAGATCAGGTGCATGAATAAGCGCATCTGCCGGCAGGTTCTTCAAAAGGCGACCAGCACCTTGGTCGCCCTTCAGCATTTGCAGATCGGCAATACGGCTACGGGGAAAACAGGCAGGAGGCAGCGGTGATATGCCGTCATGGCTGGCCGCAATCTGCTGGTCGGTTGTCAGGGCAAGGATCGCTGTCAGATGTGCGGCGGTCACCAAAGGCATATCACCAAGCGCGACCAGCAGCCGGTCCGGATTTTGCGCCGCAATAAGCCCTGCGCGCAAACTGTCGGATTGCAGGCTTTGATTGATACGAATGATCTCAAAACCCTGCAAATGGTCAGCAACAGCATCGCTGGCCACAATCGCAATGCGACGATCAAGGTTGGTGGCAAGCATCGCTTTTACAGCATGGGTGACCAAAGGCCGACCATGATAAACTGCCAGCAGTTTGTCATCCGGCCCGAAACGCCGCGACGCGCCCGCAGCCAGCAACAAGCCGGTACGGGTCATCCGATCAGGGCTTCGTATTCCGACAAAATTTCGGTCAGGGTCGAGGCGGCGATCAGGCGCGGGTCGCGACCCTGCGCCACAACGCCGATAGGGCCGCGTATACGGTCAAGTTCAGGCGTGGCCACCCCTTCAAGCATCAGTGATTGCAAACGGGCATTCTGCGCGCGACGGGACCCTAAAGCGCCGATATAGAAAGCGTCGGATGCCACTGCGCGCTTCAACGCAGGCATTTCGCGGTCGTGGTCGTGGAACAGCGTGACAACAGCGCTGTGGGCGTCAGGCGTTGCCTCGGTTCCCAGACAAGGGAAACCAAGCGCATTGACCAGCTGGGTCAGGGCCATCGCCTCATCCCCCTCGCCGTGGATCTGGAACGCGGGCGGTGGCGGCAAGGTCATCTGGAAGCCCTGCCCTTGGGTGCTTCGACGGGGCATGCCGCTTTCGAGGTCGATGTTCCAATGGCCGACACGGCGGCGGATGCGATCATCCCAGATGGCAGAGAGCCAATCCGCGCAAGGCGCATGGATCAATGCGATCTGGACCTGCCCGCCGCACGGCAGAGGCAGATCAATCGGGCCACCGTCACCATAGGTCAGGCGCGTGACAGGACCGACAAAATCCAGATGTGCGGCAATATCGGCGTCTATGCACCCTGCCCCCAATCGACCAACCCGCATTCCATCCGGCCAAAGCGCCATCATCGCCCCGGGACGGCGGGGGAAACCGCCTTTGGCATCGATCAGAATTGCCAGCGAACCACCCGGACGGGCCAGAAGCGCCTTTACGGGACATTCGGCAGCAGCTGAAACAGGCAGGGACATGGTCATAAAAGCAATCCGCAAGGCAGGGGAACGGGTATGCAACGCATCCTGCCCGTATAAAGATGCAACAAAAGCGCCGCATAGCGCATTTTCAAGATCAGGCCTGACTCTAGCAGTCTATTGTTAACAAAATATGAAAAGCGAAATGGGCCGCAATCCTGACGGATGCGACCCATTTCGACATAGTGCAGAAAGTAAGATCTTACTTGATCTTGCCTTCTTTGTATTCGACGTGCTGACGAACAACCGGGTCGTACTTACGCACGGACATTTTTTCGGTCATCGTACGGGCGTTCTTCTTGGTCACGTAGAAGTGGCCAGTGCCGGCGGTCGAGTTCAGCCGGATCTTGATGGTGGTCGGCTTCGCCATGTGTATCGCTCCTGCTTCGGGGCAATCGCGCGCCGCAAACCCCGTGGAATTCTGTGTTGAAGCCGCCTTTTAGCCTGAGATGCGCCAGAGTCAACCAGCAAAGCGCCAAAACATCGTAAAAGGCGCAAGATTGACGCGAATAGACAAAGCAATGCGTCGCCTCTGCCTGCAATGCAGAATACCGGATGATATGGCATGGGATAAGACTGTCACCCATACGTCCGGCACGTGTCACCCTTCCTGTTGTCCTGATATCATAGGTTTAGACACCAAAGACCCTGCGAAAACCGACCTTCGTTCCGGCATGTCCGGCAAGCTGAAGATTGATGCCAGCCTACCCCGCTTCCCGAGTCTGTTCGATTTCGACCGTGGCTTTCGGTAATTCGATGACATGGCCGGTAACTTGATTCCGCCCCGTGCGCTTGCCCTGATACAGCATTGCATCAGCGGTCGATATCCAAAGCTCCATCGAAAGATCGGGTGCGCTGCGGCCCGTGGCCACGCCGATACTGATTGTCACCACCGGACTGACGCCCGAGCCGCTGTGCGGAATACCCAGATCCTCGATCTGGCGGCGGATATCCTCGGCCACCTCCAATGCGCCGTCATGGTCGGTTCTGGGAAGGATGCAGGCAAATTCTTCGCCTCCATAGCGCAGGCAGGCGTCATCATTGCGCCGCATCGCCCCGCGCAGGGTAAGGGCCACCAGGCGCAGACAGTTATCGCCCTCCAAATGACCATAGATATCGTTGAACTGCTTGAAAAAATCGATGTCCATCATGATGAATGACAGCCATTCCCCGTCCCGCGACAGTCGCAGCAGCTGTGACTGCAGCAACTCCTCTAACAGGCGGCGGTTGCCAAGACCGGTCAGCGCGTCAGTTGTGGCCAATGCCGAAAGCTGGTCACGCATCCGTTTCAATTCGACATGATTGCCGACGCGGCTGCGCAGCTTGATCGGCTGGATCGGTTTGGTGACATAGTCGATGGCACCGGCCTGAAAGCCGCGAACCTCGTCTTCGGGTTCGTCCAACCCTGTGGTGAAAATCACCGGCACATCGCGCAGGATCGGGTCCAGCTTCAGCTGACGGCACAGTTCATAGCCGTCCATTTCCGGCATCACGATATCCAGCAGGATCAGGTCGGGGGATGCGGCATGGGCGATCTGCATCGCTTCGGTGCCAGAGCGTGAAAAGCAGATTTCATAATCATCTTCCAACACCGCCGCCATCATCTCGATATTCGAGATTTCGTCATCGACAATCATGATCACAGGTTTCGTCATACAGATGCCCCGCGGTTGTCGGTGTCAAAAGCAGGAGAGATGGTATCCAGCACGGCAGCGGCCGCGCTGTAATCCAGCTGGGTCAGCGCCCCCAGCAACGGATGGGACGCCCGCGCCTCTGCCGTCAGCCCAAGCGCATCCGCCCAAGCATGAAAGCCGCTGCGGGCCGACAGGCTGCGCCGCCGGATCTGGTCGCGCAGGGCATCACCTGCGGCCTGTGCCACTGCGGGATCGGCCATCGGGATCGCCGCAACCGGAACCGGCACTACTGGCGACAGGCGTCGCGTGGCGGCAATTGCAGGTGCCATGACGTCTGATAGGTTTGCAATCAAGGCAGGCATTTCGCTCATGTCGCCTTTGGTCAAAGCCGCCTCGATCCGGCCTGCAATGTCGGGGACGACTGGCAGCTCTAATGAGCCTGCCACGCTTTTGAGGGTATGGGCACGCATGCCCGCTTCATCAAGACGACCCTCGGCGACCAGCTGCGTCAGGTCATCGCCGATGCCGTCATAGGTCTTGCCGAAATCGATGATCAGACGACGCAGCAACGCCGCTTTGCCGTTCACACGTCGTAAGGCCGATGCAAGGTCGAAGGGGGGCAAATCTTCGGGCAGACCGTCAATGACTGCGGCGGGTGTCTGCACCCAGCGTTTCAGCGTCTGGATCAGCACATCAGGATCGATCGGCTTCGAGATATGGTCGTTCATCCCTGCCCCAAGGCATCGCTGGCGTTCCTCGTCATAGGCATGGGCGGTCAGGGCGATAATGGGCAGACGGTCGGCAGGAATGGTCTGGCGGATTTTCAGCGTCGCCGCGACACCGTCCATATTGGGCATTTGAACATCCATCAGAACGGCTGCGTAATCATTCGGTTTTTCCATCAGCTTGCGGCAGGCAATCACCCCGTCTTCGGCACAATCAACCAGCAGACCGGCATCACCCAATAGCTCTGTCGCGATTTCGCGGTTGATCGGATTATCCTCGACCAGCAGGATACGCTGGTCCTGCAGGCCGGTTGCATGGGGCGGCAAAGCAGGCAGCGGCGCAGGGTCGCTTGGCCGCGCAGTGCCGGGGAAAAGCTGGTTCAGCAGTTCCAGCAGGTAATGCGGATCAAGCGGCTTTCGCAGCACGCCACTGATCATCTGGCAGTCGTCGTCGCGCACCACATCGTCAATGCTGTAGGCTGTGACCATCAAGGAAATGGGCATCACCGTCAGGACCTTGCTGGACCGCATGGCACGCAGGGTCTGCAAACCGTCCATACCGGGCATTTTCCAGTCCAGCAGCACCAGATCATAGGGGTTTCCGGCCAATGCCCCCTGTTCCAGAACGGCCAGCGCCTCGGGGCCCGATGACACCAGATCCCCGCGCAGCTTCCAGCGGGTCAGCATTTCCTCGATGATATCGCGCGAGGCGGGGTTGTCATCGGCCACCAGAATACGCAAAGCGCGCAAGGCAGGATGGGGCAACACCTCGGGCGTCGCGTTCTTCGAGATTTGCAACCGGACCGTAAAGGTAAAGGCGCTGCCGATATCGGGCATGCTTTCGACCCAGATCCTGCCGCCCATCTGTTCGACAATCTGCCGACAGATCGCCAGACCCAACCCTGTCCCACCAAAGCGCCGCGTGGTCGAACTGTCTGCCTGTGTGAACGAGGCGAAAAGCCTCTGTTGCTGGTCCGGTGTCATGCCGATCCCGCTGTCGCTGACCACGCATTCGATCACGACCTGCCCGTCCTGTTGGTCCGACACGCGGGCCGATATGACAATGCGGCCTTCTTCAGTAAATTTGATCGCATTGCTAAGTAGGTTCAGGATCACCTGGTTCAGACGCAACTCATCCCCCACCAGCAAGGGCGGGATCGCTTTGTCGATCCGCATCCGGATCGTCAGATTACGTGCATGCGCGCTTTCGGCAACCAGCTGCACCTGCCCCGAAATGGCTGCACGCAGATCGAAATCGCGGGCTTCCAGCTCCAGCTTGCCAGCCTCGTTTTTTGAGAAATCAAGAATATCGTTGATCTGGCGCAGCAACGACACGCCAGCGGTGTTCAACTTGGTCACATGGTCGCGCTGACGCGGTTGCAGATCACTGCGCTGCAGCAAATGCCCGAAACCAAGGATCGCATTGATCGGCGTGCGGATTTCATGGCTGACATTGGCAAGGAACATGCTTTTGGCACGGTTCGAATCCTCGACCGCGCGGTTGCGTTCCTCCAGCGCGGTGCTGCGGGCGACCAGTTCACGTCGCATCTGCTCGATCCGGCCAAAGGCGTTGCGGACCTTGTCGGTCACCCAGATCAACACCGACATCTGGAACACAATGATCGCCGTATGCAGCAGAACGCGGGTCAGGTTCCCTTCGCCAGGAAAGACCGCATAGGGCAGGAAAACCAGCAGGAACAGATGGTGCGCTGCAATGCCGATGGCCGAAAGAACAAGCGCATGGCGATCGAACCACGCGATGTTCAGCGCCATCATGGCAAAGAAATACATATGCATATCCATCTGCCAGGGATGGCCGGAAAACAACACCACCAGAAAGGCAGGTTCGCCGATCAGCGCGATGCCTGCCAGATTGCGCGACATGCGGACATTCCCCCGCCGCCGCCACGTCAGATGATAGGCCCCTGCCAACAACGACCCTGCCAGCACAGCCACCACCACGGGCATACCATGGTTCCACGCGGCAGCCGCCGCCAGAACCGGAACATGCGCCCAAAGCAGCCATACCAGCATAGCGCCAAAGCGTTCGCGCAAACCGTCAATTTCGGATGTCATCAGCTTGCCCCGCCATTTTCGGACATGCATCCCAGCACCCGTGGCGAAGGCATGACAACCCATGCCCCATGCGCCAGAATTGCGTGTTCGAAATCCGGATTATCAGACGCGGCAATCGCAATTCCCGGCAGTCCGCCGAAACCGACGACGCCCCCGCCAGCCTGATAGACCGCCGTGATCAATTGGGTGGCGCTGTCTTTCGGGCTTAGCACCAGAAATTGCCCGTGCACCGGCGTCGCCATCAATGTCGCAACAGCCAGCCCCATCAATCCTGCCAAAAGCAGAACCACAGCTGGCGCGACATCGGTCCACCCCGCTTTCGCGTCCCCCACGGCAGCCGCGCGCCACCCGTTCCGATCATCCGACATATAGCACCTTTGGCATTACAATATGTGCAACCTAAACGCGCATCCTGTTGAATGCCTTAACGCGCATACATCACTGGCCCGCATTAAACAGACGTTTCGAATTAAATGCTGTCTATTTGTGGACATGCCGGACGGAACGGGAATGCGAAAGATTCCCGGATGAATAGCTTTGTTCCGCATTCCCTGAATTCAAACGGCAGCCCGTAGGGTTCTAAATATATTCATTTAATTCAAAGCATTGCGATGTAAACCGCGCTATATCATGTACTTTTAAGATCAATAGCTTAGCTCTTTGCCTGTAAACCCCAAATTCCCGTAAAAACTTGAGTTTCCTGGCCAATGAGCACCTGTACTTAAAGCTCCCCTTAAACGTTCGAGGACAACTATAACCCCGCTCGAACTGAAATACTTCATGTGCACGTTTTAACGGCAGCACCACCAATAGCCATAAGCATCCTTACGCTCTATTTGGATGTGGCTTAGGAACATCTTCTGTACAATCACGGTCGACAGCTAGGTTTCAATCGATAGCAAATGAAAGACGAGTGGTGCATTCAACTCCATATGAAGTATGACTACGGGATATTATTTTGGGATGTTGTGGTATAATAAGAGTGAATTTAAGTTAACTAGCTCCCAAGCAACTGTAGCGTCTCATCCCATGACAGGGTAGAGAATGCGACAGCTCACAGCGTTCGCCAATACCTATCTCATTATCTTGAGGATATTACATTTTGGAAACTGAATACTCCAATATCCTAGACGATTTCGATCCAATAAAAATGACCGCAGCGGTCGGGGAATTCCTATACCAAGGAAAAATTGATACTTCATTTGCTATGCTTAATGAGGTCGTAGCGCTTGGCCTTCTACCCGAGAAAAATCGACGCGTGACAAATGGCCGAATGCGTATCAAATCGGTTGCTAAACATATAGCATGTGTTGAAAAAATTTCCCAAAACGAACCGAGCCTAGAGAAAATTACTGCAAAAGTTTTTATTCCCGGTGAGCCACGGCTAATGCCGCGTCATCTATCGGCAGACATGCCGGCAGGGCAGTACGAAAGCAGCGCCTTAAGCTCGTTGGCCCGAAATCAGGTAAATCTATCTGAACATTGTGCTGTCGAAGATCTACCGCTTTTGAAGAAGTTTGGTTTCGAAAGACAACTAAACGAACTACAAACTGATCGATTGTTCGTCGGAAAGAACTGCCGTTTTTCATATCTCGCTGACGACGCTATGACAGCTTTGATTGACGAAGAATATGTTATACCTGCCCTGTCGGGCCGTGTTGCAAAATCTACATCAATCGGCATTTACAAAAAAACCGACCACATTCTAGGCGAAGCTCTCGTCTTGCCGTTCCCTCACAAAGTCGGCAATTTCTATCATGCTCTGTCTGAGATGGTTTACGGTCTCAGATACGCGCGCAATTTGAGCAGTGACATTCCTATAATCCATGGCGAAGACAAATTTAAGCTGTTACCTGTTATTTGTAAACTTATTGGTATTGATGAACAGCGTCTCATACAGGTGAGCGAATGTGCTAGCTTAAAGGTCAGTACAGCTTATATGCCGTCGACCCCTTCCTTCTATTGGAATACGCCGTTTGTACAATTTTTCAGAAAAGCAGCTCTTCGCAATCTTAAACCTGATATTGGACAATCACGTATCTATATCTCTCGCTCAAGGTCTGCGCGCTCGACGCCAGGTGAGGCAGATTTCGAACTATATCTGCAAAAAATCGGCTATAAAATCATTCATGCACAAGACTTGACCTTTGAAGGCCAGATAAAACTCTTCATGGGTGCAACCAAGATTATTGCACCTCATGGGGCCGGGCTAACAAACATGGTATTCTGCCGAGACGAAGTCAGGATTGTTGAGGTATTTTCTTCAAATATGCTTCAACCGGACTTCTACCAACGCTCGAAGTTTGTAAACAAAGATTATCAATGCGTGATCATCGACGATTATAATCAGCGAAATAAGTTAGCCGATTACATCTAATTATCAAAAACACTGCCATATTCGCAATGCTGTGACTAAACTACTCGCCTCCAGACCCTAGCACTTAGGATTTGCAAGAATGTATGTGACACTTAATTCTAACTAAGCTTTCTGTGAATTAGTTCAGTAATGGCTTATTGAGCTTATGAGCCATACAAGTTCCATTATTGGCATTATTTTGATAAAATCTGGAGAAATATTTCAAATAAAACTATCATTATGACGTTTACAAAACCACTTGATAGGACTCTGTTGCGCAAATCGGGTGACGGCCGAGCTTCCCCTATTCCCGGACAGACTTATCCTACGGCCTCTGTAACAGGTATGCCGAGGGCGGTGTAGCCGTTCAGCACAGCCATCCGGATTTGGATCTCGGCAACTTGGCGGTCGAAGTCTCGCGCCATGAGGCGCTGACCCAGAAGTTTCACGCAATGCATTTTGCTCTCGACGCGGCTTCGGCGGTGATAGCCACTCCAATTTCGCCAAAGCGCCCGGCCGAGATATTTCGATGCCCGGAGGGCTTCGTTTCGTGCGACCGCTCCAAGGGTGTTCGGCTTCCATGGTTTTGCGTTCTTGCGAGGCGGGATGACGGCGGCGGCGCCACGATCCGCAATGGCATCATGGCACTTGCGCGTGTCATAGGCGCCGTCTGCGGTGACGCTGCCGATCTCTTGTTCGGGTGGGATCTGATCGAGCAGTTCCGGCAACATTGGGGCGTCGCCGATGCCACTGCTGGTGAACTCGACGGCACGGATCTCCAACGTTTGCTCATCGATCCCGAGGTGGATCTTTCGCCAGACCCGCCGTTTGGGACCGCCGTGCTTGCGGGCATTCCACTCCCCTTCGCCCTCGACCTTGATGCCGGTGCTGTCGATCAGCAGATGCAGCGGGCCCTTGGAGCCGCGATAGGGGATGTTCACGGCCAAGGTCTTCTATCGACGAGACAGCGTGCTGAAGTCGGGCACCGCCCAGTTCAAGCCGACCAACTTCAGCAGGCTCTCGACGAAACCAGTTGTTTGCCGGAGCGCCATACCGAACAAGACCTTCATTGAAAGGCACGTCTGGATAGCGGCGTCGCTATAGGTCTGATGGCGGCCACGCCGTCCTGTCGGCGCGGCATCCCAGGTCATGTCGGGGTCAAACCAGATCGTCAGCGAGCCCCGGCGCTTGAGCGCTTCATTGTAGGCTGGCCAGTTCCTGGTCTTGTAGGTCGGGGGTGTAGGTCTGCTCATGCCGTCCAGCGACCATGCTCAATTCACGAGATGAATCCCCCGAACGGATTTGCGCAACAGAGCCGCGTCAGTCCAAAATCGCGATCAACCTGACATCAATAATTTCCTTGATGCTACCTATGGATACTACACGTTGGACAAAGAACATGGCTTTGTCTTAGCTCACTATAACTGGCACCAGTTTGCAGATGATAACGTGAGCAAGGGTTTGCGCGAGCCAAAATTAAATATTCCAGAAATAAACCAGATTATAAACAAACGCATTGATCGATTGTTTGACATTTGCCACCGTGCAGAAAAAATGTTTTTGTAATTGACGAAATTGGGGTCCACGACTTCATGAAAATTGATCATGAAGTATACGATCTTACAGAGATCAACTTAATTCGAGATGCAGTCAATAAAAACTTCGGAGATCGCGCTATGGTTGTTTACTTCAAGGAGGCTAATACAGTTGAAAAGCTATTTTCTCTTATCTCGTAAAATATAATATTAAATTATTTCGGTAAATATTTTAAATACTTCATATGACTTAAGCCAAACGCAAAACCATGCGTTTTAGGCTTCGTGATACAACCCATTAAGCTTAACTTCATTTTGGAAAATTTGAAGATTATTTCCGATCGATAAATTGCGGTATTGGTTATTTTAGTGTGATACGATAATTTTGTCTTTGGGACTCGCAGCTTTAATGCCTATAGTAATTTTTGTAGCCACAACTGCATGCTCTTACTTCCCCCAAACCCGTACTCCACCTTAAACACATTAAGTCCATTCTCTATAGTGGGAATTAAAGCGCCCTACTTTAACACATTGATAGTATAAGGCCGTGAGGTACCTTTTCGCTGATGTGCGACGATCAGCGCGCAGATCGGTGCGATCGCCAGCATGAAGCGATGCACATCATCCGCATTGATACCAAAGGCTGGTCCCGTGATTACTGCAATTGCCCCTGCAATAGGTTCACTGGTGCCGTCAGATATAGATCCTGCGATGACATCTACAAGCGTCAGCGATGCCGGAACTATGCCGAACCAGAAACTGCGCGTTTTGGTGATCAGGATAGGGGTAATGGTTTTCACATTCTGAATATCCATGGGTTAGTTTCCTTCCAACCATTCGGGGACGTTGAAGCCAGGGCAAGCTTTGGCGGCGTATTGGTTGTGGCCGCTGATGCGCTCGATGCCGGTGCGCGAACTGATCGCGTCGATCATGTGGCGCAGTGTGATGTCCTGCTGTGTGGTAAAGTTCTTGCCAAAGGCGTCGGTCTCGGCAGAACCGTATCCGCCGATCAGGCAGATGCCGATCGTGCCGGTGTTCTTGCCGATTGTATGGGCACCGATGACGGTTTCCGCACGGCCGGCCAGTACCGTGCCATCGCGGTCGATAATCCAGTGATAGCCGATGTCACTCCAGCCATTGGCTTTGTGCCAACGCCGGATCTCGGCCAGTTTTTCGGCCATCGGGCGGCTTGCCATCCAATCGGGCTGCGTGGCGCTGCAATGCACGATAATTTCACGCACCGGATAGCGCGCACTGCCCTGATGGATCATTGCAGATTGGCCGGTTACTGAGGTGGAAACGGGCTGCTCTGCAACGGGTTTGCCACCCGCAGCCAGCCATGCTTGGGCACCATCGCGGGTATTGGCACCGAACCAGCCATCGGCGCCGGTTTTGCCCACGTTATAGCCAAGCGCAATCAGACCGGTCTGGATCGACCGGATCGCATCTTTCGACATTTCGATTCTCCATTAAAAAAGCCCCGCGTGATGGCGGGGCCGGGCTAAAGTGCATTTCAGGGGGGCTTGATTAGGTGCTCTGCTTGCACCGTTCATATTGTGAAAGGGTCAATACGGCGGCCTTGTCCTGTAAGGGTGTCGGGGTCGACCTCGCGAGTACCTACCCATCAGGGTAGGTTGTCACCGGTGCCTCAGTGCTAGACAAACCATTCATGGAAAAACATGATTTTGATTTTGATAAGCACATAACAGTCATCAGACCCGCAGTGGACTTTTCACATGACAAACGGGTTTCGTATCTGGGCCAGATGTGGCGCTGCACAGGCGTGCGGCACATCGGGGGTGGCCAGCTTGAACTTTCGCTGTGTGTTCCAAACAGTGACCAAGGCCACCGCTACGAAGTGACAGCGCTCAGTCAAACTGCTTCAGCAGCTTGAAATCGACGGTGCGCGTTGCGTCGCAGACTGACCGACCGGCCAATCAGGCTCGATGAACAACCTCGCTTGACGCCAGTGCACAGGCGAAAAGCTGCGGCCTTGGGTCGATCATGAGGCAGGTGATTACGGCAAAGGTTGCACGCCAGTGAAAGCGGATCATTTGCCGCTCCTCATAACTCGGATTTCCACCAAAATATCGCGCAACGCCGTGATGCGGTCACTCAGCTTATCGATCTCGTCTTCCGTGTGTCGCCGAGTGGCTGCATGTTCAAGACGCAGCTCCTGACGCATCTGCCGGACCTCGCCCTTCACATCGATCATCTCGTTGCCAACGAAGGATTGCGTGGCCGGTTCGGCCTTCACTCTGGCATCACTACGTGCGCCCTGGATCAGAACACGGATGCCCAGAAGAACCGCGCCGATAATACTGCCAAGCACAGCGATCGTTTGCTCATCCAGCAGCGATTCTGGAATTTCGGACATCAATGCCACTCCTATAGGCTGCCAGTATCTCTGCGAAGGCCGCCACGATATAGACAGTAGCGGTTGATGGCGCTTCGGATATGCCGGCGACATATGGCCAGCAAAATGCGAAAGAGATGCCAACCCAGAACCCCAGCCCCGCGACGGCGCCAATGCCGCGGATTATCGGCGACCTTTTCCACATGCCGTTGCGGTATAGCGCCACCAAGCGGTTCGTGGCGATGAACAGCGCCAGTAATCCAAGACTAATATCGTTCAGCCCGACGATAATGAATGCCCGGTAGGACACCGAAGTATCCATCGTGCTGCCCGGTGCAAGAAGCGTCAGGCCGAAGACAAAAATCATCATCGACGTGATCCATTCGGCAGCTCTGCCATGCTTGTCGACAAGTTCGAGTATCGGCATCATGTGCAGCCTCCAACCTTGCGGCATGTCTTCATTGATCCCTCCGTCGCGCTTGCACACCCGTCATGCCGATTGCCGCCAGCACCAGCATGGCCAAGCCGACTGCCACGCCACGATTGCGCCACGCGCCGGCAGCCATGATTGCACCACAGGCGACAGCTGCCGCGTCAACGGCGCTGTCGCCGATGCCGGATCCGGCAAGCAGCATCTGCCCGCCTTCCCATGCGATCGCATAGGTCACAGCCACGATAATCGCCCCGCGCCATGCGCCGGATATCCAGCCCGCGACAGCCGTCAGGCAGATCCCGATCGCGAAATGGCCCAGCAGAACCGCGCCCCAGCTATAGGGGTCGGTTTGCGCATCGGGTGTGGCGAACATCCATACAAGAAATTCCATCAAGGTCCCTCAATCCTGAAATTGCTAATTTGAACTGTCGAGTCCTCGACCGACGGCGCGACAAGGATGCCGAACCACGCCCGCGATGACGTCACGGTGCCATCCATCGCAAAGCTGCCGGATGGCCCGACGGCAGTATCAACCACATTGTCCGAAAGTGTCGCATCATCGGCTTGTCGAACCCAGTCGCGATCCGGAAGTGCGGAACAGGGTGATACCGGTCGGTGTCTGTTTACGGGGTGGTATTCATGCCCAAGCTGTATTGCTCGTTCAAGCGCGCACGGATTGCCGTGACGCGGCCGGCATAATCACCGCCCTGGATCAAGGACAGCGACCGGTAAAGGATTGCGCTCATGCCCCCGCCCGTTGCCTGACCTGCCGCAATACGGTTGATCAGATAGGTCGAATGGACATTAGGTATTGATCCACGTTGCTCGCCGTTGATCCAAACCACGGCGTTGCCGCTTGCCGTCATTTCGATTTCGTAAAGCCGGATGACTGGTGCAACGGCTGGGCTTATGGAAACATCGACATTGATGTTTGAACCGGCGTTTCTGGCAATACGCAATGTGTTGCCGCCCGAAAGCAGGAAAAGGTTTGTCCTGCCTCCCGATGCGTTCGCCTCGTTCTGCCCCGCGAAATACTGGTTGGCCGAGACAGATTTAAAGTCGGCGACAAAGAAGAACCTGACCCCGACCAGATCCGCCTGCGTTGGCATTGTGAAGTAATCCGAAGGGTCCAGATCGACGCCATTGCCCGACACCGGCACACTGCCGTTGACCGTCAGATTGAATGCAGAACCCGCGCCCCCAAGGTTGGGAACCGCCGTGATGTTACCACCGCTTTTCGTGCCCTCGGCATATTTATGATCCATCGGAACCTGACCCGCACCGACGCCGTAGAACGTGCTGATGGGCGTTGTACTGGAAGGGCGCGTCCAAATCTTCAAACCGCCCACCCACAATCCGGTTTGCTCAACGCCATTAATGTAAGCCCTCTTCTGGTTGCGAAGGTAAATAACCGGCATCAGCTTGCCTGCGAACTGAAAACGGCAGCAGTCGGGTTCGCTGTGGAATACGCCAATGCTTCCGCATCCGTGGCGAATGATACCGCCGTGACGATGTTGCCCGTCCCCGTGATGGATGTCCCATTCACGGTTTTGAACGCGGTGGTTGGCTGCTTGCCGTCCAGTGCCGTTTGCAATCCGGTGGTGTCGGCGATGGCATGGGAATGTGCAGAAGGGGGAAACGTCGAAGGTTTCCCCGTAATGTCAGCGAAAGCATGCGTGTGGGCCGATGGCGGGAACGCCGCGGGCTTGCCGTCCACATCGTCCCAACCGACATCTGGTGCAGGCGCATCCTCAAGCGTCGTAACGCGCCCCTGAAGCGCGGTGGAGTCATAGGGTGCAGGCAGGTTAGCGATGGCATCAGCGTTAGCATTAACACCGGCAGCTAGTGCGCTGTCATCATACGGGACAGGAAATGCTGCGATTTGTTCCAGCGCCAATGTTGCATCCGCTTGTGCTTCATCCACGCGGGCGGATAGCGCAGTGTCGTCATAGCCCCCGCCAGATGGCGCATCGACAGCAACGGGCACGCCCCCTGCCCCGTAGCCAAGGTACTGTCCCTCGATACCATCGGGCAACCTGGCAGCGCCATCCTTGCCCGCAACGCCGCGAAAGCCGACCTTGATCACTACGGGGTCCATCAGCAGCCTCCTTCGGGTAACAAGTTCATGCGTCGGGCAAACCGCCAGCCGTCGCCTGCAGCGTAATAGGCGCTGACGACATAAAGGCGGGGCGGCAGATCCGGCAGGGTGAATTCGTATTCATCCCCCACCCGCACCCCGTCGATCGCGATGCAGGCGTCCTGCGTCTGGATACGAAGCTGCGTCGCCGCATAAGTGATCGCCTCGCCTGCATCATCCTCGAAGCGCATGACGAAAGGCCCCGACGCATCGGGCTTGTAGGGTATCGTGGTCATAATGCGTCCTTAGACCGTAATGCCGATGGCCGCTGCATATGTGCGCGCCCATGCCCCGACCGTTCCCGCCTCTGCCGCCGACAGTGCGCGGTTCCAGATCATCGAAAGGGCGATGCGCGAAGACCCGGCGTAGGTTGCATGCGGAATGTTCCCGACGCGGATTGTGCCACTATTAAGTTCCCGCGCCTCGCTGGCGGGACTATTGTTGCTAGTCCCTGTTGTCAGGTTGTAAAGCGTGTTTGATCCGGTGGCGGGAATAGACGCGAGATACATGCCCCATTCAGTTGTTGATGCCGTGACCTGCGTTGTCTGGCCCGCAGGCGTTCCGACACGGCTGGATTGAAGCTGGACAAGACCAGTGCTCGCCCCCGAATAGATCGCAACTCCAGTTGGCGCAGACGATCCGCCTGGTGTATTGCCGACAAAGCCAACGGCATCGCTTGCCGTAACCTTCCGCGCGATAACAAGCATCGACATGGCCAAGGTCTCCGGCGTTGCTTCCGATAGATAGTTACTGCCATTCATCTGGTAGTTGTTTGCGTTCACAGTCGGGGAACCTACAACCGAAGGTGGGCCACCCGCACCAAATTGCGAAGTCAGGCCAGACCCAAGGAAAAGCGCCGATTGCAGGCCCGAGCGAGCGGGAATCTGGAATGCGGAAAACGGCGGGTAGATGTTTCCCGGCAGGGTTACATCGTCGCCAAGGTAAAGCATCTGTGCCATGTGGCTTATCCTTTGATGATAAGGCTGGAAAGGGTGTCGCTTGCCAGCACATAGCCGCCAAGGGTGTTCAGGTGGAAATCGTCACGGAAAAGGCCGTGCGCGTTCTCAATCGCGAAGGCATCCCAGCGGTCATAGAAAGAAATGTATTCGTGGCCGTTGTCAGCGGCCCACGCTTTGGCCGCGTCCCGATAATCGGAAAGGGGGGTTACGGTTGTTCCGTTGGTTTCGGGCGGAACGGCAATGATGAAACCCATATCGGGAACAGTCGACCGGCAAGCAGCTATTATCGCCTCAATGCCCGCGATGTATTCAGACGGCGGGGATGTTGCCGTGCGATAGTCGTTCGTGCCCAGAATGATCAAGCCGATATCTGCACCCATGTGCCCGACAGGCCCCGCCATGTATTCGGCATAGCTTTTTGCGCGGAATCCGGTTGTTCCGCCGTTCCCCATTTTTAGCAACTCGACGCCGTTGACATCGCGGGTAGTGTAGATCCCCGCCATTGAAACCGTGCCTGCGTTGCCGGTAGTGTCGATTTTGAGCGTGTGCGGGGTGTCAGTCAAGCCGGTGATGGATGTCACGCGGAATGCGCCAGTGTTCACTGATGTTACAACTGTCCATGCGCCATCATCCACCTGATAGCGCCATGTGCCGCCGTATTGGTAGTCATAGATGTGCATTTCCGTTGCGGTGACGCCCGCAAGCGTCATCGCCGCCGCCGTGCCTGTCGTGTATGCGCTTTGGCCGTCAGCGCCCGCCTTATATGGGAACGTGCTTGCATCGCTGCCGTCCACATCAGTCCAGCCGGTGCGGTTCCACGTTGCAGGGCCGACTGCGTATCCATTGGCGGGGGAACGATATCCTTCCCCTGACAGCGCATAGTCCTCGATGATTCGAGTAACGAACGCCTGCGTGATCTCGGTGAACTCACACCAGCTGTCACCCATCATTGCAATTTTCAACTTGCCGCCTGCAACGCCCATCCGGACCTTGGCTAGCTTCATGCGCGCCCGCGACAGTGACGCGCCACCGCTGAAGCTATAATCCAGAACGGTTGACGGGTCGCGATCGGTTCCAGTGTCCTTCTGGTATCCGGGGATTTGCAGGCCGTCAGCGTCAACCCACATCAAAACGGAATTTGCCGCGCCGATAATCGGAACAACGTCAGATGAGCCGTCAGTCTGCTTTGCAACATCCTGAACCGCGCTGGCCCGAAGATTCGGGGCCATGCCCGCGCCATCAAGCAGCCCTGACGACAGCCAAATCGGAACTTTTCCCGCCGCATCGCTGAAGAGAGGAACGCTTTTGCAGTCAACGGCAACCGATTGCGAGATGTCTTTTGTAGCCTGCGCTCGCATGTTGGGGGCCATGCCAACTCCATCAAGCAGGCCGTTAGAAAGCCAAAGCGGAACGCTACCCTTGGAATCGGTCAGGATCGGCACGCTTGCATTGTTGACCGATACGGTCGGCAACGCCTTGTCAAAATCGGCCTGCTCGACCTTGGCATCCACAATCTCACGCTTTGGATACCGCGCCGATACGCCCCAATATGGTGAGGTGGTAAACAGCGGGTCATCAGCAATTGCAGCCGCCGCGCGGATAACAAGGTCATTGCCTTCGCGGGTGAAAATAATGCCGATGTTATTTGGCAGATTGGCCTGCCCCCGATCGACCGCGCCAGTCCTCGACATAAAGCTGGACGTGCTGTTTTGCAGGTCCGCCTTGGTGTTGATCTCGTCCAGCAGGTCGTCCAGCGCATCTGGGTCGCCGATGGCCTGCAAGACCGCAATCAGCATGGCGCGGATTTCGGCTTTGCTGGGGTTGTAGACCCCCGATGATGGATCACCCACAGGCAGCGGTGCTCCGGTCGGGGCGTTGGGCAGGCCGTCGCCGGTATAGCGCTGAAAGTCCCGCGTGAATTTCTGGATATCGGTCAAAACGGGCATTGCGTGCGCCTCATATGCAAAAGGCCCGCGCAATGGCGGGCTGTTATCAGTCTTGTATGTTTATGCTTAGAGCGTGACCGTAGCCGGTCCTGCAGGACTGGACGGAACGCCAGATCCATTGATGGTGACGGCCCAATAGCGGCGCATACCTGACGCACCTGAAGACAGTTCGTCGGTGTAGCTGGCGTTCTGTCCCGCCGTGCCGCCAATCGTGTCGACCAGCGCGGCGCTGGTAAAATCGTTAACGGTGTTGCGATAGATCTGCGTGCGGTAAAATCCGCTGCCGGGATTTCGCCAATCCAGATAGACATTTGTACCCGTCGCAACTGCGTCAAACTGCGTTGGCGCAGCAGGCACGGTGGGATTGGCAACGACCTTGCGCGTGCCGGCCACAACCCATTCGCTGCGGCCCGCCCATTTGACGCGGACGGTATAGGTGCCCAAATCACTCAGCACACCCGTTTCGGCGCGGCGTCGGCTGGCCCCCATCTCGATCCAGTCTGCATCGGCTTCGGCTGTCTGCGTGCCGGGTGCCACCTGTGCTTTGAGCGTCAGGCCATCGCTACCGGGCGCATCGACAGACACCACCAGCTTGACGCCGTTAACGCCGCCCGACACGTCCACGATTTCCTGAACAACCAGCCGATTTGTCGGTGGTGACTGAACGCTGACAGGCAATCCCAATTCATCCACTGTTGTCGGCATCGGCTTTTCCTCGGCCGAGGTCCAGCCGTAGGGGTTGGACAGGCTAGCAATGCCGATCGTGCAGTGCCGGTTTTCCACGTCAAAGCTGTGCGATGTTACCTCGAATACATCATTCAGCCCGAATTCATCAGCAAGGATGCGGATCGTGTGGACGCCATCGCCCTTTGGAAATCGTGCCTTCATGCCGACAAGGTTGGTGGTCATTGTCCCGACATATTCCCGTCGGTCCTTTGCCATCTTGATCTTCGCCAATCGCTGCAACTGCGGCGAAGCGGGGCACATATCGACTTCGTAAGTCTCGAACCGTTCCTCTTGTGTCAGCAGTGAGACTTCGTCGCGGATTTCGGCAACCTCTGTCACCTGATAGCCGTGATCAGGGCTGACGAAAGATGGCTTCAGAACATTGTAGTCGGTGAACGGGTCAAACCCCTCGTCCATCTCGATCGACAGGATATCATCGGCGGTGATTGTCACCTCCGGATCGGACCACGCGCCGCCAAGGATACCGATGTTGCCCTCGGCGGTTTCATAGATCTGCCCGTCGCATGTCGCCAGCATCCGCGCCGTCGTGTCCTTCAGCGGATCGTTCAGGCTGTAGTAACCGGCCAGACGATACCGTGCCTGCGTGCCGCCCGACAGGACCGGCAGCTGTTCGGCGCAGCGGTTGACGAAGGCCGCCCATGAAGCGCTATTTAGTCGCGCCAGCGGGATGTTCCAGCCGTCGGGATGGGTCATGAAGTCGCGAAGGCATAGACCGGCGTTTTCGGTGTAAACGGCATTGCCCGACAGGTTTAGAACCCGAACGCCGCGGATCTCCGCCTGCACCTGCGTTTGCGATTGCTTGGGGAATACCTTGGGAAAGTCCTCGTCCGATGGATCACCGAAGAACACCAGCATAGCAGCTTGATGTTCCAGCCTGTGGGCACTGGTCCAAAGCGTCCGGAAATCATCCGACGGGCCATGGTCGCAATAGCTGAAGTCGCCGCCATTTCCGCTGCCATCGTTAAAGTAATTTCTTTTGTACCGGGCCACGTAACCATCGGTCCCCGTCGTGACGGCTTCGCCATCCCACCAGAAGGCAATCAGACCATCCACCGCGCCGTGATGGACGACGATGATCTGATAAAGCGCGCCATCCCCGCCCTCGTAAAATACACGCAGGCCACCCATCAGGTTTCTGCCGTATGCACGCAGGCGCGGCATGTCGGTCTGCGACAGCGTAGCCATCATTTCCTGTCGCGATACGCTGGATTTGGTCAGCAGCGCCCCGGCAATCGACCAGGCGATTGACTGGCCCGCTGCGATGGCAACACCGGCAGCGGTTGTGCCGATGGTCGCGGTGACCGAGGCCCAAAGCGCCGTAGTCGCCAGATAGCTGAATATCGCCATGTCATTTGATCCATGCTTGTTCCGCGACACGGTATCCCAACCGCGTCAGGTCCAGCCCGTCGGGGCCGGTCGATATCTGCACCAGCAGCGCGCCGCGGTCGCGGGCCCACCGCTCGAAGGTCCGCAACAGCCGCAGGCCCGATCCGTCGCTGGCGTACCAGCCGTGTTCCATTGCCACCGGTGCAGGGTTGATGATGGTCGGCTGCAATGATCCGGCGATAAAACCGCCGCCTGACAGCCAGACAGCACCGTCAGGGCTGGCGATCAGCTGCGCGATGATATGGGCTGTATGCGGCCTGTCGACCGCCACAGGTCCGCCCACGGCTGCGCGCAGCGCCTCGACCATATCCACGATGCCGATGATGTCGCTTTGCTTGGCAGGCCGGATCATCGCCATCTGGCTTCATAATTGCCGGCATAAAGCGGCAGGCGTTCAAATCCGCGATCATCTGGATAGCGGGCCTTCTGATCGGCATCGTTCCAATTGCCACGTGGCGAGGCGTTGCGACGAAAGAAGTTACCCTCGCATTCCAGTGTGATCGTCCGGTCAGCTGATCCGGATGCCGACCAGGGCATCTTTTGCATCGTCCCGTTATAGAGCGAGAACGGCGAAGCAATTGCTTGCCCATCGGTATAGCTGACCCCACCCGCAGTGAACCCTTCGGTGGCATAAAGCTGCAGGAACACCTGCACCTGCCGGTCGCGCACCCGCGTTTTGGCAGCCAGCGCCAGCGCCAGCATCTCGGGCGTTGCGGCCAGCTGGAAGGTCATCGGCTCGGCGCTGACCGAATAGGATGTGGTGATCTCGCTCATGCTGATCAGATCGCCAACGCCCTGCCATCTGTGCCCGCCGGCGGCGATATCGCCAAAGCCCGCCCACCAGCGCTTTGGCGCGTCTTGAAAGTCCATGAACACCAGCGCCGCCTGCCCCACCTTGCCTGTGCGGTAAACTGCATCAGGGATTGCGATCAGATCTTCGCGCGCGCCCATTAGATGGCTTCCTCGAAAGTGATCTTCGGCATCGGGGCGGTCTCGTCGAAGGCACCGTCATATTGACCCTCGTCATCCTCGACAAAGCGCATTCTGCAGACCGGCGTTTCGATCTCGATATGCGTGCCGGCGACGACAGCTTCGCGCAGCGGCGGGTGGAAAGTGATGCGATGCGTGGCCAGCGTCGGTTGGATATGGGTCAGCACCTGATGCAGACGGTCCCCGATGCTGAACAGATGCCCCGGACAAAGGCCCGTGGTGTCGAACAGCGTCAGATCCAGCGTTGTCGCCCGCAAGGCGGCAGCCGATCCGGTTTCAATACGGGTAATTTGCCGGTTCTCGAAGCCGAAAGCCTCCCACGTTTGCGCGCCTGCCAGACGGGCCATATTTTGCGATGAAAGGGGTTTGCCGTCCCGATCCTTTGGCAGATAGCGTTGATATATCGGGACCAGCGTTGTCGCAGTCCGGCCGTTCATCTGGCCGATAAAGGCCTCCCATTGCAGGGTGGCGGCTGCTCCGTGAAAGACGAACTGGCCATCCAGCATCCAGCGGGCGCTCAGCGATGGCACGGTGCTTTTGACACCGCTGATGCTGCGCGGGGTGTCGACTGTCTGCCCCGTCAGATAGGGGCGGCCCGATCTGAACCCTGCCATGAACGGAAATGCCGCTTCCATCATCCGCTCCATTTGGTCCGGTTGGCCATAATGCCGGGCACCTTGGTCTTCAGCGTGCTGTCATAGGCGGCAAAGCCGCTGTCCATCATATCGGTGACATAGGCCTGCAGATTGCCGTTGCGATCGATGCCGACCTGCACATTGACATCACGGGACTGGTTCTGGCGGTCGATGATGCCCCGCGACAGATCATGCGGGATGACCGTAGATCCGTTCGGCAGGTTCACCAGCTCGCCGCCGCGTTCATTGATTGTGGCCAGCCCGCCAGCGAAATCGGTCACACCATTGGCAAAGCCGGGAACGGTTATGCCCGTGCCGCGCAGCGCCCCTGTCAGCGCGTCCCCGCCCCCCGCAAGGCGCAATCCGGTAACACTGGATCCAAAGGCGCTGCCGATCAGTCCCAAGGCATAGGACAGCCCGCTTTGTGCATATTGCGCCGCCATATCGCTCAGCATGCCAAGGAAGGCATCCTTGACGCTTTGCGTGCCGCGGATGACACTCTGGAAATAGGGCGTCACCCCGTCGGCAAAGGACCGGCCCAGATTGTTGCTGGCGGCATCCACCAAGGGTCCGGCATTGCCGATCCCGATACCCAGACCCTGCGACATATATTCGCCGATCTCGATCATCACGCGGGATGGCGATCTAATGCCCATCCCCTCGCGGAAGCCCTCGCCATATTCCGTGGCATCAGTGACGCCCTGCGTGCGCATTCCAGCGGTTCCCCCCGCAAGACCCTGCGCAATATGTCCGCCAGCCCCCGGCAGGATAAGACCTGCGTCGCCGGTATCTGTCGAAGGGTCATAGCCGCTGCTGATCGGCCCGTCGCGGCTGGCATTCAGCCGGTCGAAGGCCGAAGACAGCTTGGTGACGATCGGCGCGATCTTTTCCCACGCGCCCGTGAAGGCGGCGGTGATGCCAGACAGGACGGTGTCGAACATCGCTTTGACGTTCTGCCAGCCCTTCAGGATGTTATCTGTCATGCCCAGTTTGTCGGTGATCGGCTTGATGACGGTTTCCCAGGCATATTCGATTGTCGCGACCAGCCCGTCCCAAAGGCCCTCCCAGAAACCGGTCAGGCCTTGCCAACTGTCCTTGAAGCCCTGCACGACCATTGCCATGTCGCCGGTCAGGATGCCGGATAGGATCTCGACCAGGCCAGTGAAATGCTGCCCGATCGCCGTGGCCAGATGCTTGAACCACGGCCCGACGGTGTCCCAATTGGTATAGATTGCGGCACCCGCCGCAGCTATGGCAGCCGCCGCAATCCCGAATGGGCTGGCAAGTGCGGCGACAAGACCGATCAACGGCCCGATCCATGCGATCATCAGACCCAGCCCCACCAGAACAGGACCAAGCGCCACTGCCACGGCCCCGAAGATCACCCCCATCTTTAGCAGCTCGGGGTTTGTCTCCTTCAGGCGTAGCATGAAGCTGGTAAAACGCTGTGCCAGATCGGTGGCGAATTCCAGAATGCCGCTGTTGCCGACCGCAATCATCAGCGCCTCGACCGCGGACTTCAGTTTCAGCATCTCGCCGTTGAAACCCTTCATGCGAGCCTCGGCCTGCTGCGTGGCCGAGACCTCGCCGATGCTGGCCTTCAACCGGTCGATGCCATCCGCGCCCTGTTCTGCAAGGCCGATGGCAGTGCGTAGGGCATCCGTGCCAAAGATGGTGCTCAGCGCGTCATTCCGCGCCTCGTCCGACAGGCCAGCCAGCCCGTCCTGCAGTTCCTGTGACACCTCGGCCATCGACTTCATCGACCCGTCGAAGTTGAAGAACTCCAGCCCCAATTCCTCCATCGCGGCTGCAGCCGGCGCGGAGGCAGGGACAAGCCGCTGCAGGAAGGTCTTGAACGACGTACCGGCATCCGATCCGCTGGCAAAAAGCGACGAGGTGCCGGCGATGGCGGCGTTGAAATCCTCGAACTCGACCCCCAGCCCGCCCGCAACACCGCCGGCCTGTGCCACCGCCAGACGGTAATCGTCAAAGCCGAACTTCGAGGTCAGCAGCACGCCGGTCATCCCGTCGACCAGACCGGTCAGATCACCGGCCTTCTTACCGAATTGCAGCATCACATCAGTTGCCAGATCGCCCGAGCTGGCCAGATCGGCACCCGATGACGCAGCCAGCAGCATCGACCCTTGCAGCGCCCCGCCCATGATGTCGGCGGCGCTTAACCCGTTCTTGGCAAGGATCTCGATCGCCTCAGCGGCCTGCGAGGCTTTGAATTGCGTGGTCTGGCCCATCTCCAGCGCGGCTTGTTCCAAATCGGTCATCTGGTCGACCGATGCACCGGTGGCCGCCTGCACGCGGTTCATCGATGCCTCGAAATCACCTGCAGCCTTTAGCGACAGCGCACCAAAGCCGACCAGCGGTGCCGTCACCGCCGCCGACATACCCGCGCCGATGTTCTGCATGTTCCGCCCTACCCCGCGCAGCGAAGCGGTGGCATTGCTTAACCCACGCTGGAACGCACCGGAATCAAGGCCCAGAACAACGCGCAGGTTGCCAATAACAGTGGACATGCAAGCCTCGTGTATATGCTGGAATGAAAAACGGGGACGCCTGTCGCGCCCCCGGTAAAATCGCCGTTATGGCGAATGATGATCCGGTCATACCTGTTGGACATTCCGGAAGCATGATCAGGATCATAGCCCAAAACGACACCTTCGAAGCAATTCGACAAACGGTGCGAACGTGACGCAAAACGGAACTTTTTGCTGCGAAAGACCTTGGTTTGCTACAAATCAAAGGAGATGGACCATGGCAAACGAAGACCAAGCCAAAGGCAAAGCAAAAGACATCGGTGGCAAGATCAAAGAAGAAGTCGGTGATGCAACCGGTAATGACCGGATGAAGCAGGACGGCCAGGCGGATCAGGTCGAAGGCAAAGTCCAAAAAGGTGTCGGTGATGCCAAGGACAAGCTTTCCGATTGATCATCATAGCAAATTCGGCATTGACCGACAGTGTTAGGTCCTAACGCATGATAAAGGGTCCAGATGAAATTTCATCTGGACCCTTTCTTATTCCATATAGGGTTTCTGGAATTGCAGCTTCGGGTGTCACCATTAGAAGCGTCGCATTACCGCGCTGCAGGTACGCTGTGACTGATGGTCTATTCTTCTGACAGGCCTCATCCCGATTGCGTAGTAAACTCTGACATCGTCAAGAAAATGGCACTGAAGCCTGCCATGAATAGTCGCGTCACCGAACACAGGCAGATCGCAGATTGGTCACGGGATCAGACACCAGTCTGCGACTCATGGCTATATCGGAATTTCCTCGATTTTTACGCAACCAAAACTCGGCCGGTCAGCAGTCACATCATGATCTATGCGTCACTCATCATCGGGAAGAAGCTAGATGGCAACGGCCCTAAAACCGATACAACCCTCTCAATCAGCAGGGACCATTTCGAGTTTGATATCTTTATAGGTCAGGGTTCTAGCGATCGGGTGGGAATGCAACAGACCTGCCATGATCGTCAGGGTCATCGCTTCTTTCCCAGCGTCCAGCACATCATCAATAGCCCCGTGATCGATCTCGGCACCGTCGGAACGTCGAATTGCGGTGAATTGATATTTTGTCATGATGCGCGTCCTTCGCAGTTGACGTATAGGAACCTTAACACCTTTAAGTTGAGCAATTTCAACGCAAGATCAACTCTGTTAGTTTCACCCGCAATTCAGTTTAAAAAGCCTGAACCGCCATTATTTGTTTTTATTCATACATATGCACGCTTACGTGACAGCCTCATTTCTGTTCGCTTAACATTTATTGCTTTTGCCCATAGCGCGATCGACCTTATCCCATGCGGCATGGAACTGGCGGATGCGGGCTGCCTCATCGACCGGCTGCCCGAGAAATACCTCCAGCGGGACAGGTTTGGTCATATGGGGAAGCATAGCGCCCCACCACACCAGCTCGCGCTCGCGTTTCAGGCGCTGCTTCACGCCGCGAATCTCTATTTCCAACAGCCTTGGCGTGATCTGCCAGAACCGCGCAGGGTCCATTCCCGCAGAGATACAGGCTTCGCAAAGTGCCCCGAGGTCTAGGGTTTGACCTTCGAAGCTTTGCCGTTTCCCGAGGTTGCCGGCGTCGGGAAGGCAGCCTGCATCACGGCGCCGCACAGACCGCGATCCTGCGTCAGCATATCATCGGCCAGATCAGCGGCATCCTCGGCGCTCATGCGCTCGCCCTTTTCCAAGGCGACAGCCACGACATCGATCATGATCGCGAAGGGCGGGATCAGCGCGGGGGCATTGCCGCCATCCGCACTGTCGAACTTGCCCGACAGCAGCCCGCCCAGATCCAGTCCGTGACGACCTTGCAGCCTGGCAAGGCCTGCCATGGTCAGGCGGAGCGCATAGGTCTTGTCGCCAAACTTGTGGTGCAGCGTTCCGGTGACATCGGCCATTATGCCACCACGCGGATATTGCTGGCCTGACGCTCGAAGATCTTCATCGACAGCGATGCCATGCGCTTGTCGCCCACGGTGCCCGTCGGGGTGAAGGCGTTGACATAGCCGCGATAGGTCCGGCGCATGCCGCCCACCACAAACTCGACCAGCACGTCTTCATGGGTACCGGTTTCGGTCAGGGTGGCCAGTTCGTCCAACATGATCTGGCTGGCATGTCCGGGCCAGAACTGCAATTCCCCCGACCAATCGGCCACCGACATCAGACCGGGGATGGTTTCGCGCGACCGGCCCGGCGATTGTTGATGGGTGACATCGACATCATCGGGCACTTTTTCGGGCGGGTTCAGCGTCTCGACCCCGAAGATCTGCGTAAACGTCGGCGTGCCACCACCGGTGGCAAACCGCCCGATAAAGATTTCATCCTGATAGCTGATATCAGCTTGCGAAGCGACTTCAGGCATTTTGCGATCTCCAGTTCACAATAAAATCAAGGCTGGCGTGATAGAGGGGCTGGCCCGCATCCCTGCCGCCCTCGCGGTGGGTCGGGTCTTCGCGGGGCAGTCGCAGCGCATCAAGGAAGATGCCCAAGAACCCGCCGCCACGATAAAAATTAAGGGCCCGCTGGACCGATCGCGCCATGCCGCGCGCGCCGCCAAAGGTGCGGGCATAGCAATCGATCTGCACGCGCGAGACCTCCAGCCCGTCGGGCCCCTGCTGGGTGCGGCCTTCCTGAAAGCTGACCAGATGCAGGACGATATAGTCGTTGGTGATCTCTTGCGGGCTTTCGCCCCAGTTGATCCGGTCGGCGGTCATGCCGGAAAGCCCTGCCAGCAGCAGGGCGCGCAGGTCGGCTTCCATTCCTATGCGCTCCTGCGTTTGGCCATGCGTGCGGCGTTTTTCTGGATTTCGGCCCAGACCAGCGGCTTGAGCCGTTCGATCGTGGGCCCTGCTTCGGTGTCAAAGGCGGGGCGCATAAAGGGCTGCGGCGCGGTGCCCGGATGGCTGGTGCCCGCGAACTTGCCGCCGTTCACATGCGGGGCCGTGCCGAATTCGACAAAATGCCCGTGCCAGCCTTCGCGCGTCGGTCCCATATAAAGGATGGCGGGCGGATTGCTTGCCTTGAAGGCGCGGCGGGCGTCTTTCAGGGCAGTCACGGCCTTGGCGCTTTCGGCCACACGATCCCATTGCGCCTGCGTGCCGGCGGCTTTCGCCGCATCCCACGAACTGGACATATAGCGCGAATAGGCCGCCCGCCCGACCTCGCCCGTGGCGCGGGTGCCGATCTTGATGCTCTGTTCCAGATCGCCCTGATCGATCGGCGCATATTGTCTAGCCATCGCCAGCATCGGGGCGGCTGCTTTTTGCAGGGCGCGGCGGGTGATCGCCACGCGGGTCGATTTCAAGGCCACGGCCTCCAGCGCCCGTTCGATGTCGCGCATCCCCTCGATGCGGAAGGTCATGGGGTGACCTCGCTGGCCGTCATCTCGAAGCCGATGCGCCGCCCGATCTCTTTGATGCCGCCGATGGCATAGGTGACACCCTCGCAGGTTACGCGGTCACTGCCGGTGATCCCTGCGGTAAAGGCCGAATAGCGCACCACGAAGCGCACCGACATTTCCCGCATAATGCTGTCGGCGCGGAAGCGTTCGCCATCGCTCAGCGGCGTTTTGCCGGCCCAGACCGGCGTGCCATATGCGGCAAAACCGCCCTTCAATGTCTGCAGACCATCGTCGATATTCTGCGCCCGCAGGAACTGCACCCGACGGTCAAGGCTGCCCGCGGCGATCATTCTTCCTCCGATGTGGTAAAGACCCGATGGCCCGCCAGCATGGCGCGGACGCTCATCGGGGGTGTCGCAGCCTCGGCGCTCCCGCCTTCGCCGCCACGGTTGTGATACATCCGGTCGACCATCATCATCACCGACACCCTGATCGCGTCATCAGCGACCATCTGGTCGGGGTGGTATCGGGCGTCACCCACCACCGGCAGCACGGCATCCCTGCGATAGACCGGACGACCGATCCAATCCGCGATCTGGCGTTCGGCGGCGAGGGCATAGGCTGCGATCTGCCGGTCCTCTTCATCACCATCGACACGCAGATGGGTCTTCAGGTCAGGCAGATCGCTGATCATTTGGCGGCCTTTTTAGGATCCGCCTCGGGCTTGGCTTTGGCCTCGACCTCCGGCGCAGCTGTGGCTGCCTGAGCAGCCGTCAGCGCCTCTTCACGCGCAGTCAGCGCGGCTTCTCGCTGATCCAGTTCGGCCTGCCGTGCATCCTGATCGGCTTGGGCCGCCGCAAACTGCGCGGCGATCTCATCTGCCTCGCGCTGGATCAACGCCTGCACCTCTTCGGTCGAGACCGAGATTTGCAAACGGGCCATGGTTTTGGCCTCTTCGGGACTGATCTCGCCGGTCTCGATCATCTTTTGTAGACGATCCGCCGGTTGCGGCTTTTCGGGCATTGCCGAGAAGCCGGTTGTAGCACCGGTCGTTCCGGGTTTCAGCGAGGTCTCAAGCACGGCCTTGGCGGCCTTGATGTCATCCGCTGTGGCTTTGACGAAGCGACCGGTCTTGATCATCTTCTGGGCTTCGGCTTCGGTCACATCCACGATGCCGCCTGCCGTCACACGGCCATAGCTGCCCATGGCACCGCGCAGCGATTTCAGCTGGGGCATGGTCCATATCCTTCTGTCAGGGGAAAGGTGCAGGCGCGGCGGTTGCCGCGCCATTCGCTATCGGTCAGGCAGCGGGGCGATAGCACAGCGCCAGCGGACGCTTGACCGCCACGACACCACGCTTCTCGCCGCGCACCGTCAGCATGTTCTTGTCGAAGTTGTCGCGGTTTTCCGACGACAGCAGAATTTCGACCGCCTGACGTTCGTAATAGGTCGCGGCCATTTTAAACGCGCCGGTCAGGAAATCGCCTTCGGGCATCGCGTCGGTGTCCACGACGGCACGCCCCCAAAGCCGCGGGGTAGGCGTTTCGCCAAATGGATTGCCGAAGATATAGCGCCCCGTCGAATCCTTCAGCATTTCGGCCTGCGCCCAATCCCAGATGTTCAGCACATGGGCATCGACCGTATAGCCGGCGGCCGCCACTTGCAGCATGGCCAGACGTAGCCGGTCAAGGATGGTCGCCCCGGCCTGTTCACGCGTGCCTTGGGCATATTGCGTGGCATTGGTGATCAGACCCGAGAAGTTTTCTCCCAAACCGTCACCGGCAAGGATCTGCGCGTTCTCGACCTTATTCACCTCATAGGTCAGCGTGGTGTCGATGTCGGTGCGCAACGCCGGAATATCGTCCAGCATATGCTTGTGGATCTCCATCCGCCCCGCGATCGTCTGCACCTCGGCCGAGGTAGCGTCCCAGGTCTTGTCGATCAGCGGCTTCACCGTCACGCCGTCATCAGGCACGATACCGGCCGCACCGGTGCGGGCGATCTCGCGGAAGTATTTGATCAACGCCTGATCGGTCTGCCCGACCGTGACCAGATCCTTGATGACCAGCTTGCGATCGGGTTCGGCAATGATCTCGCCCTCGCGGCGTTCGGGGAGCAAGGAACCACCCGATCCGGGCAGCGAGGTAATCGCGTTGAAGACGCCCAGACTGATGCGACCGTTCACGCCGCCATCCTTGGCAGCTTTGATCTTGTCGGCGGCATCTTCCACGACCATCCGGCCAAGGGATTTGGCGCTACCGGCACCGCCGCGACGGCCACTGGCAAAACGCTGTTCCAGATCACGCGATGACGCCTGGATTTCGTCCAGCTGCGTTTTCAGATGGCCCTGTTCGGCCAGCGCCTTATCGACCGCAGCTTTGGTGTCTTCGGTCAGACCGCCAAGGCGTTTGTTTTCGTCCAGCGCGCTCTGAACGCTGGTATTAATTTTATTGGTGACCTTGTCGAAGTTTTCTTTCAACTCGCCGAAGGACGCTTCCATGTCGAATGGGGGCATATCAGGTTTCCTTTTCACCCAAAAACGATGTGACCGACCCCATCAGGGCGGCCATGCTTCCGACAGCGCTCGGCATGTCGTCATCAGCAGCGCGCGGCGTGCTGGTCATTTCCTTGATCAGATTGCGGCGCTCTGACCGGGGCAGACCGCCCCGCGCCATGGCGGCATCGATGCGCGCGAGGTTCTTGACCCGTGGCGCCTCGGCGCGGGCCTCGATGTTTACCGCGATGACATCGGCTGACAGCAGATCATCGGCAAAACCCTGATCAATCGCCGCACGGCCAGATATCCACGTCGCACGGTCCATCATCTGGCTGATCTCGGCGGCATCGATACCGCTGCGCACCGCGTATAATTCGGCCATGACGTCATCGAAGGCGCCCAGTTGGCCCGCCACGGTCCCGAGGTCATGGCGATCCCCGACGGCAAAGACCCAAGTGTTGTGGATCATCAGGAAGCCCGCGCGGGCGATCTCGATCCGGTCACCGGCCATGGCGATGACCGAGGCGGCGGAGGCGGCAAGGCCCACCACGCGCACCGTGACGTCGCCCTTGTGGCCGCGCAGCATGTTGTAGACGGCCAGGCCCTCGAAGACGTCGCCACCCGGGCTGTTGATGTTGACCACCACGTCCCGGTCGCCGGCATTGCGCAGCAGCGCGCCGATGCGTCGTCCGGTGACGCCATAACCGTCCCAAGTCTCTCCGATCACGTCCATGATGTCGATGACAAGCGGGCCCGCTGCATCAGCGCCAGCCTCGGCCCGCGCCTGCAGCTCGGGCTGCCACCTCTCCAGGGCTTTCGGCGGGGCGCAGTCAGCGCGTACGTCATCGGGCCGCACACCGAAATGCGCGACCGGCATGTGGTTCTTGGCCATCTCAGATCCTCTCGTTAAGCATGTCGATGGGCGACATCGCGGTCTGCACCATCAGGTCGTCGGCAGCACCGCCGCGACGTTGCAGGTTCAGTTTGTCCCGCGCCTCGTCGCGCGACATGATGCCGTTCGTTGTCATCGCACGCAGGAATTCCGCCTTGGCCTTGCTGTCCATTTGCAGCATGGCCTCGCGGTTGAACTCGGCATAGGTGTCGCGCTGTTCGCGCAGCGGGATCAGCGCCTTGCGGATCCGCTGCTCGATCTTTTTCAACACCGGATTGATGCCCAGCTGCATCCACGACAGGAAGATCTGTTCCACCCCCGTGCCCCACATCGTTTGCCCTTCGGCGGAATGGCCGATCACCATCGGCGGCACCCCGAACCAGCGGCAGACCTCTTCAATCGAGAAGCGGCGCGTTTCCAGCATCTGTGCGTCATCGGGGTTCAGCGTCAGCTGCTCGAACTCCAACCCCGCTTCCAGGATCATCAGCTTTCCCGCGCGGGTCGAACCGCTATAGCTTTCCATGATCTTTTGCAGTTGCCCGCGTTGCGCATCGTCCAGACGCTGGTTCGATTTGAGCACACCCGAAGCCTGCATCCCCGATCCGAACATCTTGCCCGACGCCTCATCGGCGGCCATGGCCGCCCCCAGCGATTGCGTCCCCCAGCGGATCGGCGACATGCCTTCATCTCCGCCAAAGCCCCAGCCGCGCAAATGCAGCATCTCGCGTTGCGGGATCACCCGTGGCCGCGCCGATCCGGGGTCGCGGAGTTCATACATCAGCTCGTTCGTGACCGTGTTCCGGATCGGGCGCACCTGCGTCGAAGGCACAGGCAGCAGTGCTGCGGCGCGGCCGTTGATCCAGTCGATCTCGGCATAGGCATTGCCGGTGGCCAGCAGCCACGACAGCATGCCTTCCCAGAACTCGACCGGCGTCTGGTCGGAATTGGGCGACAGTCCGATCAGGTCATCCAGCGGGCCCGACAGCTTTTCACGCCCCGCCGCCGTCTTGCGATAGATGTCGATCGGCAGCGCAGCCATCGCCTGCGCGCTGCGCGAAATACAGGCCCAGACCGCCGAGACGGTCAGCGCCGAGGACATGGTCACGGTCTTGCCCGAGGCATTGGCCGCAACGTGATAGCCAAGATCGCCCCCCTGCAGCGTCAGGCGCTGATCCTTGGTCAAGGCGGCCATCGGGCGTCCGTAAAGGTCCATGATGGCGGCGGGCTTTGCCATCTCAGATCACCATCACGGGGGCCGACAGGAAACCGTCGATCGTTTCGGGGGCTTCGGGATTGCCGAACATCAGCATCGCGGCGTTATAGGTCGCCATCAACACGTCGATCTTGGCGCTTCCGGCGGCTTGTTTCGTCACGATGTAATTGCTCCCTTTCAATTCGGTTTTGGCATTGCCGACGTTCCACGCCATCAGTTCGCTGGCGCCATGCACCAGCTTGCGATTCTTCAGACGGCGCGGCAGGGTCAGCACCGCCTGCTGCAGTTTCCAGCCCTGCCCGACGCTGATCCAGCGATCCTCGCCAAAGCCCGCGGCATCCAGTTCGTCCAGCAGTTCGGCAATGCCTGCGGCGTCCAATCCGATCGCCGGGCTTTCATCTGGCAGCAAGCCGGCCGCCTCCAGCCGCTGGATCACCGCAACCGCACCGGCGACGTCATGGCCGACCGCGTCGCATCTGGTCAGCTGCCCGAGGCGTTCGAATTCCTCCAGACGCGGCGCGATGTCCTTGCGCCGCTCGAAGACATCCTCGAACGCCCAGGCATGTCCCCAATGTAGCCATTTACGGCTGCCCTTCTCTCGCCCGATCACTGCCATGCCGAACAGATCGTCCAGACCGCCGCCATCTATGCCCGCGACGCAGACCTCGGACCGGCGGATTACCTCGTCCAGCGTCAGCTCCGGATCGCCACAGCGCAGCCAGTAATCGGCACCGGGCCAGCGGTTGGAATGCAGACCCAAGCCGATCTCGATATTCAGATGCTGCGAGGCCCACCGGATTTCCTCGGCCAGCCCCTTTTGTTGGGCTGTCTGGTAATCCGCCACCAGCCGCGGCAGCGTGATCGAGCGTCCCAAATTCGGCAGCACCATCGGCCACAGCTTGGGGTCGCGCCACGCCTTGTGTTCCGACCGCTGGATCGCCTTTGGCAGTTCGTAAAGCACCGGCAGCATCCGCACGCCCGCCGTGATCGTGCCGTCGCGCACACCCCGCGCATATTGCAGCTCGGATTTGAACGCGCCGGTCGGGCTGATTTCGGATTGCGTGGTGATGATGATCAACAGGCTTTCGTCATTGGTAATCATCCCGCCACGGATCTGGCCGATGACCCGCTCGGCATGCTTCATCTCGGCCATCAGGTGCAGCTCGTCGATGATGGCGACGGCAGGGATGCTGCCGGTCACCACCTTGGGATCAAAGCTTTTGATCTTCAGCCTGGCGTTCATCCGCACGCCGGTCTCTTCGTCCTGATGCAGGTCGATGATGGTCTTCTTATGTTCGATCACCTTGAAGCGGCGCCGTAGATAGGGATCGGCGTCGATCATACCCGTGGCCTGGGCAAAGCATTTGTCAGCGACTTCCTGCGTCGGTCCGATGATCACACCGTCGATATTCGGGCGGCGGTTCATCAGCAGCGCAACCAGCCCTAGGGCGGCGGCATTGGTGGTCTTGGAATTCTTCTTGGGGATCAAGTTGAAGATTTCCCCGACAAAACGCTTGCCGGTTTCAGGGTCGATCGAGCCGAAAGCGGCGCGCACGATATCGCGGATCCATTCGCCCCCCGCTTCGGCCATCGTCGGTTGGCCCGGGATGTCGGGAATGCGCAGCAGGTTGAACAGATCGACCGCCGCCTCGGCGCTGACCTTATCCAGCGGCAGGTCGGTGATCGGTGTCCTGCCCTGCTGCAACCTTTCGACCCAATCCGGACAGGCAAAGGAAACGCCATCCAGCGGCATCAGTGGGTGCCACGGGATTTAAGCCGGTCAAAGATATCACCGTAATTATCCGGCACCTTCTGTGCTTCCAGACGCTCCAGTTCTTTCTTGCCAAGCGGCGTCGGCTTTTCGTCCTCATCAATATCTTCATCCGTGGATCGAGGGCCACGACGCGGCGCGGTCGGTCCCGCCTCGCGCAGGCGGTCCTGCAGCTGGCGGATCGAGGGCGTATGCCCTTCGCGGACCTTGCGCATCAGCACGTCCAGCATCACCCCGTCGACAAAGGTCGCGCCCATTTCCAGCTCACGGGAAAAATACTTGCGCAGGGTCTTCTCGTCGATGTCCATATTTTCAGCGATACGCTTCTGCGACCAGCCCGCCGCAATGCGCACCATGACAAAGTCCTGATTTTCCTTGTCTTTCCGAAACGACTTGCGCCCGCGCCGGTCCCGCATCGGCAGCAAGGGTTGGCCGAAGAGGTCGACCCCCTCGGCTGCTGGTGGATTTTCGGTTTTCACAGGAAAAAAATCTCCGACTGAGACACACGCGGGTCCAGCCCGACGATGCTTTTTCGACTTTCGACCCACCCCCCCGTCGCCTCAGAACGCGGCGCGTTCCTCGCGTTGCTTGTCGCGGTTGTGGCAGGTCGCACAAAGGCATTGCAGGTTGGAACGTGCAAAGAACAGATCGCGATCGCCACGATGCGCTTGGATATGGTCGGCGACCAGGGATGGACTGTCATAGGTCACGCCACAGCGGCGGCAGGTGAAAAGATCATCGACAAGAACCTGCCAGCGCAGCGCCCGCCATTCCGCCGTCTTGTACCAGCGCCGCCATGTATCGACACGGTCACGGGAACGGACGGGTGAAGCGGCCTTCAGGCCAAATCCGCGCGGCTTAAGGTGTCGGCCACGAGGCGCAAGTTGTTTCATACGTTTTGTCGGCTGCTTTACATTAGCCATGGCCGATCTGTGTTATAAGGAACCCCAGAGTTGTATCGGCGTTCAGTTGTTCAATCAAATAGAGGCGGCTCAAACCATGCAGGATAAAGTGGTCTTCGAGACCGTCACGAAAGACGATCTCAAACTGATCGTCGATGTGCTTTCCGCTTATCAGCACAACACGCAGTACAAAGTGCTTCTGGAAAAGTTCAAAGCTTACGACCAGAAGGTCCAATCGCCATCCAAGATTATCAGCTACTGATGGCCGCATGCCAAAGCAGATAGCGCCCGTATTCAAGGCAATTTCACAGCACTTTTAAAAACACATACTGACACGCAAGGCGGTTACTGATCTGCCGCAATATGGAACATGTCAGCTAATTCTGCGTTTTTCACTCACCACGAAAGAACGGAGGATTTTGCAATGGATCATACGAACCACACGCGCCTGACATCCGACGAGTATACAGAGGCACTGCTTGACGGTGCCACAGTTTACGGCCCCGGCGATGAAACGATCGGTACCATCTCGCATACTCATGGGACCGGACCGGATACCAAGGTCGTGATCGACGTTGGTGGCTTCCTTGGCATCGGTGCCAAACCGGTTCTGGTATCAGCACAAGAACTGGACCTGATGCGGGATGAGAACGGGAACGTTCACGGCCTTACCACTTGGACCAAAGACGCGCTTAAGGCGATGCCGAAGCACGAAGATTAAACTTTAGAATTATGTACGCCCGCTGGAATGCTATTCAGGCGGGCGTACGTCTACATGATGCTAGCTCTGCTTTTACAAACCTCGTTACCGGATCAATAACTGCAAACCTATATATAATTCCTCACACGCGGTGCCTCATCAATGCCAACGAAACCGCCTTCGGATCATGTTAGTTATAATGCTAATCACAACGTGCTAATAGCCGCTTGATACTCATCTTTTGGACCTAAAGCGCATCAAACGAAGGTTCTATTTTGGCGGTTACACGGCGGGACGGTGAATGATATGTCGCAACGCTATTTGTCAGCCCATCTGCTTTCGAGCAACTCTTGAAGTGCCTTTGCTTTACGTTGCGTCATCACTTCCGGCTCCATAAGACGGTTCACAAGTCGCCGGTACCAATCTGGCACAACAAGTTCATTGTCTTGGTTCTGCTGCACTTGGTAAGCTTGTGGAATGGCAAACAAGTTATTGCAAGGCTCAGGTGACTTTCGTGTAAAATACTGTCGATCACGATCGACGGATTTTGCGATCTGTTCGAACAAATTACCATGAACATGAATAAGTTTTGAAAACTGTCGGCTACCTGCGGGGAACAGTTTCGACACGATATCACGACGTTCCCGTGTACGATTAAAGCCGTGTTTTTGACGGGAATAATGTAAAAGATGAAGCGTTGTTTCAGAAAAACGCTCATTGGACGAGATCGCCAAGTTCCCTCGCGATACACTAAGTCTTTCGCAAAGCACGTCGATAATATCTCGCCCGCCCCAGTCACTGCGCTCTATTGAGAGGAGATCCAGAGGATTGTACGGTGCCTGACTCTGTAGACGATCAATAAAGTCGCTATAGCTGAAAAAGTCGAAGCCGTTTCGTTGGCGGAAATTAGACACAAAGCCCGATATTCCGTTGTCATCACTTTCCATAAACGCCTTGTCCGGCGTCCTGAACATGCCACCTTTCAAATACTGGGCATAAACAGACTCGACGAATGGAAACGGATTCCTGAACAGCATCATAATTCGGACATTTTGCGTTCCGAAGCGCGCGTTGAGCGCTCTGATAACAACGCCGGTTATCTCTTTGTCCCACAGTGAGTTCATGAACTCTTCCGATGAGATAAGGATGCGATCGCAATCTTGTTCGGCGGCCTCGTCCGCAATCAGATTCACTGCAGCGGTCACTTCGTCAGGCTGGAGCTTGTGAAGGGGACGATGGCTGAAATATCCACTGTTTTCACGACACGACGCTGGATAGCAAAGTCCCTCGGAACGATGAAGCTCGTCGTTTTTATGCATGAAAGACTGCAGGGATGAGGAAGCACATTTGGGCATTCCGACATGCAAATAAACAGTGGTCATATATCAACTTTCAGTTTGCTCGGTGCCTTTTAGAACCAAGAAATAGGATAACTGTATCGCAAGAGCGTATGAGGCCTTTCGAAGGTAACATTTACAAGCAGCAGGGCGTTATTTTGCCCAGCATCATAGGCTTCAAATCCATCGCGCACAGTTTGCGTTCGTTTTCGATAGCAGTCGGCCAGTATTTTTACACGCTTAAAATAGTGATTTATCGTCATTGTGTGTTCTGTTCGGCCTCAGATACCGAGATGCCCCGTCAGGATGCTAAGCGGCTAAAAATGATGGCTGTTTTCTCGGCATTAGATCATGATCTGATCTGCACGCGCCGCAGAGCTAAAAATGGTCCAGGATTAAGGAGCAAGTCGTCAGGGCTCTTGCCATTCGGGCCGAAGACGCACTGAACTCCCTTCAGATTTTCGGAGATCAAAATCCAAAAACGACATACGTCCCAAAGGGGTGTTTATGGAGGGCAAACGTCTGGATGATGTCTTCACCAATGGGGGTGTGAGACCATTGTCGTCAAGGAAATATTTTTTCTCATTCCGATCACTGCCAGCCCATCCGATCCAAAGTTCTGGACAACGCACCGGTTAAAAGAGCAATATTTTGACCCTTTATCGACCATCCATACACTTTCAGCACGTCCCGAAAGCTTTTTCCATGCAGGCAGATTGCGTCAACCAGATCTCGATCGCGGATATTTCTTGTCTTGGCATTCAGTCGGGCCGAGGTCCGTGCACGCCGGACAGCTAAAGCGACGCCCTTGCCTATCGCGTGTTGCATGGCCCTGATCTCACGCCCTTCGGCTAAATAGGCGTCTATGAATTCCCCGCCCGAATTTGAAGACCCGTCCAGACGCGCTTCTAGGCTGGCGCATTTCATGCCACCGGCATCATGGCGTTCGACGATGTCGCGATAGCGACGGGCAGTATTAACTTGCTTTTTTGTGAACGGGGATTGGCCGGGGTTGCCGTCCTGATCTTTGCGCAGAACGGCCCGACGTTCCAGATCATCGAAAATGTCTAAACCCTTTGCCGCCTTGAAGCCGCGCCAACCGGTTTCCTCGACCTTATATCCGGTTTTGGATTTCGGATCAGGCATTACCATGTTCGGCGTCACAGCACGTGAAGGACCTCGCGCAGGGGCAACAGGAATGGAGGGACCACATCCTTCAACTGGGGTGGCGCGTGCAATTATAGTCAACAAGCGATTACGCTCTTGTACCAACCTCGCAGCTCCGGTTTGACTATCAAATACAGTCATGCTGCGTCCTCTTCGTTACTAACAGCGCTTTGGATGGCCTCAATTTCGGTCAGATCATCGTGCCAATCTGCCAGCCATTGCTTTTCGGCAAGGGTCGCGCGGCCTGCTTCGATGTTTTCGCGGATCACCCGGCGCTTGTGCCGATTGCTATCCGCGTCCTGTTTCAGACGTGTGATAATATATTTACCGGGAGGTGGCCCAAGTCGCTTGGCGATCTGGAATAACTCGACAGCCCATCCCTCGGCCATGGCCTGCCGGCCCATGGCAGATTTGATCAGGCTTTGCGCATAAGCGCTGTCGCGGGGTGGCGGACACTGAATGGTCATTGCCCAAGAACGGATCAACCCTTCCTCTGGCCAGATGCCCTTTGTGGCATGGCGGGCGATAAGATCAACCATCGCTCTCAAATTGTTATCCGACATATAGGTCAACCAATCTCGCAACCGTGCCATTGCCTTATCATGCGCGTCGGCGCTGGTGCCCCGCTTTCGCCCAAGCCCGGCCAAGGGCTGCATCAGCAACATCTCGACCCGCGATCTTGCTTCGGCATTCACAACTGTCATTGCTGCATTCCCCTTTCCATGCCCGCTAACTTATCCACAGGTGCCGTCGCCTGACTGTCGCGACACTGGCGCTGTCTTTTTCATTGTCTTTGTCTATGTCTCTGTGGTGTGAGACAGTCTGGGAGTGTCCTTGGACTGTCTTGAACTGTCTTTCGGACAGTCTGGGGACAGTTCGGAAGATCTCAGCGATTTGCGCGATTGCGCGACATGGTCATGTCCAACATGTGATCCGACCAGCGCGAAATCCCGCGTTCGATCCAGGACGGCGACCGGTATTCACAGCCTTCCTTCAGCAGCCAGTCATCGATCCAGCGCACAGCGGCATCGTTCTCGGCCAGCTCTTTCTGATACCCGGCCATCGCGGTCCGCAGACGCAATAAACGTTTGCTAACACTTGCGGCTTCGCTGCGCGCGCGGTGATCTTCCTTACGGGAAATCGCCTCGGTCAGTGATTTCAGGATCATCGGATGCATCAACCGGATTTCAGTGTCGCAACGCACCCGCCTCCATTTGTGCAGCGGCCCGAATTCCAAACGGCAAAGCTGATCGAAATGATCACGGTCAACGAACAGCATTTTGGCAAGAACGCTGGTATCGGTTGGTAATGTCCCGATCGGTGACTGGTCATAGGCGATATTGATCAGATCGAAATACATCGACCGGCATTCATACGTACCCTTCAGGCGCATATCACAGTTGAGCCAGCGCCGCCGTTCCCATGCCATAAAGTAATGGCTGTCCAGCCGGTCGTCGGCAGTCAGCGGATATTCGTCCAGATCATCAATTGCTGCCAGTTGGATCTGTGCCATGATCAAACCCTTTTCCGCATCGGGCGTTTTGTCGATCCGACGTCGATCGCGTTCTTATACGCGGTCAATACGTCATCCCCGTCCGCGCCGATAAACTGGCACACCAAGTGGAAATCACGTGACCCGAACCATGCGCGGGTTTTCTGGATATCCAGCCAGTGATCACTTTGACCGGGATGGACAGCTTGTCGCCAGCATTCCGCCAAAACGGCGCACCACAAAGCGCGGCTCGCATCCACGTCCGGCTCGGCGTACGCGGGGCAAGGTGGCATAGGTTGATCCAAGGCCATCACGCTGCCCCCGCCGGTCGAGCCGCCAGTCCCAATCGGTCAGCCCCAGCAGGCAAACACGACGATAGGCACCACGCCACCCCGACAAACGCCATTCGCGACCTGTGTCATTGCAGCGCAAAACCACCCCCTTTCCACCGCTTGCCATAGCTTCGATTTCGGCCGGATCGACACGCAGATCATCGGCAACCTGCTCTACACTGCGCGTGGCCAGCATGCGGCGCACAGCACCAGCTTGAAGGGGACGTTTGGCGGTCATTTCTTGACCTCCGTGCCGTCGCGATCAATGCGCGGGATCCGCCGGAAGAATTTTTCCGATAAGGATTTCAAACGATGATAGCGGCGAAGCGCACGCCCCGCGCGCGCCTCGCAAAACCGCCCCATAACGTGGTTCAAAAGCCGATTCATGATTATCCCTCGATCCGGCGGAAGACGATTTCGGCGCCGGCCAATGCAAGGACGGCCATGATATAGCGCAACTTGGGGTCATGTTCCTCACGCAGCCAGTTGATCACCTGCCGGTGACTGACATCCAGCACCGCAGATGCTTTTTCGGCCAGTTCCCGTTCGGACTGGGCGGGAAAGGCCCGCCACAGCAAATCACGGAACCAACGCCGGTTTGCGCAGGGGTCTTTCGAATATGCAGGATTTTTCACGGGCAGCGCTCCATACTGGTCAGGTGAAGAGTGACCTTGCGAGCAATGAAATGAGGACGCGGCATGATGGGTCATGCGGCGTCCTCGGAGGTTTGAAGGGAGGGAAAGAAGTCCGACGGAGTCACGCAATAGCCATGCGCAAGGGCAACTTGCAGCACATGGGGCTTATGCTCGTCCGGGATCGACTGGCGATCTTTCCAGCTTTGGACCGTAGAGGTCGCACGCCCGATAGCGCGGGCCATCGGGCGTACTCCACCAAAAATCTCGACGATATGTGTTACATATGACATGCAGACATACATCTGCATTTTGCAGACAAACGTCAACCGCAATTTGCAGACAGACATGCAGACAAAGCCCGTGCAAGCTAGGGGCTATGCAAATTAGTGAATCAGCTCAAAAACTTAAGGCCCTGCGGCAAGCCGCAAAAATGTCCATCCGAGAAATTGCGTTCGAAGTTGGAATGGAAAAGGGCAAATATGAGCATTATGAAACTCGGTTCAAAAAGCCATACCTGCCAGCTGATTTCGCAGACCAGCTGGCACATGTTCTATCCCTTCGTGGAATAGCGCGGGAAAGCGTCATGGCTCTGGCCGGTCCGATCGAACAGTCAGTTACCGAGGACGACCTACATCTTGGCGCACGCTACGCCAAGCTTTCGCCGCGTCGTCAGCGAATGATGCGCGAGCTTCTGGAGGAGCTTGAGGCAGCTGAGAAAGCAAATCTGCAAATTGCAAAAGCAGCAGACGGCTCTCCGGACTAAGCTTCATTGCCCTCAGCGCAAATTTGTCAGCTTCCACGAGCCACCCTACCCAATGCTCAAAGAATAGAACATTACGCGAACGTTCATTCAATCCGCAACCCTGAGGAAATTGCCGGGTGTGTCGGGCTTTTCATTTAAACACCCGGCTACAGTAGGTGATTCGCTTGAACGTATATATCCATTGTCTGCATAACGGATTCTTGTCTGCATTTTACAGTTGACTATCGTCTGCAATTTGCGGACATATGGTGTCGAAGGAGTGACGTCATGCACATCATCCCAACTTTAATACTTCGCGCCGCGCAGGCAGCGCTGGTGGTTTCATTTTATTTAACCGCGCCAACACTAACTGCAGCAGCGATTGCGTGGGGCGGGACTGCCCTGCGTCCCGCTTTGAACTGGTAGCGGTTGTCGACCTGCCGTCGGCACGCGCTGCCGGTTCATAAGTTGTCCAAACAAGAACGGGCTCCGAACATGACCATCCTTGGAAATTTGCCGGTTTCACCTTCCCTTCTGGGCAAGCTGCTGACCAAAAACCTTATATTGCACCAGCACGTCATCGATCAGTCCCGCAAGGTAAAAGGGGTACTGAAATGACCGTTGTGCATATTGGCTATATGACCATTCAGGGCGACGCCGAAGTTGCCGCCTACGTGGCGCGGATGGCCGCGCTTTTTGATTGGCGGGCATAATGGCCAGACATGACATTACATTCGCGCCTCGCTTGTTGGCGACGCCAGTGGCTGCTGCATATCTTGGCGTCAGCGAAAGCACCTTGCGCACACTAGATCTGCCCCGCCGCATCCTTGGCGGCAAGCGCCTCTACGACCGGCATACGCTTGACGAATACGCCGATTCACTGACGGTGGAAGGCCAACACGAACAATCAGGGATGAATACATGCCGGGGCAAATTCGGGCGGCGGGCATCGTGACGCTTAAACACCTGCAAACCATTCATAAGGGTGGAAAGGTTTATCACTATCTTCGTGCGCCGGGCGCAAAGCGGCAGCGCTTGCCGGACCTGCCCCTAGAAAGTCCGGCATTCCTTGCGGCCTATGCGGCTGCTCTTACAGTGCTCGAGGTCAGATCGAAGGCCAAGCCTGGTACAATCGCACAGATCATCGAGGGATATCTGGCAAGTCGTGACTATCTTGGTCATTCAGAATCATACCGGCGAACGATCAGACGGCACGCGGAGGCCATCAAGGAACAGGCCGAAGATGCTTTGGCATCCCACCTGACGACAGAAGACATCGCCGACGACCTCGAGCCGCTGGCCCCCAATGCGGCAGCGGACAGGCTCAAGACGTGGCGTGCGGTTTGCAGCTATGGCAAGACAAAGCGACTGCTAACGACGGACCCCTCGCTTGCAGCCAGACGTAAGGCTATCCCGCGAACAATCGGCCATCCGGCATGGACGGATGTGGATCTTGAACGATATCGTGCACGATGGTCGATCGGCACGGTGCAACGACTGACATTCGAATTGATCTACTGGACCGGCGCCCGGATCAGCGATGCCGTGAAGATCGGCCCCGGCATGGTGGGCCGCGACGGGGTACTGCAATTCACACAAAAGAAGACAGGGGAACCGGCGTTCGTGCCGTGGACGTGCCAGCCGCCCGACTATGCGTTGGGGATGCTGAAGGATCGCAAGATGCTGCACATGGCGCTGGAGGCACGTCTGGATCTGCACCTGACCTTCCTTGCCACAGCGCAAGGACGCAGCAGATCATCGAAGGCTTTGGGTCATCTGGTCTCGGACGCGGCGCGTGAAGCGAATGTCGACAAGTCGGCACATGGTTTGCGAAAGGCACGCGCAAAAATCTTGGCCGAGGCCGGAGCAACCGTCCACCAGATCGCCGCCTGGACCGGACACATAACGCTGGAAGAGGTCGAGCATTACACACGCGAAGCGAACCGCCGTGCGGCAGTTCGTGGACGTGAACAAACAGTGAAAGCTGTAAACCGTTAAGCGGGTTACTGTAAACTTGCCTGCAAGTTTTTGTTTTTTCAGTTTTATTTTTGAGAAGTGGCAGCCCGTAGGGGAATCGAACCCCTCTTTCTAGGTTGAAAACCTAGCGTCCTAACCGATAGACGAACGGGCCACTCTTTGTCGCTGCCAGTGCTTGGTGTCTGGCTGCTCTGTCCGCTGCCAGTAGTGCTTGGCTGCGTTGAAGCGGTGTTTAGGCAAAGCGCCCGAGAGGCGCAAGCAGAAAAAACACCCTTTCACGAAAAAACTTCATTTTTGTGAAAAACCCCAATAAATGCTGCAAAAATAAGAACTAAGAAAATCCGGTGCGGCGACGTTCCGCGCCTGCACCCCCACACCAAATCAGAATCACATGGGAATCGGATGACAATGCTGATCCTATTCGCCCGCCAATAGATACTGTGCAGCTTGCGGCCTTTCGCGCGGGGTTGTAGACCCGCGCCCAACGAAAGGAGACGTCATGTCGATCACCGAGGACGAGGCCCGCAAGGTCGCCCATCTGGCGCGCATCGCGGTCGATGACGCTCAACTACCGGCGCTGGCGCGCGAGCTGAGTGGCATCCTGCATTTCATGGAACAGCTGAACGAGGTTGATGTCGAAGGCATCGAACCGATGACCGGTGTGACCCCCATGCGCCTGAAGCGGCGCGAGGATGTGGTGACCACGGGCGGCATGCCCGAACGTATCCTGTCGAACGCGCCCGACGCGCGCGAAGGCTTCTTTGCCGTCCCGAAGGTGGTGGAATGACCGATCTGAACAAATTCACCATTGCCGAGGCCCGCGACGCGCTGGCCAAAGGCGATGTCACCTCGGTCGAACTGACCGATGCCTGTCTGACCGCCATCGAAGGATCGGGCGCGCTGAATGCATTCGTGCACCAGACCCCTGACATGGCACGCGACATGGCTCGCGCCGCCGATGCGCGCCTGAAGGCGGGCGACGCGACGGCGATGACCGGCATTCCCTTGGGCATCAAGGACGTCTTCTGCGTCAAAGGTGTTCCCGGTCAGGCGGCCAGTAATATTCTGAAGGGCTTTGTTCCCGAATATGAATCCACCGTCACCCAGAACCTGTGGAACGCAGGCGCGGTGATGCTGGGCAAGCTGAATCAGGACGAATTCGCGATGGGTTCGACCAATGAATCCAGCAGCTATGGCGCGGCGGTGAACCCTTGGCGTCTGGCGGATGGCACACAGCTGACGCCGGGCGGTTCGTCTGGCGGATCGGCGGCGGCTGTGGCGGCGGATCTGTGTCTGGCCGCGACCGGCACCGATACCGGCGGATCGATCCGCCAGCCTGCGGCATTTACTGGCACGGTGGGTCTGAAGCCGACCTATGGCCGCGTCAGCCGCTGGGGCGTGATCGCCTATGCCTCCAGCCTTGATCAGGCGGGTCCGATGACGAAATCGGTCCGCGATGCTGCGATCATGCTGGGTGCGATGGCCTCGACCGATCCGCAGGATTCGACCAGTGCCGATATTCCGGTGCCCGATTTCGAGGCAGCCCTGACCGGCGACATTCGTGGCAAGCGCATCGGTATTCCCCGCGAATACCGGATGGAGGGCATGCCAGCTGAAATCGACGCGCTGTGGAAACAGGGCGCGGAAATGCTGCGCGATGCAGGCGCGGAAATCGTCGATATCAGCCTGCCGCATACGAAATACGCCCTGCCCGCGTATTACGTCATCGCCCCCGCCGAAGCGTCGTCTAATCTGGCGCGCTATGACGGTGTGCGTTACGGACATCGCGCGAAACTGGGTGCGGGTGACGGGATCGACGATCTCTATTCCAAATCGCGCGCCGAGGGTTTCGGCCCCGAGGTTCAGCGCCGCATCATGATTGGCACCTATGTGCTGTCGGCGGGCTTCTATGACGCCTATTACAACCGCGCCCGTAAGGTCCGCGCGTTGATCAAGCGCGACTTCGACAACGTCTTCGCCGATGGCATCGACGCGATTCTGGCGCCCGCCACGCCGTCCTCGGCCTTCCCATTGGGATCGGTCGATAAGGGTGATCCGGTGCAGATGTACCTGAACGATGTCTTCACGGTGACGCTGAACCTTGCCGGTCTGCCCGGTATTTCGGTTCCGGTCGGGCGTGACAGCAAGGGCCTGCCCCTTGGTCTGCAAATGTTCGGTCGTCCCTTTGGCGAGGCCGAGCTGCTGAATCAGGCATTGGTTCTGGAACAGGCTGCAGGATTTGTGGCCAAGCCGGATCGCTGGTGGTAACCTTAGTCCTGAACATAATGTCGGAGGCAAGATGCGCGGCTGGTTGATCTTATCTGCATTGGCACTGGCCGGTTGCGGCGAACACCAAGGATTTAACCCGAACTATCTGTTCGAGGACAATCCGTACGGCGATTACCGCACAGCACGGGAAGCGGCTTTGGTCACGGGCGACGAACCGTCGCGCGTGATCCCTGTCGCGCGCCCCTTCTACAGCCCCTCGCCCGAAAAAATTGCCGGTCAGGATCCGGTGCCGATCCCTGCGACAAAGGGCCTGACAATCGTGGATAATGCGGTCGTCAAGGATCCGGATGCGCCGATGCCCATCGTGTCGTCGAATATGACGCCCTGATCCGATGGATGGTCCCAGCCCGAACCACGGCGACCGCCGCGGCCAAAGGCCAAGGCTGATCGTCCTGCATTACACCGGCATGGCGGATGCGGCTTCGGCCCGCGCCCGTCTGTCCGATCCAGTGGCCGAGGTTAGCGCCCATTGGCTGATCCATGAAAACGGCTTTGCCGATATGCTGGTCGCCGAAGACCGCCGTGCATGGCATGCCGGTGACGGCAGCTGGCAGGGCCAGCCTGATGTCAATTCCCGCAGCATCGGGATCGAGATTGCCAACCCCGGCAACCAGCCCTTTGCTGCCAAACAGATGGATACGCTGGAAAACCTGCTTGGCCGCGTCATGAGCCGCTGGCAGATCAATCCCGAAGGTGTCATCGGCCATTCCGATATGTCACCAGGCCGCAAGGTCGATCCGGGCCCGCGTTTTGATTGGGAACGTCTGGCGCGTCAGGGTCTGGCGATATGGCCAACAGGCCGCCGTGGTCCCGACCTGCCCCTGCATGAATGTTTGACGCGCATCGGTTATCCTGATGTCGAACCCGCCAAACGGCTGGCGGCATTCCGGCTGCGATTCCGGCCTTGGGCGCATGGTCCCGAAAACGAAGAAGACCGTCGCATCGCGTCCAGCCTGCTGCCAGTCTAATCCGCCATTGACGCCGTAATATATCCCCGCCATACCGACCGCGCGCGGAGGGCTGGATGACCGCGGCAGGGCAACCTGTCGAGGAAAGTCCGGACTCCATAAGGTAATGGTGCCGGGTAACGCCCGGCGGGGGTAACCCTAGGGATAGCGCCACAGAGAACAGACCGCCTGTGTCCGCACAGGTAAGGGTGAAACGGTGAGGTAAGAGCTCACCGGGGGGCTGGTAACAGCGCCCGCATGGCAAGCCCCACCAGGAGCAATGCCGAATAGGGATCGCGCGCGGCGCAAGTCGCAGGGCCACCTTGCCCCAGCAGATCCGGGTAGGCAGCTAGATCCGGTCGGCAACGACCGGACCAGAGGAATGGTCATCCAGCCGCGCAAGCGGTGGACAAAATCCGGCTTACAGGCCCTCCGCGCATTATATCAAGTCTTTTTCTTCGTCGTCTTGGCGCGGGCCTCGGTCGCGCTGGCGATGGCATTCGTCGCCTCGTCCTGCATTTTCTGGGCAAAGCTGACCATCTGCGCGGCATAGGCTTCCGACCATGACGCGAAATCGCCACCCTTCATCTTGCTGGCGGATTCGCGCATTTCCTCACCCCGTGCCTTCATGGCAGCGAATTGGTCTTCCCATGTTTTCTGCATGGTTTCCCATTGGGTGCGGGCCTGATCACCGGCCTGATCGAAATATTCCTTCATCTGCTTTTGCATGTGGTCCTGACGTTCGGCGGCAGTTTCCTGCCATTTCCTGACACCGGACATCATCTCTTCGTTGCGGGCGGTCAGTTCGGATTGCCATGTGGCCGAGCGTTCTTCGAATGCGCGGGCATTTTCGGCAAGGCTGGAAAACATATCGGACAGCTTCATACAGAATCCTCCTTCAGTGGGACGAAAAAGGCCCCCGAACACAAGACTGCGTCCGGAGGCCGATTCTGTCAAATGTCGATGGAATCAGTTGTCTGACTGCACCGGACTGTCCGTGGGCAAACCACGCTGACGTTCCACTTCGCGCCAGCGGGCGACAGCGGCGTTATGTTCTTCCAGCGTGCGCGAAAACTGGTGCCCGCCCGAGCCATCGGCGACAAAGAACAGATAGTCGGTTTCATCGGGGTTCAGCGCCGCATTGATGGCCGCACGACCCGGATTGGCAATCGGGGTGGGCGGAAGGCCGTCGATCCGATAGGTGTTATAGGGCGTATCGGCGTTCAGTTCCGACCGCCGCAAGCCGCGATCCAGAATGCCCTGCCCGTTCGTGACGCCGTAAATCACCGTCGGGTCCGTCTGCAGCCGCATACTTTGACGCAAGCGGTTCACAAAGACACTGGCCACCTGTGGACGTTCGCCCGCCACACCGGTTTCCTTTTCCACGATCGAGGCCATGATCAAGGCCTCTTCAGGGCTGTCATAGGGCAGACCGAAAGGCCGCGCTTCCCATTCGGCGGCCAGAATATCGGCCTGACGTTTGGCCATATCGGCCAGAATGGCATTCCGGTCGGCACCTTTTTTCATCAGATAGCTGTCGGGGGCCAAGCTGCCCTCGGCGGGAATACTGTCGATATCACCGGTCAGGAAGCTGGCCGATTTCAACGCCTCGACGACCTGCCAGCTGGTGACACCTTCGGCCATGACCAGCGACAGACGCACATCGGCCTGTTCTTCGGCATCCGCGATGGGCTGGGGGCGATCCTCGGCGCCGGGGACATAGCGGACCATTTCCTCATAAACACCGGTGGTCGGGTTCATATCGCGCAGCAGCACGGTGTTTTCGCGCACGCCGACGCGGAACAACACCTCGGTTCCGCAGGTCGAAGGACCGCCCGCCGTAACTGTGCCCACGATGTCTTCCATGCTGGCACCCGGCTGCATCAAAAAGCTGCCGAATTTCAGATCGCGCGATTTGCCAAGGTAATCGGCACCTGCCCGAAAGATATAGGCGTTCGAGATGGCACCCTGTTCGGACAGCCGGTTGCTGACCGCATTCAGGCTGGCACCCGGTGCAATCTGGACGCATTGCGCGACCTGACTGGGACCCGGACCGCTGAATTCACGCTTGGCCCAAGCGACCGCGGCAGCCGAAGCCACCAGCAGCACAATCGCCAGCGTCAGGAAATTCGAGGCGATGTTGCGCCAGATCATTCAGCAACCTTCCCCAGCACAAGGCTGGCATTCGTGCCGCCAAAGCCGAAGCTGTTGGACAGCACGACATCGACCTTGCGACGCACGGCAGCATTCGCCGCCAGATCCAGTTTCGCCTCGACCGCCGGATTGTCCAGATTGATGGTCGGCGGACAGATCTGGTCACGGATCGCAAGCACACAGAAGATCGCCTCGACCGCGCCAGCCGCACCCAGCAGGTGGCCAATGCTGGATTTCGTCGATGACATCACTGCATTCGAGGCGTGATCGCCCAGCAAACGTTCGACCGCACCCAGTTCGATGGTATCGGCCATCGTGCTGGTGCCATGCGCGTTGATGTAATCGATCTGGTCGGCGTCGACTTTTGCCGACTGCAGCGCGGCTTGCATGGCGCGGAAACCACCATCGCCATCCTCCGAAGGGGCGGTGATGTGATAGGCATCGCCCGACATGCCGTAACCCAGCACCTCGGCATAGATTTTGGCGCCGCGCGCCTTGGCGTGTTCGTATTCTTCCAGCACGACAACGCCCGCGCCTTCGCCCATGACAAAACCGTCGCGGTCGGTGTCATAGGGACGGCTGGCGTTTTCAGGATCATCACCGCGCTTGGTCGACAGCGCCTTGCAGGCGTTGAAACCCGCAATGCCGATTTCGCTGATCGGGCTTTCCGCCCCACCCGCGATCATCACATCCGCATCGCCCAGCATGATCATCCGCGCGGCGTCACCAATGGCGTGCGATCCCGTCGAACAGGCCGTCACCACCGAATGGTTCGGCCCCTTGAACCCGTAACGGATCGAGACATGACCCGAAATCAGGTTGATCAGCGCACTGGGAATAAAGAACGGCGATACGCGCTTGGGACCCCGTTCCTTGATCAGCACAGCCGTATCCGCGATCGAGGTCAGACCCCCGATCCCCGATCCCAGCATGACACCGGTACGCAGACGCTCTTCTTCATCCTCGGGCATCCAGTTGGCGTCAGTCACCGCCTGATGGGCCGCGGCCACACCGTACAGAATGAAATCATCAACCTTGCGGCGGTCTTTCGGTGCCATCCAGTCATCGGGATTGAAGGTGCCGTCCGTGCCATCGCCGTAAGGAATTTCACAAGCATATTTGGTGACGACGTCCTTGGCATCAAAGCGCGTGATCGGACCGGCGCCCGATTTACCGGCCAACAACCGCTCCCATGTCGCCTCGACGCCCGAGGCGAGCGGCGTGACCATTCCCAATCCGGTGACAACAACCCTGCGCATCGGCATTTCCTTCAGTTCTTCGCAAATTTCGGATGTGATACACGCGCCATGCTTTTCGCGCAACGTCACGAAGCCGCGAACCGCCTATGGCAGGCCGCGCTTTCAACCATCAGCGCCAACGGGGGTGCGGGGGGCTGGCCCCCCGCCCGTCGCGGGACGCAAACCTCAGACCAGCCCTTCGGCACGGAACTGCGCCAGAATATCACCCTCGGGACGTGCGCCGACATGGGCAATCACCTCGGCTGCCGCGATACAGCCCATACGACCCGCAACTGCCAAAGGCCGCCCCGTCGCCAGACCATAGATCAGACCGGCTGCAAACTGGTCCCCCGCCCCCGTCGCGTCGACCGGCACGATCCGGTGCACCGGTGCCGTCACACGTTCGCCGTTGCGGATCAGGATCGCATCCTCGCCCGAACAGGTGCAGATCACCGTGCCGCAATCAATCGCAGCAAGACGCAATGCCTCATCCAGGTCCTCGACCTGATAAAGCGCGGTCCATTCGTGCACATTCCCGATCACGTAATCCATCGGGCCTGCGACAAGCTTGCGGAAATCCTCGCGGTGGCGATCGACGCAGAAGGGGTCCGACAGGGCAATCCCCGCCTGCCCGCCCGCGTCATGACACGCCTTCGCGGCTTTCAGGAAGGCATCCTTTCCTTTGGGCTTGTCGAACAGATACCCCTCAAGGAACAACCAGCCTGCGCCCTGAAAAATCGACGGGTTCACGTCGTCAGGTCCCAATTCGGCCGAGATCCCAAGATAGGTGTTCATCGAGCGTTCGCCATCCGGTGTGACCATGATCATGCTGCGTGATGTCGGCAGCTGATCACCCCCCACTGGCGGATTCACAAATACCGTGCCGGCATTTTCGGTCTGCTCGGCATAGGACAGCCCCAAGGCATCATCGGCCACGCGCCCGATAAAGGCGGTCTTCAGACCCAGCTTGCCGATCCCCGCCAGACTGTTGGCGACCGATCCCCCGGGGATCAGGCGCGCGCGCTGGTTGCTGCCCAGATGGCCTTCGGCGGCCATCAGTTCGTTCGAGCGATCCAGATCGACCAGCTGCATAATGCCCTTCTGGACATCAAGTTCGGCCAGACGTGATTCCGCCACGGGGGCAATCACATCCATGATGGCATTGCCGATCCCGATCACATAGGGGGTGGTCATTGGGTCTTCTCCTCATAGGGGCACAGGTCGCGGATGGTACACACCGCACAGCGGGGCCGTCGGGCCTGACAGATATAGCGTCCATGCAGGATCAACCAGTGATGTGCATGGACCTGAAAACGGGCGGGAACATGATCCTCGATCGCGCGCTCGACCTCATCGACATCGCGGCCGGGGGCAAGGCGGGTGCGGTTCCCGACGCGGAAGATATGGGTATCGACCGCCTGTGCGGGATGTCCGAAGGCGCAAGACAGCACCACATTGGCGGTCTTTCGACCCACCCCCGGCAGGCTCATCAAAGCGACGCGGCTGTCGGGCACCTGACTGTCATATTGGTCGACCAGAATCTGTGACAGGGCGATCACGTTCTTGGCCTTCTGGCGGAACAGCCCGATGGTCTTGATATGCTCGGTCACGCCTTCCAGCCCCAAGGCCAGCATCTTTTCCGGCGTATCGGCCATCGCAAACAGACCGCGCGTCGCCTTGTTCACCCCGACGTCCGTCGCCTGCGCCGACAGGGCAACAGCCACGACAAGCGTAAAGGGGTTCACATACAACAGTTCGGTCTGCGGTTCGGGTTCGGCCGCTTGCAGCCGCGAAAAAATCGCGACCTGATCGGCAAAGGGCAATGCGGGCGGAAGCTTTTTGGAACTGGCCATAGGAACTGCTTTTGACGGGATGCCGCGATTATTGCAAGCGGCAGCCATGATCAACAACCTCTGGCAAATTTGTGAGGGGATTCCAGCTGCATCAACGCAACATTGACTTTATTTCGGCGCGGAACTGCGACAGCCTGCCACGCGTTACACGCGTATCCCGGAATCGGGAACGCTATCGAAGATTGGCGCGGCAGCGGAGCATTCGCAACCACCGCCCAGATAAAGGAAAGGGAGCCCGATGAAACTCCGCACGACGTCCATTCTTGCAGCCTCCGGTCTGATGATCCTGGGCGCCTGCGCCGACACCGGCACCTTAAGCACAACCTCGGGCGACAACACCCGCACCACACAGGGCGCTTTGGCAGGTGCCGCGGTCGGGGCACTTTACGGTGCCACCCGCGACAGCGACAGCAACAATCAAGGTCGCGACGCCGCACGTGGCGCAATTCTGGGTGCGGCAGCGGGCGCGGTTGCAGGAAATATCCTTGACCGTCAGGCAGCTGCGCTGAAATCCTCGATTTCGAACCCGAATGTTCAGATCGTCAATCACGGTGATTACCTTCAGGTCGTCCTGCCCGAAGGCATCCTGTTCGGCACTGATTCCGCCGCCGTGTCCGGCCCTGCACAGACCGATCTTTATGCTGTCGCGCGCAACCTGAACGAATATCCCAACAGCCGCGTCGAGGTGATCGGCCATACCGACAACACCGGCAGCGCCGCATATAACCTTGATCTGTCCCAACGCCGCGCACAATCCGTTTCGGGCATTCTGTCGGCCGCCGGTGTATCGCAAAGCCGTCTGGTCGCAGTCGGTCGCGGTCTGACCCAGCCCGTCGCCTCGAACGACACGGTATCGGGTCGCGCCCAGAACCGTCGGGTGGAAATTCTGATCCGTCCGACCCAGTAAGCAGTTACCATATTCTTGTACGGGGCCGGATCACGCATCCGGCCCCTTTGCATTCGATATGATGGTCATTAGGCTTTCCTGCCCTGCCCTTGCAAAGCGACCGATATGCCCTTCACCAAAATCGATGCCGCCAAAATCTCCGGTGCTGTCATCAGACAGCTGGAAACACTGATCCTGCAAGGTATTCTGCGACCGGGTGAACGCCTTCCCGGTGAACGCGATCTGGCCGAACGTATGGGCGTATCACGCCCTTCGCTGCGCGAGGCGTTGTCGGCAATGCAGGATGACGGTTTGCTGGTAACCCGCCCCGGCGCAGGCGTCTTCGTGGCCGAGGTGATGGGTGGTGCGTTTTCACCCGCATTGGTCCGCCTGATCGGTCGTCATCCGCAGGCTGCGGTCGATTACCTGACATTTCGCAAGGATCTTGAGGGGCTGGCCGCCGAACGTGCTGCCACCGCTGCGGGCGAAACCGATCTGGCGGTTCTGGACCGGATCATTGCCGACATGCGCCACGCCCATGACGGCAGCGACCCCGATACCGATGCAAGTCTGGACGCAGATTTCCATATGGCCATCGTCGAGGCCAGTCATAATATCATTGCCCTGCATATGATGCGCGCCATGCAGGATCTGCTGCGTCAGGGCATGCTGTTCAACCGCGCCAAAGTGTTCGAAACACCAAAGCTGCGCGACCAGTTGCTGGACCAGCATATCGCCATCAACACCGCACTTCAGAAGCGTGATGGCCCTGCGGCACGTTCCGCGCTGGAGGTTCATCTGGATTGCGTGGCGATCGCCCTTGCTGACCAGCGCCGGATTGAGGGTCAGGACATTCTGGCCAAATTGCGCCTGCAAAATCGCGAATAATCCCTATAAAGAAAAACCCCCGATGCGATGGCATCGGGGGTTTTTATCATGGTCTGACATCGCAGCTTAGTTCAGGCGCTGCGCCACATCAGTGATCGCTTCGTCGATACCGGCGGAACGCTGACCGGCGCTGACCTGTTGGGCCAGAATGCTTGCGGCGGCAGCGACTGCGGTCTGGACAGCGCGGTCACGAACGGCGCGAACCGCATCGTCCTCTGCGCTGGTGATCTGGTCCTGCGCGGCCTGAAGGCGACGCTCTATCGAGGTGGCAAGATCGGCCTGTGCCTTGGCTGCCTGTGCTTCGGCTTCACGCTTGGCGTTTGCCACGATCTGGTCAGCCTGCGTTTTTACTTCACGCTGGCGACGCTCATAGCTGGCATAGATCTCTTGCGCTTCTTCACGCAGGCGACGTGCCTCGTCCAGATCGTTGCGGATACCGTCCGCACGCTTGTCCAGCAACCCGCCCAGCATTTTGGGAACGTTGAAATAGAACAGCACGCCGATGAACACGAGGAACGAGATCAGGACGATGAAGTTCGTGTTACGCAGCGAAAAGAACGGTCCGGTGGCAGCAGCAGCAGGCCCCGCCGTCACTGCGGCAGCAGCGGCGATTGCGAACAAACGGTTCATTGCACGGCCCCTTTCATGCGGTCGTCAACTGCGGTTCCGATAACGGCACCATCGACGTTACCGCCAAAGTTACGCACCAGTTCTGCGGTGACATCCAGCGCGACTTCACGCGCATCGACATCCGCCGTCGCACGAACTTCGCGGATGCGAACTTCGGATTCAGCGGTGCGTGCCGAAATCTCGGCGTCGGCCTTGGCGATTGCGGCGTCAAGCTCGGCCTGGATTTCGGCGCGGTTCTGCGCGACGATGGCCTGGGCTTCACCGCGCGCATCGGCCAATGCCTTGTCATAGGCAGCTTCGGCCTCGCGGGCTTTCTGCTTGAATTCTTCTGCGGCCATCAGATCGCCGGTGACGGCACCCTGACGATCCGAAAGGACCGATGCGATACGCGGCAAAGCGACGCGCGACAGCACCAGATAAAGAACCACCAGCGTGACGACCAACCAGAAGATCTGGTTGCCGAATGTGGCGATATCCAGCTGCGGAAGGCCCGCGGCTTCGGCGGCATGGCCCGCTGCATCGACCCCGTGGGTCGCGGCATCGGCGCCGTGGGTCGCTGCTTCGTCAGTGACGATCGCGCCCTCAGTGGTTTCGACCGCGGTGTGGGCGGCCTCTTGCAACAGGCTGATCATATCCTACCCCATGGCCTTGAATATCACGAAGGGGTGGGGGTTTGCCCCCACCCCGCCGCAAGGATGGCGATGGATTAGACCGCGAACATCAGCAGAAGCGCGACGAGGAACGAGAAGATCCCCAGTGCTTCGGCGAATGCCATGCCGATGAACAGCGTAGCGGTCTGGCCGGCAGCAGCCGACGGGTTACGCAGGGCGCCAGCCAGGAAGTTGCCGGCAACGTTGCCCACACCCAGAGCAGCGAAGCCCATGCCGAACGCGGTCAGGCCGACGCCGATGTACTGGCCCAGATCTCCGATATTGCCTTCCATGGTATTTCTCCTTGCGGTTGGAAGTTTAGCTAGAACTTGTGGCAGTGGCTTCATCCGTGAAGCCACCCGGGGACGCTGTCCGCCGCATCAGTGCGACGGGTGCAGCGCATCCTTGAGGTAAACGCAGGTCAGGATGGTAAAGACATAGGCCTGAACGAAGGCGACAAGCACCTCGAAGGCATACATCCCGACAACCGCGAGAATTGCGACGGGGGCAACAGCGGCAATCGCTGCAAAACCCGCAAAAACTTTGATAACCGCGTGGCCTGCGATCATGTTACCGGCCAAACGAATGGACAGCGACAGCGGACGCACGAAGTAGCTGATCACCTCGATCACAGCCAGGATCGGACGCACAGCAAGCGGTGCCGAGCGGACCCAGAACAGATCAAGGAATTTCGAACCGTTCTTGATGAAACCGATGGCGGTCACACCAAGAAACACTGCCATCGCCAGAACGCCGGTCACAGCGATATGCGAGGTGACCGTGAAGGCCAGCGGCAACAGGCCCAGCAGGTTGGCGAAAACAACGAACATGAACAGCGTCATGACATAGGGGAAATAACGCAGGCCGTCTTTCCCCGAGATGTCTTCGATCATCTTATGGACCAGACCATAGGCCATTTCGGCCATCGACTGGGCACGGTTCGGAACGATGGCGCGGCCACGCGTGCCCAGCACCAGAACGGCAATTGCCGCAAGGGCGGTCAGCGCCAGCCACAGTGTTACGTTCGTCGGGGTGTACCAGTGGACATCGCCAGCTCCGAACAGGGGCTTGACGATGAACTGGTCCATCGGATGGAATTCAAGGCCGCCGCCAGTCGCTTCCGTCGCCACGATCAATCCCTCTCGTCACTGCCCGGCTGATCGCCGGATTTTCGGTCAAGCTCGGCTGCGGTACGCATCATGGATTTGACGCCAGCCGCAAGGCCGAAGAATATAAACAGGATCATCATGAATGGCGTGGTGCCAAGCAGATAATCCACTCCGTAACCGACTGCGAAACCAAGCCCCAGGCCGGTCACGAATTCGATCACCATGCGCCAGGCAAGATTGGCCTGTTCGTATTTCCCCATCGGGTTGGACCCGGATGGTTTGGGCGCTTTTTCGGCAAGCTTTGCTTCCAATGCGCGAAGACGTTCGGCATCCGCCGCCCTGTCATCGTCACTTCGGGGCCCGCTGGCCATATCTCACGCCCTTGTGTTCGTTGGGCGTTGTCTAGGGGCAACCGCGCCCCAAGTCAAGCAAAGCTGTCCGTTTCGTAAGGTGCTGATATTTAATCAGATTAATCATCGCGTATTTCGGTTGGACGGGTTGCATTCCCCGACGCCGTTTTACATTATTCAACCGTTCGGTTGACCATTGCCATGATCGGGCAGGCCCCCAGACCCACAGGCGACATCATGACGACTGCCCAGATGCCCGACAGGCTGGACCTGATCTTCTCGGCCTTGGCCGATCCGACGCGTCGGCGCGTCCTGTCGATGTTGTTAGAGGATGATATGGCGGTCAGTGACGTCGCGGCACCGTTCGACACCAGTCTGGCATCCATTTCCAAACATCTTGCAGTGCTTGCAGCCGCCGGTCTGATCCGGCAAGAGCGACGCGGCAGGATCACATGGTGCAAGCTGGACCCCGACGGGATGCGCGGCGCCTCGGTCTGGATGCAGGGCTTCGGGCAGTTCGACCCGATTGATCTGGATGATTTCGAACGGTTTCTGGAAACCGAGCTAAGGGATGATGATGACCGAGAAGCACCCTGACATTCTGTGTATCGGCGCGATGCTGTGGGACGTGATCGGACGTGCCCCGCGCCGCATGGCCCAAGGTGCCGATGTGCCGGGCCGTATTCAACATATTCCCGGTGGCGTTGCCCTGAATGTCGCGGTGGCGCTGGCCCGCTGGGGTCTGACCCCTGCCGTGTTGTCTGCCGTCGGTTGCGACCCCGAGGGCGAGGCGTTGACAGCGCAGGCCAACCGCCTTGGTGTCCGCACCGACTGGCTGAGCCGCGACACGGGCCTGCCGACCGACTGCTATATGGGCATCGAAGACAGCGAGGGTCTGATTGCCGCCATTGCCGATGCCCACAGTCTTGAGGCGGCTGGCGACACCATCCTTGCGCCTTTGGCCGATGCGCTGGCCAATTGGACCGGCCCTGTCGTTCTTGACGGCAACCTGACCGAGGATCTGCTGGCCCGCATGTCGCGCGACCCGCGTCTGGCCAATGCCGATCTGCGTGTGGTGCCCGCCAGCCCCGGCAAGGCCGAACGGCTGGAACCGCTGATTGCTGCCCGCCGTGGCTGTTTTTACCTGAACCGGCTTGAGGCCGAGATTCTAGCCGGTCGTGCCTATCCCGATGCCGCTAGCGCCGCGCAGGCCGTGGTGGCGCGCGGTGCCGCCCGTGTGCTGGTCACCGATGGCCCCCATTCTGCCGCCGATGCCATGGCCAACGGTCCGACGCTGGTCGTGACCCCGCCCCGCGTCACCGTCGCCCGCGTCACCGGCGCAGGCGATTGTTTCCTTGCCGCCCATCTGGCGGCCGAATTGCAAAACCAGCCGCGCGAAGCGGCATTGCGCCAAGCGGTCGAAGCCGCTGCCGCCCATGTTTCTGGAAAGGACGTTCCGTGACCAATCTGACCAATGCCCCCATGACTTTCGCCCCCGAGGTTGCCGAAGCCCTGAAAGCCGGACGCCCGGTCGTCGCGCTGGAATCGACCATCATCACCCACGGCATGCCTTGGCCGCAGAACCTTGAAATGGCGCAGAAGGTCGAAGATACCATCCGCGAAGGCGGTGCCGTGCCCGCCACCATCGCCATCATGGGCGGCCAGATCCATATCGGCCTGACGACCGAGGCACTGACCGCATTGGCACAGACGCCCTCCGATCAGGCGATGAAGCTAAGCCGTGCCGATCTGGCGGTCTGTCTGGCTAATGGCCACACCGGTGCCACAACTGTTGCCGCCACGATGATCTGCGCCGAACTGGCAGGCATCAAGGTCTTTGCGACCGGCGGCATCGGTGGCGTGCATCGCGGGGCCGAACTCAGCTTTGATATTTCCGCTGACTTGCAGGAATTGGGCCAGACAGCTGTGACGGTTGTCGCCGCCGGTGCCAAGGCCATTCTGGACCTGCCGAAAACGTGGGAAGTGCTGGAAACGCTTGGCGTGCCGGTCATCGCCTTCGGACAGGACGAATTGCCGGCCTTCTGGTCGCGCGCATCGGGCATCAAGGCACCCTTGCGGATGGACAGCGCGACCGACATCGCCGCCGCCGCCGCCATGCGCGCGCGTCTGGGTGTGAAAGGCGGCCAGCTGGTCTGCAACCCGATTCCGGTCGAGCATGAAATCACCCGCGACGTGATCATGCCCGCCATCGAACAGGCCCTGTCGGAAGCCGAGGCGCAAAAGATCGCCGCCAAGCAGGTCACGCCCTTCCTGTTGCAGCGCATTTTCGAACTGACCGAGGGTCGTTCGCTGGCGTCCAACATCGAACTGGTCCTGAACAACGCGCGTCTGGCCGCGGCCATCGCGCGCGCCATGGTCTAATCGAAAGACACGGCGGGAAAGAATTGGGACAGATCGAAACTGTCCTGATTGTTCAGCTTGTCGGCGTGATCGGTGATAAACCGATCCGCCGCCGCCTGCCCCGCCTTTTTCATTTCCGCCAGCATCCCCGGCCCGGGCATCAGCTTGGACCGCGCGGTCAGATCGATCATCAGCGCATCGTCATCAATCAGATGCACCAAGACGTTCTTCATGGTCGATGCCTCGACCCGCCCTTCGGCAAACAGCCGTTTGACGAAATTGATCGCCCGTAACTGCCCCATCAGGGATGAATTGAAGCTGATCTCGTTCACGCGGTCGGCGATTTCGACCGGTGTGCGCGGCAGGGCATCACGCATCAGCGGGTTCAGGGCGACCACCACGATATCGCGTGGGTAACTGTTGCTATACATCGGAAACAGGGCCGGATTGGCCGCATAACCACCATCCCAATAGGCATCCGTAATGCCGGTATCGGGGTCCGTAATCTCGATCGCCTGAAACAGCGTTGGCAAACAGGCCGAGGCCATGACCGCATCCGGCGTCGCCTGCGTGCCCGTGAACACCTTGACCCGCCCCGTGCGGACATTGGTGGCCGACACGAACAGACGCGGACCTTCCTTGCACGAAAAATCGGGATAGGGCAGATCGCGCATCAGTTTGCCAAGCGGATTGACGTAGAACGGCCCATAGTCATAGGGGCTGAAAATGCGTGTCAGCCCGTCCATCCAAGCGGCAGGTGAGATCATCTGCGCAAAGCGTTCGACCCCGCGCGGCATCGGCATCAGCGATTGCAGCCAGCGGATGACGCGATTGTCGCTGATATCCCCCACCTCGGACCAGAGGGCCTCCAGATTTTCGCGTGCGGCCTGCTTTCCGGCGGGCCCGTCGAAGGCAGCCAGCCCCGCCTTCAGTGCGGCACCGTTCAAAGCACCTGCCGAGGCACCGCTGACCGAAGCGATATCCAGCCATGGTTCGTGCAACAGCCGGTCCAGAACCCCCCAAGTGAACGCGCCATGGGCGCCCCCGCCCTGAAGCGCAAGATTTATGCTTTTGTCCTTCATCGCGCAGCACCTATCGTTAGGGGGTTCAGGCTATCCTAGCGCAATCAGGGTCAGCAGTAACCCTCGGGGCCATTGGCCATTGCGCCGCCATATCGGGGACCATGCGCCCAGCCTGCGGGCAGCACGGTTTCGATCTGTGCCATCTGGTCGTCGGTCAGGGTCAGATCCGCCCCCCGTGCCAACTGTCGCCAATGGGCGATATCACGCGACCCCGGCAGGGCGATGATATGGGGGGCGCGGGCCAGAACCCATGCAATGGCCAGACTGGCAGGGCTTTCGCCCATTTTGCGGGCCAGATCGCCAAAGGCCTGCAGGCGGGTCAGATTATGCGCCCAATTGTCGGGCTGGAACCGTGGCATCGTTGCTCGCAGATCGCCCGTAACAAAATCCGCCGGAACGGGGGGCGTGTCTGCAAAGACGCCGCGACCCACAGGTGAAAACGCCACCATCGCGGCCCCGTGACGGGCGCAGGCGTCGTTCAGGCCCAGTTCCGGCTGGCGCGTCCACAGCGAATATTCCGATTGCACCGCCGCCACCGGTCCGATCGCCGCCGCACGTTCCAGGGTTGATGGCGCGATTTCGGACAGCCCGATCGCGCCGATCTTGCCCTGATCGCGCAGGCGCAGCAGGGTCTGCATTGTTTCCTCGATCGGGTGGTCGGCTTGACGGCGGTGCAGGTAATACAGATCGACGCGTTCGACCTGCATGCGTTTTAGCGACGCTTCCAGCGAACGCGTCAGATAGGCGTCCGTATTGTCGAAGGGGTGATCGGGATTGCGGGTGATGCCGCCTTTGGTGGCCAATGTCACGCGGTCGCCATGGGTTTTCAGAAAGCGGGCCAGCAGTTCCTCGGCCCCGCCTGCCCCGTACACATCCGAGGTGTCGATATGGTCGATGCCCATATCAACGCATTCTGCCATGCAGCGCAGGCTGGTGTCGGGATCGGTCCGGCCATAGGTGCCAAGGAAATTCATCGTGCCAAGCGCGACCGCGCCCACCATCGGGCCGCCCTGCCCCAATTGCCGCTTGTGGATCATGCCGTCACCCCCGGAATGAAAAAGGCACCCGAAAGAGTGCCCTTGTGTCTTAGTCGTCGCCCTGCGCCTCGGCGCGGGATTTGCCGGCCACATCAAGGGCCAGCGTGGCCGCCATAAAGCGGTCCAGATCGCCGTCCAGCGTGCCTTGGGTGTCGCTGGTTTCTTCCCCCGTTCGAAGATCTTTGACCATCTGGTAGGGGTGCAGGACATAGGACCGGATCTGGTTGCCCCACCCTGCATCGCCTTTGGCGGCGTGCTGGGCGTTGATTTCCGAATTCCGGCGATCCAGCTCGATCTGGTACAGACGCGATTTCAACGCGGCCATGGCGTTGGCACGGTTCTGGTGCTGCGATTTTTCCGAGCTGGTCACCACGATGCCGGTCGGGATGTGCGTGATCCGCACCGCCGAATCGGTCGTGTTGACGTGCTGACCACCCGCGCCCGACGACCGATAGGTGTCGATGCGGATATCACGGTCTGCGACCTCGATGTCGATATTGTCGTCAACAACAGGATAGACCCAGATACTGCTGAACGATGTATGACGGCGTGCGGCACTGTCATAGGGGCTGATGCGGACCAGACGGTGCACACCCGATTCCGATTTCAGCCAGCCATAGGCGTTATGGCCGGTGATCTTGTAACCCGCGCTGCGGATGCCGGCCTCATCGCCGCCGGTTTCGGACAGCAATTCGACTTCATAGCCCTTTTTCTCAGCCCAACGCACATACATGCGCGCCAGCATGGACGCCCAGTCACAGCTTTCGGTGCCGCCCGCGCCTGCGTTGACTTCAAGGAAGGTATCGTTGGCATCAGCTTCACCGTTCAGCAGGGCTTCCAGTTCCTTCTGGGCGGCCAGCTTGGCCAGCGCCTTCAGGTTGGCTTCCGATTCGGCAACCAGATCGGCATCGCCTTCCATTTCGGCCAGTTCGACCATTTCGGCATTGGCGGCCAGATCGCCCTCGATCCGGCGATAGGTGTCGATCGCATCCGACAGCGACTGGCGTTCACGCATCAGCTTTTGCGCGCGGGCGGGGTCGGACCACAGATCGCCATCCTCGATCATAGCGTTCATTTCTTCCAAACGATGGGGCGCGGTCTGCCAGTCAAGGCGCTGGCCCAAAAGGGTCAGCGAACGACGGATGGCCTCGATTGTGGACTGCGTTTCGGCGCGCATATGCGGGCTCTCCTTCGGTCTGGCGTCAAGTCAGGGGTGATAACGCGGCTGGCGGGCCTCGGCAAGACCACCCGCCGCGCCTGTCAGTAAAGGCCGCCCGATGACATCGAGCCGAAATCGGTACGCTTGGGGATCACCCGCTTTTCCCCAGTCGAGGTGGTAATGGCGGTCGCAGCAGCCGCCCCCGCTTCCCACGGCAGGACGACAGCGCCATCGCCAAAGCCCGACACGACATAGGGCGTCAGCCAATCGGGATCGGTGCCGTCGCGGAAGTATTCCGAAATGACATTCGGGCCGGTCGCATCGTCAGGCAGACGCTGGCCGGTGACACGGTCGATCTTAACCCAGTAACCGCCCGGCGGGACCTTGAATTCGGTGCCGCCGAATTTCTTGACCGCATCGCGCATGAAGGCGTTGAAGACAGGCACACACAGCGTGCCGCCATAGGCGCGGTTGCCCAAGGAACGCGGCTGGTCAAAGCCCAGATAACAACCGGCGACGATATTGCTGGAATAGCCGATAAACCAGACGTCTTTGGCGTCATTCGTCGTGCCGGTCTTGCCCGCGATCGGCACCGGCAGGTTCACGCCCTTGCCTGAACCGCGCTTGACCACGCCTTCCATCATCGAGGTCAACTGATAGGCCGTCACCGCATCCATCACCCGTTCGCGGTTGCTGTCGATGACCGGACCCGTTCCCACAGGCAGCGCCTGCATCCCGCAGGTTTCGCAGATACGCTGGTCATGGCGATAGACGGTGCGCCCGCGACGGTCCTGCACGCGGTCGACCAAAGTGGGTTCGACACGTTCGCCGCCATTGGCAAACATCGCATAGGCCGCGACCATTTTGAACAGCGTGGTTTCCTGCGCGCCAAGGGCGTTGGCAAGGAAGGGGCGCAGCTTGTCATAAACACCAAAATCCTCGGCGTAGCGGGCGACCTGATCCATGCCGATATCGTCGGCAATCCGGATGGTCATCAGGTTGCGCGATTGTTCGATGCCGGTGCGCAGTGGCGTCGGGCCGTAATGCTGACCCGAGCTGTTCTTGGGCTCCCAAAGGCCCTGCGGCGTGTTCACGCGGATCGGTTCGTCAACGACGATGGTCGCGGGGGTATAGTTGTTGTCCAGCGCCGCGGCATAGACGAAGGGCTTGAACGACGACCCCGGCTGGCGCTGCGCCTGCGTGGCACGGTTAAAGACCGAACTTTGATAGGAAAACCCGCCCTGCATCGCCAGAACGCGACCGGTGTTGACGTCCATGGCCATAAAGCCGCCCTGCACCTGCGGCACCTGACGCAGTGTCCAGCGGATAAAGCTGCCGTCGCTGTCGCTGGTCATCGCACGCACCAGAACGACGTCGCCCACATCCAGCAGGTCGTCGGCAACCCTTGCACGCGGGCCAAGGCTGCCGTCGCTGTTGCGCTTGCGGGCCCATGTAACATCGGCGGCGGTGATCCAATGGCCGTCGGCGTCTTCCTCGATGCCCTCGATACCGATGCGCGCGTCATTGGTGCCCATTTCCAGAACCACAGCCGGATGCCAACGCGGAATGTCACGCGGCAGGCGCAATTCCCACAGCGCGGTGCGCCACGACATCTGGTCCGCCAACGCCGTTTCCGGCAGCACCTGACCGGTGCCGCGCCAGACACCCAGACCACGATCGTATTGTTCCAATGCCTCTTGCAGGGCGGTCGCCGCTTCGGTTTGCAGGTCGGGATCGACCGTGGCGCGGATGGTCATGCCGCCGCCGAAAAATTCCTCTTGTCCGAATTCGCGGCTGAGCTGGCGGCGGATTTCATCGGTGAAATAATCGCGGTTCGGCAATTGTTTCTGGAAAGAATCGAAATCGCCGTTCTGGACCGACCGCAGCGGCAGTTTGGCTTCGGATTCATAGGTCGCTTCGTCGATATAGCCGTTCTGCCACATTTCCCGCAGGACATAGTTGCGGCGTTCGGTGACGCGTTCCTTGGCCCGCACGGGGTGATAACGCCCCGGGGCCTGCGGCATCGACGCCAGCATCGCAGCCTCGTGCGGGGCCAGTTCGGCAAGGGACTTGTTGAAATAGGTCTGGGCGGCAGCGGCAACGCCAAAGCTGTTCTGGCCCAGGAAAATCTCGTTCAGGTACAGTTCAAGGATCTGGTCCTTGGACAGGGTCTGTTCCAGCCGCGAGGCAAGGATCAATTCCTTGACCTTGCGTTCGACGCTGCGGTCGCTGGACAGCAGGAAGTTCTTCATCACCTGCTGGGTGATGGTCGACGCACCGCGCACCTGCGCCCCGCCGGTCGCTGCCGCCTGATAGGCCGCCCCCAGAATGCCGCGCAGGTCATAACCGGGGTGGGTATAGAAATTCTTGTCCTCGGCGCTGACAAAAGCCTGTTTAACCAGATCGGGAATTTCGTCGATGGGAACGAAAATCCGGCGCTCATCGGCAAATTCATCAATCAGCTGCCCTTCGGCAGAATAGATGCGGCTGATGGTCTTGGGCGAATATTGCGCCAGCGTTTCATGGCTGGGCAGATCACGGGAATAGACCCAGAAGATCCCGCCAAGGGTCAGCGCGATAAAGAAGCTGGCGGTCACGAACCACGAAAAGATCGCCCCGATGAATGAGAGTATGGCTCGCAGCACGTATGATCGCCTTTCGAAAACTTGGCCCGTCTATAGCCCGACCTGCCCCCACGGTCAAAGCAACACTGCCTGATCACTTACGCAGCAGCGCGCCGCGGGCCTGTTCGTCACGCCACCAGCCGATTGTCCCTTCGGCCACGGCCTGAACCATGCGCGCCCGCCACGCCGGATCGGACAGATTGGCAAGGTCGTTCGTATCGGAAATAAACCCCAGCTCCAGCAGGACCGAGGTAATATCGGGCGATTTCAGGACCGAAAACGCCGCACCCTGAACCGGTCGCCCATGCAGACCGATGCCGCCCAGGGCCATGCGTGAAATCAACATGCGGGCAAAGCCTTCGGACCGTGGCTGGGTATCGGTGCGTGCAAAATCCATCAGCGCGGTGGCCAACGCATCATCCTGTCCCGCGAAATCCATACCCAGCACTAGATCGTCGCGTTCATGACGTTGCGACAACTGGCGGGCGGCGCGGTCATCGGCGGACGGGCTCCATACATACACGGTCGCACCAGCGGCCTGCCCTTTTGGCAAAGCATCTGCGTGAAGCGAGATCAGGACATGCGATCCCGCCTGTCGCGCAATGGTCATCCGTTGTTCCAGCGCCACGAATTCATCCTTGTCGCGGGTCATATTCACCGTGACGCCGCGCAGTCCCAAGGCCGTTCGCAGTTCTTGCGCGAAGGTCAGGACCAGATCAGCCTCGTTCACGCCATCGGCCTGCGCGCCGGGGTCGAAACCACCATGACCTGCGTCCAGTGTCACCACAAGACCTTCGGCACGGATCGGCGTATCGGTCAGCTGGGCAGGGTCCGGCAGGTTCCGCAAGGCTGCCGCAGCGGATGGGCGCGGGGCAAAATCGATGGCCGAGACGGGCCAGAGCGCCACGTTCAACCGCGCAAACAGCCCTTGCGTTTCCATTCCGGCGCGCGACACGCGATAGGTGTCGGGCAATTCCATCACGATCCGCGACCAGCCGCGCTGGAAACTGCCCCAGCGGATGGCATGCAGCTGTTCGTGGCCGAACATCGCCGATAATTCATCCCCCGACAGATCGGTGTTTTTCAGATCGACAACCAGACGCGCCGGATCACCGACCAGAAAGACGCGGTAAGGCACCGGCTTATCCAACGCCAAGGACAGCTTCAGCGCCTGCGGACCGAACACCGATTGCCACCAGCCGTCATGTTGCCGCGTCACAGACGAGGCCCCGACCTGCAACCGTGCAGGTTCCTGTGCCACCGCAGGCAGCGCAAGCATCAGTGCCAGCAGAATGGTCAGCAGCCTCATCTGGATGCCATATACCCGGTCAGACGGCGCAAGCCTTCGGCGATATCTTCGGTCGCGCGGGCATAGGAAAACCGCAGGGTTTGGCCGCCGCGGACAGGATCGAAATCCAACCCCGGCGTGACGGCCACGCCTGCATGTTCCAGAATCTCGGCGGCGAAGGCCACGCTGTCATCGGTCAGATGCGACACATCGGCATAGACATAGAACGCCCCTTCGGGCGGCGCGATGCGATCGAAACCGGCCTTGGGCAGTTCTTCCAGCATCAGGCGGCGGTTTTCGGCATAGACGGTCAGATTGGCCTCGGCTTCGGGGATGCAATCCAGCGCGGCAAGGGCTGCGACCTGACTGACATGCGGCGGGCAGATGAACATATTCTGCGCCAGACGTTCCACCGTGCGGATATGTTCGGGGGGCACAATCATCCAGCCAACGCGCCAGCCGGTCATAGAAAAGTATTTGCTGAAAGAGTTTACGACGAAAACCTCATCCGTCACCTCAAGCGCGGAATGGCAGCCTTTGCCATAGGACAGCCCGTGGTAAATCTCGTCCGAGATAACGTTGATGTTTTTGGCCTGCGCGGCGTCGGTCAACGCGCGCAGTTCGGGCACCGTCAGAACCGTGCCGGACGGATTGCCCGGCGACGCAAGGATCAGCCCCTGCACATCATCTGGAATATCGGTCGGACGTGGCTGATAGCGGTCTTCGGGGCGGGTCAGGATGCCGACAGGTTCCAACGACATCGCCTTGAGGATCTGGCGATAGCTGGGATAGCCCGGAAAGCCCATCGCCACCTTGTCGCCCGCATCGAACAGCGCCGAAAACGCCAACAGAAACGCGCCGCTGCTGCCTGATGTGACAACAACCCGCGCAGGGTCCAGCGTCACCCCGTACCATTTCAGGTACAAATCCGCGATGCCCTGCCGCAACGCCGGCAACCCCAGCGCCGATGTGTACCCCAACGGTTGGTCCAGCACGTCGGCCAGCGCCTGTCGGGCACCTTGGGGGGCGGGTGTGCCGGGCTGACCGACCTCCATATGGATAATGTGGCGGCCTGCCGCTTCGGCGCGGTTGGCGGCGTCCATCACATCCATGACGATAAAGGGGTCTACCTGTCCGCGGGTGGAAGATCGCATGGCTTTAGCCTCGTTCGCTTTTTGTTGCTGTCTTAACGCGGGTCGGTGCCACGCTCCACCGTTTGTTTGCATTGCATTTGTGGCGTCACGCAGCCTTGTTCGCGGCATTCTTGCCATCGCTTGCCGTCCGGTCCAAGTTGTGGGCGACAAAAAACCGAAGGGTCCGACCATGAAACGCCTGATCGCCGCGCTGTTGCTAAGCGCGACCCCCATGCTGACCGGCCCCGCCATGGCCTTTGATATCAGCGCCATGAGTGATGCCGAAAAGCAGAATTTCGGCGCAGCGGTGCGTGAATATCTAATGGCGAACCCGCAGGTGCTGATCGAATCGATCAACGAGCTGGAAAACCGGCAAGCCGAACAAACCGCGCAAAATGATGTCGATCTGGTGGCCGATAACCATGATGCGATCTTTGACGACGGTCACAGCTGGGTTGGCGGCAATCCCGATGGCGACCTGACGATGGTCGAATTCATGGATTACCGCTGCGGCGTCTGCCGCCAGTTCAACGAAGAGGTCAAGAACGCCGTTGCCGCCGATGGCAATATCCGTCTGATCATCAAGGAATTCCCGATCCTTGGACAGGACAGCGAAGCCTCTAGCCGGTTTGCCATTGCGGCAAAACAGTTGGGCGGGGATGAAGCCTATGCCAAGGCGCATGATATCCTGATGGAATTACGCACCCCCGCATCCGAGGATGCCTTGCGCAAGGTCGCAGGCCAGATCGACCTTGATGCCGATCAGGTCATTGCGCGCATGACCTCGGACGAGGTGACGGATGTGCTTAACAAGAACCGCACTCTGGGCAACACCATGGCCGTGCAAGGCACCCCGACCTTCATCATCGGTGAAACGATGCTGCGCGGTGTCCCGCGTGCCGGAGTTGCAGCAACGATCGAACAGATCCGCGACACGATGTAAGTTGACGGCCCCGCCTTACCCGCGGGGCCTTATACCTTAATCCGCGCTGCTGCGGGCATAGACATCTTCGTAACGGATGATGTCGTCTTCGCCCAGATAGCTGCCGGTCTGCACCTCGATCAGGACCATCGGCACTTTGCCGGGGTTTTCCATCCGGTGCACCGCGCCCAAAGGCACATAGATCGACTGGTTTTCCGTCACCAGCGTCACGTTTTCATCCACCGTCACCCGCGCCGTACCCGACACAACGATCCAGTGTTCGGACCGGTGGACATGGCTTTGCAGCGACAGCGCCGCCCCCGGTTTCACCACGATGCGCTTGACCTGAAAGCGGTCGGCCAGCGCCAGCGTTTCGAACCAGCCCCACGGGCGGTGGTCGCGTGGAAACGCCTCGGCCTGTTTCGAGGATTTCTTCTTCAGCGCGACAACTGCCTGACGCACGTCCTGCGCCCGTGATTTATCGGCCACCAGAACCGCGTCCGATGTAGCAACGACCATCACATCGGTCAGGCCGATGCCCACAACCTCGACCCCGTCACTGTCTGATCGTAACAGCACATCGTGGCAATCGATCGCGGTCGAATGTGCGTCCGTCACCACCCCCTGATCCGAGGGGGCACGGCCCAAAGCCTCGCGCCAGACGGCGTCCCAACCACCAAGGTCGGACCAGCGGCCCGAAAAACGTACGACAGTCAGATTGTCCGCCTTTTCCATGACGGCATAGTCGATGGATTCGTCTTTCAGTTCCTTCCATGGCGCAGGCGCCAGACGCAGAAAGCCCAGATCCAGCTTGGCCTGATCCATGGCGGCCTGAACGGGGGCGATGAAATCGGCAGCATGATCGCGGAACGCCTGGATCATCGCGCGGGCGCTGAACAGGAAGATGCCCGCGTTCCACAGATAGTTTCCGGCCTGCACCATCTGCGCAGCGCGACCTGCGTCGGGTTTTTCCACGAAACGCGCCAAGGGCTGCGGCCCTGCCCCGTCGGATGCCAGTTCAAGATAGCCATAGCCGGTTTCGGCGCGATCGGGGGTGATGCCGAAGGTCACAATACGTCCGGCGGCTGCAGGGCCTGCCCCTTCCAGAACCGCCGCCTTGAAGGCATCTGTATCGGGAATGACGTGATCCGAGGGCGCGACCAGCACCAGCCCGTCGGGATCGCTGGCGGCGACCATCATGGCTGCGGCCAGAATTGCGGGGGCGGTATTGCGTCCTGCCGGTTCGATCAGGATCTGTCCCGCCTCGATCCCCGCCTGTTCCATCTGTTCGGCGACGATAAAGCGGAAATCGGAATTGGTCATGACCACAGGTGCGTGGAATTCGAGACCGGTCAGACGGCGGGCGCTGGCCTGAAACAATGTCTCATCGCCGATGAGTTGTGCAAATTGTTTGGGAAAGCTTTTGCGCGACACCGGCCAGAGCCGTGTTCCCGAACCGCCCGCCATCAGAACCGGTGTAATCTTGACCATCACGAACCCCTTGGCGACAAACGCCCTTTATTTTTGCGGCGACCTTGGGCCTGCCGATACTATGCTTATGAACGGCAAAGGATCGCTTGGCGTCAACCCGCAGTCTTTGCCTGTGTCCAATGTCACCCAAGCTTAACTGCAAGTTGTTGCGTGCAAACGACAAAGCGCAGATATTCGGACGTCAGCCCATACGTCCCTTGCCGCTGCAAATGCTGCATTGGACCCAAATGCCGTTTATTTGCCGTGCAAAATCACCGCATTCACAAAGGGGGACGCTTTTATTGCTATGACTATGGGCCTCAGCGCGTAAATCGAATGCTGTCTGCATATCTATCGCCGCCGCACCGCCCTGCAGCACCATCAGTTCTTGTGGCAGACGTTTGCGGAGATAGCCGGCGCTGCTGATCTGCTTCAGCATATGCAGGGATTTGATTTCTGCAGGGGCGCTGCTTGGACGCTCGGGCTCGCCCTCGCCCAGATCGTCGAAACGGGCACCTTGGGGTTTGACATGGGCCAGATCGGTACGGTCCAGATAGCTGACGGCCAGTTCGCGGAACACATAATCCAGAATAGAGGTCGCATTCTTGATGCTGTCATTTCCCTGCACAGGACCTGCGGGTTCGAAACGGGTCAGGGTAAATGCATCCACGAATTCTTCCAGTGGGACGCCGTATTGCAGACCGACCGACACCGCGATGGCAAAATTATTGATCATGGCACGAAAGCCCGCACCCTCTTTGTGCATGTCGATGAAAATCTCGCCCAGATTGCCGTCGTCATATTCGCCGGTCCGCAGATAGACCTTATGCCCCCCGACACTGGCTTTCTGGGTATACCCCTTGCGGCGCAGGGGCAGCTTTTCGCGTGCTGCGCGGATTTCCTTGACAATGATCCTTTCGACGACCTTTTCGGCCATGATCGCGGCTTTCTGGCGGGGGGTGCCGTTGCCCATGACATCACGTGCCCCGTCATCATCCTGAAACAGCGATTGCGCCAAGGGTTGCGACAGCTTTGATCCGTCACGATAGAGGTCGATGCTTTTCAGACCAAAGGACCATGCCAGATCATGCACGGCCAGCACATCCGCGATGCTGGCGCTGTGCGGCAGCTTCAGCGTCCGCGCGATTCCGCCCGATACGAAGGTCTGCGCGGCGGCCATCATGCGGATGTGACTGTCCAGCGACAGATGCCGTGTGCCTGACTGGCCGCAGGGTGTGGTGCAATCGAACACTGCCAGATCCTCGGGGCGCAGATAAGGCGCGCCTTCGATCGTCATGGTGCCGCAGATATGATCATTGGCCGCCTTTATCTGGGCATCGGAAAAGCCCAGATAGGACAGCAGATCAAAAGCAGGATCGGCTAGTTTATCCGTGGGGATCCCCAAAGTATCACGGCAGAAGCTGCGGCCCAGCGTCCATTGATTGAAGACAAAGCGAATATCGACAGCCGTGGTCAGGGCCGATTGCACCCGCGCCAGCTGTTCCGCCCCGAAGCCGCATCGCACCAGCGCCGCCTGATTGACCGTCGGGCAATCGGCAAGGCTGGCATTGCCAATCGCATGGGCGGCAATCGCGACGATCTGGTCATCATCATAACCCAGCACCGTCAGCCCTTGCGGAATGGCGGGGTTGATCGCCTTGGCATGCCCGCCTTGCGGCAGGGCGACGTATTTCACATGGGCAAAGTCAGGCTCGATCCCGTTGGTGTCGCAATCCATGATAAGGCCGCTTTGGGCCGCAGGCGCAATAACACTGGCCTGCGCGTTGCGGAAGCCGTGGCGGCAGCCCAGATCCAGCGCCTGATCCCAAGCCGAGCGCGCCATATGGATCAGGTCGGCATCAGCGCAGTGATCGGCGTCCATCAAGACGGGCGCAATGTTCAGACCGTGGTAATCCCCTGTGCCCAGCACTGCAGCCCGGTGGTTGGCAATGACCCGCAGCATATCACCGGCATTCCGGGCATAGCCTGCAAAGGGCCCGACCATCGCCGCCATCTGTGCGCTTGTCGCATAGACCGTGCCGGTCATCAGCGCGGTGATCGCCCCGCATATCGCCCGCCCCTGATCGCTGTCATAGGCCACGCCCATCCGCATCAGCAGTCCGCCCAGATTGGCAAACCCCAGTCCCAGCGGACGGAAATCATGCGTGCGACGGGCCAGCCGTTCCGAAGGGAATTGCGCCATCATCACCCCGATCTCGGACGTCAGGGTCCACAGGCGGGTTGCATGGGCGAAACCCTTCCCGTCGAACCGGCCATCCCGCACGAATGCCGTCAGGTTCAGCGTGGCCTGATGACAGGCGGTATCGTCCAGAAACATATACTCGCCCGAGGGATTGCTGGCGCGGATCGCACCATCCTGCGGACAAGTGTGCCATGCGTTGACGGTATCGTCGAATTGCACCGCCGGATCGGCGCTGGCCCATGCGGCATCGCCGATCTGGTCCCACAGCTGCCGCGCGCTGACCGTCTTGGCCACTCGGCCATCGGTGCGACGCAGCAGTTCCCAAGGGGCGTCCACGCGCACGGCGTTCAGGAACGCATCCGTCACGCGCACTGCACTGTCGCTGTTCTGACCCGAGACCGTGGCATAAGCCTCGCTGTCCCAATCGGTGTCGAAGGTCGGAAAGCGGATGCTGGTGAACCCCTGCTGGGCATATTGCAGGATACGGTTCACATAGGTTTCGGGGATCATCACGCGGCGGGCATCGCGGATTGCAGCTTTCAGCGCCGCGTTGCTGTCGGGATCCGTATCACCGCCTGCGCCGATCGCCGCGAAGATCGCGTTCAGATGACGCTCGTGCATCTGCGATCCGGCGACAAGGCTGGCGACCTTCTGTTCTTCCAGCGTCTTCCAGTTGATGAAATCCTCGACCTCGGGGTGGTCAATGTCGCAGATGACCATTTTCGACGTGCGGCGCCTGATACCGCCCGGCTTGATCGCCCCTGCCGCACGATCGCCGATCTTCAGGAAACCCATCAAGCCGGCCGAGGTGCCGCCCTGCGACAAAGCCTCATCCGTGCTACGCAATTCACTGAAGTTCGTGCCGCTGCCGTGGCCGTGCTTGAACAGCCGCGCCTCGCGCACCCACAGGTCCATGATGCCGCCGCCAGACAGCAGATCGTCGCTGACTGACTGGATGAAACAGGCATGGGGCTGGGGATGGCTGGCATCCGCCGCCTGCACATCGCCGGTGATGTGATCGACGCGAAAGCCCTGTGCGTCGCTTCCGATACCATAAGCCCAGTGCAGGCCGGTATTCACCCATTGCGCGGCGGCGGGTGACGCCATCTGGCGGGCCAGCATGAAGCGGATTTCGTCCAGATAGGCGCGTGCCTCATCCTCGGACGCGAAATAGCCGCCCTTCCATCCCCAATAGGTCCACGCCCCTGCCATCCGGTCAAAGACCTGACGCGCAGTGGTTTCGGCCAGAAAGCGGTCACAGTCAGGCAGATCGGCAAGGGCGGTCAGATCGGCCACATGCCGCCACAGGAAATCGGGGACACCGTCTTCGGGAACCGCCTTCAGGACAGCAGGCACGCCCCCCCGACAGAAAAAGGATTGCGCCATGACATCGCTGGCTGTCTGGCTGAAGCCCGCAGGCACCTGCACTCCGTCGTTGCGAAACAGAACCGAGCCGTCAGGATTGCGAATATCGGTCGCGGTCGTCGCAAAGGCGATATCGCCATAGGCGCCGGATGTCTCCGTGGTGAAACGACGTTCGATCTTCATGTCTGCGCGTCCTGTGCTTTGCCTGCGATGCCGCGCGACGCGTCACGACACAGCCCTGCCCGCATGGGGCGTCCCCAAGGTGGCAGCGCCCCCTTGTCAAAGCCGGTCGTCCGTTGTCTTGGGGCAAACGCAGGCGCGCATGCCTTGTGCCGCTGGGGCGTTCCGTGACAGCGTGACGGTGGTTCCGACCCTGTTCAATGGGTTTATTTTCACAAAACCAGCGGCTTATACGTTGACAGTGCAGCATCAGGCCGAACGCCGGATTCGCACACAGGACCGCGCCCGTTCCGATCGGTTTCAGCGGATGCTTGCGGGAAAGGACCGCCAAATCAATCAGCTGGCAAAAACAATCCCCGAGTTACCCACAGGCTTATGCGCCGCCCATCCCCAGCTTGCCAACAGTCGGTGCGAAATGCCACGACCGGCAGGATTCAGCGCAAAGGGGTCAGCGTTTCACGGTCGGTGATGATCAAATCCAGCGGCTGGTCGAATTCCTCGGCGGGAATGGCGGGCAATTCCTGACAGGCAAAGGCCAGACCGATGGCTGTTACCGGCCCCGATTCGCGCAAGATCTGCAAGGTCCGGTCGTAAAAGCCGCCGCCATAGCCGATGCGGTTTCCCGACCGGTCAAAGCCCGCCAGCGGCACGATCAGCACCTGCGGCGTCATCTCGGACGCATCGGGGCCAGGATGCGATGTGCCGAATGCGCCCGATTGTAACGGCTGTCCGTCCCAATGGCGAAAGACCAACGGACGGGCACGGCCCGCCACGACGGGCAGACACAGGGGGCCTGCGTGGGCGGCCATGGCAGCGCGGGGGTCAGCCTCGTCCCGCATGGGCCAGTATCCGGCCAGAACCTTGTTGCGATGGGGGGCAAGTGCTGCGATCAGATGACGGTTCAGGGCGGCGTGATCCCCGCCCTGTGCGCGCGCCTGCAAGGCCTGCTGGCGCAGGGTGTTCTTATCCGCCGTCACAACAGGATGGCCGAGGCAAGGCCCAGGAAGGCCATGAAGCCGATCACATCCGTCATCATTGTGACAAACGTCCCTGAGGCCAGTGCAGGGTCCGCCCCCAGCTTGTTCAGCACCAAGGGCACGGTAATGCCCGCCAAGGCCGCGACCAGCAGGTTGATGATCATCGCCATGCCGATCACACCGGCCAGCCAGACGTCGTGGAACCACAGGAAAGTAATGCCCGCCATGATGGCACCAAAGACCGCGCCGTTGATCAGGCCGACGGCGACCTCGCGCCGGACAACCCGCAGCGCGTTCGAGGCCGACAGATCACGCGTTGCCAGACCCCGCACCGCAACCGTCAGCGTCTGGGTGCCCGCATTCCCGCCCATCGAGGCGACAATCGGCATCAGAACCGCCAGCGCCACCAGTTGCGAAATGGCGCTTTCGAAAAAGGCGATGACCGCTGCGGCGGCCAGCGCCGTCGGGATATTCGTCGCAAGCCATGGCACCCGCTGGCGCACCGTCTGCCCCACACTGTCCGAGATGCTGGATTCGTCACCCACACCGGCCAGACGCAGGATGTCCTCCTCATGCTCCTCATCCAGAACCGCCATGGCGTCATCAATGGTGATGACACCGACCAGACGGTCATCGCTGTCCACGACAGGGGCCGAGATCAGGTGGTACTGGTTGAAGACATAGGCGACGTCAGCTTCGGCGGCATATGCGCTGATGGTGCGGAAACTGTCTTCGGCCATGTCGCGCAAGACCGCATCACGCCGCGACGCCAACAGACGGCCAAGGGTGACATAGCCCACCGCATGACGGCGCGGATCGACCATGATGATATGATAGAACTGTTCGGGCAGCCATTCTTCGCGGCGCAGGAAATCGATTGCCTCGCCCACGGTCCAGTGTTCGGGGGCGGTGACCACCTCGGATTGCATCAGACGACCGGCGGAATATTCGGGATAGGCCAGCGACTGGCGGACGGCGGCGCGGTCACTGTCGTCAAGGATGGCCAGAATTTCGTCGCGTTCGGGATCGTCCAGATCCTCGACCAGATCGACGACGTCATCGCTGTCCATTTCGCGCACGGCTTCGGCCAGAACGTGGCGGGGCAGCAGCTCCAGCACTTCCTCGCGAATGGATTCGTCGATTTCGGACAGAATCTCGCCGTCGATCTCGCCCGAATACAGTTCGATGAACAGGCGGCGGCGGGCGGGGGCCAGACGTTCGATCAGGTCGGCGATGTCCGCGCCATGCATCGGTTCCAGAAGCGCGTTCAATGCGGGCTGGTCACCGGCATCCATCGCCTGATCGATCAGCTCCATGAATTCGGAGCTGGGTGCGAAGTCACCGTCTTCGCGTTCGGGGGACTGATCCATTTGCAGGCGTGTGTCGTCGGTCATGCTGGCCCCTTGGACTGGTCATTATCAGGTATCTGGCGGGGCCGGATCAACCGGCAAGCAGGGCCATCGCGGCACGGTGCAGTTCCGGCGTGGCGGCGGCAATTACTTGCCCCCCTTGGGCGGCAGGACCACCCTGCCAGTCGGTGACGATCCCACCCGCGGCCTGCACAACGGCCAATGGGCCGGCGATGTCATAGGATTGCAGCCCGGCCTCGATCACTAAATCGATCTGACCAAGCGCCAGCAGGCCATAGGCATAGCAGTCCAGCCCGTATCGCGTCAGTTGCGCCTTTGCTGCGACACGACGAAAAGAAGCACCTTCAGCCGTGGTCCCCACCTCGGGGAAGGTTGTCATCAGGGTGGCACGTTCCAGCGGCACATCACGGCGCACCTGCAAGTCGCGGGTGCCATGGGGCCCCGCCAGCTGCGCGCGACCCAAACCGCCTTCGAAGCGTTCACCGGTATAGGGTTGGTCGATCATCCCATAGATCACGTCCTGCCCGTCCGACAGACCGATCAGCACACCCCAGCTGGTCGCGCCGCTGATAAAGGCACGCGTGCCGTCGATCGGATCAAGGATCCACGTCAGCCCGCTGGTTCCGGCAGTGGAGCCATATTCTTCACCAAGAATGGCATCATCGGGACGCAGACGCGCCAGAACCTCGCGCATGGCCAGTTCAGCGGCGCGGTCGGCTTGGGTCACGGGGTCGAAATCGGCGGGACGTTTGTTGTCGGCCACCAGATCGGTGCTGCGAAAAAGCGGCAGAATAGCATGTCGCGCGGCATCGGCCATCTCATGCGCGGTTTGAATGATCCGGGATGCATCCTGCATGGTGGTCTCCTGTCGTCGGTTGACGCAGGTTTAACCCAGACGCGGCGCAGGGACCAGCCGCCTTGGGGGTCTGTCGCCCCGCAGTTACGCACGGCGGGGCGACAGAATTTAGGCCGGTCAGGCGGCGTCGGACAAAACGCGGGCCAATTCAAAGATCTGGCGGCGCTGCACTTCGGGCATGGCATAGTATGCACGCACAAGTTGCAAAGCTTCCTTATCGGCGAACATGTCACCCTCGACCGTCGTCGGCATTACGCCGTCATGCAGCCCTTCAAAGAAAAAGCTGACCGGAACGTCAATTGCATGGGCAATATCCCACAGACGCGATGCAGAGACGCGGTTCATCCCCGTCTCGTACTTCTGGATCTGCTGGAATTTGATACCAACCTGATCGGCCAGTTGCTGCTGTGTCATTCCAATCATCCAGCGGCGATGGCGGATACGCTTACCAACATGAACATCTACACTATGCTTCATCGCTAACCTCACTCAATCTAAAGAGGTGATACGCCGACATATTGCTCTTTTCGAGCATCAAGTTGGTTAACATGCCCTTTCTTGACCAAAAGGACAGGTCCTGCATGCCCTTTTGGACCGATTGATAGACAGTGGCGACAAACCCGCCAAGGATGACGGCCCGCCCCGCGCATTTTCAGGAGGATATATGATTCGCGTTGCCCAGATCCCTGCATTCGATCAGGACCCTGTTATTTCCGAAGTTCCGGACCCCGTTCGCGCCAAGGGACAGATTCTTGTCCGTATGGGTGCATTTGCCCTTAATTTCGCGGATTTATTGAAGGCACAGGGCAAGTATCAGGAACGTCAGGACCCGCCTTTCGTTCCGGGCCTTGAAGGTGCCGGCACGGTGATCGAGACGTCAGAGGACTGCGGATTAGCCATAGGAACCCGTGTGTTGGTATCGACCCCCGGCACCGCGGCCCAGGTGATTTCGGTTGATCCGGGTGCTGTTCAGACCATTCCGGATAGCATGTCCTTCGAACAGGCAGCAGGGTTTCAAGTGGCTTATGGGACAAGTCATCTGGCGCTGGCCGGAAGGGGCGATTTGCGGGCAGGACAGACCCTGATCGTGCTGGGTGCGGCAGGCGGTGTCGGATTGACGGCGGTTGAAATCGGGGCGGCACTTGGGGCACACGTTATAGGGGTGGCCCGTGGGGCTGACCGGCTGGAAAGCGTTGCGGCTGCGGGGGCGCATCAGGTCATCGACAGCGCCACATGTCCTGATCTACGGGTCGCCTTGCGCGAACTGGGCGGTGCCGATGTCGTTTATGACCCCGTGGGCGACGCGCCGGGCAAGGCCGCTTTCGGCGCGCTGCGCCACGGAGGACGACATCTGATCATCGGCTTTGCGGGGGGCAAACCACCCGCCCTGCCCCTGAACCATGCGCTGGTGAAAAACATCGCCATCCACGGGTTCTTCTGGGGCGGGTATCGCAGCCTTGATCCCAAGGCGATACGTGGCAGCATGCAGGCCTTGTTCACCTTGTTCGAGCAGGGAAAACTGAACCCCGTCATGGGGAAGGTCCTGCCACTGGACAGGATTGCCGAAGGCTATGGCCTGCTGCGTGACCGCAAAGCGGTGGGAAAGATCATCATCACCCTATGACTGCGCCATCATGCCGCAAGCTTGGCATTGAAAAGAATCAACCGAACACCGATATTCAAGCACAAGCGGGGGCTTGCCCCGATGGCCTCACAGAGGGAGATTTCGATGGCAGACTATAACACTTATCGTACCGCGCAGGGCGTCGGCAGCCGCGCCGCAGCGGTTGACGAAGGCCTGCGGGCCTATATGAACAAAGTTTATGGGCTTATGTCGGTCGGCATGGGTGTTACCGCCGTCGCGGCCTATGGCATCTCGACGGCGGCTGTGACCGCTGATGGCCAGCTGACGGGTCTGGGTGTCGCGATCTACACCTCGCCCCTGAAGTGGGTGATCATGTTCGCCCCCTTGCTGATGATCTTTGCTTTTGGCGCTGCCATCAACCGTCTGTCGGTATCGGCGGCCACTGGCATGTTCTATGCCTTTTCGGCACTGATGGGCCTGTCGATCAGCTCGATCTTTCTGGCCTATACGTCCTTCTCGATCGTGCAGACCTTCCTTGTGACGGCAATTTCCTTCGCGGGTCTTTCGCTTTGGGGTTACACCACCAAGAAAGACATCTCGGGTTGGGGCAGCTTCCTGATCATGGGCGTGATCGGCCTGATCATTGCGTCCATCGTGAATATCTTCCTGCAATCCTCGGCGATGCAATTCGCGATTTCCGGTCTGGGCGTGCTGATCTTTGCAGGTCTGACCGCATATGACACGCAGAAGATCAAGAACACCTATCTGCAAATGGCAGGTTCGGGTTCGGATTTCCTTGGTAAAAGCGCCATCATGGGTGCGCTGACCCTGTATCTGGACTTCCTGAACCTGTTCATGTTCCTGCTGCAGTTCATGGGCAACCGCGACTGATCCGGTAACCTGAAACATGAAAGGCCCCGCCAAGCGATTGGCGGGGCCTTTTTCATATCAAGCGGTCCAAGGGGCGGGCATCTGCGACATAACCTCGGCGGCGATTTCAAAGCTGCGCAAACGCGCCTTGTGGTCGTGGATCTGGCCAGTCAAAATCACCTCATCGGGGCGATGCGTCTGCAACAGGGCCGACATCTGGTCGCGGACCTGAGTGTTGTTGCCGACAGCGCTGATTTTCAACGCACGGTCGACACCCTGCCGGACAGCTGCGCCGATTTCTGCGTCGATATCATGCACCGGACGCGGCAGCTTGCCCGGCATAGCGGTCCGCAAACGTGCAAAGGCCAGCTGCATCGTCGTGCGCAGATAGGCAGCCTCGGCCGGATCATCGGCGGCAAAGACATTCGCGGCCATCACGACATAAGGCTTTTGCCCCCAAGGCGACGGACGGAAGCGTTCACGATAGATCGTGATCGCGCGCTCCATGTCATCGGGCGCGAAATGGCTGGCAAAGGCATAGGGTAGACCCAGATGCGCGGCCAGCTGGGCGCCGAAAGTGCTGCTGCCAAGGATCCAGACCGGAACATGGGTGCCTTCGCCCGGAATGGCGCGAACGGCGGCATCGGGGCGTTCACTGCCGAAATACTCCAGCAGTTCGACCACGTCTTGCGGGAAAGTATCCGCGCTTGGGTCGCGCCGCAGGGCACGGATCACCGCGCCATCGCCCCCCGGCGCCCGACCCAGCCCCAGATCGATGCGATCGGGAAAGGCGGTGGCCAGCGTGCCGAATGCCTCGGCCACGGTCAGGGGGGCATGGTTGGGCAGCATGATGCCGCCCGCACCGACACGGATCTGCTTGGTGGCTTGGGCGACCAGACCGATCAGAACGGCAGTCGCTGCGCTGGCAATGCCGGGCATGTTGTGATGTTCCGCCAGCCAGAAGCGGCGATAGCCCCAGCTTTCGGCATGTTGCGCCAGATCGATGGTGTTGCGAATGGCATCCTGCGCCGTGCTGCCCTCGGGCACCGGCGACAGGTCCAGAAGCGAATATGGGATGTGCTGTGTCATGGGCAGGATTTAAGCCTGTCACAACGCTTTGCAATGGGTATGGCTTGCACAAAATGCAAAGGACTTCGGGGGGCGTTGAGGCCCCCCGATATCCGATCAGTCCATCTTGCGCAGATAGGTCCACGTCGGGACACGACCGTTGCGTGCCAAAGACCAGCTTTCGGCATCACCCAGATAGACAAAGCCGCAATTGGTCAGAACGCGGGCCGAACCTGCGTTGTCCTGAAACGCCTCGGCGAACAGGGTGCGGGCACCATGTGGATTGGCGGATACCAGTGCGGCCACAGCCTCGGTCGCGAAACCGGTGTTCCAGAAGCCCGCGCCGACCCAGAAGCCAAGCTCTGACTGGTCCCCCTCCATCCGGGTCAGGGACACAATGCCCAACAGTTCGGAAAGTTTGCTTTGTGACCCGTCAATCGCCCAGACATCTTCCTGACGATCATCAGCCAAGGCGCGCGCGACGAAATTTTCGGACGCGCCATGTGGCAGGGGATGCGGAATCGCGCGCGTGCCTTCAGCAACGCGACGGTCCGCGGTATAATGCGCGATCATACCGGCATCCGACGGACGCAGCGGGCGCAGGGTGAAACGTGTGGTGGGAATGATCGCCTGACTTAAAGACAGATCATTAACTTTGAGGTCATCCAAGCGGGTTCCCCCCCTCATCGGTGCAGACATTACCATGTTCCCTCCCCCGGAAACTGGCTGAAATCGAAAATGATTAAACAGCTGGGGGGACCGGCTTTCGCCGATCCCCCCCTTTAACATCGAAATGTTACGATTGGGTTACTCGGCAGCCTCGAGGGCAGCAGGAGTAATCGAGATAAAGGTACGACCCTTCAGGCCCTTCTTGAAGGTCACATGACCGTCGGTCAGTGCGAACAGGGTGTGATCCTTGCCCATACCAACGTTGACGCCCGGCCACCAGGTGGTGCCGCGCTGACGGGCAATGATGTTGCCTGCGATGGCTGCCTGGCCACCGAACAGTTTCACGCCAAGACGGCGACCAGCTGAGTCGCGGCCGTTGCGCGATGAGCCGCCTGCTTTTTTATGTGCCATGGATAATTCTCCTTACGCTTCAGCAACTTTGGTGCGCGCACCAATAGCAGCTTTCACACCGGTTTTCTCCGCGCCTTTTTCCAGCACGTCGGTCACACGCAACAGCGTCAGCTGCTGGCGGTGGCCACGGGTCCGCTGCGAGCTATGCTTGCGGCGGCGCTTGACGAAGGTGATAACCTTGTCAGCCTTGATCTGGTCGATGACTTCGGCTTGCACGCAAGCACCGTCGATCATCGGCGCGCCCAAGGTCGAGCCAACCATCAGAATGTCGTTGAACTGGACTTTATCGCCAGCTGCAGCATTCAGCTTTTCAACGCGCAGAACGTCACCCGCCTGCACTTTGTACTGCTTGCCGCCAGTTTTGAGAACCGCGAACATCGCTTCTTATCCTTTGTCAGCCGCGTCCTGCGGTCCCGAACAAGTCGGAGTTAACGGGTTGCCCCACCTTCGAACTGCGCACCCCCAAGGGGTGTTATTAAAAATAATCGACCGGCGAATAGGCCTATGGCCCCGCCGGTCTGTGCCGTTTGGCGCAAGACGCGTGTAAAGTCAACCCTTGCACAGTTGCCCCGCACCTGCGAACGGCAGGAACCCGACGGCTGTGGAACGACTTGTTCCCTGCCCATACAGGACCCGATAGCAATGCAACGTTTCAATTGTCCCTCATGCGGGACGCGCGCCTACTTCCACAATATGACCTGCACCTGCGGCGAGCCGTTGCATTACGACCCCGAAGCCTGTGCGATGGTCCTGCAGGCCAGTTCCTGTGCAAACCGTAACAGGATCGGCTGCAATTGGGCTGCGCCATCACAAGGGACATTCTGCGCGTCCTGCGCCATGTCGCAGGTGGTTCCGGTGCTGCATGTGGGTGACAACCAAAGCCTGCTTGCCGCGACAGAGCGCGCAAAACGCTGGGTTTTGGCCAATTTGGCACAATGGAGCTGGTTTACCAACCAAGACCCCGGCAGGCGTCCCTATTTCCTGATGTTGTCGGAAAATACCGGCGGACGTGCCCAGCAAATCATCATGGGCCATGCCGCAGGTGAAATCACCATCAACGTAACCGAGGCGGATGAACTGATCCGCCTGAAGCGCCAGCTGGATCTGGGCGAACAATACCGTTCGATGGTGGGTCACTTCCGGCACGAACTGGCGCATTTCCTGTTCGACCGTCTGTCCAGCAACCCCGACTTCCGCCCCGCGTTCCGCGAATTATTCGGGGATGAACGGCAGGATTACGGACAGGCGCTGAAAAACCACTATGCAAATCCTCGTGATCCGGGGCGTGACTACATTACAGCCTATGCCACCGCCCACCCGCATGAGGACTGGGCCGAAACGGTCGCGCATCTGTTACATCTGGTGGATTTTGCCGACAGCTTTGTCAGCGCGGGTCTGTCAATGTCCAGCGTCCCCGAGGAATTTAGCCCCTATCAGGAAACCGACACGCCACGACTGCTGTCGATTGCCGCCGAAATCGCGATTGCAGTGAATGACATCAATCGCGCCTTGGACAATCCGGATCTTTATCCTTTTGTCCTGACCGGACCGGTCAGGACAAAGATCGAATTCGCGCATGAATGGCTGCGCGACCATCTGGTCCGGGGGGCTTAACCCGCGGCTTTTTCTTCCAGCGCCATCCATTCTTCCTCGGCATCAGCCAAGGCAGCCTGACGTTCGCTAAGTGCCAGACTGGCCTTTTCGAATTTGGCCGGCGCGGTCGTGAACAGATCGGGGGCCGACATGAATTCGGTCAGCTTCGCGATTTCCGCCTCGAGCCGTTCGATGATGGCGGGCAATTCCTGCAGCCGGTGCTTTTCGGTGAAGGTCAGCCCCTCTTGCGGCTTGGCGGCTTGGGGGGCGGGCGTGGATGGACCGGTGCTTTTGGAAACAGGTGCCGCCGCTTCCTCGGATGCGGCAAGGCTGCGCTGGTGCAGGTAATCGGTCCAGCCACCGGCATAGGCGGTGGCGCGGCCATTCCCCTCCATCGCGATGGTCGTATCTGCAACACGGTCGATAAAGTCACGGTCGTGGCTGACCAGCAGGACGGTGCCGTCATATTCGCCCAGCAGATCCTGCAACAGGTCCAGCGTTTCCACGTCCAGATCGTTGGTCGGTTCGTCCATCACCAGCATGTTCGACGGCTTGGCCATCAGCTTGGCCAGCAACAAGCGCGCCTTTTCGCCGCCCGACAGGCTGCGCACGGGGGCGCGGGCCTGACCTTCGTCGAACAGGAAGTCCTTCAGATAGGCGACCACATGCTTGGGGTTGCCCCGCACCATGACCTGATCGGCGCGACCAGAAACGCTCATATCCGGATCGCCGGTCAGCGATTCCCACAGCGTCTGGTTGACGTTCAGCGCCGCACGGGCCTGATCGAAGACCGCGATCTCCAGATTGGTGCCCAAGGTGACCGTGCCCTGATCGGGGGCCAGTTCGCCGGTCAACATCTTGATCAGCGTCGTCTTTCCCGCACCGTTCGGGCCGACAAAGGCAATCCGGTCACCGCGCTGGATTCGCAGATCGAAAGGCGCCAGAATCACCCGATCACCAAAGGCTTTCGAGATTCCCTGAACCTCGACCACCTTCTTGCCGCTGGTCGGACCCGATTCCAGCGCCATGGCGGCGGTGCCCTGACGGCGGATCTGGCTGCTGCGTTCGCTGCGCAAATCGGCCAGGGCACGTACACGGCCCTGGTTGCGCTTGCGCCGCGCGCTGATGCCTTCGACGGCCCAACGGGCCTCGGCCTTGATCTTGCGGTCCAGCTTGTGGCGCGCATCGTCTTCGGCAGCCCAAGTGGCCTCGCGCCAATCCTCGAAGCCCTCGAATCCGCGTTCCTGCCGGCGGACCTGACCACGGTCGATCCACAGGGTCGCTTTGGTCAAACGGCGCAGGAAGGCACGGTCGTGGCTGATCAGAACGAAGGCCGCGCGGGTTTGCGAAAGATGTTCTTCCAGCCAGCCGATGGCCTGAATGTCCAAGTGGTTCGTCGGTTCGTCCAGCAGCATCAATTCCGGCGCACGCGCCAGAAGACGCGCCAATGCCGCGCGGCGACGTTCGCCGCCCGATGCGGTATCGACAGGGCGGTCGGGGTCAAACTTCAACCCTTCGGCGGCCATATCGACCAGATAGCCTTCGCTGTCATCCAGCCCGTCACGGGCGAAATCGCCAAGCGTGGCAAAGCCCGACAGGTCGGGGTCCTGTTCCATGTAGCCGGTCGAAACACCGGCAGACAGGACCACGTCGCCCTTATCGGGTTCGACAAAGCCTGACATGACTTTCATCAGGGTCGATTTGCCTGATCCGTTGCGCCCGACCAGCGCGACGCGGTCGCCTGCCTGGACGTTCAACGAAAGACCATCGAATACGGGATCGCCACCATAGGTCAGCGAAATCTCGGAGAGTTGTAATAGGGGTGCTCGTGCCATGCTTGCGCCCTATCCTGCGGCCCGTCTTCGGTCAATCCACCCCGTGCATCCAATCCTACGAAAGACGCTACACGTTGTCGCAAGGTCATGCCTGAATGATTGACAGATTCCATCGGGAATGGCAGTCCCGACCCATATGTAGATGACAGGAGCTATCATGCGTCACCTGATCCTTGCCTCGCTTATGGGGGCCACCGCCCTACCCGCCTTCGCGGAAGAAGTGAATGTCTATTCCCATCGCCAACCAGAACTGATCCAGCCGCTGTTCGATGCCTTCACCGAAGAAACCGGCATCACGGTGAATATGGCCTTTGTCGACAAGGGCATGGTTGAGCGCCTGCAGGCCGAAGGCGACCGTTCGCCCGCCGATCTGGTGCTGACCGTCGATGTCGCCCGTCTGGGCGAGGTGAAGGACGCAGGCGTGACCCAAGCGGTCGAGGACCCGATGCTGGACGTCATTCCCGCAGGCATGCGCGATGTGGACAACCAGTGGTTCGCGCTGACGACCCGCGCCCGCATCGTCTATGCCGCAAAAGACCGTGTGGCCGATGATGAAATCACCACATACGAAGATCTGGCCAATCCCAAATGGGAAGGTCGCATCTGCACGCGCAGCTTTACCAGCGATTACAATGTCGCCCTGACCGCCGCCTTTCTGGCCCACCACGGCGAGGAAGAGACATTGGCATGGCTGGAAGGCATCAAGACGAACCTTGCCAAACGCCCCGAAGGCGGAGACCGCGATCAAGTGAAATCCATCTGGGCCGGCGAATGTGACATCAGCCTTGGCAACACCTATTACATGGGCGCGATGCTGAAGGATGACGAACAAAAAGAATGGGCCGATTCGGTTCGCATCATTTTCCCGACCTTCGAAAATGGCGGCACCCATATCAACGTATCGGGCGCGGCCATGACAAAGGCGGCTCCCAACCATGACGCCGCACTGAAACTGATGGAGTTTCTGGTCAGCGACGAAGCCCAGCATATCTATGCCGAAACCAACAACGAATTCCCTGTGAAGGACGGCGTTGCAAAATCCGATCTGGTGGCCAGCTGGGGTGAATTCACCCCCGATGATCTGGCATTGTCGGAAATTTCCGATTTGCGCCCCAAAGCGCTGGACCTGATCGAACAGGTCAATGTCGACGGCTGATTATTTCATCTGATTTGCATAATAAATCAAGGCGCAAGCATTATGCTTGCGCCTTTTTTCTGTGTCGCGCAGTCTTTGGCCAAAAATGCAAGGGAATGGAATCTTGGCACAAAAAATTATCATCGATACCGATCCGGGGCAGGACGATGCGGTCGCGATCCTTCTGGCACTTGCCTCGAACGAACTGCAAGTGCTGGGCATCACCGCTGTGGCCGGAAACGTGCCACTGGCCCAGACACAGCTGAATGCGCGCAAAATTGTCGAACTGGCAGGTCGCCCCGATGTTCCGGTTTTCGCCGGTTGTGAACGCCCCCTGTCGCGCAACCTTGTGACGGCGGAACATGTGCATGGCAAAACCGGTCTGGACGGCATCGAACTGCCAGAACCTGCGGTTCAGGTGCAAGCCGAACATGGGGTCGATTTCATCGTCAGGACCCTGCGCGAAGAAGATGCGGGCAGCGTGACCCTTGTCCCCATCGGCCCGCTGACCAACATCGCCGAGGCTTTCCGCCGCGCGCCCGACATCATCGAACGGGTGCAGCAGATCGTGCTGATGGGCGGCGCCTATTTCGAGGTGGGCAATATTACCCCCGCCGCCGAATTCAACATCTATGTCGACCCCGAAGCCGCAGCCGAGGTATTTGCGTCGGGTATTCCGCTGGTTGTTCTGCCGCTGGATGTGACGCACTCGGCCCTGACATCTGCCGATTGGGTGAAACATATGGCGGCACTGCCGAACCGTTGCGGACCGGCAGTGGCGGGTTGGACGGATTTCTTCGAACGTTTCGACAAGGAAAAATACGGCAGCCTTGGTGCCCCGCTGCATGACCCCTGCACCATCGCATGGATCCTGCAACCCGATCTGTTCAAGGGCCGACACATCAACGTCGAAATCGAAACGACAGGTCGCTTCACCACCGGCATGACGGTTGCCGACTGGTGGCGCGTCAGTGACCGCGCGCCCAATGCACTGTTCCTGCGCGAGGTGGATCGCGACGGGCTATTCGCCCTGCTCAGCGACCGGATCGCCCGTCTGCCCTGAGATATCGTCCTTATCCGGCAGGGGCACAGCGCCTTTGCCGTCACCCAATTCGGTGTTCAACACCTCGATCAGGTCGCTGGTCACATCAATGGCGTCCAGTGATACGAACAACGTGCGACGGTCCAGAACTGCGACGGCACCGCGGTCCTGCATTACCTGCCCCATAATCGGCAAAGCGGCGCGGAAAAATGCGCTGCGATCCGCCTCGGCCCAGCTGTTCAGCTGTTGCACGGCTTGGGCGCGCTCACGGCGCACCTCGGTCGCGCGCAAATCGAAATTTTCGGCCAAGGTGCGAAATTCAGCGGGTGGCAGTGTGCTGCGCTGTTCGGTCAGACGTGCTTCTTCGGACGACAGCAGCTGGGTCAGGCGTTCGTTTTCGGCGGCAATGACATCGCCCTCGGCCTCCAGCTGGGTTTGGGCGCGTGTGCCCCAGTCGGATGACAGATACAGCATATCCTGATCCAGCGTCAGGATCGGGGCCGTGACCAGATCGGCTTGGGTGCCCGGCGTGGTGATGGTACTTGTCGGCAGTTGTGCACCGGCCCGCCCCGGATCAGGACCGGGCATCTGGGGTGTCAGTTCTTCGTCCTGTGCAAAGACCGGTGTGGTGATGGCGGACAGTAGCATCCCGACCGCCAGCATACGTTTAAACCCCGAAGTCATCAGAACGTGGTCTGGATGGTCAGATCGAAGTTCTGTTCTTCGTCGTAATCTTCCTTTTTCAGCGCCTTCGAGAAGTTGAAGCGCAGCGGACCGATTGGCGTGGTCCAGAAGATCGAGGCCCCGATTGCCGCGCGGACATACATATCGTCGTCCACTTCCGTTCCATCGGTGCCAACCGCATCATCCAACCCCCAGAGCGAGCCGACATCAGCGAACAGACCTCCGGTGATGCCATATTCTTCCGGCAGACCAATGGGGAACTGGGCTTCGGTGCGAAGCGCCCAGTAATAGTTGCCCAGCAATGCGTCTTCATTGTCGGCAGTCAGATCGCGCGGACCGTAACCGCTGCTTTCAAAGCCGCGGATCTTGCTGCCGGTGCTGAAGCGATCCAGAATCCAGTTGGAATAATCGCCATAGGCGAAGACCGCCCCGCCTTCCAGTTCGGCGCGCAGGGTGATGTCATCGCGCCACGCGGTGCTTTCCACACCGGCCAAAGCTGTGGTGGTGATGGTTTTGGTATCACCACCAGCACCCGCAATATCCTGCGAGAAACGGAACCGGTAGGCGGTCAACGGGTCCAGACCGGTTTTGCGCGAATCCCACGAATAAGTATAGCCAAGCGCCGAGGTGACGCGCGACCCTTCCTCGTCCTGCAACAGGATGGAACTGTCCTCATCGACATCCAGCAGGGTGTTCTTGGAAATCTCGTAGCGCAGCGACAGACGGCCATTCGCAGATACGGGGAATTCGATCGAGGGGATTACCTTGACCGAACGGGTGTCATAGTCGGAATAATCGCTGTCGGTTTCGGTATAGCTGGTCGTAAAGCCAAGACGCAGGTCGCGGCCAAGGAAATAGGGTTCGGCAAAGCTGAAGCTGGCCGAGCTGTCATCGCTGGCGGTCGAAATCGCCAGACCGACCGACTGACCACGACCAAGGAAGTTGTTTTCGGAAATCGAGGCTGTGACCCCCACGCCCGAGCTGGCCCCGTAAGACGCCCCGAACGACAGCGACCCCGTGGGCTGTTCTTCCACTGCCACGCCGACAATAACCTGATCGGGCGTGCTGCCCTGACGTGTTTCGACCTGCGCATCGGCAAAATACCCAAGCGCGCGCACACGTTCAGCCGAATTGCGGATTTCACGCTGGTTGAAGGGATCACCCTCGACCGTGTTAAACTGGCGGCGAATTACTTCGTCCAGTGTAGTGGTGTTGCCTTCAATGTCGATACGCTCGACAAAGACACGTTCGCCACGGGTCAGCGCAAAGGTCAGATCCAGCGTCTGGTTGGACGGGTTACGCGTGATGCGCGGTTCGATATTGACGAAATTCAGACCCTGCTGGATGGCAATGGTTTCCATCCGGCGGATGGTCGTATCGATCACCGAAGGGTTATAGACCGCGCCTTTTTCAACGCGGTTCTGTTCCCCGAATGCCGCAGCATCAACGCCCGGAATTTCCGAAACGGTCGTGACATTCCCAAAGCGGTATTGCGGGCCTTCCTGGATGTTGAAGGTAATAAAGAAGGCATCGCGTTCGCGGGCGATTTCCGATGCGACAGCCTGCACCTTGAAATCGGCATAACCGCGCGACCGGTAATAATCGGTCAGCAGCTGTTCATCCAGCGGGATGCGTTCGGGGGCAAAGGTATCGCGGCGGATGAAGGTCCGCAGGATGCCCGCCTGTTTGGTTTCCAGCACGTTGCGCAGACGGCGGTCACTAAAAGCGCGGTTGCCGGTAAAGCTGATACGCTCGATCTCGGTGACGTCGCCTTCCTTGATCTCGAAAACCAGGTCGACGCGATTGCCGCTGCGGCGGATGATGCGGGGATCGACACGGGCGGCCAGACGGCCTTCGGTCGCATAGGCCTGTGCAAGGGTCTGGGCATCGGTGATAGCCTGGCTGGGCTGATAGACGCGGCGCGATTTGCTGCCGATAATCTCGGACAGGCGTTCATCCTTCAACCGGCGGTTCCCCTCGAAAGAGATGCGGTTGATCGTCGGATATTCGGCGACGGTTACGACCAGACGGTTGCCCTGCGGGGTCAGTTCGACGGTTTCGAACAGGCCGGAATTCTGCAGGCGTTGCAGGGCGTCATTTACCTGACCCGCGCTGACATCGCGCCCTTGCGGCAGGTCCAGAAAATTCAGGATGGTCGCGGTTTCGACCTGATTGTTCCCCTGAATGGTGATGTCATTGAACACAAGCGCCGCAGCCGGTGACGGGAAAAAGCCCGCAGGAACCGTGATCGCCAAGGCCGTCATCAGCGCCACAGCGCCCTTGCCCAGTTTCCGTGTCATCAAAGCCCCTCTTTTAGCCTTTACGCGCCCATAACGGGCTTGTCGTTTTACCATGTTCTGTAGCGCTTTCGGCGGGGGGCTGTCAAAAGCGCATCGCAGGTTACGGGCAGAAAAGATCGTTGGTAAGACCGAAAATCATCAGTCCCAGCACCATCACCATGCCGATTGTCGTCAAAAGGTTCAGTGCACGATCCGAGGGCGGACGTCCGCGCAGGGCCTCATAGACATAGAAAACCAGATGTCCGCCATCCAGAACCGGAATGGGCAACAGGTTCAGAAAGCCAATGGCTGCTGATAAAACCGCAATCCACCACAGGAAATTCGCACCGCCCGCGCTGGCGGCCTGTCCGGTGCTTTCGGCGATGCTGATCGCCCCGCCCAGATTGCAGCTGCCGATCTGGCCGGAAATCATTGCCCACATCCCCGTCAACGAAGATATGATAATGCCCCATGTCTGCGCGATGCCCAGACCGATCGCCTCGACCGGACCGGCACGGCGGGTTTCGGGCGAAAAGAAACTGTTGCCCCCCGTTACGCCGATCAGCCAGCGCTGTTCATAGCCGCCTTCGGCAGCTGGCAGATCCGACAGTTTGGGCCGCAGCGTCACCTGAATGGGATCGCTGCCCGCGCGCCAGATATCCATCACCAGCGGCTGACCTTCGGTCGCCTCGACCGCGTCGCGCAGCTGGGTAAAGCGCGTGACGGGGGTGCCCGCGATTGCTGTCACCACATCGCCTTCACGCAGACCCGCATCGGCAGCAGCACTGCCCGGTGCCACACCCGATACCCGCGCGGGCATCGGATCGGGGCCAGCGACGGTCATCTGTTGGCCATCGCGTTCCACACGCCAGTCCTGTTGGGCCGCGATGGGCAGATCCTGCACGGCACGCCCGACATCACCCCAGTTTTCCAGTTCGATCCCGCCAACGGCCAACAGCTTGTCACCCGCCTGCAGCTGGTTGACGATGGCAGGCGGCGCATCGGCCACCTGACCGACCTTCAGGTCAGGCGACGGCAGGCCCTGAAAAATCGCAAATCCGCCAAAGATCAGGATCGACAGGATAAAGTTGAACACCGGCCCCGCCAACAGCGTTGAAAACCGCGCCCAAAGCGGTGCGCCCTGCAACGTCTGACGCCGCAGCGCCGGATCGACCGTACGCCCCACACCGGCACTGGCTGCGTTTTCATCCCCCAGAAAACGCACATAACCACCCAAAGGCAGCGCCGCGATCTGCCAGACGGTGCCGCGCTTGTCGACGCGCGATGCCAGACGGGGACCAAAGCCGACGGAAAACACCTCGGCCCGGATACCGGACCAGCGGCCTACAATATAATGGCCGTATTCATGCACCGTCACAATGATTGCCAGCGCCACCACAAATGAGGCCAGCGTCCACAGGGTATTGCCTGCGCCAAGGATCAGATCGGTCATGCGGCGGCTTTCTGTCGTGCGAGCGCGTCCCAATGCAGGACGGTTTGCAGGGTGTCGGGGTCATTGCCAAAGCCCGCATGGGCGGTCAGAGCCGCCAGCGTAGCCTCGACCCTTGGGGCCATATCGGTAAAGCGGATACGGCCCGCGATGAAATCGTCCAGCGCCTGCTCTTTGGCAGCGTTGAAAACCGCGCCGGCAGCACCGCCTGCGGCCATCACCTCGCGCGCAAGGCGCAGGGCGGGCCAGCGGGTTTCGTCGGGCGCGCGGAACGTCAGGCTGCCCGCACCCGCCAGGTCCAGCGGCGGCACCGGCAGCGCACGGCGTTCGGGCCAATGCAGGGCAAAGCCGATGGCGTGCCGCATATCCGGTGCGCCCAGATGGGCGATGCTGCCGCCGTCGATATGGTTGACGATGGCGTGGATAATGGATTCGGGATGGACCAGAACCTTGATCTGGTCGGCGGTCAGGCCAAAGAACTCTTTGGCCTCGATCACCTCCATCGCCTTGTTGAACATGGACGCGCTGTCGATGGTGATCCGTTGCCCCATCGCCCAGTTCGGATGTGTCGAGGCTTGGGCCACCGTCGCCGCCGCCAGCCGTTCCAGCGGCCAGTCGCGGAAGGCACCGCCCGAAGCGGTGATGGTCACATCCTTGACACTGTCGAGGCTTTCACCCGCAAGCGCCTGAAACAGCGCGGAATGTTCACTGTCCACCGGCAGGATCGTTGCGCCGCTTTGCTGTCCCGTACGGCGCAGCAAAGCCCCCGCACATACCAGTGATTCCTTATTGGCCAGCGCCAGAACGCTGCCCTGTGCCAGCGCCGTCAAACCCGGTGCCAGACCCGCTGATCCTACAATCGCCGACAGGACCCAATCGGCGGGCATTGCCGCAGCCTCGATTAATGCGGCTTCACCGGCGGCGGCGCGAACGTCGCTGCCTGCGAGGGCCGCGCGCAGATCGTCCAGCAATTCGGGATAGGCCGTTACCGCAACCTGCGCCCGAAGATCGCGCGCTATTTCGGCCAGCTTGGCGATATTGCGTCCGCCAGTCAGCGCGACGGTGTTATAGGCATCCGCCCCACCCGCACGGCGGATCAGGTCGATACCATTCGCCCCGACCGAGCCGGTTGCCCCGAAAATAGAGATGCGTCGCATAGATCAGTTCACCACGGGCAGTCGGGTCAGCAGTCCGATCAGCATGGTCGCCAGAACAGCCCCTGTCACTGCGTCAAAACGATCCATAAAACCGCCATGCCCAGGTATCAGGTTCGAGCTGTCCTTGACCCCTGCCCGACGCTTCAGCCAGCTTTCGGCAATATCGCCCATCTGTCCGGCAAAGCAGACCAGCGGTGACACCCAGATCAATGCAGCATCACCCCAGCCCGTCAGCCACAGCAGCACGCCAAGAATACAGGCGCCGATCCAGCCAGCGATTGTGCCCGACCACGTTTTCTTAGGACTAAGCGCAGGCCAGAATTTCGGGCCGCCAAGGATGCGACCAAAGAAATATCCCGCCGTGTCCGAGATGATGATCACCCCCATCAGCCACAAGACGAAATGCAGGCCAAAGCTTTCGCGGAAACCGACCAGACCATAGGCCACCAGCAGGATCGCGATGCCGAAAATGGCATAGGTGCCGCGGTCGCGCTTGGCAGCCCCCGGCAGGCCCGCAAGGATCGGCGCCAGAAGCGCCAGCCACGCCCATGACCCGAAAGAAGTCAGCGCCACCGCCTGTGCCACACCGGCAATTGCGGCCAGTGCGACAGGTCGGCTGCGCCCGAACAGGGTGACGTGACGCGCAGGGTATTTCCACCCCGTCATCGCCGCCAGTTCCCAGAAGGTAATGGCCGATATGACGGCCATGCCCAACCGCAACCACAGGCCCTGCGCCACGGCCAACAGCACGCCGATCCCCAGCAGGACAAGGGTCGATGCGATGCGCCGCGACAGATCGGCCCAACGACCGCCGGACCCTATGGCTGACTTGTTGATCATACGCCCCCGAAACGCCGGTCGCGCATGCCGAATCGGTCCAGAATGGCCGCCAGATGGTCCGGCGTGAAATCGGGCCACAATGTCGGTGTGAATTCATATTCGGCATAGGCCGCCTGCCATGGCAGGAAATTCGACGTCCGCGTTTCCCCCGAGGTCCGGATCACCAGATCGGGATCAGGGTGGCCTGCCGTGTCCATGCAGTCCGACAGGTCATTCTCGGTCGCCGAGGAGATCTCGCCCTGTGCGATTTTCTGCGCCAGACGGTTGGTGGCGCGCAGAATTTCATCCCGACCGCCATAATTGATGGCGACCGTCAGGTTCAGCCGTGTATTGCCCGCGGTGCGCGCCTCGATCGCGGCCATCAGACCCTGCAGTTTGGGGTCCAGACGTTCACGGCCGCCGATAAAGCGCATCCGCACGCCCTCGCCCGCAAGGCCGACGGCCTCACGTTCGATATAGCGGCGGAAGATCTTCATCAGACCCAGAACCTCCTCGGTCGATCGCTTCCAGTTTTCGGTCGAGAAGGCATAGATCGTCAGCCAGTCGACGCCCATGTCGGGACAGGCCCGGACGATCTGTTTGACACGTTCGGCCCCGCGACGGTGCCCCACCAGACGCGGCCAGCCGCGTTCGGTGGCCCATCGCCCATTGCCATCCATAATCACGGCAACATGCCGTGGACGCGTCGTCGCGCCTGATGCCACAGATGCCTCCTTCGCCAATACCATTCCGCGCTTAAACCTGCATGATCTCAGCTTGTTTCGCCTCGAGCGCCTCATCGACAGAGGCGATCATCCGGTCGGTCAGGGACTGGATTTCGGTTTCCCAGAACTTCTGGTCATCCTCGGGCATGCCATTGGCCTTGCCCTTTTTGACCTTATCCATACCGTCACGACGCACGTTGCGCACCGAAACACGCGCGCTTTCAGCGTATTGGGCAGCGACCTTGGTCAATTCGCGGCGACGTTCCTCGTTCAGTTCGGGAATCGGCAGCATGATGATGGTGCCGTTCAGCTGCGGATTGATGCCAAGACCGCTTTCGCGCAGGGCCTTTTCCACCTTGCCGACCATGCCCTTGTCCCAGACGTTCAGCGTAACCATGCGGGGTTCGGGCACGTTGACGGTGCCCAGCTGGTTCACGGGGGTCATCTGGCCATAAGCCTCGACCTGGATCGGGTCGATCATCGAGGCAGATGCGCGGCCCGTCCGCAGACTGGCAAATTCGCTGCGCAGGCTATCCATCGCGCCCTTCATGCGGCGTTCCAGATCGTCGATGTCGATTTCAATGTCCTCGGCCATGGGGGACTGCCTCTTACGTTTGGATTTTTTTCGCTTGTAACCGTATTGCCCAAGGTTGGCAAAGCCTTTGCCCAACCTTGCGGCAGCATGCGGCGGGGGTCAATTGCGACGGTCGGACTGGCGGACCAGCATCTCCTCGATGGCGGTCAGTCGGGCCAGCATCTGGTCGCGGTATGCTTCTGTCGCGGCGGTCTCTTCTTCCTGATGGGCTTCCTGCATCGAATTGACGATCAGACCGACCACAAGGTTCATCACCGCAAAGGTGGTGACCAGAATGAAGGGCACAAAGAACAGCCATGCATGGGGGAATTCCTGCATCACGGGGCGCACGATGCCCATCGACCAGCTTTCCAGCGTCATGATCTGGAACAGCGAATAGGCCGAATTTCCCAGATCCCCGAACCATTCGGGGAAACTGCCCGCGAACAGCTTGGTCGCCATGACGGCAAAGATATAGAAGATAATCCCCATCAGCAAAAACACGCTGGCCATGCCGGGCAGTGCGGACAAAAACCCCTCGACCACGCGGCGTAGGCGCGGCGTGACGGATACGATCCGCAACAGGCGCAAGATGCGTAGCGCGCGCAGGACCGACAGCCCTTGGGTGGCGGGCATCAAGGCGATGCCGACCACCACAAGGTCAAAGATGTTCCAGCCGTCGCGGAAAAACCGCAGGTCGCGTGCAAACAGCTTGGCCGCAATTTCCGCCACGAAGATCGCAAGGCACAAGCCGTCCAGAAACAGGATCAGCGGCCCCACCCGCGCCATCACCGTGGCCGAGGTTTCAAGCCCCAGCACCACGGCGTTGAACAGGATGACGCCCATGATAAAGCCCTGTCCGGCAGGGCCGTTCACAATGCGGTCGACCCGCGCGCGCAGGGACATGGTCTTAGTTGTGAACGCGGGTATAGGTGCCGCGACCTTCCAGAATGGTCCGGAACCCGCCCAACTGGTCCAGCGAGAAGACGATGATCGGCAGCTTGTTGTCGCGGGCCAGCGCAATCGCAGAGGCATCCATCACGCCCAGATGCTTTTGCAGCACCTCGTCATAGCTGACGTTGCCGTAACGCTTGGCGTCGGCGTGCTTGACAGGGTCCTTGTCATAGACACCATCGACCTTGGTGCCCTTGAAGATCGCCTCGCAGTTCATTTCGCTGGCGCGCAGGGTCGCTGCGGTATCGGTGGTGAAATAGGGGTTGCCCGTGCCTGCCGCGAAAATCACGATCCGCTTCTTTTCCAGATGGCGGATGGCGCGGCGCCGGATATAGGGCTCGCAGACCTCATCCATACGGATGGCACTGATCACGCGGCAATGCAGACCCTTGGTTTCCAGCGCGGCCTGCATGGCCAGCGCGTTCATCACCGTCGCCAACATGCCCATGTAATCGGCGGTGGTGCGTTCCATGCCCTGAGCGCTGCCCTGAAGGCCGCGGAAAATATTGCCGCCACCGATCACCATGCACACTTCGACGCCCATGGCCTGCACGGCCTCGACCTCATTGGCGATGCGGGCGACGGTGGGCGGATGCAGGCCATAGCCCTGGTCGCCCATCAGCGCCTCGCCCGAGATTTTGAGCATCACGCGGCCATATTGCTTTGGTGTCTCGGTGGTCATCTGGGGCTCCTATCGCCGGGTCGCTTTCATCGCGCCGTTAAATGTCGCAAAAGACCCGCAGGATCAACTGTCCGGATGGCCCATGCTGAATTCTCACCTGACACAGATTGACGCGTCGCGCCACCTGCTGATCGCAGGCCCGACCGCCAGCGGCAAATCGGCGCTGGCACTGGCGGTGGCACAGGCGCAGAGCGGGCTGATCGTCAATGCCGACGCCTTGCAGGTCTGGTCCTGCTGGCGCGTCCTGACCGCGCGTCCGTCCCAAGCCGATGAAAACATTGCGCCCCATACGCTTTATGGCCATGTCACCCCCGACCAAAGCTATTCCGTCGGCGACTGGTTGCGGCAGGTTGGTGAACTGACCGGACAGCGGCTGATTATCGTCGGCGGCACCGGATTATACCTGACCGCCCTGACACGCGGCCTTGCCGAAATTCCCGCCGCGCCGCCCGAAATCAGGGCAACCGCAGATGCGCGACTGCGGGAATCAGGCGGGCTGCAATCCATGATCGACGCACTGGACCCCGCCACCCGCGGCAATATCGACCTGCAGAACCCCGTCCGCGTCCAGCGCGCATGGGAGGTGTTGCAGGCCACCGGTCGCGGCATTGCCGACTGGCAGGCCGATACCCCGCCCCCGCTGATCGCGCCCCGCGATTGCCAGCGGATCGTCATCACATCCGACCGCGACTGGCTGGCCAAGCGGATTGCACGCCGGTTCGACATCATGCTGGCCGAGGGTGCGTTGGAAGAAGTGCGCGCCATGTTGCCGCATTGGGACCCGGCCCGCCAATGGGCCAAGGCCATCGGCGCCCCCGAACTGGTCGCGCATCTGCAAGGCGGTCCCAATCTGGCGCAGGCGACACAGCTGGCGGTCATCGCATCGCGGCAATACGCAAAATCGCAGCGGATCTGGTTCCGGAACCGCATGAAGGACTGGGATATGTGGCAAGCCGGCAACGATGGGCTGTCTCCGTCAAAGGCTTTGTGAAACCAAAAGAGGGTTCTTGAGTTTCCTTGTATATGGGCAATAATCCGCCTATCCTACTTGGGAACGTATCAAGATGTCACTTTGGGAACGCACAGGCTGGACGGGGGGATTTCCATTCTCCCAGACGCGCCTCCGGCCACAGGGCCGGACAGCGGACGCACAGGTGGATGTCACGGCAGCAACAGTGCCTGATGCCGGTATGCCACACACACGTCGCACCCCATGGTTGCGAAGGGCTGCGCCGGCGGGACGAATCATTGTGCCCGATGCATTGGCGGTACGGGTCACGCCGTTATCGCGCCGTTATGCGCCGCGCAAAGCCAGCCTGCGGTTGTTCCCCTTGGGCGCGTTCACTTGGGGCAGCACCGGTAACCCGGTCCGCCCCCGCACGCGTCCCGACCACACGCTGATTTGGGTGACCCAAGGTAGCATGCGGTTGGATTTGCCACGCAATTCGGTTCTGCTGGGGGCCGGTGATATACGTTATATCCCGTCGGGCACCGCTTTTTCCGCAGTTCCGCAGACAGGTGCCGAAGGGCATGTGCTGACGATTTCACCGGAACTGACGACCGACGTCGATCCCGCCCTGCCCCAAAGCATGACGGCAGGCAGCGTTGGACAGTCCGGCCCCGCTATGTTGGTCAATCTGCAGGAACTGGTGGCCGAGGCAACCTCGGCACCTGACCGGCATGCCCTGACATGTCATTTGAACCTGTTGTCCTTGCGTCTGTCCAGACTGGACCCCGAACAGCATCAGGTCACCCGCCAGCAGGAAGCAACGGTCGACCGGCCCTTGGTGGACCAGTTCCTTGCCATTTCGGAACGCGAATTGGGATCGCTAAGGACATTGGCCGACACAGCGCAGGATCTGGGCACAACGCTGGCCCAGCTTGACCGCGCCTGCCAAGAGGCGAAAGGCCGTCGCGCCGTCGAGTTACTGCATGAATTACGTCTGGAACGGGCCGCCGAACTGCTGCGCCACACCGACCGGCCAATGGGCCGCATCGCAGTCGATCTGGGCTATGCCAGCCAGACCCATCTGACCCGTGCCTTCGTCGAGGCAACGGGCCGCACACCCGAGGTGTTCAGGGCGCAGATGCGTCAGCTGTCTTCGCCAGCCTCGGGGTCGGTGTGACGGTTGCGGCCATAAAAGCCGGTCGCGACAACAAATTTTTCGGACGAATCGCTGCGGCTGGCGGGCGGCTTGACGTTCACCACTTTGGCAAAGTTCTTCTTCAGCATGATCTGCATGTCGGTTTCAGCACCGCCTGCTAGAACTTTGGCGACAAATGTTCCACCCGGCTCTAGGACGTCAAAGGCCAGTTGGGCCGCAGCCTCGACCAAGGCAACGATACGCAGGTGATCGGTGCCTTTGTGACCCGATGCCGATGCGGCCATGTCCGACATCACCACATCGGCCGGCCCGCCCAGCCAACCCTTGACCAGATCATCTGCCCCTTCGGACAGGAAATCCAGCACATGGATGTCCGCGCCGACGATCGGATCGACCTCTTGCAGGTCCAGCCCCAGAACCGTGCCGATGGCCTTGCCGGATTTTTCGCCCAATGCATTCACACGTGCCACGGCAATCTGGCACCAGCCGCCGGGCGCACAGCCCAGATCGACCACGCGGGCACCGGGAACAAGGAAGCGGTATTTGTCGTCCAGTTCCAGAATTTTATAGGCCGCCCGCCCGCGATAGCCTTCGCGCTTGGCGCGGATGACATAAGGGTCGTTCAGCTGCCGTTCCAGCCACAGCTTGCTGGACATCTTGCGACCCTTGGCGGTTTTCACACGCACCTTCAGATCCCGTGCGCCGCGCCCGCTTGTCTTGCCTGCCCGGCTGATAGGTTGTTTCGTCATTATGCCACTCCGTTCAGTCCGTCAGGCTTTAACACCCCATCGCGCACCATCTGGGCATAAAGCAACCCCTCTCGAAGGCCACGATCGGCAACCGACAGCTTATTTGTCGGCCAGACACGCATCAACGTCTGCAAAATTGCCGCTCCCGACATGATCAGCGCCTGACGTTCGCGGCCGATGCGGGGGTCTGCACGGCGACCGTCCGGCCCCAGTTGCAGATAGGAATGGATCACACGGTCGATCTGGTCGCTGGTCATTTCCAGCCCGTCGACCTTGGTCCGGTCATAGCGGCGCAGGTTCAGGAAACTGGCCGCCACCGTCGTCACAGTCCCCGAGGTGCCGATGATCTGGAAACCGTCATCCGGCGATCCGTCGGCATAGGGGCTGAAATTGGCCAAGGCTTCCTCGAAAAACCAGCTCATCAGGGCGAAACGCGCTTGATCGTCCAGCACATCGACGAATTGGTCGCGCAAGGTTGCCACGCCCAAGGGAACGCTGATCCAGTCGACCACCCGCGCCCCACCGGGCTGCGGATTGCCGAAACCGTCCGACAGCCGCATGATCGCGCGTGGACGTTCCTTGGGTTCGACATCTTCCAGATCGATCCAGACCAGTTCGGTTGACCCGCCGCCGATATCGACAACCATCAGCGTCTCGGTCTTGTGACTGACCAGGGGCGCGCAGGAAATAACGGCCAGACGTGCTTCTTCCTCGGCGCCGATCACTTCGATCGGCAGGCCGGTGTCTCGACGGATCGAACGCATGAAATCGCGCCCGTTGCGGGCACGACGACATGCTTCTGTGGCCACAAGGCGCATATTCTGCACCTTATGCTGATCCAGCTTGCGCTTGCACACGTGCAGCGCATGGATGGTGCGCGCCATCGACCCGCGGGACAAACGTCCCGAAGCTTCCAGCCCGTGACCAAGCTGCACGGGCTTGGAAAAGCTGTCGATGACCTGGAACTGGCTGCCCGTTGGACGGGCAATCAGCATCCGGCACGAGTTTGTGCCAAGGTCGAGGGCAGCATACAGCGCCCCCTCCTCGGATTTCAGGGTGCCTGACGGCTCTACCGTTTTTATCGGGAACGCGTCTGCACCCGCAGGACGCTTGGGCGTCATGTTACGCCCTCCGATGACAAGTTAAACAAAAGGTAACGTGCCGCGGGGGGCCAATCAAGGGCCAGCGGTCCAGATCGGGCCGATAGACCCGAATTGATTCTTACACGTTCAGGTTGCCCTTGCCGCAGACTGGCAAATCGCCGGTGTCAGCGCGGCCACCGCGTCCCATTGCGACCGGAATATCTGTCCCGTTAGATCACGCGCCAAAGGGCTGTGCGACAGGCGGTCGGTGACGGGGCCTTTCACCTCGGACAGGTGCAGACGCACATCCATATCGGCCAGCCGCGCATTTAGCGCATGCAGCGTTTCCAGCGCCGACAGATCGACGCTGTTCACGGCAGAGCACATCAAAACAACATCACGGATCGCCGCATCGCCGGCCACGCGGTCCAGCACGCGGTCCTCCAGCATCCTTGCGTTGGCGAAATACAGGCTTTCATCGATACGGATGGTCAGCAGGGCCGGATGCGTCGTGACATCATAGCGCAGGATATTGCGGAAATGCTGGGTGCCCGGAACCAGCCCCACCTCGGCGATATGCGGGCGCGAGGTGTTATAGAGATGCAGCGCCACCGACAGCATCACCCCCGCTGAAACGCCGGTTTCCACACCCAAGGTCAGCGTCAGCACCATGGTCACCGCCACAGCGGCAAAATCGGCGCGGCTGCAGGCCCATGCGTGGCGCAGGATGCGCAGGTCAACCAGTGACAGCACCGCCACGATAATGGTCGCGGCCAATGTGGCGTTCGGCAGGTAATGCACCAGCGGCGTCAAGGCGACCGCCGCCACCGCCAGCCCGATGGCCGTAAACGCCCCCGCCGCAGGGGTTTCCGCACCGGCATCGAAGTTCACCACCGACCGCGAAAAACCACCTGTCACCGGATAGCCGCCGGTAAAGGCCGCCCCCAGATTGGCCGCCCCCAATCCAATCAGTTCCTGATCCGGGTTGATGCGCTGGCGACGCTTGGCCGCCAAGGTCTGCGCCACGCTGATCGATTCGACAAACCCGATGACCGAAATCAACAGCGCAGGCACCAGCAACGTCCGGATCAGCGCCGGATCAACGGATGGCAATGTCAGCGGCGGCAGGCTTTGGGGCACCGTGCCGACCACCTTGACGTCCATGCCCAACCCCCAGACCGCCAGCGTGGTCAGCACAACCGCCGCCACCGGCCCCGCACGGGTGGCAATGGTCGCCGCCCCCTGCGACAGGCCCGCCCGCATCAGCGCAGGCTTTAGCCCCCTGCGGACCCAGAACAGGAACCCCGTCGCGGCCACCCCGATCACCAGCGTTTGCATGTTGACCTGCCCCAGATGCTGTCCCAGCGACATCAGCATTGCGGGCAGGGTATCACCCGATGCGCTGACGCCCAGAAGGTGTTTGACCTGCCCCACCGCAATCAGGATGCCCGACGCCGAAATGAACCCCGCGATCACCGGATGCGACAGGAAATTAGCCAGAAATCCCAGCCGGAACACTCCCATCGCCAGCAGGATCACCCCCGACAGCGCCGCCAGCGTCAGCGCCGCCACCGCATAGCCCGCAGTCCCCGTCTGGGCCACCTGCCCCACCGCCGCCGCCGTCATCAGCGATACAATCGCCACCGGACCGACCGCCAGTGCGCTAGAGGTGCCAAACACCGCATACAGAATGATCGGCAGGATCGAGGCATAGATCCCCGCCTCGGGCGGCAGGCCCGCCAGCATCGCATAGGCCAGCGATTGCGGGATCAGCATGATGGTCACGATCACCGCCGCGATCAGGTCATTGCGCAGCATTGCACCGTCATAGCGCCGCCCCCAGTCAAGGATCGGCATGGCCTGCATCACGCTGCGGATTTTCAAAATACGACCTCACCAGTTTTCTTCGGTACGTTATATTCAGGCTTTGATATGTCAATCACCCGTCGCAAAAGCGCATCACCTGACGTCGCGGGTGCTTGACGGCCAGCATGGGGCGCTGCAATCAGGTGGCATGATCGATCTGCGACCCGTTGCCCATCCGATTGGAAAAATCGTCATCGCATTGGGCGGGTTCATGCTTGCGCCGATGCTGGTCGATATCTGGAACAATGACCCCCATTGGCAGGTCTTTCTGGAATGCGCGATCATCACGATTGTTTCGGGACTGCTTGTGGTCGTGGCCACGCGCGGCGAACAAAAGACCCTGAAAATCCAGCAGGCCTTTTTGCTGACCTCGGGAATCTGGGCGACCTTGCCGGTCTTCGGCGCGCTGCCCTTTATTCTGGGCCAGCCCCATGTCAGCATCGTCGATGCCTATTTCGAGGCGATGTCGGGTGTTACCACTACCGGCACCACGGTTTTTCCCGAACTGGACATCATGCCCGATGGCGCCCACCTGTGGCGCGCGTTGCTGCAATGGATCGGCGGCTTGGGGATTGTCGTCGTGGCGATGGTCTTCCTGCCGGTGATGAAGGTCGGTGGCATGCAGTTTTTCCGGTCCGAGGGGTTCGACACCCTTGGCAAGGTCCTGCCCCGCGCGGGCGAAATCGCGACCGAAATGACGATGGTCTATCTGCTGATGACCGGTGCCTGCACGATCACCTTCATGTTGCTGGGCATGTCTGGTTTTGACGCGGTGATCCATGCGCTGACCACCTGTTCGACGGGCGGGTTTTCGAATTACGATGCCAGTATGGGCACCTATCTGGGGGGGCCGGAATGGGCGGCATCGGTCTTTATGGTCATGGCCTCGGTGCCGTTTATCCGGCTGGTGCAGGCGCTGCGGGGCAATCATGTGCCATTGTGGCAGGACCGGCAGGTGCGGACCTATCTGCGCTGGATCTGCTATGTCTGCGCGATCATCATGATCTACCGGCTGGTCTATCTGGGTCAGGACAGCGACGTCGGGGAAATGCTGCGCGAAACGGTGTTCAACACCATTTCCGTGTTTTCGGGCACGGGGTTCGCCTCGACCGATATGACAACATGGGGGCATCTGCCGCTGACATTGCTGATCATCGTGGGGCTGATCGGCGGCTGCACCGGATCGACCGGCTGTTCGGTCAAGATCTTCCGCTATCTGGTCCTGCTAGAGGCTGTGCGCGCCCAGATCCGCCGCATGCATTCGCCCCACCGCGTTTATCCCCTGCGTTACGAAGGCCAGCCGCTGGACAAAAGCATTGTCGATTCGGTGATGGGGTTCTTTACCCTGTTCATGCTGACCTTCGGCCTGCTGATCGTGGGGTTGGCACTGACAGGGCTGCATCCGCGCACGGCGCTGACCGCCGCATGGACGGCCATTGCCAATATCGGTCCCCTCTGGGGGCCCGAGGTATCGCCCAACGGCTCGGTCGTTGATTTTCCGACCTCGGCCAAATGGATGATGATTCTGGGCATGTATCTGGGACGGTTGGAGCTGGTGTCCGTCCTTGTTCTGCTGATGCCCAGATTCTGGCGGCCCTGAGGCCGCCTGTTATTGTGCTGGTTCGGGTTCGACCGGCAGGGGCGCGGGGCCCATTTCCTCGTTCTGGCCGGGGGATTTGCGGGTCAGGCTGTCGCTGAGTTCGGCCAGAACGCGTGGTTGGTTGTCACGGTCGGCCACCGGCCAGATCAGGACATAGCCTTCGGCACGGCCATCACGGACCCAGCCTTCTGCCGCCCCGATATGATCGTTGTTTTCACCGGCCAAGGTGACATGCCCGCGCTTGATCATGCGTTCGGGTGACGGCACCCATCCAAGCGCCGTGACCAGACCGGCCAGATCCAGCAGCTCTTGCTGACCACCCGGTTGGCTGAACAGGATCATCGCCGCCCCCGACCCGTTGGCCGGACCATAGATGGACAATGCGCGTTCGGCGCGATCAAAGGTCAGCGCCTGCATCGGCGCGGTCAGGGTCAGGCCGGTTGCCGCATCATCCAGCGTTTCCAGCCCCATCGTCTGACGCCATTCATCGCGCCGTTCGGCCAGAAGGCGCATCGCCGTGCCCGCATCGGTGCTGACGCGGGCCGTGGCGATTTCGGCCTTGATGGCCGCTTGGGTCTTGGGGCCGTCACGACCGTCGATCTGGCCGTCGTAAAACCCCGCCCAACGCAGCGCACGCTGGACCTGATCCAAGGGCGGCATGGGTTCTGACGGACCCACAGCGCCCAATTCGGGTGCCTGCCCCTTATCCAGCGCCTGCCCCAGATCGGCGGCTTGGGTCACCAATGCGTCCTTGGGGATCAGTTCGGCCCCTTTCAGAACAGGCAGCCACGCGCGGGCGACATCTTCCTCGACAGGGCCGATGGCAATGGTGAACCAGCCGTTCGGCAGTTCCCAAAGTCCCGCACCGGCGAATTCCTGACGGTTGCGGGTCAGGGCAGCGTCAGCCTCGGCGCGGTCCTGAAAGGATTCTAACTGCAGATAGCTGCCGACAGGGGGCGCAGGCACAGGTTCGGTCGCCGCTGCCACAGGGGCATCACCCAACGGGGTCAGTTCGGTTCCGGCGGCAGCTTCGGTGACAAAACTGTCTGCGGGCACCACGCCCTTGGCCTTCAGATCGGCCAGCCGCGCCAAGGCCGCATCGCGGTCCATCGGCCCAAGGGCAATCCCCGTCCAGCCGCCCTGCAGGGGCAACGTCACCACGTCATCGAACTGCTTGGCCCAGCCCGCCGCCGAGGTTGCCGCGACATCCGCCGTCTGCTTTGCCTCCAGCCGGATAAGCGCATCTTGCGCCATCGCCGCCCCGGGCAGCGTTGCCGCCAGAACCATTACCGCTAACCGCCGCATCGCAGCCTCCTTCGATGTCTTCCTGCGGGCCTTTATTGACCCTGTTCATTCACGCGCCTAGAAGACGCAAAAGCCTCGCCCGATCTACGCAAAAGGATGGCCCGATGACCAGCCCAAACCAACCCCGCAGTTTTCAGGAAATTATCCTGCGTCTGCAGACCTATTGGGCGACCAAAGGGTGTGCCGTCCTGCAGCCCTATGACATGGAGGTCGGTGCAGGCACCTTCCATCCCGCGACCACATTGCGCGCCTTGGGCAGCAAGTCGTGGGCCGCAGCCTATGTCCAGCCCTCGCGCCGCCCCACCGACGGGCGTTACGGTGAAAACCCGAACCGATTGCAGCATTACTATCAGTATCAGGTGATTATCAAACCATCGCCGCCCGATCTGCAGGAATTGTATCTGGGCAGCCTGCGCGCCATTGGTCTGGACCCCATGGTCCATGACGTCCGCTTCGTCGAGGATGATTGGGAATCCCCCACCCTCGGCGCGTGGGGCCTTGGATGGGAGGTGTGGTGCGATGGCATGGAAGTCAGCCAGTTCACCTATTTCCAACAGGTCGGCGGGCATGATTGCAAACCGGTTTCGGGCGAGCTGACCTATGGTCTGGAACGTCTGGCGATGTATGTGCTGGGCGTCGAACATGTCATGGATATGCCGTTCAACGACCCGGACAGCCCGACTCCCCTGTCCTATGGCGATATTTTCCGCCAGACCGAACAGGAATATTCGCGCTGGAACTTTGATCAGGCCGATACCGAGATGCTGTTCCAGCACTTCAAGGACGCCGAGGCTGAATGTGCCCGTATCCTCGGCGCCGCCGAAACCGACAGTGCCGGTCGCCGCATTCCGATGGCGCATCCCGCCTATGATCAGGCGATCAAGGCCAGCCATCTGTTCAACCTGCTGGACGCGCGCGGCGTGATTTCCGTGACCGAACGTCAGGCCTATATCGGCCGCGTGCGGGCATTGTCCAAAGGCTGCGCGGATCTGTTCCTGACCACAGATGCAGGCGGTGCCACCGCATGAACTGGGGCAAAGTCGCAGCCGCTGCCATCACGCTGGCCGCCATCGCGGCGGGCGGAGGCATGTGGTATGCGCAGGAATACGGCTATTACGACCGTATCGACACTGAAGGCCCCGATGCCCGCATCGATATCACCACGGATGCCGGCGTCACCGCGCTGGCCCTGACCGGTTTCGAAGGCATCGACGCCGACAGTTCCCCCCTACGGTGGCGGGCCTGCGCGGTTGTGACCGATATGCCCACCGATGTGGTGCCCTTTGACGACCCTACACCCCTGATCGCCCCCGGCTGGTTCGATTGTTTCGACGCCCAGCAGATCGGTGCCGATCTGGAATCCGGTGCCGCCCGCGGTGTCCTGTCACAGGCCGAAATCCGGCCCGATGTGGACCGCGTGCTGGCCGTCTATCCCGACGGCCGCGTCTTTGGATGGCACCAATATAACGACAAAACCCCGGAACGCGGAGTGATGGACTGATGGCCGACCTGCTGATCGAGCTTTTTTCGGAAGAAATTCCTGCCCGCATGCAAGCGCGTGCCCGTGCGGATCTGAAACGTGTGGTGACGGATGGTCTGGTTCAGGCCGGTCTGACCTATGCCAGCGCCGGTGCCTTCAGCACCCCGCGCCGCCTGACCCTGACCGTGGAAGGGCTGAACGACCACAGCCCCACCACCCGCGAAGAACGCAAAGGCCCCCGCACCGACGCCCCCGAAAAGGCGCTGGAGGGCTTTTTGCGCTCCACCGGTCTGACCCGCGACCAGTTGGAAGCGCGCGATGACAAGAAGGGTCAGGTCTGGTTCGCCACGATTACCAAAGAAGGCCGCCCCGCCGCCGATATCGTCGCCGAGGTGCTGGAGGATGCGATCCGCAACTTCCCCTGGCCGAAATCCATGCGTTGGGGTTCTGGCTCGCTGCGTTGGGTTCGCCCGCTGCATTCGATCCTGTGCATCCTGTCGGATGAGGCGGGCGCCACCACCGTCGATCTGACCGTCGATGGGATCACGGCAGGCAACACCACGCGCGGCCACCGCTTCATGGCCCCCGATGCTTTCACCGTCAACAATTTCGACGATTACGCCACCAAACTGCGCCGCGCCCGCGTCATGCTGGACGCCGAAGAACGTGAAGCGGAAATCCGCCAGCAATGCGACAACCTGACCTTCGCCCGCGGCTGGACCGTCGTCCCAGATGACGGCCTGCTGTCCGAAGTGGCGGGCCTTGTCGAATGGCCCGTCGCCCTGATGGGCGTGATCGAGGACCGTTTCCTCGACCTTCCCCCCGAGGTCTTGCAAACCTCGATGAAGGAGCACCAGAAGTTCTTCTCGACCCGCAATCCCAAGACGGGCCGGATCGAAGGCTTTATCACCGTCGCCAATATCGAAACACCCGATGACGGCGCGACGATTCTGGCCGGTAACCAGCGCGTTCTGGCCGCCCGCCTGTCCGACGCCGCCTTCTTCTATGAAAACGACCTGCGCGAAGCCAATTCCGGAATGACGGCATGGGCCGATGGCCTAAATTCGGTCACATTCCACAACAAACTGGGGTCGCAATCAGACCGCGTCGCCCGTATCGCTGCCTTGGCGCGTGAAATCGCCCCGCTGGTCGGCGCAGACCCCGATCAGGCCGAACAGGCGGCGCGTCTGGCGAAACTGGACCTGCGTTCCGCCATGGTCGGCGAATTCCCCGAACTGCAAGGCACGATGGGCCGCTACTATGCCCTTGCCGCAGGTCACGACGCAGCCATCGCCGAAGCCGCCCGCGACCATTACTCGCCGCTCGGCCCCTCGGACGAGGTCCCCACCGCCCCCGTTTCGGTCGCCGTTGCGCTGGCTGACAAGCTGGACACGCTGACAGGCTTCTGGGCCATCGACGAAAAGCCGACGGGATCGAAAGACCCATTTGCATTGCGTCGTTCGGCTTTGGGGGTGCTCCGATTGGTGCTAACCTCTAGCAAAAAAGTTGCTTTTTCTTCGGTTCTACCCCACCCCTTCCGTCGTGCTGAAGCGGACCGGTTCATTAACAGCTTTGAAGATGCCCCCCTCATTCTCGGCAGCGGCATTTCGAAGCCATTACTCCATTCCATCGAAAGCTGGAATGCAGAAGAACCCCTGAGCTCCTTCGTAAGAATGGAGGACGAGAACGTTCCGCATAATGACCGCGAACGCGTAGTCGCGCAGATGCGGGCCGATGTCCTTGCCGGTCAGCCAGAGAAGGTGCGCGATCTCCTTTCCTTCCTCCACGACCGCCTCAAGGTCTATCTGCGCGACCAAGGCATCCGTCATGACATCATCGACGCGGTGCTGGCGCAGGATGGGAATGATGATCTAGTGCAGGTGGTCAACCGTGCCACGGCGCTGAATGCGATGCTGACCACGACCGATGGTCAGAACCTGACCCAAGGCCTGAAACGCGCCAGCAATATCCTGACGCAGGCCGAGGAAAAGGACGGCGTCGAATACAGCTATGGCGCGGATGTAAAATTCGCCGAGACCGATCAGGAACGCGACCTGTTCACCGCATTGGACACAGCCGAACCCGCGATCAAAGCTGCCATGATGTCCGAGGATTTCCCCGCTGCCATGGCTGCCATTGCGGCCCTACGCACCCCCATTGACGCCTTTTTCGAGGCTGTGCAGGTCAATACCGACAGCCAGATCGTGCGTCGCAACCGCTTGAACTTGCTGTCGCGGATTCGCGAAGCCGGTCGTCAGGTTGCGGATTTTACGCGCATCGAAGGCTGATCCAGCCATTCGACAACAAAAAGGGCCAGAGGCTAAAACCTCTGGCCCTTTTGCATGACAGGTCCAAGGGGCACGCGGCCCCTTGGTGATATCTTAGGCCGAACGTTCGACCATCATGTGCTTGATCGACGCAATCGCCTTGGCAGGGTTCAGACCCTTGGGGCAAGTGTTCGTGCAGTTCATGATCGTGTGGCAACGATACAGTTTGAACGGATCTTCCAGCTCGTCCAGACGCTCGCCCGTGGCTTCGTCGCGGCTGTCCGCAATCCAGCGATAGGCGTGCAACAGCGCGGCCGGTCCGAGATAGCGATCGCCGTTCCACCAATAGGACGGGCAAGCCGTCGAACAGGACGCACAGAGGATGCATTCGTAAAGTCCGTCCAGCTTCTTGCGGTCTTCGATCGACTGCTTCCATTCCTTACCGGGCGTAGGTGATTTCGTCTGCAGATAGGGGTTCACCGAGGCATGCTGCGCATAGAAATGCGTCAGATCGGGGATCAGATCCTTGACCACGGCCAAATGTGGAAGTGGATAGATGGCGACATCGCCCGCAACCTCGTCGATGCCATAGATACAGGCAAGGTGGTTGCCGCCGTCGATGACCATTGCGCAAGATCCGCAGATGCCTTCACGGCAGGACCGGCGGAAGGATAGCGTGGGGTCGATCTCGTTCTTGATCTTGATCAGCGCGTCCAGCATCATGGGACCGCATTTGTCCAGATCGATGAAATAGGTGTCCAGACGCGGGTTTTCACCGGTTTCCGGATCCCAGCGATAGATCTTGAACTTCTTGACGTTGGTCGCGCCCTCGGGCTTGGGCCAGGTCTTGCCAACGCGGATCTGGCTGTTCTTGGGTAGCGTGAACTGGACCATTGGGTGCTCCTTTCAGAGAGTGCCTTCGGACGGCATGTCAGCCGTGAACAGAGTTTGTGATTGCGAGACAAGATCAACGACCTTGCCCCGCGCATGGGGATTAAGCGCCAGCCCGTTGAGCCGGCGAAGAAATTCGGTCGAGCCGTCGTTAAGACGCTCCATCGCGCGGCCTTGCAACGGCGGCAACGCATTGATACGCGCAGCCGGCATTCCGGCCAGCGCCAGCAGTTGTTGCCCCGGACGGTCGGGATGGGTTTCCGCCCCAAGCATCAGGCGGGTGACGCGGTCCTTGCCCAACACCTTGGTCAAGCGGCGTTCCAGATCGCCCCAACCGGGCAGATCGGCAACCTGCGCCAGAAAGGCGTCACGGGTGTCGCTATAGCCATCGGTCCGCACCGCCTGTGCCCAGACCGAGGATTTCCACGCATCCATCTTGCGCGTGTAGAATACGTAATGCGGATCGAAACCGCGGGCATGTGCGACCGTATCCAGCACCTTCAGCAAGCGCGGCAGGGCGGGAAAAAGACGCGTCACACCAGCATTTCCCGGCATGGCACCCGCCAGATTTTCATGGCTTAGCAGCACGCCCTGCGGCCCGTCGGGAATGGTGTCCAGCACGTCTTCGAATGCAACGCGCAGGGCTTTGCGCAGATCGTCACTGTCGCCAAGGCTGGCCGCAATGGCCGCGCGACCCAAAGGACGCATGGGTGTCCCTTCTTCGGGCGTGCGGATGATCAACTGGTCGGCGATACTGTCGGCATTCAGCTTCAAGAACCGCTGAAGCGAGGTTGTGCCGGTTTTTTGCACCCCGAAATGCACGATCAGGGGACGCATCGGGTTCTGGTCGTTGTCCTGCTGCATCAGGCCCGCCCCTGCCAGCCGGGTTGTTCGCCCAAACCGCGCTGCGGCGTTTCACCCGAACGGCGCATGACACAATCGTCAAACACCTGCGCGGGATCACGACCGGCAATGTAATCACCGCTGATCTGCATATTGATCCGGCCGAAACTGTGTGTTCCGCCCGAACCTGTGCCAATACCCACAGACATATCCGTCTGCGGCGCACGGGCCAATTCGGCGTCACGCAGGCAAACCCTTTCGGCCTGATCCACAGGGATCGGACCGCAAGCCGACAGCATCGCCAGAAGCGATACCGCAGCCAAGGGGGTTGCCTGCACCGTCATACCATCAGGCCGAACGGGCAGCCGAGGCGATGCATTGCGTCGTGGCGGGGCGCGACACGATCGATGCAACGCTATCTGCCGTTCCGCTTGCGCCGGCGCGCGATGCCTGTGCGATGTCGATCAGTTCAGCCGTCGAGGCGTTGTTGACGACACAATCGGTGTAGGGCGACACGTCCACGCCCGGCAGGCGCTTTTGCATTTCCGAATTCACGACATTGCGGGCCACGGTCCGCGATGCTGCATCCAGAACCGTCGGCGTGGTGGGCGTGGACACCGGTGCCGATGGCACGGCGGGGCCGGCAACCGGAACCGGTGCAACGCAGCCCGCCAGCGTGGCGGCGGTCAGGCCAAAGGCGGCGATAAGATTGAAGCGCATCAGTAAACCCTTTTCTTCGGAGCGATCTTGTTCATGTCAATGCCGCCCTGTTCGACAGTGGTCAGCGGGTCAAGGTGGACGGGACGATAGTCCAGTTTAACCTTGTTCCCGTCCACACGTGCAAGCGAATGCTTGCGCCATGTGGCGTCATCCCGCTCGGGATAGTCTTCATGGGCATGCGCGCCACGGCTTTCCTTGCGCGCTTCGGCAGCGACAATGGTCGCCAATGCGTTCGGCATCAGGTTCGTCAGTTCCAGCGCTTCCATCAGGTCGGTGTTCCAGATCAGACCGCGATCCGTGACCTTGATGTCGTCCATCTTGCCAGCGATGGCTTCCATCTTCTGGACACCTTCGGCCAGCGTGGCGTCGGTGCGGAAGACAGCAGCATCGGCCTGCATGGTGCGCTGCATCTGGTCGCGCAGGACAGCCGTCGGGGTCGATCCGTTGGCGTTGCGCAATGCATCAAACCGCGCCAGCGCCTTATCGACCTGTGATTGGTCGGTGGCGGGAACGGCACCCTCGCGGTCGATGACTTCGCCCGCACGGATCGCTGAGGCACGTCCGAAGACCACAAGGTCGATCAGGCTGTTCGAGCCAAGGCGGTTCGCACCATGGACCGATGCACAACCAGCCTCGCCCACAGCCATCAGGCCGGGGAAGGTCGCATCGGGGTTTTCTTCCGTGGGCGCAAGCACTTCGCCCCAATAGTTTGTGGGGATACCGCCCATGTTGTAATGCACGGTCGGGATCACCGGAATCGGTTCCTTGGTGACATCAACGCCCGCAAAGATTTTCGCCGACTCGCTGATACCCGGCAGACGTTCGGCCAGACTTTCCGGCGGCAGGTGCATCAGGTTCAGGAAGATGTGATCCTGATCTGCGCCGATGCCGCGACCCTCGCGGATCTCCATCGTCATACAGCGGCTGACCACGTCGCGGCTGGCAAGGTCCTTATAGGTCGGCGCATAGCGTTCCATGAAACGCTCGCCTTCACTGTTGGTCAGGTAACCACCCTCGCCGCGTGCACCTTCGGTGATCAGACAGCCCGAGCCATAGATGCCGGTCGGGTGGAACTGCACGAACTCCATATCCTGCAGGGCCAGACCCGCGCGGGCCACCATGCCACCACCGTCGCCGGTGCAGGTATGGGCGCTGGTTGCACTGAAGTAGGCGCGGCCATAACCGCCCGTCGCCAGCACCACCATCTTGGCGTTGAAGACATGCATGGTGCCGTCGTCCAACTTCCAGCAGACAACGCCGGTGCAGCGACCGTCGGTGATGATCAGGTCCAGCGCAAAATATTCAATGAAGAATTCCGCGTTATGCTTTAGCGACTGACCGTAAAGCGTGTGCAGGATGGCGTGGCCGGTGCGGTCGGCAGCGGCGCAGGTGCGCTGCACGGGGGGGCCTTCGCCGAATTCGGTGGTGTGGCCGCCGAAAGGACGCTGATAAATGCGGCCATCTTCGGTGCGGCTGAAGGGAACGCCGTAATGTTCCAGCTCGTAAACGGCTTTGGGGGCCTCTCGCGCCAGATATTCCATGGCGTCCGTGTCGCCCAGCCAGTCCGAGCCCTTAACGGTGTCATACATATGCCACTGCCAGTTGTCGGGCCCCATGTTGGACAGCGACGCAGCGATGCCGCCCTGTGCGGCAACGGTGTGCGAACGGGTCGGGAAGACCTTGGTCACGCAAGCGGTGCGCAGACCCTGTTCAGCCATGCCAAGCGTCGCGCGCAGACCTGCGCCACCAGCGCCAACCACGACGACGTCATATTCATGCGTTTGGATTTCGTATGCAGCCATGTCGTCCTCAGATCGCTGGGGTGGTGAAGGCCATCTTTGCCAGTGCAAAGATCGCGGCGGCAATAACGCCCCAGCCGAAAATTGCGATGGCAACCATGGTCAGTTGCTGGGTCTTGCCGTGGACATAATCCGCGATCGCCCCACCCTGAGAGCCTTTGATGAAGTGAAGCATTCCCACGATCACAAACATCGCAGTGATGATGCCGGGGAACGGACGTCCGAAGTGCGCCATAACCTGATCCTGAGGCAGGCCGATGGCGCCGCCCACGGCAATCAGGAACAACGGGGTCAGGATGATCAGCGCATAGCTGCTCATCGTGATGCTTTGGTGATGCGCCGTGCCGGCGCGTGCCGAGCCCAGACCTTGGGCCGCTTTACGTGGTGTGATGTACCGCATGTTGCCCTCAGCCGATGAAGAAGATGATCAGGCTCAGCACGGTCAGCGCGACCGAACCGATGATGATGCCCCAAGAGGCGCGTTTGGCGTCCTCGATCTCAAGGCCCATACCGTTGTCATAGAACAGGTGACGGACACCCGACAGCGCGTGGAACCACAGCGCCCAAGTCGATGCCGTCATGATCAGAAAGCCCAGCCAGGACCGCAGGACCCAGTCGGCGGTTGCAAAGGCATCGGGGCTGCTGACAGCGGCAACCAGCCACCAGACCAGCAACAGAATGCCCGCCACCAGCGCATGGCCGGTAATGCGTGTCAGTATGGAGGTAATTGCCGGCAACGGCAGGCGATAGACCTGAAGATGGGGGGAAAGCGGCCGGTTACCCCGGTTCACGTCGGCCATAGTCGGCCCTCCTATGTCGGTTCTGGCTTATCCCGTCGCAGATACCCTAAGGCAGACATCCTGGGCTGGCCGCGCGGGCTGGCGATTGGCGCCTTTATTGATCCTGATATTGGCACCTGTCACGGACAGATACCACCCCGCGTGATGAAATGCCGCGGTTTTCCGCCTTTGTGATCACAGCTGCACAGCGTGTGATCACATGGCAGGGCGCAGTTCACGCCGTGCCATGTCCGGTTGCCCCTGACAGGTCGGACCCGAAGTCCTTGTCAGTGGACCGAGTCGCCATTCGTCGGGATCAGCGCCCAGTAATCCAGATCCAGCAGCACCTGCGGCAGGTATTTGCCATCAGCACCGTGCAACGGGAATTCCGCGCTGTCGCCCTTGGTCGCGACCAGACGCAAGCGGATGGCACCGACGCCCGGGGCAGCGGTTTCGGCTTTGTCCAGCACCTCGGACCATGCGCGGATGGTATCGCCTGCAAAGCAGGGGTTCGCATGGGTGCCACCGTTCAGTGCCACGATCATCTGCGCGTTGGCCAACCCGTTAAAGGATAGCGCCCGCGCCAGACTGATAACATGCCCGCCATAGACCAGACGCTTGCCGTCTTCGCGATGGGTCGCGTCGAAATGCACTTTGGCGGTGTTCTGCCACATGCGGGTGGCCAGCATATGTTCAGCCTCGGAAATGGTCACGCCGTCCACATGATCGATGCGTTCGCCAATGGCGTAATCGCCCCAGCAATGCGGTTCCCCCGCCAGACTGAAGTCATATTCGGTGAAATCCAGATCGGTCGGGATGGCCAGATCGCTGGCCGTGACCGCATCGGGCAGATCGGGAATGACCGTCGTGGGTGCGGGGCTGCTGGCATCGCGTTTGCGTACCATCACCCAGCGGACGTAATCCAGCACCGGTTCGTCAACCTGATTCAGCCCGCAGGTCCGCACCCAGACCACGCCCGATGTTCCGTTCGAGTTTTCCTTTAACCCGATCACCTGACTTTCGGCCCGCAGCGTGTCGCCCGGCCAGACAGGCTGCAGCCAGCGCCCTTGGGCATAACCCAGATTGGCGATGGCATTCAGGCTGATATCGGGAACGGTTTTGCCAAAGACCGTATGGAACGCCAGCAGATCATCCAGCGGACTGCCATCCAAGCCGACAGAGATCGCGAATTCATCGGATGAATACAGCGCATGGCGCATCGGATAAAGCGCGTGATACAACGCCCGCTCGCCCTCTGCGATGGTGCGCGGAGAGGCGTGGCGGATGACCTGACCAAGGGTGTAATCATCGAAGAACCGTCCGGCATTGGTCTTGGTCATTGCTGCCCCAGCTTCATGTCGGGATGGTATTCCGCCTCGACCTCTTTGGTGACGGCCTGACCGCAGCGCATGACACCACGTGCGGCATCGAACGACATGGCGGGATCGCCCTGCAGCGCCCAGCCCTTGGACAAAGCCTCGCTGATGCGATGGCAGAATTGCGATGTGTCGTCATCGGTGATGAAACGGTAAAGGGTGGGCATCATGCGCCTCCGAAGGGTGAGGGGCCGATAAGGCCGTGGATTGCGCCGACAACCAGCATGACGATCACTGCGCCTGCAAGAGCCATCATCTCTTTCCTGATCGGGAAGGGACCGGTGGGGCGGACCAATTCGGACGCGCGGTTGATGACCTGCATTTCAACCAGCGCCCAGACCAGCAAGCCGCCGAACAGAATGAATGACGGCGTATCGCCATTGACCACCAAATGCGCGACGGCCCAAAGCGAAAAGCCCCACAGCATTGCATGGCGGGTATAGGCGGTGACACGGGTTTTCATGCCCGATGCGGCGAACATATAGAAAGCCGCCAGAACCAGAAGGTTGTTGATGCCCACCAAGGGCGCGCTGGGGCCCCAGAAAAACGCACCGTCCGCCATGCGATAGCCGATGATCATCAGCAGAATCGACAAGGCCAGCAATCCGGCGACGATCTTGCGTCCCTTACCGCCCATTGCGGCCCGTTGGGCAGGTGCCGCGCGTTTATAAAGATGTGCAGCCCACCACAGGGCAACACCAAGGATCAGGATCAGCATCTGGCTTCCTTTTGCTGGAATGCGTTTGACGGCACCTTGCGCTTAATGCGCCATTTCCGCAATCGCCTGCGCCTTTTGCAAAATGTCGCGTGCGGTGGCGACATGCAGGTTCTCGACGATCTTGCCATCGACGACAGCGACACCCCTGCCTTGGGCGGTGGCATCATCGAATGCGTCGATCTGGCGGCGGGCAAGGTCGATTTCGGCATCTGTCGGGGCGAAGGCTTGGTTCGCAATCTCCAGCTGGGCAGGATGGATCAGCGTCTTGCCGTCGAAACCCATATCGCGGCCCTGATCACATTCGGCGCGCAACCCATCGTCATCCTTGAAGGCGTTGAAGACCCCGTCGATGATCACCACCCCATGCGCTTTGGCCGCCAACAGGCATAACCCCAGCCCCGCCATCATCGGCAGGCGGTCGGCGCAAAAGCGGGTGCCCAGATCTTTTGCCAGATCATTGGTGCCCATCACCATCCCCTGCAAACGCGGATGCACGGCGATAGCGGCGGCGTTCAGCATTCCCAAGGGCGTTTCCATCATCGCCCAAAGCGGCGTGTCGGGGATCAGGTCGGCAATGGCATCCAGATCCTGCGGGCTGTCCACCTTGGGGATCAGAACGGCGTCGATCTTATCGGCCAGCTTTGCACAGGCCCGCGCATCATCCCTGCCCCATTCGGTGGCCAGCCCGTTGATCCGCAGAATACGGGCGCGCGGGCCGTAATGCTGTGACAAAGCCTGCTGCAACCCTTGGCGGGCGGCGGCTTTCTGATCGGGGGCAACGGCATCCTCAAGGTCGAAAATGATTGCATCGGCGGGCAGACCCCGCGCCTTTTCCATGGCGCGGTCGTTGGCGGCGGGAATATACAGAACGGAACGGTAAGGGCGGGCCATGGCATCCTCTGGGTAACAAAGTTGCGTCAGACTGCCGCGACGCGGCATGAATCGCAATATAAAACTTGCCGCAGTGCGGCGTCAGCTTGCGAAAGCCTGCCAGATCAAACGTAGGGAAACCAGCAAAAGGCCCCATGTGATCAGCTTGTAAAACAGGTCTTTGGGAATGATCTTGACCACCCGCAGGCCGACCCAAACCGCCACCAGCGAGACCGGCATCAACACGGCTGCAGTCGCCAGATTGGCGGATGAAAACTGCCCTAACAGCGCATAGGGGATCAGCTTGACCCAATTGCCCACAGCAAAGAACCACGTCGTGGTACCCGCAAAGATCAACGGCGACAGGCGCAACGGCTGGGCATAAACCTGCCATAAGGGCGCGCCGGAATGGCTGACAAAGCTGGTATATCCGGCCAGACTGCCCCAAAGGCTGCCTGCAAACAGCGACGGACGGCGCGGCGCCTTATCCAGCCGCGGACGCAGCAACGCATTCAGCGCAAAGCCCAGACCGATGACCCCCACAATCAGCGTCACGCCCCAGACCGGCACGACAGACGCCGTCGCCCAGCCGACAAATATCCCGACCATTGCCCCTGGCAACGAACAGGCCAGCACCCGCAAATCAAAGTCACGGCGAAAGGCCAGCAGCCCGCCGACATCGGAAATCACATAGATCGGCAAAAGCAGACCCGCTGCCTGAACGGGCGACATCACCAGCGACATCGACGGGACCGAGATGATTCCCACCATCGCCAATCCCCCCTTCGACAAGCCGACAGCCGTCGCCGAAATCACCGCCAGAATCCATCCCGCCACTGTCAGATCAAGCATATCCCCACCCCCTTGCATGACGTGCAAGGCTTGGCGTGGACGCGCAATTTTGGCAAGTGGTGCTGTGCCGACCGCCGCGTTGCAGCACGACTCACTTGCGATTCATTGCGCAACGCCTTAACCCCTACGCAACATTCCATAATGTATTCGGAGGTTACCCATGGCCCGACCCAAAATCGCACTTATCGGTGCGGGGCAAATTGGCGGCACGCTGGCACATCTGGCTGCGATGAAAGAACTTGGCGATGTCATCATGTTCGACATCAGCGAAGGAACGCCGCAGGGCAAAGCACTGGATATTGCCCAGTCGGGCCCGTCCGAAGGCTTTGACGCCCGCATGAAGGGCACCAACGACTATGCCGACATCGCCGGCGCAGATGTTTGCATCGTGACCGCTGGCGTTCCGCGCAAGCCGGGCATGAGCCGTGATGACCTGCTGGGCATCAACCTGAAAGTCATGAAGTCGGTCGGCGAAGGCATTGCAGCCCACGCACCGGACGCATTCGTGATCTGCATCACCAACCCGCTGGACGCGATGGTCTGGGCGCTGCGCGAATTCAGCGGCCTGCCCCATAACAAGGTCTGCGGCATGGCTGGCGTTCTGGATTCGGCACGCTTCCGCCATTTCCTGTCGCTGGAATTCGATGTGTCCATGAAGGACGTTACCGCATTCGTTCTGGGCGGCCACGGCGACACCATGGTTCCGCTGACCCGCTATTCGACCGTCGCAGGCATTCCTTTGCCCGATCTGGTCAAGATGGGCTGGACCACGCAGGAAAAACTGGACGCCATCGTCCAGCGCACCCGTGATGGCGGCGCAGAAATCGTCGGCATGTTGAAAACCGGCAGCGCCTTCTATGCGCCCGCGACCAGCGCCATCGAAATGGCCGAAGCCTATCTGAAAGACCAGAAGCGCGTTCTGCCTTGCGCGGCACATGTGTCGGGCGCTTACGGCCTTGACGGCATGTATGTCGGCGTTCCGACCGTGATCGGCGCGAACGGTGTTGAAAAAGTCATCGAGATTGCGATGAACAAGGACGAACAGGCGATGTTCGACAAGTCGACCGACGCCGTCAAAGGTCTGGTCGCGGCTTGTAAGGGCATCGACGCCTCGCTGGCATAATCGATCCGGCGACTTGTGACTTTGGGAACGGCGCGCCATGTTTGGCGCGCCGTTTTCACATTCAAAGGGGTGCCGGATGCGCCGTTTGCTTGCTGTTCTAAGCCTGATCGCCGGTCCGGCCTTTGCGGATGATACCACCACCTCGGGGATGATTGCCGAAACGGGGCTGGCGCGCACGGCTGAAACGCTGTCGGCGCAACCACCCTCGCCGGAACGCGACATGGCGCTGTCGGCTGTGACCTTTCTTGCAGGAATAGAGGCTGGATATCAGGCCCGCTGGCGCATTGGTGCGACCGAACCACTGGTGCCGCTGCCCCTGCTCGGCACGTCTTTGCCACCTAACCCCGATCCGCAGCCGATGCAGGCCGACGCCGTTAATACCATCATGACCGATCTGGCGCAGGCGATGCAGAACACCCGCAGCGCCCTGCCCGCCACCGATGCGGCGCTGGTGCTGGATCTGGACGATCTATGGCTGGATGTGAACGCCGACGGCATCCGGACCAAGGATGAAGATCTGGTCCCTCTGACCGTCTTCTTTCGTACAGACGACCTGACCCCGATCCGCTTTGACACGTCCGATATGCATTGGCTGCGCGCCTATACCCATCTGGTCGAGGCTGCTGCCACGCTGGTCCTTGCCTTCGATCCCGCGCCTGCGCTGGCGGAACAAATCAAGCTGACAGACATATTGACCCAGCAATTCGCCCAGCCTCCGGGACAGATGGCGCGTGCGCCGAACCTGCACCGGCAGGCACAGCAATACGGCCCGCTGGTCGATCGCCTTGCCGTGGTTGTGCAGACATTGCGCCAGCAGCCGGACCCCGAACTGACCCGCACCGCCAGCCGTCATTTGCAGGATATGGTGACCGCAAATATTGATTTCTGGCAGGCCGTGAAGGCGGAAACCGACAATGATCGCGAATGGATTCCCAATAACACCCAACAGGCTGCTGCGGGCTTTGTTCTGCCCGAGGGGACAGGGGCGCTTTGGCTGACGGTGCTGGATGACATGGATCAGGTGTTGAAGGGCAAGATGCTGGTCCCTTTCTGGCGTTTTGCGCCGGGATATGGCGTTGATCTGTCCATGTGGCTGCAAGATCCGCAACCGGTCGGGGTGGCGGATTGGGTTCAGGGGACCGCCGCCCTGCCCTATCTGCGACCGGGCCTGACCGTCGGATCGGATAATCTGGAAGCCTTCCTGCAAATGTTCGGCGGCCGTGCGGTTCTGTATATGCTGCTTTTGAACTAGGTCGCCGGCAAAGCGCATCCGAATCAAGCAGCCCGTGCCATCCGTCGCAATCTTTGTGATCACAGCGTTTCAACGTGTGATCACATTAAGCAAGAACCCGCCTGTTTTCTGCATTTTAAGGGAAAAACGTTTTAGTGGCCCTTTCCCATATGCAACATTGCCCCCAAATCTGTCGAACCGAATGAGGGGGTCGAGATGAACATCCACGAATACCAGGCCAAGGCGCTGTTGCGTCAATACGGCGCGCCCGTCAGCGATGGTCGCATCGTGACCAAGGCCGACGAAGCAAAGTCGGCAGCAGGCGAAATGGACGGCCCGCTTTGGGTTGTGAAAGCCCAGATCCACGCAGGTGGACGCGGCAAGGGCCATTTCAAAGAAGCCGAAGCCGGTGAAAAAGGCGGCGTTCGTCTGGCAAAATCCGTCACCGAAGCCGAAGAACTGACCCGTCAGATGCTGGGCCGCACGCTGGTTACGCACCAGACCGGTCCCGCAGGCAAGCAGGTCAACCGCATCTATATCGAAGACGGTTCGGACATTGCCCGCGAATTGTATCTGGCGATGCTGGTTGATCGCCAGACCTCGCGCGTGTCGTTTGTTGCCTCGACCGAAGGCGGCATGGACATCGAGGATGTTGCCGCCAACACCCCCGAGAAAATTGTCAGCTTCAGCGTTGATCCCGCATCGGGATTGTCGGATTTCCATGGCCGCCGCGTTGCTTTCGCGTTGGGTCTGGAAGGCCAGCAGGTCAAGCAGTGTGTTGCGCTGGTTCGCAACCTGTATCGCCTGTTCATCGACAAAGACATGGAGATGCTGGAGATCAACCCGCTGATCGTGACGCCCGAAGGCAACATCAAGTGCCTGGACGCCAAGATGGGCTTCGACAACAACGCCCTTTATCGTCAGGCCGACATGCTGGCCCTGCGCGACGAAACCGAAGAAGATGCCAAAGAACTGGCAGCTTCCAAGTTCGACCTGAACTACATCGCGCTGGACGGCGAAATTGGCTGCATGGTGAACGGTGCCGGTCTGGCCATGGCCACTATGGACATCATCAAGCTGTTCGGCGCCGAACCCGCCAACTTCCTTGACGTAGGTGGCGGCGCGACCAAGGAAAAGGTCACCGAGGCCTTCAAGATCATCACCAGCGACCAGAACGTCAAAGGCATTCTGGTCAACATCTTTGGCGGCATCATGCGCTGCGACATCATCGCGGAAGGCATTATTGCCGCCGTGAAAGAGGTCGGCCTGCAGGTTCCGCTGGTGGTCCGTCTGGAAGGCACCAATGTCGAACTGGGCAAAGAGATCATTGCGGGTAGCGGCCTGAATGTGATCGCAGCCGACGACCTGTCGGATGCAGCGCAGAAGATCGTGAAAGCGGTCAAAGGCTAAGCATGATCCTCTGGCCGCGCCTTGCTGGCGCGGCGTTCCGGAACATCGGTGCGCCAAGTCGCACCCCTACGCAAGGAGGCCATGATGGCCGTTCTCGTTGACAAGAATACCAAAGTCATCTGCCAGGGGATCACCGGATCCCAAGGCACGTTCCACACCGAACAGGCAATCGCCTATGGCACCAAGATGGTCGGCGGTGTGACCCCCGGCAAAGGCGGCATGGACCATCTGGGCATGCCTGTCTTCAACTCGGTCCATGAAGCCGTGGCCGTGACCGGCGCAAATGCAAGCGTGATCTATGTCCCGCCCCCGTTCGCAGCGGATTCGATTCTGGAAGCCATCGACGCCGAAATCCCGCTGATCATCGCGATCACCGAAGGTATTCCGGTTCTGGACATGATGCGCGTCAAGCGCGCCCTGATGAACAGCAAATCGCGCCTGATCGGCCCGAACTGCCCGGGCATCATGACGCCGGACGAATGCAAGATCGGCATCATGCCGGGCAGCATCTTCCGCCGTGGTTCGGTCGGCGTTGTGTCGCGTTCGGGCACCCTGACCTATGAGGCAGTCAAGCAGACGTCCGACGTCGGTCTGGGCCAGTCCTCGGCTGTTGGTATCGGTGGCGACCCCATCAAGGGGATGGAACACATCGACGTGCTGCAGATGTTCCTTGATGACGATGAAACCGAATCCATCATCATGATCGGTGAAATCGGTGGTTCCGCCGAAGAAGAAGCAGCCGAATTCCTGGCCGAGCAGAAGCGCAAGGGCAAGTGGAAGCCGACCGCAGGCTTTATCGCCGGTCGCACCGCACCTCCGGGTCGTCGCATGGGCCATGCCGGTGCGATCGTGTCGGGCGGCAAAGGCGATGCGGAATCGAAGATCGAAGCCATGAAAAAGGCCGGTATCGTCGTTGCAGACAGCCCCGCAGGTCTTGGCGAAGCCGTTCTGAAGGCGATCAACGCCTGATGATTTGACTGTTTGCCCCCCACGTCTAACTATGGGGGGCAGATAGTATGAAGGGACAGAACCGTGACATTGACTGGACAGCGCGCCCCCGAGCCGCAGCCATGCCGGACGCACCCAGCGACCGGGCGTGGATTTCCTTTGTCGGTGCTGGCGTTTCTGACCCTTGCGTCCTGCGGTGATCGCATGACGACCGACATTCTGCCCGGCGGCATTCCGGCGCGCACTAATCTGCATCAGGCCAGCGGTCTTCCGCCCGCCTCGGTGCGGACAGTCGCGCGCAGGGATTTCGGCTGGCGGGTGATCTATCACCCCTCGACCGCACCGCCAAATGCCGAATCGCAGGCAGCGGTGGCGCTATGCGGGTTGGAACGACGGGCGCCGTTGCGCATTGTCCAACAGCCGCGCATTGACCCATTTGCCGATCCCGGCGCCCGCATCTTCGATATCCACTGCGCCTGACACCGCATTTCCCTCTCCTTGCCCTGAACGGGGACCAGCCATGACCGACCAGCCAAAAAACTCTGATTTCCACGATTCATCGTTCCTGCAGGGCCATAATGCGGCCTATGTGGAACAGCTTTATGGCCAGTGGGCCAAGGATCCGGCTGCGGTCGATCAGGCATGGGACGCGTTTTTCCGCGATCTTGGCGATGCCGAAGCCGATGCCGTCCGCGAGGCTGAAGGCGCCAGCTGGAAGCGTACCGACTGGCCCCCCGTCCCGCAGGATGACACCACCGCCGCGCTGACGGGCGAATGGCCCGCTGCGTCCAAGGGCGATGCAGATGCCGCCATCAAGAAGATTGCCGCCAAAGCGGAAGAAAAAGGCGTCAAGCTGACGACCGACCAGATGCGTCAGGCCGTGCTGGACAGCATCCGCGCGCTGATGCTGATCCGTGCGTTCCGCATCCGTGGTCACCTGCACGCCGATCTGGACCCGCTGGGTCTGCGCGACGTGCCTGACAATGGCGAACTGAAGCCTGCAACCTATGGCTTCGGCCCTGCCGATATGGACCGCCCGATCTTCATCGACAATGTTCTGGGCCTCGAGGTTGCCTCGATCCGCCAGATTGCCGACCTGATGCAGCGGACCTATTGCGGCACATTCGCGCTGCAATACATGCATATCTCGAACGCCGAAGAGGCTGCATGGCTGAAGGAACGGATCGAAGGTTATGGCAAGGAAATCGCCTTCACCCGCGAAGGCCGCCGTGCGATCCTGAACAAACTGGTCGAGGCCGAGGGCTTTGAAAAGTTCCTGCATGTTAAATACATGGGCACCAAGCGTTTCGGTCTGGACGGTGCCGAGGCGCTGATCCCCGCGATGGAACAAATCATCAAGCGCGGCGGTGCCTTGGGCGTTAAGGATATTGTGGTCGGCATGCCGCACCGCGGTCGTCTGTCGGTTCTGGCCAATGTGTTGTCCAAACCTTACCGCGCCATTTTCCACGAATTTCAGGGCGGCAGCTTCAAGCCCGAGGATGTGGATGGCTCTGGCGATGTGAAATACCACCTTGGGGCCAGCTCGGATCGTGAATTCGACGGCAACAATGTCCACCTGTCACTGACCGCGAACCCCAGCCACCTTGAGGCTGTGAACCCGGTTGTGCTGGGCAAAGCCCGCGCCAAGACCGACCAGATGGGCGACCGCAAGGCGCGCACCTCGGTGCTGCCAATCCTGCTGCATGGTGATGCGGCATTCGCCGGTCAGGGCGTCGTGGCCGAATGTCTGCAGTTGTCGGGTATCCGCGGTCACCGCACCGGCGGCACCATGCATATCATCGTGAACAACCAGATCGGTTTCACCACTGCACCGCATTTCAGCCGCACCTCGCCCTATCCGACGGATATCGCGCTGATGGTGGAAGCACCGATCTTCCACGTCAACGGCGACGACCCCGAAGCTGTGGTCCATGCCGCCAAGGTTGCCACCGAATTCCGCCAGAAGTTCCGCAAGGACGTTGTTCTGGACATCTTCTGCTATCGCCGCTTCGGTCACAACGAAGGCGACGAACCGATGTTCACCAACCCCGCGATGTACAACAGCATCAAGGGGCACAAGACAACCTTGCAGCTGTACACCGACCGTCTTGCAAAAGAGGGTCTGATCCCTGAAGGCGAGATCGATGACATGAAGAGCGCGTTCCAGGCGCATCTGAATGAAGAATTCGAGATCGGCAAAAATTATAAGCCGAACAAGGCCGACTGGCTGGATGGCAAATGGACCGGCCTGTCGCGCGAAGGTGCGGAATATGTTGCCGGTGAAACCGGTATCTCACCCGAGGTGATGACCCGTGTCGGCGCTGCGCTGACCAAAGTGCCCGAAGGCATGAACCTGCATAAGACCGTCGGTCGCCTGCTCGAGGCGAAAAAGCAGATGCTGGAAACCGGCGAAGGCTTTGACTGGTCCACCGCCGAAGCATTGGCCTTCGGCTCGCTGGTCACGGAAGGTCACGGCGTTCGTCTGGCCGGACAGGACAGCACCCGCGGTACCTTCAGCCATCGTCATTCGGCCTTTACCGATCAGAAGACCGAACAGCGCTACTATCCGTTGAACAACATTACCGAAGATCAGGCACGCTACGAAGTCATCGACTCGATGCTGTCGGAATATGCGGTGCTGGGCTTTGAATACGGCTATTCGCTGGCCGAACCGAACAGTCTGGTCATGTGGGAAGCGCAGTTCGGCGATTTCGCCAATGGCGCACAGATCATGTTCGACCAGTTCATCAGCTCGGGCGAAAAGAAGTGGCTGCGAATGTCCGGTCTGGTCATGCTGCTGCCGCATGGCTTCGAAGGTCAGGGTCCCGAACACAGCTCGGCCCGGTTGGAACGTTTCCTGCAAGGCTGTGCGGAAGACAACTGGATCGTCGCGAACTGCACGACGCCGGCCAACTATTTCCACATCCTGCGCCGCCAGATCCATCGTGGCTTCCGTAAACCGCTGGTGCTGATGACGCCGAAATCGCTGCTGCGCCATCCGCTGGCCGTCAGCAAGGCGGAAGAATTCCAGACCGGTTCGACCTTCCACCGCGTGCTGTGGGATGATGCGCAGCGCGGTCTTTCGCCCACCAAACTGGTCGAGGATGACAAGATCAAGCGCGTCGTCGTCTGTTCGGGCAAGGTCTATTACGACTTGCTGAAACAACGCGACGAAGCAGGCGTCAACGATGTCTATCTGCTGCGTCTGGAACAGTTCTATCCGTTCCCCGCACAGGCGATGATCAAGGAACTGGGCCGCTTCAAGCAGGCCGAGGTTGTCTGGTGTCAGGAAGAACCCAAGAACCAGGGCGGTTGGACTTTTGTCGAACCCTATCTGGAATGGGTGCTGGAACGTCTTGGTGCCAAGCATTCGCGCGCCCGCTATGCCGGTCGGAATGCTGCTGCCTCGGTCGCCACCGGTCTGGCATCGCGCCATAAAACTGAACAAGCGGCGCTGGTCGCCGAAGCACTGAACCTTGAAGGATGATCCGATGACAACCGAAGTCCGCGTGCCCGCACTGGGCGAATCCGTCACCGAGGCCACCATCGCCACCTGGTTCAAAAAACCCGGCGACCGCGTCGAGATCGACGAGATGCTGTGCGAGCTGGAAACCGATAAGGTCACCGTCGAAGTGCCCAGCCCCTCGGCTGGTGTGTTGGCAGAAATTGTGGCAGCCGAAGGTGAAACCGTCGGCCCCGATGCTCTGCTGGCCCAGATCGACGAGGCAGGCAGTGCCGCTGTCCCCACCAAGAAGGCCGAAGAACCCAAGGCCGCCGAAACACCCGAAGGACAAGACAAGATGAGCGGTAAATCTGTGGACGTGATGGTTCCGTCCCTGGGCGAAAGCGTCACCGAGGCGACCGTTGCAACCTGGTTCAAGAAAGCCGGTGACAGCGTCGAGGTCGACGAGATGCTGTGCGAGTTGGAAACCGATAAGGTCTCGGTCGAGGTTCCGGCCCCTGCCGCGGGCGTATTGGCCGAAATTCTGGCCGAAGAAGGCGCGACGGTCGATGCCAAGGCCCGTCTGGCCATCATCACCGAAGGTGCCGCCGGTAAAGCAAGCGCCCCTGCAACCGCGCAGGAAACCGTGCTGAAAAACGCAGGCCCCGAAGAAACCCGCCTGCGTTCGGACGTCGAGGATGCGCCGTCGGCCAAAAAAGCCATGGCCGAAAAAGGCGTCAGCCGTGATCAGGTTCAGGGTTCGGGCCGTGACGGTCGTGTTATGAAGGAAGACGTGGCCAAAGCATCGGCACCAGCGCCTGCTGCTGCGCCCCGCGCGCCGTCATCGGCCAGCGACGCCGACCGTGAAGAACGCGTCAAGATGACCCGCCTGCGCCAGACCATCGCGCGCCGCCTGAAAGACGCCCAGAACACCGCGGCGATGCTGACCACCTATAATGAGGCCGACATGTCCGGCGTCATGCAGCTTCGCAACGAATATAAAGATGCCTTCGAAAAGAAGCATAAGGTCAAGCTGGGCTTCATGTCCTTCTTCGTCAAAGCATGCTGCCATGCGCTGAAAGAAGTGCCGGAAGTTAACGCCGAAATCGACGGCACCGATGTTGTCTATAAGAACTTCGTCCATATGGGCGTCGCTGTTGGCACGCCCTCGGGTCTGGTGGTTCCGGTTGTCCGCGACGCCGACCAGAAAAGCTTTGCTGAGATCGAGAAAGAAATTGGCGCTTTGGGTCTGAAAGGCCGCGACGGCAAACTGTCGATGGCTGAAATGCAGGGCGGCACCTTCACCATCTCGAACGGTGGTGTTTATGGGTCGCTGATGTCCTCGCCCATTCTGAACCCTCCGCAGTCGGGCATTCTGGGCATGCATAAGATTCAGGAGCGTCCGGTCGTTGTCGGCGGTCAGATTGTGATCCGTCCGATGATGTATCTGGCGCTGTCTTATGACCACCGCGTCGTTGACGGCAAAGGTGCTGTGACCTTCCTGGTTCGCGTCAAGGAAGCATTGGAAGATCCGCGCCGCCTGCTGATGGATCTTTGATCTGATATCGGGGGTCCGCTTAGGCGGGCCCCTTTTCCTGTCTATGCGCATCAGGATGGATCTGAAGGCCGCGCCGTTGCGTTTCCTTCCACCTTCGCCCGCTGCGTTATGTGATCGGACTTGCATCATTCGCGCCAAGGGCAGAAAATGATCCCACCCTTACCGGAGCCAAGATCATGCAGCTGATCATCCGCTATACCCACCAGAACATCACGGATTTCCGCACGGCATTCGATGCCGACGCCGAAGATCGGGGACGCAATGGATTGTCATTGCTGCAGCTCTGGTCCGAAGGCGACGGTCATTCATGGGCGCTGTATCAGGTGAATGATGCCAAAGCGGCCCGCGATTATCTGCAGGGTGCCGCCAAGGTCTTTGAAACGCAGGCCGGTATCACCGCCAGCGATGCCCATTTCCTGGAGACTGCGTAACATGCCCGCCGAGGTTACCGCACTTGCGCTTGCCGGTTTGTTACAGGTCGCACAATTCGCCACATATTCCGTCGTGGCGCAGCGTCAGGTCGGGCGTGCTGCGGCACTTAGCCCGCGCGACAATATCTCGACCCAGCTGACCGGACGGGCGGGCCGTTTGCAGCGCGCCTTCAACAACCACTTCGAAGGGCTGATCATGTTCACCCTTGCGGTGGTCGTGGTGACGATTGGCGATGCTTCCTCGGGGCTGACGGCAGTATGCGCGTGGGTCTATCTTTTGGCCCGCATCCTTTATGTGCCTGCCTATGTCCTTGGCTGGGTGCCTTGGCGCTCTGTCATCTGGGCGGTTGGATTTGCCGCGACCGTTGTGATGATTGTGGCGGCGCTGTTCTGAACGCTTATGTAAAATATCCCGTCAAGATACGGGCGGCGCAACGCCCCCTGTCCTGCGGTCCGAAAGAAAGGAATTTCCATGTATGATCTGATCGTGATCGGCGCCGGTCCCGGCGGCTATGTCTGCGCCATTCGGGCCGCACAGCTGGGCCTGAAAGTGGCTTGCGTCGAAGGCCGCGAAACCCTTGGCGGCACCTGCCTGAACGTCGGATGTATTCCGTCGAAGGCGCTGCTGCATGCCAGCCATATGCTGCATGAAACGCACGAAAATTTCGCTAAGATGGGTCTGATGAATGCAAAGGTCGATGTCGATTGGGCAACGATGCAGGGCTATAAGCAGGACACCGTCAACGGCAACACCAAGGGCATCGAATTCCTGTTCAAGAAGAACAAGATCGACTGGCTGAAGGGCTGGGCCCAAATCGAGGCCGCTGGCAAGGTCAAGGTCGGCGACACCGTGCATGAGGCGAAGAACATCGTCATCGCCACCGGTTCGGTACCTTCCGAACTGAAAGGCGTCACTGTTGACAATGCAGGCGGCGTTGTCGTCGACAGCACCGGTGCGCTGGCCCTTCCCAATATCCCCAAGTCGATGGTCGTTATCGGTGCAGGCGTCATCGGGCTGGAACTGGGCTCGGTCTATTCGCGTCTGGGTGCGGATGTTACGGTTGTCGAATATCTGGACGTCATCACGCCCGGCATGGACGCCGAAGTGCAAAAGCAATTCCAGAAGCTGCTGACCAAGCAGGGCCTGAAATTCGTTCTGGGCGCAGCGGTCAAAAGCACCGAGGTCACTGACGGCAAAGGCAAAGTTACCTATGCCCTGAAAAAAGACGACAGCGAACATGTGATCGAGGCGGATTGCGTGCTGGTCGCTACAGGCCGTCGCCCGACCGTCGATGGTCTGGGTCTGGACAGCTTGAGCGTCAAGATGACCGATCGCGGTTATGTCGATGTCGATAAGCATTGGGCGACCAGCGTCAAAGGCATCTATGCCATCGGCGACGCCGTTCCCGGCCCGATGCTGGCCCATAAAGCCGAGGACGAAGGCATGGCCGTCGCCGAGGTGATCGCAGGCAAGCATGGTCATGTGAATTACGACGTGATTCCGGGCGTCATCTATACCACCCCCGAGGTTGCCAACGTCGGCCTGACCGAAGAGGCTGCCAAGGCCGGTGGCCGTAAGGTCAAGGTCGGCAAGTTCCCCTTCATGGGCAATGCGCGCGCCAAGGCGATGATGCAGGCCGACGGTTTTGTGAAGCTGATCGTCGATGCGGAAACTGACCGTATCCTTGGCTGCCACATCATCGGCCCCTCGGCTGGCGATCTGATCCACGAAGTTTGCGTAGCCATGGAATTCGGTGCCTCCGCCGAGGATCTGGCCCTGACCTGCCACGCGCATCCGACAGTCTCGGAAGCCGTGCGCGAAGCTGCTTTGGCTTGTGGCGGCGGGGCAATCCATGTCTGACGCCACTCTGGCGGCAGATCGGGGGGCCATGCCCCCAAAAACTACCGGTATGATGATGGGGCGGCGCTTTGCCGTCCTTTCATTGTTGGCACTGGCCGCTTGCGGTGACAGCAGCAACAGCAAACCAAGCCGCTTGAAATCCAGCGGTCTTTATCCCAATGAAACGCCCTATCTGCGCCAGCGCATCAATTTCTGGTCGCGCCATTACGGCGTACCATCGTCATTGGTACAGCGGGTGATTTTGCGCGAATCCCATCACCGTCCCGATGCCCGCAACGGCCCCTATTACGGGCTGATGCAAATCGTGCCACAGACGGCGCGGACGATGGGGTATCGGGGGCCGGATTCAGGATTGCTGGATGCCGATACCAACCTGCGTTACGGCGTCAAATATCTGCGCGGCGCATGGATGGTGGCCGATGGCGATCCTGACAAGGCAGTCGGCTGGTATGCGCGGGGCTATTACTATGAAGCCAAGCGTAAGGGTTTGCTGAAAAAGACCGGACTTCGCAGCTGACAATGATAAAGGGCCCCGAAGGGCCCTTTTTTCATCCGTTTAGCCGCCTGCGATAATCCGCACATAATTGCGCGTTTCGCGATATGGCGGAATACCACCGTATTTCTGCACAGCCCCCGGACCGGCGTTATAGGCCGCCAGTGCAAGGTTCCAATTGCCGAACTGGTTGTACATCATCCGCAGGTACCGCGCGCCGCCATTCAAATTCTGCACCGGATCGCTGGCATTCACGCCCAGTTTTGCCGCCGTGCCGGGCATCAGCTGTGCCAGACCCATCGCGCCTTTATGCGACTTGGCGTTGGGGTTCCAACCCGATTCCTGTTGGACCAGCCGCAGGAACAGATCCTCGGGGATGCCGTTGCGCTGTGCGGCGGCGCGGGCATGGGGCAGATATTCGGTGCGGCGACCGGTATAACGCGGAATATTGACCGCTTCCTCGACCACGACATTGGTTTTGGCCCCACCGGGCTGCAGGCGTGTCGATTGCTGGTATTGCGTTGAAAGACGCGAATCCATCAGACGTGTCTGTCGGGCAAACTGGTCGGCGCGGGATTTGGAGGAGCTGCCGGAAAGTCGCAATCCCTCGGCCATGACGGGCGTCGCGACGGCGCCCATCAATGCCACGCACAGTACCGCCTTCACAGAAGTTCTGATCCGCATATCTCCGGTCCCTCGTCCTTGTCAGCTTTGGCTGTCGCCTGTTTTGTCCCAGACTATACATGAAATGGAAGCGCATGCCACCTTGCTTGCTTTGCGCCATATTGCGGCTGGGCGACTTCCTGCCTTCAAGCTATAATGCGAATAGCTTGCAGGCCCCTGTCGCGCTGCGATAGACCCCTGTGAAACCGAAAAACATCACCAAGGAATTCCGTCATGGCAGGCAGCGTCAACAAGGTCATCCTGATCGGCAATCTGGGCCGCGACCCGGAAATCCGCAGTTTCCAGAACGGCGGCAAGGTCGCCAACCTGCGTATTGCCACATCCGAACAGTGGAAAGACCGCACCAGCGGCGAACGTCGCGAACGCACCGAATGGCACAGCGTTTCGATCCTGTCCGAGGGTCTGGTCAATGTCGTCGAACGTTTTCTGAAAAAAGGCAGCAAGGTCTATATCGAGGGCCAGCTGGAAACCCGCAAATGGCAGGACCAGTCCGGCGCGGATAAATACAGCACCGAGGTTGTCCTGCGCGGCTTCAACAGCACCTTGCAGATGCTGGACGGTCGCGGCGAAGGCGGCAGCAGCATGGGCGGCGGCGGCGGTGGCGGCATGGGCGGCGGCGGTCGCGATCAGGGCGGCTATGACAGCTATGGCTCGGGTCCGGCATCGGGCGGTTCGGGCGGTGGTTCGCAGGGCGGCGGTCGTCCCGATTACGACGACGAAATTCCGTTCTGATCAGGCCAAAACAACGAATCAAATCTGATACGGGCGGCCTACGGGTCGCCCGTATCCAATTTTGGGAATGACCGACATTGCTGTGATCCGCATCAGGACGCACAGGTCTTGCGCAATCGCCGCCCTTGGCTTTGCAAATGATCCTGCACTTGCAATATAGCCCGCGTCGGGGTCTGAGGTCACACCCCGCACATCCACGTTACCCAAGGAAAACATGCAATGGCACTGACTCTGACCGATATGACCACCCCGGATGGATTCGAACAGTTGGTGCTGGCCCAAGATCCCGATGCCGGTCTGCGCGCTTTGATCTGCATCCATTCGACGGCCCTTGGCCCTGCTGCGGGGGGGTGCCGGATGTGGTCCTATGCCGATGATCAGGCGGCCATTCATGACGTGACACGGCTGTCACGCGGCATGACCTATAAGAACGCCATGGCCGATCTGGGGCTGGGCGGTGGAAAATCCGTCATCATCGGCGATGCCCGTTACGACAAGACGCCCCAGCTGATGCAGGCATTCGGTCGTGCCGTCGATGCACTGGCCGGTCGTTACTTCACCGCCGAGGATGTCGGCATTTCACCCCAAGACATGGCCCATGCCGCCAGCCAGACGCCCTATGCGGTCGGTCTGTCCGGTGCATCGGGCGATCCCTCGCCCTGGACTGCCGAAGGGGTGTTTCGCTGCCTGAAAGTTGGTGCGGCGCATGTCTTTGGCACGGATGACTTGACGGGGCGTCGTGTGTTGGTGCAAGGGTTGGGCCATGTCGGCCTGTCACTGGCCGAAAAGCTGCATGCAGCCGGCGCAAGGCTGACGGTCACCGACATCAATCAAATGGCACTTGATGACGCACAATCCCGCCTTGGCGCCTCGATCTGCCCCCCCGATCAGGTTTTCCAGCAACCGATGGATATTTTCGCCCCCTGCGCCCTTGGTGGTGTGTTGACCAAAGACAGCGTGCCCATGCTGCAAGCGCGTCTGGTCTGCGGCGCTGCCAACAATCAGCTGGCCACCGAAGATGTCGCCAATCTGCTGGCCGCGCGTGATATTACCTATCTGCCCGATTACGTCGTCAACGCAGGCGGAATCATCAGCGTCGCAAGCGAAATTCACTCCAAGCCGGATGCATGGCGGCTGGAACGTCTGGTTGCCATCGCGGGTCGCGTTGACCAGATGCTGACCCGTGCACGCACCGAAGGAAAACAGACCAGCCAGATCGCCGATCAGATGGTCGAAGAGATGTTGAAAACCCGCAAAACCTGAACCAGCGTCGCGGTAAAGAGTCAGGACGGCGCAGCCGTCCAGCGCCGCCATTCCCCTTGATGGGGGATGGCGGCGCTTGCTGCCTTAGCGCGCGTCGCGCAAGACAGCGCCAAGCGTGTCGGTGTCAACGCCATCGCTGACAAAAGCCTGTCCGATGCCATGCGCCAGAACAAAGCGCAGCTGACCGTCCACGACCTTCTTGTCCTGTCCCATCAGGGCGATCAGCGCCGCATCATCGGGCAGATCACCCGGAATATCGGACAGGCGCGCCGGCATGCCCATCCGCCGAAGATGTTCCAGAACACGGCTGGGGTCTTCCTGACTGCACAGCCCCATTCGCGCCGACAGATCGAACGCCAAAGCACAGCCGATGGCCACACCTTCGCCATGCAACAACCGATCGGAATATCCGGTCGCCTGTTCCAGCGCATGCCCGAAGGTATGGCCCAAATTCAGCAGCGCACGTTCGCCCTGTTCGGTTTCGTCGCGGGTGACGATACCTGCTTTCATGGCCACCGAATGGGCGACCGCCTGCTGGCGCAGGGCTGGATCATCGCGCAGTCCGGTTGCATTCTTTTCCAGCCACTCGAAAAACAAGGCATCACCCAGCATGCCGTATTTGACGACCTCGCCATAGCCTGCCAGAAAATCGCGCGGCGTCAGGGTCTCCAGCACTGAAATATCCGCCAAGACCAGCGATGGCTGGTGGAATGCACCGATCAGGTTTTTACCCTGTGCGCTGTTGATGCCGGTCTTGCCACCGACGCTGCTGTCGACCTGCGCCAGAAGCGATGTCGGCAGTTGCACGAACCGCACCCCCCGCCGCAGGATCGATGCGGCAAAGCCGACCAGATCGCCGATCACCCCGCCCCCGAGGGCCAGAACGACATCGCGGCGTTCGACCTTCTGTTCCAGCAACCATTCGACGCATCGGGTCAGATGCGGCCAGCTTTTCGTGGATTCACCGGCAGGCAGGATCAGGGTTTCATGCGCAATGCCTTCGGCCTTCAATGCGGCCTGTAAGGGCGACAGATGCAGTGGGGCGACATTTTCATCGGTGACGATAACGACACGCGGCCGTGCCAGCAGCGGTGCGATTTCCACCCCTGCGCGGTTGATAAGACCCGTGCCGATCCGCACGTCATAGGCGCGGTCGCCCAAAGGCACATGGACGGTAACAGGTGCGGTCATGATTTGTCCTCGGTGATCAGTTTCGGATCGGCCTGCTGCAATTGCGCGATCAGCCGTGTGGTCGACCCCTCGACGGTGTCACCTGCATGGGACAGGAATTCGACCTCTGATCGGGCATAGACCGGACTGCGTTCGGCCAGCAGCCGCAGCAATGTGCCTTTGGGATCGGCGGTTTTCAATAACGGGCGGGTGCTGCGCTGGCGCACGCGGTTCCACAGAACATCAGGCGGGCAGTTCAGCCAGACCGATATTCCACGCCTGCGGATACAGGCACGGTTTTCGGGCCGCAGCCACGCCCCCCCGCCGGTCGACACGACGCCGGGACGGGCTGCCAGCAGCCGTGTCAGCACCTGACTTTCGCGGTCACGGAAAAAGCCTTCGCCGTCGCGGTCGAAAATTTCACTGATGGTCATGGCGGCTGCCGATTCAATTTCCGCATCGGAATCAGTGAATGGCACCCGCAACCTGCGGGCCAGCTCGGTCCCGATGGCAGTTTTCCCCGCACCCATCATTCCGATCAGCACGATATGGCGCGTAAGGCCCTTGGTCATTCCAACCCCCGTCAATCGGGTCACTGAATGACGTGATCTTTCGGAAATTGCCATATATATTCGGGAGAAACCGGCGTAAGACCGGCCCAAGCCAAATAAAACACGGTCGAGCAAAGGCGAATGTGATGCGGATGATCAAAGTAGTGGTTGTGCTGGTTCTGGCAGGTCTGATCGGCCTTACAGGCTATGCCTATTTCGGTGATATGGCCCCAAACCGCACCGAAACACGCAGCCCGCTGGCACTGGGCGCCACTGATGACACGGCCGAGCCTGCCAGTGACTAAAGCCGGTCCCTGCCTGACGCGCACCTTGGCGTTATGCCTGACAGCGGCCATGACGGTCCAGCCGTTTGCCGCCGTCGCGCAACAGCCCCTGTCGGCCAGTGACTGGCTGTCGGGCAGTGTGCGCGGGCCGCAACGTGAAAGTTCGGCATGGCGGCCCGGCGATGTCGGCAGTCGCCGTCCGGACCGCAAAGGCCAGCCCAGCAAGCGCGCGGTTGCCGAAAGCGGTGCGGTCGGCGCGGTGCAGGTCACACGGCTGGACCAGACAAACCCCGATCACACCGGCACCCAAAGCGCCCGTCGCGCCGGTCTGCCGGTCGATCTGTGGGCCGGCAGCGATCCTGTCGTTCTGGCGCAGCTTGTTCTGTCCACCCCTGCCCGTCTGCCCGCGATGCAGAACCTGATGCGGCGGGTGCTGACCGCACAATTGACGCCGCCGCAGCAAAGCAGCGCCGAATCGCCTTCGCATCCGGGACAGCTGTTTCTGGCCCGCGCCGACCGCCTGCTGGACATGGGTGCGCTGCAATCCGCCCAAGGCCTGTTGATTGCCGCCGGTCCGGGTGAGCCTGAAATCTTCCGTCGCATGTTCGACATTGCCCTGCTGGAAGGCGACGAATCACGCGCCTGCGCCATTATGGACAGCACCCCCGGCATCGCCCCCAGTTTCGCGGCCCGTATCTTCTGTCTGGCCCAGACCGGTGATTGGGCCGCTGCCGCCGTCAGCCTGCATGGCGCCGAGGCGCTTGGCCTGATCGACGAACGCCGCGCCATCCTGCTGACGCATTTTCTGGACGACGCTTTCGTGGACAGCGACCAGTTGCTGGACCCCAGCGACCGCATGACTCCGATCGAGTTCCGCATCCACGAAGCGATCGGCCAGCCGCTGCCCACCACGTCGCTGCCCGTCGCCTTTGCCCAATCAGATCTGCGGATCAACAACGGCTTCAAGGCGCGGGTCGAGGCGGCGGAACGTCTGGTGCGCGCCGGTGCCCTGTCACCCCAACAGCTGCGGTCGATTTATGCCGAACAGCGACCTGCGGCCTCGGGCGGGGTCTGGGAACGCGCCGGTGTGATGCGCACGCTGGAGGCTGCCTTGCCCACAGGCGATTTAAGTCAGGCCCTGCCCCGCGCCTTCGATGAATTCCGCACTGCGGGAATGGCCGATCTGCTGGCAGGCATGATCGCGCAGGAACTGCCCGACAGCGATGACCCCGAAGCCGCGCGGATCACTGCGCTGCTGCGGGCGTGGCAGAACATTGCCCCCGTGCCGGAAGACGTCGAGCCTTTGGAAACGCTTCCCCTGCCCCACGTGCCGGAAACGGCCAAGGGCGAGGCTTTGCTGACCGCGATGACCGATATCGACGCAGCCGTCGAAGGCGATCCGGCCCGCGCCGCACGCGGTGTGGCCATGCTGCGCGCGCTGGGGCTGACCGATGACGCCGACCGCGCCGCCGCACAGATTGCCTTGCTGCCCGAACTGTCCGAGGACCCGACATGAGCGATCACCGTGCCATTTCGGATTTTCTGGATGCACAGGCCGCCGAGGCAGGGGCCGCGCGCAACACCCTGTTGGCCTATGGGCGCGATCTGCGTGATCTGTCCGACTGGCTGGGGCGCAAAAGGCTGACCATGGCCAATCTGACCCGCGACCAGATCGACGACTATCTGGCCCATTGCGACGCGCAGGGCCTGTCGCGGGCCACCCGCGCCCGTCGCCTGTCGGCCATCCGCCAGTTCACCCGCTTTGCACTGGAAGAAGGCTGGCGCACCGACGACCCCGCTTTGCGTATTACCGGTCCGGGCCGTGCCAAGCGCCTGCCCAAGACGCTGGACCGCGACGAGGTGAATGCCCTGCTATCCGCCGCCGGTCGTCTTGGCCGGACCGAGCGTGACCGCGCCCGCAACACCTGTCTGATCGAGCTGCTTTATGCCACGGGCCTTCGTGCAACCGAACTGGTGTCCCTGCCGGTGGCTGGCTGTCGCGGTGATCCCTCGGTGCTGGTGGTGCGCGGCAAAGGTGGCAAGGACCGCATGGTCCCGCTTAGCACCCCTGCAAAAACCGCATTACGTGACTGGATCACGCTGCGTGACGCCGCCCCGCAAGGTAGCCCGCTGTACCGTTTGTTGCAAACCAACAGCGCCCGCTGGCTGTTTCCCGCGATCGGCGCCGCAGGCCATATGCCGCGCCAGACCCTGTCGCGCCTGTTGAACGAAATGGCGGTCGAGGCGGGGATTTCCCCGTCCCGCGTCACGCCCCATGTCATCCGCCACGCCTTTGCCACCCATCTTCTGGAAGGCGGGGCCGATCTGCGCAGCATCCAGATGCTGCTTGGCCATGCCGATCTTGGCACGACCGAAATCTATACCCATGTGCTGGACCAACGGATGCGCGACCTTGTTTTGAACCATCACCCGCTGGCGCGCGTTGCCGGCGAATGCCGGGATACCGGCGACACCTCAACCTGATTTGGACCCATGGACGATCCTTCAAGTACTCTCGACGCTGCTTTGTGGCTGACCGCCGCCTCTATTATCGTACTTCTGGCAATGTCGGCCTTTTTTTCGGGGTCGGAAACGGCCCTGACGGCCGCCAGCCGCGCCAAGTTGCGCGCAAGGGCCGATAAGGGCGATACCGGTGCGCAAGCCGCCATCGCAGTGTCTTCCGACAGCGAGCGTCTGATCGGCGCCATCCTTCTGGGCAATAACGTCGTCAACATCCTGTCGGCCAGCCTTGCCACCGCCCTGTTCACCCGCCTTCTTGGCGGCAGCGGCGTGGCCATCGCCACCATTGTCATGACGGTTCTGGTGCTGATCTTTTCCGAAGTCATGCCGAAAACCTATGCCATTTCCGCCCCTGAAAAGGTGGCCAGCAAGGTGGCGCGACCTATCCGTCTGATCACGATCATCCTGTCGCCGATTGTCACCGTCGTCCGTCTGATCGTACGCGGCATGCTGCGCATCTTCGGCATGAGAACCGATCCGGATTCCCATATGTTTTCGGTCGAGGAGGAAATCGCCGGTGCGCTGTCGATCGGTCATGCATCGGGCGCTGTCCTGAAAGAGGATCGCGACCGTCTGCTGGGCGCATTGGACCTTGGCAACCGCGCCGTCGAAGAGGTGATGTTGCACCGCAGCGAAATCCAGATGATCGACGCGGATCTGCCGCCCGAAAAAATCCTCGAGACTATTCTGGCCAGCCCGCATACCCGCCTGCCCGTTTTCCGTGACGAACGAGAGAATGTCGTCGGTGTCGTCCATGCCAAAGACCTGCTGCGCGCCGTCAACCGTGCCGTGCGCGAGGCGAATGACCCCAGTGCAGCGGCGCGCTTTGACATCATGTCTGTCGTCATGGCCCCCTATTTCGTGCCTGAAACGAGCGCGCTGGACGAACAAATGCGCGAATTCCTGAAGCGCCGGACGCATTTCGCGTTGGTCGTGGATGAATACGGCAGCCTGCGCGGGTTGATCACGCTGGAAGATATCCTTGAGGAAATCGTCGGTGAAATCGCCGACGAGCATGACACCGAGGCCGACCAGACCCTGAAACCCAACGCGCAGGGCGATTATCTGGTCGAGGGTGGCATGACCATCCGCGACCTGAACCGCCAGCTGGACTGGACCCTGCCCGATGACGAAGCCAATACCGTTGCCGGTCTGGTCATCCATATGGCCCAGTCGATCCCCGAACAGGGACAGGTGTTTTCCTTCCACGGTTACCGCTTCGAAGTGGTGACCAGACGTGAAAACCGCATCACACGCCTGCGTATCAGACCACTGGTGATGCTGAACGGCACCGAAACTTAACGCCTTGGGAATGCGCGGGCGGCTTGCAACCGTCCCGCATCACCCCTAACACGATTGCATCATTTTTAGCCGCAAGGGATCGTCATGGACATTGCTGCCCGCCGCACCGCCAACCCCGACCACTGGAATCTGGCCAGCGCGATCCGCGTTCTGTCCATGGACGCGGTCGAGGCCGCCAATTCCGGCCATCCCGGCATGCCCATGGGCATGGCCGATGTTGCCACGGTCCTGTTCAAAAACCACCTGAAATTCGACGCCTCGGCGCCGCATTGGTTCGACCGCGACCGGTTTATCCTGTCGGCGGGCCACGGCTCGATGCTGATCTATTCGCTGCTGCATCTGACCGGTTACGAACAGATGACGCTGGACCAGATTCGCAACTTCCGCCAGATGGGGTCGATCACCGCAGGTCACCCTGAATACGGCCATGTCGAAGGTGTCGAAACAACCACCGGCCCGCTTGGTCAGGGCATCGCCACCGCTGTCGGTTTCGCCATCGCCGAAGAAGCCATGCGCGCGGAATACGGCGATTCGCTGTGTGACCACCGCACCTGGGTTATCGCCGGTGACGGCTGCCTGATGGAAGGCATCAGCCAAGAGGCGATTGCCCTTGCCGGCCACCAGAAGCTGGGCCGTCTGGTTGTCATGTGGGACAATAACGACATCACCATCGACGGTCGTGTCAGCCTGTCGGATTCCACCGACCAGCACGCCCGCTTTGCCGCCGCCGGATGGCGCGTGCTGTCCTGTGACGGCCATGATGCCGCCGATATCGACCGCGCCCTGACCGAAGCCGCCAAGGACGATGGCCGTCCGGTTCTGGTCGATTGCAAAACCATCATCGGTTTCGGTGCGCCCAACAAGGCCGACACCAACAAGGCGCATGGTTCGCCCCTTGGCAAAGACGAAATCACCGCGACCCGCGCCGCCTATGGCTGGGACGCCGAGCCGTTCCATATTCCCGATGCGATCATGTCCGAATGGCGCAAGATTGGCCAGCAGGGCGCGGACGCCCGCAAGGCTTGGAACGACCGCGTCGACGCCCTGTCCAGCGACCACCGCGGGGAATTCGCCCGCCGGATCGGCACCGATACCAACCCCAAGCTGGAAAAGATCATCGCCGACTTCAAAGCGAAGACGCTTGAGGAAAAGCCCAAACTGGCAACCCGCAAATCCAGCGAGAATGTCTTGGGTGTGCTGAACGCGGAAATGCCGGAAAACTTTGGTGGCTCGGCCGATCTGACCGGCTCGAACAACACCAAGACCAGCGATCAGGGCATCTTCAGCCCAGAAGACCGTCTGGGCCGTTACCTGCATTACGGTATCCGTGAACACGGTATGGCTGCTGCGATGAACGGCATCTGGCTGCATGGCGGTTTCCGCCCCTATGGCGGCACCTTCATGACCTTCACCGATTATGCCCGCGGCGCGATGCGTCTGTCGGCGCTGATGGGTCTGCCGGTTGTTTACGTCATGACCCATGACAGCATCGGTCTGGGTGAAGACGGTCCGACCCACCAGCCGGTGGAACATCTGGCCATCAGCCGCGCCACGCCGAACACGCTGGTGCTGCGTCCCTGCGACCAGATCGAAACCGCCGAAGCATGGGAAATTGCACTGTCGCAGGACAGCACCCCTTCGGTCATGGCCCTGTCGCGCCAGAACCTGCCGACGCTGCGCCAAGATGGTGGTGAAAACCTGTCCGCCAAAGGTGCCTATGTCCTGCGCGAAGCCATTGGCGGCACGCCCAAGGCGGTCCTCATGGCCACCGGTTCCGAGGTGGAAATCGCTGTCGCTGCCCGCGACGTGCTAGAGGCTGAAGGCATCCCGACCCGCGTTGTGTCGGTCCCCTCGATGGAGCTGTTCCGCGACCAGCCCGCCGCCTATCGAGAGGAAGTTCTGCCCGCGCAGACCGTCCGCATAGCCATCGAAGCGGCCATTCGCCAACCTTGGGACTGGCTGCTGCTGGGTGAACGCGGACAAGAGGCCAAATCGGCATTCGTCGGCATGCAAGGCTTCGGCGCATCAGGCCCGGCACCGGAACTGTACAACGACTTCGGCATCACCGCCGAAAAAGTGGTCGAGCACGTCAAAGGCATGCTGTGATCCCAAGAACCGTCCTTGGCGGAACTACAATCGCCACGGGGAAGCATCCGCTTTCCCGTGGCGACTTTCATTATAGGGACCTGACCTGATGCGCGCTCTTGCCCGTGCCTTTGCCCTGATGGGCCGCGAACGCGACGGCCTGCGCCAGCCACGGTCCGATCAGGCACGGTCCGATCAGGCACGGGGCATCGCATTGTTGCTGGCCGCCGTTCTGGGCTTCACCCTGATGGACGCCACGGCCAAACATTTGACGCAGACCTATCACCCCGCTCAGGTGATCTGGGCGCGTTTCGTCGGCAATCTGCTGATCTTTGCACTGATCTTCCGGCAGGGCATGATCCCCCTGATGCGGACACGTCAGCCGAAAATGCAACTGGCCCGCGCTTTCATGCAACTGGGATCAGTGGGGCTGTTCTTTACATCCCTGCAATATATCGGGCTGGCCGAAGCGACAGCGATCATGGATCTTAATCCGGTTCTGATCACGCTTGGCGCGGCGCTTTTCTTGGGTGAAAAAATCGGCCCCCGTCGCGTCGCAGGCATTCTGGCAGCACTGGTCGGCGCGCTGCTGATCATCCGGCCCGGTCTGGGCGTCTTTCAACCCGCCGCGCTTTTGCCGCTGGCGGGGGCTTTTACCTATGCCGCGGGTGCTTTGCTGACGCGGATGGTGCGGTCGGATTCCGTCGCCACCTCGGTCATGTGGTCGGCGGTTGTCGGAACGGTCGCGACCAGTCTTGTGGCACCATTCTTCTGGCAACCGATTGCGGCAGGCGATCTTTGGGCCTTTGCCCTTTTGGGGATTTTCGGCACCGTCAGCCAATATCTGCTCGTCCGCGCCTTCAGCGCCGCCGAGGCAGGGGCATTGGCGCCTTTCGGCTATACCGGTCTGATCTGGGCGGGCGTCTGGGGTTGGCTGTTTTTCGACAACCTGCCCGACAACTGGACGATTGCGGGCGCGACGCTTATCGTTGTGGCGGGCCTGTATGTCTGGTCGCGTGAAGCCCGCGTGACAAAGGGGGCGTGATGCGCGACGAACAACCCTCGGTCATGGATCGGGTAGCGAATTCCGCATTTCTGGCGATCATCGCGATGGCAAGGCTGCTGCCCTATGACCGCCGCATTCCGGCGATGGGTTGGGTGTTTTCGCGCGTGATCGCACCGGTCGCAGGTTGGCGGACCCGTATCCGCGACAACCTGCATCTGGCCCGCCCCGATCTGACCAAGCCCGAGGTCGAGGCGCTTGTCCGCGCTGTCCCCGACAATGCAGGCAGATCACTGGCCGAGATTTACGCAGGTGAGGAATTCACCCGACGCATCCACGAAGACGACCCGCTGGAAGGTCCCGGCCTGCCCGCATTGGAAGCCGCTTTCGAAGAAGGTCGCCCTGTCATTCTGGCCTGCGCGCATTTTGGCAATTACGACGCCATGCGGGCCGCACTGACGGGACGGGGCTGGCCCGTGGGGGCGCTTTACCGCCCGATGAACAATCAGGCCTTTAACCGCCATTACATCCCGGCCATCACCGCCATTGCGGAACCCATCTTTCCCCGTGGCCGATCAGGCTTTGCCGCGATGCTGCGTTTTCTGAAAGGCGGCGGCGGGCTGGCATTGGGGTTCGACCAATATCTGCGCGACGGGGCCGAGCTGCGGTTCTTTGACCTGCCGACCAAAACCGTGCTGACACCTGCCGAGCTGGCCGCCCGCTATGACGCGCTGCTGGTGCCGATTTCGGGAATTCGCCAGCCCGACGGCCTCGCCTTTCGCGTGCATGTCGGGGAACCTGTCGAACAGGACGAACCACGCCGGATGATGCAGGCCCTGAACGACGATCTGGAAAGGTTGATCCGCCAGCATATGGACCAATGGTTCTGGATACATCGCCGCTGGAAATGACCCGCGCATAAGAAAACGGCCCAAGGAAAACCTTGGGCCGTTTCATTTGGTGTCAGCAGTTTCAGACCGCTTTGGCAGCCAGTTCGGCGGCAGCGCCTTCGCGACGCGCGCGCAGTTCTTCGGCCACTAAGAATGCCAGTTCCAGCGACTGGCTTGCGTTCAGGCGCGGATCGCAAGCCGTGTGGTAACGGTCCGACAGATCCTCATCGGTCACAGCGCGGACGCCGCCGGTGCATTCGGTCACGTCCTTGCCGGTCATCTCGAAGTGCACACCACCGGGAATGGTACCCTCGGCCTGATGCACGCCAAAGAATTCGCGGACTTCGCGCAGGATCGAATCAAACGCGCGGGTTTTGTAACCGGTCGAGGATTTGATGACGTTGCCGTGCATCGGATCACAGGACCAGACGACCTTCGCTCCCTCTTCCTTGACGGCCTGAACCAGACGCGGCAGGTGGTCGCCGACCTTACCGGCACCAAAGCGTGCGATCAGGGTCAGACGGCCCGCCTCGTTTTCGGGGTTCAGCTTGGCCATCAGCACCTTCAGGTCGTCCGCCGTGGTCGAGGGACCGCACTTCAGACCGATCGGGTTCTGCACACCACGGGCAAATTCGACATGCGCGCCGTCAGGCTGACGGGTGCGATCGCCGATCCAGATCATGTGACCCGAACCCGCCACCGGCAGACCCGAGGTCGAATCGATGCGTGCCAAAGCCTCTTCGTATTCCAGCAACAGCGCTTCGTGGCTGGTATAGAAATCGACCTTGGACAGCTGGTGCGCGGTGTCGGAATTGACGCCAGCGGCCTGCATGAAGGCCATCGCATCACTGATCCGGCCTGCAATTTCACGGTATTTCGCCGCCTCGGGGCCGCCCACAAAATCAGCGATCCAGCTTTGGACGCGTTGCATATCGGCAAAACCGCCGGTGCTGAAGGCCCGCAGCAGGTTCAGCGACGCCGCTGCCTGCGTATAGGCCGCCAGCATCCGCTGGGGGTCGGGAATGCGGGCTTCGGGGGTGAAATCAAAGCCGTTGATGATGTCACCACGATAGCTGGGCAATTCCGTACCACTGATTGTTTCGGTGGGCGCACTGCGCGGCTTGGCGAACTGGCCCGCCATACGGCCAACCTTGACCACAGGCATCTGCGCGCCCCAGGTCAGCACGACCGCCATCTGCAGGATCACCTTGAAGGTGTCGCGCAGATTATCGGCGCTGAATTCGCTGAAGCTTTCGGCGCAATCGCCGCCTTGCAACAGGAAACCACGGCCTTCCGACACATCGGCCAGCTGTGATTTAAGGCGACGCGCCTCGCCTGCGAACACCAGCGGCGGATAACGGCGCAGTTGTTCCTCAACTGCCTCCAGCGCCGGTGAATCAAGATAATCCGGCATCTGGACGCGCGGATAGGCGCGCCAGCCTGCCTTGTCCCAGTTCTGGGTGGCGGCGGTCTTGCGGTTCTCCTGCGTCATGTCCTGCGCTCCTTGGAAAAATTGTCGGGCTGGTATAGTCGGGAACGGCCGTCAGGGAAAGACCTTGCTGCCGTGTTAGGCAGTGTTTCCGTCCAAAGGACTGCGACACTTGCCGTGGATCGGAAAGCCTGTTTGGCTGCGGGTCTTAGACAGGTCAAAGACACCCATATGACACCGGACAAACCACGCCGCTTTACCTTCCTGCTGCTGGACCGTTTCACGATGCTGCCCTTTACGGCGGCCATCGAACCGTTGCGTCTGGCCAACCGTGCTTCAGGGCAATTGCTGTATGATTGGCGGCTGGTGGGCGCGCGGGGCGATATGTCGGTCTGTTCGAACGGCGCGCGGGTCGTATTGGACGGAGGACTGGACGCAGATGCCCCGCCCCCCGGTCGGGACGAGGTGATCATCGTCTGCGGTGGCACCGAAATCGCGCGCGAGGCGACCCGTCCGGTTCTGGCATGGCTGCGGCGACAGGCACGGGGCGGGGCCTCGATCGGGGCCGTCTGCACAGGCGCATGGATTCTGGCCGAAGCAGGGTTGCTGGAAGGGCGAAAATCCACCATCCACTGGGAAAACCACGATGGTTTTGCCGAGGCTTTCCCGCAGGTCGATTTGTTCCGTTCGGTCTTTGTGCATGATGGCAACCGGTTGACAGCAGCGGGCGGGACCAGTTCGATCGACCTGATCCTGCATCTAATCGCCGAAAGCCACGGTGATGCGCTGGCGGCGGATGTCGCCGACCAGATGTTGCATACGGCGATTCGCACTGATCAGGACCGCCAGCGCCTGTCGATCCCGACGCGCATCGGCGTGCGCCATCCGCGCCTTGCCGCCGTGATCGCGCGGATGGAGGCGAACCTTGAGGATCCAATCAGCCCCGCGAAACTGGCCACAGACGCGGGCATGTCCACCCGTCAACTGGAACGGCTGTTCCGGCGATACCTGAACCGCAGTCCGAAACGCTATTACATGGAAACGCGGTTGGCGCGGGCGCGCAATCTGCTGATGCAGACCGAAATGTCGATTATCGAGATTGCGCTGGCGTCGGGCTTTTCCAGCCCGTCGCATTTTTCGAAATGCTACCGCGCGCAATACGGCAGCACCCCCTATCGCGAAAGGGGAACATCGGCGTCGATGGCGGTGGTCTGTCCCTAGGACAGACCGACCAGCGCGCGGGCAAAGTCCTGCGCGTCGAACGCATCCAGATCGTCGATCTGTTCACCCACCCCGATGGCATGGATCGGCAGGCCGAAACGGTCGGCCAAGGCCACCAGCACACCGCCCCGCGCCGTGCCGTCCAGCTTGGTCATCACCAGACCCGAAACATTGGCCAGCTTGCAGAAGGTATCGACCTGGCTCAGCGCGTTCTGACCCGTGGTCGCATCAAGAACCAGCAGCGTGTTATGGGGCGCATCGGGGTCTTTCTTGCGGATCACACGGACGATCTTGGCCAGTTCCTCCATCAGGTCCTGACGGTTTTGCAGGCGACCGGCGGTGTCGATTAACAGCAGGTCGGCACCGTCAGCCTCGGCCTTGACCATCGCATCGAAGGCAAGGCTGGCAGGGTCACTGCCCTGCGGCGCAACCATCACCGGCACGCCGGCGCGATCGCCCCAGATCTGCAACTGTTCGACAGCTGCTGCACGGAAGGTGTCGCCTGCGGCAATCACCACCGATTTTCCCGCCGCCTTGAACTGGCTGGCCAGCTTGCCGATGGTTGTCGTCTTGCCTGCGCCATTGACGCCGACAACCAGCACGACTTGGGGTTTCTTGGCGTAAATCGGCAAGGGCCGCGCGACCGGTTGCAGGATGCGGGCGACTTCGGTGGCCAGCAGCTCTTTCAGCTCGGTCGAGGACACGCGGCGGCCCATGCGGCCTTCGGCGATGTTGGCGGTGACGCGCAAAGCAGTTTCGACACCCAGATCGGCCTGGACCAACATGTCCTCCAGCTCCTCCAGCATGTCGTCATCCAGCGCGCGGCGGGGTTCTTCGACCTTTGCCTCGGACCGGCCAAACAGGCGACCGACAAGTCCGGGTTGCGGGGCAGGTTTTTGTTCGGGCTGTTCTGGAACCACATCCGGCAGCGCCAGCGGGGTCACCTGCGGGGCAGCGGGGGCTTCGGGTTGCGGGGTATCGCCCACAATATCGTCAAGATCCGAACCGATCTTTGTCGAAGACCGGCTCAGCCGCTCGCGCAGTTTCGAGAAAAACGCCATGATCCGACCTCATTTAATGCGGGCCGACCCTAGCTGTTTGGCGCGCAAAGGAAAAGCCACCAACGATGGGTTCGGGCGACGGGGCTGCCGCCGCCCGAAAGTATCAGCCGCGACCTGCGACGATCAGCGATGCCAGATGCAGGGTCGAGGCGTCATGCCCCGGTGCATCCTGACCTTCCAGCAAGGGGGCAACTTTCAGCGCCAGTTCCTTGCCCAGTTCCACACCCCACTGGTCAAAGCTGTTGATGCCCAGAATCACGCCCTCGACGAAGACGCGATGTTCATACAGCGCGACGATCTGGCCAAAGACATAAGGCGTCAGCTTGTCGAACAGCAGCGTGGTTGAAGGGCGGTTTCCCGGGAAGACGCGGTGACGTGCCTGACGTTCCAGTTCGTCGCCGGTCAGACCCTTGGCTTCCATCAGCGCGCGCGCTTCGTCCAGCGTGCGGCCCCGCATCAGCGCCTCGGACTGGGCAAGGCAGTTTGCGGCCAGCAGGATGTGGTGATGTGCCAATTCGGGTTCATGGCCATTGGCGGCCAGAATGAATTCGCATGGCACCGGCGTCGTGCCCTGATGGATCAGCTGGTAAAACGCATGCTGGCCGTTGGTGCCGGGTTCGCCCCAGACGACCGGACCGGACACAACTGCCAGATCGCTGCCGTCCATCGCCACGCGCTTGCCGTTCGATTCCATCTCCAGCTGCTGCAGATAGGCGGGCAGACGCAGCAGACGGTTGTCATAGGGCAGCACGGCGCGGGTCGGATAGCCGCAAACCTGATGGTTCCAGATGCCGACCAGAGCCAGCATCACCGGAAGGTTTTCGGCCAAGGGCGCATTGCGGAAATGGGCGTCCATCGCCGCGCCGCCTGCCAGAAACTGGTCAAAGCCTTCGTCGCCAATGGCCAGCATCAGCGACAGGCCGATCGGACCCCAGACGGAATAACGGCCCCCGACCCAATCCTCGAACCCGAAGACGCGCGATTGGTCGATGCCGAAGTCGCCGGTCTTATCAACCGCCGAGGACAGCGCCACGAATTGCGCCGCAGGTTCGGTGACCTTGGCCGCCATCCAGTCGCGGGCGGTTTTGGCGTTGGTCATGGTTTCGATGGTGGTGAAGGTCTTAGATGCGACGATCACCAGCGTCGTCGTCGGGTCCAGACCCTTCAGCGTGTCGGCGATATCGGCGCCATCTACGTTGCTGACGAAATGCGCGCGCGGCCCGTCGTGATAAGGGGCCAGCGCCAGCACCGCCATATAAGGTCCAAGGTCGGACCCGCCGATGCCGATATTAACAATATCGGTGATCTTGCCGCCCTGCCCCGTAAAGGCACCCGACCGCACATCGCGCGAAAACGCGGCCATGCGGGCATAGGTGTCGCGCACCGCTGGCATCACGTCCTGACCGTCAACCGTCACGCTGCCCGACAGGTTGCGCAATGCTGTGTGCAGCACGGCGCGGCCTTCGGTTTCATTGATCTTTTCGCCGGTGAACATCGCCTCACGACGATCCTCGACCTTGGCATTGCGGGCCAGATCCAGCAGCAGATCGCGGGCCTTGGCATCAATGCTGGTCTTGGACCAGTCGAAGACCAGCCCGTCAGCATTCGTGCAATAATCGGTCGCACGGGACGCATCGGCGGCGAACAGGCCGTCAATGCGGGTATCGCCCTGCGATTGGCGATGGGATTTCAGAAGGTTCCAGCTGTCGGACATCAAGCTATTCCTTTTGGTCATTCGGCCCAGTGGACGGTGGCGGCATCAAGGAAGGCACGGATCGGGGCCTCGATCGGGGATAGCTTCATGGCGCGGTTCAGCGCCTCGCGCTTTTCGGGGCCCATGATCAGCACGTGGATATTGATCGCATCAGCCAGAACCGGACGCGTCAGGGTGATCCGCGGTTCTTCGGCGCCTTCGGCACGGATGGCCATCAGGGGCGGCGCATTATTCGCCATCGCGGCCTCAAGATGATCGGCACCGGGGAACAGACTGGCGGTGTGCATGTCATTGCCCATCCCCAGCAGCGCTACGGTCAACGGCAGATGCGGCTGAAGCCGTTCGGCCAGACTTTCCGTTGCCAGATCGGGCGAGGCATCGCCGGTATAGAGATCGATGTAATCAGCCGTGAACGCCTTATCCTTCAGCAGGTGACGGCGCAGCAGGCGGGTGTTCGACCGCTTGTGATCGCCATCCACCCAGCGTTCGTCCCCCAGAACCACGGTCACGCGGCCCCAGTCCAGATCAGCACCGGACAGAGTTTCAAAAACCGGCGCGGGCGACGTTCCGCCCGGCACGCAAAGCGTCGCGCTGTCATTGCTGCGCAGGTGCTGGGTCAATTGCGAGGCCAGCTGGTCTGCCAATGACAGGGCCAGCATTTCGCGGTCGGGATATTCCTTGAACTGCATGCTCATGATCTGATCTCCCTCCAACGGCGGTTGTCACGGTGCATCAGGCGCAACGCTTCTTCCGGCCCCGAGGATCCGGCATCATAGGGTTCCGGCTTACGCTTGCTGTCTTCCCATGCGTTGATGATGGGATCGGTCCATGCCCAAGCGGCCTCGACCTCGTCTCCGCGCATGAACAGGGTCTGGTTGCCACGGATCACATCCATGATCAGACGTTCATAGGCGTCGGGCATATCGGCACCTTCCGGTCCCAAAGCATCGGCAAAGGACATGTCCAGCGGCACCTGCACCAGACGCATACCGCCCGGACCCGGTTCCTTGATCATGACCTTCATGTTCATGCCTTCATTGGGCTGAAGGCGGATGACCAGTTCATTGGCCTTGGGCGTGCCGCTGTCGTCAAAAATCGAATGCGGCGGTTCCTTGAACGTGATCGCAATTTCGCTGGTCCGCGACCGCAGCTTCTTGCCGGTGCGCAGATAGAAAGGCGTCCCCTGCCAGCGCCAGTTCGAGATACGGACCTTCATCGCGACATAGCTTTCGGTGCGCGAATTGGGATCCTCGGAATCCTCGACATAGCCGGTGGTGTCTTCATCGGCCTGATACTGGCCGCGCACGATATCGGATGTTTCGACCGGTTCCAGCGCGCGGATCACCTTCAGCTTTTCGTCCCGAACGGCATCGGGGTCAAAGTGATAGGGCGGCTCCATCGCGATCAGGCACAAAAGCTGCATCATGTGGTTCTGGACCATGTCGCGGATTGCGCCGGACTTGTCATAATAGCTGCCGCGACCGGCCACGCCGACGGTTTCAGCCACCGTGATCTGGACGTGGTCGATGAATTGCGCGTTCCACAAGGGTTCGAACAGGATGTTCGCAAAGCGCACGGCCATCAGGTTCTGGACGGTTTCCTTGCCCAGATAATGGTCGATGCGATAGATCTGGTCTTCCTGGAAATGCAGCGCCAGCGTGGCGTTCAGCGCCTTGGCGCTGGCCAGATCGCGGCCAAAAGGCTTTTCCACAACGATGCGGCTGTTGGCATCGGCGATCTTATGGCCTGCCAGACGTTCGGCGATATCCCCGAACAGGGCCGGTGCGACCGAGAAATAGAAGGCATGCACCGTGCCGCGCCGCATCCGCGTTTTCAATTCCTTCCAGCCGCCTTCGCCACGCGCATCAATCGCGACATAGCCCAGCAGTTCAAGGAATTGCGCCAGTTGCGGATCGTCTTCCGACACTTTGGCAAATTCGCAAATGGCCTTGGACGCCTCGACGCGGAAAGCGGCGTCATCCTGTTCGGTCCTTGCGGCACCGATAATGCGGCTGGTGGTCGGGAACTGCCCGGCCTTGAAGCGCCGGTAAAGCCCGGGCAAAATCTTGCGGTGGGCCAAGTCGCCCGTAGCGCCAAAGATCACAAGGTCGAAATCTTCGACCGGAATGACACGCGAGACCATGCTGTCCTCCTTATGGGTGGCTTTCGCCATAACTGTTGTTAGCGTTAACGGCAATGCGTTTCAAGATCGCACCGCTTTGGCCATGCGCGGCAATTGTCCACGTTTCAGCATTTGTACAGGGGTCATATCACCCCCCATAGCCACAGCCTTGTCACAAACGGCACCGATAACCTTGGTGACATGGTCGGGGTCTTTTCGGAAAAGGTCCAGCAGGAAGGCATCGGGGTGGACAGCCCGCAGGCCGATCCCCGCCATCATCCGTTGCGGAAAGTCGCGCAGATTGGCGGTGATGATCACATCTGCATCACCAGCCAATGCCGCCTCGACCACGTGGCGGTCGGTGGGGTCGGGAAAATCCAGATCAATGGCCCGATCCCCATCATGGGGTTGAACCGCATCGGGAAACCCAAGCCGCAGCAGGGCGATTTCGGCACCGGCGATCTGCCCCGCATCGGGACCAAGTCGCAGCGCCACATGGCGCCACTCCTCTAATATCCGTTCCGACCACAAGGGGGTGAAGCGGCCATCTGCGGCAAGATCGCACAGGATCTCGCGCAGGATGGTCGGGAACAACACACAGGCGTCCAGAACGGCGCGCATCAATCCAGCCGGAAGAACAGCGACTTGAGGTAGCCGGTTTCCGCCAGCTGCGGCAACGTCGGGTGGTCGGGGCCTGCCTGACCCGAATGGATCAGAACGCCGCGACGCCCGCCACGGCCGATACCGCGCGCGCTGGAGTTGCGGAAGGCGGTCAGATCGGCGGCATGCGAACAGCTGCACAGCCCCAAATATCCACCCGGCGACACCAAAGGTGCAGCCAGTTTGGCAACACGCTCATACGCACGCAGACCGGCGTCCAGCGCCGATTTCGACGGCGCGAATGCGGGGGGATCGCAGATCACGACATCGAACTGTCGTCCCTGTTCGGCCAGCGTTTCCAGTGCCTTGAAGGCATCCGACTGCATGGTTTCAAAGCGGCCGGTGGCACCCATCGCTTCGGCACCGCCGACGGCCAGCTTCAGCGCAGGCGCGCTGCCGTCCACGGCGGTTGCATGGGTCGCACCTGCGGCCAATGCTGCCAGACCGAAACCGCCGACATGGCTGAAAACATCCAGAACGGTCGCGCCTTTGGACAGGCGCTGTGCAAAAGCGTGGTTGGGGCGCTGGTCATAGAACAGGCCGGTCTTCTGACCGCCCATCATATCCGCCAGATAGATCGCGCCGTTCATCGACACCTGCACCGGCGCGTCGGGCGCATCGCCGCGCAACACATCCATGCGTTCGGCCAGACCTTCCAGCCCGCGCGCACGGCCCTGACCGTTGGCGATGACGGTCTTGACGCCCACAACCTCGACCAGCGCATCGGCGATATCCTGCGCCATATTGTCGGACCATGCCGCATTGGGCTGCATCACGACGGCATCGCCAAAGCGGTCGACGATCAGGCCGGGAAGGCCGTCAGCCTCGGCGTGGACAAGACGATAGAAGGGTTCGTCGTAAAGACGGGTCCGCATTTCCAACGCGCGGGTCAGCTTGGCACGCAGCCATGCGCCGTCGATCTGCGCATCGGGGTCAAGGTCCATGACCCGACCGATGATTTTGGACACGGGGTTGACGGTCACCAGACCCAAGGGGCGGCGTTCAGCATCCTCTAGGACGGCAAAGCCGCCTGCTGGCAGGGCCTTGGTGCGGCGATCCAGCACGGCCTCATCAGCAAAGACCCACGGGAATCCGTGACGGATTGCCTGAGGCTTCGATTTCGGACGCAAGCGGATGACGGGCAGATCATTCATTGGAAAAAATCCTTTCGCGGCTGATCTGACATGTGACCCGCCTTCGCACAAGGCGCGCCACCTAGCTTTGATCGGAAAATATACGATGATCGACCATCTAGCGACACGATAATCACAGGCAATGGTTGAACCGTTAACGCTAACGGACTATAGTAGGTCAAACCCAAAGGAGGCCAGCCATGACCCTTCACGCCACTCTCGACCGGGTGACAGACCGCATCCGCGAACGTTCGCTGAAAACGCGTGCCGCCTATCTGGACAAGATCGCCCGCGCCGCCCAGAACGGCCCCGCCCGCGCCCATCTGTCCTGCGGCAACCAGGCCCATGCTTATGCCGCGATGGCGGATAAGGAAGACATGGCCACGACGCGCAAACCGAACATCGGCATCGTTTCGGCCTATAACGACATGCTGTCGGCGCATCAGCCTTTCGAACATTATCCCGCGATGATCCGCAGTGCAGGCCATGCGGCGGGCGCGACGGTTCAGGTTGCAGGTGGCGTTCCGGCCATGTGTGACGGCGTGACCCAAGGCCGCCCGGGGATGGAGCTGTCGCTGTTTTCCCGCGATGTCATTGCCTTGGCCGCCGGTGTCGCACTGTCGCATGACTGCTTTGATTCGGCGATGTATCTGGGTGTTTGCGACAAGATCGTGCCGGGCCTGATCATCGCGGCGGCAACTTTCGGCCATGTGCCTGCGGTCTTCGTGCCTGCCGGCCCCATGCCATCCGGCCTGCCCAACGATGAAAAATCCAAGGTCCGCCAGCAATTCGCCACCGGCGAGGTCGGCCGCGAGGAACTAATGGCCGCTGAAATGGCCAGCTATCATTCCGCAGGCACCTGTACCTTCTATGGCACGGCCAATACCAACCAGATGCTGATGGAATTCATGGGCCTGCACCTGCCCGGATCGTCCTTCGTGAACCCCAACACGCCCCTGCGCGAGGCGCTGACAGTGGCTGCCGTCGAACGCGCCGCCGCCATCACTAATCTGGGCAATGAATATCTGCCCGCCGGTCACGTCATGGACGAACGCGCCTTTGTGAACGGCATCGTCGGCCTGATGGCCACGGGCGGCTCGACCAACCTTGTTCTGCACCTGCCCGCCATGGCGCGTGCTGCCGGTGTCCTGCTGGACATCGAGGATTTTCACGACCTGTCCGAAAACGTGCCGCTGATGGCGCGCGTCTATCCCAACGGTCTGGCCGACGTGAACCACTTCCACGCCGCAGGCGGTCTTGGCTATATGATCGGCCAACTGTTGGAGGGTGGCCTGCTGCACCCCGATGTCAAGACGATCAACGGCACGGGTCTGGACGGCTATACCGCCGAGCCCAAGCTGGACGCGGGCCGTGTGCGTTGGGAAGCCGGTGCGAAAGATTCGCTGAACGACCGCATCCTGCGCCCCGCCGCAGACCCCTTCGCGAAAACCGGTGGTCTGAAGCAGCTTCAGGGCAATCTGGGTCGCGGCGTCATCAAGATCAGCGCCGTCGCCCCCGAACGCCATGTGATCGAGGCGAAGGCCCGCGTCTTTTCCGATCAGGAATCGGTCAAGACGGCCTTCCGCGCCGGTGAATTCAACGAAGACACCATCGTCGTCGTCCGCTTCCAAGGGCCGCGCGCCAATGGCATGCCGGAACTGCATTCGCTGACGCCGACGCTGGCGGTCCTGCAGGATCGCGGGTTGAAGGTCGCGCTGGTCACCGACGGGCGCATGTCGGGTGCCTCGGGCAAGGTGCCTGCGGCGATCCATATCTCGCCCGAGGCGGCAAGCGGTGGGCCCTTGGCCCGCGTACAGGACGGCGATCTGCTGCGTCTGGATGCGGCATCCGGAACGCTGGAATGTCTGGCCGAAGGTTTTGAAAGCCGCCAGCCGGTTGCATTCGACCCGACCGAAAGCAGCGAAGGTATGGGCCGCGAATTGTTCAGCGCCTTCCGCGCCGTGGCAGGCCCCGCCACCGAAGGCGCAGGCGTCGTCGTTTAAAAACCTGCAACGCCACCGCCCGACAGATCGGGCGGTGGCATATCGCTTGCCATGACTTCCCTGCCCGCCTATCTGCGTTGTGAACGCAAAGGGGAACATATGGGCCAGATGACTCATCCAGCCCGTACGGGTGCTGCCTTGATGATCGGCGCAGGGGCGATGTTTGCCTGCGTGAACACCATGCTGCAATTCGTCACCATGAAGCTGGGCGTTCCCGCCCCCACCGCCACCTTCTGGCAATACGGAATTGCCTTGGTTGTCCTGCTGCCTTGGCAGGGTGTCGGCCTGTCCGCCCTGCGCACCCGTCGTTTTCCTGCCCATGTCCTGCGGGTCGGCTTTGCGGTCGGTGGCGTCCAGCTGTGGGCGATGGGTCTGGCACATGTGCCGATCTGGCAGGCGATTTCCCTGATCATGCTGTCTCCGTTTTTCGTCACGGCAGGCGCGGCCCTGCTGCTGGACGAAGATGTCACCCCCCAACGCTGGCTGGCCGTTCTGGCCGGTTTTGCAGGTGGCGCGGTGATCCTGTCGCCATGGGATGACAATTTCACCCTTTGGGCGCTGGCCCCCGTGGTGGCGGCGGCGCTCTGGGCGGCCTCATCGCTGATGACCAAGCGTATGACGGCCACCGAAAGCCCTGCGACGCTGACGCTGTATCTGCTGGCCTTGCTGACGCCGCTGAATGCGCTGCTGACATTGGGCAGCGGCGGCATGGCACCAGGCGGGATGACGGCCTTTCTGGCACTGGCCGTTGCGGGACTGCTGACGGCTGCGGCGCAATTTGCTCTGGCGAAAGCCTATGCCACGGCAGATGCCGCTTTCTTGCAGCCATTCGACCACGTCAAACTGCCATTCAATGTGGTGCTGGGCATTCTGGCCTTCGGCTTTGTGCCACCGGGCAGCATGTGGCTGGGGTCGGCGCTTATTGTCGCGGCATCCATGTGGCTGCTGTCGTCCGAGGCCCGCAGCCCCGCGCGCATCTAATCCTGTCGCGTGGGTCCGAAACGTTCCAGCATCCGCTTTTCGATCTGGTCACGCGTCTGGCGATAGGCGGCCAGACGCGCCTCTCGTCCCTCGGCCAGACCGGCGGGGTCCATGATGGGCCAGTATTCGATTTCCAGATGGGCATGGCGGGTCATTTCCAATGCCATGCGCTGGCTGGCAGGTGACAGGGCAACGATCAGATCGAACTGCCCCAGATCATCGCCCCAATCCTGCATTTCTTCAAAGCTGCGGCTGCGGTGGTCGGCCAAGGGGATGCCGACCTCCTCGCAGACGGCAATGGCAAAGCCGTCCACATCCATATCGTTTTTGACCCCTGCCGATTGGACATAGGCGGCATGGCCATAGAATTTCTTCATCATGCCTTCGGCCATAGGGGAACGAATGGCATTATGATCGCAACAGAACAGAACCGATGAAGGAAACTTGTCCTGCGCCATAATCTCAGCTTTGCGGGATCAAGGCGCAAATCAGGGTAAACAGGCGGCGCGCCGTGTCGATGTCCAACGTGGCCTTGCCCTCCAGACGTTCCTGCAAGGTGCGCGCACCTTCGTTATGAATGCCACGCCGCGCCATGTCGATTGCCTCTATCTGGGCGGGGGGCAATCGTTTGACCGCCTCGAAATAGCTTTGGCATATCTGGAAGTAATCTTTAACCACCTGACGGAACGGTCCCAGCGACAGATGGAATTCGGCGACCTTTTCATCGGCTTCCGAACTGACGTCAAAGACCAGACGTCCCTCGCGGATGCACAATTCCAGCGCAAAGGGACCATCGGGGGCGGCTTCGCCGTCGCGGCCCGGAACGGCAAAGCTGTTATCTTCGATCAGATCAAAGATCGCGACCTTGCGTTCCTGTTCCATTTCCGGCGTGGCAGGCGCGATGGCGCTGTCGTCAATCTCGATCCGTGTGATGCGGCTCATTCCCGTGGCCTTTCGTTCAACGTCCCCAACCGAGCCTGAACCGAAGCGCCATGCGCCTGCAAGCCCTCGGATGCGGCAAGACGCACGGCAGCGGGGCCGATTGCGGCCAAAGCACCCGGCGTCATGCGTGCCATGGTGGTGCGCTTCATGAAATCCAGCACCGACAGGCCGGAACTGAAGCGCGCCGAACGCGCTGTCGGCAGGACGTGATTCGGACCGCTGACGTAATCCCCCACCGCTTCGGGCGTATGTGCGCCAAGGAAGATCGCACCGGCGTGGATGCAGTCTTTGGCCAAGGCTTCGGGATCGGCGACGCAAAGTTCCAGATGTTCGGGCGCGATGCGGTTCGACAGCTTGGCTGCCTGTTCCAGATCATCGACCACGATCAACGTGCCGTAATCGCGCCAGCTGGCACCGGCGATGGCCGCGCGGTCCAGCGTGGGGATGATGCGTTCGACCGCTTCGCCCACAGCGCGGGCCATCGCCGGATCGGTGGTGATCAGGATCGATTGTGCGTCGGCGTCATGTTCGGCCTGCGCCAGCAGATCCCAGGCCAGCCATTCGGGGCTCTGGTCGCCATCGGCAATCACCAAGACCTCGGAGGGACCTGCGATCATGTCGATGCCGACGCGGCCAAAGACATGGCGCTTGGCGGCGGCCACAAAGGCGTTGCCCGGGCCGGTGATTTTATCAACGGGGGCAATCGTATCAGTGCCATAGGCCATTGCGGCCACGGCCTGTGCGCCACCGACGCGGTAAACCTCCTCGACGCCCGACAGGCGCGCGGCCAGCAGGACCAACGGGTTGATCACCCCGTCCGGCGTTGGCACGCAGATCACCAGACGTTCCACACCCGCAACCCGCGCGGGAATCGCATTCATCAACACGCTGGAGGGATAGGCCGCCTGCCCGCCCGGCACATAAAGACCGGCGGCGGAAACCGCGCTCCAACGCCAGCCAAGTGTTGCACCTTCGGGATCGGTCCAGCTGGCATCTTCGGGGATCTGGCGAGCGTGATAGGCGCGGATGCGTTCGGCAGCCAGGGCCAGCGCGGCACGGTCGGCATCGGACACAAGCGCGATCTGGTCGTCGATTTCCTGCGCCGTGAACCGCAAGGTTTCCGGCGTCAGGTCCAGACGGTCAAAGCGCGATGTCAATTCGCACAGGGCCGCATCGCCACGTTCGCGCACATCGGCGATGATGTTGGTGACGGTGGTGTTCACATCGACCGAATCTTCGCGCTTGGCGTTCAGCATCCGCTGAAAGCCCTGTTCGAAATCGGCATCTTTGGTGTTCAGCGTGACCGGCATGTTCTTTAATCCCTTGAAGCCTGACGGCTTTATCCGTCCGTCACCCGCGCCTCAATGGGCACGGGGCGGACAAAACGACACGGGCGAAAGGCGTCAGTCGGGGTGACTGGGCGCCTTGCCCGAAACGGCGCGATAGGGCCGCGTCACGTCGCGCAGATCGGCGTTGATGCATTCGACCTCGACGATCATGGTGCCATCGCCCGCGAAATCCAGTGACATTTTCCCTGTGCCATCCTCGCCCGCCTGCCATGTGACAGCCAGCAACGACAGCACGGTGTCCGCATCGCGCGAGATACCGTCGCTGACCACACGCATCACATCGCTGATCACCAAAAGCGACCGGACGCGTTCGAAATCGCGTCCTTCACTGCGGGCAGCATCGGCGTCTTCCCAGCGGAAACGGTTGACCAGCAGGGCCAGACGGCGTGCCTTGGGGTCATGGCTGATTTCGGACGCAGGCAGAATCGTATCCTGCACCAATGACGAGAGGATGCGCAGATCGACCTCATCCTCGGCCTTCAGGGTCAGGGGGCGTGGGTCGGCATCGCTGAAACTTGCATCCTCGGCCATGATCTACTCCTCTTTGACGCGTTCGATATGGGCACCTACGCCGCGCAGCTTGCGCACGACATGTTCGTAACCGCGATCAAGGTGATAGACGCGGCTGACGGTGGTCTGACCTTCCGCGGCCATCCCTGCCAGAATCAGACTGACCGAGGCGCGAAGGTCGGTCGCCATCACCGGCGCACCGCGCAGCTTTTCGACGCCGGTGACGGTGGCGTGCCCGCCGTGAACCTCGATCTGGGCCCCCATGCGGATCAGTTCGGGGGCGTGCATGAAGCGGTTTTCGAAGATGGTTTCTTCGAGCACGCTGGTGCCTTCGGCCGTGCACATCATCGCCATGAACTGGGCCTGCAGGTCGGTCGGGAAACCGGGGAAGGGCTCGGTGGTGACATTCACGGCCTTCAGGCGGCCGTTCTTGCGGCTGACCTTCAACCCGCGCTGCGTTTCTTCGACACTGACGCCGGCTTCGTCCAGCTTTTCACAAAAGGCCGACAACAGGTCGATGCGACCGCCCAGCAGCTCAACCTCGCCGCCGCACATGGCGGGGGCCAGCATATAGGTGCCCAATTCGATCCGGTCGGTGACGACGGGATGGGTCGCGCCATTCAGGCTGGTGACGCCTTGGATGGTGATGGTGCCGGTGCCTTCACCTTCGATTTGGGCACCCATGCGACGCAGGCAATGGGCCAGATCGACAATCTCGGGTTCGCGGGCAGCGTTCTTCAACACCGTGGTGCCGCGTGCCAGCGTCGCCGCCAACAGGGCGTTTTCCGTCGCCCCGACCGAGACGATGGGGAATTCGAAGACCGCGCCCTTCAGACCACCCGCAGGGGCCTTGGCATGGACATAGCCGTCGCGTAGATCCAGCGTCGCACCCAAGGCCTCTAGTGCGCGCAGATGCAGGTCGACGGGACGCGCGCCGATGGCACAACCGCCCGGCAGCGACACCTCGGCCACGCCATCGCGCGCCAGCATCGGTCCCAGCACCAGAATCGAGGCGCGCATCTTGCGCACGATGTCATATTCGGCGCGGTGGCTGGTCATCGCATGGCTGGACAGGGCCAGCACCTTGCCGTTTTGCAGGCTGGTCACTTCGGCACCAAGACTTTGCAGCAATTCGGTCATGGTCCGAATATCCGACAGACGCGGCGCATTCGTCAGCGTCAGCGGCTGATCGGTCAGCAGCGTCGCAGGCATCAGCGTCAGACAGGCGTTCTTGGCACCCGCAATCGGAATTTCGCCTTTCAGGGGGCCGTTGCCCTCTACGATGATCTGATCCATCAGCTGTCGTCCTTGCCTGTATGATCGGTCGCTTCGGGTGCGACCTTGTTATCGGTTTGTGGTTTATCGGCGCGTGCGCGGGCCTGTGCCTTGCGGCGTGCCAGATTCGCGCGCAACGCCTGTCGCAGGCGATCATCGCGGGTTTCCGAACCGGATTTGTCTTTGCGTCGATCTGTCATAGGTATCCTGTTAGCCTTCGTCAGCGATGCAGTCCAGCAAACGCACATACAACTCGGCGGCAAATGGTAAAATCTGGAAAAAATGTGAAAATCCTCTTGCACGCATTCAGGGCATTAGTTAAACGCCCCTCCAACGATGCTGTGGTAGCTCAGTGGTAGAGCACACCCTTGGTAAGGGTGAGGTCGAGAGTTCAATCCTCTCTCACAGCACCAGTTTTTCCTGAAAGACTGATGTGCCCGCAGCCGTGCTTTTTGCGCGGCTTTTTCATGTGCTTACGCGATATGTCATGAAGAAACGGGCCGGTTTCCCGACCCGTGTTCCAGTTTGTTGGCGCAGATGTCAGTCGGCGCGACCCTTGGCCAATGCGGCGGGTGTCACCGCCTTGCGCTGCCACAAGAACAGCGCGACGGCGACGACCAAACCCGCGACATCGCTGACCCAACCGACCGAGATCATGGAAAGTGCCGCGACGATCAGCACGATCCGCATCCATCCTGCAGCATGGCCGAAGAAGTATCCGATCACCCCCGCTGACAGCAGGAACATGCCCAGCAGCGCCGTCAGGGTGGCGTGAATAATGTCAAGCGTTTCGCCCTGCATCAGCAATTCATGCGAGCTGAAGAACATGAAGGGCACGATGAAGGCGGCAAGGCCCAGCTTGAACGCCTCGACCGAGGTTTTCATCGGGTCCGACCCCGCAAGGCCCGCGCCCGCATAGGCCGCCAGCGCGACGGGGGGCGTGATTGCCGACATGACAGCGTAATAGAACACAAAGAAATGCGCGACCAGCACCGGCACGCCCAGCTGGATCAGCCCCGGCGCGACAACCGCAGCCGCCACGGCATAGGCCGCCGTTGTCGGCATCCCCATCCCCAGAATGATCGAGATACACATTGCAAAGAACATCGCCAGAAACTGGTTCTGATCCGCAATCGTCAGCAACAGCGCCGAAAAGCGTGCGCCCACACCCGTCAACGCGATGACACCCACGATGACACCGGCGGCGGCACAGACGGCGACCATCTGGATCGACATTTTGGCGCCCATATCCAGCGCTTTGAAGATCTGGCGCGGCCCCATCTTATGCGGGGTCAGCCAGCTGACCATCGCAGCGGCGGCCATGCCCATCGCCCCCGCCCTGATGACGGAATAGCCCGCAAACAGCGTATAGATCAGGATGATGATCGGCAGGAACAGATAGACCTGTTTGACCAGATCACCAAAGCGCGGCAATTCGGACCGTGGCAGGCCCTTCATGTCCAGCTTCAGCGCCTGAAGATCGACCATGAAATAGACCGAGACGAAATACAGCAGCGCCGGAATGATCGCGGCGATGACGATGTCGGTATAGGGAATGCCCGTCACCTCGGCCATGATGAAGGCCCCGGCACCCATGATCGGCGGCAGGATCTGCCCGCCCGATGATGCCGTCGCCTCGATCGCGGCAGAGGTCTTGGGGGAATAGCCGACCTTCTTCATCAGCGGAATGGTCAGCGACCCTGTGGACACCACGTTGCCCGCCGATGTGCCGTTGATCATGCCCATCAGGCCGGATGCAAAGACCGCGACCTTGGCCGGACCGCCGCGCGCCTGACCCGCGCAGGCAAAGGCGAAGTTGACGAAGTAATCACCGACCTTCGACGCCTGAAGGAAGGCCGCAAAGACGATGAACAGGATGATATAGGTCGAGCTGACGGCAATCGGGTCGCCTAGCACGCCTTGGTCGGTAAAGATATAGGTGAAGAACCGCGTGGCCGTGTAACCGCGATGGTTCAGGAAACCGGGCAGCCATGGCCCAAGGAAGCTGTAGGCGATGAACACGCCGACGATGCCCACCAGTGCCAGACCGGTCAGGCGGCGTGCCAGTTCCAGAATCAGCATGACCCCGGTCACCGCGGCCCATAGATCGCCCGGCTGCGCCATGCCCGTGCCCGCCCGCATCCGCAGTGCGTTCACGACAAACAGGATATAGCCCAGCACCGCGACCGAGGCAAAGCACAGTAGCAGATCACCCACATAGATGCGGCTGCGGTCGCGCGACGAAAAACGCCAGCCCGCCACGATGGCCGCTACCGTGCCAATGGCCAGCGGCAGACCATAGGTGGCAAACCCGAAGGCCGGCGGACGCGCGACACCTGCCACCCACCACGCCAGCCACGCATAGGCGATGATGACAAAGCCGTAGCCGATGCCAAGCGCACCGACGCCCAGCAGCGCCAGTTCCACCGGACCACGTTTGGTGGCCGCTTCGGTTTCGCTGGTCTGGGTCAGGGCGGAATAGGTCAGGAAACCGATGACCAACCCGCCGCAGACGTGGATCATGCGGTACGCCCATGTCTCCAGCGGATAGACGACCATGACGAACAGGTGAAAGACGGTATAGGCGGCGCAAAGAACGGCGATGATCAGACCGGTGCGCGCACGGGCGTCACGCTGGTTGGGGGCCATCGGTTCGTCATCGACGCCTTGCGCGATGACGGAAGCGTTCTGTGCCGCAAAGGCATCGGGTGCGGACATGGGAAACCTTCGTCGGGACAAACCGTGTGGTCAGACCCACGTGGCCGGTCCGGAATGGGAAAAAAGGATGCCCCGATGCCGCGCGGGCATCGGGGCGGCAGGCATCAGCCGCGCAGGTCGTCGGGGATTTCGATCCCCTTTTCGTCAAAATATTTCACCGCGCCGGGGTGGAACGGCAGGAAGGTGTTCTTATCGGCGTTTTCCGGCAGGGTTTCGGCGGATGTCGCATGAATCTGCATCATCGCCTCGTTATCCTCCATCACCAGCTTGGTGATTTCATAGGCAAGGCTTTCGGGCATATCCTGATGCGCGATGGCAAAGTTCCACATCGCGACCGTGCCGTGACCTTCGGGGAAGCCCTGATACATGCCGCCCGCGACTTCATATGCCGCGACCTCGGGCATGGCTTCCAGAATCTGGCTGCGCTGTTCTTCGGTGAAACCGAAGATGTTGACGTCGTTTTCAGCTGCGATCTGGGCGAAGGCCGAAATTGGCACGCCGGCGGCAAAGGAAAACGCGTCGATCAGGCCGTCCTTGACCTGACCCGTCGCGTCATTGGCCCCCGAATAGCTGATCGTCGCATCGACACCCAACACCTCGAAGAAGCGCGGCCAATAGGTGGCAGCCGTGCCGCCCGCCGGACCGACCGACACGCGCTTGCCGGACATGTCGGTGACATCAGCCACGCCCGAGGATTTCAGCGCCACCGCCTCGAAGGGCGTCTGATACATCGGGAACAGGGCGCGCATGGACGAATGCTCGACGCCTGGTGCCAGTTCGCTGTTGCCGGTCCATGCCTCATATGCGGGGCCCATGGTGACCAAGCCAACCTGATGGTCGCCGGTTTCCACCAACGTGGCATTCTGGACCGGACCGCCCGTCACCTCGGCCGAGGCGTTGATGCCCAGACGCTGGGTGATCAATCCGGCCAGACCGGTGCCATAGATGAAATAGGTGCCGCCCTGACTGGCAGTGCCAAGCGTGATACTGGACGGCCAGTCCGAACGGTCCTCTTGTGCGAAGGCGGGTGACAGGGACATGGCGGCAGTTGCCGCGATGGCGGCGGATAAGAAACGCATCGAAATCCTCCCAGATTTAGCGAAGTGCCGGGGTGGTGGTCCCGCAGCCGGACGACGTACAGCCAGCTAGCGACAGCCATGCCGCCAATGCAATGCCGCTATGCGTTTACTGATCAGGTTCTTGCTGCATACTGATGCCGGATGGGTAGAAATGGTAACATCGCGGGTCCGTGACGGGTGGATTTCCCCACATCACCCTTCGGCATCAACGTAATGCGTTTTGTCGATCCGGTATTTCTGCATCTTTTCGTATAGCGATTTTCGCGACAGGCCCAAAGCTTCATAGACCGGTTTCAACCGCCCGCCATGTGCGGCCAGCGTCGCGACAATGACATCGCGTTCGAACATCGCCACGCGATGGGCCAGACGCATTTGGTCGGGGCTGCGATCCTCGGCGGGTTGCAGGGCAATGCCAAGGGCGTGGCGGTCTGCAGCATTGCGCAATTCGCGGACATTTCCGGGCCACGGACGTTCGACAATTTCGGCCAGCATATTAGGGTCGATGGCCACGGGCGGGCGGCGGTGGCGGGCGGCAGCTTCCTGCACCAGCTTGATGAACAGCAGCTGGATATCCTCGCGCCGCGCCGACAGGGGCGGCACGTTCAGCGTGACGACGTTCAGGCGATACAAAAGATCGGCGCGGAAACGCCCGCGCGCGACCTCATCGGCCAAGGGTTGGCGGGATGTGGCGATGAAACGCACATCCAGCACGCGGTCTTCGTTCGCGCCAAGTGGGGAGATCACGCGATCCTGCACCACCCGCAGCAACTTGCCCTGCACGTCCAAGGGCATAGAGCCGATCTCGTCCAACAGGATGGTGCCGCCACGGGCGTGTTCGAATTTTCCGTATCGCGGGCGCAGGGCACCGGGGAAAGCGCCAGCCTCGTGGCCGAACAGTTCGGATTCGATCAGCGACGCAGGCAGCGCGGCGCAATCAATGGCGATGAACGGCTTGCCCGCCCGCGGCGACAGGTCGTGCAGGGCGCGGGCGACAACCTCTTTGCCGACACCGGTTTCGCCTTCGATCAGCACGTCAGCCTCGGTCGGGCCGATGGTGCGAAGGCGGCGGCGCAGGTCGATCATGGCATTTGATCGCCCCACCAACCGCGTTTCAAGGTCGTCCACCTGCCCCGCCGCCGCCCGCAACACACGGTTTTCAAGCACAACGCGGCGATAGCCCATGGCGCGGGCGGCAATTTCTGCCAGTTGCGCCCCGTCAAAAGGCTTTTCAACGAAATCATAGGCGCCTTCACGCATCGCCCTGACGGCCAGCTGGATATCCCCATGCCCCGTCACCAGAATCACCGGAATATCGGGGTCTATATCCCTGATACGGCGCATCAGGGTCATGCCATCCATGGCAGGCATGCGGATATCGGTGATGACGATGCCCGTGAACCCAAAGCCAAGACGGTCAAGGGCGGATTCGGCGTCGGGGACATCCTCGACCTGAAACCCTTCCAGATCCAGTGACTGGGCGGTGGACAGACGCATGTCGGCCTCGTCGTCGATCAACAGGATGCGGCCTGCGTTCATGTCTTCCCCGATGTAATGCGCGGCAGGTCGATCACAAAAGATGCGCCCTGCCCGTTCTGGACCAGCCGCAATTCGCCGCCGAAATCCTTGATGATATTAAACGAGATCGACAGCCCCAAGCCAAGCCCGCTGCCAACACCTTTGGTGGAAAAGAACGGGTCGAAGACGCGATCATCCAGTCCTTCGGCCACGCCCGGACCATTGTCGCTGACCGTCAGGATCACGCGGTCGGCGGTGGCGTGGCCAGTGATGTCGATGCGGGGATCATCGCACCCCTCCAGCGCATCCAGCGCGTTCGACAGCAGGTTAACAACCACCTGCTGAAACCGCAGCGGCCCCGCCATAACCAACAAAGGTGCATCACCCAGATCAACGCTCATCGTCACCGCCCGATTGCCAATGCGCCATGCGATCACCTCGAATGCGTCATGCATGACATCGTGCAGATCAACCTGACGCAACTGGGCGTTCGGCTTGCGGGCAAAGTTTCGCAGAGTGCGGCCAATTTCGGTCATCCGGTCGGTCAGCGACAGAATGCGCGCCAAATTGGCGCGCGTGTCATCGGGGCGGTCGCGGTCCAGATAGGTCACGGCATTGGCGGCAAAGTTACGCACCGCCCCCAGCGGCTGGTTCAATTCATGCGACAGGGCCGCCGACATCTGCCCAAGCGCCGCCAGTTTGGCCGATTGGACCAGATGACGTTGGGTGCGGCGCAATTCATCCTCGGTTGCGCGGCGTTCGGTGATCTCGGCGGTCAGGCGGTCGTTCAATTGGGCCAGTTCGCGGGTGCGGGCATCGACGCGCCCCTCCAGCTGGGCCTGCGCTTCGGCCTGAATGGACAGGCGTTCACGCAGACGGGCGCGGCGTTGCATCCAAGCCATCAGCCCCGCCAGAACCGCCCCGACAATCAATAGCGCCGCCACCGTCCCCTGCAACGCCTGTTGGCGCGCAGGCGCGGTGTCCAGCAGAACCTGAACCCGCCAGCCCGCCTCGGGCATGGTTTCCGAAACCGAAACGAATTCACGCCGGTCATGGCCGCTGTCCAGCCGCAACATCTGATGCCCCGCCACACGCCCCGCGCGTTCCAAGGGCAACATGGCCAAGGGTTCATCATGATAACGGCGGGTGGCCGCGATTCTTGCGCGGGCCGCGGTGCCTAAGGGACCAAGCGACCGGAATTGCCAATCACGGCGGCTGGCCAGAAAGACGATGCCCTCGCTGTCGGTCACGATCATCTCGTATTCGGCGGCGCGCCAGCTGTCCTCGATGGCATCGACATCGACCTTCAGCGCCAGCACCCCAAGGATACGCCCACGATCCCGCACCGCTGCGCCGAAATAATACCCCCGCTTGCCCGAAGTGGTGCCAAGCGCAAAGAACCGACCCTGTCCGCCCGCCATTGCCTGTGTGAAATAGGGCCGGTATGCGAACCCCTGCCCGATAAAGCTGAGGTCTTGGTCAAAGTTGCTGGCTGCCACCGTCATGCCATCCGCGGTCATGATATAGGCATCCGACAGTCCCATCATCCGCGTCACATGCCGCAGATAAAGGTTGGCAGCGGCAATATCGACGCGGCTGGCATCGGGGCGCAAGGCATCGGACAGGACCGGCGCGCGCGACATCAGATCCGGCAGGCGTTCATAGCGCGCCAATTCGCCGCGCAGGCCCGATACCGCCAGCCGCAGGATGTTTTCACCCTGCGGGATCGTCGCCCTGATATGCCGCGCGGCCAGCCAGCTGCCGCCTTGCGCCAACAGCACCCACGCAAGCACCAATGCCAGACCAAGCGCGGCCAGCCTGCGACTGCTTTTGACCGCCTGCATCATATTCCCCTGTTTCGTCTGCATATCTTCGGGGGTCAGGACGCCACAGGCAACCCGTGGTCTTGTCACAGCCTGCCGTGCGTGGAAGACCAGACGGATATAGCAAAGGCCACAACCATGACCCGGACAACCACCCTGCCCCAACTGCTGGACCGTTTGTCGGTCATGGCGCAATCGGACGAACGCCAACTGGTGGCACTGGCAGGACCACCGGGGGCGGGCAAAAGCCATGTTTCAGACGCATTGGCCCAAGGGCTGGCACAGACTGCAGCGGGGCGGGCAGCGGTTCTGCCGATGGACGGCTTCCATCTGGATGACGGCCTGCTGTCTGCGCGTGGCGACCTGCCCCGCAAAGGCGCGCCGCATACCTTCGATCTGGACGGGTTTGCTGTAATGCTGGACCGGCTGGCCGCCGATGATGGTCGTAATGTGTTGGCGCCCGTGTTTGACCGCAATCTGGAGATTTCACGCGCAGGGGCACGTGAGATTGCCCCGAGCACCCGCCTGATCGTGGTCGAGGGGAATTATCTGTTGCTGGATCGCCCCGGCTGGTGTGATCTGGGACGGCACTTCGCGCTGACGGTGTTTTTGCAGGTGCCCCAAGCGGTTCTGCAACGGCGTCTCATGGCGCGTTGGCGCAATCTGCCACGCGATCAGGCGAAGACCAAGTTAGAGGCGAACGACCTGCCCAATATGCGTCTGGTCTGCGAAGCGAGCCGCCCCGCAGACCTTGTGCTGGATAACGCCTAGGGCAACTTGCGCGCGGCCTGACGGCGGCGCGCGACTTCATAAGCAATTGCGCCGATGACCGTGGCGACGATGATGACCAAGGCCAGCGCGTTGACCGCAGGGGTCAGGCCGGTCCTGACCTTGGTGGCAATGAACACCGTCAAAGGCGTTTCGAACCCGCGCACGAACAGGGTGGTGTTATAATTTTCCACCGATTGCAGGATCGCCAAGCCACCCGATGCCAATAACGCAGGTTTCAGGAAAGGCATCAGCACGCGGCGGAACACCATCATGCGGGATGCGCCAAGACCCAAAGCGGCTTCCTCTTGTGTGCGGTCAAAGCGCTGCAGACGGGCCATGACCATCAGCATGACATAGCAGATGATATAGGTCGATTGCGCCAGAACGATCAGGAAAATCCCGCCGCCGACACCCATCTGCCGCCACAGGATCAGGGTCGAGATGCCGATCACCACCCCCGGCGTCAACAGCGGCGAGACCATCAACCCATAGGCAAAGCTGCGCGCCCGTGCATGCAGCGATGTCAGCACCAGCGCCGCCGCCGTGCCGATCGGCACCACCACAACAACCACGCAAATGGCGACCAGAACCGATGTCCACAACGACTGCCACATCGCGGCATCCGCCCACATCGCCTTGAACCACTGCAGCGTGGTTCGCTGCCACGGGATTACCGTCGGAAAGCGGCTTTCGTTAAAGGCGGCGGCCCCCATGATAATCAACGGCGCAAACAGATACAGCGTGAAGATGGCCAGATACATGACGAAGACGGCGCGAAAGATTTTATTGGCGCCGGTCATTTCGCAACATCCGCCAGATTGACCCGCGCAATACGCAGTGTGACCAGAACAATCGCCAGACACAGGACCAGCAGCACCAGCGCATAGGCGGCACCACGGTTCCAATCACCGCCTTCGAAGAACCAGTTATAGATGATCTCGGTGAACCAGCGGCTGCCCGGTGATCCCAACAGGGACGGCGCGACATAAGACCCCGCCGCCAGCATAAAGGTAAAGACAAAACCCGTCGCAATCCCCGCCTTGGCATGGGGGATGACAACGCGGGTGTGGGTTTTCCAGCGGGACGCGCCCAGATCACGCGATGCCTCCAGCTGGGACCGGTCAAGGCTTTCAATAGCGTTGAAAATCGGCAGCAGCATGAACAGAATATAGGCATAGACCATCGCGGCCAGCACGCCGCCATCACCCTGCCAGCGGATTGGTGCGTCGGTTATGCCCATCCCCATCAGCACGCTGTTCAACGGCCCGCGATAGGCCAGCAGGATAAACCATGCCAAGGTCCGCAGAACCTCATTGATGAAAAACGGGATGATGATCAGCAGCATCGCAATCGCCAATTGGCCGGTCGTGGCGCGCTGGGCCATCCAGAACGCGATGGGATAGCAGACAAGAAACGTCACCAACGCCACCAAAGCACTGGCCCAGATGGTTTTAAAGAAAATGACGCGATGCACGCTTTCGGTCGCCAGATAGGTGATATTGGCCAACGAATAGGTATCATCCGGCCCGCCCAGCGCCGCAGGTGGCAAATTGGGGCGCAGGGCATAGTCGATCATCATCAGGTTCGGGGCCAGCACCATCCCCGCCAGCCACAGCATGACCAGAGTCAGGAAGACCGTCGAAAGCCCCGTGCCAAAGCGGTTGAACAGATCACCCATCGGCCAACACCACCGCATGTTCTGTTGCAAAGCTGAAACTGGCGCGGGTACCGGGTTCGGGGGCCTCGGCCAGACGGGTGCTGGGAATGGATGCGGCAAGGGCTGCGCCATCGTCGAACTGGCCGTGGACCAACGCGAATGACCCTTCGAAATCAACGCGCTGGATTTGCGCGGACAGGGTATTGGCGGCGGTAACGGTCGGAGTAAGGGCCTCGGGGCGGATATAGATGGTGCCTTGGGTACCCGTTGCAGCACCGTGACCCGCGCGACCATGCAGCACGCCCAGCGCGGTTTCGATAGTGGCGATACCGTCCTGCACCTGCGTGATGGTACCCGACAACGCGTTTGTTTCACCTACAAAGCGGGCAACAAAAGGCGTGGCGGGGTTGTCATATAACTGACGGGGCGTTTCGACCTGTTGCAAAACACCATTGCTCATCACGGCGACGCGGTCGGACATGGCAAGGGCTTCGGACTGGTCATGGGTGATATAGATAAACGTCACGCCGGTGCGCTTTTGCAAATCACGCAGCTCGGCGCGCATATGCTGGCGCAGCTTCAGATCCAGCGCCGACAGCGGTTCGTCCAGCAGCAGCACACTGGGTTCAACGGCCAAGGCACGCGCAATGGCAACGCGCTGGCGTTGGCCACCCGACAATTCACCAGGCATCCGGTCGCCGTAGCCGTCCAGCGCGATCAGCTGCAGCAGGTCTTCGGCTTTCTTGCGACGTTCGGCGCGGGGCATACCGCGCGCTTCAAGCCCGAAGGCGATATTTTCCCAGACGGTCATCAACGGAAACAGCGCCAGCGACTGGAAGATCATGGCCGTCGGGCGTTTGTCGGGACCAAGCCCCACCATATCGCGGTCGCCAATCAGCACGCGGCCATCGGTCGGCTGGATAAACCCCGCGATCATTCGCAGAATCGTCGTCTTGCCGCATCCCGACGGGCCAAGGATGGAAAAAAATTCACCCGCTTGCACCTTGAAGGATACGTCACTGACGGCGCGGGTGGTGCCAAAGGTCATGCCGATGTCGGCCAGTTCAACGGAATGGGACATCGTGTCTCCTGTTATGGTGGCGGGCAGAGGCGTCCCCTGCCCGCGTCTTTTGTCATGCCGACAGGAAACGGTCCTGATATTCATTGCGCTTGGTGACGTACCAGCTTTCCTGAATGGGCCACCACCACAGCTTTTCAAGCGCATCCCCCGGATAGGCGGCGGCAAAGAATGCCTTTGCTTCATCCGAGATCAGCTGGTCGGACCCGACAGCCGTCGAATTGATCGATGTAGCGTTGGTATACATCGCGCCCGCTTCGGGTGTCAGGAACCAGTTGATGAACGCATAGGCCGCATCAAGATTTTCGGCGTTCTTGGGGATCGACAGACCCTCCATCCATGCCAATGCACCTTCTTTGGGGGCAATAAAGCCAATGGGCAGACCTTCGCGGGCCAAGGTGGCGGCGGTCGAATCCCACGTCTGGCCAATAGCGGCACCATTGACGCGGAATGCGCCCTGGGCCTCGTTCTCGTTCGTCCAGAACTGGATGATATTGGCTTTTCGCGCCACAGCTTCGGCCAGAATCACATCAAAGATTTCGGTCTGGGCTTCGGGGGTCTTGAAAGCATCCAGCAACGGACGCGGCAGTTTGCCTTCGGCCTCCAGCCACAGACCAAGACCGATAAGTGACGAATGGCCCCGAACGGTAGCTTTGCCTTCGGCAGCGGCCCCCCAAATATTGCCATAGGACGCGCTGCCATATTCCAGCGGCATCTGGTCGGTATCAAAGGCAATCGCCTCGGTGCCCCAATCGGTCGGGACCTGATAACGTGCGCCATCCACGACAGCGCCCAAAGTGACCGAGTTTTCCCAAGCGCTTGGCAGCACCTGATCGACCTTGATACGCGATTCGTCGATGGGCTGGACCAGATCATACTCAACATAGTTCGGAACACGGTCGACGGTCGGCCAGATCAGGTCGAACCCGCCGCCGTTATTGGCGCGCAACTGGTTCAGCAATTCATCATTGGTGCCATAGGGGGTATAGTTCGGCGTGATACCGGTTGAATCCTTGAACGCCTTCAGGATGTCATCGTTCAGATAGCCTGCCCATGCGAAGATATTCACAGTTCCATTGCCCTGCGCCATGGCGCTGCGGGTCAGGAAGGGGGCCGCAAGTGCCACACCTACGGTGGCAGCAGCACCGCGCAGAATTCCGCGTCTGTCGATCCGTGTCATCAAGTCATCCTCTTGCAAATGATCTTATCCTGACTTCCGTTAAAGACGGCATGTGACAGTCCGGTGTCAGCCCCGTCGCCTTTCCGGCATTACGCAAGACTAGGACGGGTTTGCACGTTGTAAGACTGCCAGATTGGACAGGGTCCAAAATGACAAAAGCCGCCCCCTTTCGGGGACGGCCAGCTGTCCAGAAGACAGGCAGTGGATTAGCGTGCGGTTTCGCGCACAACTTCACCCTTGGGGTTCAGATGCAGAACGACCGATTCTCCGTCGGGGTTGGTTGCCTCGATCGCCACACCACGATTACCACGACGGGGTTCACCCAGATCGGAATATCCGGCGTCGTTCAGACGCTGGGTTGCTGCCTCGGCGTCAAAAGCGGGGGCATCGCCGCGCGGGCCCTTTGCATCACGGTCGCTGTGATCACCACGGTCGCCATGATCGCCGCGCGGCCCATGATCGCCACGGTCACCGTGGTCACCACGCGGGCCGTGATCGCCATGGTCCCCGCGGGGGCCGCGTTCGCCGCGATGTTCACCGCGTTCACCATGATCCTTGCGGTCGCCATGCATCTTGCCGCCTTCATGGTCGCCACCGCGGCCAAAGCGCAGGACATTACCAGCTTCGTCTAGCTGGGCGCGGATGCCTTTGCCGTCCGCATCCTCGCCGGCGATCATGATACGCTCGCGGCCGGTCATGACACGGTCGATGGTGGCGAATTGGTCCATGACATCGGCGTCACGAACGGCTTGGGGCAGCAGGCTGTCCAACAGATCCTGCGGAACGGCTGCGTCTTTCATGCCGACGCCGGTCAGCGTGCCGTCCATGTCGAACATCAGACGCAGGTCGCCACCATCGGCATCCTGCCCCTTCAGGCCGATCATACCGGGACGGTTGTGCAATTCCTCAACCTTATCTAACATGGCAAAGCTGTCGGAATTGCGGATTTCGGCAGGAACGGCTGCCTCTAGCACTGGGGCGGGCAATACGCCGTCATCGGCCTCGATCTTGTTCAGGTTTCCGGCCATATCGAAGCTGGCCTCGATTTCGGTGCCATCGGCCATCTTGCCTTCGTATTCACGCTGGCCGTCGCGGCCTGTCTCGATGTCGACACCTTCCAGATTCAGACCCTGCAACAGGCTTGGCATTTCAACGGCAGCCTGCGGGGCAGCGTCTTGGGCCGAGGCGCTGGACACCATCGTCAGAAAAGGTGCGCCGGCGATCAGGGCGATCAGGGCAGCGGACGAGGTGAGTTTGCTCAGGTTCATATCAGTCTCCTATCGTCATTCTTTGGACCGGTCGTTTCCGGCCTTCGACGAATCACTTCTAACAAAGGCTTGCCGAACGAAACGCCAATGCGCCATTTGGTTTCCATTTGGCTTTCCAACGTCATAATCAACGAATGATCCGCACCCTTGCCCTTGTGATTCTGACGGCCCTGCCATTGCCCCGCCTTTGCGCGGCGCAGGACATGCTGCCGTTCACATCCCAAGAAAGCGCCACCGATTTCCAGCCCCTGCCCCTGCGCCAGATTGTCCGCATGGTCACCGCACGTTATGCAGGACGCCCCGTTGCCATCGACATGCAGTTGCCGACGGACAGCGAAACCGCATTAGGCACGCAACTGGTCTATCAGGTGCGCCTGCTGACGCCGGACCGCAATCTGCTGGACATCCGGCTGGACGCCCGCAACGGCAGGTTCCTGCAGGTGTCGGGGCGCGGCCAGTTACAGGCCCGATCGGCCGCATCGAAACGATAAGAAAGACAGGACTATGCGCGCTTTGATCGTCGAGGACGACCCCCAGCTGGCCGAACAGCTTGCATCCGCTATGGTTCAGGCAGGCTTTGTCAGTGACCGCGCCCATGACGGCACACAGGGCGAATTTCTGGGATCGACCGAAACCTATGACGTGGCCATTCTGGATTTGGGGCTGCCCAATATGTCGGGAATCGAGGTTCTGACCCGTTGGCGCGATCAGGGCATTACCATGCCCGTGCTGATCCTGACCGCACGCGGCGACTGGACCGATAAAGTTGCGGGCTTTCGCGCCGGTGCCGATGATTACGCCGTCAAACCCTTCCGGCTGGAAGAAGTGGTCCTGCGCGCACAGGCCCTGATCCGCCGCGCCGCCGGCCATTCGCGCCCTGTCATTCAGGCTGGCAAGCTGAAACTGGACGGCCAGCTGGGCGTCGTCACCTTCGAAGGCAGCCCGCTGAAACTGACCGCTTTCGAATTACGCATCCTGACCTATCTGATCCACCATCAGGACCGTGTCGTCAGCCGCACCGAATTGTCCGAACATCTGTACGAGGCCGAAACCGACCGCGACTTCAAATCGATCGAGGTTGTCATCGGTCGCCTTCGCAAGAAAGTCGGTGAAGGCGTCATCCAGACACGTCGGGGCGAAGGTTACATCCTGCGCAGTGCGGCATGATCCGCTCTATCAGGGGGCGGCTGCTGCTTCTGGCGGCGCTGTGGCTGTCAGTGGCGCTGCTGGGGGCGTTCCTGCTGATCTCGGGGCTGTTGCGCGATTTTGTCACCGACCGCTTCGACGCCGAGGCGATGGCCGTCGCCGACAGCCTGATCGGGCAGCTTGATTCCGATGACGGGCAGATCGAACTGGATGACGAACCCACCGATGCCCGCTTTTCCCTGCCGTTTTCAGGCTGGTACTGGCAGGTCAATGCCGACGGTGCGCCGGTGGCCCGATCAGCGTCCCTGCTGGATGGAACGCTGGACATCGCGGATGGCGAAGAAACCGGCGCGCTAACTGCGGATACAGACGGTGCCCCCCTGCGCCTGCTGCGCCGCGAGGTCACGGTTCCCGACAGCGACAGCATGATCGCCATTACGGTGACTGTCCCTATGGCCCAGATCAACAACAGCCTGCGTCAGGTTATCAGACCCTTGGCCGTCGCGCTGGCAGTGCTGGGGTTGGGTCTGGCTTTGGCCAGCGTCATACAGGTGCTGACCGGCCTGAAAAGCCTTGGCCGCTTGCGTGCCGATCTGGCCCGCGTGCGTGCGGGCGACAAGCCGCGTCTGGATGTCCCCGATGTGTCCGAATTGCGCCCGCTGACTGATGAAATCAACGCATCACTGGACCAGAACGAAACCCTGCTGACGCGTTCGCGCCACCATCTGGGCAATCTTGCCCATTCGCTGAAAACCCCGCTGGCGGCATTGTCGAACGACCTGCCCGCCGACCATCAGGGTCAGGCCCTGATTGCCCGCATGGACCGCTTGATCGGCTGGCACCTGCGCCGCGCACGGCAGGCAGGCGGGCGGGTTTTGGGCCAACGCACGCCCATCGCGCCGGTCATCGACGACATCCTGCTGGTCCTGCGCTGGCCCATGCAGGACAAAGGCATGACCGCCGAAATCGACTGCCAGCCAGATGCCGCATTTCCCGCCGAACGGCAGGATCTGGAAGAAATGGTCGGCAACCTCTGCGAAAACGCCGCCAAATTCGGTCACAGCCGGATGCGTGTTCACGTTACCCAATACGATGCCACCCTGACCCTGAGGGTCGAAGATGACGGCCCCGGCCTGACAGACGGCCAAGCCCCCATGGCCTTGATGCGCGGCGGTCGGCTGGATGAACACGGCCCCCCCGGTGCGGGTCTGGGACTGGCCATCGTGGCCGATCTTGCGGCGCTTCACGGCGGTGAATTGCGGCTGGAACGGTCCGATCTGGGCGGACTTGCGGCAATCATCGATCTGCCTGCCTGAAATTTCCGCAAACCGACCTGCGCTAAATTTTACCATTTGATAAAAAATCGGACCTGTGCCAGCCTGATTCTACCAACAGGTGAGCCAGGAGACGAAAATGTCCCAAGCAAGACTGTCGCCCGGCGTTTTGCCGGGTCGACTTGACCCAGAACACATGGCCGCGAATTTCTGCGATGTCGCGCCACCCCTTGACCGGCACGAGGCGCTGGTCGCCGCCGACCGGTGCTATTTCTGCCATGACGCGCCCTGCATCACGGCATGTCCGACCTCGATCGATATTCCGCTGTTTATCCGGCAGATCTCGACCGATACGCCGGATGCCGCGGCCATGACGATTTTTCACGCCAATATCCTTGGCGGCATGTGCGCCCGCGTCTGTCCCACGGAAAACCTGTGCGAAGGCGCATGTGTCCGTGAAATGGCCGAAGGCAAACCCGTCGAAATCGGTGCGCTGCAACGCTATGCCACCGACGGTCTGATGGCGCAGGAAGGTCACCCCTTTATCCGCGCCGAAACCACCGGCAAGCGTATCGCCGTTATTGGCGCAGGCCCCGCAGGTCTGGCCGCAGCACACCGTCTGGCCGCCAAAGGCCATGATGTCACCATCTTCGAGGCGCGTCCAAAATCCGGCGGGCTGAACGAATATGGCATCGCCAGCTATAAATCCGTCGATAACTTTGCACAGGCCGAGGTTGAGTGGCTGATGGGCATCGGCGGCATCACCGTCCAGCACGGTCAGGCCTTGGGCCAGCAGATCACGCTGGAAACCCTGCAAGCCGATTATGACGCGGTGTTCCTTGGCATGGGTCTGAGCGGCGTCAACGCATTGCGTACCACGGGCGAAGACCGCGACCATGTCACCGACGCGGTCAGCTTTATCCGCGATCTGCGTCAGGCCAGCGACCTGACCACCCTGCCCGTCGGGCGCGATGTGGTGGTCATCGGTGGTGGCATGACGGCGGTCGATGCGGCGGTGCAGGCGAAACTGCTGGGGGCGGAAAACGTGTCCATCGTCTATCGCCGCGGTCAGGACCGCATGGGGGCCAGCCGCCATGAACAGGACCACGCCACCGCATCCGGCGTGCGCCTGATCTGCAACGCAGCACCTGTGGCGATCCATGGCAATGGTGCCGTGGCGGAAATCGAGTTCTGCTATACCGCGAATGGCCCCGACGGGCTGACCATGACCGACGACCGCTTCCGTCTGAAGGCCGATCAGGTGTTCCGCGCCATCGGCCAGCGGCTGGACGGCACCCCTGATGCGATGCAGTTGGAAGGCGGCAAGATCGCCATCACCGGCGCAGGCCGCACCAGCGTTGATGGTGTCTGGGCGGGCGGCGATTGTGCGGCAGGTGGCGATGATCTGACGGTGACCGCCGTGGCCGAAGGCCGCGACGCTGCCGAAGACATCGACGCCCATCTGACCGGTCGCCCCGTCAGCATCCCGGGCTGAGGCCCATCCCATTCGCGCATGAAAAAGGACGCTGAACATGGCAGATCTGCGCAGTAATTTCATCGGGATCAAATCCCCGAACCCGTTCTGGCTGGCCTCGGCCCCGCCCACCGACAAGGAATACAACGTCCGTCGCGCCTTTCAGGCCGGTTGGGGCGGTGTCGTCTGGAAAACACTGGGCTCCGAAGGCCCGCCCGTCGTCAACGTCAACGGCCCGCGATACGGCGTGATCCACGGTGCCGACCGCCGCGTCTTGGGCATCAACAACATCGAGCTGATCACCGACCGCCCGCTGGAGGTGAACCTGCGCGAGATCAAATCGGTCAAGCGCGACTATCCCGACCGTGCGATGATCATTTCGCTGATGGTGCCATGTGACGAGGAAAGCTGGCGCGATATCCTGCACAGGATCGAAGATACCGGTGCGGACGGGGTCGAGCTGAACTTTGGCTGTCCCCATGGCATGGCCGAACGCGGCATGGGTGCCGCCGTCGGTCAGGTGCCCGAATATATCGAGATGGTGACACGCTGGGTCAAACAACACAGCCGTATGCCCTGCATCGTCAAGCTGACCCCCAATATCAGCGACGTGACCAAACCCGCCGAGGCCGCCAAACGCGGCGGTGCCGATGCGGTCAGCCTGATCAACACGGTGAATTCCATCACCTCGGTCGATCTGGACCTGTTCGCGCCCCAGCCGACGATTGACGGCAAAGGCAGCCACGGCGGCCTCTGCGGTCCGGCGGTCAAGCCGATCGCGCTGAACATGGTCGCTGAAATCGCCCGCAATCCCGAAACCGCCGGCCTGCCGATCAGCGGCATCGGCGGCGTGACGACATGGCGCGATGCGGCGGAATTCATGGCGCTTGGGGCGGGCAATGTGCAGGTCTGCACGGCGGCGATGACCTATGGCTTCAAGGTCGTTCAGGAAATGATCAGCGGTCTGCATGACTATCTGGACAGCCACGAGATGGAGCTGTCCGATCTGATCGGTCGCGCCACGCCCAATGTCACCGACTGGCAGCATCTGAACCTGAACTATGTCACCAAAGCGGTGATTGATCAGGATGCCTGCATCAGCTGTGGCCGCTGTTTTGCGGCCTGTGAAGACACCAGCCACCAAGCCATTGCGATGTCGCCGGACCGTGTGTTCGAAGTGGTCGAGGAAGAATGCGTCGCCTGCAATCTGTGCGTCGAGGTGTGCCCCGTTCAGGATTGCATCACCATGCGCGAACTGGAGGTGGGCGAGATGGACAAGCGCACCGGCGTTCCGCGCGGCGAATACGCCAACTGGACCACCCATGCCAACAATCCGATGGCACAGGCAGCCGAATAACAAAGGGGGGCACATTGCCCCCCTTTTTCACAATCCGTAGATGCCTTGGAATTTGTCCTCAAGATAGGACAGCAACGGTTCGGGGCTGATCGCCTGCCCCGAGGCTTCCTCGATCACCTGCGCCGGTGGCAACAGGCCGCCATGGCGCTGGACGTTTTCACGCAACCATTCAGTGCCCTGCGATGCATCTCCTTGGGCCAGTGACGCATCCAGATCGGGCACGTCATTGCACAACGCTTGGTTCAGGCAACCCGCATAGACATTGCCCAAGGCATAGGTCGGGAAGTAGCCGAACAGGCCCACCGACCAATGAACATCTTGCAAAACACCATTCGCCGGACGGTCCACAGGCACGCCGAAATCGCGCAGAAAGCGGGAATTCCATGCCTCGACCAGATCATTGGTGTCCAGACGGCCCGAAATCAGATCACGCTCCAGATCAAACCGCAGCATGACGTGCAGGTTATACTGAACCTCGTCCGATTCGGTGCGGATATAGCCGGGGGTCAGACGGTTGACGGTGGCATAGAAATCATCGGCATCGGTGATGTTCAGCCCGTCGAAGGCATGCGACATGCGGTCGAACAGCCAGCCGGTAAAGGCACGCCCCCGCCCCATCTGGTTTTCATAGATGCGACTTTGGCTTTCATGCACGCCCATCGACACGCCGCGCCCCAATGGCGTGAACGCATAATCGGGGTCGATGCCCTGTTCATAGCTGGAATGCCCGACCTCGTGGATGGCCGAATAAATGCAGTTGAACGGATCGGTTTCGACCACACGCGTGGTGATCCTGCTGTCCTGCCAGCGACCGCTGCTGAAGGGATGCACCGCCAGATCCAGCCGGCCACGCGACCAGTCATAACCAAAGGCCGATGCACAGGCACGTGCCAGACGCAGCTGGGTTTCCTGCGGGAAATGACCTGACAGGGCTTTGGGCTGGCGTTCTGCCCCCATCACGTCATCGCGCAGGGCCACCAGACGCGGGCGCATCTGGTCGAATAGGCTGGCAAGACGCGCACCGGTCATGCCCGGTTCGTAATCCTCCAGCAGGGCGTCATAAAGATCGCCGCCATCGGCAAGGGCCGCAGCCTCTTCCCGCTTCAGCATCAGGACCTGATCCAGCGTCGGCAGGAAATCGTTCGGGGCGTCTTTGGCTCGGGCATCGGCCCAGATGCCTTGGGCCAGCGATGTCAGGCGCGCCAGTTCGGATGCCAGACGGGCGGGCACCTTGCTGGTGCGGGCGAAATCGCGGGCGATCAGATCGACGGCGCGGTGATCGGATGGCGTGACCGGCTTGGCCGCATCCAGCCATTCGCCGATGCGCGGATCGGTGCGGCGTTCATGTAGCACTTCCTCCATCGCGGCCATTTCTTCGGCCCGTTGTTCCGTCGCGCCGCGTGGCATGACGGTTTCCTGATCCCAGCCAAGGCGTTCGGAGACCGAAGACAAAGCCTCGGTCTGGTGCTGGAAGGCAAACAGATCTTCAAGCGCGCTCATCGCAGGCTTCCCCTGATAGAGGTTTCAATCGGATAGCGGGCATGGTGACGCGCCCGCAGGATCAACGAGAACAGGATAACCGCGCCGATCTGGTGCGACAGCGCCAGATCCAGCGGCGAGGCATGGATGACATTCATGATACCCAAGCCCACCTGTGCGGCCACCGCTACGATCATCACCGTAAAGGCGCCGCGCGTCACCTTATGCGGCGATTTGCGCGACCGCATCCAGACGACAATCGCAAAGATCGCCACCAGATAGCCCGTCATGCGGTGGATAAATTGCACCAGCGCAGGATTTTCAAAGAAATTGCGCCAGCCAAGCGTTGCGTCCCAGATGGCGGCCGGGATCCATTCGCCCCCCATTGTCGGCCAGCCGGTATAGGTCCGGCCCGCGTCGATACCAGCGACCAGCGCGCCGATCAGGATCTGCACGAATGCCAGATGCAGCAAGCCTGTGGACATGCCGAACAGCTTGGCCTCGCCCGCGCGGCGGGCACGCAGCAATTCTGCCTCGGACCGCGACAGTTGCAGGGCGTACCATGCGATCAGGCCAAGGATGACAAAAGCGATGCCCAGATGCGTGGCCAGACGATAGGACGCCACGCGGGTCATCCCCTCGACCAGACCGGAACTGACCATCCACCAGCCGATGGCACCTTGCAGACCGCCAAGCGCCCCCACGGCCAGCAGGCGCGACTTCCAGCCCGTTGGAATGCGGCCCGTGGCCCAGAAGAACAGAAAGCCGACAGCCCAGACCAACCCGATCAGGCGGCCCAGCAGGCGGTGCGACCATTCCCACATATAGATATATTGGAAATCACCCAGCGACATGCCCGCGTTCACTTCGGTATATTGCGGGATCTGTTGATAGGCTTCGAATTCGGATTGCCAATCGGCACGGGACAGCGGCGGGATCGACCCCGTCACGGGGGCCCATTCGGTGATCGACAGACCCGATCCGGTCAGGCGGGTCGCGCCGCCAAGGGCGATCATCGCCAGAACCATGGCGAACAGGACCAGCAGCCAGAACCGGATGGCGCGACGCGCACCTTTCGGGCGGGCGTCGATCATGCCGGTGGTCTGGACGGGGCGGCTTGCGGTCAGGTCCGAGACTTCCTCGAAAACGGGGCGCTTGGCCATCGCTTGCTCCTTTGCGTCAGGCAGAGGTTATGGGGCGCCTATCGGCGGGTCAACTGGCGCAGAACGCCATGCAGGATCTTGACGTCACCGCGTGTCAAAGACAGCCGCGACCACATATTGCGCATGTTCATCCGCATGGATGCCGCCTTTTCTTCGGGAAAGAAAAAGCCGGTTTCGCCAAGCGCCTCGTCATAGCGGTCGCCCAGCCGTTCGATTTCCACGCGGTTGGCCACATCATGGCTTTCGGAATGCCGCGCGTGGGGGGCAGGTTCCGGCGGCAAGGTGTCGCGGCCGTATTCATAGCCTATCAGCAACACCGCCTGCGCCAGATTCAGCGACGGAAAATCGGGGTTGACCGGAACGGTGACGATGGCATTGGCCCGCGCGATATCCTCGTTTTCCAGACCCGCGCGTTCGGGGCCGAAAATAATGGCGCTGCGTCCGGCATGGCCACGGACTTTCTCCATCGCGGTGGCGGGGGTATAGACCGGCTTGGACAACTCGCGGCCCCGCGCGGTGGTGGCATAGGCGTAATCAATGCCCTCCATCGCTTCGGCCAGCGTCGGATAGACCTTGGCCTGATCCAGCACCTGACCCGCCGCCCCCGAGGCCATGGCAACAGCCTTGGGGTTCGGCCAGCCGTCGCGCGGTTCGACCAGCCGCATTTCGGTCAAACCGAAATTGAGCATGGCGCGCGCGGCTGCGCCTATATTTTCACCCATTTGCGGGCGCACAAGAATAATGACAGGATGACGTTCGATTTGCATGATCCCGCAAATAGTCCGTCTGGCGGTGCGCGGCAAGCTGCGCTATCTGCGACACAAAGGAGACACGCCATGACCGATGCCTCGCAATTGTATCTGATGACCCCTGCCGGCGCGCAGGCCCATGCCCTTGGCCCGATGCTGGCCGAAGTGATGGACCGCTTTTCCCCGTCCTGCCTTCGCATCCGCGGCGGCGCCGAGGAGGACGAGCTGGGCCGCCTTGCCGATATGGCCCGTGAAATCGCCCATGCCCGAGATGTTGCTGTTGTTATTGACGATCATGTCAAACTTGCGCAGCGCCACGGCCTTGACGGCGTGCATCTGAATGACGGCGCACGCAGCGTCCGTTATGCCCGCAAGGAATTGGGTGATGACGCCATTGTCGGCGCTTTCTGCGGCAGCTCGCGCCACGAAGGCATGAACGCAGCCGAAGCCGGTGCGGATTACGTGTCCTTTGGCCCGATCGGCGAATCGGCCCTGTACAAGAACGAGGTCGTCGACCTTGAATTGTTCCAGTGGTGGTCGGAAATGATCGAAGTGCCGGTCGTTGCCGAAGGTGCCATCACCCGCGAATTGATCACCCAGCTGTCACCCATCAGCGATTTCATCGCCCTCGGGCCGGAACTCTGGACGCAGGACGACCCCATCTCGACCCTGTCGCAGCTTTGGGGCTGATGACCTGACAGGGCTGCTTATCCGCCGCGCAGACGGCTTTCGATCAGCAGCCCTTCTTCATCCAGAATCGGATGCGCGACCGAAACGAAATGCGCATTGATGCGCTTCAGGTCGCGCAGGATGTCCAGATGGACCGACGAGGTTTCGCGCGTTTCTTCCAGCCCTTCACGCAGGCGGATCAGATGGCGTTGCGATGACTGGCGTTCCTGATTGCGGATTTCGACCTTCAGCTCCATCAGACGGCGCGCCAGATCGCGGTCGCGGGTCATAAAGACCGTCTGCGCCAGCTTCAGCACCTCGAATGTCTGAAGGAACATGGTGTCCAGTTCCTTATACCCTTCATCCGAGAAATGCAGTTGCAGCCCGATCTTCTTGCGGACCTGCACGGCAAGGCCACGGTCGATGATGTCGCCGACATGTTCCAGATTGATCACATAATCCAGAATGGTGATCGTGTGGCGGCGTTCGGTTTCGCTGGCCCCGCGCCCCAACCGCGACAGATAGGTTTTCACCTGCTGCTGGCGCAGATCGACCCGCTCTTCCAGCTTGGCAACCTCGGCCAATGGGGCGGCGTCGTTCTTACGAAAACCCACGCGCGTCTGTTCCAGCATCCGTTCGATCACGTCACCGATGGCCAGCGCCTGCCGGCTGGCCCCTGCCAATGCAAGGGGTGGCGTTTCCAAGGCGGTTTCATCCAGCCATTGCGGGGCGTTTTCGCCGGCTTCTTCCTGATCGGGGACCATATGACGCAAGATGCGCGTCAGAACCCGTGCCAAGGGCCAGACCAACATCGCCAGCACAAGATTGAAGGCCAGATGCGCCTGCACGGCCAGCCCGCTGGTCCAGATATCCTGCGCCGCCAGCGCCTGCCCTGCCAATCCCGCGAACGGCAAGGCCAGCAAAGCCCCCGCCGACCGCACGATCAGATTGCCCACTGTCAGACGGCGCGTCGCCGCCCGCGATGTCAGCGTGGCCAGCACAGGTGGCACAGCGCCACCGATATTCGCGCCCAGCACCATCACCACAGCCAGACCCGGTGGCAGATCCAGCGACAAAACCAGCAGCACCGCGGCCAAGGATGACGAACACAGCACCGCCAGCACAGCAGCAAACACCAGCGCAACGGGCCAGGCCTGATCCAGCAAACCGATAAAGCTGGCCATGGCGGGTGCTTCGCGCAAAGGATCCGTCGCAGCACCCAGCAGCGACAGCGACAGCAGCATTAGGCCGATACCTGTCAGCGCCTTGCCCGTCCCCACCCAGACCGTCGCCTGCCGACGTCCCAAGCCATAGCCCAGCAGCAACAGCAAAGGGCTGATCGCCTCGATCCCGGCCGAAACGATCACCGCCGTCAGGGCCGTTCCGACATTCGCCCCAAGCAGCACGATCTGCGCCATCCGGCCCCGAATCATCCCGCGATCAATGAACGAGGCCGTCAGCAGCGCCGTCGCGGTCGACGATTGCAGCCCCAGCGTTGCCACCAATCCCGAAAAGAAAGCCCGCAATCCCGTCTTTGTCCCCAAGCCGATTGCCGTTTTCAGCCGCAACCCGAAGGCTTTGGTCGCGCCGTCCTGAACCAGCTTCAATCCGAACAGCAATAAAGCAACCGCGCCGCCGATCTGGATAAACGCCAAGAGTGATGCCACCTAGAACCCTTTCGGCCATTTCCGCCAGACACATAGCGGCTTTCCAAACCGTTGCCAGTTTCATCCCCAAGGTCAAGGTTTTGCGCGCGCAGAATACCTTAGCGCCGGTTTTTCAGCATGATAAATGCGCGGCTTTTATGGCGGGGCAGACCATTTTGTAAAACCGACATATGCACCAGTCATGTCAGAACGGCGGATCCAGAATTTTTCTAATGATCAACTACGGTATATATGACCGCAAAACCCCTTGTTGGCCTTGCTGCGGCTCCGGTCTGGTTTTCTTTGAAGAGTATCTGCGATGAATGCAGATCGGGAATGGCACCGATATATCCAAAGCAGTTTCGTCGTGATGAGACGCACATTGCGACGACCAATGGACAGACACGACAACAAACGGCCCCCGACTGTGGATTCAGGCGTTCGACGCCGAACAGGTGAACCCGAAATATCCAGATGACGGACGGATGTCGGGATCGCGCAAGTGGTTAAAAAAGATCATTTCGGCAAAGAGATACGTTTGTGGCGCAAGGCAAGCGAGGTGTTGGAAAGTGAAACTTCTTGTAGGCCAAAGCCAAAGGGCATGGCGCCCATCGAAGCCCATTAAGAGAAATGATTAATAAAATCTTATGCCAGATTATGCGGATTACATCTCGCAGCTTTCTTGAATGAAGGGTTTGATCAGTACATTAACGGTAACCCGATGGCATAATCATCCTTCGCTCATATTCCTAAAAACCACCGCCCCGCCCGCAACGCTATAAAGGGCCGCGCATGAACAAAAGATAATAGTAGCAGGGACGTAAGGTCCGACACTAATACAGTAGCCACATGAAGCAAGAGAATGGCATAACGCTTATCGGGACCCGCAAATACAAGTTAACCACTCCATTGAACCTGTCGCTTTTATGTACCGCCCCAAGTGCTCTTTTTGGCACCTTTCTATTCGAAGGCGACCAAGCTTTTCCAACCCAATGCTGAATACCGGCGGCATGGATTATAAAAGCCGTTGATCTATTCAAAGATCACCATCTCGGCTTGCCGCCTAATTTCCCAAGACCGCTGCCATTTCAGCTCTGCCCTGATGGTCCTTAAGATGGAGCCTGTGAACGCCATTGGTTCGAGAGAACAGGCGACGCTCGACGGCGGCAGTGTCATAACAATTGCCCTTGCCGCTCATGGACGCTCTAAAACCATGCTGGCGCAGGATCTTCGGATCGTCATGCGAACAGTATTGGTTGCCGCGATCGCTGTCGAAGATGCAGCCCTTGGGTGGCACTTGGAGGGCAACGGCCATCTTTAAAGCCCGGATCGCCAGATCGCGCTTCATCCGGTTGCTGACGGCAGGGCCAATCACGTGCCCGGAGTGCAAATCAAGGATCATTGCCAGATACAGCCAACCCTCTCGGGTCCGGATGTAGCTGATGTCGCCCGCCCTTTTCCGGTTCGGCCCGGCTGCACCAAAATTGCGGTCCGGCAAGTTCGGGGCGATGTTGAACGTATGGTTGCTATCGGTCGGGGCTTTGAGCTTGCGCGTTCTTCAAGCGAAAATCCCGTTTTCGCGCATTAGGCGACCCGCATCGGCACCGACCTCCTTCAACCCTTCGGTCATCTATAGGCGACCATAGCTGACCAGGCTCAAACGCGACTGTTTCTTGATATGCGCCAGAGCAACCAAGCCCATGTGCTGCCTGCGGCTGGTGGTGCAGTTCCAAAAAGCCCGCAAGCCACGCGGGCTGACATTCATGAGCTGACACAACCGGTTAATCGGGCAGGCATGGCGCTGTTCTTCAACGAACCGAAACTTATTCACTCAGACCGATGGCGTTCATGCCCTCCATGGATCACGAAGAACCGTGTGGCTTTGTCTAAGGATGTCTCTCTCCTCTTTGACAATGCGGTTCTCGCCCCGAAGCTGTTCGTTCTTTCGCGCAACCTCATGATCTTCAGACGACACCAAATCCGTGTCGCGGTGCGTTACCACTTATCGGTTCAAGGTCGACAAGCCGACCCCAAGATCATCCGCGACCTAACGCCGCGAAAGCCCGCTTGTCAGCGCAATACGCACTGCATCCTTGCGGAATTTATACGTTCGCCCCGCGCCAATAGGTCGTCTCCTTTGCTGCACATCATGCTATCCAAGGAGCGGAACCAAACCGCAACAGGTGCAAATTTGTCAGAAGATCTCACGCTAAAAGGTCTATGGCATACCGTAACAACAGTTCTTTGCGTGTGCGGAGCAGATCTACGACAAATAGCCGACCTTCTCGGGACGCTCTACTTTTCCTCAAAGAACCGCGAAGCCATGGCAGTCTATGACAGTGAAATTGAACGGCGACCAAAACTGTCAAACCACAATTAAAAACTGTCAAACGTTTAAAGGAAAAACCTTTTTTCGAACAATCTTATTTTTTAATAATTTAAATGGTGCCCGGAGACGGATTCGAACCGCCGACACGCGGATTTTCAATCCGCTGCTCTACCAACTGAGCTATCCGGGCCCTTAGTGACGCGGGTTGCCGCGTCGGGTGAGGGGTATTTACGAGGGGTTGAGCGGACTGTCCAGACCCAAACGCATGTTTTTTCAATCAGAACCGTTTTCGTCCGAAGAAATATCGTCAAGCGGTGCGCCAGGGATCACATAGGACCCCCGCAACCACTTTGCCAGGTCAACATCGGCGCAGCGTTTCGAACAAAACGGGCGGTATTCCGGCACGCTTTCCTTGCCGCAGATCGGACAGGCCGCCATCAGGCCTCTCCGCTGGCGGTGGCCAGACGTGCCAATGGCACGCGGTCGCGTTTGCGGTTCAACTCGTAAAGGCCCATCGCGGTCCAGCCGACCAAAGTGGTTTCGGCACCTGCGTTACGGAAAGCCGCGCCCAGAACCTGATCCAGCGTCGCACGGTCGCGCTTGGGCATCGGTGCAAAATCGACAACAATCTGGCCACCAAGACCGCGCAGCGCCAATTGACGCGGCAGTTCGCGGGCCAGAGCGATATTGACCTTCAACCCCGCAGCAATAGAGGTGTCATTGCCGGTGTTCACATCGACAGCAACCAGCGCGCGGGTGGTTTCGATATAGGCATCGCCACCGCCGGGCAGCGCAATCTGCGCGGCCAGCAGCGAATCAACCGCCTCGAGGACGCCGCAGCGTTCGAAGCTGTCTTCGCCTTCCTCGATTGCGTCAGGAACCGGTTCGGCCCAATCCATCCACGCCTGTTCCCACGGTGTCGGGGCATCCAGCAGCAGTTCCGGCTTACCACTGGTTTCGGCGCAGACACCGTCGGCCAGTTCCACCAATTCGGCCAGTTCGTCGGTGATATCCTGATCATCCGCCCCTTCCGAGGCACTGCGAAGGATCAGGCCATAATCCCGTGGGCCAAGGGCTTCCTGACCCAATGCCTCCAGTTCATCACGGCGATCCTCGATCCGGATCTGGCGCGAGACGTTGACCCCCGGTTTGCCCGGCGTGACCAGCGCATGGCGGCCACGAAAAATAAGTCGGGTGGTCAGGGGAACGGCTTTGCCATCATCCGCGACGCCCGCGACCTGAACCAACAAGGGCTTACCCTCGGACACGCCCTTGCGGTCGCGCAGATAGCCGGTCTGGCCATCCGGCAGTCGCAGGAAAATACCGCCCTGCCCTTTCATGAAACGGTCCGCCTCGGCGCGGCAGATTGCACCGGGGGCCAACGACGAGACAGCATCGGTGGCGACCAGCAGATCGACCAGCTGACCATCCTCCATCAGGGCGGCGGCTTCCTGGCCGAAAAGATGACCCAAAACGACTTGGCGACCCTTCATGGGCGTGCTCCTTCAGGGGCGGAATGGATACCGATTGCGGCCAGCATGGCGGCGGTTTCGGAAAGGGGCAGACCGACAACAGCGGAAAACGACCCTTCGATCCACGGGATAAAGGCCGCAGCAGCCCCCTGGATCGCATAGGCGCCCGCCTTGCCCTGCCAGTCACCCATATCAAGATAATTTTCCAGCGCAGCGGCGTCGATTGACCGCATCCGCACCTTGGTTTCGACCACCCGCACAGACAAGCGGTCACCAAAGCGCAGCGCCATTGAGGTCAGCACGACATGGCGTCGCCCCGACATCAATCGCATGAATTCGGCGGCTTCGGCACGATCGGCGGGCTTGCCCAATATCCGCCGTCCGACCGCAACGGTCGTATCGGCGGTCAGGCAGGCTTCATCCTCCTCAAGAACAATCGCCTGCGCCTTTTCGACCGCCATACGGCGGACATAGGCGCGGGCAACTTCGTCCCTTTGCGGTGTTTCGTCGATGTCAGCGGGGCGAAGCGCATGCGGCGTGATGCCGATCTGCGCCAGCAATTCAAGCCGGCGCGGGCTTGCCGATCCCAGCACAAGCCGGGGTGGGCGCAGTTCGGCCATGATACGGCCTCCGTTGGTGGCGTCAGCCGTCCCGTGGGACAGCTTACTTGAAGCGGTAATTGATGCGCCCCTTGGTCAGGTCATAGGTGTTCATTTCCACCTGAACCTTGTCGCCGGCCAGAACGCGGATGCGGTTTTTACGCATCTTTCCTGCCATATGTGCGATAATCTCATGGCCGTTTTCAAGCTCGACCCGGAATGTCGCATTTGGCAGGAGTTCTTTCACGACGCCGGGGAATTCGAGCATTTCTTCCTTGGCCATGGTCACTCCATATTTGTCATCCCGCAAGATTCGGGACCGCTGTTAGATGCGTCCGCAACGCGCGGATTTCAAGGCAAAAGCGTCATATTAGCGGGTTGACCGAAGGATCGTTGCGTTTTGGGCCGGATCACGGGGTGTTATTTCGCCGGTTTGGGGTCGAAACGGGTCAGGTCTGGACAGATCGGCGGGCGGCGGCACTGATGCAGCCGGTGGTGTATCGGCCATTGGCGGGGCCGTCATGTCGCGCAGACGGATGGCATGACAGCCCTCGGCCTCGCCGAATTTTCCGGCGGCAAGGATCTGGCCATCGACCGTTTCCAGCCGCGCATCGGTCAGACAGGCTCGCGGCAGTTGCAGGATGCGCCCCGGTGCCAGCGCCCGCAGTTCTGCCAGTGAAACGCTGCGCCGGCACAGCACCCCGACGACATCCAGCGGCGCCTGCTGGACCGCCCCCCCAAGCGATGCGCGCGGCACAGCCGGCTTGACCGGCAGCGGCACCGCTGTGGCCTGCGGTTTGGCGGCGGCGACCGTTTGCGATTGTGGCAAGGCCAGCAGGACCCTGCCATCGCGCGTATCGGTCGTTCCCATCCGCAAATCAAAGCCAAGACTGCGCAGGGGCTTATCTTCAAGCATCAGCGCCAAAGGGCGGGGATCGTCCAGATGGGTCAGGAAACGATAACCGCCAATCCCCTGAAACCCGTCCAGCCCTTCTGTTTCCGCCGAAAGTTCTGTCAGCAGCAGATTGATAAAATCGGCGCAAAGCATTGCATCACTGCGGGTCGGTCTGCGACGTTCCAATATGCGACACGTGACGCGGCCAAGGGCCTGCACCTCGATCAGGCTGGCAACTGTTTGCGGACAAAGCGCGATCATCCCCAAATGATCCCCCGTCCCCTGCAGTACGACAACCAGCGGCAACTCCGGCAGCAATTCAGGCAGTTCGGCCAAGGTCATCACACCGGGCACGACATGGACCGGCTGGACCGCCAGATTATAAAGCCGGTCAGCCGCCCGCCCGATCGCCGTTGCCGCAGCCTTGGCCGGTGTCGTCGGAACAGGGGGCGGCAGGGTTGGTGCGCGACCTTGGTCTGCATCCGTGCGGGCCCGCAACATGCGGCGCAAGATGCCCCCTGTCTTGGTATCCGCCGCGATGGCCGTATCACCGCCGATGGCATCTGCAATGGTCATATCATGTCCGAATCAACCTGTCCCGCCCCCATATTCAGCAATCAGGGTTGAGAAACGGTTAACCGGTCCCGCCCGCGGGTTTCTGCGGCAGCACAATCCGGAACGCTGCCCCGCCCTGCCCCGGCAGATAACCGATATCACCGCCAAGCGTGACCATAATCTCTTTACAGATCGCCAGCCCCAGCCCTGCGCCACCTGCCCGCGCCGGGTCATTCAGGCGGGCGAATTTTTCAAAGATCAGCGATTGGCGGCCGCTGTCGATGCCGCTGCCATTGTCGATGATGTCGATGATGGCACCACCTGCCTGCGGGCGCTGGACGCGGATGATCAGCACCGGATGGACCGCATCGCAATATTTACGGGCATTGCTGATGACATTGATCAGCACCTGCAACAGCCGGTCGGGATCGGTGATCAGCCCCAGATGTTCCGACGGCAGATCGCGGTCGATCAGAAAACCGCGTTCCGCCCGCGTGGCCGAAGCTGCCTCAAGCGCGCGGGTGATCAGGTCATGCAGATTGACCACGGTGATATTCAGCTGCGCCTGCCCGCTTTCCAGCACCGACAGATCCAGCAGATCGTCCAGCAGACGGGTCAGACGGCCCGCCTCGTCATGAATGATGGCGGCAAAGCGCAGGCGGTCGGGGTCCGACACATCGGGGTCTTTCAAAATCTCGGAAAATGCGCGGACCGAGGTCATGGGCGTGCGCAGTTCATGGCTGATCTGGCCCAGAAACGCGTCTTTTTGCACCGACAATGTGGTCAGCTTTTCATTTGCCTGATGCAGCTGGCGGGCGGTGCGGGTCAGTTCAGCCTGCGCGGCCTCAAGCCGCTGGGTTTCTTCCTTGGCCCGCTGCGCCTCATCCGCGACCTGCAACAGGTCGGCGACCGTCAGCGCCACCCCGCCTGCCACTCGGTCGATCATCGCATGCGCCGTGGCTGATCCGATGGACCCCGCCAGCCGCCGTTCCAGCCCCGTCAGAAAATCCGGCGTCAGATCGGGCAGATACCCCGATTTGCCCTGCCGGCGTGCCTCGGTCTGGAAATAACGCAGGGCGGCCTCGGGGCCCCAGATACGACGCGCCATGGCCAGCAAGGGTTCGGCACGGTCATCCGCGCTGGCCGTGCGGCTGTGGCGCAAAGGTTCGATCGCCGACACGAAGGACAGGCCCTGAAAGCGTTCGACCGGATCGGGAAAACCGAAAATCGACACCCCGACAAAGACCAGCGTATTCAACGCCAAGGACAGCGCGACAGCCGCGGTCCATGCATCCATCCCCTGCGGCACCGGCAGATCCCCCCCGATCCCGACCGAGGGCAGAAACACCAGACCGATCCACAGCGTGAACCCCAGCCCGATCCCCGCATAGGCCCCCTTGCGGTTCGCCCCCCGCCACAGCAAACCGCCCAGCATCGCGGGCAGAACCTGCGCCATGCCGCTGAAGGCCACCAACCCCATCGCCGCCAGTGCCGCCGCCCCGCCCGAGGCCTGATGATAGACCCAGCCCGCCGCCACGATCGCCAGAATGGCAAAGCGCCGAGCGTTCAGCACAAAACCGCGCAGGTCGTCGGTATCCTCACCCACGGGGATGCGGCGCAGGGCCAGCCATGCGGGCACCAGCCAATGGTTCGACACCATCGTCGCCACCGCAATCGCGCAGACCACCACCATAGATGTCGCCGCCGAGAACCCGCCCAAAAACACCAGCAGCGCCAGCAGGTTCTGCCCCGAGGCTGCTGGCAGCGTCAGCACATAAAGATCGGGGTTGGCATCCGCAGGCAGCAATTCCCGCCCCATCACCGCGATGGGCAGCACGAAAAGCGACATTGCGAACAGATAGGCCGGAAAGGCCCAGCCCGCGACGTGCAGGCGGTCCTCATCCGCGGCCTCGACGACCAGCACCTGAAACATGCGGGGCAAGGTCAGGATGGCGGCGGCGGAAATCAGGATCAGCGCGGTCCAGCGGTCGGGCTTTAACAGCCAGCCTTCGGCGATGCGGGGGTCGGTGCTGGCGCGATTGATACGGGCCAGCATATCGACCGGCCCGTCGGCCAGCCCCCAGACAACAAATATCCCAAGGGCGATAAAGGCAGCCAGCTTGACGACAGCCTCGAACGCGATGGCAGTGACAACCCCGTGGTGGCGTTCATCGGCGGCCAGATTGCGGGTGCCGAACAGGATCGTAAAGGCGGCCAGTCCGATGGCGACCCACAGCGCGGTGCCACCAAGGGCATCCGCCGTGACGACACCGCGCGGGTCCATGGCGAAAACCTCGAACGACAGGCGGACCGATTGCAGTTGCAGCGCGATATAGGGCGTTGCGGCAATCACGGCGATCAGGGTCACCATCGCCGCCAGACGGTTCGATTTGCCGAACCGCGCCGAGATCAGATCTGCGACCGAGGTCACATGATGCATCCGCGCGACCCGCACCAGCCGCCGCAGCCCCCACCATGCACCGCAAAAGATGATCGTCGGACCCAGATAGATGGTTAGAAATTCCAACCCCGACCGCGAGGCATAGCCAACCGCGCCGTAAAACGTCCATGCCGAACAATAGACCGACAGCGACAGCGTATAGACCAGTGGATGGTCCAGCCAGCGCACATGCCCCCGCGCAGCCGCACGATCGGCAGCGTAGGCCACGGCAAACATCAGCGCGGCATAGGCCAGACAGCTGATGACAAGCGCGTTAAGGGGCATTATGCACCGTGATCTTTGCATGATCTTCGCTGGCACGGATGGTCGCAGTTTCGGCCCGTAACAAGGCGCGGTGCAGTGCGCGGACGGCCACGATCAGCCCCGCCCAAAGGGTAAAGACCCACACCGCCCCGCCCGCATAGCTGAGGCTGCGCGGCACCCACCAAACCGGCACCAGCATCAGCATCATCGCCAGCACGGGCAGAACCCGCGCCGCATCGCCCAGACGACGTCGGCGGAAAGATGCGCGTTCCAGAAACAGCGGACGGTCCGGCATCAGGACACCCTATCCGCAGTCATGACAGCATTTTGCGCACCATCGCGCGCAGGTCGTCATTGTCGAAAGGTTTGGACAGAACGGCATCGGCCTGACCGCCGGCATCCCCCACCTGCCCGCGGGCGGTCAGCATCAGCACCGGCATGGCCGCCAGTTCAGGGTCGGCATCCTGCCGCAATTCGGCCAGAATTTCAGCCCCCGAACGGTTGGGAAGCATCAGATCAAGGATCAGCAGACGCGGGCGCTGCGTGCGGATGATCTGGATTGCGCCATCCCCGTCGCCATGCAAATCGACCCGCCACCCCGCGCGGGTCAGGATAAAGCGCACCGCCTCGGCGATGTTCACCTCATCCTCGATCATCAGGATGTCCAATTGCATCCCCCCTCTCCACACCATTCCAACGCTTACAGAGGGCGATCATGGGCTGGATCACGACCCTGTGTCAAAGACTGCGATCAGTCGCCCCTGAAGGACCGGTCTGCGGCACAAGGATCGACGGTTCGCGCCGCGCCGGACATGCACCACGCGGACAGATGCGACAGGCCGGACCGATGGGCAAGGCGTCATCGGGGGCCGGACCCTCCAGCGGCATGAACAACATCTGCGCCGTCGTCAGCAGCGGTCCTGAAAGACCCAGCGGCTGGCTGCGGGTCGCATAGCTGAAGGTGCGGAAACCGCGACCGTCCGGTGTCGCAACAACCTGCGAAGTCGCCACCTGCGGCGTTGCAAGCGATTGATACAGTGGCAATAACGCGCAGCTGTCACCCGGACGCGGCAAGGGAAAACCGGGGGCGGCGCGGCGCAGGGTCAGCGCACCCGATCCGTCACAAACCAACAGGCCCGCCCCCTCGTATCCAGCAGGGCGCAGATCGGCCAGACGGCGCATCACCAGATCCAGCGGCGCGCCAAGCCGCGCGGCTAGCCGTAAGGGGTCGGTTTTGGCATCATTATGCACCAGCGCATCGATCAGGGTCTGATCCGGCAGCGCGATCTGGTCCTGATGCAGCCCGACCTCCAACTGCGTGGCCATTGACCGTGCCGCATCCGAAGCCAATTGCGGCGTATCGACGGCAGCGGGCGCACCGGCGGCCAGCCACGCCTCAACCTCTTCTTGGGGGGTGGCGGCGCTGCCCTCGGCCTCGAAGCTGTCCAGATAGGCGACCAATGCCTGTGCGGTCAATGACAGGCGCTGGCTGTCTTCGTGCAGGTTGGTGTGAAAACGGCGACGCCATTCATCGGAAATCTCACCCTCCTCGACCAGAATCGCGGCGGTGGATCGCACGGCGGTCACCGCCGACAACACCTCGTGCAGGGTGGTCAGCAGATAGGGATCCTGCGTCATCCGGTCGGACAAATCGACCAGCTGCTTTTCCAGCCCTCCCGCGCGGCGCGCATGCGCGATCAGCAGCTGGCCCCAACCGGGAAAACGGGCCAGAAATTCGGCAACCTGTTCCAGTTCGGGCGACAAGGTTGCCGCAACAGGATGGGCTGCCGCCTCGCGCAGGGCGGCGATGCGGACCTCTTCGCGGCCCTCGGCCAGTTCGTCGGCGGGAACCTCCAGCTCGGACGCAAGGCGGGCGATCAGTTCGGGGCTGACCGGACGGCGGTTGTGTTCGATCAGGTTCAGATAGGCGGGTGAAATTCCCACCGCCCGCGCGATGTCGGCCTGCCTGCGCGACATCGCCATCCGTCGTTCGCGGATGCGCGTGCCGGTCAATACATTGGGCGAATGGCGGTCGTTCATGCCCGTATCAGGGCGCACCATCCCGAAAGGTTACAGCGCGATGTCATGACGCCCCGCCAGATCGACAAAGAATTGCCACGCCACACGGCCCGACCGCGCCCCGCGGGTCGCCTGCCATTCGATGGCTTGGGCACGCAGGTCATCCGCGTCGATCTGCAGACCATAGAACGCGCAATATCCGGCGATCATCGCCAGATAATCGTCCTGATCACAGGGGTGGAAGCCCAGCCACAGTCCGAAACGGTCTGAAAGTGAAACCTTTTCCTCGACCGCTTCGCCCGGATGGATGGCGCTGGCACGTTCGTTGTCGATCATATCGCGCGGCATCAGATGACGCCGGTTCGAGGTGGCGTAAAGCAGCACATTCGCCGGACGGCCACTGATGCCGCCATCCAGAACCGCCTTCAGCGATTTATACTGCGTATCATCGTGGCTGAACGACAGATCATCGGCAAACAACAGGAAACGCCGGTCCTTGGCGCGCCCTAGAATGGTCAGCAAGCGCCCGACCGAAGACAGGTCGTCGCGGGCGATTTCAACCAAGGACAGCGGCAAGCCCTGCCCTACGCATTCAGCATGGACCGCCTTGACCAGAGACGATTTCCCCATGCCACGCGCCCCCCAAAGCAGCGCGTTATTGGCCGCAAAGCCGCGCGCGAATTGCAGGGTATTGGCCAGCAAAGTCGCCTTTGACCGTTCGATCCCGATCAGTTGCGTCAGATCGACACCGTCAACAGTTTCGACCGGCAGTAGGCGGTCGGGATCGGGATGCCAGACAAAGGCATTCGCCTTGGAAAAATCAGGCGAAGGAACGGGCGGCGGGGCCAGCCGTTCCAGCGCATCGGCAATCCGGTCCAAAGGGGGACGTGTCATGCGTCATCCTCGTCTTCATCAACCCACAGGCCTTGTGCGCGCAGCTCGGCCTCGCGCTTGCGTTCGATGCGGCGGACCAGATGGATCGAAATTTCAAACAGGCCATAGACCACAACGAACAGCACCACCTGTGAAATCACATCCGGCGGGGTCGCCACAGCGGCCAGCACCAGAATGGCCAGCACGGCATAGCGCCGCACCGACGCCAGACCTGCGGCCGACACCAGCCCTGCCCGCCCCATCAGGGTCAGCAGAACCGGCAACTGGAAGCTGAGACCGAAGGACAGGATGAATTTGGTCGTCAGCGACAGATATTCATCGACCGAGCCTTGGAACACGATGGCCGCCAACGCACTGTCGGACGGAATCGCGGGCGCCCCCGCTGCCACGTCATCTGGCAGGTTCAACGGCCCCTGCTGGAAGCCCAGAAAGAAGTCATAGGCCATCGGCAGGATGATGTAATAAGCGAAGGCCGCACCGATAAAGAACATCACCGGTGATGCGATCAGGAACGGCAGGAATGCCGCCTTTTCATTGCGATAAAGCCCCGGCGCCACAAAGCGCCACATCTGGTAGGCGATGATCGGGAAGGCCAGCACAAAGCCGCCCAACAGCGAAATACGCACGGCGACGAAGAAGCCTTCCTGCAGTTTCAACAGGATCAGGCCACATTCCTGATTGCGGCTTTCCAATGCGTGACAGATCGGCTGCGTCAGGAAATTATAGATCGGGTTCCAGACGGTATAGCACAGCACCATCGCGGTAATGAACGCGACCATGGACCAGATGATCCGGTTTCGCAGTTCAGCCAGATGTTCGATCAGCGGGGCCGAGCTTTCGTCCGGGTTCTCATCAGGATGGATGTTGCTGGCCAATTCAGTCGTCTTTCATATCAGAGCGACGCACCGCATGCAGCTGACGCTGCGGGCTATCGGCCACGGGCAGATCCTTGGCTGCTGCGGGTGCGGGTGTTTCCGCCACGGCAGGGGCCGCCGGATCCGGCAGCACGCTTTTTCTGGGTGCGGGACGCTTGGGGTCCCATTTTTCGAATTTTTCGGTCGCGCGTTCCAGCGCGTCCAGCCCCAGCGATTTTTTCGAGGCGATGTTCTTGACGTCACGCAGCGAATTCGCCGCCTCGTCCAGGCCAGAGCCTTTGGCCGCATCTTCCATAGCCGAGGTGAATTCCCGTGCCATGCCACGCGCACGGGACGTCAGGCGCCCCAGCGTATGGAACAGATGCGGCAGATCCTTGGGACCGACCACGATCAAGGCGACAACGCCGATCAACAGCAGTTCGGTCCAGCCAATGTCCAACATAAGGGACGCGCCTTTCCGGGCTTAGATACGGTCGTTCGTTTTCGAACCCGCGGCAGGGGTGGTATGCGGCGTCACATCGCGTGCGGTTTCGCCCGGCAGGTTGCGGGGTTCCTCAGCTGCGGTTTCGTTTTCATCCGCGCCTTCTTTCACGCCGCGTTTGAACGCGGTGATGCCTTTGCCCATTTCGCCCATCAGGGACGAAATCTTACCGCGTCCGAACAGGACCAGCACGACAACTGCGATCAGAAGAAGGCCGGGAAGGCCGATATTGTTCAGCATGACAAACTCCATTGCAGGGTGATCCTGACACCCGCACCCGATATTTAGGCCCATGAAACGGGAATGCAAAGCCCTTTCGGGGATCGTTGCAATACCGTTACCTATCGCGGTCTTGGCAGGGAACGAACGGCAGGCGATAAGGGCCTATGGACATGGCCACATATATCACCGCATTCGTCACGCTTTTCGTGATTATCGACCCGATCGGCCTTGCGCCGATTTTCATCGCATTGACGCTGGATATGGACGCTGCACAGCGCCGCCGTATCGGGTTTCGCGCGCTGTTCATTGCCGCGATCCTGCTGACGCTGTTCGGTCTGGCGGGGGATGCGATCCTGTCGGGGATCGGCATCTCGATTTCCGCGTTCCGGATCGCGGGCGGGATGCTGCTGTTTTTAACGGCACTGGACATGTTGTTCGAACGCCGCACCGAACGCCGCGAAGGCAAGGCCGAGGAAGACGAACCAAGCCATGATCCGTCGGTCTTTCCGCTGGCCATGCCGCTGCTGGCGGGTCCGGGGGCGCTGGCCTCCATGATCCTGCTGGTCGGGCAGGATGGCGGCGTGGGCCATATCGTGATGATCCATCTGGTCATGCTGTCGGTTCTGGCCATCGCTATGGTGCTGTTCATGTTGGCCACACCGCTGGCCCGCGGGCTGGGGCGCACCGGCACCATGGTTGTCACCCGTCTGCTGGGAATGTTGCTGGCCGCATTGTCGGTGCAATTTGTCATCGACGGGTTGCAAGGGTCGGGGCTGTTCTGATGCTGGAAGACGATGTCGCCAGACTTGTCTTCTATGTCGTTCTGCTGGTGGTGATCGGCGGCGCGATGCTGTTCGAACTGTCGGGACGTGGCGGACAAAAATTACGGCAGTTGCTGCTTTGGGTGGTGATCTTTGCAGGTGTGACCATGGGGGCCGATTGGTACATGGAACGGACCGCCCCGCGCCAGCAGGTCCTGAACAATGGCACCCGAATCGAGATTCCCTCGGGGCGCGACGGTCATTTCCACCTGACGGCACAACTGAACGGCATACCGGTCAGTTTCATTGTCGATACCGGCGCCACGCGTATCGCCCTCAGCCGGAATGACGCCACTGCCATCGGCCTGCATCTCGACAACCTGCGTTTTGACGGGATTGCCGTGACGGCCAATGGACGGGTCTCCACAGCCTCGGTCACGATCGACAGCTTTGCCATAGGCGATACTGCGGACCGAAATGTCACCGCCGTCGTCATCAACAGCGAACTGGAAGACTCACTGCTGGGCATGTCCTATCTGCGCCGCTTCACGCGGGTCAGCTTTGAAAACGATATGCTGGTGCTGGAACGTTAAGCCCCCGTCATGTCGCGGATGGTGGTAAAGATTACATCGATACCCCGCGCCAGCTGTGCGTAATCGGTCCATTCCTCGGGCGCGTGGGAAATTCCGTCGCGGCTGGGAACAAAAATCAGGCCTGTTGGCATCACCGCCGATATGATCATCGCATCATGCCCTGCGCCGCTGACCATGGTCCGGTACTTCAGCCCCAAGGCCCGCGCATTGGTGGTCAAACAACGATGCAGATCGGGCGACAGCATCGTGGGTTTGGCATAAAGCATTTCTTCGACATCGCCCGTCAGACCACCGGTGCAGGCGCTGCCGACAATATCGCGGACGCAGGAAATCATCCAATCGATATCCTTGGCCAAAGGCGCACGCAGATCGACGGTGAAATTGACCAGATCGGGAATGACATTCGCGCCGCCGGGCAGAACCTCCAGCTTGCCAACGGTCAGGACAGCCTCTTTGCTGGTCTGCACCGGCAGGCCCGACAGTTGTGACAGTATGGCAACGGCCCCCGTCAAGGCATCGCGGCGGGCGTGCATCGGCGTGGTTCCTGCATGGCCTGCGCGCCCCCAGATGGTGACCTTCAACTGTGCAATACCGACGATCCGGTCGACAATGGCAACATCCTGACAGGCATCCTCCAGCACGGGGCCCTGTTCAATGTGCAGTTCCAGAAAGCTGTGATAGGCATTGGGCGCCAGCACGGCCTGCACGGCTTTTTGCGGATCCAGACCGTAACCCTCCATCGCATCCGCCATCGAAACACCGTGATCATCGGTCAGTTCGACCAGATCCGCAGGCGCGACCCGTCCGGTCAGCATCCGCGATCCCAGCAGACCGCCGCCAAAACGGGCGCCCTCTTCCTCGATCATGGCGACGACCTCCAGCCCGCGTTCGGGTGTCAGTCGAAGATCGCGGAACAGATAGGCCGTTTCCAGACCTGCAATGATGCCCGCAGGCCCGTCAAAGCGTCCGCCATTTGGCACGGAATCCAGATGTGATCCGACCAGAACCGGCGCCAGATCCGGATTGCTGCCGGCCAGCCTGCCAAAGATATTGCCGATGGCATCCTGCCTGACCTCAAGTCCGGCGCGCAGCATATGGGTGATGATGAAATCACGCGCGGCGGCATATTCCGCGCTGTAGGTCAGGCGCGTCGTGCCGTTTTCGGGGGTGGCCGTAAACTGGTCCAGATCCTCGATCAGGTCCGCAACGCGGCGGGTGTCGGCATATCCGGTCATGCGATCAGCCCCACAAACAGCCCCGCAAGAACGACTGAAACCATGGTCACGGTCACAAAGCCCGCCACCAGCATCGGCGGCAGCAGATGGTCGGTCAGAAGGGCACGTTCATCCTCGTCATCGGACAGGGCGCGGATGACATCATTCGTGATGATATAATCGGCAGGAAACCCGTAAAGCGCTGTCAGTGAACAGGCAAAGGCCATAGCAGGCGACACACCCAGCAACCGCCCCGTCAGAAATGATGCCAGATACATCCCGATCAGACCGATCACGACGATGGTGACCAATGGAACAGCCAGTTGCGTCAGCATATCCGGCGTCGCGCGCTTCAGGCCGTCAAAGATAAAGACCATCAGGATCAGCACCGTCAGGCCAAAGCCATTGGCCTTTCGCAGCGGTTCGCGTTCCAGAAAACCAAGTGTCGTGGCGATGACGCCAAAGACCAGACACAGCACGAACGGGCTGATCGTTACAACGGGCGACAGCAGTTGTGCCGATCCCCATGCCGCAAAGGCCACGATGCCAAGGCGCATAAAGGCGAAATAGGGCGTCTGGTAGCCCGCAGGAAACGCTTTGAACAGACGCGGCCCACCCGCATCAACGACGGTTGTGTCAGCGCGCGTTACAGCCTGCCATTCCCCCTTGCGATGCGCGATAAGAACGCGGCGACCTTCACGCTTCAGCATGATGGCAGTCAGTGGATAACCAGCAAAGCCCTGCATGACATAGACAAGGATCGCCAGCACCGACAGCGCCTGCAATCCGGCATCGGTCGCCGCCTGCGACATGATCAATGAGGCGACAATTCCCCCCACCAAAGGCGGCGTGGCGATCACAATGGTCTGGTAATCCAGAACCAGCAGCCCCGCTGTGAACAGCAGGATGATGATCCCGACGATCCCCGACAGGGCGATGACAACCGTCCGCCATTGCCGCGTCAATTCGGCGAACGACAGCAAACTGCCCATATTCGTGATCAGCAGATACATTGCCAGATAGACGATCGGCGTCTGGAAGCCGGCAATTTCGACGATGTCCTGCGGGAAGAAAGTCCAATAGCCGAACAGGAACAGCAGCGCGCAGATAAACACCGATGGCAACCACGATCGCGTCCTGACCGAGACAATATCCCCGACCCAAAGAATGAACGCCAAAATCGAGAAAGCCAAAAGCTGCGGCATTGTCAGATTTCCTGTCAACTGATTACAAAATTTCCATGCATGACGGCGATGCATAATATATCACCGCAAATCACCCCTCTGGCGCGATATTTGATCCAGATGGTTTTATTTCGCAATGCGCAATTGATTATGATGGAATTTAAATGTCAGTTTTTAAAAAAAATGAGGATAAAATGGACAGTGATCCGCTTCTGGCCCGACTGCTGTCATCCGATCTGAAGGAATTGTCTTCGATCACCCATATTGTGTTGTCGAACAACCAGGTGACAAACCGCTATATCGAACGGCGTTACGGCATGCCTGTCCAATGCTGGTCGGCGCTTTATGCCATTACGTCTTTTCCAGGATTGCGGGCACGCGATGTCATGCGGGTTTTCCCGCGTCCACAAAACACCATCAGCCGTGCCGTCAGCCTGCTGGAACAGCGCGGCCTGATCACGCAGCGTCCTTCTGTCGAGGATGGGCGCGCCAAGCAGTTGTTCCCGACCGATGCAGGACAGCAGTTGAACGATGAAATCCGCGCAACCATCCAGAAACGGCAGGCCGAAATTTTCTGTGTCCTGAGTGATGATGAACAGGCGACCCTGCTGGCGCTGTGCCAGAAAGTCGTGGCCAACCCCGGATTATATCAATCCGGGGCGATGCCCGACGCGGATTAAGTCACGTCGATACTGACAGGGATGCCCTTGCTTGCGGGGGTATCCGAAAGCCTGTCGCCGCGCGACAATGGGGCCAGCGGGTTCAATTCGGGGAAATACCCCGCCAGACAGCCGCGCGGCAGATCATAGGGAATGACGCGCAAGCCTTTGACTTGCCGCTGGACATCATCGTCCATAACTGACCGCAACGCGATGCGCTGTTCAGCCTTCAGCCCCAGCGCCTGCATGTCCTGTGGGGACATCATGACCAGCATCCGGTCGCCGGTGATTCCGCGTAAACGGTCCGACATGCCATAGATGGTTGTATTGAACTGGTCGTTCGATCGCAGGGTCATCAGTCGGAAAACATCGGCTGCATCGCCCAAGCCCGTCGCATCCAGATCCTGCGGCACGGTAAAATTCGCCTTGCCACTGTCGGTTTTCCACTGCCGTTCCCGTGCGGGATTGCCGCGGTAAAAGCCACCGGACTGGTTCATCCGCGTTTCAAAGTCATGAAACTGTTCGGGATAGGTCTTGGCGATCAGCGACCGGATTTTCGCATAATCGCCTGTCCAGTCCTGCCATGCCAGTCTGGGGTTCGGATCAACCGTCGCGGCAGCAATGCCCGCAATAATTGCCACCTCGGATTTCAGGTCTTCGCTGGCGGGGGTGCGATGCCCGATCGAGGCCTGGATATGGCTGAAGCTATCCTCGACCGTGACCTGCTGGTTGGTGCCGTTCTGGATATCCTGTTCTGCCCGCACCAGACAGGGCAGGATCCAGGATGATTTTCCGGGCATCAGATGGGTGCGGTTCAGGCGCGTTGCGATATGGACCGTCAAGGGCATCGTTCCCCAAGCTTGCACCACGCGGTCCTGATCAGGAACCGCACGGGCCAGATTGCCGCCCAAACCGACATAGCCCTGCGCATTACCTTCCAGCAACGCGTTGACAAAGGCAGTGGTGTTCCAACCTTCCTCCATCGGGGGTTCGATCCCGAACAATGCGCGCAGCTTGTCATTCGGCACCAGATCGGGTTTTTCAGAGATACCTACTGTGCGCTGGCCCTGCACGTTGGAATGGCCACGCACCGGCGAACACCCCGCCCCCTTGCGACCGATGTTACCGCGCAGCAGCAACAGGTTCACCAAGGTCCCGATGGCATCGGACCCATGCACATGCTGCGTCAGACCCATGCCATAGACACCGATCACCGCCTTTGATCCCGCATAGACCTTGCCGGTCTGTTCCATCTGCTGACGCGACAGACCGCTGACCTTTTCCAACCGGTCCCACGGTGTTGCGGCCACCCAATCCATCCAAGATTGCAGACCATGGCAGTGCTGGTTCAAGAAATCGTGGTCAAGAATGCCTCCCTCGGTCTCCTCCAGCTCCAACACATGTTTGGCAATGCCGGTCAGTGCGGCAATATCGCCACCGGTGCGGACCTGCAGATAGCTGTCGGCAATTTCGGTCGGGGCACCCACTGTCATCTGCATCGGGCTTTGCGGATTGGCGAATTCTATCAGACCCTTTTCCCGCAATGGGTTCATGGCGACGATATGGCACCCGCGCTTGGCAGCCTCTTGCAAGGGGTGCAGCATGCGCGGGCTGTTGGTGCCGGGGTTCTGGCCGACATGCAGAATCATGTCGCAATGTTCGAAATCCTCCAGCACACAGGTGCCGACCGGTGATCCGATCATCTCACTTAACCCCACCGAGGTGGTTTCATGGCACATATTCGAACTGTCAGGCAGATTCGTATGTCCATAGGATCGCGCAAACAGCGCATAAAGATAGGATGCCTCAAGCGCGGCCTTGCCCGACGCATAGAAGGTGACCTTCTTTGGGTCCAACTGCTGCAATTCGGCCCCGATGGCGTCAAATGCCGCATCCCATGTCGTCGGGACGTATTTATCCTGCGCCGCGTCATAGCGCAGCGGATGCGTCAACCGCCCTGCCCGTTCCAGATCGTATTCCGACCACGTCACCAGATCGGCAACCTTATGCGTGGCAAAGAAATCCGGTCCGCATCGCGCCGAGGTCAGGTCCCATAATGTCGCCTTGGCACCGTTTTCACAAAACTCGGCTGCATGTGGATGGGCAGGTTTGCCCCACGCGCAGGAACTGCACATCGTCCCGCCCAGCTTGTTCTGATGGGCCAGCGTCTTCATTGCCCCCGGACTTGGGCGGGCCGTACGCCCCACCGCCGCCATGCCCTTGGCCGACCCCCAACCACCGACAGGGCCGTCATATTCAGCAACTTGGGGCATTTTATCATCGGCCATGGGGGGCGTCCTTTATCTGGGATCATGTCATGGAAAAGGCGGCAAGGGTTCACCCCCTGCCGCCTTGTATCAGGATGCTGCCGTAAAAGGATCAGGCAGATCCGCCAACAGCTTGTCCGGTGTCATCGGGAAATCGCGCAAACGTACACCGCAGGCGTTGTAAATGGCATTTGCCACCGCCCCTGCAGCACCGCAGATGCCCAATTCGCCGACACCTTTGGCCTGTAAGGGGGATGCGACGCCGTCACGTTCCTCGACGAAGATCACCTCCATCTTGGGAATGTCGCGGTGAACCGGCACATGGTATTCGGCCAGATCATGGTTGACCAGATGACCGTCACGGTTATCAAAGGCCAATTCCTCGGTCAGCGCACTGCCGATGCCCCAGACCATACCACCCAGACATTGCGACCGCGCGGTCTTTTCATTCAGAACACGCCCGATCCCGAAGGCACCCGTCATACGGCGCAGGCGCGTTTCGCCGGTAAAGGCATTCACGGCAACCTCGACAAAGAAGGCACCATAGGTCGCCTGCTGATAGTTTTTCGAGGTTTTGCCCGGCTTGATAAGCCCGATCTTGGCAATATCACCGTCCAGAAGATCGGTGACGGGGCGCGGCGCGATCCCTTCGGCCCATGCCATACCGTCTTGCAGATGCAGATCGTCAGGGCGGCATTTCAGACGACCCGCCAGAACGCCGCGGATCGCCTCGCAGGCCCGAAAAACCGCCGATCCGGTCGAGCTGGCACCCCAGCTGCCCCCCGAGCCCGCACCATGCGGCAATGAACTATCGCCCAGCTCTACCTCGGTACGGTCAATCGGCTGGCCCAACATCTCGGCTGCGATCTGGCCTAGAATGGCATAGCTGCCGGTGCCGATATCGGTCTGGTCGCTTTGCACCAGAAGCGATCCATCGGCCCGCATCGTCACCCGTGCTTGTGCCGCCATCAGGATATTCACCCGCGCAGCCGACGCCATGCCCATTCCGATCCACCATTCGCCTTCGCGACGCATACAGGGGTTCGGCTTGCGCTTGTCCCAGCCAAAGGCTTTGGCACCCTGATCCAAAGCCTCGACCAGTTTGCGCGATGAATATTGCGTGCCGTCCCCCGGCACCACTGAAGGAATATTGCACTTGCGCAATTCAATCGGGTCAATCTGCATCTGGCAGGCCAGTTCGTCCATTGCGGATTCCAGAACCTGCATGCCTACAGCCTCGCCCGGGGCACGGACAGAACCTGCGGTTACGCGGCAAATCTGCGACAGCTCGATCGCTAGACGGCGGTTCTCACCGGCATAAAGAAACTCGGTCGCTTGGGTCACGGGTTCGGCAAAGGCTTCGTCGGGCAGGTTCGACACCCATGCCTCGTGCCCCAAGGCAATCAGGCGGCCATCCGCATCCGCGCCCAATCGCACCCGTTGTTCGGTTTCCGACCTGCGCATAATGATCTGGAACACCTGCTGGCGCGTCAGAACCACGCGCACCGGACGTCCCAATTCCCGCGCCGCGACCGCTGCGGAAACCGCGTCATGCGAGATGCCCAGCTTCGATCCGAAGCCACCGCCGACATAGTTCGACAAGATCCGGACCTTGCTGGAAGCAATACCCAGACTGTCTGCCAATTCCTTGATGTTGTATTTCAACATCTGGAAACTGCCCCAAAGGGTCAGCTTGTCCCCGTCCCATTCGGCAATCGAGGCATGCGGCTCCATCGCGGTGCTGGAATGTCCGGGGGTGGTATAGATATGGTCGACCACGTGTTTCGCCTGCGTCATCGCATCGTCGATGTCACCCGCTTCAGTCGGTTCGGTCGCTGGTTCGGCCATTTCGCGGGATGGCACAAACACCGCATCTGCGGATTGATCGTCATAGTCAATCTGCAACGCCTTGGCGGCTGCGGTGGCTTGTTCAAAGGTTTCGGCCACGACCAAAGCAACCGGCTGCAAGGGGAAATCCACCTGCTGCACATCTTGTGCAGGTGCCTGCCCCGCAGTGCCTTGGGCCGCGCGGCGCAGCATGGCCTGCGCGGCGTAGACCCCCAACACACCGGGCATCGCCATCACCTTATCGCGGTGAATGGCGGTGACGCGGCCTTTGCTGATGGTTGCGCCAACCAACACACCTTCGGCGCAATCGGGGCGCTGATATTCGGCGGCATAGGTTGCCTGTCCCGCAACCTTCAGATGGCCCTCGGGGCGGTCCAGCGGCTTGCCGATCACACCCTGTTTGGTGCGGTCCAGCATATTGCGCTGGTCAGGACGGTCATATGTTCCAAACATCACTCACACTCCCGTCGCTTCGGCCAGAACGGCTGCAAGGGTGCGCCGCGCCAGAGGAATCTTGAAATCATTGGCCCCATGCCCCTGTGCATTTTCCAGCAGCAGGTCGGAAGCCTTGTCGAACAATGCAGTTGATGGCGTTTCACCGGTCAGCAGTTCTTCGATGCGGGGATCATGCCAAGGCTTATGTGCCAGACTGCCAAAGGCCAGTTGGGCATGGGCAATGCGGCCCTGATCCATCCGGATCACCGCCGCCACCGACAGCAAGGCAAAGGCATAGGACGCGCGGTCGCGCACCTTGCGATAGATATGCTGCCCTTTCACCGGCGCAGGCAAGGTGACACCTGTAATCACCTCGCCCTTTTGCAGCACGTTTTCGAATTGCGGCTTATCCCCCGGCAGGACGTGGAAATCACGCACACGGACCGTGCGCGCATCACCGCTGCCTGCGATAACCACATGGGCGTCCAAGGCTGACAGCGCGACCGCCATATCACCGGGATAGGTGGCGATGCAGGCATCCGACGCACCAAGAATGGCGTGAATACGGTTGAACCCGCCCATCGCCGCGCAGCCGGACCCTGGCTGCCGCTTGTTACAGGCCGACCGGTTGTCCATGAAATAGCCGCAGCGTGTGCGTTGGCACAGGTTGCCACCCGTCGTCGCCTTATTACGCAGTTGGGGACTGGCACCTGCCAGAATGGCCTTGGACAGAAGCGGCCAATCCTTGCGGATACGGGGATCGGCGGCGCAATCGGAATTGGTCACCAAAGCACCGATCCGCAGGCCGTCGCCCTCTGGCTCGATCAGGTCCAGACCGATGCGATTGATGTCCAGCAGGCTGTCAGGGGTCTCGACCTCCAGCTTCATCAGGTCCAGCAGGTTGGTGCCGCCCGCGATCAGCTTGGCGTCGGCGGCAACAGCATCGGGCAAAGCAGAGGCGCGGGTATAATCAAAAGCCCTCATGATGCCACCTCTTGTCCCATGGCATCCTTGATGGCGCTGATGATGTTGTCATATGCACCGCAGCGACACAGATTACCGCTCATCCTTTCGCGCAACTCGTTGTCGCTGATGGCGGGTTTGGCGGCGACGTCATCGGTCAGGGCGCTTGGCCAATCTGCCTTGATCTCCTCGATCATGGCCGCGGCGGAACAAATCTGGCCGGGGGTGCAATAGCCGCACTGGTATCCGTCATGTTCGACAAAGGCTTTTTGCAGCGCCGACAGCTTGTCGGGCATTCCGATGCCTTCGATGGTCGTGACCTCGTCACCGTCATGCATCACGGCCAGTGACAGGCAGGAATTGATGCGGCGTCCGTTGACGTGGACGGTGCAGGCACCGCATTGACCATGGTCACAGCCTTTTTTGGTTCCTGTCATGCCCAGTTCAAGGCGCAGGAAGTCCAGAAGACTGCGACGCGGGTCGCCGTTAAAGTCATAGGTGGTGCCGTTGACGGCAATCCTGGCTGCGCGAGTGTTCGCCATCTTGGGCTCCTTGATCCGCGTTTGCTGGGTCAGGGCAAACGTGGCACAAGGGCTTGGGTTCCCGCCGTTCCAGATATCACTGGACGGCGGACACTACGACAGACATGCCCGGACGAAGTTGGTCCGCATCTTCCTGCCCGTCGTCAATAGACACGCGAACCGGCAGGCGTTGGGCAATTTTGGTGAAATTGCCCGTGGCATTGGTTCCCGACAAAAGACTGTATTCCGATGCCGTCGCGGGCGAAAATGACTGCACTTTGCCGTTAAATCGACGCCCTTGCAGCGCATCGACGGTGAAGGTCACAGCCTGCCCTTGGGTCAACCCGTTCAGGTTCGTTTCGCGGAAATTTGCGATGACCCACAGATCGGTGCCGACATGGGACACCAAAGCCGTTCCCGGCGTGACATATTGCCCCACGCGGACGGACAGCTGGCCCAGACGGCCATCGGTTGGTGCACGGATCACGGTATTGTCCAGATCGATACGCGCCAGTTCGACTGCGGCTTCGGCGCTGGTAATATCGGCGTGACGGGAATCCAGTGCGACACGGGCCGAACGGATCGCCTCGTTCTGGACGGCAAGCTGGGCATTGGCCTGCGTCTGGGCGGCAAGTGCCTGTTGCAAGGTCAGCTGCGCCTGATCGGTCGAGGATTGCGACGTGACGCCCCGATCCAGCAAGCGCCCTGAACGGTCCGCTGCCGTCTGCGCGATTTCCAGCGCCGAGCCTGCGGCATCCACCGCAGCCTGATTGGCGCGGGCCGAGGCTTCGGCGGACACAATGCTTTGTTCGGCAACCTCAAGTGCGGCATTGGCCGCCTGCAACTGCGCCTCGGCCTGTGCCAGTTTCTGGCGGGCGATACGGTCGTCGATACGGGCAATGACGTCGCCCGCCTTGACGGTGTCGAAATCTGTTACCTCGACCTCGGACACATAGCCCGAGGCTTGGGGGGCCAATGATGTGACCTTGCCCCGCAGATAGGCGTTTTCCGTCGTCGGCGTCGATGCCTGGAACGGCGGCAGATGCCATGCGAACAGCAACAAAAGCACACCGGCAATCCCCAGAACCAGGGCAACGGCAGTTGGCAGAAGGTTTTCTTTTTTCATGGTCTTGCCCTTGAATATTCAGGTTGCGGCCTTGCGGGCCATCATGTCGCGCAGCACATGCAGCAGCAGTGCCCCCGCCGCGATCATCGCGACGATTGCCGTCAGCAGATAGGCATCGGCATAGGCCTGCACCCAGGCCTGCGCTGTGGCGATCTGGACGACCTGACTGGCGGCCTGCGCGGTACGCACCGAACTGTCGGTGATCTGTCCGGCCAGATTGGTCGCATAGAGGGTCAGTGCTTGCACCGTCATCGGATCGCTGGGGGTCAGCTGTTCGGCCAGCCCCTGCAAATGGAACGCCTGCCGATGCGTGGTGAAGGTGGTGAACAGCCCCGACCCAAGCACCCCGCCCAATGTTTGGGTCGAGATAAAGACGATGATAAACGACAGCAGATATTGCGGCCCTTTGGTCAGTGCGGTGATCAGCCCCGTCATCATCGCGGGCGGCATGAACAGCATGCCTGCGAATCCGACCAGCGCCTGACTGAAGATCATCTGGGCAGGCCGCGTCAGGCTGGTGACCTGACTGTCCAGCAATGCCCCAAAAGCAATCAGCAACAGCGCGATCAGGTGGAACCACGGCACACGGTTCGGGCGCATCCATGCCACGCAGGCCAGCGCACCCAGCAGGGTGGCCACTGTGATTACCGCAAACAGCACCACCATCTGGCTGGGTGCGACGCCCAGAATGGTGAACATCTTGGGCGCGCCCGCGGCCTGTTCGGACAGGATCAGCCGGAACAGGAACAGCGTCCCCGTCAGGTGCAGAATGGTAGGGCTGGCCAGCCAGCGCACATCCAGCAGCGGCGCCTTGCGGTTCAATTCGACAATAATTGCCAGCGTCAGTGAAATCACCGCAACGACAATCGTCCAGCCGATCCACGCGGCATTCGTCCAGTAATAGATCGGCCCCATGATAAAGGCGGTCGTCATTCCCCCGAACCCCAGCGCGATCAGACCGAAGCTGAGGAAATCCGTCGGCTCGATCACCTTCATGCGAGGGATGGGGCGCAGGGGCAGGAAGAACACCAGCATCAGCGACACCATCGCCATGCCCAGCCCCGTCAGGTGGATCCACAGCAACCCGCCATCACCGATCAGCGCCGGTGACACGATCCGCGCAAGGGACGACCCCAACAGCAATACCGTCAGCGCCATCGGCAGGCCCAGACGCATTTTCCATTCGGGGGCCAAAGCCTCTAGCATGTAAAGGAAGCCAAGCGTCGACAGCGGCGCAGCTGCGGCACCCGAAAGCGCCTGAACCACAAGGGCCGACCGGAAATCCGTCACCCAGACAGCGGTAAAGGCAACCAGCACATAGACGATGATCCCCAGTTCGGCAAAACGGCGCAACCCGTATTGCGTGCGGACCTTGATCAGCAAGACCGGCAACGCCGCGCGGGGAACGGTATAAGCAATATACAGCCACGCCGCCTTCGAGGTTGTCACCCCCAGATCACCGGCGATCTGCGACAGGTTGGTGGTGATAAACCCCTGTTGCAGGCCCTGCGAAAGGGCAATCATCGCAGCCGCCGTCATATAGGCCACCGCCAGCCAGAACGGCAGCGGCGGGTGCGGCGCAGGACGCTGCGGGGCGGCAGGTTCTGCGGGTTGGGGCTGGTCGTTCATGTGCGGTCCAGCTTGCGGATATTGTGGGTGATCTTGTTCAGGACCAGCATGGTGCGGTCCAGTTCCTCGGTCGGGATGTCATCCAGCATCGCACTGCGCAGGTGATTGGTAAATTCAACGATGGCCGCATCGCGTCCGCGTTCAGTCAGAAACAGCGCGTTTTTACGGGCATCACTGTCCAAAGGGCGGCGTTCAATAAAATCATCCGTAACCAGCGCATCGATCTGACGCTTGAGGGTCGGTGCCTCGATCCCCAGATCGGTGGCCAGCTGGGTTTGGGTAATGCCTTCGTTGCGGGCCAGCGTGGTCAGGGCACGGGCGCGCGACAGGGTCAGCCCCATCGCCTGGGCCTGATGGTCATAGCAACGGCGCAGATCGCGCATCAGATGCAGGATCGCCTCGATGATGACATGTGATTGCGTCATGGGACATGCTTTCGCTGATTCATTAGCCAGCTAAGAAGTTTCCCCGCGCGGGTCAACACCTGACACTCTGAAAAATTGCACGTCATGCAATTCCGGAATGTCAGGTTTGCAATCCGGTTCTATGCAGCCAGCATCTGCGCCTGCACCTTGCGTGCGCTGTGCTGGGCAATCATCGCACAGACCAGCAACTGGGACATGTGATAGACCATGACCGGCAGGACCACCGCCCCCACCGTTTCCGCCGGAAACAGCGCCGCTGCAATCGGCAGGCCCGACGCCAGACTTTTGGTCGAGCCGCAAAAGAACAGGACCGAACGATCCGGTCCGGGCAGGCGGAACGCGCGACCGATGCCTGAAATCACCCCGAAAACCAGCGCAAGGAACGCCAGCATCACGCCGATCAACGCGATCAGGCTGGCAGGCGGAATCGATGCCCAAAGGCCCGATACGGTGCCTGCGCCGAATGCTGAATAGACGATCAGCAGGATCGCACCGCGATCGACAACCAGCGTCAGCATCTTATGCGCTTTGACAAACCCGCCAACCCAAGGGCGCAGCAACTGGCCAAGGATGAAAGGCAACAGGATTTGCGATCCGATGCGGACCATCGCATCTAGACTGACACTGCCATCACCTGCATGCAGCACCAGCGCCGCCAGCGTCGGGGTCAGCACAACACCCAGCATATTCGACAGTGACGCCGAACAGATTGCCGCCGGCACATTGCCCCCCGCCATGCTGACAAAGGCAATCGAGGATTGCACGGTCGATGGCAGCACGGAAAGAAACAACAGGCCCATCGTCACCTCGGGACCAAGAAGATCACCAAAGATCGCTGCAACCCCAAGTCCCAGCAACGGAAAGACCACATAGGTCGCGATGAATGACAGCCCTTGCAGCCGCCAGTTCATCATCCCCGCCTTGACCGAGGACGGATCCAGCTTGGCGCCATAGATAAAGAACAGCAGCGCCACCGCCCAATAGGTGACTTGCGACAGCCCTACAGCCGCCACGCCGCGTGCGGGCAGCACCAGCCCCAGCAACACTGTGCCCAGAAGCAACAGCATATAGGTGTCGATGCCGATGCGTTTCAGAAATCTTAACATATCCGCCGTCCTTGTCCTAATAGCCCAGTGCCATGCCGTCTTTACGGCTGTCCGATCCACCCTCTAGCAGGCCGGTATCTGCATGGATCCGGATGGCCTGCGACCCGCCCATCGGTGTGGCCAGCACGTTGATTGCATGCCCCCGTGCCGCCAGATCGTCGCGGATATCGGCAGGCATGGATGCCTCGACGTCCAGACGGCCTTCGGTGGCAAAGCTGCGCGGCTGGTCCATGGCCTGTTGCAGGTCCATGCCCTGATCAATCAGCGCCGACAAAAAGGCCGCATGACCCGCTGCCTGATATTGCCCGCCCATGACGCCGAAAGGCATCACCACGCGGTCGCCTTGGGTGACCATGCCCGGAATGATCGTATGCATGGGACGCTTGCCCGGCGCGATGGCATTCGGATGACCGGGGATCAGCCGGAACGACGCGCCACGGCTTTGGAACAGCACCCCCGTCGCAGGGTCCAGTCGCGTCGACCCGAACCCGTGAAAGATCGAGTTGATGAAGGAAATCGCATTCCCCTGACCATCCACGACGCACAGATAGATCGTATCCTTATGTTCCGGTTCGTCCCACAAGGCAGGCGGCATGGCGCGCGTCATATCGATCCGCGCCCGCAGCGCGGCAATGGCAGGGTCCGACAGCAAGGTTTCCACCACATCGGGGCAACCGGCAGGGTCACCCAGCAATTCGTCGCGGTGGTGATAGGCCAGCTTGGTCGCCTCGGCCTGCAAATGGACACGGTCGGCAGGGGGCATGGCGGCGATGTCGAACCCTTCGATGATCTTCAGAATCAACAGCGCGGCCAGCCCCTGCCCGTTCGGCGGGCATTCATGGATATCATACCCGCGATAGGATGCGCTGATCGGATCGACCCAATCAGCCCCGTCGGTGGCATCCGCAAAATCCTGTTCTGTGTGCAAGCCGCCAAGACTGCGCAGATGCGCGACCATCTTGGCTGCAGTCGGACCCTGATAGAAAGCTGCAGGACCCTTTGTGGCAATTTCCTGTAACCGGTCGGCCAGCAGGGGTTGGGCATGGCGGGCACCTGCGACGGGCGGCTTGCCATCCGGCAAAAACACGGTGGCGGCATGTTCATCGCCCGCGATCAACTCCGCAGCCTCGGCCCAGTCCTGCGCGACGCGTGGCGTGACCGGAAACCCGTTGCGGGCATAGGCGATGGCTGGCGCAAACAGATCGGCCAGCGGCAAAGTCCCATGATCGGCATGCAAGCGGCACCATGCGGCAATCGCGCCGGGGACAGTGACAGCATGAGGGCTGGTCTGGGGAATATGATCCTCCAGTCCGGCATCCTTCAGCGCGTCGATCGTGGCAGCAGCAGGCGCACGGCCAGATCCGTTCAGCGCCATGACCTTGCCACCCTTGGGCGCATAAAGCGCAAAGCAATCGCCGCCGATCCCCGTCATCAAGGGATCGACCACTGCCTGCACCGCGCTTGCCGCAATCGCCGCATCGACCGCATTGCCACCCTTGGCCAGCATTCCCAACCCTGCCGCCGTCGCCAGTGGATGTGATGTCGCCACCATTGCCTTGCCCGCATAGGTCGGGGGCCTGCGGCCTGAAAGAAAATCAAAGCCTGTCATCTGTCACCTCCTGCCGGAATCACTTGGCGTTTGCCTTTTGAATTGTATACATATCATAATATAAAAAATACAATTAAGGTTGCAAATTATGTCCGCGCCCCGTTCTGCCGACCAGATACATGCCAGTTTGTCGGCGCAGATCGTTGCAGGGCAACTGCGGCCCGGCGATCCCTTGGCCGAGGCCGCCTTGGCAGACCGCTTCAACATGTCCCGCACCCCCGTGCGTGAAGCATTGCAAAGGATGGCCGCCGAAGGACTGGTCGAACGCGGGCCCCGCCGTGCCTTTATCGTTCGCCGCATGACCCCGACCGATCTGGGCCATATGTTCGAGGCTTTGGGCGAAATCGAGGCACTATGCGCCCGTCTGGCCGCACAGCGCATGACCCCGATCGCACGGGCCCAGCTGACCGAAATTCTTGCCGTCGAATGCCGTACCCATGACGATTACGCCGCCCTGAACCGGCGCTTCCACGAAGCATTGCGACTGGGGGCAGGTAATCAGGTCCTGTCAGATTTACTGGCCGATCTGAACCGCCGCACCCTGCCTTGGCGCAATGCCCAGTTTCACACCAGTAACGGACGGATGGACAGTTCAAGGCAGGAACATCATGCGATCCTGCAGGCGATTATCGCGCAGGATGGTGACAAGGCGGCTGCCCTGATGCGCGATCATATGGCAGGATCACTGGCGGTTGTCCTGGCGATGATCGCACCGCGCGAAACAACGGGCAACCCGCCGCCGTCCCGCGGCGTTACGCCCTGACACCCGCCAAATGATAAAGGTGCCGATTTGTCCCTGAACCGCGACCTGACACTTGCCGTTGACGCTGCCCATAAGGCTGGCGATCTGCTGATGACCTATTGGCGCGATCGGGCCAAGCTGGTGATCAGCGAAAAGCGCCCCGGTGATTTTGTATCGCAAGCCGACCACAAGGCCGAGGATCTGTTGCGCGACCACCTGCTGGGGCCAAACCTTGATGACGGCTGGCTGGGCGAGGAAACAGGCGAAACCACAGGCACCAACCGCCGCTGGATCGTCGATCCGCTGGACGGGACCACGAATTTCCTGCGCGGGATCGGGCATTGGGCTGTCTCTATCGGGCTGGAACAGGATGGCGAACTGGTGCTGGGCGTTGTGCATGATCCGGTCAAATCCGAAACATTTACTGCGGTGTCAGGGGGGCTGTTCCTGCTGAACGGCCAGCCGGTTCCACGGATGCCTGATCCCGAATTCCACGCCTGCCTGTTCGGCACCGGCCTTCCCTTTGGCAACATGCCGCATATCGAAGATTACGCCGCAGATCTGTGCCGCATCCTGCCGAATTCATCAGGGGTGCGCCGCATGGGGGCCGCAGCGTTGGATCTGGCTTATGTCGCTGCGGGTCGGCTGGACGGTTTCTGGGAACGCCGTCTGCGTCCTTGGGACATTGCAGGGGGATTGGTGCTGCTGCGCGCGGCAGGCTGCCATGTCGAGGGGTGGAGCGCTAATGAACGCCCCGAAGACACCGGCACGGTCATTACCGCGCGACCTGTCCATTTCGACCGCTTTGCAGCCGCGCTGCGCCAAAGCGGTTAGGGCCGAAAGCCTCGCGACAAACTGACACGTCCAGGGAAGATTGCGGAACCGAAGCATCTGTTGTCATGTTCCCTTTCCCGTGCCCTTTCATTTTCCTTGGACAGACGGTTGATCATGCGTGCTTTTTCCCCGCTCAGCTTCGCAGCTCCTTCTGCGCAAACCGAAGACCCTTTCGCACCCGCGCTGTCCGAGCGCGTCGCCCGCATGGTTTCGGATTTGCGACTTGGTTTGCCTGTGGTGCTGACGGATAGCGAAGGCGCGGCGATGATCCTGCCGGTCGAAACGCTGTCGCAAGACCGCTATCACGCATTGGAAGGCGCCGCCGAACTGGTCATGACATCACGTCGCGCTGCTGCCTTGGGCCAGCACCCTTCAGAAGGTGACGTGACATTGATGCCTGTTCCGGCAGCCGCGCGGCTGGACTGGCTGAAGGCATTGGCCGATCCGTCGCGGCAAATTCCTGTCGCCTCGGCCATGCCATTGTCATCGGATCAGACACCCGCCGACCTGCATCACGCCGCCATCCGTTTGGTCAAAAAGGCCGAACTGGTACCGGCGGCACTGGTCGTCCGCGGGCCGAACGTGATGGAGACGGCCATTCGCCATAACCTTGGCGTTCTTCATGCATCCCAAGCGCTGGAACAAACCGGCGCCCCCCGCGACCCGCAGCCGGTTTCGAACGCCCGCGTGCCGATGTTCGCCGCCCATGCAGGACGCCTGCATGTGTTTCGCAACAACGACGGCGGGGCGGAACATTACGCCATTCAGGTCGGCGACCCCGACCCGTCGCAACCGGTTCTGGTGCGCCTGCATTCCGCCTGTTTTACCGGTGATGTGCTGGGCAGCCTGAAATGCGATTGCGGTCCCCAGCTTCGCGCCGCATTGGCCGCCATGAACGACGCCGGATCCGGCGTCCTGCTGTACCTGAACCAGGAAGGTCGCGGTATAGGTCTGGCCAATAAGATGCGCGCCTATAGCCTGCAGGATCAGGGGCTGGACACGGTTGAGGCGAACCATACCCTTGGCTTCGAAGATGACGAACGCGATTTCCGCACGGGTGCCGCATTGCTGCGCCAGATGGGCATTGGACAGGTGCGCCTGATGACCAATAACCCCGCCAAGATTGCCCGTCTGGACAGCGAAGGCATCAAGGTGGTGGAACGGGTTGCCCTGCATGTCGGTCGCGGGCCGGAAAATACCCGCTATCTGGACACAAAGGCCAGCAAATCGGGACATATGATGTGATGATGGCATCTGCACTTTGGGTCACAGGGCCTGACCGGACCGAAATCCGCCCTGCCGCCATCGGCACGGGCAGTCACGTCAAAACCCTGTTCACAGGCATCAGCCGCGGGACCGAGCGTCTGGTCCTGTCCGGTTGCATCCCCGACAGCGAATATGACCGTATGCGCGCGCCCTTCCAGCAGGGCGATTTTCCCTTTCCGGTCAAATACGGATATTCCAACGTAGGATTGGCGACCGAGGGGGCCTATTCCGGTCGGAACGTTTTTGCGCTGTTCCCGCATCAGGACAGCTTCCGCCTTCCCGATGATGCCCTGATTCCCTTGCCACAGAACCTGCCCCCCGAACGCGCGGTTCTGGCGGCGAATATGGAAACCGCGCTGAACATCCTGTGGGATAGCCACGCAGGGGCCGGTGACCGGATCACCATCATCGGGGCGGGTCTGGTCGGCCTGCTGGTCGCATCCCTTGCCGCCCGCCTTCCGGGGGCCGAGGTGACAGTGATCGACACCCTTCCCGCGCGGGCCTCACTGGCGCGTTCGTTTGGCTGTGATTTCGCGGCACCCGATGCTGCCCCCGCCGAACAGGACGTTGTGATCCATACCAGTGCCAGCCAAGCCGGACTGGTCCAGGCCCTACAGATTACCGGCCCCCAAGCAACCGTGGTCGAGGCAAGCTGGCATGGTGCGAACAACGTCGCGCTGCCCTTGGGGGCGGCCTTCCACAGCCAACGCCTGCGGATCATCAGCTCTCAGGTCGGGTCAATCCCGCCAGACCGTGCGCCGCGCTGGAATTACCGTCGCCGCCTGACCAAAGCGCTGGATCTGTTGGTCGATGACCGGCTGGATGCGTTGATTTCCGGACAAACCGCTTTTGCCGATATAGCAGCCGCTTATCCACGTATTCTGGCCGATCCGGAAACACTGTGCCACCGCATTACTTATTGACCGTCAAAGGAAGACCCTATGTTTGCTGTCGAAGTCCGTGACCATATCATGATCGCCCATTCCTTCCCCTCGCCCACCTTCGGTCCGGCCCAAGGCGTGCATGGTGCAACCTTTACCGTCGATGCCGCCTTTTTTACCGACAGTATTGATGACGAAGGTCTGGTGATCGATATGGGTTTGGCCACCGATGCTTTGGGTGCCGCACTTGCACCCCTGCGGTATCAGAACCTTGACGATGTTCCGGCCTTCAAGGGGAAATTCACCACCACCGAATTCCTGTGCAAAGAGATTTTCGACAGCCTTGCACAAACTGCCCGCGACGGTGGTCTGGGGGATGCCTCGCGCCTGAAAAAGCTGCGGATCACCCTGCATGAAAGTCATGTCGCCCGCGCGTGGTACGAGGCGAACCTGTAACATGGGCTTTTCACCGGAATGGCTGTCCTTGCGTGAACCTGTCGACCGGCAGGCGCGTGATGCGGATCTGCTGGCACAGGCGGTCAAGGCCGCTGGCCCCGATCCTGTTATTCTGGATCTGGGTTGCGGAACGGGATCGACGCTGCGGGCCTTTGCGGGCCATCTGCCTGATCACGCCCGCTGGCATCTGGTCGACAACGATCCCGACCTGCTGCAGATTGCCAAAAATCTTGGCAATTGCGACACGCATGTGCTGGACCTTGCCGATTTGCAGGCGCTGCCCTTGCAAGGGGTGACGCTGGTGACAGCCTCGGCCTTGCTGGATCTGATGTCGGCGGATTGGGTGGACAGCTTGGTGGCTTTGCTGGCCGATAAGGGCATCGGGTTCTATGCGGCGCTGTCCTATGACGGCGTGATGCAATGGGACCCGGCCCTGCCCCGCGACCACCCTGTGACCGAAGCATTCAACCAGCACCAGCGCAATGACAAGGGGCTTGGCCCCGCGCTTGGTCCTGATGCCGCAACTGTGGCTATGGATGCTTTTGCGCGGGCCGGCTTTACCGTCACCCATGCCAGCACGCCGTGGCGCATCGATGCCGACCATACCGATATGCACCGCGAATTGGTCCAAGGCATCGCCCAAGCGGCATCCGAGGCAGGCGCCTCGATGACGGAAGACTGGGCACGCACGCGGATCGGCATGGCCAGCGACAGCCTGTGCCTGATCGGGCATCAGGATATTCTGGCCCTGCCGCCGACACACAGCTGATAGAGGGATCACCATGCACGCCATTGATGTCACCCCGAAAGTCTGGGACCGCCTCCAATCGGTGCGTCGTGACGGTGCCTGTTTTTGCTGCGGTCAGTTCACCACGGCAGAACGCGCCGCCCTGCAAATATACGGCCCCGTCGCAAGGCGCGATCTGGGTCCGCTGACCATTGCCCAGATCGGCCAGTCGCTGGATGGGCGGGTGGCCACCGCATCGGGTGACGCCCGTGACGTGTCCGGCCCCGAGGGGCTGGCGCATCTGCACCGTCTGCGGGCCCTGGTTGATGGTGTGATCATCGGCGTCAAAACCGCCCTGCATGACAATCCGCGCCTGACCGTGCGGTTGTGCAGCGGCGACAATCCGGCACGTATCGTGATCGATCCACGCGGGCGGTTGCCCGATGATGCCCCCGTGCTGAAACCTTGCGGCGCGCGCCGGATCATTATTCAGGCGGTCGACCGCGAACGCTCTGCAGGGGTCGAAGTTCTGCGCCTAACCGCCGCCAATGGTCGCCTTGATCCGCAACAGATCCTGACCGGCCTGCATGGCATGGGCCTGAACAGCCTGCTGGTCGAGGGTGGCGGCCTGACGATCACCGGCTTTCTGGAGGCGGGGTTGCTGGACCGGCTTCAGGTCTCTATCGCGCCACTGATTATCGGCGCTGGCCCGCAGGGTCTGACAACGATGACACCGGTCCAGACCCTGTCACAGGCTTTGCGTCCGGAAACGCGGGTCTTTGGTCTGGGCAGCGATATTGTCTTTGACTGTGCCTTCGGGGATATGGCCGTCAGTGCTAATACCCCGATGCATCGACCGCCGCTGGTATCGGCGGCCTGCTAGGCATTATTTCATCCGCGACAGCACACTGGCCACAATCGCGCCCGAGATATTGTGCCAGACACTGAAGATCGCGGCTGGCACGGCAGCAAGAGGCGAAAAATAGGCCGTCGCCAAGGCGGCAGCCAGACCTGAATTCTGCATCCCCACCTCGATCGCGATGGCTTTGCGGCGTGCAAGGCCAAGACCCGCAGCGCGCGCGGCCAGAAAGCCGACCAGATAGCCCAAGCCGTTGTGCAGAACGACGACGACAAAGATCATCAGACCGGATTCCGCAATCGCCCCTTTTGATGCCGCGACAACCGCCGCAACGATCAGCACGATTCCCGTGACGCTGACCAAAGGCAATGCAGGCACCGCGGCACGAACCAATGTCGGCACCAGTTTCTGCGCCAGAAATCCAAGCGCCAGCGGCAGCAGCATCAGCTTCAGGATCGAGATGAACATCGCCCATGCGTCCACCGGCAGATATTCACTGGCCAGCATCAACATCAGGAAAGGGGTCACAATCGGCGCGGCCAAGGTCGTCACGCTGGTGCAGGCCACGGAAAGCGCCGTATCGCCCTTGGCCAGATAGGTCATGACGTTGGACGACGTTCCACCGGGGCAACAGCCGACCAGAATGACCCCCGCCGCAACCTGCGGGTCCATGGGGATGATGCGGGTCAACAGCACGGCCAACAGCGGCATGATCAGGAATTGCGATACAACGCCAACGCCAACCTCGACCGGACGGCGGAAAACCTCGGCAAAGTCGCGGGTCGAGATGGTCAGACCCATTCCGAACATAATGATCCCCAGCAGGGGAACGATCCACGGGGTCAGTTGACGGAACTGCTCCGGCAGCAAGAAGCCCAAGACTGCGAACAGCAGCACCCAAAGCGCAAAACTATTGCCGACAAACTGTGAAAAACGCGCCAAAGCCTTCAAGACACCCTCCTGTAGCGCATGAAAGATGCGCCGTCATCTGGGGCAAAGCCCTTACTGCGCGTGTCGGGCAGGCACAACCCGCGCGGGGCGAATATTGCACGCGGCTGGAAAAATCTTCTGATGCGGGGGTTAATTGGTACCGGCCATGAAAAAGCCGCACCCTTCCATCAAGGGCGCGGCTTGCGGCATCTTATCGGGTCAGGATCAGATCTGGCGTTCGGGCAGTTGCACCACCAACCCGTCCAGATCGTCGGTGACCTTGATCTGGCAGGTCAGACGCGACCGTGCGGGATCGGGCTGATAGGCGAAATCAAGCATATCCTCCTCCATCGCGTCGCGGGCGGGCAGTTTGTCCAGCCATGCCGGATCGACATAGACATGGCAGGTGGAACAGGCACATGCGCCGCCGCAATCGGCATCAATGCCCGGAATGCCGTTGTCGCGCGCACCCTCCATGACTGTCATGCCCGGACGGACCTCGACGTCGTGACGGGTGCCATTGTGTTCGATGTAGGTAATCTTCGCCATGTCGCTCGTTCCCTTGTTCTTACGTCGAATTAGACAATCAGGGCCGCTTTGAAAAGGGGCAGCCCCGCAGGACTGCCCCATTCAGGTCACATGGTGGCGCGGTGCTTTATTCCGCGTCGCTTTCCTCCTCCGGCAGGGTCAGTGCAACGAACAGCGGTTCACCTCCGCGACGGATCAGCATCAGCACGGACTTGCGGCCCGCCTCGCGCGCCTCGGAAATGCGGTCCTGAAGTTCCACGACCGAGGTGATGGCCTGCTGGTTGACGTCGGTGATGATGTCACCAGCCGCCAGACCCTTGTCAGCCGCCGGACCTTCGGGGGCGACGCCGGTGATGGCCACGCCTTTTGCATCGCGCGATGCACCCAGTTCTGCCGCCATATCCGGCGTCAAAGCGGTCAGTGACATGCCCAGAATATCGGTCTCGGTCGGTTCGTCTGCTGGCTGCGGGGTGGTTTCCTCACCCTGTGCCGTTTCGCGGCGTCCAAGCGTCACGTCAAGCTTTTCCGCCTTGCCGTCGCGCAAAATATCCACGGAAACAGTATCCCCCGAGGGCGCCTCGGCGACGCGGCGGACCAGACCGCGCGTGTCTTCGACTGTCTGACCGTCGAAACCGGTAATCACATCACCGGTCTTCAGGCCTGCTTCACGTGCCGGACCTTCGGGAACATCGGTGATCATTGCACCGCCCTTGGCATCCAGCCCAAGCGCCTCGGCCATTTCCGGCGTCACATCCTGAATCATCACGCCCAGCCAGCCACGGCGGGTTTCCCCGAATTCGCGCAGCTGGTCGACCACCTCGGAAACGACATTAGACGCCATCGAGAAGCCGATCCCGATCGAACCGCCGTTCGGCGACAGGATCGCCGTATTCACGCCGATAACCTCGCCCGACATATTGAACAAAGGCCCGCCCGAGTTGCCGCGATTGATGGCAGCATCGGTCTGCAGATAATCGTCATAAGTGCCGGATAATTCACGGTTCCGCGCCGAAACAATCCCCGAACTGGCCGAAAAGCCCTGTCCCAACGGGTTGCCAAGCGCCAGCACCCAATCACCCACACGGGCGTCATCGCTGTCACCGAAGCCGACGAAGGGAATGGCTTTTTCGCCTTCGACCTTCAACAGGGCGACATCGGTATTGGGATCTGTACCGACAACTTTGGCAGGCAGCGTTTCACCGGAATAGAATTCGATCTCGATCTCATCCGCGCCGTCGATGACGTGGTTGTTGGTCACGATATACCCATCGGCCGAGATGACAAACCCCGACCCCAAAGCGTTCGACCGCTGGGGTGTGCGCTGCGAAGGGCCGCTGTCCGGGCTGCCGGGCACACCGGGAAAGCCGAATTCGCGGAACAGGTCCGAAAACGGGCTGCCTTCGGGAAAGGACGGGCCGCCGCCTGTCGGCTGGGACACAACAGATGTCGTCGTGATGTTTACGACGGCGGGGGAAACTTGTTCGGTCAGATCGGCAAAGCTGCCCGGCATGACCTGCGCGGGTTCGGCTTTTGCGGCATCCATCCCCAAGGGTTGGTTATTATTGGCGGCATCCTGCGCCTGCTGGCTGACCTGCGGCGATACGTCGTCAGTGGCGGGGTCTGCAACCTGTTGCGCGCCTGCATAACCAAGGCCCACGGCAAGGGACAAAGCCGATGCGGTCATCAGATGGCGCGGAAATAGCGATTTCATGCTGAACGTCCTCGTGGTTTCGAATGCAGCAGGGCAGCGCGTAACCGCGAAGCTGCGACTGGAGTTGAACGCAAACTGGTGACAGGTTGCAAATAAACCACGCTCTCGCTTTGTGAACTGATCGTGACTTTTGTTACAAAACGGGCGGAGGTTGCCCCCCGCCCGTGATGTCCTGCCCTAGTTGGCGGGGGCCGGTTCCTGCGTTGTTGCCTCAGGTTCCGGCGCTGTTTCGGTTTCTGCGGGTTGATCCGCGATCGGCGCTTCGGGTGCAACGATTTCCGATTGCGTCTGTGGTGGGGTCGCAAGGCTTTCGGGAACCGGCGTAAGACGCACGCCTGCCGCTTCGCCCAAACGGTTGCCTTCACGGTCGGTCACTTCGGGGGTGACCAGATCCTCTTCCTCGGCTTCGGCCTCAGGATTGGGGGCCGACACGTTTTCGGCCGAATTGCCCTTTGGAACCGGCGTCGAGGCGGGGTTGGCACGGCTGCCACCATCATCCGACAGATAGGTGAAGAATTCACTGTCCGGCTGGATCACCATAGAGCTGTTTTCACCACCAAGCGCACGCTGATAGGATGTCAGCGAACGGGTAAAGGCAAAGAATTCCGGATCGCGGCCATAGGCATCGGCATAGATGGCGTTGCGCTGTGCATCAGCCTCACCACGCGCGATTTCGGCACGACGGCTGGCTTCGGACGTCAGCTCGACCACGGTCCGGTCTGCGGCAGCACGAACACGCTGCGCTGCTTCACCACCACGGGCAATTTCATCTGCGGCTTCACGCTGACGTTCGGCACGCATCCGGCCATAGGTGGCATTCAGGTTCTGTTCCGGCAAATCGGTGCGGGTCAAGCGGACGTCGATAATTTCGACCCCCAAACCGCCCGAATTGTCGCGCGCCTCGTCGCGGATCTGGTTCATCAGCGTCGTGCGGTCATCCGACAGCACCGTCGTCGACGGCACGGTACCCAGAACGCCACGGATCGCATCGACGACAATCGGCTGCAAACGCTGCTGTGCGGCCTGCACACCGGCGGCACCTACGGCCTGACGGAAGCGGACCGGATCAGTGATGCGCCAGCGAGCAAAGGCATCGACCACCAGACGACGGTCATCTAAAGGCGTGACTTCCAACGGGCTGGTCGGCAGGCCAAGGATACGGCCGTCATATTTCACGACATTGTCGATGAATGGCAATTTGAACCCCAGACCGGGGCTTTCCTGCACATCGACCACTCGGCCAAGGCGAAGAACCAGCGCCTTTTCGCGTTCATCCACGATGAACAGCGACGATGCTGCCAGAACAGCCACGACCACCAATGCGGGAATGGCCAATACGGACAGGGTCTTGGTACGAGGTGTCATCAGTTCGTCCCTCCGCTGTTATTGTTACGCAACTGGTCCAGCGGCAGATATGGCACCACGCCCGAACCTTCGTTCAGACCTTCGCCAAGGATGATCTTGTTCACGCCACCCAAGACTTCTTCCATCGTTTCCAGATACATCCGGCGACGGGTCACTTCGGGGGCATTCACATATTCTTCGTAGATCGAATTGAAACGTGCAGCCTCACCCGCAGCTGTGTTAACAGCCTGCGCGCGGTAACCTTCGGCCTGTTCCAGCGTCTGCGCCGCGTCACCACGGGCTTGGGCCAGAACGCGGTTGGCATAGGCGTCGGCTTCTTTTTCCAGACGGTCGCGTTCCTGCTGGGCTGCCTGAACCTCGCGGAAGGCGTCGATGACTTCCTCGGGGGGGTCGGCGCGGTCAAGGTTGACACGGATGACATTGATGCCCGACTGGTATTCGTCCAGCGTCGATTGCACAGCTTCGCGCAGATCTGTCGCGATGGAACCACGGTCGCGGTTCAGAATCGGTGCCAGTTCGCTGCGGGCGATAATATCGCGCATGGCGGATTCAGCCACGGCGCGGATGGTGTCCGATGGATCTGCAAGGTTGAACAGATACATCTCGGGGTCGCGGATGTTCCAGACGACCTGATATTCCATATCCACGATGTTCTGGTCACGGGTCAGCATCAGGCCCGTGTCCGTCGGTCCGGCACGACCGGTGCCGATTTCCGTGGTGCGTTCGTTGGTGACCGGCACAACCTCGGCGGTGACAAATGGCCATGGGGCAAAGTTTAGACCCTCGGTGCCGACGGCAACGGAACGACCAAACAGGAATTCGACGCTTTGTTCGTTGGTCTGCACGCGGTAAAAGCTGGAGAACGCCCAAAGCGCCACCACAGCCAGACCGGCAATCGCCACGGTCGAACGGTTCATATTGAAACTCGGGCCGGAAGGGCCGCGACCGTTACCACCGGTGCCACCGCCATTGTTGCGGCCACCGATCAGCACGCGCAGGCGTTCCTGACCTTTTTTCATCAACTCGTCGATCTCGGGACGTTGGGGATCACCGCCCTGACCTGGACGGCGCGATCCGTTCGGTGGCTGTTTGTCGCCCCATGGACGATCCGAGGGCCGCTTGTCGCGATCCCCGTCATCTCCGCCGCCGTTTCCTCCGCCGCCTCCGCCCCAGGGGCCCTGATTAGCCATCCGATCGACCTTCTTTCGTTTTAATTTCCGTAAGTTAAAAACTGGGGTTCAGGCGGGAAATGTCAACCCCGCCAGCCCTCTGCCACTGCGGCAGAGGGCCGCGCCCCCGACGGGAATATCAGCCCGGCACACCGTCATGTTTGCGTGACGGATTGCGCATGGTGACCAGTTCTTCGGCTGCGGTGGGATGGACAGCGATGGTGGCGTCGAATTGCGACTTGGTCGCACCCATACCGATGGGAATGGCCGCCAGCTGGATCATCTCACCCGCCTCGGGGCCGAAGATATGGCAGCCCAGAACCTTGTCGGTTTCCGGATCCACCAGCAATTTCATCATCATACGGGCATCGCTGCCTGCAAACATGGACCGCATGGGCCGGAACACCGTCGAATAGACATCGACGGGGCCGCGCAGGACAGCCTCTTCCTCGGTCAGGCCGACGCTGGCCAGTTCATGCGGGCGCAGATAGACCGCGCTTGCGACAATGCTGTGATCGACGGTGCGCGGCGCGTTGCCAAAGACCGTATCGGCAAAGGCATGACCTTCGCGGATGGCCACCGGCGTCAGGTTGACGCGGTTGGTCACATCCCCCACGGCATAGACCGAAGGCACGCTGGTCTGCGACCATTCGTCCACAATAATTGTGCCATTAGGCTTGGTTTTCACCTCGGTATTTTCCAGCCCCAGACCCCAGCTGTAAGGATCGCGGCCTGTGGCAAACATCACGATGTCAAAACGCTCGGTCGTGTCATTGTCGAACGACACCATGACGCCGTCGCCATCCTTGTCCAACCGCGTGGGTGTCATGCCTAAACGCAGATCGACGCCGACATGGCTTAGCTGCAAGGTCGCCAGATCGCGGCCTTCGCGGTCAAAACCGCGCAGCACCGCATCGCCGCGATAGGCCTGCACGGTTTCAATGCCCAGACCCGCCATGATGGTCGCGAATTCGCAGGCGATGAAGCCCCCGCCAACCAGCAAGGCACGCTTGGGCAGCTTGTCCAGCAGGAACAGATCGTCCGAGATCATGGCAAGATCTTCGCCCGGAATGCCGATCTTGGCGGGACGCCCGCCGGTGGCAATCAGGATATGCTTGGCGGTCTTGCGGGTGCCATCGGCCAGTTCGACCGTGTGATGATCGGCCAGTTTGGCGTGCTGGTCATGAACCTCGACCCCGGCGCGTTCCAGACCGGCACGATAAATCAGTTCCAGACGCGTCAGTTCGGCATCCAGCTTTTCGCGGAAAATTTCCCAGCTGAAATCGCCGGTGGTGGCGTCTGGCCAGCCATAGCCCTGCATTTCGGCATTCATCAAACCGGCCTGCGACGCGAAGATCATCAGTTTTTTAGGAACACAGCCCCGGATCACACAAGTGCCGCCAAGACGGCTTTCCTCGGCAAGACCGACTTTGGCGCCATGGTCCCCAGCCGCGATACGGGCCGCACGAACGCCCCCCGAACCGCCACCGATGACGAACAGATCATAGTCGAAATTCACGCGCTCATTCTCCTTCATGGGCCAGCATATCGGCGTCGATATCGGCATCGCGGGCCAGTTCCACAACGCTTCCGTCGCTGCGGCCTATAATCGCAAGGTCGCACATGCCAAGGAACAATCCGTGTTCGACGACACCCGGAATGGACGACAAGGCGCGTGCCAATGCGGCAGGGTCTGGGATATCCTGCATGTGCAGGTCCAGAATATAGTTCCCTTCATCTGTGATCAGGGGATCGCTGCCTTTCAAGCGCTGCAGGATGTCGCGCCCGCCAAGGTCCAGATGGTCCAGCGCGCGCCGGATCAACGTGCGGGTGGTTTCAAAACCGAAGGCCAGAACCTCGACCGGCAAGGGGAAAGCCCCAAGCGTTTCGACCACTTTGCCCGGATCGGCAATGACCACCATGCGGTCGCTTGCCGCTGCCACGACCTTTTCACGCAGATGCGCGGCACCGCCGCCCTTGATCAGATGCAGATCGGGATCAACCTCATCCGCGCCGTCGATGGTCATGTCCAGCCAGCCGATCTGGTCCAGCGTTTCGACCCGAAGGCCCAGTTCGACCGCCAGATCCGCCGTGGCCTTGGACGTCGCGGCACAGCGCAACGACAGCCCTTCGGCCTGAACGCGGGCGGCCAGTTCGCGGACCATGATGCTGGCCGTGGACCCCGTGCCCAGCCCCAGACGCATGCCGTCCTGCACAAGGGCAATGGCCACCTTGGATGCAGCCAGTTTGGCAGGATCGACCTGCAAGGATTGCGACATGACGGTTCCCCTTGGATGATATGGCATTCTTATAGGCCATGCCCGCCCGAAGCGCGAGAGGGCCGTGACCCTTTGACCCTAACCCCGCGACATCCCTTCAGGCAAAATCACAGTAAACCGGCTGCCTTGCCCGCGTGTGCTTTCGATCCGCAGACGCCCCCGATGGCGGTTGATGATATGCTTGACGATCGACAAGCCCAGCCCCGTCCCGCCTTGGGTCCGCGCCCGATGGGTATCGACGCGATAAAAACGTTCGGTCAGGCGCGGCAGATGCTGTTCCTCGATCCCTTCGCCGCTGTCCTGAACGGCCACCGCCCAGCCCGGCCCGCGCAACAGGGGTTCATAGGTCAGGCGGGTGATGCTGACGCGCACCTCGCCGCCGGTGCCGCCATATTTGATCGCATTCTCGATCAGGTTCTGGAACACCTGCGTCAGCTGATCGGGATCGCCGGGCAGACGGATCTTGGTGTCCAACCCTTCGGTCAGGATGCGGACGTCTGCCGCCTCGGCTACGGGCATCATCATCGGCACGACATTACGCACCAAAGCCGCCAGATCCACCTTGCCCGAAGGGCGGCGGCGTTCTTCGGCCTGCACGCGGCTAAGCGACAGCAGATCGCTGATCAGGCGGTTCATCCGACCGGCCTCGCGCTCCATGATGTTCAGAAAGCGGTCGCGGGCGCGGGCGTCGTCGCGGGCCGGTCCGCGCAGGGTGTCGATAAAACCGATCATCGCGGTCAGGGGGGTTTTCAGTTCATGGCTGACGTTGGCCACAAAATCCCGACGCATCTGTTCGGCTTCTTCGGCAACAGACCGGTCGATGACCGCAATGGTCGCCCCGCGCCCCAAGGGGGACGGCAAGGGCGCAACTGTAACTTCGGCGATGATATCACGACCATCTGCCCCGAATTGCGCCCGTAAGGTCACCACGCCGTCAGCGGGCGTCGGCAGGGCCGGATCGGGCACGGGCGCAGGGGATGCATCGGGATTCAACACCCAATCAAGCGCTGAAACAATCGCCGGCTGGCGCAGCACCGTGATAAAAGGCCGCCCCACCGGATCCTGCCCGAACAGGGAAATGGCCGCGGGGTTCACCGCAACCACGCGGGAATTCTGGTCAACCGCCAGCATCGGCACCGGCACGCCGTTCAGAAAACCCGACACGCGCCGCGTCATGTGACGGCCCCAAGGCCCGACCGGAACCGCGCAGCATTGTCGCGATACCGTGCCGCCGAGGCGCGCAGTTCGGCAATTGCTGCATCATCCAGCATTCGCACCACTTTGGCCGGTGCACCCATGACCAAGGCCCCCGCAGGGATCTGCTTGCCCTCGGTCACCAAGGCCCCTGCCCCGATCAAGGCACCTTCGCCGATAAGGGCACCGTTCAGGATGGTCGCCCCCATGCCGATCAGCGCCCCATCCCCGATGGTGCAACCATGAAGGATGGCGCGGTGGCCGATAGTGCAATCGGCCCCGATGGTCAGCGGAAAATCGGGATCGGTATGCAGGCAGCACAGGTCCTGCACATTGCTGCCACGTCCGACGCGGATTTCCGCATTATCCCCGCGCAGCACCGCCCCGAACCAGACCGAGGACTGATCTTCCAGCACCACCCGCCCCATCACCTGCGCGTCAGGGGCGACCCATGCGGTATCGGCAATGTCAGGGGTCACACCCCCTAGGGACCAGATCATGACATATCCTCCTCCATCAGGTTCTTGACGAAAGCGCCCAAGCCCGACTGGCGGTCGCGGCGGATGCGTTCGGCGGTCAGGATAGCACGCAGATGTGCCTCGGTCTGGTCCAGATCGTCATTGACCAGCACATAGTCGTATTCGGCCCAATGGCTGATTTCATCGCGGCTTTTCAACATACGACCGGCGATCACCTCTTCGCTGTCCTGACCGCGGCCGCGCAAACGACGCTCCAGTTCGGGCAAGGACGGCGGCAGCACGAAGATGGACACCACATGCCCCCCAAGCGCCGAGGCGCGGATCTGCTGGCCGCCCTGCCAATCGACGTCGAACAGCGTGTCGCGTCCGTCATGCATTGCCTTTTCGACCGGTGCGCGCGGGCTGCCATAGAAATTGCCAAAAACCTCGGCATGTTCCAGCATTTGTTCCTTGGCGACCAGATCGGCAAATTCCATGCGGCTGGTGAAATAGTAATGCACCCCGTTGATTTCCCCTTCGCGCGGGGCGCGGGTGGTGGCCGATACCGAAAAGCTGAGCGTCGGGTCCCAATCCATCAACCGTCGCGCCAATGTCGACTTGCCAGCCCCCGAGGGCGAGGACAGGATGACCATCAGGCCCGTTCGGTTCATCATTTGCTAAGCCCTTTATTCATGTCAGCACGGTTTTCGATGGGATGCCCCGACAGCGCGGATCGGTCAACCCCACAGAATTCTGCACAGGTTTAGCGCAACTCTGGGCAGTATTCTTAACCATTTGTTCATGAAACAGCTGTGCTCTGACCTTTCTTCGGGGTATTGAGAGACAGGGCAGCGGGCAAAATAGCAAATGCCCGGCAAACTGGTCAGAGGTAATCGGTGCCGTATCGCGACGACACAGTGAAAAAGCCCGCCGGGCAAATCCACCAGATCGGCAACGGTCAGGTTCTGCAGATGCGCGACTATGACGCCTGCAATCCCGACCGGATCATTCGCGAATTACGCGATTATTGGAATGGCCTTCGGTACGGACGTGCAGTGCCTGCGCGAAGCGATGTGGACCCGCGCGGAATTGCACGATCACTGGATTATGCCTTTGTTCTGGAACGTATTGCCCCCGGTGCGGGGCGTCTGCGCCTTGCCGGTCGCCATCTGATCGACCTGATGGGCATGGAGGTGCGGGGCATGCCCGTCTGCGCCTTCCTTAACACCAGCTCACGCGGGCGGTTTTCCGATGTGCTGGAAAGCGTATTCAAGGCCCCGCAGATCGCGCATCTGACGCTGGCAGCAAAACCCGAATATGGCCGCCCGCAACTTGAGGCGCAGATGTTACTGTTGCCGCTGCGATCGGATCTGGGCGATGTGACACGGGCGCTTGGCTGTCTGGTGGCCGCGGGTGAAACCGGCATAGCACCGCGCCGGTTCGATCTGGTCGGGGATGAGGTGATGCCCGTGATCGAAGGCGGGGCGACACTTGCGCCATCGCCATCCATGATCGGATTTGCCGAAAGCAAGGAAAACTTTACCCCCGCGCCGCCAAGGCAGGCATCGGCCCAGACACCCGAACAAAGGCGCGCGGGTTTTAAAATAATCACCCCCAAGACGCCCGACGACGCCTAAGGGGAATTTTCTTAAAGGGTGACGACCTTGACCGCACCGTTATGGGCGGAAAGGGCAATCTCGCCCGAGGCCAGACGCAAGGCATCCTGACCAAAGACCTTGGCACGCCATCCGCTGAGCGCGGACAAATCACGTTCCCCCGTCGCAATCGCATCCAGATCAGCCGAGGATGCGATCAGCTTGGGTGCAACGCCTGCCGCATCGGCCTTGGCTTTCAACAGAACCCGCAACAGATCCGACAGCGCGGCATTGCCCGGCTTTCCCGGTTCGTCGCCTTTGGGCTGGGGAAGGTCCTTCGATTCCAGACCGGCTTTGACCGCTGCAATAATACCGGCCGCAATATCACCCTTGCGGGCCTCGCGCAGCAACAGACGTGACCGGCCCAGATCAGCCTCGGATTGTGGCTTGGTCGAGGCGATCTCGATCATCGCGTCGTCTTTGTAAACACGACTGCGCGGGATATCGCGGGCTTGGGCATAGGCTTCGCGGAACTGCGCCAATTCGCGCAGGATCGCCAGAAAACGCGGTGAATTCGTGCGGGTGCGGACCTTCAGCCAAGCCTCTTCGGGGCGGGTGATATAGGTTTCGGGATTTTCAAGCACCGCCACTTCCTCGGCGACCCAGGCATCACGGCCTGATTTTGCCAGCTCGGCCGACAGATATTCATAGATGACCCGAAGATGCGTCACATCGGCCAGCGCATAGGCGCTTTGGGCATCCGACAAGGGACGCAGCGACCAATCGGTAAACCGCGAGGATTTGTCCAGATTGGCCTTGGCAATCTTGCGCACCAAGGTTTCGTATCCGACCTGTTCGCCAAAGCCGCAAACCATCGCGGCGACCTGCGTGTCAAACAGCGGTGTCGGGAACAGCTGGGCGTCGTGGAAGAAAATCTCCAGATCCTGACGCGCGGCATGGAAGACTTTGACCGTACCGGTATGGCGGAACAGGTCGTAAAGCGGTTCCAGCGACAGCCCCTCGGCCAGCGGATCAACCAGAACGGCATCGCCGCCCGCGGTTTTGGACGTGCCCGCAGGGGGAATGGCCAGCTGGATCAGGCACAGTTTGGACCAATAGGTCCGTTCGCGCAGAAACTCGGTGTCTACGGTGACATAGGGGGCTGATTTCGCAGCCTCGCAGAAGATCGCAAGGTCTTCTGTGCGGGTAATCGTGGGGATGTCGTGGCTCATACGGCTCTTTCACTTCGGGCGGTTCGTCCGCCAATGGCAAAGATTTACGCCCAAGAAAAACAATTGGAAAGCCCCGTTTGTCCCGGCCCGTCAGTCCTGCTTTTTCGGGGGGCCTGTGCGCAACGCTTCGGTCACGCCCGGTTCGCTGGTGGTGCCCGGTGTCATGGGCACGCCGGACCGGAACGCCGCGCGGCCGATCAGATGCGCCGCGACCGGTGCGGTCAGCAGAACGAACAGGAAGGCCGCCATCGCGCGGGCAAAGACCGTCGCTTCATCAAAGGCCAGCCCGACAGCCAGCAGGATCATCCCGACCCCCAGCGTCCCCGCCTTGGTCGAGGCATGCATCCGGTTCAGCAGATCCGGCAAACGCAGAACGCCCAGACCCGCCCCAAGACAAAAGAAGCCGCCGCCAACGGCAAGCGCCGCGATGATCAGATCAAGGATCATTGGCTTTCCTTTTCTTTCTGCAGATCTATGGATTTCAACAGAACCCGCCGTTCCAGATAACGGGCAAGGCAGACGGTCGCCAGAAAGCCGACCAATGCCAGCACCACTGCGACATCCAGAAACGCCGCGCTGTCAGCCTGCAGCGCCGCCAGTCCGCCAAAGGCCACCAGCTGGATGGTCATCAGGTCCAGCGCCACGATCCGGTCGGCCAGTGTCGGCCCTTTGACCAGACGGATGGCCGCCAATGTCACACCAAGGATGACCAGGGCGAAACCGGCCAGAATTGCTTCGTCGTAAAAGCTCATGGTTATCTACTCCGTTGCTTCGCGGACCCAGACCTCGAAACGGTCACGGATCTGCGCGCGGATCGCATCGGGATCATCACCGAACATCGCATGGATATACAATGTTTTGCGATCGTCGGACACATCAAGGGTCAAAGTCCCCGGCGTCAGCGAGATGAAATTGGCCAGCATCGTGATCTGCAGATCGGTGGTGACATTGATCGGCACGGCAATCAGTGCGGGCTTTGAATCCTGCCCCGGCGTAAAGACATCGCTGACCACGGAAAACGAGCTGACGACCAGTTCATAGATGAACATCACAACCAGACGCACCCAGTAATACAACCGGATGAAATACCCCTGTGACGCGGGAAACAACGGCTTGACCAGATACATCGCCGCCAGACCGATGACAAAGCCGGTGATCAGTCCGGTCAGCGTGACCCCACCCGTCAGGGCAACCCATGCAAAGGCCAGAAACATATTGATGGCAAAGAGGTTCACGGCTGCACCCCCAAAACGGTCTGGATATAGACGCTGGGGTCCAGAAGCTGGCCCGCTGCGCGTTCGGCAAATTGCACGAAGGGTTCAGGGAACAGACCGATGATGCAGGTCAGCGCGGCCAGTGCCACGATGGGCAGCATCAGCGCCATGCGGTGACCCATCGGAATATCCGACAGCCGTGGCTTGATCCCATCAGGGTGGTCCGGCCAGAACGCCGCCCCCCAGATTTTCGTCATCGAGAAGATGGTCAGCAGACCAACCGCCAGACCGATGCCGGCCACCACCCACATATCCAGATCCAGCGCCGCTTTTACCACGATGAACTTCGCCCAGAAGCCAGACAGCGGCGGAAAGCCCGCTAGTGAAAACGCCGGGATCAGGAACAGGAAAGCAAGTACCGGCGCATGGGCATAAAGACCGCCGATGCGCGACAGTTCGGTCGATCCAGCGATGCGTTTGGCGACCCCTGCGACAAAGAACAGGTTGGCCTTTACGATGATATGGTGGACCAGATAGAAGACCGCGCCCATCAGTCCAAGCGGCGTATAAAGCGCCAGACCAAGGATCATATAACCGATCTGGCTGATGATATGGAACGACAGGATGCGGCGGAAATCATTCATCGCAGCGGCCCCCAGCACACCGGTGATCATGGTAATCACCGCCAGCCACAGCAAGATCGAATGGGTGAACGCAATATCCTGATCAAAAATCAGCGTGAAGGTCCGCATCAGGGAATAGACCCCGACCTTGGTCAACAGCCCCGCAAAGATCGCCGAAACCGCAACCGGCGGCGTGTGATAGGATGCAGGCAGCCAGAAGAACAGCGGGAACATCGCCGCCTTGACCCCGAAGGCCACCATGAACATCACGGCAATCGCAGTCAGCAGGCCGGTGTTTTCAACCTCGCGCACGGCCAGATGCAGGTCGGCCATATTCAGGGTTCCGGTGATGCCGTAAAGCAGGCCGATGCCGGTCAGGAACATGATTGTCGAAATCAGGTTCAGCGTTACATATTTGATGCCGCCATCCAGCTGTTCGCGCGATCCGCCCAGAACCAGCAAGCCGAAGCTGGCAATCAGCATCACCTCGAACCAGACATAGAGGTTGAACAGATCGCCAGTCAGAAAGGCGCCGCACACACCCACCAGCAGAACCTGCAACAGCGCATGAAAGCCCAGCTGTTCAAGCCGCTTGGGGATTTCGCCAAAGGAATAAACCACAGTGGCAAGACCGGTGATGGCGGTGATGACCACCATGACGCCGCTAAGAAGATCCGCGACCAGCGTGATACCGAACGGGGCATCCCAGTTCGACATCTGGGCGGCAATCACGCCCTGATCCAGCACATCCGACATCAACAAGCAGCTGGCGAACAACAACAGCGTCGTGCCGGCCAGCGATATCCAGCGGCCTGCGGGTGATTTACGGAACAGATAGGATGCGACAGCCGTCATCATCGGGATGACGATGGGATAGACCAGAAGCCAGCTCATTTCTTGGCCTCCTCGGGCTCGGCAATGCGCATTTCATCGCTGTTGACGGTGCCAAGCGACATATAGGTGCGATAGACCAGCGCCAGCGCAAAGGCCAACAGACCAAAGCCGATCACAATGGCGGTCAGCACCAGCGCCTGCGGCAGGGCATTCGCAATCGGGCCATCAGGGGCATAGGCCCCGTCGGCGATCAGCGGCGGCGCACCAACAGTCAGACGGCCGGCGGCAAAAATGACAAGGTTCACGGCATTCGACAGCAGGACCAGTCCGAACAGAAAACGCAGGACATTGCGATCCAGCATCATATAGACCGAGGTCGCGACAAGAATGCCGATGGTAACTGCAAGCAGCAACTCCACGCTTAGATCTCCTGTTCCAAGGCAAAGACCAGCGTCAGGATTCCGCCGAAAACAGCCATATAGACGCCAATATCAAAGAACAGCACCGATGAGATGGGGATGCCCTCGTTGCCTTCGCTGGCAAACAGAAAAAACCATTGGCCGGTAAAGAAAGGCTGGCCCGCCAGACCTGCGGACAGCCCCGCAAGCCCCGCAACCCCCACACCCAGCATCGCCATATTCGCCGGATCGACGCGCAGGGCCCGCTGTGCCTCATCTACAGATGCAGCAATGGTATAGAGGATAAACGCAGTTGCCCCGATCAGCCCGCCGATAAAGCCGCCCCCCGGAAGGTTGTGACCGCGCAGCAGGGCATAGACCGAAAAGACCAGAAGCAAAGCGACCAGAAGACGCGTGGTTGTTGTCAGGATCAGTGACTGCATCGCTCAGGTCTCCTTCTCGTCGGGGGTGGATTTCTTGATCCCGCGCAGCAGGGCATAAGCGGCGATGGCCGCCATAGTGACAACGGTGATTTCTCCGAATGTATCCAATGCGCGGAAGTCAACCAGAATGACGTTCACGATATTGCGGCCATGTGCGTCGGGATAGGAGGATTTTTCGAAGAACTCGGTCAGGCGCGGATCGAAATCACTGCCCAACACCGACAGCATCAGGAAAGTTATCACAGCCCCGACACCGCCCGCGATAACCGCATGACCGGCGCGGAACGTTTTTGTGGATCGGCGCGGCAGATACGGCAGACGCAGCATGACAAGGCTGACCAGCACAACAACCAACACTTCGACCAGCAGCTGGGTAATGGCAACATCGGGGGCGCTGAAGGTGATGAAAATCAGCGAAACGCCGATGCCGACCACGCCCATGCCCGCCACCGCCGTCATCCGGCTGTGGGTCCATGTCACAAGGATCGCGCCGACAATGATCAGCGCCAGCACTGTCCATTGCACCGGATGTACCTCGGCGGCGGACAGGCCGATGGCCCCGTCAAACGCCCCCTTGAACAGATAGGTGCCGCCGACCAGCACAATAAAGGTGGCAAAAATCACCGCCATATAGCGCTGAAGACTGCCGTTCTGGATCAGTGCCGTCTGCCATGCGGCAAAAGCCTTGAAGCCATCCAGAAGGCGGTCCCAACCGGCATCGAAATCGACAGGATTGCTTGCCTCGAACCGTGCAAGGAAACCGCGCAGTTTCTGGTGGCACAGATACAGCAGCCAACCCGCTGCAAAGGTTGCCAGCGACAGATAGAGCGCCGCGTTAAAGCCGCCCCACAGATGCAGGTGCAGATCCTCGTGCGGGCCATAAACGGCGCGGGCGGCGGGCCCGACGATATATTCGCCCAGCAGATCCGGCAGCAGACCGAAGGTCAGCGACAGCGCCCCCAGAACCAGCGGTCCGGCCAGCATCTGCCATGGCCCCTCATGCGCTTTATGCGGAGTCTGTCCCATTTTTCCGGTGAAGGGTTTCCACGCGACGATGCCGCCCGCGACAAACATCAGCGCCGAGGCGGCAAAGGTCATCGCAATGACCCAATACATCGCCCCGCCTTCCAGCCCCAGACCCGCTTTATACATGTATTCCTTGCCAACAAAGCCGACCAGCGGCGGAATGCCCGCCATGCTTAGCGCGGCTAAGGCGGCAGCAATCGCCGTCAAAGGCATCGCCCTGCCCAGCCCGCTGAGGGTATTGGCATCACGTGTTCCGGTCGAATGGTCGACAATGCCGATCATCAGGAACAGCGCAGCCTTATAGAGCGAATGGACGACCAGAAACAGCATCGCGGCGGAAATGGCATAATGCGTGCCCGCGCCGATCAGCATGGTCAGCGTGCCCAGCGCCATCAGGGTGGTATAGGCCAGCACCTGCTTGATGTCGGTCTGACGGATGGCCATGACCGATGCAAACACCGCCGTCACGCCGCCAAAGATTGTCAGCACCCAGAACCAGACAGGCGTATCGCCCAGCACAGGGTTCATGCGCGCCATCAAAAAAATGCCCGCCTTGACCATCGTTGCGCTGTGCAGATAGGCCGAAACCGGCGTCGGGGCGGCCATGGCATTGGGCAGCCAGAAGTGGAACGGCACTTGCGCCGATTTGGTGAAGGCCCCCGCAAGGAACATCAGCAGGATCGCCAGATACATCGGATGGTTCCGGATCAGATCGCCTTGGGCAACAATTCCGGACACCTCATAGGTTCCCGCGACATTCCCCAGAACGATGATCCCCGCCAACAGGGTCAGACCGCCCGCGCCTGTCACCAGCAACGCCTGCAACGCCGAACGACGCGACACCGCTTTATCGGCGTTGAACCCGATCAGCAGATAGGAAGAAATTGTCGTCACTTCCCAAAAAACAAAGATCGACAGCAGGTTATCGGACAGCACCAGCCCCAGCATCCCGACCATAAAGGCCAGCAGATAGCAGACAAAGCGCGGATAATGCGGATGATCGCCCAGATAGCGCGACGAATACAACGTCACCGCCGTACCGATACCGGTGATCAGCAGCGCGAATGTCATGCTAAGCCCGTCCAGCAACACCGAAAGCCGGATCCCCAGTGAGGGAACCCAGTCCATGCCGCGCAGGATCGGCACCTCGGCCACTTCGGGAAGCAGCCCCATGAAATAAACGAATAGCACCGCCGGAAACACAATCGAAATCCAGCCAGCCGGCCCGCCCATGAAGCGGGGTACCTTGGTATAGTCTTCAGCCATGTCTCGAACCTCTGTCGCGGCATGCAGGTTGCAGGTGGGTCTAGCACCCTTTTCTGGTGGGAAACAGTCGCATGCGGAACGGAATCGAACCAATCGAGACGAAAAACAATCCCAACCTTTCGACGGGCAGCGACCATCTGCGACACCCGACCGCACCTAAGACTTGTCGTAGGGGCAGACATGGTTTCACTATGGCGCGCAATCGGGACGGCCTGCCGTCCGTGATTCGAAAGATATAAAAAGGACATCCCATGCAGCACGCCAAGGCGCTTATCGACAACCGTAACCCTGCAGTGCAGATCGGTCTGACGCTGGCCGCCGCGGCGCTGATCACATTGGGTGCAAAAATCCAGGTGCCGTTCTGGCCCGTGCCGATGACCCTGCAAACACTCGCCACGCTGTTGATTGCCGCAGCCTTGGGACCGCGTCTGGGTCTGGCCGCCATGGGCGCCTATGTCGCTGCGGGCATGGCCGGGCTGCCGGTCTTTGCAGGATCGCCTGCACGCGGCATGGGTCTTGCCTATCTTGCCGGTCCGACCACCGGCTTTCTGATCGGTATGGCGCTGGCGATGGTTGTGACGGGTGTTCTGGCGCGCGCGCAGGGTTGGGCCATGACAGCCGTGGCACTGGTGGCCGGTACCGTCGCAATCTATGTCCCCGGCCTGATGTGGCTGTCGGCTTTTGTGCCTGCGGACCAGTTGCTGACTGTGGGCGTGGCCCCCTTCATTCTGGGTGATATGGTCAAGATCGTCCTGGGCACTATGCTGCTGCAGGCAGCCCAGCGCTTGCGCGGCTGACAGCTTTGGCATCATAACGCTGTGAACGGAGCCCTTTGTGGCCCCGTTTTGCATATGGACCCCACGTCACCTTTTGCCAAAGCAGCTTTCATAGCCATTGCATTCTCTGCAAACTCGGCTTTGCCGTGACCAAGGAAAGACCTGCCCCATGTCCGAACCCGATGCCCTGCATCTTGATATCATCAGACGTGTTGAAGACAGCTTAAAGGCCCAAGGCCTGATGCGGCATCTGGGCGTCGAGATCGCCTGCATCCGCCCCGGAGAGGTCACATTGCGCCTGCCCTTCCGCCCCGAACTGACCCAGCACCATGGCTTCTTCCATGCAGGCGCGACATCCGCACTGGCCGATACCGCAGGTGGCTTTGCGGGCTTTACCCTGTTTCCGGAAGGCAGCACGGTTCTGACTACGGAATTCAAGATGAACCTGCTGGCCCCCGCAAACGGCGACCATCTGGAAGCGGTCGGGCGGGTCATCAAACACGGACGCACGCTGACCATCTGCCAGCTGGATGTCTTCGGCATCGACGGTGACAGCCGCACCCATGTTGCGACAGGCCTGCAAACGCTAATCTGCATGCAGGGCGATTGATCCGCTTTGCCCCTCCCTCGTGACACCACCCCGCACATGGCGTAGATAGCGGCAAAATTGTTGTGAACCGCAAAGGGTGGATTGATGGCACAAGCAAATATCGGGTTGATCGGACTGGGAACCATGGGTGCCGCGCTAGCGATGAATATCGCTGAAAAGGGCTTTCCCATCGCAGTCTGGAACCGCACCACCGAGGTGACCCATAAATTCCACGCGGATGCCGGCGATCTGGCCGACAGCGTGATCCCGACCGAAACGCTGGCCGATTTCGTCGCCGCCATTACTCCGCCCCGTGCGATCATCCTGATGGTTCCGGCAGGCCCCGCCGTCGATGCCCAGCTAGAGGCGCTGACCCCGCTGCTGGGCGCTGATGATCTGGTTATCGACGCAGGCAACGCCGATTTCCACGACACCAACCGCCGCAACGACGCGGGCCTGCCGTTCCACTTCCTTGGAATGGGTGTCTCGGGTGGTGAAGAAGGCGCGCGTCACGGTCCGGCCATCATGGGCGGCGGCGATGCGGCCGATTGGGACCGCGTGTCGAACGTGATGAACGCGATTTCCGCCAAGGCGGATGATGGCGAACCCTGCGCGGCCCGTATGGGTGACGCAGGCGCGGGCCATTTTGTCAAAATGGTCCATAACGGCATCGAATATGCCGATATGCAGATGATCGCCGAGGTATACGGCCTGATGCGCGATGGCATGGGCATGGACGCGGGCGCTATCTCGGACGTCTTCAGCGGCTGGAACGAAGGCGTTCTGTCGTCCTATCTGATCGAGATTTCGGCCAAGGTCACCGCTGCTACCGACAAGCACACCGGCAAAGCGATGCCCGACGTCATTCTGGACCGCGCAGGCCAGAAGGGCACAGGCCGTTGGACCGCGATCGAGGCGCAGCACCTGTCCGCCCCCATCCCCGTGATCGAGGCTGCTGTGATGGCGCGCAACGTCTCGGCCCGTCTGGACGAACGCAAGGCAGGCGAGGCCCGCTTTGGCGCCGCCCCCCAGCCCTGCGACATGGACGCATCGGCACTGGAACAGGCACTGATCGCGGGCAAGATCCTGTGCTATGCGCAGGGCTTCACGATGATCTCGGGGGCATCCGACCGCTTCGGCTGGACGCTGAACCTGCCGGAAATTGCCAAGGTCTGGCGCGCGGGCTGCATCATCCGGTCCTCGATGCTGAACGATATGGCCGATGCACTTGGCGAAGACCCCGACCGCAACCTGATCATGGCACCCTTCTTTGCCGATCTGATCGAAAAGGGCCTGCCCGGATTGCGTCAGGTCGTGTCGCAAGGCATCGCCGCCGGTCACGCTCTGCCTGCGCTGGCCTCGGGCCTGATGTGGTTCGATATGATGCGCACATCGCGCGGCACGGCGAACATGCTGCAGGCACAGCGCGACTTCTTCGGCGCACATGGCTTTGAACGCCTTGACGGCATTCAGGATGCACATGGCCCTTGGGGCAGCAAAGCCTGAACCAATGGATTAGGGATCAGCCGCGCGGGCGGCTGATCTCTCCCAATGTCAGCACGGGGGATGCGTCCATTTCTTGTGCATTCAGCATGGCGGCCACGCGTTCCAGCGATGCCACCAGCATCGATTGTTCCCAATCCTGCAAAGACTGGAAGCCTTTGACAAAATGCTGTTGCAGCGCGTCGGGGGCATTCCGCATCGCCTCGGCCCCTGCCTCGGTCAGGATGACGTGCAACTGGCGACGGTCCGTGACTGAACGTTCGCGCTGTGTCAGGCCCAGCTTGTTCAGCTGATCGACCAAGGCTGTTACAGTGGCCTGACTGACACCCATCCGGCCCGCCAGCAATGTCGGTGAGGCGCGTCGATCCTCTCGCCCCCCTAAAATCTGCAAGACGCGCAGCTTGGCCGGCGTCAGTCCGGCGGCCTGCGCCAGATCACGTTCATATTGTTCCGTCGCCCGAAGAATACGCCGGAGCGCGATCAGGGCGTCATCTGTGCGGGGGTATGGGGCGATTTGAGTCATGTTTCATCATGCCATTGACAGGGTCGGCAGATCAATGCCGGAAGGTTCGAGGGCTAAATAATTTACTTGACTAACAGGTTTCATCACGGATGCGTGCGAAATAACCCCGATAAGCCCCTATTTTATAGTTACTTAGCTGAAATCGCCCTAAAATTTCTGAATCAGTTGCAACCTAGGGGCTTCTTTACTAGTTAGATACCCGAAGCAATTGAGGATCAGGAGTCCATGCCCAAAGACGTGCAAGACATTGAACGCCCCCAGCAGTTGACGCTGCGCAAGCCCGACGCAACCGATGGCGAAGCCATCTGGGAGCTGGTGCGTAGCTGCAAGCCACTGGATGAGAATTCAATGTATTGCAATCTGGTGCAGGCCGAACATTTCCGCGACACATGCGTGCTGGCGGAACTTGACGGTGCTGTCGTCGGCTGGATTTCGGGACATATGATCCCCAATGAAGACGCCCTTTTCGTCTGGCAGGTTGCTGTCAGCCCGAAAGCCCGTGGTTTGGGTCTTGGCCGTAAAATGCTGAACCATCTGGTCCAGCGCGACGAATGCGCCCAAGCGACCCGTATGAATACCACGATCACGCTGGACAATGACGCATCATGGGGACTGTTCCGCAGCTTTGCCCGCCATTCGGGCGGCCAGCTTAGCGATGACCCCCACTTCATGCGCCACCGGCATTTCGGAGGTCGCCACGCGACCGAGCATATGGTGACGGTCACGTTGCCCCAGAATGCACCGCAGGCAAAAGCCGCCTGAACTTATTCGTCTATCGAAGCAATTTTCAGAACGCACCTCTGTGCGAAAGGATACCCTATGCCCAAGGACATGATGACAACCGACACCGACACGACTATTTTCACCCGTCGTGAAAGCGAAGCGCGCTCTTATTGCCGTGGCATCCCGACTGTGTTCACCTCGGCCAGCGGCTCGTACATGCGTGGCGAGGACGGTCGCGAGTATATCGATTTTCTGGCCGGCTGTTCGTCGCTAAATTATGGCCACAACGACCCCGACATGAAGGCTGCACTGGTGGATCACATCACCAATGACGGCATCGCGCATGGTCTGGATCTGCACACGACGGCCAAAGGTGAATTCCTTGCGGCGTTCGAACAGCACATCCTGAAGCCGCGCAAGATGGACCACCGCGTCATGTTCATGGGCCCGACGGGTGCGAATGCTGTTGAAGCGGCCATGAAAATGGCGCGGAAATCGACGGGTCGCACCAATATCATCGCCTTCACCAACGGTTTTCATGGCGTGACCATGGGTGCGCTGGCAGCGACCGGTAACGGATATCACCGCGGTGGCGCAGGCATGGATGCGAGCGGCGTGACGCGTATGCCCTATGACGGCTATGCCGAAGGTCTGGACAGCGCAGCCCTGCTGGACCAGATGCTGTCGGACGCCTCGGGTGGTATCGACGCCCCTGCCGCCATCATGCTGGAAACGATTCAGGGCGAAGGTGGCCTGAACGCCGCATCGACCGAATTTGTTCAAAAGCTGGCGGATATTGCCAAGCGTCACGGTGCCTTGCTGATCTTGGATGACATTCAAGCCGGTTGTGGCCGGACGGGCAAGTTCTTCTCGTTCGAGGATATGGGCGTGATGCCTGATCTGGTGCCGATGGCGAAATCCATTTCGGGCTTCGGTTTACCGCTGGCGATGGTTCTGGTGCGTCCGCAGTATGACATTTTCGGCCCCGCCGAACATAACGGCACGTTCCGCGGCAACACCCATGCCTTTGTGACCGCCCGTGTCGCCATCGGGAAATTCTGGTCGGATAAGGCGTTCGAGGCAGAGTTGGCCGAAAAAGCCACGCTGATCGAAACCCGCCTGACCGAACTGGCCGATATGGTGCCCGGTGCATATCTGAAAGGCCGTGGCCTGATGCGCGGCGTTGATGTCGGCACCGGTGAACTGGCTGGTGCGATCTGTGCGCGTGCCTTCGAAAACGGCCTGATCATTGAAACCTCGGGGAACGAGGATCAGGTGGTCAAGGTGCTGGCGCCTCTGACAACGCCGGTTTCCCTCTTTAACAAAGGCTTCGACATTCTGATGGACGCCGCCCGCGACGTCCTGTCTACCACCAAAATTGCAGCGGAGTAATATTATGATTGTACGCGATTTCAACAAGCTCAAAGACACCGACCGTTCCGTTTCGGACGCCCAGTGGAATTCGGTCCGTATGTTGCTGGCTGATGACGGAATGGGTTTCTCGTTCCACATCACGACGCTGCATGCCGGTTCGGAACATCAGTTCCATTACAAGCATCACTTTGAGAGTGTGTTCTGCATGCAGGGCAAAGGCTCGATCACCGATCTGGCCACCGGTGAAACGCATGAAATCACGCCCGGTGTGATGTATGCATTGAACCTGCACGACAAGCACATCCTGCGCGCGGAAGAAACGCTGGTCATGGCCTGCTGCTTTAACCCGCCCGTGACCGGAACCGAAGTTCACCGCGAAGACGGCAGCTATGCCCCCGCGGAAGAAACGGCGTAAATCATGGCAGACCCGACCCATAGTCACACCGTCGAAAAAATCGGTGGCACTTCGATGTCGCGGGTCCATGAATTGCGCGACACGCTGTTGATCGGTGACCGCACGGGGACCGACCTTTACGGTCGGATCTTCGTAGTCTCGGCCTTCGGCGGCATTACCAACCTGCTGCTGGAACACAAGAAATCGGGCAAGCCTGGCGTCTATGCAGCCTTTGCCAACGGCGACAGCGATCACGGATGGCTAGAGGCGCTGGACCGTGTCTCTGACGCCATGATCGAGGCACATCGCAGCATTCTGGAACACCCCGGTGATCTGGAACGCGCCGATTCCTTTGTGCGTGACCGCGTTCTGGGCGCACGCAACTGCCTGATCGACCTGCAGCGCCTGTGTTCCTATGGCCACTTCCGCCTGTCCGAACATATGCTGCAAACCCGCGAACTGCTGTCCGGTCTGGGCGAGGCGCATTCCGCCTTTGTTACCACGCTGATGATTCAGCGCGCAGGCGTTCAGGCACGTTTCGTCGACCTGTCGGGTTGGCGCGACGAAGGCGAAGTCAGCCTTGACGAACGCATCACCGGTGCGATGCAGGGCGTCGATCCGCAGACGGAAATCCCGATCGTCACGGGCTATGCCCAGTGCCGCGAAGGTCTGATGCGCGAATTCGACCGTGGCTATTCCGAGGTGACATTCTCGCGTCTGGCGGCCCTGACGGGTGCCCGCGAAGCGATCATCCATAAGGAATTCCACCTGTCCTCGGCGGACCCGAACCTTGTCGGCGCAGATGCAGTCCGCAAGCTGGGCCGCACCAATTACGACGTGGCCGACCAGCTGTCGAATCTGGGGATGGAGGCGATCCACCCGAAAGCCGCAAAGACCCTGCGCCAGTCGGGCGTGCCCCTGCGCGTGACCAACGCGTTCGAGCCCCATGACCCCGGCACCCTGATCGACGATCAACCCGCCACCGAACCGGCGGTCGAGATTGTCACCGGTCTGGATGTCTTCGCGCTGGAGCTGTTCGAACAGGATATGGTCGGCGCAAAGGGCTATGACGCCTTCCTTCTGGAAGTGCTGACCCGTCATAGGGTCCGCATCGTGTCCAAAGTGTCGAATGCCAATACGATCACGCATTACGTCGACAGCAGCCTGAAGGTTCTGCGCCGCGTCGAAAAAGACCTTACGGAACGCTATCCTTCGGCGGATGTCTCGTCCCGCGCGGTGGCGATGGCCGCAGCAGTTGGCCGTGATCTGGACGGTCTGGCCGTCCTTAGCCGTGGCCTGAACGCTTTGGCAGCTGCCGGTCTGGAAGCCATCGGTGCCACCCAAGGTCCACGCGCTGTCGATGTGCAGTTCATTGTCGAACGCGATGCATTGTCTGGTGTTATCAAGGCCCTGCATGGCGCATTGGTCGAAGATCAGGCGCAGTCGCTTCGCAAGGCCGCCTGAAAGGCAGCTGACTGAAATGAAAAAGGCGGCCCGTGAAAGGGTCGCCTTTTTGCATGCCTACCTTCGGAAAAACTGGTCGTGCTGTCCCTTGCGGATCACGGATCGACCGCCTATATCGGTTCTGTTCGAAGCAATTCGGACTATGGACATAAACGCGCTCGTAATACGCGGATCGGACCCGGGGGCGGTACCCGGCGGCTCCACCAACACCTCCCTCATTTGGGGACGATTGGGGCCGAAACAGGATCGACGAACGTCTAAAGGGGTAAGCTTTGTCTCGGTGAGCCACTACCGTTATCGGTGCAAAACGTACAGTTGCAAATGACAACCGTGCTCCGGTCGCTCTGGCTGCGTAAGCAGTCCGAAAGACCGAAACCTAAGCCCTTGCGCCTAGCAGCGTAAGGCGGGGCCCGCAGGAGCCTGGCAACAGAATCCTGCACCTTATCCCCCATCATTTCCGCAGTGCCCCCTTTTCATCGACGCCCATATCCCTATGCTTGGCGCGCAAGATGAAAGGTGTCCCCATGGCGCGATCCGAACTTGATTATGGCAAACTGATGCATCGTGCGATGCAGGGTCTGATTGCCGAGGTGCTGCGCAAAGTGGGTCGCGACGGCCTGCCCGAAGACCACCATTTTTTCATTACCTTCGATACGCGCGATGATGGCGTCGAAATGGCCGATTGGCTGCGCGAACGCTATCCCGAAGAAATGACGATCGTCGTCCAGCACTGGTTCGACAATCTGACTGTCACCGACGATCATTTCACCATCACGCTGAACTTCGGCAACCAGCCCGAACCGCTGGTGATCCCCTTCGACGCGCTGCGGACCTTCGTGGACCCTTCGGTGGAATTCGGCCTGCGATTCGACACGCAGGACGGCGATGAGGATGACGAGGGTGACGACGACGAACCCGTCGATGCGGAATTCGATCTGGACGCCAAGGATGATGGTGATGACAAGCCCCCGTCAGGCGGCGGCGAAGTTGTCAGCCTTGATCGCTGGCGCAAGTAAGACACATCTGGAAAGGACGGATCATGACTGTCATGCAAGGATTATCCGCCTTTCCGATCACCCCCACCGAAGATGACGGCACATTGCGTGCCGATGATATGACCCGTCTGGTCAGCCGGATCACGGGCGTCGACAGCATCGGCGTGCTGGGATCAACCGGCGGTTATGCCTATCTGACGCCGGACCAGCGCCGTCATGTGGCGCTGGTGGCCATTGCGGCCACCAGCCTGCCGGTCATCATCGGGGTCGGCGCGCTGCGCAGCGATGTCTCGGCCAGCCTTGCCCGTCATGCCGCCGACAGCGGCGCTGCCGGCCTGCTGCTGGCGCCCGTCTCATACACCCCACTGACCGAGGATGAAGTGTTCTACCACTTCCAGACCGTTGCGGGGGCATCGGACCTGCCGATCTGCGTCTATAACAACCCCTCGACCACGCATTTCACCTTTAGCATCGCATTGTTGGCACGGCTTGCAGCGCTGCCGCAGGTGACGGCGATCAAAATGCCCCTGCCCGCTGATAACGATTTTGCCACAGAGATTGCCCGATTGCGGGCCGATCTGCCGAAAGGCTTTACCATCGGATACAGCGGCGACTGGGGCTGTGCCGCTGCATTGCAAAACGGGGCCGACAGCTGGTTCAGCGTCGCGGCAGGACTGTGGCCTGAACAATCATCAGAACTGGCCCACGCCGCGCAAGCCGGTGATGCGACGCAATGGCAGGCGCGGTTCCAACCCCTGTGGGATCTGTTCAAAACCTACGGCAGCCTGCGCGTGATCTATGCCGCAGCGCATCTGATGGGGCTGACCCGCGCACAACCGCCCCGCCCCGTGATGCCGCTGCCTGACGCGCTGACCCCGCGCATCAAGGCCGCGATTGACGCACTGACGGCGTGAAACCACCATGTTGGCGTTAGCATACCGTTGTATACGAATTGCGAATCCGGCCCATCGCGGCTAGAACACGCCTGAAAACCGTGAGGGAGCGACCCGATGACCACCACCCGTATCGAGACTGACAGCTTTGGCCCGCTGGATGTTGACGCATCCAAATATTGGGGCGCGCAAACCCAGCGTTCCATCATCAACTTCCCCATCGGCTGGGAACGCCAGCCCGTCGCCATCATCCGCGCGCTTGGTGCCATCAAGCTGGCCGCCGCCCGCGTGAACCGCGCCAATGGCGATCTGCCTGCCGATCTGGCCGAGGCGATGGAACAGGCCGCGACCGAGGTGTTTCAGGGCAAGTTCGACGACAACTTCCCGCTGGTCGTCTGGCAGACCGGTTCCGGCACCCAGTCGAACATGAACGCCAATGAAGTCATCAGCAACCGCGCAATCGAGATCATGGGCGGAGAGATGGGATCGAAGAAGCCCGTCCACCCCAATGACCATTGCAACATGGGTCAATCCTCGAACGATACCTTCCCGACGGCGATGCATGTCGGCATCGGCATGATGGCCCGCGACGTGCTGCTGCCCGGTCTGGAAAAGCTGCATGCAGCACTGGTCGCCAAATCCGAAGAATTCAAGGATATTATCAAAATCGGCCGCACCCATACGCAGGATGCGACGCCACTGACGCTTGGTCAGGAATTCGGTGGCTATGCCCATCAGGTCGCCAAAGGCATCCAGCGCGTCAAAGCCTGCCTGCCCGACATCTATGAACTGGCGCAGGGCGGCACGGCTGTCGGCACCGGTCTGAACACGAAAAAGGGCTGGGATACCTCGATCGCGGCAGAAATCGCCAAAATCACCGACCTGCCCTTCGTCACCGCCCCTAACAAGTTCGAGGCGTTGGCTGCCCATGATGCCATGGTCATGTTCTCGGGTGCGCTGAAAACGGTTGCGGCATCGCTGTTCAAGATTGCCAATGACATGCGTTTGCTGGGATCCGGCCCGCGTTCGGGTCTGGGCGAATTGATCCTGCCGGAGAACGAACCCGGATCGTCGATCATGCCGGGCAAGGTGAACCCGACACAGGCCGAGGCGCTGACCATGGTTTGCGCGCATGTGATGGGCAATGATGCGGCCATCGGCTTTGCCGGTTCGCAGGGTCATTTCGAACTTAACGTCTATAACCCGATGATGTCGTATAATCTGATGCAGTCGATGCAGCTGTTGGGCGATGCTGCGGGCAGCTTTACCGATAACATGGTTGTCGGCACGCAGGCCAACCTGCCGCGTATTGAAAAGCTGATGAAGGAATCGCTGATGCTGGTGACGGCATTGGCCCCGACCATCGGTTATGACAACGCCACCAAGGTCGCCAAGACCGCGCATAAGAACGGCACCACCCTGCGCGAGGAAGCCATCGCCCTTGGCTTTGTCGATGGTGAAACCTTCGACCGCGTTGTGCGCCCCGAAGACATGATCAGCCCAAAAGGCTGATTGTAACCGTCGGGCGGGGCGTCAGCGCCCTGCCCTTGTCACGAAGGTCCATCATGGTTCAGATCGTCAATCTGCGCACGGCCCGCAAACAACGCGACCGCGACACCAAGCGCGCCGCTGGCGATGTCAGCGCCGCCAAACATGGCGAGGCAAAGCCCCTGCGCGACCAGCGAAAAGCACAGGCCGAACAGGACGCCCGCAAGCTGGACGGGCATCGCAAAGATGATTGACCTGCCCCCCATGTCGCAACCGGCCAAGCGGTCAGTCACGATCGACGGTCACCGCACCTCGGTATCGCTGGAGGATGCATTCTGGAAATTGCTGGGTGCCCATGCCGCCGCGCGTGATATTACCCGCGCAGCACTGATCGGCCAGATCGACCATGGCCGCCCGCCCGATGTCGGGCTGGCGACGGCCCTGCGGTTGTTCGTCCTGCATCAGGTGACGCAAGACGTCTGACCTTTAGCGCAGATCGGGCAGGACATGGTCCTTGAACTGTTCGCGCAGGCGCAATTTGCTGATCTTGCCGGTCGCGGTCATCGGCATTTCATCGACATAGACAACATCATCGGGGAACTGCCATTTCGCCAGATGCTGGTCCATCGTGGTGCAGATATCTTCCAGTGTCGGACGCGCCGTGCCCGCGCATTTGACAACCAGCAACGGACGTTCGTCCCATTTCGGATGCGGCATCGCGATCACCGCACATTGCGCGACATCGGGATGCGACACCGCCAGATTTTCCACATCGATCGAACTGATCCATTCGCCGCCCGATTTGATCAGATCCTTGGCCCGATCACGCAGGGTCAGCGTGCTGTCAGGACTGATCGAGGCGATATCGCCTGTCCCGAACCAGCCCTCCTTATCAACGGCCTTGGCGCTGGCGTCAGCGTTATTGTAATAGCCGCTGGCAACGGTATTGCCGCGCACGAATAATTCGCCCATCGCCACGCCATCATGCGACTGCCGCTGGCCGTCATCACCGATGATCTTCATATCGACGCCGAAAACGCGGCGGCCTTGGGTCTGCTTCAACGCCATGCGCTGATCTAACGGCAATGCACGCTTGTCTGCCGTCAACGACCCCTGACTGCCCAAGGGCGAGGTTTCGGTCATACCCCATGCGTGATTGACGTCGATGCCCAGTTTCTCGAACCCCTCGATCAGGCTGCGCGGCATGGCGCTGCCACCGACAACGATATGGCGCAGGGCCTCGGGTTTGCCACCGCGGGCCAGCATTTCACTGTGCAGCCCCTGCCAGATGGTCGGCACGCCCCATGCACTTTGCACGCCTTCCGTCTGGCACAGATCCCACAGGCTGGCACCGTCCAGATGCGGGCCGGGCATCACCATGCTGGCACCGATCAACGGACAGGTGAAAGGCAGCCCCCATGCGTTGACATGGAACAACGGCACCACAGGTAGAATACGCGGCTGCACCCCCAGATCGGCCCCCAGCACCGCAGCCGTGGCCAGCGAATGCAGCATGTTCGAACGATGGGTATAAAGCGTCCCCTTGGGATCACCCGTCGTCCCCGAAGTATAGCACAACCCCGAGGCGGTGGTCTCCGGAAACTCGGGCCAGTCGCGGTCCGTGGCGCGGCCTTGCAGCAGCTCCTCATAACAAAGGGCATCAAGGGTGTTTTCGGGCATATGTGCGCGATCGGTCAGAATGACAAAGCGCATCGGCGGCAGCTGGTCTTTCAGTTTTTCCAGCAAGGGCACGAATGTCAGATCGGTGAACAGCAGACCGTCACCGGCGTGATGGGTGATAAAGGCCATCTGTTCAGGCGACAGGCGCGGGTTGATCGTATGACAAATAGCGCCGATGCCCGGAACCGCGTGATAAATTTCCAGATGGCGGTGGCCGTTCCACGCCAGCGTTGCCACACGGTCGCCCATGCCGACACCCATATCCTGCAGGGCAAAAGACAGTTGCACGGCACGTTCGCGCGTCTGTGCCCAGCTTTGACGATGCAGATCCCCCTCGACCCGACGCGACACGATTTCAGCGGCTGGAAAGCTTTCAGCAGCGAAATCCAGCACTCCGCTTTGCAGCAGCGGGCGATTCATCATCAGGCCATCCATGGGTATCTCCTCCTTCAATCCTCGGCGCATGATGGCCGGAACGTGGCGGGATACAACCCGCCAACGAAAAGAGGGATCGCCCGTGCCGCAAGGTTAGATCGTGCTGGTATGGGTCGAGGTCAGCTCCAGCAGCAAGGTACCATCCTGATCACGGACTTCGGTGCGGGTTGTGGCCACAGGGTGGCCACGCTGGACCCAGCGGGCAACCGCGGTCAGCGGACCTGTGCACCGGTTGGCCAGCATCTGCCCGTTCAGGGTAATTGCGACGGGAAAGCTGTCCTTGCCTTCCCTGATCTGTTCACCGCCAAGGACCAGATTTGCGGCCACCACATCGGCAAACCAGACAAGCGCACCCGCATGGATTGCACCGAAAGGATTCACCACGCCTGCATCGACCTGCATCTCTCCTTCGGCCTCGGCCTCGCTGACGCCGGTGATATCGAACGCGATCTGTCCCGAAAGGCTGCGTTCTGCCATAAGAAGGCCCCCTTTTCATCTTTGTAAATTCAGGACAGTAACGCAGGCAGACCGGCATCCGGTCCACCCGCATCACGCGAATTCGGTGTAACTTACGTCAAACGTGCAATCAGCGCCGAGGTGTCCCAGCGCCCCCCGCCCATTTTCTGCACATCCTTGTAGAATTGATCGACCAGTGCCGTGACCGGCAGGGCCGCATTGATCTGGTCACCGGTGGCCAGACAGATGGCCAGATCCTTACGCATCCAGTCAACGGCGAACCCATGCTCGAAATGTCCCTGAGCCATGGTTTTATGGCGGTTGACCATCTGCCAGCTGCCTGCGGCACCCTGACTGATCACCTCGACCACATCGGCGATGTCCAATCCGGCCTTTTCCGCAAAGGCCAGCGATTCCGACAACCCCTGCACCAATCCGGCAATGGCGATCTGGTTGCACATCTTCGTCATCTGGCCCGCGCCGACATCGCCCATCAGCCGGCATATCTTGGCATAGGCATCAATTACCGGGGCCGCGCGGTCGAAATCTGCCTGCGCCCCGCCGCACATCACCGACAGCTGGCCGTTTTCGGCCCCCGCCTGCCCGCCCGAGACCGGCGCATCGACATAGCCGATGCCCGCCTTCGCCGCTGCCTGCGCCAATTCGCGCGTTACCTGCGCGGAAACGGTGGTGTGATCGACAAAAACCGCGCCTTGGGACATTCCGGCGAATGCTCCATCAGGGCCAAGACAGATTTCGCGCAGATCGTCGTCATTGCCCACGCAGGCCATCACGAAATCCATACCTTGCGCTGCCTGACGTGGTGTCGGCATGTGGTTGCCCTGATACCGGTCGACCCAAGCCTGTGCTTTTGTGTCGGTGCGGTTAAAGACTGTCACCTCATGTCCGGCCTGGACAAGATGCCCCGCCATCGGAAAACCCATCACGCCCAACCCCAGAAACGCCGTCTTCGCCACGCTCTTCTCCTGCATGCTTGATCTGTCAGATGTCCCCGGCGCGTTGAACTGGCCGCAGACCTGTCTTATGCAACACCATCACCCGCGCGCATTCGGGTCAACCCGTGCCGCGCCCTCTGCCCAAGGAACTGCCCCCGCATGCTGACTATGTTCCGCTGGCTTCTTCGTCTGACCGTCGCGCTGATCGTCCTGCTGGTTCTGACCGTCGTGTTGATCTGGTATTTCGCGGTCCGGTCGCTGCCCGATTACGATGCCACCTATGACGTCAAAGGGATCACCGCCCCCGTCGAGATTGTCCGCTCGACCGAGGATGTGCCCCATATCTTCGGCCAGTCGGATGAGGATGTCTTCTTCGCCCTTGGCCTTGCGCATGCGCAGGACAGACTGTTCCAGATGACGCTGCTGCGTCGTGCCGCCCAAGGCCGTCTGGCCGAGGTGCACGGCACCCGCGCCCTGCCGGCCGATGATCTGGTCCGCAGGCTGGGACTGTACCGCAATGCCCAAGCCTCGCTTCAGGTGCAGAACCCGCAGACCCGTGCCGCGCTGACCGCCTATGCGGCGGGCGTGAACCAATGGATCAGCATCGTCAACGAAGGCGCCAAGGGCCGTGGTGCGCCCGAGTTCTTCCTGTTTCCCGATGTCATCGCCTATTGGCAGCCCGCCGATTCGCTGGCCATCCTGAAACTGATCGCGGCGGCCAGTTCCGATGCCGCCAAATCCGAAATATTGCGCGCCCGCCTGTCGCTGGCATGGCCCGAACACGGCCCCGAGGTGGTATCGGGTTCCAATACCCCCACCTATGCCTCGCTTTTTCCGGGTGCGCGCTTGGGCACGCCCGAACGCCGCCAGCGCAATGACGGCGCGGATCAGCCGCTCGGGTTTTTGCGGCCCGGAATGCTCCTGGGCGGGAATGCCTTTGCCGCGGCCCCCGAACGCACTGCCGCGGGTGGCACCTTGGTGGCCAACGACCTGCATGCGGGTCTGACGGCACCGTCGCTTTATTATCTGGCGCGGCTGGAACTGGGCACGGGCGGCGTGATCGGCGCGACCATTCCGGGCATTCCGCTGGTGCTGTCGGGACGGTCGGCCAGCCTGTCATGGGCGATGACCCCCACGGCCATCGACGACGCCGATATCGCAATCGAGGAAGTGCAGCCGGGCAACCCCGACCGCTATCGTGGCCCTCAGGGCTGGACGGCGTTCCAAACCCGCAAAGAGGTGATCCGCGTTCTTGATGCCCCGCCCCGCACAATCACGCTGCGCGACACATTGAACGGCCCTGTGGTGCCGGCGCTGGACGAAGGTCTGCGCGATGTGACCCCCATCGGCCATGTGGCGGCCCTGCGCTGGACCGGATTGTCACGTCAGGACGGCACCATGTCGGCGCTGATGTCGATGATGCGGTCCCAAGACCCGCAAGAGGCCACCCGCGCCCTGTCCGGTGTCGTGGCACCTGCCATCAATGTCACACTGGCCGACCAGAAGAATGTCTCGCACGTGATGGCGGGGGCGTTGCCGACACGCAGCCCCGACCATCCGACCAAGGGCCTTTTGCCCAGCCCCGGATGGCTGGCAGAAACCGCATGGCAGGGCGCGACATCGCTGACCAGCACCGCGCAGGAACCCGAAAGCGGCGTGTCCTTCACGACCGAGGAACCGCAGGCCAGCGCGGTCCGGATCGGACGCCTGAAACGCCTGCTGGACGACCGAGAGGTCCATTCCCGCGACAGCTTTATTGCCGCACAGTTGGATATTGTCAGCCCTGCCGCACGCAGTCTGTTGCCACTGGTGGGGGCCGATCTGTGGTTCACCGGCGAACCCGCAGCCCCCGGCACCACCCAACGCCAGCGTCAGGACGCCCTGTCCCTGCTGGCCGAATGGGATGGCGCCATGAGCGAGCATCTGCCCGAACCCGTCATCTACACCGCATGGATGGCGGCCCTTCAGGACCGTTTGATCCGCGACGAGATCGGCCCGTTGTCCGATGACATCACCCGCCTTCAGCCGCAGTTCATCGAATCGGTGTTCCGTAACCGCAACGGTGCTGGCCGCTGGTGCGATATCGTCCAGAGCGCCGCGACCGAGGATTGCACCACCATCGCCCGTCAGGCGCTGGACCGCGCCATCCTTGATCTGACGGCGGAATTCGGACCCGATGTGACAAGCTGGCGGTGGGGCGATCTGCATTCCGCCACCCATCAGCATCCGGGCCTGGGCGATACGCGCGCCTTGGGCTGGATCACAAATATCACGCAGAACATCTCGGGCGGAGATTTCACTGTCGCGGCCAGCGGTCTGCTGGGCACAGATCCGGACCCCCTCCGTGCGCTGTCCGGTGCGGGGTATCGGGGGGTCTATGATTTGGCCGATCCCGACAGCTCGGTCTTTATCGTCTCGACCGGTCAGTCGGGGCACCCGCTGTCGCGTCATTATGACGATATGGCGGGGCTGTGGCGTCGCGGTGAATATGTCGGCATGTCGCTGGACCCCGACCTTGCGCGGGCGGCGGCGGCGGGGATCACTCATCTGAACCCGATCCCCTGAATGCAAAAACGGGGGCCTTTGGCCCCCGTTTTCAATTCCGCAATCCGTAAAGGATCAGAAGTGGATGGCGCGCCCATAAGCGTCCAGCACCGATTCATGCATCATTTCTGACAGGGTCGGGTGCGGGAAAACAGTTTCCATCAGGTCTGCTTCGGTCGTTTCCAGCTGGCGTCCGATGACATAGCCCTGAATCAGTTCCGTCACCTCGGCACCGACCATATGTGCGCCCAGCAATTCGCCGGTTTTTGCGTCAAAGATGGTTTTTACCATGCCTTCGGGTTCGCCAAGCGCAATGGCCTTGCCGTTGCCGACAAAGGGGAATTTGCCGACCTTGATGTCCAGACCGGCTTCCTTGGCCTTCGCCTCGGTCATGCCGACGGATGCGACCTGCGGGTTGCAATAGGTGCAACCGGCGATGCTGCCTGGCTTGATCGGATGCGGTTTGCCGCCCGCGACCAGTTCGGCCACCATCATGCCTTCGTGGCTGGCTTTATGGGCCAACCAAGGCGCGCCTGCCAGATCGCCGATGGCATAGACGCCCTCGACGCCGGTGCGGCAATATTCGTCGGTGACGACATGGGTGCGGTCGACCTTGATGCCAGCCGCTTCCAGACCCAGACCTTCGGTATTGCCGACGATGCCGACAGCCGAGATGACGGTGTCGAATTCCATCGTTTCGGTCTTGCCGCCTGCCTCGATATGGGCGGTGACCTTGTCACCCTTGCGGTCCAGCTTCTTGACGGTCGCCTTTTCGCGGATCGTCATGCCTTGTTTGACGAATTGCTTCTTGGCGAAGGCGCTGATTTCGGCATCTTCGACCGGCAGCACGCGGTCCATAACCTCGACCACGGTGGTATCTGCACCCAGCGTATTGAAGAAGCTAGCGAATTCGATGCCGATTGCACCCGAACCGATCACCAACAGCTTCTTGGGCATATGTGGCGGGTTCAGCGCGTGCTTGTAGTTCCAGACCAGCTTGCCATCCGGTTCCAGCCCGGGCAGTTCGCGGGCGCGCGCGCCGGTGGCCAGAATGATCGACTTGGCGGTGATTTCCTCGGTGCCTTTGTCGGTTTTGACGGTGACCTTGCCTTTACCGGCAAGCGTCGCCTCGCCCATGATGGTCGTCACCTTGTTCTTTTTGAACAGGTGCCCGATGCCACCGGACAGTTGTTTGGCCACGCCGCGCGACCGCGCAACGACGGCTGGCAGGTCATAGCCGATCTTATCCGCAGACAGACCAAAATCTTTCGCACGCTCCATCAGGTGAAACACCTCGGCGCTGCGTAGCAATGCTTTCGTGGGAATACAGCCCCAGTTGAGGCAAATGCCCCCCAGATGCTCACGCTCGATGCAGGCCACTTTCAGGCCAAGCTGCGCGCCCCGGATCGCGGCGACGTAACCGCCAGGTCCGGCACCAATCACCACCATGTCGAAATTCTGGGCCATCATGTCCCCCGCTGACAAAGAATAGTTCAGCGTTAAACGATTTGCCGCAGGGCGGCAAGTCGAGGGACAGATGCGTCAGCTGGCCAGTGCTTCGGGTTCGGGATCATCGGATTGCGCCTCGTCCAGCACAGCCTCGACCGCGATGGGTGTCGCGGTCGGGTTGATGACGGCATAACTGCCCTGTTCGTCGGGCGTCAGGGCACGACGCTGTGTCGAACGCCATCCGGCATAGACCGTCAGGGCCAGCAACAGCACGCCCATATAGATCCAGTAACCATCCGGCCCCAGCAGCCCCATCAGCCAACCGGTGATGATCGGACCGCCCATCGACCCCAGACCATAGATGAACATCAACCCTGCCGAGGCAGAGGCCATATCCGACTGGTCCAGATAGTCGTTGGTATAGGCCAGCAGCAGCGCGTAGATCGGGTTGGCCATGCCGCCCATGATCCCGCCTGCGATGATCAGACCAAGGGTTCCGGGCTGCAACGCCACCACCACCAGCGACAGGATACCACCACCGGCTGCCAGAAACAGCACAAGGCGACGACGGTCGTAACGGTCGGAAATCCAGCCGATCGGATATTGTAGGATCAACCCGCCCGCATAGATTGCCGCCACAAAGATCGAAATTTGCGCCACCGACAGCCCGATCACCGCGCCCCAGACCGACGACATCCCCGACAGCGAGGCCAGCACGCCCCCCATCAGGAAAATCCCCACGCAGCCCAGCGGCGACGCGCGGTAGAGATCACCGAATGACATCCGCTTGATCGTCTCGAACGGGGGTGCAGGCGTGGCAGACAGCAGAATGGGCGTAAAGGCCAGCGACACCAGCACTGACGGAATGACGAACAGCAGGTAACCCGCAGGGTCGCCGACGTTCAGCAAAGCCTGCGCCACAACAATGCCCAACAGCTGGACAATCATATACAGCGACAGCGACGTCCCGCGATTGGCGTTGGTCGAACCCGCGTTCAGCCAGCTTTCTGCCGTAATATACACACCGCAGAAACAATAGCCCAACAGGACGCGCAGCAGGGTCCAAGCGATCCAGTGCGGCTCAACCGCAAACAGGATCAATGCCGCCGAAATCAAAGAGCCCAGCGCCGCAAAGACCCGGACGTGACCCACATTCTTGATCAGCCCCGGCACGGTCAGGCTACCGAACAGGAAGCCGCCATAGTAACCGGCCATAACCACCGACATCAGGAAGGTCGGGATATCCTCGATCCCGCCGCGGATACCCAGCAATGTCCCTTGCATACCGTTGCCGACCATCAGCAGCATAATGCCAAGCAGCAATGGCCAAGTTGTGCGCAACACCGAAATCATCGCGGGTCTCGTTTCGTCAGAGGTTATAAATAGGGCTATCGTGCTGCCCTATTCGCCCAAAGCCCGCGATGCCAGTCGGAAAACGACCTTAAGGGATCAGCAGCGACGCATCGCCGTAACTGAAGAAGCGATACTGCCTTGCCAGCGCATGTGCATAGATCGATTTGATTTTTTCCTGCCCCATGACGGCTGAAACCAGCATCATCAGGGTGGATTTGGGCAGGTGGAAATTCGTCATCAGGGCATCGGTCACCCGGAAGTGATGGCCCGGATAGATGAAGATATCTGTCGTTCCCTGAAACGGCGCGACAATTCCGTCCTCGGTCGCAGCTGATTCGATCAGGCGCAGCGCCGTGGTGCCGACGGGAATCACGCGGCGGCCTTCCGATTTGGCGCGGGTGATTGCAGCGGCGGCATCGGCGCAGACCTCGCCCCATTCGGCATGCATGCGGTGGGTTGTGACATCCTCGACCTTGACGGGCAGGAAGGTGCCTGCACCGACGTGCAGGGTCACATGGACGAATTCCACACCCTTGTCTTTCAATGCCTGCAACAGCGGCGCGTCGAAATGCAGACTGGCGGTCGGGGCGGCAACTGCGCCGCTGTTGGCGGCCCAGACCGTCTGGTAATCCTGATGATCCTGCTCGTCAGGGGCCCGCAGCGTGGCAATATAGGGCGGCAAGGGCATCGCACCGACCTGCGCCAGCGCCTCGTCAAAGGCATCGCCCGTCGCGTCGAAGACCAGCCGCAAACCGCCGTCGGCAATTTCGGCCACCGTGGCGGACAGGGCATCACCGAAATGGATCACCTCGCCCTCGCGCAGTTTACGCAGGGGTTTGGCAAGTGCACGCCAGCCCTCGGCTGCGGGTTCCAGCAAGGTCACCTCGATCTTGGCGGTGACATCCCCCTGCGCCGAGGCACGATGCCGCTGTCCTGTCAGGCGCGCAGGGATGACCTTGGTGTCATTCAACACCAGAACATCCCCCGCCTTCAGGATATCGGGCAGGTCACTGACATGGCGGTCGGCAATGTCATCCCCCTGCGCCAGCAACAGTCGGGCCGAGCTGCGCGGCTTGGCAGGACGCGTGGCAATCAGCGTTTCGGGCAGGTCGAAATCGAAATCAGAGAGTTTCATGAAGCGGCTTCTGCGCCGTCGGTTGCAATCCGTCAAGCACCCGTGATGTCCAAGTAAAAATGTCGGACTTTACATAACCAACCAATTCGGTCAGATTATCCGCAGTCAGGAGGCCCTATGATCGTTTGTCATTGCACCGGAATCTCAGATCGCGACATCACGGCGGCCATCGACTGGATGCGCACTTCTGATCCGCAAACGATTATCACCCCCGGCAAGATCTATCATGCCCTTGGAAAACGTGCTGATTGCGGCGGCTGTATGCCACTGTTTCTGGACACCATGCGCGCCTGCGATAAGGTAGGGGTCGCACCGCCAATTTTGCGGGCCAGAACAGATAGCAAGAAGGATTCCCCCCATGAAGGGCGACGCCAAGGTCATCGAATTTCTGAACGCCGCGCTGCGGTCTGAACTGACGGCGGTTAGCCAGTACTGGTTGCACTATCGCTTGCAGGAAGACTGGGGCTTTGGCCGCATCGCGGCAAAATCGCGCGCCGAATCAATCGAGGAAATGAACCACGCCGATCGTCTGATCCAGCGCATCATCTTCCTTGAAGGCCATCCGAATCTGCAAAAACTTGATTCGCTGCGGATCGGCCAGAACCTGAAAGAAACGATGGAAGCGGATCTTGCCGGCGAACATGATGCCCGCAATCTGTATATCGAGGCCCGCGACCATTGCGACAGCGTCGGCGATTACGTCAGCAAGGTGCTGTTCGAAGAACTGATCGCGGATGAGGAAGGCCATATCGACTTCCTTGAAACCCAGCTGGCGCTTTACGACACCATCGGCGCACAAAACTTCGGCCATCTGAACGCCCTGCCCGCATCCGAGGCGGAATAATTGATCGGGGGGCGCGAAGCCCCCCTTTTCATGCCAGCCAGTCGCGCGCCAGATCGGGCAGATCGTCGAAATGGTGCAGCAACGCCTCGGGGGCCAGACGGGAAATCGCCTCGCCCTCGGGTCCGAAGGACACCAATGCCACTTTGACGCCTGCTGCCGCCGCCGTTTTGCGGTCCGTTTCCGTGTCGCCAATCAGGAATGATGCGGCGACCGTTCCCCCTGCCCGCTCAACCGCCGCCTGATAGGGACGCGGATCGGGCTTCCTGACCGGCAGCGTGTCAGCGGCAACCATCGATGCAAAGCGGTCGCGGATGCCCAATTCCCGCAGCAGTGTTTCAGCCAATGCACCCGGTTTATTGGTGCAGATCGCCAGCCGGAAACCAAGATCGTCCAGCCGGTCCAGTGCATCCAGCACACCGGGATACAGTTTGGTATGCACCGCGATACTGTCGCCGTAATGGCCCAGCAGGCTGTGGTAATCCTCATCCTCGGCCCCTGGTGGCAGCAGCGTGTCCGCAGGCATCCGCGCATAGCCCGCCCGCAGCATCGCCTTGCCACCGTGAAAGGCGATCAGCGCATCACCGACCGGATCCAGCAGATCCGCAAGCCCGCGCGCGCGAAAACACGCATTCGCCGCCGCAATCAAATCCCCCGAGGTATCCGCCAAAGTCCCGTCCAGATCGAAGACCACTGTGCCTGTCATGCCTATCCCTTACGAAACGTTCCGAAAACAAAGGTGAATGCGCCAGCCCTTTCCAGCGCGCCCCCACCCGATTAGAACGCCAGTGAATAAATGCAAACAGGTTGATGAGGGCGGTATGGCGGAAAATGCAGTTGCGGTGGTGATTCTGGCAGCAGGTCAGGGCAGCCGTATGCAATCGGATCTGCCCAAAGTCTTGCACCGTCTGGGCGGCGTTCCCCTGTTCGGGCATGCATTGGCAGCAGCGCGCAGTCTGGAACCCGAACAGGTCATCGTTGTCACCGGACATGGCAGCGCGCAGGTTACCAAAGCGCTGGCCAAGCTGGACCCCGATGCCCGCACAGTGTTGCAGGCGGAACAGCTAGGCACCGGCCACGCCGTCCGTCAGGCCCTGCCGGAACTGGAAGGGTTCGAGGGTAAAATCGTCATTCTTTACGGCGACACCCCCTTTATCGGCGAAGACACCTTGGCCGCCATCACCAGCCACACCAGCGATCTTGTGGTGCTGGGCTTTAACGCGGCCGATCCGGGCCGATATGGCCGCTTGGTCGTCACCGATCAGGGTCTGGAGCGCATTGTCGAATTCAAGGATGCCGATGATGCCACCCGCCAGATCACCCTTTGCAATTCCGGCGTCATGGCGCTGGATGCCGGTTTGCTGCGCGAATTGATCGGTCAGCTGTCGAATGAGAACGCCTCGGGCGAATATTACCTGACCGATCTGGTGGAACTGGCCCGCGCCGCTGGCCGTCGCGCCGATGTCGTCATCTGCGACGAAGACGAAACCCTTGGCATCAACACCCGCGCGGAACTGGCACATGCCGAACGCAGCTTCCAGACCAACGCCCGCGCCTGCGCGTTGGAAGACGGCGTCACCCTGACCGACCCTGACAGCGTCTGGTTCGCGCTGGACACCTTTATCGGGCGCGATGCGATTATCGGCCCGAACGTTGTCTTCGGCCCCGGTGTGACCGTCGAATCCGAAGCTGAAATCCTGCCCTTCTGCCACCTTGAGGGCTGTCATGTCTCATCGGGTGCCACCGTCGGCCCCTTTGCCCGCCTGCGTCCGGGTGCGGAACTGGGCGGCGATGTGCATGTCGGCAATTTTGTCGAAATCAAGAACGCGGTCTTGGACGAAGGCGTCAAGGTCGGCCATCTGACCTATCTTGGCGACGCCCATATCGGTGAAGCGACGAATATCGGCGCGGGCACCATCACCTGCAACTATGACGGCGTGATGAAGCATCGCACCGAAATCGGTGCGCGGGCCTTTATCGGCAGCGACACGATGCTGGTCGCCCCCGTTCGCATCGGTGATGACGCCATGACAGGTTCGGGGTCGGTGATTACCGAAGACGTGCCCGACGGCGCGCTGGCTATCGGTCGCGCCCGCCAAGCCACCAAACCCGGCCTTGCAACCCGCCTGATGGCGGCCCTGCGGCTGAAGAAAGAGGCGAAATAAGATGTGCGGCATCATCGGTATCCTTGGCCTGAACGAGGTTTCGCCCCAGCTGGTCGACGGTCTGCGCCGTCTGGAATATCGCGGCTATGACAGTGCGGGCGTGGCGACTGTCGATGCCCAAGGACGCTTGGCGCGGCGTCGGGCGGTTGGCAAACTGGTGAACCTGTCCGACAAGCTGGTGCATGAACCGCTGACCGGCCATTCCGGCATCGGCCACACCCGTTGGGCCACCCATGGTGCCGCCACCGAAGAAAACGCCCACCCCCATCAGTCGGGCCGCGTGGCCGTTGTCCATAACGGCATCATCGAAAACTTTCGTGATCTGCGGGCCGAACTGGCCAAACATGGCATCCAGCCGCAATCGCAGACCGATACGGAAACCGTCGCGCTGTGGACGGCACATTGCATGGATCAGGGCATGTCGCCGGTGAATGCCGCCCGTGCGACGCTGGATCGCTTGCAGGGCGCCTTTGCGCTGGCATTCCTGTTTCAAGGCGAAGGTGATCTGATGGTCGCCGCCCGCAAGGGCAGCCCCTTGGCCATCGGCCACGGTGACGGCCAGATGTTTGTCGGGTCCGATGCCGTTGCGCTTGCCCCCTATACCGACCGCATCACCTATCTTGAGGATGGCGACCATGCGATCCTGACACGCGCCGGTGTGCAGATCTTCGATCTGGACGGCAACCAGACACAGCGCCAGCAGTCGCGGATCGACGTGGGTGCAACGGCCATCGACAAGGGCGGCTATCGCCACTTTATGGCCAAAGAGGTCGCCGAACAGCCCGTCGTCATCGGTGATGTGCTGAACTACTATATCCATGGCGACCACATTATCCTGCCCGAGGGTCTGGATTTCAGCGACATCGACCGCATTTCGCTGGTCGGCTGCGGTACAGCGCATCTGGCGGGTCATGTGGCGAAATACTGGTTCGAACAGCTGGCGGGCCTGCCTGTCGATATCGATGTCGCCTCGGAATTCCGCTATCGTGAACCGCCCCTTTCCTCCAGAAGCTGGTTCATTGCTGTCAGCCAGTCGGGTGAAACCGCCGATACGCTGGCCGCGCTGCATTACGCCAAGCAGCATGTCGCCAAGACCATCGGTCTGGTGAATGTCGGCACATCAGCCATTGCCCGCGACAGCGACGTCGCCCTGCCCACCCTTGCAGGGATCGAGGTCAGTGTCGCTTCCTCCAAAGCCTTTACCTGCCAGCTGGCCGTTCTGGGCGTGCTGGCCCTGAAGGCGGCCCATGACCGTGGCCGCATCAATGATGCGGAACTGGCGGTCCATCTGCGTGACCTGCGGGCCATTCCGGGTCTGCTGAGTCAGGCTTTGCAGATTTCCGATGACTGTCGGCTGCAATCGGAATGGCTGTCGCAGGCCCGTGACGTCCTGTATCTGGGGCGCGGGTCGCTGTATCCCGTGGCGCTGGAAGGCGCGCTGAAGCTAAAGGAGCTTAGCTATATCCACGCCGAAGGCTATGCCTCGGGCGAATTAAAGCATGGCCCGATCGCGCTGATCGACGGCGATGTGCCGGTGGTGGTTCTGGCACCATATGACGCGCTGTTCGACAAGACCATTTCCAACATGCAGGAAGTCATGGCCCGCCACGGCCAGATCCTGCTGGTGTCGGATGCCAAAGGGATCGAGGCGGCGGGCGAAGGTGTCACGGCATCGCTGACCCTGCCGTCAGGCGGTGGTATCTTCCAGCCCATTCTCTATGCGGTGCCGATGCAATATCTGGCCTATCACACGGCGGTCGCCAAAGGCACCGATGTGGACCAGCCGCGCAATCTGGCGAAATCGGTCACGGTCGAATAACCGGATCAGCCCGTCCCGTCGGGGTGGGCTTTGTCAAACGCGCAGGGCCTCGACGTCCTGCGCCATATCCTCGGCCAGATCGACAAGATTTTCCGGATTGCCGCCGCGATGCGCCTCGATCCGCAGGGCGGTGACTTCTGCCTGAAACCGGCGGGCAAGACGCGGCAGGTCGGCATTGGCTGGCAGTTCGCCCGCCTGCTGCGCCGTTGCGAAGATCTGCGTGATTTTATCCAGCATCACGTCCAGATGGTCGCGCGCACGGGCACCGATCACGCCTTCTTCCTGTGACATGTCCAGCATGGTCCGCACCAGCATGCAGGCCTGTCGGTTCGGATCATCCACCGCTTGCCCCGCAAAACCGCGCAGGAAATCGGCCAGCGCGGTCAGCGGCGATGCGGCATTGTCCTGCAGATGCGCCAAGACCGACAGGTTGCGATCGAAATAGCGGTCGAGGGCGGCCAGATAGAGCGCCTCTTTGCTTTTGAAGGCGGCATAGATGCTGCCGGGCTTCATCTGCAACGCCCCCTCAAGATCCTTGAGAGAAGTGGCGTGATATCCCTTCTGCCAGAACAGGGATAGCGCCGCATCCAAAGCGACGTCACGGTTATATGGGGCTGCGCGTGTCATAACCCAGATATAGGAAGTCGCTGCCGGTTTGTCTTGCCCCAGTTTTACGACCATCCTCACGTTTGAGTGATCGTTCAAATTACCTATTGAGTGATAGCTCAAAGCACCTATCTTCATACCAGACAGACGCAATATCCTTGAAGGAGCCTGACATGGTTGATTTTACATTCCACGACGAAACCACCGCCCCCGCTGAATCGCAGCCGCTGATCGAAAAATCGAAAGCCGGTTTTGGCATGCTGCCGGGCCTGCACGCCGTCATGGCCGAAGCCCCCGGCCTGCTGGACGCCTATCAGCGCGTGCACGAGCTGTTCGTGAATTCCAGCTTTGATAAGGACGAATTGACCGTCGTCTGGCAGACCATCAACGTTGAAAACCAGTGCCATTACTGCGTCCCCGCCCATACCGGCATCGCGAAAAGCATGGGCGTCGATGACGCGATCACCGATGCGCTGCGGAATGAAACGCCGCTGCCGAATGACCATCTGGAAGCTTTGCGCGATTTCACGCTGAAACTGGTCCGCGACCGTGGCTTTGTGTCGGATGAAGATACGCAGGCATTTCTGGACGCAGGCTTTACCAAGCGCCAGATCCTTGAAGTGGTTCTGGGCTATAGCCAGAAGATTATGTCGAACTATACCAACCACTTGGCAAAAACACCCGTGGACAAGCCCTTCCAGAAATTCGACTGGAAGCCCGCTGATAAGGCCTGAACCTTATCCGGTAATACGAAAGGCCCGCCGGATTGGCGGGCCTTTTTTTATGTCCGGCGGAAGGTGACGTAATGCGGGGGACGGCCCTCGCGCAGCGCCTTTTGTTCATACCGCGTGCTGATCCAGTCATCCCACGCCTGATCGGTATCGGCGATCATCTCGAACCCTGCGGGCGGCACTTCCTCGCGGGTCTGGCGGATATAATCGGGTATATCGCTGGCCACGCGGAAAATCGCGCCCTGACGCATGACGCGGGCCAGGGGCTGCATATGTTCCGGCGTCACAAAGCGGCGGCGATGGTGGCGCAATTTGGGCCACGGGTCGGGATACATCAGGAAAGCACGATCGATGCAGGCGTCGGGCAGCACATCCATCAGATCGCGCGCATCACCGGGATGGACACTGACGTTTTCCACGCCCGCCGCGCGGATTTTGCCCAGCAGCATCGCAACGCCGTTAATATAAGGTTCACAGCCAATCACCCCGATATCGGGATAGGTCTTGGCCATATGGACCATATGTTCGCCACCGCCAAAGCCGACCTCCAGCCAGATCGGGCGGGCGTCGCCGAAAATCGCCTTGGGGTCGATGGTCGTGCGTTCGGGGTTTTCCTCGAACGTGACATTGCGGGGACGCAGATCGCCCAGATCCTCGGACAGATAGCCCTTCTGGCTGTGGCGCAACGTCTTACCGTTCCGGCGACCATAGAAGTTGCGGCGCGGCGGATTCGGATCAAAATCGGATGTGGGTTTATCGCTCATGCAGGGGCAAGTGCCGCAAGCCTGCGTTCCGGTCAAGCCCCGCCGCGATGGGACCTTGCGGAAAAAGGCGCGCAGTTACCCGCGCGCCCTGTCTTTTGATCAGTCGGCCATCAGGCGGCTGATGATGACGGTGACCTCGGGCTTCTTGCCGATTTCCTCCATCGAGACCTGACGCGCGATCTTGCGGATCGCCTCGTCCATCTTGTCGTCGTTTTTCACGGTGCGTGCATCGGCACGTTCCAGAAACTCGGCGATTTCGCCTTCGATATGGCGGGCCAGATCGGCACCGTTGCGGGTGGTCTGGTTCAGGCCCATCAGTTCGACCCATGCATCGGGAAGGGCTTTTTCATCCTCATCCACAATGACGCTGACCATGGCATGACCGTTCAGGGCCATCCGGATACGGTCGCGCACGACACCATCCATCGCGCCGATCAGGATATTGCCGTCCAGATACAGACGTCCGGTCTGGATCTGGTCGACCACGCGCGGCATCTTGCCGGTCAGATCCATCATCGACCCGTTGGTCACCACCTCGGAGGTCATGCCCTTGGACCGCGCCAGCATCATATGTTCGCGCAGATGCAGGTGTTCGCCATGCATCGGGATCACGGTCTGCGGCTTCAGGATGTCGTGCATCACCTCGATGTCGGGGCGGTTCGCGTGACCCGAAACGTGGAACAGTCCGTCATCGGCGTCATAAACCTCGACGCCGGATTCCGACAGCGCGTTCATGATACGGCCAACCGACTTTTCATTGCCCGGAATGGTTTTCGAGCTGAAAAGGAAGCTGTCGCCCTCTTTTAAGGACAGACCCAGATAGCGGCCCCGCGACAGCTGGGCGCTGGCAGCGCGGCGTTCGCCCTGACTGCCCGTTACCATCAGCATAACCTTGTCACGCGGCAGCTTTGACGCCTCTTCCGGACCAATGGTCGCGGGGAAATCCGTCAGGATGCCACTGTCGAAACCGACGCTGACCATGCGACGCATCGCACGACCCAACAGGCAGACCTTGCGACCAGACGCGATGGCAGCATCGGCCAGCGTTTTAAGACGCGCGATGTTGCTGGCGAAGGTGGTTGCAACGACCATATTCTTCTGCGCCATCACCCATTCCAGAATGGGCGTGGCCAGAACAGCCTCGGACCGGCCCGGATGGGTCGAGAAGATATTGGTGCTGTCGCATGCCAGAACCTTGACCGGACCGTTTTCGGTCGCGATCTGTTTCCACATGACCGGATCGAACGCATCGCCGACCACCGGCGTCACATCGACCTTGAAGTCACCCGTGTGCACGATACGGCCCGCAGGCGTATCGATCACCAACCCCGAACTTTCGGGGATCGAGTGGCTGATCGGCGCGAATTGCACCGAGAACGGACCGACTTTGGTTACGGCAGGGCGCACCTCGGTGATGTTCACGGCGTCTGCACCGGGCAGACCCATTTCTTCCATCTTCAGGCGAACCAGCGTGCCGGTGAAGCGGCGTGCATAGATCGGTGCCTCAAGACGGCCCCACAGGTGACCCAGGGCACCGATGTGGTCCTCGTGCCCGTGGGTGACGAAGATTGCATCCAGCCGGTCCTTGTTCTGTTCCAGCCACGTTAAATCCGGCATGATCAGGTCGATACCTGGGCTTCCGTCCATGTCACCAAAAGTAACACCCAGATCGACCAGAATCAGTCGTTCCTTACCGGGCGCACCATAGCCATAAACATAGGCGTTCATGCCGATTTCGCCCGCGCCGCCTAGCGGCAGATAGATCAGGCGCTCAGCCATTGCCCATCTCCTTGTTGTAATCGTGAATTAGACGCAACCCGTGCATCGTTAGATCGTCTTCAATTGCATCGAACAGGTCGAAGCCCTGATCGAACAGCGGCGCAAGCCCGCCGGTTGCTATTACTTTCATCGGCCTGTCACGTTCGGCGCGTATCTTGCGCACAATCCCTTCGACAAGCCCCACATACCCCCAGAACACGCCCGACTGGATACATGCAACTGTATTCGTCCCGATCACCTGCGCCGGCATGGTCACATCGACATGCGGCAGCGATGCCGCCCCCATGTGCAAAGCCTCCAACGACAGGTTCACGCCGGGGGCAATGACACCCCCGATATATGCCCCGTCCCCATCAACGACATCAAAGGTGGTTGCGGTTCCGAAATCCACCACAATCAGATCTGCACCATGCCGGTCGAAGGCACCGACAGTGTTCACCAGGCGGTCCGGACCGACGGTGGTCCCCCCATCGACACGCGGCGGCACACGCAACATGCAGTCGGGCTTACCGACCACCAAGGGGCGCGTGTCGAAATAACGGTTGCACAGAACGCGCAGGTTGAACACCACGCGCGGTGCCGTGGCGCTGATAATACAGGCGTTGATTGTCAGATCGAATTTCTGCACGGCGATCAGCGTGGACAGCCAGACGAAATATTCATCCGCCGTCCGGCGATGATCGGTCCTGATACGCCAATGGGCCAGAAACTTCGACCCGTCCCAGATCGAGAAGACGGTATTGGTATTGCCGGTATCTATGCACAACAGCATGAACTTAGGCCCCGCTGAAATAGATGTCTGCGGCGGGGATCACGTGACGCCCGCGCGGGCCGGTCAGGATCAAAGCGCCGGTTTCATCAATGCCGTCAAACCGGCCTGTGGTTTCGGTCCCGCCTGTACGGGCGACAATCGTTTCACCCAGCTTCGCCGCCCGTGCCAGCCATGCGGAGCGGATCGGCGCAAAGCCATAGGCCAGCATCTGGCGATGCCATGCATCGAATTGCGCGGCCAAAGCATCCAGAAAATCCTCGGGGGCGACGGTAAGGCCGGTTTCCCCCAGCAGGCTGACCGGACGGGTGGCACCGGATTCGACAGCCGCTTGATCAGGGGCAGCAGCAAGATTGATGCCGATGCCGATCGCAAGTGTCGCCACCTGCCCTGCAGCCCCCGTGCTTTCCAGCAAAATACCTGACAGCTTACCGCCATTCAGCAGAACGTCATTCGGCCATTTTAGCGCGATATTCAGCGATGGGCCGCAAAGGGTCTTTAGCGCATCGTGAACAGCCAAAGCTGCCACGAAAGACAACCGCGCCGCGTCCGAAGGCCCGCCCGCCGGACGCAACACCAGCGTCGCGGCAAAATTTCCAGGGGGGTCGGTCCACGCACGTCCCCGACGGCCACGGCCCGATTCTTGTTTACGGGCCATAATCCATGCTGGCCCCGTCAATGACGGAGCCAGACGGAAAGCCTCGGCGTTGGTGCTGTCCACACGATCCAGAATGTGGCGTGCCACATTGTCGGGCCAGATGGACGGCGCTGCGTTATTCACCCGCAACGGGGGCGATAACCTCGCCGACCAGCGATTGGGCTGCGGTTGCTGCAGCATCGTCGATCCCTAGCATCGTCACAGCGCCCAGCAATAGCGCCGCTGCAGGCACAACCAATGCCGCATATTGAACGGCACCCATGCGGCTGGTCACCGGCTCGACCTCGTCACCGAAGAACATGTAATAGACAATGCGCAGGTAATAGAACGCACCAATGACCGACGCGATCACACCAATGACCGCAAGCCAGGACAGCCCTGCCCCGACAGCAGCCGTCAGCACACCGTATTTGGCAAAGAAGCCAAGGAAGGGCGGCACACCGGCAAGGCTAAACATCAGGAACAGCACGGCAAAGCTTTTCAGCGGCTCGGTCTGGGCAAAGCGGTTCAGGCTTTGCAGGTCAGTGATGGGCCGTCCATCGCGTTCAAGCGACAGGATAAAGGCAAAGGCACCGACGTTCATCAGCGCATAGATGGCCATATACAGCAGCATCGCTTGCACGCCGTAAGCCGTGCCCGCCGCCAGACCGACAAGGGCAAAGCCCATATGCGCGATCGAGGAATAGGCCATCAGACGTTTGATGTTGCGCTGACCGATACCTGCGATTGACCCCAGCAGCATCGAAAGGACCGCAAGAACCGCGATGATCTGGCTCCAATCGGCAATCGCATTGCCAAAGGCATCAAACATCAGACGACCGATCAGTGCCATGGCCGCAACCTTGGGGGCGGTGGCAAAGAACGCGGTCACCGGCGAAGGCGACCCTTCGTAAACGTCGGGCGTCCACATATGGAACGGCACAGCCGAGACCTTGAACGCCAGACCGACCAGCAGGAAGACCAGACCGAACAGCAGACCCATGGGCATCACATCCGCATTCACCGCCTGAATGATGCCTGCAAAGCTGGTTGTGCCCGAAAAACCATAAACCAGCGACGCACCATAAAGCAGCAGACCCGAGCTGAGCGCGCCCAGAACGAAATACTTCAAACCCGCTTCCGAAGATTTGACGCTTTCACGGCGCATTGCCGCGACGACGTAAAGTGCCAGCGATTGCAGCTCCAGCCCCATATACAGCGACAGCAGGTCACCCGCCGAAACCATCATCATCATGCCGACGGTCGCCAGCACGATCAGGATCGGATATTCGAAACGCATCAACCCGTGACGGTCCAGATAGTCCGCGCTCATCGCCAGAACGGCGGCGCCGGACAGCAGGATCGTTACCTTTGCAAAACGGGCAAAGGAATCGTCGATGAACATTCCGAAGAAAGCAGTCTGTTGGGGCCGATCGGCCAGACCGACGTAAAGACCTGCAACCAGCAGGGCCAGTACACTGGCCCATAGGATCGGTTTCGCAATCTGGTCCTTGCCGAAATAGGCCCCCGCCATCAGCGCTGCCAGCGCATAGATCGCAAGCCAGAGCTCGGGCAGGATGGTCGAAATATCGAGCGCGTTCATCTTGCTTTCCTCAATGGCTGACGGTGGCCGAAGCCATATCGTCGGTGGCTGCCTCTTCGGGCAGCGCGTCGTTAACATTCACCAGCATCGCCTGGACCGCAGGGCCCGTGATGTCGGTCACCAGGCGCGGATAAACGCCTAGAATAAGGGTCATGGCGATCAGCGGCACAAAGATCCACTTTTCGCGCGGAGTCATATCGGTGATCATCCGCAGGCTTTCCTTGATCAGCGATCCCATGGTCACGCGGCGATAGAGCCACAGCGCATAGGCCGCCGACAGGATCACACCGGTCGCAGCAACAAAGGCCACCCATGTGTTGGCGTGGAACGCACCCATCAGGGTCAGGAATTCACCCACAAAGCCCGATGTTCCCGGCAGGCCGACGTTGGCCATGGTGAAGAACATGAAGACCAGCGCATAAACCGGCATCCGGTTCACCAAGCCGCCATAGGCGTCGATTTCCCGCGTATGCATACGGTCATAGATAACGCCGACGCAAAGGAACAGCGCGCCCGAAATAAAGCCGTGCGACAGCATCTGGAAGATCGCGCCATCAACACCTTGTTGATTGGCCGCAAAGATCCCCATCGTCACATAGCCCATGTGGGCGACCGACGAATAAGCGATCAGCTTCTTCATATCCGACTGAGCCAAGGCAACCAGCGACGTATATACGATGGCAATTGCCGACATCCACATAACCATCGGCTGCAGCAGGTGGCTTGCGACGGGGAACATCGGCAGGCTGAAGCGCAGAAAGCCGTAGCCGCCCATTTTCAACAGCACAGCCGCCAGCACGACCGAACCTGCCGTTGGCGCCTGAACGTGTGCGTCAGGCAACCATGTGTGGACCGGCCACATCGGCATTTTCACTGCAAAGCTGGCAAAGAAGGCAAGGAACAGCAGCGTCTGCACACCGCCAACAACCGTAAAGCCCAGCACCCGCGTGGTTTCCGACGGGAAGTCGAATGCCAGCAGCTGCGCGATATCGGTCGTTCCCGCCATCCGCGCCATCGCGATCATTGCCACCAGCATCAGCACCGAGCCAATAAAAGTATAGAGGAAGAATTTGAACGCTGCATAGATGCGGTTCTTTCCACCCCAGATCCCGATAATCAGGAACATCGGGATCAGACCGGCTTCGAAGAACAGATAGAACAGGATCAGGTCCAGCGCGGTAAAAACGCCGATCATCAGCCCTTCCAGCACCAGGAAGGCGATCATATATTCCTTGATGCGCGTGCTGACCGTCCATGTGGACAGGATGGTCAGCGGCATCAGGAAGGTCGTCAACATCACGAAAAGGATCGAGATGCCATCCACACCCATCTTGTAACGCAGGCCCATGATCCACGCATGATCTTCCACGAACTGGAAGCCCGTGTCGGCAGGATTGAACCCCGCCAGCAGGAACAGCGACACAAGGAAGGTTGCGCTGGTGGCAATCAGGGCCAGCCATTTGGCGTTTTTCTGTGCGGCAGCATCATCGCCGCGCAGAAACAGGGCCAGTATTCCTGCCGCAACAATCGGCAGGAAGGTGATGATTGAAAGAAGGTTCGTCATGTTATTGCGCGCCCCGCAGCATCACCCAGATCAGCAAGCCCACAATGCCGATTACCATCGCGAAGGCATAGTGGAACAGATAACCGGACTGAACACGTCCGGCAAAGCGGGTCATCCGAGGGATGATTCCCAAGGCCAACCCGTTGATGGCACCGTCGATAACGGCTCCGTCGCCAGCCGTCCACAGCTTGGACCCGATCCAGCGCGCCGGACGGACAAAGACGGCATTATAGAGTTCGTCGAAATACCACTTGTTCAACAGGAACTGGTACAGCCCCGGTTGTTGTGCGGCCAGCTTCGCCGGTGCACCTGGATTGCGGATATACATCAGCCAAGCCAGTGCGAAACCCGACAGCATCGCGATGAAAGGCGATACCTTCACCCAGGCGGGGACCGAATGGGCCTCGTGCATGACATGGTTATCAGGGTGCATATAGATGGCCCCCTGCCCCACGGTCGCGGGATCGACAGCGGTGGCATGTTCGCCATCAGCCTCGGCGTGGTCGGCAACTTCGGCGTGGTCGGCAACTTCGGCGTGGCCTGCCTCAACCTCGTCATGGGTTTCCCCGTGGGCGGCGGCGACTTCGGGCATGCCGAAAAATTTCTGGACGCCCTCGACCTCGAAGAAGCTGTTATACCACACCATCCCCGAGAAGATGGCACCAAGCGCAAGCACACCCAACGGAATGGTCATGACACGAGGGCTTTCATGCGCGTGGTCATGTGTATGATGATCGCCGCGCGGTTTGCCAAAGAAGGTCATGAACATCAGGCGCCAGCTATAGAAACTGGTGAAGGCCGCGGCGATGACCAGCATCCAGAAGGCATAACCAGACCCTGAAGCATAGGCGCTTTCGATAACGGCATCTTTGGACAAGAAGCCTGCGAAACCGATATGGGTCAGCGGAATACCGACGCCGGTAATGGCCAGCGTACCGATCATCATCGCCCAGAAGGTCAGCGGGATCTTTTTGCGAAGACCGCCATAGTTCCGCATGTCCTGTTCATGATGCATCGCATGGATGACCGAACCGGCACCAAGGAACAGCATGGCCTTGAAGAAAGCATGCGTCAGCAGGTGGAACATGGCGACCGAATAGACACCGACACCGGCAGCCACGAACATATAGCCCAGCTGCGAACAGGTCGAATAGGCGATGACGCGCTTGATGTCGTTCTGGACCAGACCGACAGTCGCTGCAAAAAATGCGGTCGAGGCACCGACGATCACAATGAACGCCTTGGCATCAGGGGCAAATTCGAACAGCGGTGACATCCGGCAGACAAGGAAAACACCGGCGGTGACCATGGTTGCTGCGTGGATCAGGGCCGACACAGGCGTCGGACCCTCCATCGCGTCGGGCAGCCATGTGTGCAGGAACAATTGCGCCGATTTGCCCATCGCACCGATGAACAACAGAACCGCCAGCAGGTTCGCGGCATTCCATTCGGTCCACAGAAAGCTGATCTGGCTGTCCGCCAGCATCGGCACCTGAGCGAAGACATCATCGAACTGGATCGAACCGGTCATCCACCACAGGCCAAAGATGCCCAGCAGGAAGCCGAAGTCCCCGACGCGGTTGACGATAAAGGCCTTCATGGCCGCAGCGCCCGCTGATTGTTTTTTGAAATAGAAACCGATCAGCAGATAGGACGCAACGCCCACGCCTTCCCATCCGAAGAACATCTGAAGCAGGTTGTCCGAAGTCACCAGCATCAGCATCGCGAAGGTGAAGAAGGACAGATAGGCGAAGAAGCGGGCGCGGTAAGGCTCTTCATCGCTGAAGTTTTCGTCGTGGGCCATATAGCCGAAGCTATAAAGATGAACCAAGGCCGAAACAGAGGTGATCACGATCAGCATGATCGCGGTCAGGCGGTCCAGACGGATGCCCCACTGACTGGTGAAATCGCCCGAAACGATCCAGTCCATGACCGGAAGGTGCTGTAATTGACCGTCAAAGGTCAGGAACACGATCCAGCTAAGGAAAGCTGCCGCGAACAGGATGCCCGTGGTCAGGATTTGCGCGCCACGCTCGCCGATTAGACGCCAGCAAAAGCCAGCGATCAGCGCGCCAAGTAGCGGTGCAAAAAGGATGAATTGCGGCATGTTCCCCTATCCCTTCATCACGTTGACATCTTCCACCGCGATCGTGCCGCGGTTCCGGAAGAAGACGACCAGGATCGCCAGACCGATCGCAGCCTCGGCTGCGGCAACGGTCAGGATGAACATGGTGAAGATCTGGCCGCCAAGATCGCCCAGATGGGCCGAAAAGGCGACAAAGTTGATATTGACCGCCAGCAGCATCAATTCGATCGACATTAGAATGACGATGACGTTCTTGCGGTTAACGAAGATGCCGAAGATCCCGGCAACGAACAAGATCGCCCCCACGACAAGGTAATGTGTCAATCCGATCATCTTTTCAGTCCCTTCGGGTCTGTCACCCGTTGAAATTCCGTTGGCCGGGGGCGCGCGAACGCCCCCAACTTACAACCCCTGCCCGGGCTTGACGTCGCGCAGCTGCATCGCTTTGGCAGGATCGCGATGCATCTGGTGGATCACGTTCTGACGCTTGATGTCGCGGCGGTGACGCATTGTCAGGGTAATCGCGCCGATCATGGCGACCAGCAGGATCAATCCCGAAATCTGGAACGGCAGGATATAGCGGTCATACATCACTGTCCCGATCAGATTGGTGTTCATCGGCGCACCGTCGATCGGAACCGCCCGCAGCGTCGCTGCCTGATCCGAGGACTGCCAGGCACCATAGGCAATCGCCAGCTGTGCCAGAAGGATAATGGCGATCAAGCCGGCCAGCGGCAGGTATCGTGCAAGTTCGCCTTTCAGTTCGGCGAAATCCACGTCCAGCATCATTACGACGAACAGGAACAGAACCGCGACCGCACCGACATAGACAATGATCAGCAACATGGCGACAAATTCGGCGCCCAGCAGAACGAACAGCCCCGACGCCGAAATGAACGACAGGATCAGCCACAGCACCGAATGCACGGGGTTACGCGACAGGACCACCATAAAGCCTGCGATGCAGACCGTGATGGCAAAGAGGTAAAAGGCAAAAGTCATCATTCTGGGCTGCTCCCCTCGGATTCGGTAAAGACGCCCTTGGCAATTTCCAGCGCCTTCTGCATCGCGGGAAGTCCGCCGAACATCCCCATCTGAGAAATCACTTCGGCGATTTCGCGCGGCGTTGCCCCGGCTTCGATCGCGTGGCGAATGGTCAACCGCAGCTGCGGTTCGGCCAAAGCGCCCTGAACCGTCATGGCCGCGATCGTGACAAGCATCCGCGTCTTGGCATCAAGCCCGTCGCGGTTGAATGTCTTGCCAAACCACATTTCCAGCATATCTGCCGGCATGGTCGGGAACATTTTCTCGAACGCCTTGGTATCGAAATGTTCCACGGCAGGGTTGAACGCCCGGGCCATTTCCTGACCCTGAGACATCATCTGCTGGAACATTTTCTGGAATACGTCGGTCATCTGTAGGGCGCATCCATGGCTAGGTTGCGCGCAATCTCGGCTTCCCAGCGGTCGCCGTTATCAAGCAGCTTGGCCTTGTCATAGAACAGCTCCTCGCGGGTTTCGGTCGCGAATTCGAAGTTCGGACCTTCCACGATGGCGTCAACAGGGCATGCTTCCTGACAGAAACCGCAATAGATGCATTTGGTCATATCGATGTCATAACGCGTCGTGCGGCGGCTGCCGTCATCACGCGGTTCGGCATCGATGGTGATCGCCTGCGCAGGGCAAATCGCCTCGCATAGTTTACAGGCAATGCAACGTTCTTCGCCGTTGGGGTAACGGCGCAGGGCATGTTCACCGCGGAAGCGCGGCGACAATGGTCCCTTTTCGTGCGGATAGTTCACGGTCGCCTTGGGAGCGAAGAAATACTTCATTCCCAAACCGAAGCCTTTGATAAAATCGACCATCAAGAAATACTTGGTGGCGCGCGCGATGTCGAAAGCCATCAGAACTGCTCTCCTTGCTTGGGTGCCGAGAAGCGGTCGAAAGCCGCCACATAGTCACGCACCCTGGCGCTGTCATGGGCCTGTTCGGCCGTGTCCAGATTATTGGCCAGGAAGTGGGCAAACTCTGCCTTATCCTGTTCGCTGGCCGAGGCCAGAATTTCAGCGATCTTGTTGGAATAGGCCATATCGATCACATCCCTGCCCAACGGGCCCAAAAACCGCCAAGAACCTCGAACCGTGCAAGGAATGCAACGATCACGACCCAACCCAGCGACAGCGGCAGGAAGACTTTCCAACCGATCCGCATCAACTGGTCATAGCGATAGCGCGGGACGATGGCCTTCACCATGGCGAACATGAAGAACCAGCCAACCATCTTGATGAACATCCACAGCGCACCGTCCGGAATGCCGGGGATGGGCGACAGCCAGCCACCAAAGAACAGCAGGCTGATCAGTGCACACATCAGCCACATGGCGATATATTCACCAGCCATGAACAGCAGATAGGGCGTCGAGGAATATTCGGTCATGAAGCCCGCAACCAGTTCGGATTCCGCTTCGGGAAGGTCGAAAGGCGGGCGGTTCGTTTCGGCCAGTGCCGAGATAAAGAACAACACCAGCATCGGGAAGTGCGGCAACCAGTACCACGACAGCAGACCCGCGCCACTTTGCGCCTCGACGATAACGGAAAGGTTCATCGAACCGGTCGAGATGATCACACCGATGATGATTAGACCGATACTGACCTCATAGGAAATCATCTGCGCCGCAGAACGCAGCGACCCGAGGAACGGGAATTTCGAGTTCGAGGCCCAGCCACCCATAATCACGCCATACACCTCGAGCGAGGAGACCGCGAAGATGAACAGGATGCCGACATTAATGTCGGCCATCACCCAGCCGGGTGCAAAAGGGATCGCCACGAAGGCCAGCAAAGCCAGCATCATCGACAGGAACGGGGCCAGGAAGAACACGAATTTATCCGAGCCCGCCGGAATGACGATTTCCTTGACGACGAATTTCAGTGCGTCCGCAAAGGTCTGCAGGATGCCCCAGGGTCCGACGACGTTCGGGCCGCGGCGCATCTGCACAGCAGCCCAGATTTTACGGTCGCCATAGACCATATAGACCAGCGACAGCATCACAAAGGCGATAACCGCCACACCCTGAGCCAGCAAAATAATCGCGATACCCCAGGAAGATGCCCAAAAATCAGCCATGATGCCTGTCCTCTTCCTTATGCCGCGGGAATGCCGCGCGCCTTGCATTCCTGCAAGGTCTCTTCAGTTTCCATGACCCGCAGCCCCAACGGCTTGTCCTGCGACAAGATGAAGGCGGATCCAATCAGTAATTTGCCATTCCGTTCAGCCTGTAGGGTCCGGATATGACGCCCGTACGGGGTGCCATTGTCTTTTGCCCAGCCGGCAAGCGCGCAGGTGGCATACGAAAAGGCGATATCGGCGTCCACCCCTTCGCGAAGATTTGCCGTCACTTCGACCAGATCGGATTGCCGACCGCTGTTGAACGGCTCGACTTTGGCAGCAATGAAGGATTGCGGGTCGATGATCTGACCGGACCGAAGGGTCGGCAAAGCAGGTCCGCGACGGGCTGCAAAAGCCTCCAGCGCTTTTTCCTGTGCGGTTTTTTCCTTGGGCAAGCTTGCTGCCACCAGACCGCCGAAATCCAGATCCAGATTCGCGTTTAACGCCGCAAGATCATTTTCGCTGATCGTAAAGGCGTCCTGTCCTTCCGGACTGTCCAGATCCATCGTCGTGACGCTGCCGTCTTCTTCCAGAATCAGAATCTCGCCCGATTTGGTTGAAATACGCGCCGACGACAAGGTCGACGATCCGGCTTTGCGACCGGGGGCTGCAACGCGCGTGCTGATCTGTTCGGGTTTGGCCTTGGGCCGCCCGTCGGATGTGTCTTGTGTCCCGATAAAGCAGCCGCTTAGCAGGGTCAGCGCAGCAAGTACTGCGCCGCCAAGACAAGTGGATCTGGGGATTATCCGCATAGGCCTACTCCGCTGCATGGGCGGGCGCCAAACGCGCCGCCGCCATGCGCGACAATTCCCCCATCAGTGGCGAACAGCGCGCGATCGGGTTGGTCAGATAGAAATCCTTGACCGGATTGACGAAGCTTGCGCGGCCCAGATCCTTTCGGGGCAAGGGCTGCCAATCGCTTTCGACGACCTGACCGACCTGCGCCAGATGCGGCGCAACCTCGACCATTTTGCGGCGCAGCTGCGCGATGCTGTCCCAAGGCAGGGTCTGGCCAAGTTCGGCAGACAGGGCCCGAAGGATCGCCCAGTTTTCCTTGGCCTCTCCCGGTGCGAAATTCGCGCGCATGGCCAGTTGGGGGCGACCTTCGGTATTGACGAACAGGCCCATTTCCTCGGTATAGCAGGCAGCAGGCAGGATGATGTCGGCGCGATGTGCGCCGCGATCACCATGGCTGCCCTGATAGATGACCGTGGCACCGGCGGCGATTTCCACCTCATCCGCGCCAAGGTTGAAGATGACCTGCGCACCGTCGATGGCCGCATCCAGACCACCTTGGGTCACCGCACCAATATCCATCGCACCCACACGGGCCGCGGCAGTGTGCAGGACCAGCACGCGGGCATTTGTCACCTCGGCCAATGCCATGACAGTGGCCAGAACACCCTCGCCATCAGCCTCGCGCAGGGCGCCCTGCCCCACGATGATGACGCCGGGTTCTTCGGCGGCGGTCGCATCGTCCAACAGCTTGGACAGCGCCGCACGATCCGTGCCGGCATGGGTGTAATCAAAGGTCAGATCGACCGCTTCACCGACCAGCGTGACATCCGCGCCACGCACCCAGTTTTTGCGGATGCGCGAATTCAGCACCGGCGCTTCTTCGCGCGGGTTCGTCCCGACCAGCAGGATCGAGGAGGCGCTGTCCAGATCGGCAATCGTCGCATTCCCGACATAACCTGAACGGTTGCCAGCAGGCAGTTTCGCGCCATCGGTGCGGCATTCGACATTGCCGCCCAGACCCTCGATCAGGGTTTTCAGGCTGTATGCCGCCTCGACCGAGGTCAGATCGCCAACCAGACCCGCAACTTTCTTGCCGGTCATCGCGCGGGCGGTGGCTGCCAGTGCCTCGGGCCAGGTGGCCGCGCGCAGCTTGCCGTTTTCACGGATATAGGGCTTATCCAGACGCTGGCGACGCAGACCGTCCCAGACAAAGCGCGTCTTGTCGCTGATCCATTCCTCGTTCACGTCGTCATTGTTACGCGGCAGAATACGCATAACTTCGCGGCCCTTGGTATCAACACGGATCGCGCTGCCAAGTGCGTCCATGACGTCGATCGTCTCGGTCTTGGTCAGTTCCCAAGGGCGGGCTGTAAAGGCATAGGGTTTGCTGACCAGCGCACCGACGGGGCACAGATCGATGATATTGCCCTGCATGTTCGAGGCCAGCGTTTCGTTCAGATAGCTTGTGATCTCGCTGTCTTCGCCGCGACCGGTCTGGCCCATCTGGGTAATACCCGCGACTTCGCTGGTAAAGCGCACGCAACGGGTGCAGCTGATGCACCGCGTCATATGGGTTTCGACCAGCGGGCCAAGGTTCAGTTCCTCGGATGCACGCTTGGGTTCGCGATAACGGCTGAAATCGACGCCATAGGCCATGGCCTGATCCTGAAGGTCGCATTCGCCACCTTGGTCACAAATCGGGCAATCCAGCGGGTGGTTAATCAGCAGGAATTCCATCACGCCCTCGCGGGCCTTCTTGACCATCGGGCTGTTGGTGCGGATTTCCGACGGGGCACCTTCCGGCCCCGGCCGCAGATCCTTGACCTGCATGGCGCAGCTTGCGGCGGGCTTGGGTGGGCCGCCAACGACTTCCACCAGACACATGCGGCAATTGCCGGCAATCGACAAACGCTCGTGATAGCAGAAGCGCGGGATCTCGATTCCGGCCTGCTCGCAGGCCTGGATCAGGGTCATGTTCGGATCGACATCGATTTCGTTGCCATCGATCTTGATTGTCCGCAAGTCGGCCATGATTTCTTCCTTACCTGGCACTCAGCAGCGATCCTGCGACCGTCTGCCGTGCGATTTCGTCCCGCCCGAGGCGGCAAAATGTATCCGGCTGTCCATTGACCACGCCGTTTTCAACCATATAGCGGTCAGCCGCAGCATAGATGCGCTTGCGGTCGTCCTTGCTGTCCAGAAACGCATCGATCTGGCTGTCGCTGTAACCCTTGTCCAAGGCATAGCGCTTAAGCGCGCGGGCTTCGGAAAAGGCGCGGACCAGACGCGCGCTGATTGTCGGGCAGCCACGACGCAGCATATCCGCCACGCGCGCCTGCACCAAGCGGTCGTTGACATAGGCTTCCTGCGACAGCGGTTCCAACGCGGCGGCAGGGCCAGAAATCAAAGAGGCTGAAATGGCCAGGGCGGCCATGATCGAACGGGTCATATAACGGTCCTTATGATGAAGATGTGTCCCCACATAATCATCGCCGGCGCGGATGGTTCGAAACGAACCCGTGTTCCGCGCGTGAGCGTTATGATGACCCGACCAGATCATTCCGCAGCCATCGCCCCCATACGTCCGGTTTTCTTCGCCTTCAGGCGGTCTTCGATTTCACCGCGGAAGTTGCGGATCAACCCTTGGATCGGCCAAGCAGCGGCATCCCCCAAGGCGCAGATCGTGTGACCTTCGACCTGTTTGGTCACGTCCAGCAGCATGTCGATTTCCTCGACCTCCGCCTCGCCCGAAACCAGTCGTTCCATCACGCGCATCATCCAGCCGGTGCCCTCGCGGCAGGGCGTGCATTGGCCGCAGCTTTCGTGTTTGAAAAATTTGGACAAACGCCAGACGGCTTTGATCACATCCGTGTTCTGGTCCATCACAATCATGCAGGCCGTCCCGAAGCTGGACTTCAGATCGCGCATGCCGTCGTAATCCATGATCGCGGTTTCACATTGTTCCGCCGTCAGGACAGGACAGGATGCGCCACCGGGGATGATCGCTTTCAGGTTTTTCCACCCGCCGCGCACACCGCCGCCATGTTTTTCGATCAGCTCTTTCATGCTGATAGACATGGCCTCTTCGACCACGCAAGGCGCGTTCAGATGTCCGGTCAGGCCGAACAGCTTGATGCCCGCGTTGTTGGGACGACCGAAACCTGCGAACCATTCCGGCCCGCGACGCAGGATTGTCGGCACTACGGCGATGGATTCAACATTGTTCACCGTCGTCGGGCAGCCATAAAGACCGGCACCGGCGGGGAACGGCGGTTTCATCCGCGGCATGCCTTTCTTGCCTTCAAGGCTTTCCAGCAATGCGGTTTCTTCACCACAGATATAGGCGCCCGCACCGTGATGCAGATAGACGTCGAAATCCCAACCGGAACCGGCCGCATTCGCGCCCAGCATACCCGCGTCATAGCATTCGTCGATCGCCGCCTGCAGGGCCTCTTTCTCGCGGATATATTCGCCGCGCAGATAGATATAGCAGGCGTGCGCATTCATCGCGAAGCTGGCGATCAACGCACCCTCGATCAGGGTGTGCGGATCGTGACGCATAATCTCACGGTCCTTGCACGTCGCGGGTTCGGATTCGTCAGCGTTGATCACCAGATAGGACGGACGTCCATCTGATTCCTTTGGCATGAAGGACCATTTCAGGCCCGTCGGGAAGCCTGCGCCCCCACGTCCGCGAAGGCCGGATGCCTTCATCTGTTCGATGATTTTGTCGCGTCCACGGCCGATGATCTCGGACGTGCCATCCCAATGGCCACGCGATTGCGCGCCTTTCAGGCTGCGGTCACCCATCCCATAGAGGTTGGTGAAAATGCGATCCTGGTCTTTCAGCATCCGTTCCTCGATCCTCTCATCCGGGCGTCACACATTCCTGCGCCGCCAGATACGCCAGGTCACAATCAGCGACCAGACAAAAGCGCCGATGGCGGCAAGGTCGGCCAGATAAGCCCACTTTCCCGCCCACTCGTATTGTTGACCAAGCGCCTGAATGGCGAGCCAGACCAGCATTGCGACCGCAATCACGATCGCCACCTGCCGCATCTGCTTGGCATCCTTATCCGCAGGCGCTGCCATCAGGCCGTGCCCTTGGTATTTCTTGCCAATTCCTTGGCCTGTCCGACCCAATCATCGCCACGGATGCGTGCAGCACCGCGACCGATCTGGTTCGACAGTTCGTCGATCCTGGCGTCGTCCAAGGCGGCAATCTGTTCGAAACGGGTGATACCCGCGTCGTTCAATGCACCTTCGATCTTGACGCCCACGCCTTTGATGGCGCGAAGGTTGTCAGGTTCCGCCTGCGCCTCGGGTTCGGGGGGCAGGCGGTCATAGATGTTGCGCCCTTCGGCCATCCCTTCACGCGGGGTGTCCAGCTGGGCGTCGCCCGCAGGTCCGATGTCTTCGGATACGACAGCGGCAACTTCTGGGTCGCCAAGCGCTTCGGCCATCGGGGCCGCCCCCGGCAAAGCAGTCGGCACCGCCGGTGCCCAATCTGAACCATCCATTGCCATCGTCCCACTCTCGACAAGCCCGAAGATGATCGCGCCTAGAAGCGCGCCCATCACAAGTCCCATGACTACCGCGCCAAGCCAGCCGGTCGAGCCAAAGAATCCAAGCGCAACTGTTACAAGAACGAATGTTCCCAACGCGGTCATGCGGCTAGAGCTTTGCATCGTGACTGGTATCCCTTTGCTGTATCCCTTGGACCAGAGGCCCCTATTGTCGATCAGTCCTTCTTACTGTCGCTTTTATCCTCGGCGCGGATGCCGGCAGGTTCACGATCCGATACCGGACGCGCCGCCGAACTGGCCTGCGCTTCCTGTTCGGTCACACCCGTTTTATCGGCAGGCTGGCCATCGGCGGGGCGCGGTTCGTTATCAGGGGTCGCATCATGCCCCGTCTGGTCGTCCACAGCCGCTTCGGGCTGGTTGCGCTGCCATTTGGTCAGGATCGGAACCTCGGTTCCATCGATCCGCTTCAGCGTTTCGCCCAGATCATTAGCCAGCTGGACGCTGGCGTTGTGATCATGACCACCTTTGGCCGCTTCCAGACTGGTCAGTCCGGTGACAGGTTCGGATGCGAAGCGACCGGTCTGCGACCCTGCTTGTGGAACTTCGCCCGCCGACATGCGGTCGATCAGCGCCTCCAGCGAAGCGGGCGTCAGGTCTTCATAGTAATCCTTGCCGATCTGGGCCATCGGGGCATTCGCGCAGGCACCCAGACATTCGACCTCTTCCCAGCTGAACTTGCCATCAGCCGAAGGGGTATGCGGGGTCGGCGCGATCTTGCGCTTGCAAACCTCGATCAGATCCTCGGCACCGCAGATCATGCAGGTGGTGGTTCCGCAGATCTGGATATTGGCAATGGTGCCAACCGGCTGAAGCTGGAACATAAAGTAGAAGGTCGCAACTTCAAGCGCACGGATATAGGCCATGCCAAGGAATTCAGCGACATATTCGATGGCCGGACGTGACAGCCAGCCTTCCTGTTCCTGTGCACGCCACAGCAGCGGGATGATCGCCGATTGCTGGCGACCTTCCGGATATTTGGTGATCTGTGCCTGCGCCCATTCAAGGTTCGCAAGCGTAAAGGTAAAGCTGTCCGGCTGGACAGGGTGAAGGCGGCGCAGCATCAGCGGTCAACCTCTCCGAACACGATGTCTTGGGTGGCGATGAGGGCGGGGACATCGGCCAGCAAATGGCCCTTCGACATCCAGTCCATTGATTGCAGGTGCAGGAAGCCCGGCGCCCGCAGCTTGGCGCGATAGGGTTTATTCGACCCGTCGCTGACCAGATAAACACCGAACTCGCCCTTGGGGGCCTCGACGGCAGCATAGACTTCACCCGCCGGAACGCGGAAGCCTTCGGTATAGAGTTTGAAGTGGTGGATCAGGCTTTCCATATCACGCTTCATATCCGCGCGCTTGGGGGCCGTCAGCTTACCACGGGCCATCACATCACCTGCGGGTTCAGCCCGCAGCTTGGTGATCGCCTGCTTCATAATGCTGGTTGATTCGCGCATTTCCTGCATCCGGCACAGGAAACGGTCATAGCAATCACCATTAGTGCCGACCGGAATCTTGAAATCAAATTCATCATAACATTCATAGGGTTGGCTGCGGCGCAAATCCCACGCCATGCCAGACCCACGGACCATGACGCCCGAAAAGCCCCAATCCAGCGCATCTTGTTCGCTGACAATGCCGATATCGACCAGACGCTGCTTGAAGATCCGGTTTTCGGTCAGCAGCGTGTCCAGATCGTCCAGAACCTTGGGGAACTTTTCACACCATGCTTCGATGTCATTCAGCAAATCGGGCGGCAGGTCCTGATGGACGCCACCGGGCCGGAAATAGGCTGCGTGCAAACGCGCACCGCTGGCGCGTTCATAGAAAATCATCAACTCTTCGCGCGCTTCAAAGCCCCAAAGCGGCGGCGTCAGCGCACCTACGTCCAGCGCACCTGTCGTCAGACCCAGCAAGTGGTTCAGAATACGGCCGATTTCCGAATAGAGCACACGGATCAGGCTGGCGCGACGCGGCACTACGGTACCGGTCAGACGCTCGATCGCCAGACACCATGCGTGTTCCTGATTCATCGGCGACACATAATCCAGCCGGTCGAAATACGGCAGGTTTTGCAGATAGGTGCGGCTTTCCATCAGCTTTTCGGTGCCGCGATGCAGCAGACCGATATGCGGATCGGCGCGCTCGACAACTTCACCGTCCAGCTCCAGCACCATCCGCAACACGCCGTGTGCGGCGGGGTGCTGAGGGCCAAAGTTGATGTTGAAATTGCGGATACGCTGTTCGCCGGTCAGCAAATCCTCGCTGCCGTCGTCATAATGGTTCACGCGGATATCGCCGTCCATGGCCTTACCCCTTGGTCTTTTCGTCGCCGGGCAGGACGTATTTCGCGCCCTCCCACGGAGAGAGGAAATCGAACTGGCGGTATTCCTGCACCAGATTTACAGGCTCATAGATAACGCGCTTTTCAGCTTCGTCATAGCGAACCTCGACATAACCGGTGGTCGGAAAATCTTTCCGCAGCGGATGGCCCGAAAAACCATAATCGGTCAACAGGCGACGCATGTCGGGATGGCCCGTGAACAGAATGCCGAACATGTCGAAAATCTCACGCTCGAACCAATTGGCGGCGGGATAGATTTTCACCAGCGTCGGCAGCATTTCATCTTCGCGAATCGCGGTTTTCACGCGAATGCGGTGATTCTGGTACATCGACAGGAAATGCCAAACCACGTCGAAACGCTGTGCGCGTTCGGGGTGGTCAACGGCAGTGATGTCCACCAGCGTCGAAAAACGGCAACTGCTATCGCTGCGCAGAAATTCGATCAGGTCCAGAATGCCGGTGGCCGTTGCCGTCACGGTCAGTTCGTTGAATGCCACGGTGGCATCCAGAACTTCGCCAGGGCGACGCATCTTGATGTGCTCGGCCAGCTGTTCCAGCGCGTCTATGTCGGGATAATGCGCCATCGTTACCTCACCAACGTTCCGGTGCGCCGGATGCGGCGCTGAAGTTGCAGGATGCCATAAAGCAGCGCTTCGGCTGTCGGCGGGCAACCGGGAACATAGATGTCCACCGGAACGATGCGGTCACATCCACGCACCACCGAATAGCTGTAATGGTAATAACCGCCGCCATTGGCGCAGCTGCCCATGCTGATGACATAACGCGGTTCGGGCATCTGGTCATAGACCTTGCGCAAAGCGGGTGCCATCTTGTTGGTCAGCGTACCGGCAACGATCATCAGGTCCGACTGGCGCGGTGATGCGCGCGGTGCGGTCCCGAAGCGTTCAAGGTCATAGCGCGGCATCGAGGTGTGCATCATCTCGACGGCGCAGCAGGCCAGACCGAAGGTCATCCAGTGCAGCGAACCGTTACGCGCCCAGTTGATGATGTCTTCGGTCGTGGTCAGCAGGAAGCCCTTGTCCTGCAATTCGTGGTTCAGCGCGGCGGTCGCGACCTCGCGGTCGGGACCGGCTGTATTTGCTCCGGCCATCACGCCCATTCCAGCGCCCCCTTCTTCCATTCATAGGCAAAGCCTGCGGTCAACACGCCAAGAAAGACCATCATCGACCAGAAGGCCACATCGCTGAGGTTCTGGAAATTGACCGCCCAGGGAAACAGGAAGGCCACTTCAAGGTCGAAAATGATGAAAAGGATCGACACCAGATAGAAGCGCACGTCGAATTTCATCCGTGCATCGTCAAAGGCGTTGAAACCGCATTCATATGCGCTGACCTTTTCGGGGTCCGGGTTACGAACAGCGATCAAGATGGCTGATAGCAACAAGAGCAGTGCAAGTGCTGACGCCATTCCCACAAAGACGAGAATGGGCAGATAATCCTGCAAAAGGTTTTCCACGGGCGTTGATCCCCATTGTCGGTCGCGGGGATCATGGCTCACCTCGCGACGGGTTGGCTGTTTGCGGGTTTAGACCTGCCAAGCAGCGGGGTCAACGGGCCGAAATCAACGATCCTGCGGCTAATCGTTGCATTTGCCCAATTAAAAGTCGCTGCATCTTAACTGGTCAGTCCGGGGCAAGGCCGTTTTCACCGCCCTGCCCCGAATGATTCTATTCGATTTCGACCAGCAGGTCTTTTGCATCGATCTGTTGGCCGGGGGTGACATGGACGGCCTTGATGACGCCGTCCCGATCCGCGTGCAGACCGGTTTCCATCTTCATGGCCTCGATCGTCAGAAGCAGGTCGCCCTGATTGACCTTGGCGCCTGCAACCGCGCCGACCGATGCGACAACGCCCGGCATGGGTGCGCCGACATGACCTTCGTTCGCCGGATCGGCCTTGGGGCGCACAGCGGCGGTGCCCGTGGCCTTGCGGTTAGGGACCCGGATGCTGCGCGGCTGGCCGTTCAACTCGAAGAAGACCTTCATCTCGCCTTTTTCATCCGTCTCGCCCAAGGTCAGCAGGCGGATTTCAAGGGTCTTGCCGGGGTCGATCTCGACGCTGATTTCCTGCCCTGGTTCCATTCCGTAAAAGAAGTTGCGGGTCGGCAGGGTGCGGACGGGGCCATAGGTTTCGTGACGTGCCATATAGTCGGTAAAGACCTTGGGATACATCAGATAACCGTTCAGATCCTCATCATCGATGGTCTTGCCACCCAGTTCTTCGGACAGTTTGGCACGCACGGCTTCCAGATCGACGGGTTCCAGATGGGCGCCGGGACGATCGGTAAAGGGTTCCTCGCCCTTCAGGATCTTGGACTGGATCGCCTGCGGCCAGCCACCGGGAGGTTGGCCCAGATTGCCGCGCATCATATCGACAACGCTGTCAGGGAAGCTGACATCCGTTTCGGCGTCCATCACCTGCTGCGGTGTCAGGTTCTGGGCCACCATCATCAGCGCCATATCACCGACCACCTTGGAGGACGGCGTGACTTTGACGATATCGCCGAACATCTGGTTCACATCGGCATAAGCCTGCGCGACCTCGTGCCAGCGATCTTCCAGCCCCATCGAACGCGCCTGCGCTTTCAGGTTGGTGAACTGGCCGCCGGGCATTTCGTGCAGATAAACCTCGGATGCGGGGGCCTGCAGGCCGGATTCGAAGGCGGCATAGCTTTCGCGGACCCGTTCCCAATAGTTGCTGATGGCGCGGATATGGCCGATGTCCAGTCCGGTATCGCGGTCGGTCTGTGCCAGCGATTCCACGACCGAACCCATGGTCGGCTGGCTGGTGTTGCCCGACAGCGCATCCATCGCGCAATCGACGGCGTCCACACCGGCAGCAGCCGCCGCAAGGATGGTCGCGCCACCCATGCCGCTGGTGTCATGCGTGTGGAAATGGATCGGCAGGCCGACCTCTTCCTTCAGGGCGGTGATCAGCTGGGTGGCGGCGGCGGGCTTCAGCAGGCCTGCCATATCCTTCAGACCCAGCACATGTGCGCCGGCCGCCTTCAGATCCTTGGCGGTTTTGACGTAATAGGCCAGATCGTATTTTGACCGGTCGGGGTCCAGCATATTGCCGGTATAGCAAACCGTGCCTTCGCAGATTTTCCCCGATTCGATGACCGCATCCATGGCGACGCGCATATTCTCGACCCAGTTCAGGCTGTCGAAAACGCGGAAGACATCGACGCCGGTTTCGGCGGCCTGACGCACAAAGGACTGCACGACGTTATCAGGATAGTTGGTGTATCCGACGCCATTGCTGGCGCGCAGCAGCATCTGCGTCATCAGGTTCGGCATATGCTGGCGGATGTCGCGCAGGCGCTGCCACGGACATTCCTGCAAGAAACGATAGGCCACATCGAATGTCGCCCCGCCCCAGCATTCGACGCTGAACAGCTGCGGCAGATTGGCGGCATAGCTTGGCGCGACGCGGATCATGTCGATCGAGCGCATCCGCGTGGCCAGCAGCGACTGGTGACCGTCACGCATGGTGGTGTCGGTGATCAGCAGCTGCTTCTGCGCACCCATCCAGTCGGCAACAGCCTGCGCCCCTTGCGATTCCAGCAACTGGCGGGTGCCAGCGGCGGGTTCGGCGGTGGCAACCGGCGGCAAAGGCTGGCGCGCCTGTGCGGGCGGCAAGGCACGCCCCGTGGTTTCAGGATGCCCGTTGACGCTGATATCGGCCAGATAGGTCAGGATGCGGGTCGCGCGGTCCTGACGCTTTTTGAACGTGAACAGCGAAGGCGTCGTGTCGATGAATTTGGTCGTATAGGTGTCATCAAGGAAGGTCGGCTGTTTTAACAGGTTGATGACAAAATCGATATTCGTGCTGACACCGCGCACCCGGAATTCGCGCAAGGCACGGTCCATCCGCTTGATGGCCTGATCGGGCGTCTGTGCCCATGCTGTCACCTTGACCAGCAGCGAATCATAATAGCGGGTGATCACGCCACCTGCATAGGCGGTGCCGCCATCCAGACGGATGCCCATGCCTGTCGCGCTGCGATAGGCAGTGATACGGCCATAATCAGGGATAAAGTTGTTCTGCGGGTCCTCGGTCGTGACGCGGCACTGCAGCGCGTGGCCCGACAGGGTGATCTGGTCCTGACTGTCATGGCCGGTGGCCGCGGCCAGCGTCGCGCCTTCGGCGATCTTGATCTGGGACTGGACGATGTCGATGCCGGTGACCTCTTCGGTCACGGTGTGTTCGACCTGAACGCGGGGGTTCACCTCGATGAAATAGAATTTCTCATCGTCCATATCCATCAGAAATTCGACGGTGCCAGCGTTCTGGTATCCGACCGCCTGCCCGATTTTCAGCGCAAGGCCGCATACCTCGGCGCGCTGTTCTTCGGTCAGATAGGGTGCGGGCGCGCGTTCCACGACCTTCTGGTTCCGGCGCTGGACCGTGCAATCGCGTTCGAACAGGTGATACAGACCGCCATGCGTGTCGCCCAGCAGCTGCACCTCGACGTGGCGGGCGCGGATGATCATCTTTTCCAGATAACCCTCGCCATTGCCAAAGGCGGCTTCAGCCTCGCGGCGGCCTTCGCGGACTTTTTCGACCAGCTCTTCGGGGTTGTTGATCGGGCGCATGCCGCGACCACCACCGCCCCAGCTGGCCTTCAGCATCAAGGGATAGCCGACTTCGGCGGCCTCGGCCTTGATGGCATCGAAATCCTCACCCAGCACTTCGGTCGCGGGAATGACGGGGACGCCAGCCTTGATGGCAACGTGACGGGCGCTGGCCTTGTCGCCAAGCGCACGCATGGTTTCCGCCTTGGGACCGATGAATGTGATGCCCGCCTCGAAACAGGCATCCACGAATTCGGGGTTTTCCGACAGCAGGCCATAGCCCGGATGGATCGCATCCGCGCCGCATTCCTTTGCGACACGAATGATTTCGGGAATCGACAGATAGGCCGCAACGGGGCCCAGACCCTCGCCGATGCGATATGCCTCATCTGCCTTGAAACGGTGAAGACCAAGCTTGTCCTCCTCGGCGTAAACCGCAACCGTTCGTTTTCCCAATTCATTCGCGGCACGCATCACACGGATCGCGATCTCACCACGGTTCGCAATCAATATTTTCTCAAACATGCGAAAAGCCCCCTACTCAATTTCACAGCATCCTAGCGGTGCCGCGTTGCAGCGCAAGTGTTGGTGAAAATATGTGCCATACATCTTGCAAGTGCAGCGAAGCCTGGCGGAATGGTCGGCGAATACCCGCAAAGGCAGCTTTGCCGCAATTCGTTCACATTATGTTCGCATAATGAACTTGCTTTTCGTCTGTGCATTCATATCTGAGACGCTTGGGCATCAGGGACACGGCATGGAACAGAAGTTCATCGAAGTGCGCGGCGCGCGCGAACATAATCTGAAGAATGTCGATATGGACATTCCGCGCGACAAGCTGGTGGTGATCACCGGATTGTCGGGTTCAGGCAAATCATCACTGGCGTTCGACACTGTCTATGCCGAAGGGCAGCGGCGCTATGTCGAAAGCCTGTCGGCGTATGCGCGCCAGTTTCTGGATATGATGGGCAAGCCGGATGTGGACCACATCAGCGGCTTGTCCCCCGCCATCAGTATCGAACAGAAGACCACGTCCAAGAACCCCCGTTCGACCGTCGGCACCGTGACCGAGATCTATGACTATATGCGCCTGCTGTTCGCGCGCGCCGGCACGCCCTATTCCCCCGCGACCGGCCTGCCGATCGAGGCGCAGCAAGTGCAGGACATGGTCGACCGCATCATGGCCCTTCCCGACGGCACCCGCGCTTTCCTGCTGGCCCCCATCGTGCGCGACCGCAAAGGCGAATACCGCAAGGAGTTTCTGGAACTGCGCAAGCAGGGGTTCCAGCGCATCAAGGTCAACGGCGAATTCTATGATCTGGACGAACCGCCGACCTTGGACAAGAAATTCCGCCACAATATCGACGTGGTTGTTGACCGGGTCGTTGTGCGTGAAGGCATGGAAACGCGGCTGGCCGACAGTCTTCGTACCGCGCTGGATCTGGCCGACGGCATTGCCAATCTGGAAACCGCCCCGTCCGAGGGTGACCCCGAGCATCTGACCTTCAGCGAAAAATTCGCCTGTCCGGTCAGCGGCTTCACGATTCCAGAAATCGAACCGCGGCTGTTTTCTTTTAACGCCCCCTTCGGTGCCTGCCCCGTCTGTGACGGTCTGGGAGTTGAGCTGTTCTTTGACGAACGCCTAGTCGTGCCGGATGCCACGCTTTCGGTCGATAAGGGCGCGATTGCCCCGTGGGCCAAATCGAAATCGGCCTATCTGACGCAAACCGTCAATGCGCTGGCCAAGCATTACGGCTTTGACAAGAAGACCCCGTGGAAAGACCTGCCCAAGTCGGCACAGGATCTGTTCATGCGCGGTTCGGGCGAAGAGGAAATCAAGTTCCGCTTTGACGATGCCGGTCGCGTCTATGAAATCGCCCGCGTGTTCGAAGGGGTGATTCCCAACATGGAACGCCGTCTTCGCGAATCGGACAGCCAATGGGTTCGCGACGAATTCGAGCGTTACCAGAACAACCGCCCCTGCGGTGCCTGCACCGGTTATCGCCTGAAACCCGAAGCCTTGGCCGTCAAAATCGCGGGCGACCACGTCGGACAGGTGGTCGAACTGTCGATCAAGGACGCATTGGCATGGGTTACGGACGCCCCGAACCATCTGTCCAAGCAAAAGAACGAAATCGCCACGGCGATCCTTAAGGAAATCCGCGAACGCCTCGGGTTTCTGGTCAATGTCGGTCTGGATTATCTGACATTGTCACGTGCTGCAGGCACTTTGTCGGGTGGCGAAAGCCAGCGCATCCGTCTGGCCAGCCAGATCGGCAGCGGCCTGACAGGTGTGCTTTATGTTCTGGACGAACCCTCGATCGGATTACACCAGCGTGACAACGACCGGTTGCTGACCACGCTGGTAAACCTGCGCGATCAGGGCAATTCGGTTCTGGTCGTCGAACATGACGAAGACGCGATCCGGCATGCCGATTACGTCTTCGATATGGGTCCGGGTGCAGGCGTCCATGGCGGGGCCGTGGTCAGCCACGGCACGCCGGACCAGATTGCCGCCGATCCGAACAGCCTGACGGGGCAATATCTGTCGGGAAGTAGGTCAATTGCGGTTCCTGAAAAGCGCCGGAAGGGGAACGGCAAGAAGGTGACTGTCGTCAAGGCGACCGGAAACAATCTGAAGAAAGTCACAGCGGACTTTCCGCTTGGCAAGTTTGTCTGTGTGACCGGCGTGTCTGGTGGCGGCAAATCCACCCTGACAATTGAAACCCTGTTCAAGACCGCCAGCATGCGCCTGAACGGTGCGCGTCAGACCCCTGCCCCATGCGAAACCATCAAAGGGTTGGAGCATCTGGATAAGGTCATCGACATCGACCAACGCCCCATCGGCCGCACACCCCGTTCGAATCCGGCCACCTATACCGGAGCGTTCACCCCGATTCGCGACTGGTTCGCCGGTCTGCCCGAATCAAAGGCGCGTGGTTATAAGCCCGGTCGCTTCAGCTTTAACGTTAAAGGTGGCCGCTGCGAGGCGTGTCAGGGCGATGGTGTCATCAAGATCGAGATGCACTTCCTGCCCGACGTCTATGTCGAATGCGAAACCTGCAAGGGCAAACGCTATAACCGCGAAACGCTGGAAGTGACTTTCAAAGGTCAATCCATCGCCGACGTGCTGGATATGACGGTCGAGGACGCGCAGACCTTCTTTGCCGCGGTGCCGTCGATCCGCACCAAGATGGACGCGCTGATGCAGGTGGGGCTGGGCTATATCAAGGTCGGCCAGCAGGCAACGACCCTGTCGGGTGGCGAGGCACAGCGTGTGAAGCTGTCCAAGGAATTGTCGCGCCAATCCACAGGCAGGACATTATATATTCTGGACGAACCGACCACCGGCCTGCATTTCGAAGATGTCCGCAAGCTGCTGGAAGTGCTGCACGAACTGGTTGAACAGGGCAATACGGTGGTGGTCATCGAACACAATCTGGATGTCATCAAAACAGCTGACTGGCTGATCGACATCGGTCCCGAAGGTGGCGATGGTGGCGGCGTTATCGTGGCGCATGGCACCCCAGAGGCCGTTGCCAAGGTCGAGGCCAGCCACACAGGCCGTTACCTGGGCGATATGCTGACCCCTGCCCGCATGCGCGCCGCCGAATGACCCCTGTTGCATGGCAAAGGATCGAAGGCGCCTTGATTGTTCTGGGCGCCCTTCCCTTGGCAGTGATGACGCAGAACGGCTGGCCTTGGTGGGTATGGCCTTTGGCTTTACTGGCACCTGATTTGGGCGCGGCGGGATATCTGGCCAACCGCCGAATTGGTGCATTCACCTATAATGTCACCCATCTTTACGGCACCGGCCTGCTGCTGGCGCTGATCGGTGTTGCTTTGGGACTGACGGGGCTGATTGCGGCAGGGGCAATCTGGATGGTCCATGTGGGCGCGGATCGTGCCTTTGGGATGGGGCTGAAGCGGATTTCAGGCTTCGTTGACACGCATTTGGGGCAGTTGGGCGAAGCTGGTTCGGAAAAAAGCTGAAAATGGCGATTTTTCCTCTTGCAGAGCGCGGGCGCTTTCCGTAAATCACCGCCTACCGAAGGCAGACCGGAAACGGGATGCAGACGGAACGGAGCGGGCGTAGCTCAGGGGTAGAGCATAACCTTGCCAAGGTTAGGGTCGGGCGTTCGAATCGCCTCGCCCGCTCCAGATAAACAAAAAGCCAGATCTTCGGATCTGGCTTTTGTCGTTTCAGCCCTTTCCACATTACAATTCACCAAGACAAAATTCTGACCGCGCGGCAAAAATCATGCGTTTTGCCCCCTTGCGTATCCGGATGGCTTTCACTAAATCACCGCTTACCGAAGGCAGGCCGGAAACGGAATGCAGACGGAACGGAGCGGGCGTAGCTCAGGGGTAGAGCATAACCTTGCCAAGGTTAGGGTCGGGCGTTCGAATCGCCTCGCCCGCTCCAGATTACAAAAGGCCGGATCTTTGGATCCGGCCTTTGTCATTCCAGTCACCCGTCGATACGGATGCGCGCGTTTTGCGGATCAAAGGGGCTGTCCTCGGCCACGACGGCGTCGAAGAGCTGGCGGAACATCCGTACCTGCAACTTTGTGCCCAGTACGGCCAGATCAGGGCGGACATAGCCCATGCCGATCTGCTTGCCAAAGCCCACCGAATACCCGCCCGAGGTCAGGCGACCCACGCGGGCACCATCCAAAAACAACCCTTCGCGGCCCCAAGGGTCGGCATCATCCGGCCCGTCGATCAGCAACGTCACGCATTGCGACCGGATACCCTTGGCCTGCATCGCATCCTTGCCTTTGAAATCCTTGGACAGATCGACGAAGCGATCCAGACCAGCCTCTAGCGGCGTCGCATCGCGGCCCAGTTCGGTCCCGAAGGCACGATAGGATTTTTCCTGACGCAGCCAGTTCTGCGCCCGCGCCCCCACCAGTTTCAGCCCCAATGGTTCGCCCGCAGCCATCAACTGGTCAAACAGGTGATTCTGCATCTCGATCGGGTGATGCAATTCCCAGCCCAATTCGCCGGTATAGGCAACGCGGATCGCCTGTACCGGCACCATGCCCAGTTCGATCCGGCGCGCGGACAGCCACGGGAAGCGCTTGTTTGACAGGGCGGTTTCCGGTTCGGCGTCGCGAACCAGCTTGGACAGAATCGCGCGCGATTGCGGGCCCGCGATGGCAAAGACGCCCCATTGCGTGGTTACATCCTGAATGGCGACATAGGCACCGCCCGCCGCCATAAAATCCTGCGCGGATTTGATCAGGTTGTCGGCGTCGTAATCCGTCCATGCACCGGCTGACACCAGATAGTAGTCATCCTCGGCCCGCCGGACGATGGTATATTCGGTGCGCGTGGTACCTGCATCTGTCAGGGCATAGGTCAGGTTGATGCGGCCAACCTTGGGCAGCTTGTTGGTGGTGAACCAGTCAAGGAACGCCGTCGCCCCCGGCCCTGTGACGACATGTTTGGCGAATGCGGTGGCATCAATCAGACCGGCGGTGTTGCGGATGGCCTCGGCCTCGGCCTTGGCATATTGCCACCAGCCGCCGCGGCGGAAACTGCGCGCGCCGTGGTCGTCAAACCCCTGTGGCGCGAAGTAATTCGGACGTTCCCACCCGTTCACCTGACCGAACTGCGCCCCGCGGGCGGCCTGACGGTCATAGGCGGGCGATGTCCGCAAAGGACGCGCGGCGGGGCGTTCTTCGTCAGGGTGGTGCAGGATGAAGACGTGGTCATAGGCTTCTTCGTTCTTTTTCACCGCATATTCGGTGGTCATCCACGACCCGAAACGGCGCGGGTCCAGCGATGCCATGTCGATCTCGGCCTCACCCTCGGTCATCAGCTGGGCAAGGTAATGCCCGACACCGCCCGCCGCGGTGATGCCAAAGCTGAACCCCTCGGCCAGCCACATGTTGCGCAGGCCCGGCGCAGGGCCGACCAGCGGGTTGCCATCGGGGGTATAGCAGATCGGACCGTTGAAATCGTCCTTGAGGCCCACCGTTTCCGAAGTCGGGATCCGGTGGATCATCGCCATATATTCCTCCTCGATCCGGTCCAGATCCAGCGGGAACAGATCCGCACGGAAGCTGTCAGGCACGCCATAGGGGAAGCGCGCGGGGGCGCCTTTCTCGTAGGGGCCCAGAATCCAGCCACCGCGTTCCTCGCGCACATACCATTTTGCATCGGCGTCGCGCAGAACGGGGTGTTCGGGATTGCCCTCGGCACGCCATTTCAACAGCGCGGGGTCGGGTTCAGTCACGATGAACTGGTGTTCGACCGGGATCGCAGGAATGCGGATACCCAACAGACGCGCGGTGCGCTGCGCGTGGTTGCCTGTGGCGGTGACGACATGTTCCGCTCGGATTTCAAAGGTCTCGCCCGAAGAAATCAGGTTACCCCCTTTTTCGACCATACGCTCGCAGGTCACGATCCACTCTGATCCGGTCCACGCATAGGCGTTGACCTGAATCTTGCGTTCGATCGCGCAGCCCGCCATCCGCGCGCCCTTGGCCATCGCCTGCGTCACGTCGGCGGGGTTGATATAACCGTCGGTCGGGTGAAACAGCGCGCCTTTCAGGTCATCGGTATGCACCAACGGCCAGCGGTCGCGAATCTGCGCGGGGGTCAGGAATTCATGCTCGATCCCCACGGTTTCGGCCGTGGCGGAATAGAGCATGTATTCGTCCATCCGCGCATCGGTCTGGGCCATCCGCAGGTTGCCGCAACGGCTAAAGCCCGCGTTCAGGCCGGTCGTCGCCTCAAGCCCTGCATAGAGCTTGACCGAATAATCGTGGATATGGCTGGTTGCATAGCCCATGTTGAACAGCGGCAGCAGACCTGCGGCATGCCATGTGGACCCCGCCGTCAGTTCGTCGCGTTCGACAAGCAGCGTATCCCACCCTGCCCGCGCCAGATGCAGCGCGATGCCGCAACCGACCGCGCCGCCCCCGACCACCAGAACCTTAACATGCGACTTCATCCCGCGACTCCTTGAAGGCCTTGTTTCACCAGTGATGCATGATCGCGGAAACCGTGCGTCAGAAGGCCCCGACCAATGCGGGCGAAAAACGACATCCATGATGCGGCACTTGCCCGACCCGTCGCCAAAGGTTAGGTTCTGCGTCACGATTCAAGGAAAGCGCCTGATATGCAGATCTGCCGCAGCACACAGGCCATGCGCGAATGCATCCGGAACTGGCGTCAGAATGGCGCACAGTTGGCGCTGGTTCCCACCATGGGCGCGCTACACGAAGGGCATCTGGCGTTGGTGACGCGTGCACGGGCATGGCTGGACGCACATGGCGGGGGACGGGTTGTCACCTCGATTTTTGTGAACCCGACACAATTCGGTCCGAACGAGGATCTGGCCAAATACCCGCGTGACGAGGAAAACGATCTGACCCTGCTGCGGTCGGTCGGCTGCGATGCGGTGTTCCTGCCGCAAGTCCACGACATCTATCGCCCCCATGCCCAGACCCATGTCGAGGTGGCGGGCCTGGGCGGCATGCTGATGGGCGAACTGCGTCCGGGGCATTTCCGCGGGGTGGCCACTGTTGTGACCAAGCTGTTCAACATCACCCAACCCGACGTCGCGGCCTTTGGCGAAAAAGATTACCAGCAGCTGACCCTGATCCGGCAGATGGTCGCCGATCTGGATATTCCCGTCGATATCCTGCCTGTCCCGACGGTGCGCGAAGCAGACGGGCTTGCCATGTCATCGCGCAACCGTCGCCTGACACCCGAAGACCGCGCGGCGGCGACTGTGCTGGCCCGCGCTCTGGATCAGGCGCAAGCACAGGTCGCGGCAGGTGCAACCTTGCAGGCGGTCCATGACGGGCTGCGGGACATGCTGGCAACCGAACCGCGGGCCGATACGCAATCCATCGACATCCGTGATGCCGATGATCTGTCACAACCGACCGCATTTTCCCGCCCCGTCGTCATCCTGCTGGCCGTTCGCTTTGGCGATGTGCTGCTGATCGACCAGCGCGTCGCCCACCCGTAAGGAGGCTGCAATGTCCGCCCAAGCCCCGATCAGACGTATCACGGTTCCGCAGATTGCCGACCGCAAGGGTGCAACGCCCATCGTGTCGCTGACCGCCTATACCGCCCCGATGGCCGCGATGGTCGATGCCCATGCCGATGTCATCCTTGTGGGCGACAGCCTTGGAATGGTGGTCCACGGGTTGCCATCCACCATCGGCGTGACGCTGGAGATGATGATCCTGCACGGACAGGCGGTCATGCGCGGATCGCAACGGGCGATGGTCGTCATCGATATGCCCTTTGGCAGCTATGAGGAAAGCCCCCAGCAAGCATTCCGCAACGCCGCCCGCGTGATGGGTGAAACCGGTTGCGGCGCGGTCAAGCTGGAGGGTGGCACCCGCATAGCCCCGACCATCGGTTTTCTGGTCGAACGCGGCATCCCAGTCATGGGCCATGTCGGTCTGACCCCGCAATCGACCAATGTCATGGGCGGCTTCAAAACCCAAGGGCGCGACGAATCGACATGGCCCGCCCATATTCAGGACGCCGTCGATGTCGCCAATGCCGGTGCCTTTGCCGTCGTGGTCGAGGGCGTGATGGAACCGTTGGCCGACCGCATCACCGACAGCATCAGCGTGCCGACCATCGGCATCGGTGCCTCGGCCCGCTGTGACGGGCAGATCCTTGTGCTGGACGATATGCTGGGCCTGTCGGGCCGCGTGCCGCGTTTTGTCAAAAAATTCGGTGACCTTGGTCCGCGTGCGGAAGATGCCATCGCCCAATATGCCGCCGCCGTGCGCGACCGCAGCTTCCCCGACGAAGGCCAGCTTTACCGTTAACCTGCGTCGAAATCGGCGCTGCGGGCCAGCCGCGACAAGGCCAGCGGTACCGTCAACAACAGCGCCAAGCCCAGATAGATCCGCCCAAGGCTGATATGTTCAGCCAGCCAGCCGATCATGCCCGGTGCCAGCAGGATACCGGAATAGCCCATCATCGTCACAACCGATAATCCCATCCCAGAGGCCAGCCCCGGCAGATTCCCCGCCGCCGAAAAGGCGATGGGCACCATATTTGCAATGCCGATCCCCGCCAGCGCAAAGCCGGCAATGGCCAGAACCGGCGTCCCTGAAAGCCCCGCCAAACCCAGCCCTGTCATGGCCACACCTGCACTGATCCGCAACGTCAGCACTGCGCCCAGCTGTTGCCGCAACCTGTCGCCCAGAAAGCGCATGACCGCCATGGTCGCAGCGCATCCCGCAAAGCCCCAGCCCGCCACAGAAAGCGAGGTTCCCATCTCTCGTTGCAGATAAACCGCCGCCCAATCCAGAATCGCACCCTCGGGCACCATTGCGGTCAGCGCCATCAGCCCCAGAAGATAGGGCACCGGTGACACCGGCAGACGCAGGGATGTGCGGGGTTGGTCCGCAGCAGGGGCATCCTGCAACAAGCGCGGCAATGCGATCAGCAGGCCAAGGGCAAAGACCGCAAAGACCGCCATCCCATGGGCCAATTCGCCCAGATGCTGGATCATGCTGCCACCGCTGGCGGCGCCGGCAAAGGCACCAAGGCTCCAGAATCCGTGGCAGGATGACATGATGGCGCGCTTGCGCGCGCGTTCGACCGCAACGGCATTGGCGTTCATCGCCACATCCATGCCGCCCAGCAAACCGCCGAAGAAAAAGACCGCAGCCCCCACCGTCCAGACATCCGGCGCAACCGAAATCAGCAGCAGCGTCGGCGCGGCCACCGATGCCGCGACCCTAACCGCCCGCGCCGACCCGCGCCGGGCCACCATCGCCCCGAAGACCGGCATGATGCACATTGATCCCGCGCCAAGGCACAGCACGACCAAACCTGCCGTCCCTTCGGATATCGACAGCCGTTCCATTAACGCAGGCAGCTTGGGGGCCCAGCTGCCGATCATCATTCCATTGATCAGGAATAGGATCGACACCGCAGCCCGGAATGACAGACGCATCGTTTACAACATCGCAGGAACCACCAGATCGGATGGCCGGTGGCCATCGGCGAAGGTCTTGATATTGATGATGACCTTTTCGCCCATCTCGGCGCGCCCTTCGACGGTGGCCGACCCCATATGTGGCAGCAAAACGACATTTGGCAATTCGCGCAGACGAGGGTTGATCTCATGCCCGTGTTCGAAAACATCCAGACCGGCGCCAGCGATTTCACCCGCCCGCAGCATCCGCGTCAGTGCATTTTCGTCAATCACCTCACCGCGCGAGGTGTTGACGATGACCGCTGACGGCTTCATCAGTTTCAGCCGCCGCGCATTCAGCAGATGGAAGGTCGCGGGCGTATGCGGCGCATTTACGCTGACCACATCCATGCGGGCCAACATCTGGTCCAGACTTTCCCAATAGGTCGCCTGCAACTGGTCCTCGACCTCGGGGCGCAGGCGTTTGCGGTTGTGGTAATGGACCTGCATGCCGAACACATTCGCGCGACGGGCAACGGCCTGACCGATGCGCCCCATGCCCAGAATCCCCAAACGACGCCCCCCGACACGCCCGCCCAGATGCGATGTCGGCGACCAGCCCGACCAGCGGCCGGTCTGCATTTCCGACATGCCTTCGGGAATACGCCGCGTGACGGCCAGAATCAGCGCCAGTGTCATATCGGCAGTATCCTCGGTCACGACACCGGGGGTATTGCTGACCAGCACTCCGCGCTGGCGGGCCGAAAGAACATCGATGTGATCCACCCCCGCGCCAAAATTCGCGATCAATTTCAGACGTTCGCCTGCGCGGGCCAGCATATTGGCGTCGATCTGGTCGGTCACGGTCGGCACCAGAACGTCAGCACCCTGCATCAATGACACCAGTTCATCGCGCGACAGCTTTGCGTCATCATCACGCAGAACCACATCGAATAATTCCGACATGCGCGTTTCGACGGCTTCGGGCAGGCGACGGGTCACGGCCACGCGCAACTTCTGGCGGGTCGAGGACGGGTTGGAGGACATGGGTCACCTCACTTTCTCGATGTCGTGGCAGGGCTGCACTTCCAATGGCGGGTCTCTTTTGGCAAACTGCCCGCGTTGAGGGGCAGGCACAAGACCCCAGAAGGGTGCATGATCGGGTCTGTTGATCCGGCCTGTCGCACCGCAGGAAACAGGAACGGACAGCCGATGATAGCACTGACGGGCAAACGACATGGGGCCATGCGTGCCATCGCCGTATCGATAATGATGGCGATGATAGGATTTGCCGGTGCTGTCATGGCACAAAACAGCGGCACCCCCGCAGCGCAGGCACAAGACAGTGACGCGCAGATCCAGCGCGGTGCGGTCACGAATCTGCCCCTGCCCCGCTATGTCAGTTTGAAAGGCAGTGAAGGCAATGCCCGTCGCGGCCCCAGCCTGTCCCACCGCATCGACTGGGTGTTCCGCCATGCCGGCATGCCCCTGCGCGTTGTGGCCGAATTCGGCCATTGGCGGCGTGTCGAAGATAAGGACGGTGCCGGTGGCTGGGTCCATTACGCCTTGCTGTCTGGCGTCCGCACAGCCTTGGTGACCGAGGATATGCTGCCCCTTCGCACCCGCCCGCATATAGATGCCGATATCGTGGCACGCGCCGAACTGGGGGCGATTCTGCGGCTGAACGAATGCGAACCCGAATGGTGTCGCGTTTCCGGTGGTGGTCAACGGGGCTGGGTTCCGAAAACCACCATCTGGGGTGTGGATGCGGACGAATTGCGCGATTGACACCGCACGAGCGCCGCGTCAGCGGCGCGCCTGACGCCGGGCCGGCAGGACGCCGACCAACGGTCGGCACCCTCAGTCACCATCACGCCAGCCCGCGGCCTTTCAACAGCGCATCGACACCCGGCATCCGCTGACGGAAGTCGATCCATAACTGATCGGCAGGGGCCGAACCACCGCGCGACAGGATCGTTTCCTCCAACCGCTTGGCGGTGTCGGCGTCGAAAATGTTGCCGGTTTCCTCGAATGCCGCAAAGGCATCCGCGTCCATCACCTCGGACCACATATAGCTGTAGTATCCGCTGGCATAACTGTCGCCCGCGAAGACATGCGCGAAATGCGGTGTGGCATGGCGCATCGGAATGGCCGCCGGTCCGTCCAGTTCCTGCAACACCTGCGCCTGTTTTGCCATCGCATCGCTCGGCGGCGTGCCGCGGTGAAAGGCAAGATCGACCAGCGCGCTTTCCAGATATTCCACCGTGGAAAAGCCCGCATCTGCCTTACCAGCCGCCAACATCTTGTCACGCAATTCGGCGGGCAAAACCTCTCCCGTTTCGTGATGGCGGGCATGGGCGTCCAGTACGGCGGGCTGTTCCAGCCAGTGTTCGTAAAGCTGGCTTGGCAATTCCACAAAATCCTGCGCAACCGAGGTGCCGGAAATCGACGGCCAAGTCACGTTTGACAGGATGTGATGCGTGGCATGGCCGAATTCATGGAACAGCGTGTGCGCGTCATCCCATGACAGGAAGGCAGGCGATCCGGCCTGTTCGGGCGGGGTGAAATTACAGACATTCACGACAATCGCCCGCTGTCCGTCACCCAGTTTGTGCTGCACCTGAAGCGAGGAACACCACGCCCCCGACCGCTTGGCCGGACGGGCAAAGAAATCACCGACGAAAATCGCCATCAGCTGGCCATCGCGCGTCACACGCCATGCCCGTGCCTGATCGTCCCACAGGGGGGCGTCAACCGGCTGGAACTCCAACCCGAACAGGCGGTTGGCGACATCGAAGACCGCGCCCAGCATCGCTTCCAGCGTCAGATATGGCGCAACCTGATCAGGGTCGATCTGATGGTCACGGCGGCGCAGACGTTCAGCGTAAAGACGCCAATCCCAAGCCTCCAGCGTGCCATTCACACCGTCATCATGCAGCATCGCGGTCAGTTTGGTCGCATCCTGATCGGCGCGGGTCTTGGCGGCGGTCCAGACCTGCGACAGCAGATCCTGCACATGACCCGCATTCCCCGCCATCTGGGTTTCCAGCTTCCATGACGCGAAATCGGCATAGCCCAACAGCTGGGCGCGTTCGTGGCGCAGGGCCAGAACCTCGGCCACCAAGGGCAGGTTGTTGGTCGCATCGCCGCCTGCACCCGACCCCGACCCGCGCGCCGTCCACACACGGAAGGCCGTTTCACGCAACGTCCGGTCGGTCGCATTTTCCAGAAACGGCACAATCAGCGACCGGTTCAGCGTCACCACCTGCCCCGTCATCCCGCGTTCCTTGGCGGCAGCACGCATCGACCGCAGTAACCAGTCAGGCAGCCCCTGCAGGCGATCATCGGGGATCGCCATGACAAAATCACGTTCATCCGTCAGGACGTTCTGGGTGAAATCGGTCGTCAGAACCGCCATCCGGCTGCGGACTTGCGCCATGCGGGCGCGTCCCGCATCATCCAGCCCCGCACCTGCGCGGGTCAGATCGCGCAGGGCCAGTTCGGTAATACGCGCATCTTCCGGCCCAAGATCGGCGATATTTTCGGCAACCGTTTTGACGCGCGCATAAAGCCGCGGGTCCATGCTGATCTTGCTGCCGTATTCGGCCAGACGCGGCGCGAAATCACGCTGCAGCGCCTGTCGCGCATCATTCGAATCAACCGATGCCAGCGTATAGAAGATCGACAACAGCCGGTTCAGGCCGTCATCCGCCGTTTCCATCGCGGCGACGGTATTGGCGAAAGTTGCGGGTTCGGGGTTGGCGGCAATCGCCTCGGCTGCGGCCTCGGCGGCGGCAAGCTGTTGGTCGAAGGCGGGGGCGAAATCCGTGTCGCGGATCAGATCGAAACGCGGCAGCCCTTCAGGGCCGGACCACTGCAAAAGCTCTGGGTTCATCAGGACCTCCTTGATTGCCGCCACCCTAGAAGTGTCGCGCGAAGGGTGCCAGAGGCTATTGCCCGCAAACCCGACAGGCAGGATTTTGTGATGTGCCGATCATCCGGCTTTCGCCATAAAGTCCGTCAAAGATCATCATCCGGCCCCGCAGCCCCTGCCCTGCGCCGGTCAGATGCTTGATCGCCTCCAACGCCATCATGCTGCCGATAACGCCGGGAAGGGCGCCGACGACACCCGCCTCGGCGCAGGGGGCGTCGCGTTGGGGCGCAGTGGGGAACAGACAGTTCATGCAGGGACCGCCCCGCGCGGGGTCGAACAGGGTGATCTGCCCTTCCCATTGCCCGATCGCACCGGACAACAGCGGCACACCCGCCGCCACACAGGCGGCGTTGATGGCCGCGCGGCCCGCAAAGCTGTCAGTGCCATCAATGACCAGATCAAGGCCCGCGATCAGATCGGCATCTTTAGCAATGATGCGGCGGATCAGTGGCGTCACCTTGATATGGGGGTTCAAGCGCAGCATCGCCTCGGCCGCGGCATAGGCTTTGGGTTCGCCGCGCAGATCGTCGCGGAAGATGACCTGCCGTTGCAGGTTCGACAGGCTGACGACATCATCATCGGCCAGCGTGACATTCCCCACACCCGCCCCTGCCAGATACAGACAGATGGGCGACCCCAAGCCCCCCGCGCCGATGACCAGCACTTTTGCCTGCCGCAAGCGCATCTGGCCCGAGCCGCCGATTTCGTGCAGCACCAGATGACGGGCATAGCGGTCGATCTCGCTGTCGGACAGCATATCCGGTTCTGCAACCGGTTCGATTTCCGGGGTGGCACGCTGACGCAATCGGCGTAATCCGGCGCGATAGGCAAAAACCACGGCGACCAACCCCGCCAGAACCAGCCACCCCGCCGCATTTCCACCAAAAGCCCGCGCAAGGCCGCTGTCAGGCACAGTCAGTTGCAGTGCCAGCATCAGCGCCCAGACCCCGCCCAGCAGCGCCCACATCACACGCGCTGGCAAACGGGTGATGCGGCCAAAGACCAGCAACAAAGCGATGATCCACAGGCCCAGCATTACCCGCGCCCTCCGGTCGAACCAAAACCGCCGTGCCCGCGTGTGGTGTCATCCAAGCTATCCACCAGTGCAAATTGCACCTGCGGGGCCGGTGCGACAACCATCTGGGCGATGCGGTCGCCATGCGCGACGGTGAAAGACTGATTACCAAGATTAATCAGGATCACCCCCAGTGGTCCGCGATAATCGCTGTCGATGGTGCCTGGCGCATTGGGCAATGCGATGCCATGTTTCAGCGCCAGACCGGAACGGGGGCGGATCTGCACCTCCCACCCTTGGGGGATGGCCAATGCCAGTCCGGTGGGGATCACTGCGCGACCCAGCGGTGGCAGGGTGATGCCGATCGCGCGTAACTGCGAAGGCAGGTTGGCGCAAAGATCGGCGCCTGCCGCACCTGCGGTCTGATAGGACGGCAAAGGCAGCGCGGCATCGCCATCAGCCAGCCGCATTATCCGGATCGGGGGTATATCGGTCATCATGCAGGCACCTTGCAAAAGCAAAGGCCGCGCGGCAATCCCCACGCGGCCCCCAAAATGTCACATCAGCGCCGGAAAATCAGCGCGGAGAGATCATCATCACCATCTGGCGACCTTCAAGCTTGGGCATGGATTCGACTTTGCCCAATTCTTCAACATCTGTCCGGACACGGTTCAGCAGTTCAAGACCCAGATCCTGGTGGGCCATCTCGCGGCCGCGGAAGCGCAGGGTCACTTTGACCTTATCGCCACCTTCCAGAAACTTCAGCACGCTGCGCATCTTGACGTCATAGTCATGGCTGTCGGTCCCGGGACGGAACTTGATTTCCTTGACTTCGATGACTTTCTGCTTCTTGCGGGCCTCGGCTTCACGCTTTTGCTGTTCGTATTTGTATTTGCCCAGATCCATGATCTTGCAGACCGGAGGCGCTGCGTTGGGCGAAATCTCGACCAGGTCCAGCCCGGCGTCCTGCGCCATCTGAAGGCCGACGGCAGGCGTGACGACGCCCACGTTTTCTCCCTCAGCGCCGATCAGGCGGATTTCTGCCACACGGATACGGTCGTTGACGCGGGGTCCGGTGTCACGGGTGGGCGGTGCATTATGCGGTCGACGGGCTATGGCGGTGCTCCTTTTATAGCCAATACGAAAGGTGACAGGAAAATAAGGGCGCATTGCCGCCGTTACAACCGGAATTGACGCTAACAGCGCGCAAACAGCCATGTTTTGTCAGATCAGGGGTGAATGGACAGGCGCGGGCGGCTTTTCTGACGGCTGCCCCTGTGCCATATACCAAAAGGAAGACAGGTTTTCCGGTTTCAGGGTGCATGATGTCAAAAATACTGCCGATCGTCGTGATTCTTTTGCTGGCTGTTGCCGGCGGATGGGCATGGATGGAAAACTATGCGTCGGACCCCGCAGAACCCGATGTGACACAATTGCCCGAAACGCCAGCTGGCGATGCAGCCCGCGCCGCAGATCAGGCCGCCACCAGTGCGGATGAAGCCGCCGACGCCGCATCCGCCGAAGAAAGTCAGGCGGCGGCCGACGCTGCAGCGGATGCGGCAGCCGATGCCGCAGCCATTGCCGCCGATGCCGCAGCCGAAGCAGCGCGCGCCTCGGATCAGGCGAATATCGATCCGGTCAATGATGCAGCCCAAGCCGCCGAAGATGCCGCCGAGGCGGCCATCAGCGCCGCCGACCGCGCAGCCGAGGCCGCAGCAACCCCCGACGCCGCAGAAGACGCCGCAGAAGCCGCGCAGGACGCAGCCGAAGCCACAGCTGAAACTGCTGATGCCGCATCCGTCGCCGCCCGGATCGAGGCTTTGCTGACACCCGAAGGCTTTGACGCCACGGCCGTGGACAACCTGATCAGCGATGCCGCAATCCCCGATACGCAAAAAGCCACCTTGCGCCGTCTGGTGGAAACCGCCGCCGTAAACCCGCAACTGCTGCGCGCCGCTTTGGAACAGGTCAAAGAGGTTATGCGCTGATGCCGGTTATTCCCCTTCGCGACTTTGACAGCTTTCTGGCCCAGAAACCGGCCCAATTGGCCAAAGGTCCGCTGGCGATTATACTGGTCGAGGATGATGTTGCTGTCACACAGACCATCCAGCACCATCTGGACCGCGGGTTCCGCCATATCCTGTTGCTGTCGCGCCTGCGGATCGATCTGCCCGAAGACTTGCACGCCATGGTCACACAGCTTGCCTATGATACGCGCCGCCCCGACGCGCATGTCGAAGGGGTCAATGCCGTAATCCACGCCGTGCCAGCAGGCACATGGATGTATTACTGCTTCAACGGCGAATTCCTGTTCTATCCGTTCAGTGAAAGCCGCACCGTCGGTGAAATGCTTGGCTTTCACACCGAAGAACGGCGCCGCGCCATGTTGACCTATGTGATCGACCTCTATGCGCCGGATATGACACAAACACCCAATGCCGTTGATATGGATAACGCCATGTTCGACAAAACGGGTTATTATGCCTTGGGACGAAAGGGCAGCGACGGGCACGATCTGGAACGCCAGCTGGATTTCCACGGCGGCCTGCGCTGGCGGTACGAGGAATTTCTGCCCCCCGACCGTCGCCGCATCGACCGGATCGCCCTGTTCCGCAGCGCGCCCGATCTGCAGGTGACCGCCGACCACCGCTTTTCGGTTCCCGAATATAACACCTATGCCTGTCCGTGGCACCATAACCTGACAGCGGCCATCGGATCGTTCCGCGTTGCCAAGGCTTTGGCGACGAATCCCGGTTCACGCGACCGGATCGGCGATATGACATGGCGCAACTCGCACCGCTTTGACTGGAACAGCCAGCAGTTGATGGATCTGGGCCTGATGGAACCGGGGCAATGGTTCTAATAGCAACTGGCTTGCCCTTGCGCCATCTTGACCCCAGATGATAGATGCTTGGGCAATATGAAAACCCTACGGCCCCAAGGCCGGACTATGGAAGGCAAGATACGCATGGCGATGACCAAGACCAGCTTCGACCGCGACGACCTGCTCGCCTGCGCACGCGGAGAGCTGTTCGGCCCCGGCAATGCGCAGCTGCCCGAACCCCCGATGCTGATGATGGACCGCATCACCGAAGTATCGGAAGACGGCGGCGAACATGGCAAAGGCCATATCGTTGCCGAATTCGACATCAATCCGGACCTGTGGTTCTTTGGCTGCCATTTTCCCGGCAACCCGATCATGCCGGGTTGCCTTGGCCTTGACGGTTTGTGGCAGTTGACCGGCTTCAATCTGGGCTGGCGTGGCTGGGAAGGCCGCGGCTATGCCTTGGGCGTGGGCGAGGTCAAGCTGACCGGCATGGTCCGCCCCGAACGCAAGATGCTGCGTTATACCGTTGATTTCACCAAGGCCATCCAGACCCGTCGCCTGACCATGGGCGTGGCAGATGGCAAGGTCGAGGCCGACGGAGAGGTCATCTATCTGGTCAAGGACATGAAAGTGGCCCTTTCGGCCAGCTGATATTATTCACATCTAAGGAGGCCCCCATGCGACGCGTCGTCATCACCGGGCTCGGGATTGTTTCACCCATTGGCAACAACGCCGATGAGGTTGCCGAAAGCCTGAAAAGCAGCAAATCCGGCATTGTTTTTGCACCTGAATATGCGGAACACGGTTTTCGCAGTCAGGTCCACGGCATGCCGCAGATCACGCTGGAAGATCATATCGACAAGCGCAACCTGCGCTTTATGGGTCCGGGTGCGGCCTATAATTTCATCGCTATGGAACAGGCCATCAAGGACAGCGGATTGGAAGACGGAGACGTTTCCAACCCCCGCACCGGCCTGATCATGGGGTCGGGTGGTCCGTCCACCTCGAACTTCTTTGACGCGCACCGGATCGTCATCGAAAAAGGTGCGCCCAAGCGCATGGGCCCCTTCATGGTGACCCGCTGCATGTCGTCCACCAATTCTGCCTGCCTTGCAACGCCTTTCAAGATCAAGGGCGTCAACTATTCGATCACCTCGGCTTGCGCGACATCCGCGCATTGCATCGGCAATGGTGTCGAACAGATCCAGATGGGCAAGCAGGACATCGTCTTTGCCGGCGGTGGCGAGGAGTTGGACTGGACCCTGTCCTGCCTGTTCGACGCGATGGGGGCCATGTCGTCCAAGTATAACGACACGCCGGAAACCGCGTCGCGTCCCTATGACACGACCCGCGACGGCTTTGTCATTTCGGGCGGCGGCGGTGTCGTCGTGCTGGAAGAACTGTCCCACGCTTTGGCACGCGGTGCGAAAATCTATGCCGAAGTCACCGGCTATGGCGCGACCAGCGACGGTTACGACATGGTTGCACCGTCAGGTGAGGGCGGCGAACGTGCGATGCGCGTGGCGATGGACACCCTGCCCGAAGGCCGCAAGGTCAGCTATGTGAATGCGCATGGCACCTCGACCCCCGTGGGGGATTTGGGCGAAATCAAGGCGATCCGTCGTATTTTCGGCGAAGGCAATACGCCCCCCGTCAGTTCGACCAAATCGCTGACCGGCCATTCGCTGGGTGCCACGGGCGTTCACGAAGCGATCTATAGTCTGCTAATGTTGCAAAATGACTTCATCGCGGCCTCGGCGAACGTCACTGCACTGGACCCCGAGATTCAATCGGGTGAAATTGCGACCAACCGTGTGGACAACGCAGGGTTGGATTCGATTCTGTCCAACAGCTTCGGCTTCGGGGGAACGAATGCATCGCTGCTGATGTCCCGCTATCTGGAATAACAACAAAAACATTGGAGCCGGTCATGGGCGATCTTCTTAAAGGCAAGCGCGGGCTTGTAATGGGGGTCGCCAATGAGCGGTCCATTGCGTGGGGCATTGCAAAAGCCGCCGCCGCAGAAGGGGCCGAACTGGCCTTTTCATATCAGGGCGAGGCTTTCGGCAAGCGGGTCGAACCGCTTGCCCAATCCGTCGGATCGGACTTTCTGGTCGATGTCGATGTGACCGATGACGCATCGCTGGATGCTGCCTTTGCCTCTATCGGCGAACGCTGGGGCAAGCTGGATTTCGTGATCCATGCCGTCGCCTTTTCCAACAAGAACGAATTGACCGGCCGGTTCATGAACACCAGCCGCGCCAACTTCAAGCACAGTCTTGAAATTTCATGCTATTCCCTGATCGAGGTCGCACGCCGCGCCCATCCCCTGATGGCCGAGGGCGGGTCGATCATCACACTGACCTATGGCGGGTCGAACCGCGTGACGCCCTTCTATAACGTCATGGGTGTTGCCAAAGCCGCGCTGGAAAGCAGCGTCCGCTATCTGGCCAACGACCTTGGCCCCGACGGCATCCGCGTCAATGCCATCAGCCCCGGCCCGATGAAGACGCTGGCCGGTGCTGCCATTGGCGGTGCGCGCAAGACCTTCCGCCACACCGAGGCCAACGCCCCCATGCGCGCCAATGCCACGCTTGAGGCAATCGGCGGCACCGCTGTCTGGATGCTGTCGGACTGGGGTGCCTGCACCACCGGTGAAATCGTAACGGTCGATGGCGGCTATCACGTGCTGGGCATGCCCCAAAGCGAAAACCTGTAAGGACTGTTCCGGCCCCTGCGCATTAACTGGAAAGGTGACTTCATGCCGTTTTTTCACGCCAGCGACGGGGCCAGACTGGCCTTTACCGATCAGGGCAAAGGTCTGCCCGTCCTATGCCTTGCGGGGCTGACACGGACAATGGCCGATTTCGACTATGTCGCGCCGCATCTGGCCGATGTCCGCATGATCCGCATGGATTACCGTGGGCGCGGTGCCTCGGAATGGACCGGTGCCGACAGCTATACCGTGCCGCGCGAATCGCGCGATGCGGTCGAACTGCTGGATCATCTGGGCATTGATCGTGCCGCCATTCTTGGAACATCGCGCGGGGGACTGAACGGGTTGTTCATGGCCACCACGGCCCATGACCGGATGTCGGGTCTGTGCCTGAACGACGTCGGGCCCGAAATTGCCCACACCGGTTTGCAGAAGATTTTCGACTATCTGGGCCGCAACCCTGCAGCCAAAACGCCGCTGGCTTTGGCGGACCGCCTGCCCGATCTGATGACGGGCTTTGCCAATGTCCCCGAAGGGCGCTGGCTGGCGGATGTGCATAAGCATTACAACGTCACGCCCGAGGGCCTGCAGATCAATTACGACCCTGCCCTGCGCGATGCCTTTCTGGCGGCGTTTTCGGGGGCTCCGGTCGATCTGTGGCCTTTGTGGGATGCGACCAAAGGCTTGCCCGTGGCGCTGCTGCGCGGGGCGAATTCGGATCTGTTGTCGGTGGAAACCGTAGATAAGATGCTGGAACGCCGCCCCGATCTGGATATGGCCACGATCCCCGACCGTGCCCATATCCCCTGGCTGGACGAGCCGCCCGCCATCGCGGTCATCAACCGCTGGCTGGACGCCTGTCGCGCGGTTTAACCGCCGATTGCCTGCAGCATCAGGAACAGCGCACCTGACAGGAAAGCCGCCGCCGGTACGGTAATGACCCATGCCGCCGCGATGGTCATCACATGCGAACGCCGCACCAGTTTCCGACGGCGGCGTTCATCGGATGCCACACGCGGACGTTCGGGCGCGGCGCCTTGGGTCGCACGCAGGCGGCGTTCGGCGTCCCATTCGCGGAAAAAGCCGACGCCAAAGATTGCGCCGACCGCGATATGGGTCGAACTGACCGGCAGTCCCAGCCAGCTGGCCACAATCACCGTCAACGCCGCCGACAGCGACACGCAATAGGCGCGCATCGGATTCAGCTTTGTGATCTGGCTGCCGACCATACGGATCAGCTTGGGGCCGAACAGGAACAGCCCGAAGGACAGCCCGAAGGCCCCGATCAGCATCACCCAGAACGGGATAGAGACAGCCTCGGTCACGCTGCCAGATTGCGATGCCTGAACGATGGCCGCCAGTGGTCCAACAGCGTTGGCCACATCATTGGCCCCATGTGCAAAGCTGAGCAGTGCAGCGGAAACGACCAGCGGAATGCCGAACAGGATCTTCAGCGATTTGTTGCGGTTTTCCAATCCGCGCGCCTGACGCCGCACGACGGGGATCATGACCATCCAGCAAGCCAACCCGATCAGCAGACCGATGACCAGCGACGTGCCGAAGGATATCTTGATGACTTTGCTCAGCCCCTTCAGCGCCAGATAGGATGAGAACGCCCCTGCCATAATGCCGATCAGCACCGGCACCCAGATGCGGGCCGCTGCGATCTTGTCATCGCGATAGATGATGCGCGCCTTGATGAACCACAAGAATCCCGCAGCAATCAGACCGCCCAGCAAAGGCGAAATCACCCAGCTGGCCGCGATCAGACCCATCGTCGGCCAACTGACCGCGCTGAAACCCGCAGCGGCGATGCCTGCGCCCATGACGCCACCGACAACCGAATGTGTGGTCGATACCGGTGCGCCGATCCATGTTGCAAGGTTCACCCAAAGCGCCGACGACAGCAATGCGGCCATCATCGCCCAGATGAAGACCTGCTGCGTGCCCAGACTCTCGGGCGCGATAATCCCCTTCGAGATGGTGCCGACAACATCGCCACCCGCAATCAGCGCCCCTGCGGTTTCGAAGATTACTGCGATGGCAATCGCGCCACCCATGGTCAGGGCATTCGCGCCGACCGCCGGACCCATGTTGTTGGCAACATCATTGGCCCCGATGTTCAGTGCCATATAGGCCCCGAAAACCGCAGCGATTGCCACCACCAGACCATTGCTGGCCTGACCGAAGGCCATCAGCGACCCCAGACCGGCCAGCAGCACAAAGGCCAGCGCAATGCCCGGCGCAACCAATGGCCGCGAGACATAGGCCGTCGCCAATTCAAGTTTCGAAAATCTGCCAAGGTCACGATCCAGCGTGTCCAGATGGCGGGCTTCTAGGTCGTTCTGGGCCATAATGTCCTCGTTATGGGGCAGCGGGTGCCTAGGGCGGATTGCGTCAATGATCAACCGGCCACATTCATGGAACGGCGAATGTCCTGCCGGTCCTTGCAAGCGCCCGTTGGCGCAAAGGCCGCAAGCTAACAAATCTCTGCTTGTCCGGACCGAACCAAGTTCTTACTTTATCGACAACGGACGGCTTTGTGCCGTTTATGACAGGAATGTAATGGCCGCTACCCAAATACCGGACATCTTGCGAACACAATTCGCAAGGTCACAAATTGCGCTGTCGCTTGCGACAGCGGCTGACGATATGCCGTTATGTCTGGTCAATGATGCTTTTACCCGCCTGACCGGATACGACAGGCATCAGGCCGAAGGTCGCAACTGCCGCTTTATGCAGGACGCTGACACTCCGCTTGACCAGATCGCCGCCATGTCGGAATTCCTGCACGACAAGGACCGCAATGACGGTCGCTTTCCGGTTCTGAACCGGACCCGCGATGGTCGTGCCTTTCTCAATCTGGTCTTTCTGTCCAAGCTGCGCGATCTGGCAGGCGATCTGCAATTCGTCCTTGCCTCGCAGTTCGAGATGCGGACGGGGTCGCAGTCCGGCAATGATCGCCAACTGACCCGCAGCGTGAATGACGTCCGGCTTGCTGCTGACCAGCTTGGGCTGATCATGTCCGATTCCACCGAACTGATCGCAAGGTCGATCAGCACACTTGCAAAGATTACGGTCCGCGATGAATGACGCCTCACCCCCACGCTCGCAACACCGCCAGGGCTTTGCCGTCGTCGGCATCGGTGCCTCGGCGGGCGGATTGGAGGCGCTGCAGGATCTGTTGCGCGATGCACGGCGGGATGACCCTGCCGCCTATGTGATCATCCAGCATTTGGACCCGACGCATGACAGCGTGCTGGCCGAATTGCTGGACCGCCGCACTGCCTTGCTGGTCCAGCAGGCCGAAGAAGGCACACGCCTGCAACCCGGCCATGTCTATACCATTCCTCCCGGCGTCGGCATGACCATCCACGACGGCTGTCTGCAACTGACGGAATTCGACCAGCCACGCGGATTGCGTCGTCCCATTGATGATTTCTTTGAAAGTCTGGCCAAGGATATGGGACCGGCGGCGGCTTGCGTGATCCTGTCGGGAACGGGTGCCGATGGCACATTGGGTCTGCGCGCAATCAAGGAAAACGGCGGCATATGTGTGGTGCAGGAACCGCGCACGGCCCGTTATGACGGGATGCCGATGTCGGCGGAATCGACCGGACTGGTGGATTTCGTCCTACCGCCCGACCGGATCGTGCCGTCGATCCTGCAATTCTTCCAATCCAGCGATACCGAACTGGCCGAGGATGTGATGCTGGCCGATGCCCGTCTGATCTGCCAGCATCTGCTGGACCAGACCGGTCATGATTTTTCCGGCTATAAGATGTCCACGCTGGTCCGGCGCATCCGCCGCCGCCTGCAGGTGCTGAATATGACCAGCACCAAGGATTACCTGCGCCACCTGCGGCGCAAGCCCGAAGAATGCGACGCCCTGCTGAACGAATTTCTGATCAACGTCACCCGCTTTTTCCGTGACCCTGAAATGTTCCAGTCCATGCGCGAAAAGGCGATCCGGCCTTTGGTGCAGGCGGCGGATGGCGAAGAAATCCGCGTCTGGGTGGCGGGCTGTTCCAGCGGGGAAGAGGCTTACAGCATCGCGATGGTCATCGATGCCGAAATGCGCGCTGCGGGCGTGCGGCCCCGTTTTACGGTCTTTGCCTCGGATATCGACAAGAAGATGATCGAGATGGCGCGGGCGGGCAGCTATCCCATCAGCGCCATGGCCGATATTCCCGAAGAATTCCGCGCCGAATACACCACCCATCGCGATTCCCTGATGCAGATCACCCCGCAGTTGCGCGACCGCGTGCGGTTTTCCCTGCACAGCCTGTTGCGTGATCCGCCATTTGCGCGGGTCGATCTGATTTCCTGCCGCAATCTGCTGATCTATCTGGATGAATACCTGCAATCGCGGATCCTGCCGCTTTTCCATTATGCAATCCGGCCCTCGGGCTTTCTGTTTCTGGGGCCATCCGAAGGGGTGCGTCGGGAATCGGTGCATTTCAGCGAACTGGATCGCGCCGCACGGCTGTTCCAGCGCGATGACAGTGTCGCCCGCTTGCCGCTGGACCTGCCCTTCGCACGGCACGAGGGTGGCGATAGGATCACCCCCGCCACCAATACGCCCGCGCGCGTTTCATCCGGCCCCGACAAACAGATCCAGACCGCGCAGCGCCGCGTACTGGACCGCTTCGCCCCCGCATCCTTACAGGTATCGCGTGCGGGCGAGGTATTGTGGACCGCAGGCAGGCTTGGCCGTTTTATTACGGTCGATCCAACAGCCCGCAAGCCGGTTCTGGCATCCTCGATCGTGCATGCCGGTCTGAAAGATGCCGTTGCAGCGGCACTGGATCAGGTCAACAGCACGGGGCGCGCCGTGATCGTGCGCAACCTGACCGCACGTTCCGATATGGGGTCCCAGCCGGTAACACTGTTTGCAGAACCGCTGACCGATCGCAGCGTACTGCTGGTCTTTTCGGAAACAGGCGACCACCGCGCCGTTCCCGAAAGCGATGATATCGACGAATTGCATGTCCGCGAATCGCGCAATGACCTGCTGGAGGAAGAGCTGCGTCTGGTCCAGATCGAGCTGAACGGCGCGGTCGAGGAGTTGGAGACCACCAACGAGGAACTGAAAAGCTCGAACGAAGAAATGATGTCGATGAACGAGGAGCTTCAGTCCACGAATGAGGAACTGAGCACCGTCAACGACGAACTGAAATCCAAGATTGACGATCTGACCGCGGCAAATTCGGACCTGCAGAACTTCTTTCTGGCCACGAAAATCCCCTTGCTGGTCGTGGACCGCGACGTACGGGTCCGCAATTTCACCAACGCCGCAACGCAGATCTTCCCGCTGCGTAAATCCGATCACGGGCGACCTCTGGCCGATGTTTCGAACGTATTTACCAGCGGCGCATTGTTGCGGATGGCCAATGATGTCGTCAGCAGCGGTGAAGCCCAAAGCACCGAACTGTCCGAGGCAGATCGCGACCGCGTCTGGCGCGTCGATGTGAAACCCTATCGCGGACCCGAAGGATATCTGGACGGCGCAATGCTGGTCTTTGAAGACGTCACCGACTTGCGCGATCTGCGGGTCGAGGTTGAACGGCAGGACGAACGGTTGAAAGCCGTGCGGTCCCTTGCGCGGATTGCCGTCTGGCAGTTCGATACCGAAACGCAGAAGATCACCATCGACGACAGCTCTAACCTGCTGGGGGTCGGACAGACGGCGCAATTGCCGTTGTCGGCCTTCGCGGCACTGATTGCCCCCCATGACCGCGCGGCATTGGTCGATGATCTGACCGCCTGCGGCACGGGCCGTGATTTCCGCCGCGTGATCGCACCATCGTCCAATGCCCTGTCGGATGTTTTGCTGGAAACCTCTGGTCAGGTCTTTGGCACGGCGGATGAAGCTAAGCGGGTGCTAGGGGTTATGGTCGATGTCACCTCGGCGCAATCGGCGGCCAAGCTGCGCGAGGCGGTGATTTCCGAAATGGACCACCGCGTCAAAAACCTGTTCACCCAGATTTCCGCAATGTTGCGGATGGCGGCCCGTGAAACCGATGACGCACAAGAAGTCGTGGACGAGGTGTCCAGCCGCATCAACGCCTTGGCACGGTCGCACGGGCTGACCACGTCGCGCGGTCGTAACGAACAGATCAAGCTGGAAAGTCTGGTGACTACGACGCTGGCCCCCTATCGCGGCGCAAGGGTCGATACATCCGGCGATGAGACAGTTGTCCAGCCGTCGCAGGTGGTGCCTTTGTCACTGATCATGCATGAACTGGCGACCAATGCGTTCAAATACGGCGTTCTGGGTCCAACGGACGGGACGCTGAGGGTGACATGGCAGGTCAAAGGCAATCAGGTCATTCTTGACTGGGCCGAAGAATATGACAGCGACCAGCCCGAACACAGCGATGGCGGCGGCTTCGGTTCCGTCCTGCTAGAGGGTGCGGCCGCACAGATCGGCAGCGAACTGGATATCGCGCAAACGCCCCGCTGCCGCCGGACGCGGCTGCGTTTCGATCTGGAAAAATCACGCAGTGCCTAGATAATCCCGCACCTGCGTCAACTGGCTGCGTACCAGCTCGGGGATTTCAGCCTCGGTCATGGTGTCATCAACGGCCCATTGCATAACGGCGGCGCAAAACGCCTCGACCGCCATATCCGCCAGCAACTGCGCGGCCAGATGGTGCGTGGACCCCAGACGCTCGACCAGAAGCCCGCCAAGCACGGATGCGATCTGATCCATCGAGTCGCGGAAAATCGCAAAAAGCTCGGGGCAGCAATCTGACAGATGCTTGATCATCCGGATCAATTCACGATCAGGCTGATCGTTTTCAAGCAAATGTGTTAGAACTTTCAGTAGATCGTCAATCAACGGTTGGTCGGACGTGATAATCCATGCGTTGTCGGCAGCGTTCAACAAGGTCGGCTGGCCAATGATCGCGGCCTGCTTGTTGTTATAATAATTGAAGAACGTCCGTGGACTGACCCCTGCTTCGGTAGCGATCGCCTCGGTCGTAATGGCCCCGTAGCCGTGACGGGTCGCCAGCCATAATGCGGCCAGCTGGATGTCGCGGGCGGTCTGACGCCTGCGTTTGTCACGAAGATCTGTGTTCATATCCTAGGCAGCCTTTAATCTGCAGTGCGGGCAAACATTGCACACTCCGCAATTCTATGCAATCAGCGGCCAACAGTGGCGCCCCCAAATGGGCAAAAATCGGGAAACCGGATCATGCGCAAGACCAACCTTACAGCAGGCGTGGCAGCGGCTGCTGCCATTTTCATTGCAGCACCTGTCTGGGCACAGGCCCCCGGTGGTATGCCCCCCAAATCGGTCGGTGTCGTGACGTTATCCTTGCAGGACGTCCCGCGCATCGTGACCCTTCCGGGCCGCGCAGTTGCGGCCGCAAGCACAGATATCCGCCCGCGCGTCAGCGGGATTGTGACCGAAATCCTGTATGAGCCGGGCAAACAGATCGAGGCAGGCACCCCGATGTTCCGCATCGAGGATACGACCTATCAGGCCAATCTGGCCAGTGCCGAGGCCGATGTCTCCTCGGCGCAGGCGCAGGTCACGCAGGCCCAGTCGTCCTATGAACGCAATCGCAAGCTGCTGGGTTCGGGCACGACGCAGTCACAGGTCGAAACCGCCTTGGCGACGCTGGATCAGGCCAATGCCACCCTGCAATCAGCGCAGGCGGCGCTGACGCTGGCGCAGCAGGATCTGGACCGCACGACGATCACAAGTCCGATCAACGGCATCGCCAGTGTGGCCGATGTGTCTGTCGGCGATCTGGTGACCGAAAACCAGACCGACGCAATGACGACCGTGACACAGCTGGACCCGATCGAGGTCGATATGTACGAACCCTCGTCCCGTATCCTGAAGGTGATGGACGAAATCAAGGACGGCAGCCTGCGTATCAATGACGAATTGAACGCGACGCTGACGCTGGAAAACGGGCGGACGTATCAGGCCATCGGCGAAATGGTGGCGCCCGGTGTCACGGTTTCGACCTCGACGGGGGCGATCGACACGCGGTTCCGTTTCGAAAACCCCGAAAACATCATTCTGCCGGGCATGTTCCTGCGCGGTCAGGTTGAACTGGGCACCACATCGGCCCTGCTGGTGTCGCAGTCCTCTGCCACGCGGGACAAGGTCGGCACACTGACGGCATGGGTCGTCGTCGATGGCAAGGTCAGCAAACGGCAGCTGGAAGACGAAGGCAGCTATCAGCAGCAATGGATCATCACCGAGGGTCTGGAAGACGGCGACGTTCTGGTCGTTGACGGCCTGACCGGCCTGCAAGAAGGAACCGAGGTGACAACCATTCCTGTGACCTTCGACGAAAACGGCGTTATCCGCGAAGTGACCGACGATCAGGCCGCCGCTTCAGACACCCCCGAAGGCACGCCAGCGGCTGCCGACGCGACCGCGACGGAGTAACCCCGTATGGCCCGCTTCTTTATTCACCGCCCTGTTTTCGCATGGGTTCTTGCCCTGATCACCATGTTGATCGGGGCCATCGGCCTGAACAGCCTTGCCATCGAACAATATCCCCAGATCGCCCCGACGACCGTGCGTATCAGCGCAACCTATACCGGTGCTTCCGCGGATATTGTGGAAACATCCGTCACCACCGTGATCGAGGATGCCATGACCGGCATCGACGGTCTGACCTATATGACGTCGGATTCAACACCGGGCAGCGTGTCGGTGTCACTGGTCTTTGACGACACGGTCGATGCCGATATCGCGCAGGTGCAGGTGCAGAACAAACTGCAGCTGGTCACATCGCAGCTGCCGGACCGTGTGCAGGATGCTGGTGTTTCGGTCACACGCTCGACTTCCTCTATTTTGCTGGTCGGGGCGTTGACGGCTGCGAATGACGATTTTTCGTCGGTGGAACTGGGCGATCTGATTTCCCAGCTGATCGAGGATCCGGTCAAGCGGACCCCCGGCGTCGGGTCGATCAGCACCTTCGGGTCCGGTTATGCCATGCGGGTCTGGATGGACCCGTCAAAAATGAACCAGTATCAGGTCACGCCATCCGATATTACCGCAGCTGTCGCGGCGCAGAACACCAATGTCACCGTCGGTGATCTGGGTGCACAGCCCACCATGCAGGGTCAGCGGATGACCGTGACCCTGTCGGCACAATCGCAGCTGTCCACTGTCGAAGAATTCGAAAACATCCTGCTGCGCGTGGATACCGATGGTTCGACGGTGTTTCTGGGCGATGTTGCGCGGATCGAGATCGGGCAGGAAAGCTATGGCGGCTCGGCCCGTTACAACGGCAACCCTGCCGCCGGTTTTGCCGTGAACCTTGCCACCGGCGCGAATGCGGTCGACACCGCCCATGCCGTGCGCGAAACCATCGAAACGATCACATCGGCCCTGCCGACCGGCGTCGAGGTTGTCTATCCCTATGACACCTCGCCCTTTGTCGAGGAATCGATCGAACAGGTGTATCACACCTTGGGCGAAGCCGTTTTGCTGGTCTTTTTCGTAATTCTGGCCTTTTTGCAAAGCTGGCGCGCCACGATCATTCCGGTCATCGCGATTCCGGTTGTTATGCTGGGGACCTTTGCCGTGCTGGCAGCAGCGGGCTTTACCATCAACACACTGACGATGTTCGCACTTGTGCTGGCCATCGGTCTGTTGGTCGATGACGCCATCGTTGTGGTGGAGAACGTCGAACGCGTGATGGAGGAAGAGGGCCTGAGCGCTGTCGAGGCCACCGAAAAAAGCATGGATGAAATTTCCTCGGCACTGGTCGGCATTGTGCTGGTCCTGTCGGCGGTGTTCCTGCCCATGGCCTTTATGACCGGTTCGACGGGCGTGATTTATAAACAGTTCTCGGTCACGATCATCACCGCCATGGGGTTGTCGCTGGCAGTGGCCCTGATCCTGACGCCCGCCATGTGTGCCAGCCTGCTGCGTCCGCGCAAGCATGGCGACGCGATTGCACCCGCACGCTGGTTCAACCGCAATCTGGACCGTGTGACCAATGGCTATGCCAGCGTCGTGGGGCGCTGGATCAAGCGGCCCTTCCGCATGCTGGTGGTTCTGGCAGCCATCCTGTTCAGCATCGGCCTGCTTTATGAACGCCTGCCGGAATCCTTCCTGCCGAACGAGGATCAGGGCGTCGCCCTTGCCATCGTTCAGGGACCCGATGGGGCAACCACCGACCAGACCCGTGCCACCGTCGAAAAGATCGAGCAATATCTGCTGAACGAGGAATCCGAGACGGTGCAATCCGTCTTTGCCCCCTTGGGCTTCAGTTTTGCGGGTTCGGGCCAAAGCTATGCTATGGTCTTCATGAAGCTGCGTGATTACGAAGACCGCGAAGGCTTTGACCTGCCCTCGCTGGTGTCGCGCGCCAATACGCATTTCTTCATGAACAACCGTCAGGGACAGGTCTTCTTCCTGCAACCGCCTGCAATCCAGGGTCTTGGATCGTCTTCGGGCTTTACCATGTATCTGGTCGACCAGTCGGGACAGGGTCAGGAACGCCTGATGGAGGCTGCGAACGAATTGGTCGCAACCGCTCAGGATGACGGGCGTGTCACGGGACTGCGTGGCAATGAATCCAAAACCCAGACATCTTTGCGGCTGGATATCGACCAGCAGAAGGCCGCGGCTTTCGGACTGTCGATTTCGGAAGTGAACGCTATGTTGTCGGTCATCTTCTCGGGCAGTGATGTGAACGACTTCGCATTGGGCACCGACCTGCGTCCGGTCATCGTTCAGGGCGAGGCTGCAAGCCGGTCCCAGCCTGACGATATCGAGAACTGGTATGCCCGCAATTCCGACGACGAAATGGTGTCCTTCGGGGCCTTCTCGACCCAGACATGGGACGAGGAACCCAACGCACTGGCCCGCTTCGGCGGCACCCGCGCGCTGGAACTTAGCGGTTCTGCGGTGCAGGGCCTGTCCTCGGGGGCGGCCATGAATGCGATGGAAGAAATGGTCGGCGAACTGGACGGCAATTATGCGGCGGAATGGACCGGCCTTTCCTATCAGGAACGGCTGTCGGGCAATCAGGCCCCTATCCTGTTCGCCCTTTCGGCGCTGGTCGTCTTCCTGTCGCTGGCCGCACTTTATGAAAGCTGGGCAGTACCCATTGCCGTCATGATGACGGTGCCCATCGGGATCATGGGGGCCTTGGCGGCTGCGCTGTATTTCGGCCAAACGAACGACGTGTACTTCAAGGTCGGCCTGTTGACGACAATCGGTCTGGCCGCGCGAAACGCCATTCTGATCGTCGAATTTGCCGAAGCCCAGATTAAAGAGGGTAAATCCATGCTGGATGCGGCCCTGATCGCATCGCGCCAGCGTCTGCGTCCTATCCTGATGACCACTTTTGCCTTTATGCTGGGGGTGCTGCCACTGGCAAAAGCCACCGGCGCGGGTGCAGGTGCACAAAATTCGATCGGGATCGGGGTTCTGGGCGGTATGACAGCATCCGCAGTCATCGGCATCTTCCTTGTTCCTGTCTTCTATATCGTCGTGTTGAAAACACGCAACTTCCTGTCGCGAAAGGAAAAAACCTCGTGATCCTCCCACGTTTTCCACGGCGCGCGGCGCTGTCGCTGACGGCTTTGCTGCTGATCTCTGCTTGTGCTGCGGTGGGGCCTGACCCCACCGATTTGCCGGAAACCAAAGTGCCGGCCGGCTTTGTCGAAGGCGAAGGCACGGCCCCGGCGCAAACCACGACGACAGCCTTCTGGTCGAATTATCAGGACCGGATCCTGTCACAGCTGATCGCGGAAGGTCTGGGCACAAGTCTGGATATTCTGGCTGCGAACGAACGTATCCGCGCCGCCGCAGCGGATGTGCGCGCCGCCGCGCCCTTGGCCGCGCAGGTTTCGGGCAGCGACGCCAGCCTTGGCCGCCAGCGTGTCGGCAGCGACGGGTCCTCGACCGGTTATTCCACATCGGGCAGCCTGACGGCCACCTATGTCTTCGACTTGTTCGGGGGCGCACGCCGCGCCCGCGAAAGCGCCAATGCCGCCTATGCATCTGCAGAAGCCGAGGCACAGGTCACCCGCCTTGCATGGCTGGCCGAGGTGATCAGCGCCTATTCCGACGCCCGCTATTACCAGCAGGCGCTGGCGCTGACCCGCGACACGATCGATGCGCGCGAAAGCACGCTGCAGGTCACCAACAATATGCTGTCGCTGGGTCTGGCGACCGAATATGATACCGCACAGACGCAGGCCCTGCTGGAAACCGCCCGCGCGGATCTGCCCAACTACGAGGCTCTGTTCAACGCCGAGGTCTATAGTCTTTCGACGCTGCTGAACCAGCAAGCCAACCCGCTGATGAGGCGCATGAAATCCGGTTCCAGTGCGCTGCGCATTCCACCCGGCCCGGGCACCGGCGTTCCTGCGGATCTGCTTCGCAACCGCCCCGACATCCTGTCCACCCAACAGGATCTGGTCGAGGCACTGGCCGAAATCGGCGTGGCCACAGCGGATATGCTGCCATCGCTGACCCTCAACGGAACAGTCAGCGATTCCAGCGGTTCGAACAGCTGGGGCTTCGGTCCGGGAATTTCGCTGCCGATCGCAAATCAGGGTCTGTTGCAGGCCACACGCAGCCGTCGTATCTCCGAGGCGCGTCAGGCCGATATCGCCTATCGCACCCAGATCGCCGCCGCGGTCGAAGATGTGCAGACCAGCCAGTCCAACCTGCGCCGTTATCGTCAGCGGGTCGCCACGCTGGATAAGGCTGCGGCCTCTTATGATCGGGCCTACCAGCTGGCACGCACCAATTTCGAAGCCGGCGCTTTGGAACTGGTGGACCTTCTGGACGCCGACCGCCAGCGTGCGGCCGCCCGTCTGTCAGCGGCATCGGCACGCAATGATGCAGCCAAGGAATGGGCCGTTCTACAAATCGCCACAGGTGCGGGCGCTGCGGTCGAAAAAATCGTCAACTGATCGCGACAAGCGGCTGTATCCCGATGCAGCCGCTTTTCCGTCTGCCTGCAGATCAAAACGAAAAAAGCGCCGCCCTGAACATCAGGGCAGGCGCTTTTTTAATGGTACATCTGGTGCGGCCGAGAAGACTCGAACTTCCACTCCGGTTAAGGAACAGCGACCTCAACGCTGCGCGTCTACCAATTCCGCCACGGCCGCATCTTGAGGTAGCCGCGTCATAACCGAGCCTTCAGACAAAGAAAAGAGGTTTTTGTCACCCGTCAGCCTTGTCGAACAGGATTGACGAACCACGCCAGTCGCGCCACATCCTGCCCCATGGTTGAATGGATTATCAGTGACGGCCTGACAGGTCATGACGAGGCCGTGGCCTTCATGGAAGCCCGCGTTGCCGCAATTCTGGCGGGCGAGGCCGATGAATGCATCTGGCTGGTCGAACATCCGCCGCTGTACACCGCCGGCACCAGCGCCAAACCGCAGGATCTGCTGAACCCGCGCTTTCCTGTCCATGCGACAGGGCGCGGCGGGCAATATACCTATCACGGTCCGGGCCAGCGAATCGTTTATGTCATGCTGGACCTGAACAAACGGGGCCGCGACGTCCGCGCCTTTGTCGGCCAGCTTGAAGCATGGGTGATTGCAGCGCTGGCCGAATTCGGCGTCAGCAGCCACATCAGCGAAGGGCGCGTCGGCGTCTGGGTCCCCCGCCCTGACAAGCCGGCCCTGTTCGACGGCAGTGCGCGCGAAGACAAGATTGCCGCCATCGGGGTGAAACTGCGTCGCTGGGTCAGCTTCCACGGGATCTCTATTAATGTGGACCCCGATCTGGACCATTATGACGGGATCGTCCCTTGCGGTATCAGTGGCCACGGGGTCACGTCGCTGGTCGATATGGGTCTGCCTGTTGGGATGGCCGATCTGGACGTGGCGTTGCGTCACGGATTTACCAGCGTTTTCAGCCAGACCTGATCAATTCTCGGAATGCGACGTTTCGCTGACTGGATTTCCCGTCCTAGCTGATTGTAGGATCGGCATCAGATACTGACCCGACCTCGGGTCCAGCGAGGATATTATTATGAAATCAACCATTGTTGGCGCCCTTCTGGGCGCGACCCTAGCCATTCCCGCCGTTGCACAGGATGCGGGCGATGTGGCTGCCGGTGAAAAAGAATTCCGCAAATGCCGCGCCTGCCATATGATCAAGGACGACAGTGGCACCGACATCGTCCGGGGCGGCGCGGTCGGTCCGAACCTCTGGGGCTTGATGGGTCGAAAAATCGCGTCGCAGGAAGGTTTCCGTTATGGCGACGGTATTCTGGCGGCCGCCGCAGCCAACCCCGACATGGACTGGACCGAGGAAGAGCTGGTGGCCTATGTCACCGACCCCACGCAATGGGTCGAGGATAAATCCGGTGATGACAGCGTCCGCAGCAAGATGACCTTCAAGCTGAACCGCAACCAGTCCGACATCGCGGCATATCTGACCAGCGTGTCCCCCGCGAAGTGACAGCCGTTGCGGCAATCCGCCGCAGGTAACGCAAAACCAGCCTCTGCCAACTGTGGTATTCTGGCAGAGGCGCACCAACAGGCCACCGTGACGCATTGCCCGGTGATCACGGGTGCGTTAAAGAAAGCGTGATAATGCCGGTCTGCCAGGCCGGATCGACGACAGCTTGAGGGAGTTCGGGTATGGCAGACGCAGCCGCACACGGCCACGATGATCACCACGACAACCGCGGATTCTTCACCCGTTGGTTCATGTCTACCAATCATAAAGATATTGGTATTCTTTATCTGTTTACTGCTGCGCTGGCCGGTCTGATCTCGGTCAGTTTCACCGTCTATATGCGGATGGAACTGCAGAATCCGGGTGTGCAGTATATGTGCCTTGAAGGGGCACGTTTCATCGCCGATGCGGCGCGTGAATGCACCCCGAACGGTCACCTTTGGAACGTCATGATCACCTATCACGGTGTCCTGATGATGTTTTTTGTCGTGATTCCGGCATTATTCGGCGGTTTCGGCAACTATTTCATGCCGCTGCAGATCGGTGCACCGGACATGAGCTTCCCGCGCATGAACAACCTCAGCTACTGGCTGTATGTTGCGGGTCTGGCCCTTGGCATCGCATCGCTGCTGACGCCCGGTGGCAACCAGCAGCTGGGGTCCGGCGTGGGCTGGGTGCTTTATCCGCCGCTTTCGACATCTGAAGGCGGGTATTCGATGGATCTGGCGATCTTCGCCGTCCACGTCTCGGGTGCATCGTCCATCGTGGGTGCCATCAACATCATCACCACCTTCCTGAACATGCGTGCCCCCGGCATGACCATGTTCAAGGTGCCGCTGTTCGCATGGTCGGTCTTTATCACCGCATGGCTGATCGTTCTGGCCCTGCCGGTTCTGGCCGGTGCCATCACCATGCTGCTGATGGACCGCAACTTCGGGACCAATTTCTTCAATCCCGCAGGCGGCGGCGACCCGATCCTGTACCAGCACATCCTGTGGTTCTTCGGCCACCCCGAGGTGTATATCATCGTGCTGCCCGGCTTTGGCATCATCAGCCATGTGATCGCGACTTTCTCGAAGAAGCCGATCTTCGGTTACCTGCCGATGGTTCTGGCCATGGCCGCAATCGGTGTTCTGGGCTTCGTCGTCTGGGCACACCACATGTACACCGTCGGCATGTCGCTGACCCAGCAAAGCTATTTCATGCTGGCGACCATGACCATCGCCGTGCCCACGGGCATCAAGGTGTTCAGCTGGATCGCCACGATGTGGGGCGGCTCGGTTGAGTTCAAGACCCCCATGCTCTGGGCCTTCGGCTTCCTGTTCCTGTTCACCGTCGGCGGTGTGACCGGTGTGGTTCTGAGCCAAGCGCCGCTGGACCGTGTGTATCACGACACCTATTACGTCGTTGCCCACTTCCACTATGTGATGTCGCTGGGTGCGGTCTTTGCGATCTTTGCCGGTATCTATTACTGGATCGGCAAAATGTCGGGCCGTGAATATCCCGAATGGGCAGGTAAACTGCACTTTTGGATGATGTTTATCGGTGCCAACCTGACGTTCTTCCCGCAGCACTTCCTTGGCCGCCAAGGCATGCCGCGCCGCTATATCGATTATCCGGTCGAGTTTGCGTATTGGAACAACATCAGCTCGCTTGGGGCCTATCTGTCCTTTGCCTCGTTCCTGTTCTTCTTCGGGATCATGGCCTACACCCTGTTCGCAGGTAAGCGCATCACCCAGAACAACTACTGGAACGAATACGCCGATACGCTGGAATGGACCCTGTCATCGCCCCCGCCCGAACATACGTTCGAGCAGCTGCCCAAGCGCGAAGACTGGGACCGTACTCCGGCCCACTAAGGCAACGCGATGCCATATCAATGGATACAAACGGCCCTGGATGATTCCGGGGCCGTTCTGCAAAAACTGACCCTGTGGCCGCACCGGTCGCTGCCACGCAAAGGGTTTGTCTGGTTTATTGCCACAACCGCGATTCTTCTGGCACTGCCGATCATCGCGGTATTGGGGTCACCGATCCTGTGGGGGTTGTTACCTTTTGGCGCCATTGTCGTGGCGGGTATCTGGTTCGCGCTTCAGCAAAGCTATCGCACCGGCCAGACGCACGAAGAATTGACGCTGGACCGGCAGCATCTGACCGTGCGCCGGTCCGATCCCGGCAAGCCGGAACGCGAATGGCGCACCAACAGCTATTGGGTGCGCGCCCATATCCGCAAAGGTCCGGTCGAGGCTTACCTGACCCTGACCGACGGCCAGAGGGAAATAGAGCTGGGCGTCTTTCTGACCCCGCCCGAACGCCGTGTGCTTTGCGAAGAACTGACCCGCGCAATTGATCGTATGCGCGGATAGAAAAACGGGCGGGGTTTCCCCTGCCCGTTCAAGTCAGTCAGTCTTCTTCGACATGGTCCGGCAGATCGTCGTGATCTGTCGCGGCGAAATCTTCCAACTCGTCCTTCGTCATGCTGTGATACATATCCTTGGACGCGCCTTGCAGGTCGCCGACTTTGGTATCGCCGCGCTTGGCAGACAATGCTGCACCGGCAGCGCGTTGTTGGGCTTTGGATTTTGCTGGCATAAAGTCACCTCCTGCCAGCAAACGCCTTAAAGCCCGTCAGGTTCAGGCCAGCAGGCGATCTTTCACCGCAGGACCGACCGCGCCGAAGTCCATCTGGCCGGCATGACGTTCCTTCAACGCGGCCATGACACGGCCCATATCACGGATACCTTCTGCACCCAGATCGGCAATGGCCTTGTCGATGGCCGCACGGGTTTCGGCGTCATCCATCTGGCGGGGCAGGAATTCCTGAATGACGCTGATTTCGTCTTCTTCCTTGGATGCCAGTTCCAGGCGGCCAGCCTCTTCATAGGCTTTGGCCGATTCCTGACGCTGTTTGACCATGCGCGACATGATCAGGATCAGATCACCTTCGCTGAGGGTGCCGTCGCCATCGCCGCCGCGGGCCGCGATTTCCCGGTCCTTGACGGCAGCGCTAATCAGGCGCAGCGTGGACAGGCGGGCGGTGTCGCGGGCCTTCATTGCTTCTTTGGTCGCGGCTTGCAGCTTGCTGCGCAGTTCCATGATCCGGTCTCCGATGACGGGCGCGGATTGCGCCGCAAAGACGACGATCTAGGCGCATGGGCGGCGCAATTCAAGCGCCCGCAAACGATGCTGCGGCTTGACCTTGGGGCTGGCCCCTCCTATTCACCACAAAATTTCAGTTCCAGAGGTGCCGATATGGCTGTAAAACCGACTGCCTGCCTAGTGCTTGCCGACGGGACCGTATTTTACGGTCGAGGCTTTGGCGCAACCGGTGAAGTTGTCGCCGAACTGGTCTTCAACACCGCGATGACCGGCTATCAAGAGATCATGACCGATCCGTCCTATGCCAGCCAGATCGTGACCTTCACCTTCCCCCATATCGGCAATACCGGTGTGACCACGGAAGACGACGAAGCACAGGATCCGGTTGCCAGCGGCATGGTCGTGCGTTGGGACCCGACGCAATCGTCGAACTGGCGCGCCACCGCCGAATTGACCGAATGGATGACCCGCCTTGGCCGCATCGGTATCGGCGCTGTCGACACCCGTCGCCTGACCCGCGCGATCCGCCAGCAGGGCGCACCGCATGTCGTGCTGTCCCATGACCCTGAAGGCAATTTCGACATCGAGGCGATGATTGCAAAGGCACGCGACTGGCAGGGGCTGGTCGGACTGGATCTGGCAAAGACCGTCAGCTGCGCGCAAACCTACAAATGGGATCAGGGCGCTTGGGAATGGGCCACCGGCTTTGGCACCTCGCCCGAGGCCAAGCCGTTCAAGGTCGTCGCCATCGACTATGGGGCCAAGCGTAACATCCTGCGGTCGCTGGTGTCTCATGGTGCCGATGTAACGGTCATGCCCGCCTCTGCCACCGCCGAGGAAATCATGGCCCATGAACCCGAGGGCATCTTCCTTGCAAATGGCCCCGGCGATCCGGCCGCGACCGGCGTCTATGCCGTGCCGATGATCCAGTCGCTGCTGAAAAGCGATCTGCCGATCTTCGGCATCTGCCTTGGCCACCAGATGCTGGCGCTGGCACTTGGTGCCAAGACCGTCAAGATGAGCCATGGCCACCACGGTGCAAACCATCCCGTGCGCGACATGGAAACCGGCAAGGTCGAGATCACCTCGATGAACCACGGGTTCGCGGTCGATTCGCAGACCCTGCCCGAGGGTGTTCTGGAAACCCATGTCAGCCTGTTTGACGGCAGCAATTGCGGTATCCGCATGACCGATCGTCCGGTGTTTTCGGTCCAGCATCACCCCGAAGCCTCGCCCGGTCCGCAAGACAGCATGTATCTGTTCAAGCGGTTCACGGAGTCGATGCGCGCGCGTCGCAGCTGAAAAATGCGCCACATGGCAGGGGCCGGACGCCCTTGCCATGCGACGGCTTAACCTTCTGTTAAGCAATACTGTGCCAAGTAAGTGCCATTCCATCAGGGAATTGCTTATGGCCCAGCTTGCGACCTTGCCCCGTCCTGCGAATTCGAACGACGAAGGCGGCATCGTCTTGCGCGGCCCGGCCATTGCGCCCAGCAATATCCGCCCCCTTGGGCAGATCCTGCTGGAAGATGGCGCACTTGATCCGACCGATCTGGTCAACGCCACCCTCTATAGCCAGAAACAGCGTCAACCGCTGGCCCAGACCCTTCTGGCACGGCGTGCTGTCGCACCGGCGGCTTTGGCGCGCGCCCTGTCGCGTCAATGGCATACCAGCGCGATTGATCCGGCAACGAGTCCCGCCGATCCACGACTGATCGATATTGCTGGCGCCGGTTTCTGCCTGACCCATGGCATCCTGCCGTGGCGGCGCATCGGCGGTGTCACATGGATCGCCACCGCCCGCCCAGAGGCTTTCGAATCGCTATTGCACCGGATGCCCCGCGAATTCGGCCACGTCCGCATGTTGCTGTGCAGTGAGGATCAGGTCCAATCCGGCGTGCTGGATTGGCGACGGACCCGCCTGATCCGGGAAGCCGAATGCCGCGTCCCCGCCGCCGAAAGCTGTCGCACCCAGAACCACCGCCGGACCAACCGTCTAGCCATCGGTCTGTTGATCGGAACTGTCGCAGCGGCCCTATTCGTGCCGGCCGCGCTGGCAGCGGTCCTGACGCTTTGGGCGGTGCTGACGCTGGTGACGCAAAGCGGGCTGAAGCTGATGGCATTTCTGGCCGCCAAACGTGCCCGAAGCGAAAATCAGGAACTGACCCAAGCCGTCGCGCAGGGACAATTACTGCCGTCCGATGTGCATGTCCCGCTGCCCGTCATTTCGGTGATGGTGCCGCTGTTCAAGGAAAGCGATGTGGCGGGCAAACTGGTCGCCCGTCTTGCGCGGCTGGAATATCCCCGTGATCTGACCGACATCCTGCTGGTGATCGAGGAAAGCGACGATGTCACCAATGACGCCCTAAAGGATGCCACCCTGCCCCATTGGATCCGCGTCGTCCGCGTGCCCGACGGGCCGATCAAGACCAAACCGCGCGCGCTGAACTATGCGCTGAACTTCTGCAAGGCGGCCATTGTCGGCATCTGGGACGCCGAGGATCGCCCCGATCCCGACCAGCTGCATAAGGTCGCACGCGCTTTCCACTTTGCACCCGCCGATGTCGCTTGTCTGCAGGGCGCGCTGGATTATTACAACCCGCGCACCAACTGGCTGGCCCGCTGTTTTACCGTTGAATATGCTGCGTGGTTCCGTGTGCTGCTGCCCGGTGTGGCGCGTCTGGGGCTGGTGGTGCCGCTTGGGGGAACAACGCTGTTTTTCCGCCGCGATCTGCTGGAACAGGTCGGTGCATGGGACAGTTGGAACGTGACCGAGGATGCAGATCTGGGCGTCCGTCTGGCCCGCCGCGGCTATCGCACCCAGCTGATCGACACCACCACGGATGAGGAGGCCAACTGCCGCGCCCTGCCGTGGATCAAGCAGCGGTCGCGCTGGTTGAAGGGCTATGCGATGACATGGGCCGTGCATATGCGCAGCCCGCGCACGCTGTATCATGATCTGGGGGCGTGGCGGTTCTGGGGCTTTCAGGTGCAGTTTTTCGGCGCAGTCTCGCAATACCTGCTGGCCCCCGTGTTATGGAGCTTCTGGTTGCTGACCTTCGATTTCCCCCACCCCCTGCGCGCCCCGTTGGAGGCTGTCGGCACATGGACCGTGCCGGCGTTATTCACCCTGTTTGTCGCGTCCGAGGCTTTGTCGATCTTTGTCGGCATGCGGGCGGTCAGCGGGGCCAAGCATCGCCATCTGCTGTTCTGGGTGCCCACGCTGCATCTGTATTTCCCGCTTGGCTGTCTGGCCGGCTGGAAAGCCATTTACGAAGTTGTCACCAAGCCCTTCTATTGGGATAAAACCGCCCACGGCCTGTTTATCGAAGCCCCCGAAGCGCCGCCGCCGGTCCTGCCTGCCGGTCTGGTGAATATCCCCGTGATGGGAAAGATCGGCGGTCGCAGCCTGTCCGAAGTCGCGGCAGAACTGCAAACCAAGGCCGAACCCGCCACTGCACCCGAAAAGCGCATAGCTGCTTTACGCTAAGGGGTGATCTTCTGGGGGCATTTCGGCCATGATCAGCGCCTCGGCCTCGGCCACGTTATCGCGGATGCGGTCCAGCACAGTCTGGATGTCGGGGGCGTCGACCTCTCTCAGCAGGAAATCCTGTGCGCCGCGACCGATGTCGTCCATGTCCAAGGGCCGGTCGGTCAGCAAACGGGATGATGCATGCAGCCGCCAGAACCCCCGCCAGATCGAGATCAAACGATCCGCCGCAGCCCCTGACAGCACGCCTGCGCGTTTTCCTGCCCGTAATTGTGCCAGCGTGGTACGTGCAGGATCGCCCGCCCGTAACGCACAGGCCTGCGCCAGCAGATCGATATCCTGCAAGCGGCCCGGTCCCTGCCGCACATCGGACGGACCCGCTGCCGGTTTGGCGGCAAACAACCGCGCCCGCATCTGCGCCAGATCGGGCATGACACGATCTTCGGTCCCGCGTTCGGCCAGAACCTTCATACGCAGGGCCTCGATCTGGTCGGCCAAGGCATCGCCATCGGCACCGGCGCGCGCCACGACACGGGCGCGGGTCAGGGCCAGATGTTCCCATGTCCATGCCTCGGACATCTGATAGGTTTCGAAGCTTTGAACCGAGGTGGCGACCGGTCCCTGACGCCCCGAAGGACGCAGACGCATATCAACCTCGTAGAGGCGACCTTGGGCGGTGGGGGCAGACAGGGCCGTCACCATCGCCTGCGTCAGGCGCGCATAATAGGGACGCGCGGCCAGCGGGCGTTTTCCGTCGGATGCATCAACGCCATCCGCGTCATAAATCATGATCAGATCCAGATCAGAGGTCGCATTCAGCACCCGTGCCCCCAGCGACCCCATTCCGACAACAACCGCCCCCCGCCCCGGGGGAGGCCCATGTCTGCGCACGAAATCATCCACCGTGATCGGAAACAGCGCCGCCACGCAGGCACCTGCCAGATCGGCGTATTGACCTGCAGCCTCATCCGCGTCGATCAGGCCACGTAGGTGATGGACGCCGATGCGGAACTGCCATTCATGTGCCCAACGGCGGGCGGCGTCCAGCGCGGCCTCATATCCGCCGCTGTCCAACGCGCCATGCAGCACCTTATCCAGTTCGGTCCGCAAACCGGTTTCGGCAGGCCATGCCGCAAAGAAACTGCCGCCCAGCACCCCGTCCAGAACCGCCGGATGCTGCGCCAGATAGGCGGCAAGGGCGGGGGCGGTGCCGCAGATGTCGACGATCAGGTCAATCAGCTGGGGATTCGCCTCGAACAGGGAAAACAGCTGCACACCGGCGGGCAGCCCGCCAAGGAAGCTGTCGAAACGTGCCAAAGCCTCGGCGGGATGGCCTGCGCGGGACATGCGGTCCAGCAACGGCGCCTCGATCCGGCGGAAAATTTGCAAGGCGCGGTCGGACCGCAGTGCGGGGTAATTCTGCCAGCGGTCGATGATGGCCAGCGCCTCGGGCGACAGATCCGGGCGTTTGGTGGTCACCTCATCGGGTGCAAAGAACTGTTCGGTCAGGTCATGGACGCGCGCCAGCCGTGTTTTCAAAGCCGCCTGCCATGCGTCGGGATCATCCGCCCCCATCAGCGCTGCAACGATCTGCAAGCCTTGTGCATCTTTGGGCAGGTTATGCGTCTGGGCGTCATGGACCATCTGGATGCGATGTTCGATATCGCGGTGCTGCCGGTAATGGTCGGTCAGCTCCTGCGCCACATCAGCGGGGATCCAACCCTTGTCGGCCAGCGCGGCCAGCCCGCCGACAGTATCACGCAACCGCAATTCGGGATCGCGGCCACCGGCGATCAGCTGACGGGTCTGGGTGAAAAATTCAATTTCACGGATGCCGCCGCGGCCCAGTTTGATGTTATGGCCCGGAACCTCCAGCCGTCCGCCAAGACCTTTGTGGTCGCGGATGCGAAGGCGCATGTCATGGGCGTCCTGAATGGCCGCGAAATCCAGATGCTTGCGCCAGACAAAGGGCCGCAATTCGGCCAGAAACCGTTCGCCCGCCGCAATATCGCCCGCCGCCGCCCGCGCCTTGATGAAAGCGGCGCGTTCCCATGTCCGGCCCTCGGCCTCGTAATAGGCCAGCGCGGCCGCGGTCGAGATGCAGACCGGCGTCACCGAGGCATCGGGCCGCAGCCGCAGGTCGGTGCGAAAGACATAGCCGTGTTCGGTGACATCCGACAGGGTCGCGGCCATCTTGCGGGTGGCACGGATCAGGGCGGCGCGGGCCTCCATCTGGTCGGCGTCGGCATAGGCGGTTTCGTCGAACAGCACGATCAGATCGATGTCCGAGGAATAGTTCAGCTCTCCCGCTCCGCCCTTGCCCATGGCAATCGCAAAGACCCCGCCCGCATCCGCATCGGTCGGGGGCAGTTTGCCGCGTTTGATTTCGACAGCAACATGCGCCCGTAATGCCAGATCGACCGCGCGATCAGCCAGATCGGATAGCGCCTGCGTCACCTGCGCCAAGGGCCAGACGCCCCCCAGATCGGACAGCGCCGCCTGCAATGCCACCCGCCGCTTGGCACGGCGCAGGGCAACGCCCAGATCATCGGGCGACAGATCGCCGAAACCCGCCGTTTCGCGCACCACCACGTCATCATGTTCCAGCGCATCGGGCAGCCAGTCAGCCTCTTGCCGGATCAGGCCCGCCAGATAGGGGCTGCTGCCGGCGGCCGCCGCGATCAGGTCGCGAAGGGCATCGGGCACGTCGGGAAACAGGCCCGCGACATCCGCCGCACGGGCGGCGTCCACGGGCAACGGATGGCGGGTGATACGTGTGCAAAAGCTCATGCCGGTCACATTAGCGGGCGGGCTTTGGCAGTCAACGCGATGTGTGTGCGGGGAAAGGCCACGCGGCATGGCTTTCCCCGCTTGGCCTGTCAGGGAAAGATTGTTAGGCTTTGGCCAACCCGATCCACCCCGCCAAACCGGATATGACAACATCCGCATGACCAGCCCTGACCCGACCAGTTGCAAGAAGGGGCGCGCCTGATGCGCCATACGCTGCCCCACGCGCCACAGTTCTATGTAACTGCGCCGCAGCCATGCCCCTATCTGCATGGTCGCGCGGAACGGAAACTGTTTACCGCATTGCAGGGCGACAATGCGGCAGCGCTAAGCAATGCCCTGTCACGTCAGGGATTCCGCCGGTCGCAGAACGTGCTTTATCGCCCCAGCTGCGAAAGCTGTGTGGCCTGTATGTCGGCGCGTATCCGCGTGGCCGATTTCAAGCCGTCGCGCACCCAGCGGCGTATCCTGTCCCGCAATGCCGCCCTGCGCCGCATTGCCACCAGCGCGTGGGCGACCGAAGAACAATTCGAATTGTTCCGCAACTATCTTGACCGTCGGCATGCCGATGGCGGGATGGCGGATATGGATATCTTCGAATTCGCCGCCATGGTCGAAGAAACGCCGATCAAATCGCGGGTTATCGAATATCGCTGCAAGACGGATGATCCCGCCAGTCTGGCCGATGGCGACCAGCATCTGGCGGCTGTCTGTCTGACCGATGTGCTGGATGACGGGCTGAGCCTTGTCTACAGCTTCTATGATCCGGCATTCCATCCAGCCAGCCTTGGCACCTATATGATCCTTGACCATATCGAGATCGCGCGCGCGGCGGGCCTGCCCTATATCTATCTTGGGTATTGGGTGCCCGGCAGCCGCAAGATGGATTACAAAGCCAAGTTCAGCGCGCTTGAAATTTATAAGGGCGGCGTCTGGCAGGATATCGGCGACCCCGAAGACCATTCGAACGAGGCCCACCCCCTATCTGTCGATCCGATTGTCGATCAGGTCGCCCGCATCGCCTTGCCGCAATCTGACCGATAGCGCCGGACAACTCGCGAAACAAAGTTTCAAATTTCAGTCGCGATGCGTCACTTTATCCAAAAGACCCCATTGACCCCGCCTTGGCGTAACCCTAGTTTGCGCCGACGCAGAGGGCATATCTGTTCCTTTGTGAGAGATTTATTTGATGGAGCGATGTGATGTCCCGAATGATGACGGGTGCAAGAATGGTGGTCGAAGCGCTGCGCGATCAGGGCGTCGATACCGTATTCGGCTATCCTGGCGGGGCTGTCCTTCCCATCTATGACGAAATTTTCCAGCAAAACGACATCACCCATGTTCTGGTGCGCCATGAACAGGGTGCGGTGCATATGGCCGAAGGCTATGCCCGTTCGACCGGCAAGCCGGGCGTTGTGATCGTGACATCGGGTCCCGGTGCGACGAATGCCGTCACCGGCCTGACCGATGCGCTGCTGGATTCGATCCCGCTGATCGTGCTGTCGGGTCAGGTCCCGACATTCATGATCGGCACCGATGGCTTTCAGGAAGCTGACACCGTCGGAATCACCCGCCCCTGCACCAAGCATAACTGGCTGGTGAAAGATACCGGCAAGCTGGCCGAAACCATCCATAAAGCGTTCCATGTCGCCACCTCGGGCCGTCCGGGTCCGGTGCTGGTGGATATTCCCAAGGACGTCCAGTTCGCCAGCGATATGTATGTCGAACCCAAGCAGGTCGATACCGGTCGTTACCAGCCCGTGAAAAAGGGCAATATCGAGGCGATCACCCGTCTGGTCGAACTGATGGAACAGGCCGAACGCCCCATCCTTTATACCGGCGGCGGCGTTATCAATTCGGGTCCGGCGGCCAGCCAGCTGTTGCGTGAACTGGCCGAAGCGACCGGTTTTCCGGTCACCTCGACCCTGATGGGTCTGGGCTGCTATCCGGCATCGGGCAAGAACTGGCTGGGCATGCTGGGCATGCACGGATTGTACGAGGCCAATCTGGCGATGCACGGCTGCGATCTGATGATCAACATCGGGGCGCGTTTTGACGACCGGATCACGGGCCGTCTGGCCGATTTCAGCCCCAATTCGGTCAAGGCGCATATCGATATCGACCCGTCCTCGATCAACAAGGTCATTCAGGTCGAGGTGCCGATTGTTGGCGATGTCGCCCATGTGCTGGAAGATCTGCTGAATGTCTGGAAATCGCGTGGCAGCAAAACCAACAGCCCCGCCGTGGCCCAATGGTGGAAACAGATCGAGGAATGGCGCGGCAAGAACTGTCTGGCCTTCCGCAACAGTGATACCATCATCAAACCGCAGCATGCCTTGCAGCGGCTAGACGCGCTGACGAAAGATTGTGACCGCTATATCACCACCGAAGTCGGCCAGCACCAGATGTGGGCCGCGCAATATCTGAACTTTGAAGAACCGAACCGCTGGATGACCTCGGGCGGGTTGGGCACGATGGGCTATGGCCTGCCCGCCTCGGTGGGGGTCCAGATGGCACATCCGGATGCGGTGGTCATCAACGTTGCGGGCGATGCAAGCTGGCTGATGAACATGCAGGAAATGGGCACTGCGGTTCAGTTCCGCCTGCCCGTCAAGCAGTTCATCATGAACAACGAACGTCTGGGCATGGTCCGCCAATGGCAGCAATTGCTGCATGGTGAACGCTATAGCCAAAGCTGGTCGGACAGCCTGCCCGATTTCATCAAACTGGCCGAGGCTTTTGGCTGTAAAGGCCGTCAGGTCAGCGACCCGAAGGAACTTGATGCGGCCATTCAGGAAATGCTGGATTACGATGGCCCGTTCATTCTGGACGTGCTGGTGGAAAAGCATGAAAACTGTTTCCCGATGATCCCCTCGGGCAAGCCGCATAACGAAATGCTGCTGGGTGAGGCCGAGACACTTGGCGTCATCGAATCCGATGGTGCGGTTCTGGTCTGAACCGGTGGGGGCATGGCCCCCGTCGCCATGCGGGGCGATCCCCGCGTGGCACCTTTGCAATTTATCTGCACAGCACATGAGGGCAGAGCCATGAGCGCACTGAATATCTCTAAGGGCATGTCTAGCCATTCGGCATATGACCTGCGCGACCCGAACGGCCAGATCGAGGAAAGTCATACGCTGGCCATTATGGTCGAAAACGAACCGGGCGTTCTGGCCCGTGTGATCGGTCTATTTTCGGGCCGCGGCTATAACATCGACAGCCTGACCGTCGCCGAGGTCGATCATCTGGGCCATAAATCCCGCATCACGGTTGTGACACGCGGAACGCCCGCCGTGATCGAACAGATCAAGGCACAGCTGGGCCGGATTGTTGTGGTCTATGCGGTGAACGACCTGACCGTCGAAGGACCTGTTGTCGAACGCGAACTGGGTCTGTTCAAGGTCAAGGGTCAGGGCGACAAGCGCGTCGAGGCCCTGCGGATCGCGGAAATTTTCCGCGCGAATGTGGTCGATTCGACTTTGGAAAGCTTTGTCTTCGAACTGGTCGGTCCGATTTCCAAACTGGATGCCTTCGCGGATCTTATGCGCCCGCTGGGATTGATCGATATGGCACGTACCGGCCTTGCGGCCCTGTCGCGCGGTCTTTGAGCGATCATACATGCGGGGTGGCGAAAGTCAGCCCGCACCGAATTACGAACCGCTAACGGATCAGCCGCCGATATTGCTGCGCGGCACGCAAATATCCATCGTATCGATATAGGGTCTGTTTGACCGGCGGGACGTCGCAACCGGTTGGGCATGATCGTCGACACCGCCCTGCACCACACGCAGATGCGGCGTGCCTGCAGGTGCGTCTTGCTGTGACAGCGCCTTGGGCAGGTCGGGACAGGCCTGTTCGGACAGCATCGACACCTGCAAGGCGTGGCGCAGATTGCCGACGGTCTTTGTTTCCAGCTCGACCAGATCGCCCGGTTCGGGCCATTTTCCGGTATCGACCAGATTTTCATATCCCTGAAGATAGGCCAGCGTGGCCTGATCCTCGCACCAAATAATCGCCTTTTCGCGCGACAGATTACTCCAGACGACTACGCCGATCATAGGCGCCCCTTTTGCTGAAATCGCCTCGAAAATGGGGCAATATGTCAATTCACAACTTTATATTTGTACAAACCTTATCGCAAATAAAGCAGATATCCGCCGATATGCTAGCTTTTTTCATTAAACAGCGGAACTTTTTTCATCTTAAGGTTGCTGTGTCACACCAATGGCACAACCGCCCGTGCTGTGGCCTGCAATTCGTCCGATCGCCTGACAATCTGCGCGATCTGGCTGTCCAGAACCATCCCCTGTCGTGCATGGACCAGACAGTCTTGTGACAGTTGGGCTGCAGTCTGGCCAAAGACCTCAGGTGCCAGATGGGTCAGAGCCAACAGGCAATCCTGAAGGGCGATCTGCACCTCGAATATACCGGCACCATCGCGGGCGACCGGCAGCAGGCAGTCGCGCAGCAGGTCATCCGCGTTCATTTCGGCCGCGTAAAGGCGGGGGTAATCGACATCAGGCTGGCGCCCTTCCTGCCAGATGGACAAGATACGCAACACCCGCGTGATCACCGCAACCGCCGTGCCGGGGTCATTGACGGCAGGCGACAAGGCCCGCTGCGCTGTTTCCGACAGCACCGCAAAACCGAAGCGCGGGTCCTGTTCGAAGCTGCGCGTGGGCCGAACCGTGACGCAGGCCACCAGATCATCACGGATATCATCAGCCTGTTCCTGATCCAGCGGCAGGTTCTGCACATGGAACAAGGCACTACGCAGATGCACCAGATCACCGGGTGTCGCGGTGACATAGATAATCAGGTCGTGCTTTTCGGCCAGTTCTGACAGACTTTCCATATCGCAATTCTGGACGTGCCCCACGACCGGCGGCGGGACGACCACACTGTCGGCAGGCGGTGATCCCCGCAATGGGTTGGCCCCCATCCACGGCGATTCAAGCCGGTTGGCCAGCGCTTTTGCGGTCGAGCTTTCGACCCGCGTCATGATATCCCCGATCAGCCCCAATTCGCCCAAACGGTTGATCCAGCGTAACAAAGACACGACCACGATGATGACAACCAGCAGCGTGACAAAGAACAGAACCACCCTGCCCCCTTCGCCGTAAAGCTGGGTTTTCAGCATGATCAGCCCGACGAGGCTGAAAACAAAGGCCCCGATAAAGGTCGCCAGCACGGTCTGGCTGACGGAATCCTTGATCAGCAGCTGTACCGCACGCGGGGTCGATCCCGAACTGGCCGTGGCATAGGCTGCGGTCAGGATCGACAGGGAAAATGTCGTCACCGTCAGCATCGAGGATGCGATGATGTTCAGGATCGGATCAATGGCATCCGCGCCGATCTTGCCTGCCAACCCGAAAGGGATCACATCCTTCAGGACGAACCCCATCAGTGCCGTTCCGACCCCCAGAACCGCAAAGGCCGACACGCGGACCCACAGCCGCTGTGACAGTTCCTTGATACGCCATTGCAGACGACCGACATGGGCGCGGCGCGGCATGCCTTAACGGATCCTGCCGGTTTGCACATCTTCCACCGCGCGGCGGACCTGTGCCAGACGCTGTGCGCGCGACGGATGGGTGCCAAGAACGTGATTGCCGGGGTCGGGGATGCGCTCGAACAGCTTTGATCCGTTGATCGGATCGAAATCGGCGTTCAGTGCTATGATCGATCCCAGATAATCGGCCTCCAGCTCCCAGTCGCGGGAATAATATCTTGCCCCGACCGAGGCGCCGATTTCCTGCGCACGCGCAACCGCATCGGTATCGCCACCATAGGCCGAGGCGATGCTACCCAAAACCACAGACGCCGCCGTTGCTGCGCCGGATTTGCGATCAAGGTGGTTCAGGATATGGTGCGCCGCCTCATGCCCCGCCACGAAGGCGATTTCATCGGCGCTGCGGGTCTGGGCGATCAGCGACAGCGTAAAGCCGACGATAGGGCGTCCAGTGTCATCGACGGTCTGGAAAGCATTGGGTTCAAGGCCGGGGCGGTCATCGACCACAAAGGCGAAATCGCAGTTGATCGGCTGGGTCCGGCGGGTCACGCATTCGCGTTCGACCGCAGGCTCCATCCGGCGCATGACCTGAACAAAGGTGCGGGCGGCATTGCTTGGCGTTGCCTCATAGGCGGGTGATGCTGCGGGCAGTGTCCGCACCGGCGCAGGTGTCGCGGCGGGCGTCGGTGTCTGCTGCGCGCTGTCCACCGGCACTGCGCAGCCTGCCAGCACCAGAAGCACTGCCGTGAATGCCGCTTTGCAGCCCTTGAATGCCTTGACCATCTGTCCCGCCAGTTCCTTTTGTCGATCCGTCGGCCTTGCCGCGGTGTTGCCTTGCAGTTTACCCTGCCCCGTGGCCGCGTAAACCCCGACCGCTTGTCGCGCCCCGAACTTCACGCGATTGTCGAACCTAACAAAGGAGATCCGGATGTTCACCATCGAACATGATTTCGACGCGACCGTTATCACCCTGATCGACGAGGCAGAGCCGAACACCCGCCCCCTGAACGAGGATGTGGTGATTTTGAACTTTGACGACCGGATCGTGATCGAACAGATGAACCCCGACGGGGATGAGGTCGTCAGCGTTGTCCTGAGCATGCACCAGCTGACGGAACTGCGTCTGGCCCTGAACCTGCCCGAAGGCAACTATCGGCTGGAACCCAATACCGGTTAATCCAGCCGCACCAGCTTGTCACGTGCGCTGTCCCCCCTGACCAGCGACAGACGTGACGGGGCAACCCCAAGCGCCTTTGCCAATGCCTTCAGCACCACCTTATTGGCCTTTCCGTCCTGTGGCGGGGCAGTGGTGTGCACCCGCAGGACATCCCCGTCAGCCACAATGGTGTTACGACGCGCCTTTGGCGTCACGCGCAGGGTGAAAACCGTTTCCGGCACCGCCATATGGGACAGGTCAAACATTGCCCCTTCGATCACGGAACAGCCAGCGCGGGCAAGCCTGCTTGCACATCCCGCCCCGATCCGCGACATCCAAGGCGACCCATGGTCCCGATACAGGAGATCCAGATGAACCCCGTCCTGCAATTTCTGGCAACGCGCCGGTCCCACCCCCCGAAAATGATGACCGGCCCCGCCCCCGATCAGGCGCAATTGACCCAGCTGCTGACCCTTGCAGCCCGTGTCCCCGATCATGGCAAGCTGGAGCCTTGGCGCTTTGTCGTTCTGGGCCGCCAGACGCTGGATACGCTTGCCCCGAAACTGCATGCGGCAGTTCTGGCCGACGGGCAGGATCAAGCCACAGCCGATAAGGCGGCATCGGCTTTTGCATCGCCGGTAGTGGTGGCAGTGATCCACTCGCCGGTGGACAGTCCCAAGGTGCCCGAATGGGAACAGATGCTGTCGTCGGGTGCTGTCTGTCTGGGGTTGGTAAATGCGGCGCTGGCCTCGGGTTGGGGGGCGGCGTGGCTGACCGGATTTGCAGCGCTGAACCGGACCTTTGGGCAAAACTATCTGGGCGTTGCTGCACATGAACGTGTGGCGGGCTTGATCCATATCGGCACACGCGGCGCTACGCCCCCCGAACGCCCGCGCCCCGACATTACCGCCAAGGCGCAATTCCTGCCATGATGCCGCTGGTTGCATTGACGCGTGGCTGGGCCGACCTGCTGCGCCCTCGTGTTCTGCGACTGGTGCTGTTGGGTGTCGCGCTGACCGTCGGGTTGTTCGTGGTGCTGCAAGCCGCGATCTTCTGGATTATCCGGTTGTGGTTGCCAGGCGGCTTTACCCTGCCATGGATCGGCCACATCCAGCTGGCCGAAGTTCTGTCATGGGGGTCACTGGCGCTGTTTCCCTTGATGGGAATTTTCCTGATGGCACCTGTGGCGGCGGGCTTTTCGGGCCTTTTTGCCGAAAACGTTGCCGATGCCGTCGAGGAAATCCACTATCCCCATAATCGCGGCAAATCGGTTGATTTTCTGGACGGGCTGCTAGAATCGCTGGCGATTGTTGCCGCCGTGCTGGCCGTCGCTGTGGTCAGCCTGCTGCTAACGCCTTTTCTGGGACCCTTTGCGCCGGTGCTGTTTTTCGGGGCGAACGGCTGGTTGCTGGGGCGGGAGTTTTTCCAGATGGCTGCCCGCCGTCACATGGCCAGCCTTCCGGCACAGGACCTGCGTCGCGCCTATTTAGGCCGGATTACGGCGATGGGCGTTCTGGTGGCATTGGGGCTGGTGGTGCCGCTGGTCAATATTGTCGTGCCGTTACTGGCAGCGGCGGCCTTTACCCATCTGTTCCAGATGATCAGCGGATCAACTGGTCAAGATAGGTGATGTCGGCGCGGGTGATGTAATCGCCCAGAATGATAAAGGCGATCACCCCCCAGATGGCCGTCGTCACAGCCGTGGTGATGAACAACTTGCGTTTCCATGCCAAAGGCGACGGCGCACCGGCATGGGTGCCTGCCATAACCTCGCCCATATCGGCCTGACTGCGCTGGCCGATGGGCAGCACCACAAACAGCGTCAGCCACCAGATAGAAGCGAAAAGAACGATACCGCCGGTCAGATTCATCAGATTTGCTCCAGTTCGATAAGACAGCCGTTGAAATCCTTTGGGTGCAGGAACAGCACCGGCTTGCCATGCGCGCCGATCTTGGGATCACCATCACCCAGAACACGTGCGCCTTCGGATTTCAGCTTGTCACGGGCGGCAAGGATATCTTCCACCTCGAAGCACATATGGTGCATGCCACCGGCGGGGTTCTTGTCCAGAAACGCCTGAATGGGGCTGTTGTCGCCCAAAGGGTACAACAGCTCGATCTTGGTATTGGGCAATTCGATGAACACCACCGTCACACCATGATCGGGTTCATCCTGCGGGGGACCTACTTTGGCACCCAGCGAATTTTCATATTGTGCAGCGGCTGCGGCCAGATCGGGCACGGCAATCGCAACGTGGTTCAATCGTCCAATCATGGAAGCCTCCGTTTCAACACATATCTAGGGGTTTTCGGTCGCTGTTGGAAGGAAAAGCATCTTCGTTAACGGGTTCTTCAGGAATCAGGGGCTATCTGGAACGCAGGATATGAAAGGGGATCAGGACATGTTGACCGCATACGGAACGGCCCAGGACAAACCCTTGCCACAATGGCAATTATCACTGCCGGACAAGCCCTTGACCGGCCTGACCGTGCTGCTGGTCGAGGGTTCGCGTTTTGCCAGCGAGGCAGTGCGCCTGCTGTGCCTGAAGTCCGGTGCGCGGATTCGCCGCGCGGATTGCCTGCGGTCGGCGGCGCGACATCTGGCGGCCTATCGCCCGTCAGTGGTGATTGTCGATCTGGGTTTGCCCGACGGGGATGGCACCAGCCTGATCCGCGATCTGCATGAGGCCGAAGCACGCGTGCCGGTTATTCTGGGAATGTCGGGCGACCCCGATCTTGCGGATAAGGCCATTGCTGCGGGCGCGAATGATTTCCTGCCCAAGCCTGTCGAAAGTCTGGCAGTCTTCCAGCAGACCATCCTGCGGGCGATGCCGCCGAAGGCCGTGGGAAATACCCTCCGCAGCATGCCCAATGATGTGATCCAGCCCGATACCGCCGGCCTTCGCGATGACCTGACCCATGTCGCCAAAACGCTGGCCGAGGCGTCGGATACCGATGTCATCGACTATATCGTGCGCTTTCTGGCCGGTGTTGCCCGTTCCGCCCATGATCCCGCGCTTGAGGCTGCCGCCGCCGCCCTTGCCCGCGATTACGACACGGGCAAACCGCTGGCCACCGATCTGGCCCGCATCAGCGGTCTGGTTCAGGACAGACTGGCCCGCGTTCCGCAGGTCTGCGCCTAGGCCAGCATCCGCGGGTCGCTGCCCATATCCAGATCGGGAAAGATCGAACCTTCCAACAACGTTTTATCAATGCCGAACTTGGCATGCATGGCCCAAGCCGCATAGGCACGGATGTCACGCAGGGGCATCAGATCGCGTCCGTCATAAAGGTCGCTTTCGCCCAAACCCGGCCATTCGCCCATCACCTGACCGCCGCGCACCGCGCCGCCTGCAACCAGCATCGCTCCGCCCGTTCCGTGATCGGTTCCGGCAGCACCGTTTTCACGCGCCGTGCGGCCGAATTCGGTCATCGCCATGACGGTTGTGGTGTCCCAGTTCCGGCCCAGATCCTGTTTCAGCGTCAGGATCGTATCGGCCAAACGGCCCAGATTGCGCTTCAACGATCCTGCCTGTCCCGAATGGGTATCCCAGCCTGCCATGGAAAAGCTGGCAATACGGGTATCACGGTTCAAACGGTCGGCGGCGAAACGGGCCAGTTCGATATGTTCCTCTTGGGGTTTATCGGGGTCGGGTCCGGTTTGCAGGCCGGACACAATTTCCAGCGCCTGTTCGCTGGCCTCGCGGAACAACGGATCATCATGATACATCCGCATCAACAGCCGTTCCGCTTGTGAACTAAGCGCCAGCGTCGCATCGGGCGTCCAGCTTTTGGCCTTGGCAGCACCTTGCAGGATCAACATCTTTTCAACCCCGACCGAATAGGCCGTTTCCGATGTTTGCCCCGGCATCGCCTGCAACATCCGGTTCAGCCAGCCATCCTGCTGGTCATCCAGATGCAGATCGGTGCCGGTCCCCGCCTCCAACATGTTCTGGCCGTCGAAATGGCTGCGTTTATCGCGATAGGGGGTCGACACCGCAGGGGCGAAGGCCATCTGGCCCGCCTGCCACAAGGGCATCAGGTCCGACAGGCCGGGATGCAGCGCAAAGAAACCGTCCAGATCGGTCGCACCGTGATCCGGCCCCAAGGACAGTGTTTTACGCAGGTCTGCCAGATTGCGATCACCGTAAGGCTGGAAGGCGTCGATCCCGTCCATGGCCCCGCGCAGAATAATCACCACAAGCCGGTTTTCCCCCGGAGCGCTGGCAAAAGCGGCCGAGGACATCAACGGACTGGCCGCAGCCGAACAACCGATCAGGGCGGTAGATTTCAGGAACAGGCGTCGGGTCAGCATTGCATCACCTCCGGTTAAAATCGGCCGAGGCCAGAACAAGCGCCACGCCTTCGGTCCGGCTTTCGGCGCGGGGAATCGCCCAAGTCACAGCCTCGGATGCGGTATCGCCAAGACAATCGCGCAACAGGTTGCGCGGATCGGGCAGTTCCGCCAGCAGGTCGGACGGGCTGGTCATGGCCCAGTTGATCCGCATGGCGATGCCTTGCGGGCTTGCCCAATCCTCGGCCGCTTCGGACCAGCCGTCGGGACCATCGGGCGCCGCCCAAGGCTGGCCCATAATGGCCATAGGTTCCAGCAGATGCCGACGCAATGCCGCAGGCTTCAAGCCATCCACCTGCGCCCCCGTCATGCCAAGACTGCGCATGCTGGCGACCAGAAATTCGAAGGGCTGACGCATCTTCGTGCGAAACCCCTGTTCCAGCTCGGGGGACTCGGCCAATGCCAGATTCATTGCCGCCAGATCGCCATCCGTGTCGCGGAACACCTGCGCCAGACGGTCAATCAACGCATCCGGCGGGGTGTCAGATATGAAATGCACCGCCATTTTGCGGGCGATATGTCGGGCCGTTGCATCCTGCGTGGCAAGGTTTTCGATGACCGCACGGATATCCCCCAAGCTGGCCTTGCCATCCCCGCCGTAGCTTTCGCCAAGGACTGTATCGGCACCCGGTTCCGCACGTCTGGCGCGAAAGACCGTATTCTGCCGCGGGTTATAGGTCAGACCGGTCAGCAGACGTGCCAGTTGTTCGACATCGGCTTGGGTATATTCCGCCCCGACACCCATGCTGTGCAGTTCGATCATCTCGCGCGCAAGGTTTTCATTCAGCCCGCCCGGCTTATCCGGCTTTTGACGCGCCAGAACGGAATTCGGCCCGATAGAGCTGGTTTGGTCCAGATATCGCAGCATCGCCGGATGGGTTTCGGCCGCAAACATCATATCCGCAAACCGGCCGGTCAGATGTGGCCGGATTGCGTCCTGCACAAAGGCATCCGACATCAGGTTGAAATAGACGCTGCCGCCCGACACGGTAAAATGGTCCGACCAGAACCAGACAAGACGTTCACCAAATCCTGTCGGATCATCAACCGCCCGCGCAAATCTGCGCAGAACGGCTGTGTTGAACAGCGCGCGCATATTCTGGCGGTGGGATCTGTCGGCTTTTTGCTGGTCTTTGGTGCCATTGCGGGCGTCGCGCGACAAAAGCTGTCCTTCGCGATGCCATTGGCGCACCTGATCCAGCGTAATGCTATCCTGTTCGGGACCGGATGCAGAGACGGATCGGGCCAAACCTGCGGGATCTGTCGGAATATTGTTTTGGGGCGACAATCCGAAACCAAGGCGGATTGCCGCAAGCTGTTCAAAAGGCAACGGCATGGGGTTACGGGCTCCGGACAGGTTTGCTGCTGTGCAGCATCATGCCATGTCGAAGCCCGTCTGTCAGTTCACTCTTTCGGCAAGGAACGCAGACGCAGGTCGCGCATCTGGTCATTGGTAGGCTCTGACGGGGCGCCCATCATCAGGTCCTCGGCGCGCTGGTTCATCGGGAACATGATCACCTCGCGGATGTTCTGTTCATCGGCCAGCAGCATCACGATGCGGTCGATACCGGCGGCACAACCACCGTGCGGCGGCGCGCCATAGCGGAACGCCTTGACCATGCCACCAAAGCGCTTTTCGACTTCGCTAGCGGGATAGCCAGCCAGTTCGAAGGCTTTGAACATGATTTCCGGCTTGTGGTTCCGGATCGCGCCGCTGATCAGTTCGTAGCCGTTGCAGGCAAGATCGTACTGATAGCCCAGCACCTTCAGCGGATCGCCTTCCAGCGCCTCCATCCCGCCCTGCGGCATACTGAACGGGTTGTGGCTGAAGTCGATTTTGCCGTCGTCGGTCTTTTCGTACATCGGGAAATCGACGATCCAGGCGAATTTGAACTGGTTTTCGTCGATCAGACCCAATTCACGACCGATTTCCGTGCGGGCACGACCTGCGACCGCTTCAAAGCTGTCAGGCTTGCCGCCAAGGAAGAAGGCCGCGTCGCCCTGTGCCAGACCCAGCTGTTCGCGGATGGCTTCGGTCTTTTCGACCCCGAGCGCCTTGGCGATCGGACCGGCGGCTTCGGTGCTGCCGTCTTCGGCCTTGCGCCAGATGATGTAACCCATGCCGGGCAGACCCTGCTGTTGGGCAAAGGCGTTCATGCGGTCGGCGAACTTGCGGCTGCCACCGGTTGGTGCAGGAATGGCGCGCACTTCCGTGCCGTCCTGTTCCAGCAGCTTGGCGAAAATGCCAAAACCCGATCCGCGGAAATGGTCGCTAACGATCTGCATTTCGATCGGGTTACGCAGGTCGGGCTTGTCACTGCCGTATTTCAGCAAAGCCTCGGCATAGGGGATCAGCGGCCATTCGGTATCGACACGGCGACCGCCGCCGAATTCCTCGAACAGGCCCTGGATGACGGGCTGGACGTTGGCGAAGACATCTTCCTGACTGACGAAGGACATTTCCATATCCAACTGATAGAAGTCCGTCGGGCTGCGGTCGGCACGCGGGTCTTCGTCGCGGAAGCAGGGCGCGATCTGGAAGTATTTGTCGAAACCCGCAACCATGATCAGCTGCTTGAACTGCTGCGGCGCCTGCGGCAGGGCATAGAATTTGCCTGGATGCAGACGCGAGGGCACCAGAAAGTCACGCGCGCCTTCCGGCGAGGATGCCGTGATAATCGGCGTCTGGAATTCGGTGAATTCCCGATCCCACATGCGGTTGCGGATGGACCGCACAACCTTGCTACGCAGCATGATGTTGTTGTGCAGGCTGTCACGGCGCAGGTCTAGAAAGCGATAGGCCAGACGCGTTTCTTCCGGATAATCCTGATCACCAAAGACCGGCAGCGGCAATTCGTCAGCCGCGCCCAATACCTCTAGGTCGGTGGCATAGACTTCGATTTCACCGGTCGGCAGCTTGGCGTTGACAAGGCTTGCGTCGCGCATTTTCACGCGTCCGTCGATACGGATCACGGTTTCGGCGCGCAGTTTTTCCATGGCCGCAAAGGCCGGGCTGTCGCTGTCGGCCAGAACTTGGGTCATTCCGTAATGGTCGCGCAGGTCGACGAAAAGCACGCCCCCGTGGTCGCGAACGCGGTGAACCCACCCCGACAGACGGACAGTATCACTGGCGTTGGCGGCTTTCAGATCGCCGCATGTGTGGCTGCGATAGGCGTGCATGATCAGTCCCCATTTGTTGACCCCCGCACAAAGCGCGGGTTGGCCGCGAAGTCAACCGCTCAGAACGGACGCACGACGTTGCCGCTGTAGAAATAAACCCCCATTCCAAGGGCAAACAAGACGTTTCCGGCCACTGCATGCAGGGCCCAGGCCGCCGGAAAGCCGTGACGCAGATAGGCGCGGGCGAAAATCCAGCCGCCAAAAAAGGTCATAAATGCCACGATCCATGACCAATACATCAGATGTGCAAAGGAAAAGACCGCCGCGTTCAGCGCGATGGCTGCACGTCCGGCGGGCAGGATCGCGGCATAGCGATGGAAAAACAACGGGCGGAAGATCAGTTCCTGCGGCAAGGCTGACAGCAGCGGATAAAGCACCCAGATCGCCAGCAACATCATGGGATTGTTGCGTGGTGTGGCAAAAAGCGCCCCGGGCCGCGAGATTGCCAGAATAAGATAGCAGGTCGCAAAGGTAACGATGATAATACCGACAATTTCACGCCATGGCATCCTCCGCCAGCCACGGACAAGCTGGCGCCACCGGAATCCTCCGGTGACCCACAGCAGAACCATGCCCGCAATGCTGAAGATGGCAAGCGCCCGGAACAGATGTCCGGGCGGCAGGAACAAAGCGATGGCCATTGGGGCAAGAAGATAGATTGCCGCGAATTCCGCCTTCAGCCAGAGGTTCGGCGTTACCGCACCATGCGTGTCTGCAACCATCGTGCCCAATCCGAAGCTGATCCGGCAAAGGCGTTCAGGTCGACATTGCCTGAAATGCCCGGGACAGATCCCGTGCCGGTGTATTGCCAAAAGCCCCAGCGCTGGCCCGGATAGGTTTCGCTAGGATGCGCTGCGGTCGAACGCAGCCAGAATTCGGCCTGCAGATCGCCCATCCGGTTTTCACGGAAGAAATCGACCGTGGTATAGATCACAGGACGCTGGCCATAGTGACGACCGACGATCTGCAGGAAAATCTCGGCCTCGCGCTTGACCTCGGCTGCGGGGGGGCGGCGCGGACAGGTGCGCGAATTTGCCCATTCCATATCCAGCACTGGCGGCAGCGACCCTGCCTCGCGCGGGACGTTCTGGATGAACCAATAGGCGTTTTCCGCACCCGAACGACAGAAATAATAGAAATGATAGGCCCCGCGCGGAATTCGGGCCTGACCAGCCTCGCGCCAGTAACGCATGAAGTTCGGGTCGGTATGATCGCCGCCTTCTGTCGCCTTGATATAGGCAAAGCTGATCCCTGCACCGCGAACGCGGTTCCAGTCGATATCCCCCTGCCAGCGCGAAATATCGATTCCATGCACGGCCATTCCATAGGGGCCGCGATTGCCCCATGTATGGGGGCGGTTATCGCCCAATTGCGGATTCGCGCCCGGACCCGGGGCATTGCGATAGCCATATCCGCCCTGTGGCGGTGTGCGGGAACATGAAATGGCGAATGTCACCACCATCAATCCCAGCATCAGTTTCTTAACGATGTTCATGCCTGCCCCAATTATCCATGCGTCACTCGCGGGTGCTGTTACGCACTCCATTGTTTCGCGTTATCGCAAAACCGTGAAGCTTTGTCATTGGGGGCGAGTGGTCACGACTGCGTCAGGGACGAAAAGCCGCTGACGGGCCGGTCAGGGCCCGCCATGTTTTATGGTTACTGGTCGCCGGGGGCCGAATCCTCGGGGGTGGCTTCGGGTGACGCATCGGCAGGTGTGTTCGCACCGGGCGATCCGGGGGCCTCATCGTCGCCGGTCAGCCCTTCGGCATCGGTGACAGGCGTGTCGGCGGGTGGTGCGGTCGTGGCAATCCCGTCACCTTCCGGTTCCGAGCTGCTGGGCTGGAAGACCAGAAAGACAAGACCCGCAATAATCAGCGCCACAACAATGGCGATAATGGCGGGCTTGTGATTACGGGCGTCGTTTTCAGGATCTTGGTGATTGAATGACATCGGGTCCTCCGCAGGGTTGGGGCTGCTTTCGGAACGCCGCTTACCCTTCGCGGTTCCCTTCCGTGCCTAGCTTGCAGCGGTATCGGGAACCAGTTTTCCGGGGTTCAGGATGCCCTTGGGATCAAGCGCCGCTTTGATATCGCCCATAACCTGCCATGCATCGCCATGTTCGGCCTGCATCATCGCACGCTTGCCGATGCCGACCCCGTGTTCGCCGGTGATCGTGCCCCCGACGCTTAGCGCATGTCGGGCCATCCGCTTGGCCAGTTCCTTGGCGCGGGCGATTTCATCGGGGGAATCGGGGTCTACCAGCAACAGCGCGTGAAAATTGCCATCCCCCACATGGCCGACAATCGGCCCGATCATTCCGGCATTGGTAATCTCGGCGGCGGCTTGTGCCACCGCATCGGCCAGATGTGACATCGGGACGCAGACATCGGTCACCACGCCCACCGCGCCGGGCCGCAGCACGAAAGACGCGCGATAGGCCCCGTGCCGCATTCGCCACAGGCGTGCGCGGTCTTCCGGTGTTGTGGCCCAATCGAACCCCTGCGCGCCGCATTCGCGGGCAATTTCGCCAAAGCGTTCGGCATCCTGTGCCACCGCACTGTCCGATCCATGGAATTCGACCAGCAGATGCGGCGTTTCGGGCATGCAGGCACCCGAATGCAGATTGAACGCCTGCGCCGTCAGGGCGTCCACAAATTCGATCCGCGCCATAGGAATGCCCGACTGGATCGTCAGCGTTACGCATTCCACCGCCGCTTGCAGACTATCAAAGGCACAGACGGCCGAGGCTGTCTGTTCGGGCTGTCCGTGCAACCGCAGCGTCAGTTCGGTGATGATGCCCAAGGTACCCTCGGATCCGACAAACAGGGCCGTCATATCATAACCGGCGCTGCTTTTGGCCGCCCGCGATCCGGTGCGGATGATACGACCATCGGCCAGCACCACCTGCAACGCCATGACATTGTCGCGCATGGTCCCGTAACGCACAGCCGTTGTGCCGCTGGCCCGCGTGGCCGCCATCCCGCCAAGGCTGGCATTGGCACCCGGATCGACGGGAAAGAACAGACCTGTCGCGCGCAGATCCTCGTTCAATGCCTCACGCGTGAGGCCGGGCTGGATCGAGACCTGCATATCTTCGGCCCGCACCTCCAGCACGCGGTTCATGCGCACCATATCCAGCGTGATGCCCCCCTGAACCGCCAGGGCATGCCCCTCCAACGACGTGCCTGTCCCCCATGCCACCACAGGAACGCCCGCTGCCGAACAGGCCCGCATGATGGCCGAAACCTCTTGTGTGGTTTCAGGATAGACAACCGCATCAGGGGGCGGCGCAGTATGAAAGCTTTCCGAGGCCGCGTGCTGGTCACGATCCCCCTGCCCCGTCACAAAGCGCGCGCCCAGCAGGTCGGTCAGTTCGGTCGCAAGGCTTTGGGGAATCGGCATCGGGCTTTCCTTTTCAACGGTTTGCCGCAGATTAGTCCTGATATTGCCAAAGGCAACCGCTGGACCCGGGCGCCCTTTTATGGTCCGATACCCCATCAAACCGCATTGCGACCTTGCCCCATGCCCGAACCGACCAAGATCCGTCCGCTAGGCGCGCTTCGTGACAGCGCGCGGCAGGTCATGCGTATTATGCGTGAACGCGGTCCCAGTCAGGCACAGTTCTGGATGCTGGCCCTGTTGATCGGCACAGGCGCAGGCTTTGCCGCATTGGGGTTCCGCTTGGGGATTTCCGCCCTGCAACGCGCGGTGTACGGGGCTGATGATGTAACAATGGCCAGCGTGGCGGGTGAATTGCCTTGGGGCTGGCTGTTGATCGTGCCGGTGATCGGCGGGCTGGCCGTCGGGCTGATCCTTGACCGTTTCACCACGGACGCCCGCGTCCGCGCAGTCTCTGACGTGATCGAGGGTGCGGCCCTTGACGGTGGACGCGTCGAAACCCGCGAAGGTCTGGCATCCGCCGCCGCATCGCTGATCACCCTTGGGACGGGCGGCAGTTCGGGCCGTGAAGGTCCAGTGGTTCATCTGGCCGGTGTCATTTCAACCGCGGTTGCCCGCCGCATCAAGGCCAGCCCGATTACGGGCCGTGAATTGCTGGGCTGCGGGGTGGCGGGCGCCGTCGCCGCCAGCTTCAACGCCCCCATCGCCGGTGCGCTTTTCGCCCATGAGGTGGTCTTACGCCATTTCGCCGTCCACGCCTTTGCCCCCATCGCCATTGCCGCCGTTGCTGGCACCGTGATCAACCGCATGCAGTTCGGCGGGTTGACCGAATTCATCCTGCCCGACCGCATGGACATCGGGTTCTATGTCGAACTGCCCGCCTTCATGTTGCTGGGTCTGATCTGCGCATTGGTCGCGGCGGCAATTATGCGCGGTATCTTCCGCGCGGATCGCATAGGCACGATGGTCATGACCCGCCTTGGCTGGCCGCGTTGGGTGCGACCTGCCCTTGCTGGCCTGTGTCTTGGCCTGATTGCGATCCGCTTTCCCCATATCATCGGCGTCGGATATGAAACCACCGCCGCCGCGCTGACGGGTCAGATCGGGCTGCCACAGGCCATCCTGCTGGCCACCATCAAAGCCATCGCGGTCGCCATTACCCTTGGCGGGCGCATGGGCGGTGGCATATTCTCGCCCGCCTTGGTGATGGGGTCACTGACAGGGCTGGCCTTCGGCATCATCGCGACCAGCCTGCTGCCGACGTTTTCGGGCAATGTGAATGTCTATGCTTTCGCAGGCATGGGCGCTGTCGGTGCCGCCGTTCTTGGTGCCCCCATTTCAACAGCCCTGATCGTCTTCGAAATGACCGGCGACTGGCAAACCGGCATCGCGGTCATGACGGCCATCTCGCTCAGCTCGGCCCTGGCATCGCGCTTGTTGCGGCGGTCGTTCTTTTTCAGCCAGTTGGAAAACCGTGGCATCCATCTGGCCGAGGGTCCGCACATCTGGCTGCCGCGCAATCTGCGTATCACACCGGTCATTCGCGCCTTGGACAGCGATGCCGCACCGGCCACCGATCTGGTCCGCAATATCGCGGCCTCGGGCCAGACATTGCAACAGGGGACGACACTTGAAAAAGCCCTGCAGGAATTCGACCGGACCAAGGCCGCTTTCCTGCCCGTCATGTCCCAACCGGACCCCGATACGGAACCGCAGATTATCGGCGTGGTCTATCACATCGATGCACTGCGAACCCTGAACCAGGCCCTTGCCGAAACCGCAGCCGAGGAACACGCCTGACCCCGTCACCCACGGCGGGGGGTCCGGGGGGCTGGCCCCCCTGCTGTCGCGGGACGCAGATCAGCCCCGACGTTGCGACGCCATGCCCAACACCCGCGCCCTTTTGCGCGGATCGCTGTCAAACAACGCAGCCAGTTGTTCGGTGATCGCACCCGCCAGTTGTTCTGCGTCGGTAATTGTGACGGCGCGTTCGTAATAGCGTGTCACATCATGGCCGATACCAATGGCCAACAACTCGACCGCGCGGCGTTTTTCGACCATAGCGATCACATCGCGCAGATGCCGTTCAAGGAAATTGGCGGGGTTCACTGACAGCGTCGAATCATCGACCGGTGCGCCATCCGAAATCACCATCAGGATCTTGCGCGCCTCGGTCCGCTTGGACAACCTGCGGTGCGCCCATTCCAAGGCCTCACCGTCGATGTTTTCCTTCAGCAGACCCTCCTTCATCATCAGGCCCAGATTGGGCCGTACCCGACGCCAAGGCGCATCGGCGGATTTATAGACGATGTGGCGCAGATCGTTCAGGCGTCCGGGCTGGGCGGGGCGACCGGCGGCCAGCCAAGCCTCGCGGGCTTGGCCGCCCTTCCATGCGCGGGTGGTAAAGCCCAGAATCTCGACCTTGACGTTGCAGCGTTCCAACGTGCGTGCCAGAACATCGGCACAGATCGCGGCAATGCTGATCGGACGACCACGCATCGACCCCGAATTGTCGATCAGCAGCGTCACGACCGTGTCGCGGAATTCGGTGTCTTTCTCGATCTTGAAGGACAAGGGCATCGTCGGGTTGGCAACGACGCGCGCCAGACGGCCTGCATCCAGCACGCCTTCTTCCTTATCGAACTCCCAGCTGCGGTTCTGCTGGGCCTGCAAACGGCGCTGCAATTTGTTGGCCAGACGGCTGACCGCACCGCGCAACGGGTCCAGCTGTTTGTCCAGATAGGCGCGCAAACGTTCCAGTTCGGCCTCATCGGCCAGATCCTCGGCGCGGATTTCTTCGTCCCATGTCTGGGCAAAGACCGTATAATCGGCGCTGGCATCGCTGACGGGGGGCGGCTGATCAGGGGGCGGGTCCGAATCGGGCATCTCGCCCTCATCCGCCATCTCGTCCTCGGACTGGTCGTCCATACTGACCGAGGCCTGCTTTTCGTCCTGCGTCTGTTCCTGACTACGTTCGGCGCTGGATTCGGCGTCCTCGCCCTCGTCTTCCTCGGGGGACTGGTTGTCGCCGGCTTCCTCGTCCTGTTCGGCGTTGTCTTCGGCGTCGTCATCCTCGGGCTGGTCGGGGTCTTCGCCCAGCTGGTCGCCATAGCCCAGATCGGTGATGATCTTGCGGGCAAGGCGGGCAAAATCCGACTGGTCGGCCAATGCGTCATTCACATCCGACAGCGATCCACCGGCCTGGCTTTCGACAAAAGGACGCCACAGATCGGCGACATTCTGCGCGCCTGCTGGCAAGGGACGACCCGTGGCCGCTTGACGCACGATATAGCCTGCCGCAACCGACAGGGGGGCGTCAGCAGGCGCATTAATCTGGGCATAGCCCTTTTTATCAGCGTCGGCACCGATACGGGCATCGATATTGGACAGGGCACCGGGCATGTCGCGGGCGCCCAAAGCCTCGCAGCGGGCGGTTTCCATGGCTTCATACAGCTCGCGGGCCATCGGGCCTGCGGGGACATATTTCGCATGGGTCGCCGCATCATGGTGGCGCATCCGCATGGCCAGCGCATCCGCGGTGCCACGGGCCAGCAGAACCTCGTCCCGGCCCATGCGGCGGCTGATCTGGGGCAAGCGCATGGTATCACCCGCCACACCCGAGGGGTCTGCCGTAAAGCTGACGTTCAGTTCATGTTCATCCGCCAGCGCCCGCGTCGCTTGGGTCAGCGCCTTCTTGAAGGGATCGGCGGGATTGTCAGTGGGCTTGTTCATGTCACGTCTTCTCCCCACGCGGCGGTCTTTTGAATCATGCGCGGGCAGGCATCGGGCCTGCCCGCGTCAGCCGTTGTTATACGGCGATGCTGGCTGCGCTTTCGGGCAGTTCCTCGTCGAACAGACGCTGATAGAACTCGGCCACCGTCTGGCGTTCCAATTCGTCACATTTGTTCAGGAAGGTCAGGCGAAACGCATAGCCGACATTGTCGAAAATACGCGTGTTCTGCGCCCACGAGATCACCGTCCGCGGCGACATGACCGTCGACAGATCGCCCTGCATGAAGGCCTTGCGGGTCAGATCGGCCAAAGTGACCATCTGGCCGACCGTCTTGCGGCCTTTTTCGGTGTTATAGGTCGGGTTCTTGGCCAGCACGATCGCGGCTTCTGCATCATGGGACAGATAGTTCAGCGTCGAGACCAGCGACCAACGGTCCATCTGGCCTTGGTTGATCTGCTGCGTGCCGTGATACAGGCCCGTCGTATCGCCCAGACCCACGGTGTTTGCGGTGGCGAACAGGCGGAAGAAGGGGTTCGGAGTGATCACCTCGTTCTGGTCCAGCAAGGTCAGCTTGCCGTCAGCCTCCAGCACACGCTGGATAACGAACATCACGTCGGCGCGGCCTGCATCGTATTCGTCGAACACAATCGCGGTCGGGTTACGCAGCGCCCAAGGCAGGATGCCTTCGTGGAAGACCGTGACCTGCTTGCCGTCCACCAGCTTGATGGCATCCTTGCCAATCAGGTCGATCCGGCTGACGTGGCTGTCAAGGTTCACCCGCACACAGGGCCAGTTCAGCCGTGCGGCGATCTGTTCGATATGGGTCGATTTGCCCGTCCCGTGATAGCCCTGGACCATCACACGGCGGTTATAGGCAAAGCCCGCCAGAATCGCCATCGTGGTGTCGGGGTCGAACTTATAGGTGCTATCGACCTCGGGGACACGATCGGTGCGTTCGGCAAAGCCTTTCACCTTCATGTCGCTGTCCAGACCGAACACCTCGCGCAGGTCGATCTCTTCGGTGGGTTTGGCGTTCATGTCCAGCATTCGTCCGGCCTCTCTCATCGCGTTGGCGCATTGATCGCGCATTCGTGCCGCAGACGCAAGGCGGGCCGCGTTGACGCCTTGCCACAGCATCCATAAGGTGGCTGGGAAATCCCACATTAGGAAACGCGGCCCTTGAACGACGCACGCAGAACAGAGCTGGAACGCCTCATCTCGCGCATCTCGCTTGGCGACCGGGATGCCTTTGACGCCCTATACGATGCCACATCGGCCAAATTGCACGCGGTTTGCCTGTCCGTGCTGCGCGACCGCCCCGAGGCCGAGGAAACCCTGCAAGAGGTTTATATACGCATCTGGCAAAGTGCCTCGCGCTATGCCTCGAACGGGTTGTCGCCCATGACATGGCTAATCACGATTGCGCGTAACCGGTCCATCGACAAGTTGCGCGCCCGCGGATCACGCCCCGTCACGGCCCCCGAAGATGCCGCCGCATCGGTTGCATCGCTGGAACCCTGCCCCGAATCGGCCACGATCATGGCGCAGGAACGGCAGATGCTGAACGAATGTCTGGCCAAGCTGGCCGACGCGCAGGCAGGTGCTGTCCGCGCCGTCTATCTTGAGGGTGTCACCTATGCCGATCTGGCACAGCGTGAGAATATGCCCGTCAATACCGTGCGAAGCTGGCTGCGCCGCAGCCTGTTGCGCCTTAAAGACTGTGTAAGCCAATGACCGAAGACGCCCCCCTGACCCCGCATGAGGAAGATCAGGCTTTGGCGGCCGAACTGGCGCTTGGCCTGCTGGATGATGATGATCTGGCCGCGGCCAATACACGCGTGTCGGAAGATGCCGGATTTGCGCGTATGGTGCTGGACTGGCAGGAACGGCTGGCGGGTCTGGCCGAAGAGCTGACCCCCGTCATGGCCCCCGCCCGCGCCCGTCACGCGATCCGTGAACGGCTGGGACATGCCAGCCCGCCGCTGGCCAATGATCCGACCGAACGTCGCGCATGGTGGCGCGGCCCGATGGGCGCATTGACAGGTCTGCTGGCTATCGCAGCCGTCGCGGCCTTTTTATGGATGCCCGGACAACAGTCGCCTGCGCCGCAACCCGGCTTTCAGGCCCAGTTGCAGGTTCAAGACAGCGAAATGCGCGTCGCGGCCCGTCTTGACGGACGTGAAATGGAAATTGCGACCGAAAACGGCGCACTGCCTTCCGATCGCGATCTTGAGATCTGGTGGATCAAGCCTGACGGCTCGGCGCCGGTTTCCATCGGGCTGGTGCCGCGCGACGGCAACCTGCGGATGACCCTGCCCGAAGGTCTGGACCCCGCCGAGGATATCAAGATCGCCCTGTCCAACGAACCCTTGGGTGGATCGCCCACCGGTCAGGCAACCGGTCCTGTGGTGGCGATTTCGGACCTCACGCGTTCGTGACCATAAAATAATCGGGGACGGGTGCAACTTACCCGTCCCTCCTCCGTGACTATAGGCACAGGGCGCAAATCTGCGCTTGTCTATCAAACCGGAGGAAGACCATGTTCAGCAAGTTTACCAAAGTCGGTGCCTCGATCCTTGCAGCCACCGTCGCGTTCACCGCCCCCGTTCTGGCACAGAACACCATGGTTGGTGGTGCAGAAATGTTCCCGGAAAAAAACATCGTCGAAAACGCCGTGAATTCGGCTGACCACACCACGCTGGTTGCCGCTGTTCAGGCCGCCGGCCTGGCCGAAACGCTGTCGGGCGAAGGTCCGTTCACCGTTTTCGCCCCCACCAATGCTGCCTTTGAAAAACTGCCCGCAGGCACGGTCGAAGACCTGCTGAAGCCGGAAAACAAGGACAAGCTGGCACAGATCCTGACCTGCCATGTGGTTGCTGCCGACGCGATGTCGCCCGCAATCGGCAAGATGATCGCGGATGACGGCGGCGCACATGATGTCCCGACCGTTGGCGGCTGCACGCTAAGCGCCTCGATCAACCCCGACAACAACGCGCTGCAACTGACCGATGAAAACGGCACCGTTGCGACCGTCACCATCCCTGATGTGGACCAGTCGAACGGCGTGATCCATGTGATCGACACCGTCATGCTGCCCGCGATGTAATCCATCCAACAGCATAGGGGCCGTCTGTCCCCCGATTGACCGGCCCTTTTGCCCGCGCACTCCCCCCTCGGTGCGCGGGCTTTTTCTATGGTGAACCGCAGGGCGTTGCGCAGCGTTGCAAAATGTCGAAGGCATGGGGCAGACTGTGCCAAGGACCTGTGAACACACATACCGACCCAAAAAGGGGATCTGATATATGAGCGGCCTGATCGCGCTTCTTGACGACATTGCCACCATCTCGAAGGTCGCTGCAGCCTCGATCGATGATGTGGCAGGACAGGCCGCTAAAGCCGGTGCCAAAGCCGCAGGTGCATTGATCGATGATGCCGCTGTCACCCCGAAATACGTGCAGGGTTTCAAGGCGGATCGCGAATTGCCGATCGTCTGGAAGATCACGCGCGGGTCATTGTTCAACAAACTGGTGATCCTGCTGCCGGTTGCGCTGCTGCTGACGGTCTTTGCGCCATGGCTGATCACGCCGCTGTTGATGCTGGGCGGTGCCTATCTGTGTTACGAGGGCGCGCATAAGATCGCATCGTTGTTCCACGCCTCTGACACGCATGACAGCAAGGCCCATACGCATCCCGAAGGCGACGGCGCCGCACTGGAAGAGGCGCGCGTGGCGGGCGCGATCAAAACCGATTTCATCCTGTCAGCCGAAATCATGACTATCGCCCTGTCGACCATCCCCGCCTCTGACGCGCTATGGGTCAAGGCGCTGATTCTGGCGATTGTGGCTGTCGGGGTGACTATTGCCGTCTATGGCGCTGTGGCACTGATCGTCAAAGCCGATGATCTGGGTGTGCATCTGGCAAAAGGCCGAACCGGTCCGGTTGCAGCCTTCGGTCGGGGCATCGTGATTGTCATGCCGCATCTGATGACGCTGCTGATGATCGTCGGAACCGCCGCGATGATCTGGGTTGGCGGACAAATCATCGTCCACGGGGTGCATGATCTGGGCTGGCATCTGCCCTATGATACCATCCACCATATGGCCGAAGCCGCCGCTGCAGCCGTGCCCGCCATCGCTGGTATTGCCGCTTGGGTGACGACGGCTTTTTTCGACGGGATCATCGGTCTGGTGCTGGGTCTGATTCTGCTGCCGGTCGCGTCGATGATCATCAACCCGGTGATGCAGGCAACTATTCTTCCGGTTGTCCAAAGGTTTACCAAATCTCGCGAATAAGGACGTGTCCCTGTCGACGTGATTGACCGAACAGTCAAAGACTGTCACATTCCCTTCACAATAATGTTGCGTGACTGTCGTCCGGAGGGGTTAGGCGGTGGTCACATCGCAACTCCAATGGGAGGGAAGACTATATGATCCGTTACAGCACCGCATCCGCGGTGGCGCTTGTTGCATCGCTTAGCGCCGCCAATGCCGAAACCACCATCGACTGGTGGCACGCCATGGGTGGTGAGCTTGGCACCAAGCTTGAGGAAATCGTTCAGGGCTTCAACGACAGTCAGGACGAATACAAGGTCGTGCCGTCCTATAAGGGCACCTATCCCGAAACCATGACCGCCGCGATCGCTGCCTTCCGCGCCAAGCAGCAGCCCGCCATCGTTCAGGTCTTCGAGGTCGGCACCGGCACCATGATGGCCGCGCAGGGCGCCATCGTTCCCGTGTACCAGCTGATGGAAGAACATGGCGAAGGCTTCGATCCTTCGGTCTTCCTGCCCTCGGTTGTCGGTTATTACACGGACAGCGAAGGCAACATGCTGTCGATGCCGTTCAACAGCTCGACCCCGATCCTGTATTACAACAAGACCGTCTTCGAAAAAGCCGGCCTTGACCCCGAGACCCCGCCGAAAACATGGGCCGAGGTCGAAGAGTTTTCCAAGAAAATCATCGAATCCGATGCGGCATCCTGTGGCTTCACCACCGGCTGGATCAGCTGGATTCAGACCGAGAATTTCAGCGCATGGCACAACCAGCCAATCGGCACGCTGGAAAACGGCTTCGGCGGGCTTGATGCGCGTCTGTCGCTGAACGGTCCCGCACAGGTCCAGCATTGGGGCAACCTGAAGAAATGGGCCGACGAAGGCATCTTCAAATATGGCGGTCCGGTCGGCGGCGATAACGCGGCACCGATGTTCTATGCGCAGGATTGCGCAATGATCATGAACAGCTCGGCCAGCCGCGCGGGCGTCATTGCCAATGCGACCGATTTCGAATTGGGCTTCGGCATGCTGCCCTATTACGACGATATCGAAGGTGCGCCGCAGAATTCGATCATCGGTGGTGCTACCCTCTGGGCGCTGTCGGGCAAGACTGACGAAGAGTATGCGGCCACGGCGGCATTCTTCAAATACTTGTCCACACCGGAAGTTCAGGCCGATTGGGCCTCTTTCTCGGGGTATCTTCCGATCACCGCTGCTGCGGGTGAGCAGATGAAGGAGTTCTATGCCGAAAACCCCGGCGCAGATACCGGCATTAACCAGATCACCCTGAACGAGCCGACGGCGAATTCCAAAGGCCTGCGTTTTGGCAACTATGTCCAGATCCGCGGCATCATCGACGAGGAATTCGAACAGCTGCTGTCGGGCGACAAGGATGCCCAAGGTGCGCTGGACAGCGTTGTCGAACGTGGCGACGCCCTGCTGGAAGAATTCCAGAAGCAGAACCAGTAACTTACCGACATGTCACTGGGGCCGCGCATCTTGCGCGGCCCTATCGCCATTTTTCGGGCAGTGATGCCCTTTCCCTGCAATATGGTATCCGATGAAGCGCACCATCTTTAGCAACCAGCTTCTGCCTTGGCTTTTGCTGGCGCCACAGCTGATCATCACATTCATTTTCTTCCTGTGGCCCGCCGCCCAAGCCGTCAGACAAAGCTTCCTGCGCGAGGATGCCTTCGGCACCCGTTCGACCTTTGTGGGTTTCGAGAATTTCACCTATCTGTGGAACAGTCCCGAATATTTCCATTCGCTGAAAGTCACGGCGGTCTTTGCGATTTCGGTCACGATCCTGTCGATGGGGGTGGCCCTGTTGCTGGCCATCGCAGTCGACCGGATGATCAAATCCACCCGCGTTTACACGACATTGCTGGTCTGGCCCTATGCAGTGGCCCCTGCGGTCGCCGGTATCCTGTGGTGGTTCATCTTTAACCCGACCATCGGCATCATGCCCTATTTGCTGGGTCAGCTGGGCTATGACTGGAACCATATCAGCAGCAAGACCGACGCCATGCTGTTGGTGGTGATTGCCAGCGCGTGGAAACAGATCAGCTATAACTTCCTGTTCTTCCTTGCGGGTCTGCAATCCATTCCGGGCAGCCTGCGCGAAGCCGCTGCCATTGATGGCGCTGGCCCCGTGCGGCGTTTCTTTGACATCACCTTCCCGCTGTTGTCGCCGACGACCTTTTTCCTGCTGGTCGTGAATATCGTTTATGCCATGTTCGATACGTTTGGCGTGATCGACGCCACAACCGAGGGCGGCCCCGCGCAGGCCACCAATATCATGGTTTATAAAGTCTATTTCGACGGCTTCATCGGGCAGAATATCGGCAGCTCGGCCGCGCAATCGGTGGTGCTGATGATGCTGGTTCTGATGCTGACCGTGGTGCAATTCCGCTTTGTCGAAAAGAAGGTGGCCTACTGATGATCGAGAACCGCCCCGGCCTGAATCTTCTGGCCCACGCAACGCTGATCCTTGGGGTCTGCATTGTCGCACTGCCTGTCTGGGTGGCCTTCGTGGCATCCACCCATGGCGCGACCGATTTCATGTCGGGCACCATCCCGATGTGGCCCGGCCCGCATCTGGTCGAAAACTACAGCAAGATGCTGGGCGCGGGTGTGTCCACCAGCGGCACGCCCCCTGTCGGCACGATGATGTTCAACAGCCTGATCATGGCGCTGTCCATCGCCATCGGCAAAATCGCCATCTCGGTCCTGTCGGCCTTTGCGGTGGTCTATTTCCGCTTTCCGTTCCGCGGGCTGGCCTTCTGGTGCATCTTCATCACGCTGATGCTGCCGGTCGAGGTGCGGATCGTTCCCACCTTCCAGGTGGTGGCCGATCTGGGCCTGCTGAACAGCTATGCCGGTCTGTCGGTGCCGCTGATCGCATCGGCGACCGCGACCTTCCTGTTCCGGCAGGTCTTCCTGACCATCCCGGACGAACTGACCGAGGCCGCCCGCATCGACGGCGCCGGTCCGATGAAATTCTTCCGCGACATCCTGCTGCCCTTGTCGCGCACCAATATCGCCGCGCTTTTCGTGATCCTGTTCATCTATGGCTGGAACCAGTACCTCTGGCCGCTGCTGATCACCACAAGCTCGGATTACTATACGATCGTTGCGGGGATCAAACGCATGGCCGACGCCGTGGATGGTCTGCCGCAATGGCATCTGGTCATGGCGACCGCGATGCTTGCCATGTTGCCGCCCGTCGCGGTGGTCATCGGCATGCAGCGCCTGTTCGTCAAAGGTCTTGTCGAGACGGAGAAATAAACGTGGCTTCCATTACCCTAGACAATCTTGGCAAGATCTATTCCGGTGGCACCCGTGCTGTGGGTGGCGTCAATATCGACATCAAGGACGGTGAATTCATCGTGCTGGTCGGGCCTTCGGGCTGCGGCAAATCCACCCTGCTGCGGATGGTTGCCGGTCTTGAATCCATCAGCGAGGGCGAGGTTCGCATCGGCGACCGCGTCGTCAACAATGTCGAACCCGCCGACCGTGACATCGCGATGGTGTTCCAGAACTATGCGCTTTACCCGCATATGTCGGTGCGCCAGAATCTGGCCTATGGCCTGAAGAACCGCAAAACCCCGAAAGACGAAATCGAAAAGCGCGTCGCACAGGCGTCGGAAATCTTGCAGATCGAATCGTTTCTGGACCGCCGCCCCGCCGCGCTGTCGGGTGGACAGCGTCAGCGGGTTGCCATGGGCCGCGCCATCGTGCGCGAACCCGCCGCCTTCCTGTTCGACGAACCCCTGTCGAACCTTGATGCGAAGCTGCGCGTCGCCATGCGGCTGGAAATCAAAGAATTGCAAAAGCGTCTGCGGACCACATCGCTTTATGTGACCCACGACCAGCTGGAGGCGATGACACTGGCTGACCGTCTGGTCGTGCTGAATGGCGGTCAGGTCGAACAGATCGGCACCCCGCTTGAGGTGTATCGCACCCCTGCATCGGCATTCGTGGCCAGCTTTATCGGCAGCCCCGCGATGAACCTGATCAGCAGCAGCGCGGTCGCGCATCTGCCCGGCACCGCCCATGCGGGCCAGATCGGCATCCGCCCCGAAGATCTGACCGTCACCCCCGACGGCCCGATCCTGATGAACGTGCTGGCGGTCGAGGAATTGGGCGCGCAGCGTCTGGTCCATGGCAAAACGGGCGGGGAACGCCTGACGATCACCCTGCCCTCGGACGCACTATTGTCCGACAGTCTGAACCTGTCCTATCGCCCCGAGGCGTTGCATCTGTTCCACAAGGATACGGGCAAGCGCATCGCCTAAGGCACCCCAAGGGGGCGTTCATCGCCCCCTTACAACCACCGTTTCCAGCGCAGGAACAGATAGGTGCCCACCGTCGTGGCCCCCATCAGCACCAGCGCATAGACATAGCCCCATGACGTTTGCAATTCGGGCATATTCGCAAAATTCATCCCGTAGATACTCGCGATCAGCGTCGGCGGCAGGAACAGTGCCGCGATCACAGACAGGATGCGCACAGTATTGTTCTGTTGCAGGTTGATCATCCCCAGCGTGGTATCGACGGCCAGACTGACACGGCTGCCAAGGAAATCCGCGTGAACCTCTAGCGCTTGGACATCGCGCATCTGGGCGCGGACAACGGGACGCAGCCGCTTGGTTTCGGGGCGATCCTCGATCAGGGCGGTAAAGAAGGCCAGCATCCGTTCGATGGTCAACAGCCCCAGACGGACGCGTGCCATGGTCTCGGCCTCGCGGCCCACGTCGCGCAGGGCGTCCTGCAAGCGGTCCGACCCCGCCGAGGCTGACCGCGGATCGAAGACACCCGCCGTCGTATCGTCCAGTATCCGCCCTGCCCCTTCAAGAATATCGGCCAGACGGGCGATGATTTCTTCGGACAGGCCGATAAAAACCCGATCGGCTGTGACGCATCCAAGGGTCGATCTTTCGGCCCGTGTCGGGAAGGTCAGAAAGGGGCGCGGTGAATGGTGGCGTACGGTGACCAGCTGCGTGCCTGACAGAACGAATGTCACCGGCATCGACAAACGCCCGCCCCCCGCAATTTCGCCGGGCAGCATTGCGGTCATGTAATCCATGCCGTCTTCCCGATAGAGCCTGTTCGACAGCTCTATCTCCTCCATCTCGGCCAGGGTGGGCAGGTTGAAGCCCATATCCCGCAATTGCGTCATTTCCGCATCCGAGGGCTGGATCAGATCGATCCAGATCGCCTGACGAAGATCGGTATCACGGTCCAGCAGGGTCAGGCGGTTGCCATCGGCGGCATAGGCATAGTGCATCTGGAAGGCTCCGGCTGGGGTTGGTTATCAGTGCCCCATGCGGGCGCAGGGATCAACCTGTCGCCCGCACAGCAAAAAGGGCACCTTTTCAGGTGCCCTTTGTCGTCAATCCAACTTTGGAACCGCTTACTTGTCGCGGAAATAGTCATTGATTTCCTTATCGGCGTCTTCTTTGGTCCAGCCGTATTTTTCCTGCAGTTTCCCTGCCAGCTGGTCCTTGTTGCCGTCGATCTGGTCCAGATCGTCATTGGTCAATTCGCCCCATTTTTCTTGGGCCTGACCTTTGAGCTGCTTCCATTTACCCTGAATAATATCCCAGTTCATGACGCGCTCCTTACAGGTTATTGCGTATGTCGGAACAACACGCAGCCCCCGTCGAAGGTTCCCTGTCAGACGATGCGGTCCGGCGGGTTCCGGCCCAAAGCAAAGGCCTGAATATTGCTCAAAGCGCGCAAAGCCATCTGTGTGCGGGTGTCATCCGTCGACGTTCCCAGATGCGGCAACAGCGTCGTGTTGGGCGCGTCGATCAGGTCCTGCGGAATGGTCGGTTCATTGGCATAGACATCCAGACCGGCACCCGCGATGGTGCCTGCATAAAGTGCGGCAACCAGCGCCCCCTCGTCGACCACATCGCCGCGCGCGATGTTGATCAAAAAGTTGTCACCGCCCAAAGCGGTCAGTTCGTCCTGCCCGATCAACCCGCGTGTGGATGCCCCGCCCGGCACCGCAATGACCGCCACGTCGCAAGCGCGCAGCATGTCATGCAGATCGGTGATCTGGCTGGCCGGAAAGTCCAGATCCGTCACGGTTGATCGGTTGTAGAACACCACCTTCATCCCGAACCCGAAGTAGCAGCGTTGCGCGATGGCTTTGCCGATGCGCCCCATGCCGATGATGCCGACGGTCGCCCCTGTCATATGATGGCCCAGCATCTGGGTGGGGTTCCAGCCGACCCAGTCGCCGGCACGCAGCATACGCTCGGCCTCGGATGTGCGGCGCAGGGTGGTCAGCATCAACGTCAGTGCGATATCGGCGGTGGCGTCGGTCACAACCTCGGGGGTGTTAGTGACGACGACACCAGCGGTCTTGGCCGCATCGATGTCGATATGGTTGAAGCCCGCCCCGAAATTGGCTAGCAGCTTGCAACGCGGATTGCCGTCAAAGGCCGCAGCCGTAAAAGCATCACCAAGCGTCGGCAGGATCGCGTCGTAATCCTGCATCGCCTGTGCTGCCTGCGTTGCATCTAGCGCGTAGTTTTCCCGAAAATCCGCGTCGAATTCCGCCGTAATTGCCGCAGTCGCGCGGGCTGTCATCGGGCGTGTGACCAGCAGTTTCAATAGAGCCTCCCACCATTCGGAACCGCCATATCGGGGCGGATCAAGACAACCTGATTGTCGGGGTCGGGCACGCCAAGGACAAGCACCTCGGACATGAAGGGGCCGATCTGGCGGGGTGGGAAATTCACCACGCACAGCACCTGCGTGCCAACCAGCGTTTCGGGGTCATAGTGCCGCGTAATCTGGGCCGAGGATTTACGTTCCCCCAGATCACCCAGATCCAGCCACAGTTTGATGGCGGGTTTGCGGGCCTCGGGGAAAGGTTCGGCGCGGGTGATTGTGGCCACGCGGATATCGACCTTGTCGAAGTCGTCAAAGGTAATGGTCATGCCTCGCCCCGACCAAGGGCGCGGCCGCGTTCGGTGGCCGCCGTCACGGTGCGCTCCATCAGATCGGGCAATTCCTGCATCAGCACATCCAGCCCCGCCGCCGTAGTCCCGTTGGGCGAGGTGACGTTCCGGCGCAGCACGGCAGGGTCCTCATTGGCATCTACAGCCAGCGCACCCGCACCCGCAACCGTCATGCGGGCCAGTTCCAGCGCCATGTCAGCGGGCAAGCCCTGTGCCTGACCAGCTTTGGCCATCGCCTCGATCATGTGGAACACATAGGCGGGGCCGCTGCCCGACAGGCCGGTGACGGCATCCATCTGGTCTTCGCTGTCCAGCCGCACGACGCGGCCCACCGCGCGCATCAGCGCCTGCGTCAGGTCCAGATGTGCGGGGGTGGTTGCCGCATTGCCGACCATTGCCGAAATGCCCTTGCCGATTGCGGCGGGTGTATTTGGCATGACGCGCACGATGGGGGCACCCGGGAATGCTTTTTCAAAGGTTGCAATCGTAGTGCCAGCCGCCACCGAAATCACCAGCGCGCCGGACAGATCGGGCATCTGGCCCAAGGCGTCGCCCATCATCTGGGGTTTGACGGCCAGAACAACCACCGCCGGATCGGACGGCAGATCGCCGTTCACGTTCAGGCCCTTATCCTGCCATTCAGGCGCCAGATTGGGGTCGATGACAGTGACCGAGGCCGCATCAAGCCCCCTCGCCAGCCAGCCTTTCAGCATGGCACCGCCCATCTTGCCGCAGCCGACCAGAACCAGTCCGCGTGCGTTGATATCCTTGAAATCGCTCATCCGCTTCCCCCGTATGTGGCAGGCAGGCGATCCCGCCGTTACGCCCTGCCGTAGGTTTCCCCGAAGGCAATGTCCAGCGCCCGACGCGGTGCGCTGTCACCCCAAGCGACCAGCTGGAATGCGGGATAGAACCGTTCGGATGCGGTCAGCGCGCTCAGGATCATCTGGTCCACCTGTTTGGTGGTGGCGATGATATCGCCCGCCAGCACCAGACCATAGCGCCAGACCATCTGCCTTTCGCCCGCCCAATAGGTAAATCCGCCGTCCCAGACCTGATCATTGGCCAGATTGATGGTTTCATACAGCAAGGGCAAGCGCGCTTCGGGGGGATCATGGTCGAAGGTGCAGATCAGGCGCAGAACCTCGTCCTTGGCCGACCATGCCAGCGTCAGCGAATAGATGCGCCACTGCCCCTCGACGACCATGACGATTTCATCGTCGGCCAGGCGGTCGAAATCCCAATCGTGATGGGTCGCCACCGCCTCGACGATGTCGATGGGGTGGATGTCGTCGCTGGCAATATAGGCGCGGTTCAGGGACATCGTCTGCCTTCTGGCGGACCGGAGCGTGACACGCGGCGGCCGCTTGGTAAAAACACAACACTAGGCGTCTGACCGCCCTCTTCTTACCATATATCGTGGCGTTGGGGGCGTTTGGTGTAAAGCTGGTTTCTGGGGATGGATTGCATGGGGATAAGTTCTGCCCTACCAGAAAACACGGGAATTAACGCGGGAAACCAAGATGCAACGCGATCACGGAGGCAATCTGGACGAGGCGCAAAACCGCTTTGGTCACGGGGTTTGGATCGACTTGTCCACAGGGATCAACCGGCGGCCCTGGCCGGTGCCCGCCATATCCGGCGACGCATGGCGCAATCTGCCCACCCGCAAAGCCGAATCACGGCTGATTGACGTGGCCGCGAAATGGTACGGTTGCGCGCCTGAACAGCTGTTGCCCGTGGCCGGCGCATCGGCAGCCATCCAGCTGTTGCCACGCATCCTGCCGGTCGGGCGGGCGGCAGTTCTGACGCCGACCTATAACGAACATGCGGCCAGCCTGAGCGCTGCCGGATGGCAGGTCACACAGGTGCCTGATGTGGCTGATATGGCGGGGGCCGATCTGGCCGTGGTGGTGAACCCCAATAACCCCGACGGACGTGAATGGGCCCCACAGGCGTTGCGTGATCTGGCCGGTCAGGTTGGCCATCTGGTGGTGGACGAGAGCTTTGCCGACCCGCGCCCCGACCTGTCGCTGGCCCGCGACCTGCCCGCCAATTGCACCCTTATGCGCAGTTTCGGCAAATTCTGGGGGCTGGCGGGGGTCCGGCTGGGCTTTGTCGTTGGCGCACCGGATCTTTTGGCACAGATCACACAGGCCGCGGGGCCGTGGTCGGTCAACGGACCGGCGCTGCAGATCGCCTCAGCCGCGATGGCAGATCTGGTTTGGGCCGATGACACCGTCACCTATCACGCCGAGGCCGCGCTGCGGCTGGACCATCTGGCGCTTGGGGCGGGGTGGACGCAGGCGGGCGGCACGCATCTGTTCCGGCTGTACGAGACAGCCGATGCCACAGCCGCACAGGAACGGCTGGCACGGGCGCATATCTGGTCGCGGCGTTTCCCCTATTCCACGCAATGGCTGCGGCTGGGTGTGCCGGGCAATCGCGCGGAATGGAACCGCGTGATCGCGGTGCTAAAGCCTTAACGTTTGCGCAGGAATTCGGTCCGAAGGACAAGGCCTTTGATGGCGTCGTGGCGGCAATCAACCTCGTCCGGGTTGTCCGTCAGGCGGATCGATTTGATCAGGGTGCCTTGCTTCAGCACCGTGCTGGTGCCCTTGACCTTCAGATCCTTGATGACGGTGACCTGATCACCATCGGCCAGGACCGTTCCGGCGCTGTCGCGGACAACCTGACCGGCAGCAGCCTCGGCCGCGATTTCGGGTGCAGGGCGCCATTCGCCTGTCACTTCATCATAGACATAGTCGTCGTCGGCCATTGTCAGCCCCTTTATCTGCAGCAGGATTGTCCCGCCCCGTCCCGATTAGGCGGCTGTGCGCGCAGGCGCAACAACTGCCGGTGCACAGGCTGTTCTTGGGCCGGTCGAAAGGGCATGATGCCGCGATATTCCGTTCAAAGGGTCTTTCGTAATGTTCCGGTTGGTGTCGATCCTGTGCTGCCTTGCCACCCCTGTCTTGGCCGATGCGCCGCTGATTGTGCTGGACCGCACGCAGCTGCCCTTTGATATGGGACCGGGCAATCCGGCCAATAGCCCCTCGCGTTCGGGCAATTCACCCAATGCCGCATGGAATTCGGCAGGCAATACGGCCAATTCCTCATCGGCTTGGGAAAACCGGCCCTCGAACCCTGCTAATGAACAGCGGCTGATTTTCACCGCACAAGGCGATGTCCTGGGGTATTACGCCAGAAATGCGGGCGGGGTCATGAACCTGTTCGATGTGAACGGACGGCGCATCGCCTATCGCCCTGCCCGTGGCACCAAAAGCCTGTTCACCACTGACGGGACATGGTGCGGCACTGTGGACGGGCTGCGCGACGGCAGCTTTGTGCTGGCCGTCACCCCGCAATGCGCGCGTCAATTTTCACGCTGACGCGTTGCCGTTACATTTCTGGCATAGAACGCCGCCAAATGAAGACCCAGGAGACCGCAATGGAATACACCTATAAAGACTGGCTGGAAGCCGAATTGCAGGAAACCCTGGACGAGGACATCGAGATCGAGCTGGAGGATGCGGTTCTTTCCGCCGAAATCCGGCGTATCTATCGCAGCCACCATCCTGACCAGATGAACCGCAAGAAGTATTTTCAGGAATTGCTGCGCCTACAATCCGAGCTGATCCGACTGCAAGATTGGGTCAGCTATCACAAGGAAAAGGTCGTCGTTGTCTTTGAGGGGCGCGATTCCGCCGGTAAAGGCGGCGCGATCAAGCGCATCACCCAACGCCTGAACCCGCGCATCGTGCGCGTGGCGGCATTGCCCGCGCCGTCGGACCGCGAAAAAACCCAATGGTATTTCCAGCGTTACGTCCCCCATCTGCCCGCAGGCGGGGAAATCGTTCTGCTGGACCGCAGCTGGTATAACCGTGCGGGCGTCGAACGCGTCATGGGTTTTGCCGATGAAGATCAGGTCGAACAGTTCTTTCAGGATGTTCCCGAATTCGAACGGATGCTGGTGCGGTCGGGGATCCGGCTGGTGAAATACTGGTTTTCCATCACCGACGAAGAACAGCAGATGCGGTTCCAGATGCGTGTGCATGACCCGCTGAAACAGTGGAAGCTGTCGCCGATGGATCTGCAATCCCGCGTCCGCTGGGAGGCTTATACCAAAGCCAAGGAAGAGATGTTCGAACGCACCAACATCCCCGAGGCCCCTTGGTATATCGTCCCTGGCAATGACAAAAAGCGCGCGCGGCTGAATTGCATCGACCACCTGCTGGGCATGATCCCCTATGAGGATGTGCCGCACGAGGAAGTGTGCCTGCCCGACCGTGTCTTCAACCCCGACTATGAACGGGAGGTCTTGCCCCGCGACCTCTATGTGCCGCAAAAGTACTGACGGGGCCGATACCACCGGGGGCTTCGCGCCCCCGGACCCCCGCGAGATATTTGCGCACGAATGAGGGGGGGCAGATGCTGGATTTCTTTGTCTATGATGTTTTCACGGATCGCGCGTTCAGCGGCAACTCTTTGGCCGTCGTCATGGGGGCCGATGATTTAAGCGGATCGCAGATGCAGCGGATTGCACGTCAGTTCAATCTGTCCGAGACGATCTTTGTCATGCAGCCCGCCGATCCCGCGCATCGGGCGCGGGTGCGGATTTTTCTGCCGCTGGCGGAAATTCCCTTTGCCGGTCATCCGACTGTTGGTTGCGCCCTGCATTTGTCAGATGGTCAGAACGGGCATCTGGTGCTGGAAGAACAGGCCGGACTGGTGCCTGTGGCAATTGCTGACGGAGTGGCCGAATTTGCCGCTCCGGTTCTGCCGGAAGTCGGGGCGGATGTGGCTGATGCGGATGCGGCGGCGGCTTTGGGTCTGTCGGTGGCGCAGATAGGGTTTGGCACCCATAAGCCGCTGATCGCCCGTGCCGGACCCGCGTTTATCTTTGTGCCCTTGCGTGATCTGGATGCCTTGGCACAGGCCCGCCCTGCCGGAGCCGCATTCGATGCCCTGACGCAGGCAATACCCAAGGTCTATGCCTATGCGCCCGAAGGGTCGGGTTTCCGCGCCCGCATGTTTGCCCCTGCCAATGGCATTCCGGAAGATCCTGCCACGGGGTCGGCCTCGGCCACTCTGGCTGCGCCGCTGTTTGCAGCGGGTGTTTTGCCCGACGGCGAAACGCGTCTAACCCTTCGCCAAGGGGTCGAAATGGGACGCCCGTCCCGCATCGGGTTGCGTGTCACCGTTCAGGGGGGCAAACTGGCCGCTGTTCACGTGTCGGGCCGTGCGATCCGCGTGGCCGAAGGGCGCATCACCATACCGGAGCCGCAATGACCAAGGCCTATTGGATCGCCCATGTGACGATCGACGACCCCGACGCCTATGACGCCTATCGCCGCGCCAATGCCGCGCCTTTTGCCGAATATGGCGCACGTTTTCTGGTGCGCGGTGGCCCGCAGGAAACCGTCGAGGGGCAGATGCGTTCCCGCAGTGTCGTGATCGAGTTCCCCTCGCTTCAGGCGGCGCAGGACTGTTATCACAGTGTGGGCTATCAGGCGGCCAAGGCACTGCGCGACCCTGTGTCACAAGCCGATGTCATCATCGTCGAGGGTTGGGCCGGCTGACGCCCCCATAAGGATCGGTACCTATGTTCAAAGATATTCTGGCCCTGCTGACGGGCGATACCCCCCAGCCCGAACCCATGGGCAGCCAGCAGGCCGAACTGGCCATTGCTGCCCTGCTGGTCCGTGTGGCGCGGGCTGATGACAATTATGATGACAGCGAACGTATGCGGATTGACCGTGTTCTGTCGCGCCGTCACGGCCTGACCCCCGAAGAGGCCGCCGCCCGCCGCGCCGAGGCTGAAGCCCTTGAAGCGCAGGCCAGTGATACGGTCCGCTTTACCCGCCAGATTAAGGATCGCATCGCGCTGGAAGACCGCGCAGGTGTTCTGGCCGCCCTGTGGGAGGTCGCCTATGCCGACGAGGACCGTGGCGCGGGTGAGGAAAGCCTGATCCGTCTGGTCGCCGGTTTGCTGGGCGTGCCGGACCAGCAATCGGCAATGATCAGGCAGCAGGTGCTGGACCGGATGGGCTTGCCGCGCAGCTAGAACCCCAGCCGGTCGCGTAGCCCATACCACGCCATCCCCGCCACCAGCATTGGCCCGCGCAGCATAGACCCGCCCGGGAAAGGCTGCGTGGGCACGGACGCCATGACGTCGAAACGTTCGGCCTGACCTGCTACAGCCTCGGCCATCAGGCGGCCTGACAGGGTGGCCATGGCGACGCCGTGGCCCGAAAAACCACTGGCCGACAGGCAGTTGGACGCAGGGCGCGTGAAACAGGGCATGCGGTTCATGGTGATCGCCAGCGTACCGCCCCAAGCATGGGTCAGCTTGACGTCGCGCAGTTGCGGATAGACCGACAGCAGATGCGGGCGCACAACGCCCATGATGTCGCGCGGGAAACGATAGGTGACGGTCTCTCCGCCGCCAAAGATCAGGCGGCGCTGGTCGTCCATCCGCCAGTAGTTCACTACGAATTTCGTATCGGCCACACCGATGCGGTCGGGCAGAACCTCGGGGAAGTTGTTACAAAGGGGTTCGGTGGCAACGATATAATTGTTGATCGGCATTACACGGGCGGCGACATGGCGGTCCAGCGTGCCCAGATAGCCGTTACAGGCCAGAATGACATGGCTGGCCGTCACCGACCCTGCGTCGGTGACAACCCGTGACGGGCTGCCCGCATGGCTGGCATGGTCGATGCGGGTGACTTCGCTGGCCTCATGTATGGTGACACCGGCGGCCTGTGCCTGCGCGGCCATGGTGCGCACCAAAGCCAGCGGATCGACATGGCCCGCGCCCTGATCCAGATCCCCCCCGACATAGGCGTCGCTGCCCAAAGCCTGCGCCATTGCATCACGGTCCAACGGCATCACACGGTCATAATTGTAATGCTGCGCCAGATGGTCGGCCATGTGGCGGGCGTGGGTTACCTCTGCCGTGGAACGGCAGGCATGGGCGATGCCGTCGCGGACAGGCACGCCGCCCGCTTGCGCCAATTCGCGGACAAGTGCCTTGGCCTCTTCGGCCAGACCCCACAGGTGGCGGGCTGTGTTGCGGCCCATCTGGCTTTCAAGCCAGTCAACCTCTTGCCGCTGGCCCGACCCGATTTGTCCGCCATTGCGCCCCGAGGCCCCGAACCCAATGCGCTGTGCTTCCAGCATTGTGACGGCATAACCGCGCCGCGCCAGATGCAGGGCCGCTGACAGGCCGGTATAGCCCGCACCGACAACCACAACATCGGCGCGCGCATCCCCCTGCAACGGGTCCAGACGCCCACTGCTGGCGTCGGATGCATAAAGACTGGGCGGATATTCCCCCGCCCTGTCGTTCAGATGCAGCAGGTTCATACGTTCAGCAGCAGATGTTCGCGTTCCCAGGGGCTGATGACCTGCAGGAACTCTTTGTATTCGTTGCGCTTGACTGCCTCATACACGTCGATGAATTCATCGCCCAGGACCTGACGCATCGGCTGGCTGTCCGACATCAGATCCAGTGCATCCCCAAGGTTATAGGGCAGCTGGTCATCCTGAGAGATATAGGCATCGCCCAGACATTCGGAACGCGGGTTCTCTGCCTCTAGCAAACCCAGATATCCGCAAGCCAGACTGGCCGCGATGCCCAGATAGGGGTTACAATCCATCCCTGCCAGACGGTTTTCAATGCGCCGCGCGTCGGGCGATGAAATCGGCACCCGCAGACCCGTGGTGCGGTTGTCACGACCCCATTCAAGGTTAATAGGTGCGGCGAAATCCGGCACATAGCGGCGATAGCTGTTCACATAGGGGGCCAGCAGCGCGATGGCGGCGGGCAGATGGCGCTGCATTCCGGCAATAAAATTCATGAAAGCATCGGTTTCGCGCCCCTGCGCATCCGAAAAGATGTTCTTGCCGGTTTCCAGATCGGTGATCGAGTGGTGGATATGCATCGCACTGCCCGGTTCGCCCTCGATCGGTTTGGCCATGAAGGTCGCGAAACAGTCATGGCGCAGGGCGGCTTCGCGGATCAGGCGTTTGAAGAAGAAGATCTCATCCGCCAAGGCGACGGGATCACCGTGGTTCAGGTTGATTTCGACCTGACCGGCGCCGCCTTCCTGCAGGATGCCGTCAATTTCAAAGCCCTGTGCCTCGGCGAAATCATAGATGTCGTCGATCACCTTGCCGTATTCATCGACCGCCGACATCGAATAGGCCTGTTTGGCGGCGGCGCGGCGTCCCGTACGGCCCATCGGTGGAATGATCGGCTGGTTGGGGTCGATGTTGCGGGCGACAAGGAAGAATTCCATTTCCGGCGCAACGACCGGCTTCCAGCCCTTGTCCTTATAAAGCTGCACCACGCGCTTCAGCACATTGCGCGGGGCAATGGGCATAGGGTTGCCCTGCTGGTCTTCGGCGTCGTGGATGACCTGAATGGTCCAGTCGGCGGTCCACGGTGCTGCGGTCGCGGTCGAATAATCGGGCTTCATCACCATATCGGGTTCGGTAAACGCCCCCGAGGGATTGTCCGCCCATTCCCCCGTAATCGTCTGCAAGAAGATCGAATTCGGCAGATAGAATTGTTCCTGCCGCGCGAATTTCGATGCGGGCATGGCCTTGCCGCGCGCAACGCCTGCGATATCGGCGACGATGCATTCGACCTCATCCAGACGGCGGCCTGCGACGAAATCGCGGGCAGCTTGGGGAAACTTGTCGGTCCAGTCGCTCATGCGGCACCTTGTGCGTCAGGGCGCGACAGGGCGCGCGGTTGCTTGAAGAAAGCCTCGATCCGGTCTGCCAGCAAGGTCGATCCGGACGCCTGCCCCATCCGCGATGCGGCCTGGGCCAGCAATTCAAGCGGCACGACGCCTTTGGCACGTGTGTCCATCAGACCTTGCACGAATTCATCCTTGAATTCGGGATGTGCCTGCACCGTAAAGGCGCGATCGTCATAGATCAGCGCGGCATTTTCGCAAAAGGCGTTCCGGCCCGCGACCTTGGCCCCTTGCGGCAGGGTCACGACCTGATCCTGATGCCATGCATTCAACTGCACCTGCTGGCCGCCAAAGTCATAATCCTGCGTGCCGACAGCCCAGCCGTCAGAATGTTTGACAACCGTGCCGCCAAGCGCCTGTGCGATGATCTGATGGCCAAAGCAGATGCCCACCATCGGCACACCGCCCGCATAGGTGCGGCGGATAAAATCTTCCAGCGGCGGGATAAAGGCATGATCCTCGTATGCGCCGTGGCGCGATCCGGTCAGCAGCCAGCCGTCGGCGGCTGTGATGTCATCGGGGAACTCCATTCCCTCGACATGCCAGATATCGAAGTCGAAGCCGCGTCCGCCCAGCAGGCGAACGAACATGTCTGGATAATCGCCCAAGCTGTCCTTCAACTGGGCAGGCGACTGGCCGCATTGAAGTATGCCGATACGCATAAAGAACCTTGATGTTGCTGACATCCCGAACGTAGTCGCGCAGATGCCGCAGGCGCAAGGGGGCGCGCGGTCTTTGATGGTCTGGCAGGACGGGCGCAGTCGCGTTAGGCTTTGCGCAAAGCCATGAAAGGACGTTCCATGCCGCATCTGCACCCCAGCGTCGATCCCGAAGGTCTGGATGAATTCTCGGTCGTGTTCACCGACCGGTCGCTGAACCATATGTCGCAGCGTTTCCAGCAGGTCATGCGCGATCTGTCGGGCATGCTGGGTCAGGTCTATGGCGCGGCGCAGGTGGCCATCGTGCCCGGTGGCGGCACCTATGCGATGGAATCGGTTGCACGCCAGTTCGGTCGCGATGCCCATGCCCTGATCGTCCGCAATGGCTGGTTCAGCTATCGTTGGTCCCAGATTTTCGAGGCCGGCAATTTCACCCGTGACACCACCGTCGTCATGGCTCGCCCCACCGGCAACGCCCCCCAGCCCGCCTATGCCCCGCCCCCGATTGACGAGGTTGTGGCGAAGATCCTTGAAACCAAACCGGATGCGGTCTTTGCACCGCATGTCGAAACCTCGGCCGGTCTGATTCTGCCCGATGATTATATCACCGCCATAGCCGATGCCGCCCATCAGGTCGGCGCGCTGATGGTGCTGGACTGCATCGCATCGGGGGCTGTCTGGGTGGATATGCAGGCGACAGGCGTCGATGTGCTGATTTCGGCGCCGCAAAAAGGGTGGTCGGCCTCACCCTCGGCCGGATTGGTGATGATGTCGGAACGGGCGGCGGAACGTCTGGCGACCACCACCAGTGACAGCTTTGCGCTGGACCTGAAAAAATGGCGCGCCATGATGCAGGCGTATGAAGACGGCGGCCATGCTTATCACGCCACCATGCCGACCGACGCGCTGCTGGGTCTGCGCGATGCAATGCAGGAAACCATCGATTTCGGCTTACAGGCAGCCCATGACGCGCAATGGGCGCTTGGCCGCGCGGTGCGGGCCGAGCTGGCCGGTCGCGGCATCAGATCCGTCGCCGCCGAAGGGTTTCAGGCACCGGGCGTGATCGTCAGCTATACCGATGATCCGCAGGTCAAATCGGGCAAGGCTTTTGCAGCCGAAGGCACCCAGATCGCGGCAGGTGTGCCCTTGGCCATCAAGGAAGGTGCCGATTTTTCGACCTTCCGGCTGGGGCTGTTCGGCCTCGACAAGCTGAAAGACGTCGAGGGCGCAGTGGATCGCCTGAAACAAGTCTTTGACAAGGTTCTGTAAAGCAGGGTTTAACCCGAAGTCGCGCAAGGATCCGGCCTTGCGCGACCCTTGTCCGATAAGGCTGCACCCATGACCCTGACGATCCACCGCGAAAGCCCGCTTGGCCCCGATCTGGACCTGTTGTTCCAGCGCCATACCGCAGCGATGCAGGCCGATACGCCCCCCGAATCAATCCATATGCTGCCGAAAGAGGGTTTGGCCACGTCGTCCGTCGCATTCTTTGTCATCCGTGATGGCGATAACCCCGTCGCCATGGGTGCGCTGAAAGATCATGGCGATGGTTTGGGCGAATTGAAATCCATGCATGTGCTGTCCGAATACCGCGGACGCGGGCTGTCGCGCATGTTGTTGCGCCATATGATCGCCCATGCCAGCCTGACCGGATTGACCCGCCTGTCGCTTGAAACCGGATCGCAACCCAGCTTTGTCGCGGCCCGCGGCCTGTATATGCGTGAAGGCTTCAGCGAATGCCCGCCCTTCGCCGATTACCGCCCCGACCCGAATTCAACCTTCATGACACTGACACTTGACTAAGAATTGCCCAAAAGCACGATATTGCTTTGAAAGCGCCGCGCATCGGCGCTAAACACCACCTGCGGTCCACTCAGACCGCATTGCGGCCCCGTAGCTCAACTGGATAGAGCACGGACCTTCTAAGTCTGGGGTTGGGGGTTCAAGTCCTCCCGGGGTCGCCAGATATCAGCGCTGGAATGCGCAGATGATTTTATAAATCCGATATTTCATTATTGCGGTTCTTATCGGACCGAACCGTTCAAATCCTGATGTGATACCGCCAGAGATTTGCGCGAAGGACACATAACCGGTATAATTAAAGCCGTTATCTATATTATATGATACTATGAAACAGGAATGACTTATAAATAAACGGATAGTGCAACGATATTATATCAAGAGAGCATATGACCAAAATATTAGAGGCTGCGATTATCGGTGACTCGCATGCCAAAGTCATAGCCTTGGCCGCGGAAGAAAGCGGCATCCTGTTTCGTAAGGTTATGACGGCATCTTTCCAAAATTATGTCGATGCGACCTTGGAATATTCAGCGGCGGACGGATTGAAGTTTCAAATGTCCGAATTCAACCGGCAAAAAGACCTTCGCGCTGATGAGACAAAGAACAACCGCGTTGCACATCGCGCCAAAAACCTGACGACGACCCTTAACCAGATCGTCAATCTGAAACTTCCGGTCTACGTCAACGTCGGTATGACTGCGGTATATTTTGTTCGCAGTCTGATTGTTGCTGCGAAAGAGAACGGACAGGACCCCGGCCTGATCTCGCGTAAAGTCGCGCAAGCCGCCGCAGAGGAGCATTTCGAATCATACGCCCGCTTTTATGAATCGCTTGTGCAGCATGTCCCCGATGTGACCTGTTTCTATGGCCCGACGCGGTTCACGCCGGACATGAGGCATGTTTGGCTGGCCTATGATGACGTTGCCGCAAAACGCCTTTCGCAAATCGGCATCGAGATAATCGATCTGCGGGCCAAACTTGGGGATGACGGTCTGTTACTTGATCCCAGATATTACCGGACCACTGATGATGATCAGGTTCATGGAAACGCGGATTGGGGTCTTTCGGTAATTAACGGCATCCAACAGGATTTTTTATCGAAATACCCTGAATAAACGGCAGCAATGGAAGACAGAGACTACAGTTGCCTTCATGTTTTCCATTAGCATGGCAGCTGTTAATTCGTTCCTGCCCGGCAGGAATAACGGAAGCGGGCCTTTTACATCTTCAGACAAACATGTGTTTCGGCGCTATGGTAATTTGGCAATGGCCGTGAAATATCTTGGCGCTGACTCTATCGAACATGATGGCACTGTCGTTGGATAATAACGAAAAGCGGTTATCCTAAACTGTGATGCGCAAAACATAATTCCGGGAATAACGCGCGCCACCAATCTTGGTTTTACAAGACTGTGTCGGTCGCAAGACCATGCCGTGGCAGCGTAGGTTCAAAACACCGCCGGCACCTGATGCATATTATCTGATGGCTCCACCATTAAGTGGAGCCATCAGGTAATATGCATCAGGTATGACTGTGGATCAGAACCCGAACGAGAACCGGCGGGTCACGCCTAAACGCAGCGAGGGTTGGTATTCTTCCTGAACAACCGGCGAATCAGCTGCATCGCCGATCAGCTTGCCGTAACGCACTTCACCCAGCAGGGCGGTGTTTTCGTTCAGGTCATAGCGCGCCTCGAAGGTGATGGCCGCTTCGTTAAAGCCGCCGCCCGGTGCGTAAGCATCCAATCCGCTGGACGCACTTTCGGCGCTGCTGACACCGAAATAGGTGTTGTTATAGGTGTCGTTGCCGTAACCGATCTGTGCGCCGGACCACAGGGTAATACGGTCGCTAAGGTCGGCGCGGTATTTTGCACCGATTTCACCGGTCAGGCCTTCGTGGCCGTCAAAGCCGCGGCGCACCGTGCCATAGGCCGTGATAGGCCCCATGCCATAGCTGACGCGCAAACCCAGTTCATAGGCGCGATTGATGTCATCCAGACCGGCCAGATCGGCGCTGTCGTCGCTTTCGCGTTCACCCACTGTGTTGAACGACGGCGCGATGCCAAAGCCCTGCGCCTGATCGCCACCCGGCGTGCCGAAACCTGCGTTGCGGAAGATAACCCAAGGCGAGGCCTCGCCATCATCCGAACCCGGGTAATCGGGTCCATAAGACACACCCAACCCGATATCAGCCGAGAACGTCCGGCCACCCGACGCTCCGAAATCCTGCGCGTGCAGCGGGGTCGCAATCAAGAGGGCAAGTGCCAGGGCGTATTTCATCGGACGATTCCAAAACGAAGGGGTTTTACCCTTACTAGGTTGCGAAACCGCACCGGCACAACCGCCCCGAAAGACTCTGCAGAAGGCAGGCGCATTTTCGCAACAGATGCCGCCTTTAGCCTTTTTCCGCCCGATCCAGTTTCTCGAGTGCAGTCATCCACAATTCCTCTGCAAAAGCGAGTGCTTTGACAGCTTCGGTGCGTTTGCTGCCCCATTTTTTGGCTTCATAGGGGTCGTTATACAGATTCGGATCCGCCAGTTTGACGTCCAGCTTGCCCATCATCTCGGTCAGCTTCTGGACGCGTTCCTCGGCCTTGCGAACCTCGGACCGCAGGGCCAGTACGGCATCGCGCGACGGGCGCTTGGGCGCGGGCTTGGCAGCCTCGGCCACGGCTTTGGGCTTTTCAGGCGCATCGCCGGACAGCAGGAATTTGCGGTAATCGTCCAGATCACCTTCGTAAGGGCCGACATTGCCGTCCTTGACCAGCCACAGACGGTCCGCGACCAGCCCCAACAGGTGCATATCGTGGCTGACCAGCACAACGGCGCCGGTGTATTCGTTCAGAGCTTCGGACAATGCCTCGCGGGATTCGATATCAAGGTGGTTGGTCGGTTCGTCCAGAATCAGCAGATGCGGGCCGTCGATCGTGGCGATCAGCAGGGACAGACGCGCCTTTTGACCACCCGACAGCTGGCCGACCTTGGTTTCGGCCTGCGCCTCCATCAAGCCGAAACCGGCAAGACGGGCGCGCTGCTTCGCCTGACCTTCGTTCGGACGCAGCGTGCGGATGTGATCCAGCGGCGTTTCGTCCAGATGTAATTCGTCCACCTGATGCTGGGCGAAATACCCCACGCGCAGCTTGTTCGACCGCGTGATATTGCCCGCCATCGTCGTCAGGCGTTCGGCCAACAGCTTGGACAGCGTCGATTTGCCCTGACCGTTGCGACCCAGCAGCGCGATGCGGTCATCCTGATCGATCCGCAGATTCAGGTTCTTCAAAACAGCCCGATCGTCATAACCGACCGAGACCCCCTCCATCGCGACGATGGGCGGGGACATTTCTTCGGGCTGCGGAAAGGTAAAGCGGTGGAACTTGGCTTCCTCGGGGGCGGTGATCGGTTCCATCTTGGCCAGCATCTTGACGCGGGCCTGTGCCTGACGCGCCTTACTGGCGGTTGCACCGAAGCGGTCGACAAAGCTTTGCAAATGGGCGCGGCGGTCGGATTGCTTCTTCGCCTCGGCGGCCAGCAGGGCCCGCTTTTCCGCACGGATGCGGGTAAAGCTGTCATAACCGCCCGTGTAAAGCGTCAGCTGCTTGTTTTCCAAGTGAAGGATATGCCCGACCGCACGGTTCAGCAGGCCACGGTCGTGGCTGATGATGATGACGGTATGCGGATAGCGCGACAGATAGTTTTCAAGCCACAGCGCGCCTTCAAGGTCCAGATAGTTGGTCGGTTCGTCCAGCAACAGCAGGTCTGGCTGTGCAAACAGCACCCCCGCCAATGCAACGCGCATCCGCCAGCCACCCGAAAAATCGCTGGTCGGCCGCGCCTGATCGGCGGTCGAGAACCCCAACCCGTCCAGAATCGTCGCGGCGCGCGCCTCGGCGGACCAGGCGTCGATGTCGGTCAGGCGGGTCTGGATATCGGCAATACGGTGGGCATCTGTCGCGGTCTGGCTTTCGGCCAGCAGCGATGTGCGTTCCTCATCCGCGTCCAGCACGGTGTCCAGAACCGAACGGTCGGTCGAGGCAGATTCCTGCGCCACACCGCCGATGCGGGCGCGTGACGGCAGGCTGATCTGGCCACCATCAAGGCCCAACTGTCCCCGTATCAACCGGAACAGCGTGGTTTTCCCAGCACCGTTCGGCCCGACAAGACCAACCTTATGGCCTTCGGGGATCGAGGCCGTGGCCCCAACAAACAGGGGCCGGCCCTGCACGTTATATGTGATGTCATCTATACGCAGCATGTGCGGGGCATGACCCATGCTGCGCGGGTCGTCAATGGCAGTCCGACGGTTGCGGTATGTTACGTTATACTATAACAAACTCTACACCACAGCCAGAGGTCCCCCATGTCCAACGATCCCCGCCTGCCCGTCACCGTCCTTTCCGGTTTCCTTGGGGCCGGAAAAACCACGCTGTTGAATGCCTTACTGAACAATCGCCAAGGCCTGCGGATTGCCGTGATCGTCAATGACATGTCGCAGGTGAATATCGACGCCGATCTGGTCCACTCCAGCATGGATGCCTCGGAAGCGGGCATTAGCCGCACGACCGAAACGCTGGTTGAAATGTCGAACGGCTGCATCTGCTGCACCCTGCGCGACGATCTGCTGGCCGAGGTGCGCCAGCTGGCCCGGCAAAAGCGTTTCGATTACCTGCTGATCGAATCAACCGGCATTTCCGAACCGCTGCCCGTCGCCACCACCTTCGATTTCGTAGATGAAGACGGCCAGTCGCTGTCGGATGTGTCGCGGCTGGATACGATGGTCACCGTGGTCGATGCCGTGAACCTGCCCGCCTATTTCGCCAGCCATGACGCTCTGCGTGACCGCGCCGAGGTCGAGGACGAGGCAGACCCCCGCACCCTGATCGACCTGCTGACCGACCAGATCGAATTTGCCGATGTGATCGTGCTGAACAAATGCACCGATGCCGGTCCCGCGAATGTCGATGCGGCCCGCAAGATCATCCGCGCCCTGAACGGTGATGCCCGCATCATCGAAACCGACAACAGCGCCGTTGCCCCCGATGATATCCTGAACACCGGCCTGTTCGACTTCGAGGTTGCCCACCAGCACCCCCAATGGATGAAAGAGCTTTACGGCTTTGCCGATCACAATCCCGAAACGCTGGAATACGGCATTGATTCCTTTGTCTATCGCGCCCGTCGTCCTTTCGATCCTGCCAAGATCGTCGCGGCCTTGAACGGGTCTTTGGCCGGTGTGATCCGCGCCAAGGGGCATTTCTGGGTGGCCACGCGTCCTGAATGGGTGGCCGAATTTTCGCTGGCGGGGGCGCTGTCCAGCATCAAGCCCTTGGGTCAATGGTGGGCCACCGTCCCGCAGGACCGCTGGCCGACGCATCCCGAAGGCATCGCCTATCTTGACCAGCACTGGCAGGAACCTTTCGGTGACCGCCGGCAGGAACTGGTCTTTATCGGCGCGGGCATGGACCGTGACCGCATCTGCGCCGAACTGGATGCCTGCCTGCTGGATGCCGACCACGGCAGCAATCCGGCCATGTGGCGCAATCTGGAAGACCCCCTACCCGCGTGGCGCGCCGCATGAGCGTCGGCAACCTTGGGAAAACCGCATTCCCGCTGACCCGCCGCAGCCGCGACCCGATGGCCACATTCGACGCCCTGCCCCAACCCTTGCGGCAATGGCTGGCCCATGCGGCCCTGCCGTGGTCGCCCGCATCCTGCCTGCGCTTGTGGCGCAAGTTGCGGGCGCAAGGTGCCGATACGGACCGCGCCTTGCAGATGCTGGCAGATATTCAGGAACGCAATCTGCGGCGACAGCGGGAAGACGCCGGAATAACACCCGATTTGCCCGCTCCCTCTGGCAGATAGAAAGCACGCTTCCCATATTCCTGTCAGAATAGGAACGACCTGAAAGGATAGACCATGCGCAGCGTCAGTTATGACCAGTTCGGCGAACCTCAAACCGTTCTTGGAATGGAAAAGGTTGACCGTCCCGAACCCAAGGCAGGTCAGATCCTGATACGCGTCATCATGTCGCCTATCCACAACCACGACCTTTGGACGATCAAAGGTCAATACGGTGTGAAACCCGATCTGCCCGCTGTCGCGGGCAGTGAAGCGGTCGGCATCGTCGAGGCAACAGGTCAAGGTGTTGATCCCGCACTGCAAGGCCGTCGCGTTGCGGTTGCCGGTCTGCAAGGATCATGGGCCGAATATGCGCTGGCCAACGCCTCATCCGCGATCCCCGTCCCTGACGAAATGCCGGATGAGGCCGCCGCCCAGTTGATCGCCATGCCCTTCAGCGCCATCACGCTGCTGGAATTCCTGAACGTCGAAAAGGGTGACTGGGTCATCCAGACGGCGGCAAATGGTGCGGTCGGCAAGATCATGACCGTGCTGGCCGAAGCGCGCGGCGTCAGACTGGTCAATCTGGTCCGCCGCAAAGCCGCAGCCGAGGATCTGGCCCGGCTTGGCATTACCGAGGTGATCTGCACCGATGATGCGGATTGGGTCGGTCAGGCCCGCAAGATTATCGGCGACAAGGGTGCCAAGGCAGCGATTGATTCCGTGGGTGGCGATATCGTCTCGGGTCTGATTGACCTGCTGGGTGATGACGGGCTGATGGTCACTTTTGGCACCGCAACGAACGCCCCGTTGCAGATGCCGGGCAGCCAGCTGATCTTCAAACATCTGACGGTCAAAGGCTTCTGGGGCGCAAAAGTCATGGCCGCCACCAAGCCCGAGGATGCGCAGCGCATGTTCGGCGAATTGATCGGTCTGGTGATGAACGGCAAGTTGAAGCTGCCCTCGGGCGGTGAATTCCGGCTGGATCAACCCGCCGATGCGATCAAGGCGGCGACCACGCCGGGCCGTGACGGCAAGGTCATGTTCAAACCCTGATCTGACGAACGACCCTGCGCCATTGGCGCGGGGTCACACCTGATGGCCGGTTTCACGCAGGTAATGGCGCACCGCATCGGCTACATGGCGAAAACGATCCCCGCCCAGATGCTTGCCACCGTACCATCGGGTGACAATCACCACATGGTTCGTCAGCTGTGCCCGTTCCAGCATCTGCAGGATCAACGCGCCCGCACCGCTTTCACCATCATCATCCTTGACCGGACCTTCATCCAGTATGGCGGCCCAGCTGTGATGTGTGGCCTTGGTGAAACGCTTGCTGCGCAGCAATTGCGCCAGCAGGTCCTGCACCTGTCCCCGATCTGCGGCAGACCCGCCCGCCACCGCATAGCGCGACCCGCGGTCCGAGATGATCTTGTCGAATACCCGCAGATCAGCGCCGGCGGACATAAAGCTCTAGCCGGTGATGGACAATATCATAGCCCATTTCGGCGGCGATTTCGGCCTGCAGGCGTTCGATACGGTCGTTGGTGAACTCGATCACTTCACCGCTGTCGATGTCGATCATATGGTCATGGTGGTGCTGGTCGGCGGCTTCCCATCGCGCGGGTTCGCCCTGAAACTCCAGCTTCTCGATCACGCCTTGCGCCTGCAAGGTGGTTAGCGTGCGGTACACAGTGGCCAACGATACACCCGCCCCTGCGGTCACAGCCCGTGCATGCAGTTCCGCCGCATCGGGATGGTCGTCGGCTGCTGCAATCACACCCAGAAGCGCCGCACGCTGGCGTGTGACCCTGACACCTGCATCACGCAGTGCCTGTTCCAGTTTTGTTGCACGTCCTGTTGTCATGACACTGTTTTGCCCCAAGCCCGCACCAGTTGCAACTGGACCGCAGATGCCGCTGCGGCTTTATCATTATCACCCCTTCAAGGTGCCGTCCGAACGTGCCAGCATGATCCCGCCCCAGATAGGAGACACCTGATGCTGCCCCCCCGTTCGGATTTCCCTGCAGATTTTACCTTCGGGGCCGCCACCTCGGCCTATCAGATCGAGGGCTCGGCGCAGGGTGGCGCAGGTCTGTCGCATTGGGACACCTTTGCCGCCACGCCGGGCAATATCATCGACAACAGCCACGGCGGGCGGGCCTGTGACCACCTGAACCGCTGGCCGCAAGATCTGGACCTGATCCGTGATGCCGGTTTCGACGCCTATCGCTTTTCCACATCCTGGGCACGGGTGATGCCCGACGGGGTCGCAGTGAACCCCGAGGGGCTGGATTTCTATGACCGCCTTGTGGACGGCATGCTGGAACGCGGGCTGAAGCCCTATCTGACCTATCACCATTGGGATCTGCCTGCCGCACTGGCCGAAAAAGGTGGCTGGCAGAACCGCGATGTGGCGGCGCAATTTGCCGATCTGTGCACGACCATCAACGCCCGCCTTGGCGACCGTATCACCAGTGCGGCCACCATCAACGAACCATGGTGTGTGGCATGGCTGTCGCATTTCCTTGGCCATCACGCCCCCGGCCTGCGCGACATCCACGCCGCCAGCCGCGCCATGCATCACGTTCTGCTGGCGCATGGCACCGCCGTCAAAGCCCTGCGGGCCGAGGGCGCCAAGAACCTTGGCATCGTGCTGAACTTCGAAACCCAGCACCCCGCTGATGAAAGCGACAGCGCAAAACATGCCGCAGTCACACAGGACGCCATCTATAACCAGTGGTTCATCCGCGCCATTATGGGCCAAGGCTATCCCGAGGCCGCGCTGGAGGGCATCGGTCCCCATCTGCCCGACGGCTGGCAGGATGATATGGCGACAATCGCCCAGCCGCTGGATTGGCTGGGGGTAAATTACTATACCCGCCACCTGAACGCCCATGCCCCCGGCCTGTGGCCGAATGCGGTCGATGTGCCGGGTCCTTTGCCCAAAACCCAGATGGATTGGGAAATCCGCCCCGAGGGTCTGACCGAATTTCTGGTGCGTCTGAAAAACGACCATACCGGCGATCTGCCACTATATGTCACCGAGAACGGCATGGCCCAAGCCGCGGGCGATCCGGTGACCGATGATGCCACCCGCGTACAATTTATAGGTGACCACCTGCGGGCCGCCAAGGCCGCCATGGATCAGGGCGTCGATCTGCGCGGGTTCTTCTATTGGTCACTGCTGGACAATTACGAATGGGGTTGGGGCTATGGCCCGCGCTTCGGTCTGGTCCATGTGGATTACGACACCATGGCCCGCACGCCGAAAGACAGCTGGTATGCGTTCCGGAATATGCTGACGGCGGGCTAAACAGGCGCGGCATCGCAGCGCGGTTGCGGCGCGTGGCGCGGCGGGCTATCTGGCTAAGGGAATATTGATCAACCGGAAGGCCCGTCATGATCGTCATCGCTGCTTTCATCCTCGGCGCGTTTCTGGGGTCGCGCCGCGCAGGGAAACTGGGCGGCAACCGCCGCGACCGTATTCAATATGCGGTTGCCTTTGCGGTGATATTTGCCATCATCGGCTTGTTCATAACCGTATTCATTGACCGGATGGCCTGATGTTCCTGCCCTTCTTCGACAGCTTGCGCCGCCACGGAGTGCCGGTTTCGCTGCGGGAATGGCTGGATCTGATGGCTGGCATGGAAGCGGGCGTTGCCGGATGGCAGGTCGACGGGTTCTATGCCCTGTCACGTCTGGTGCTGGTCAAGGACGAACGGCATCTGGACCGTTTTGACCGCGCATTTTCAGAAACATTTTCTGGACTGGACGAAATTCCGGTCGAAGCATTGGTCAACGAACAAGCCCTGCCCCGCGAATGGCTGGAAAAGCTGGCGGAAAAGTTGTTGACTGACGAAGAAAAGGCCGAAATCCAAGGCTCGGGCAGTCTGGAAGCCTTGATGCAGAAGCTGCGCGAACGGCTGGCCGAACAGAAGGGCCGCCATCAGGGTGGCAATAAATGGGTCGGAACGGCGGGGACATCCCCCTTCGGGGCCTATGGCTATAACCCCGAAGGCGTGCGGATCGGTCAGGACGAAAGCCGCCACCGCCGCGCCGTCAAAGTCTGGGACAAGCGTGAATTCCGCGATTTCGACGACAAGGTCGAACTGGGCACCCGCAACATCAAGGTCGCGCTGAAGCGCCTGCGCCAATGGGCACGCCACGGCGCGGATCAGGAACTGGACCTGCCCGCCACCATCCGCGCGACGGCCGATCACGGCTATATCGACGTCAAGACCCGTCCCGAACGCCGCAACGCCGTCAAGGTGCTGCTGTTTCTGGATGTCGGAGGCAGTATGGATGACCATATCCGCGTGGTGGACGAAATGTTCAGCGCCGCACGGTCCGAATTCAAGCACATGCACCACTTCTATTTCCACAACTGCCTCTATGAGGGCGTGTGGACCGACAACCGCCGCCGTTGGGCCGAACAGACGCCGACATGGGACATCCTGCACCGCTTCGGCAGCGATTATAAATGCATCGTGGTGGGTGACGCGTCCATGTCCCCATACGAGGTTGCCGTCCCCGGTGGCGCCAATGAACACATAAACCCCGAAGCGGGTGAGGTCTGGCTGCGCCGTCTGGCCGAAACATGGCCCGACCATGTCTGGCTGAACCCCGTACCGCAGGATCATTGGCGCTATACCCAATCTATCGACATGATCCGCACCATCTTTCCCGACCGGATGATGCCGATGACGCTGGACGGTTTGACGCAGGCCATGCGGCTGTTGGGTTGACGCATGGCATTGCCCCGATAAGGCCCCCATATAGGTCATATGCTCAAGTTCACGCCGATCATCCTGCTGGGCCTCTATCTGGCCGTGATGTGGTTCTTTTCCGCCTGGCGGCTGAAAAAGGACCTGAACGAACGTGCCACGCCGCTGAACCACCCGCGTCTGAAACCCATGCTGGAACGGCTGGGCGCAGCGATGGACCTGCCGCCCATCCGCGCCCATATCTACGAGGTGGAACCCGTCAACGGCCTTGCCGCCCCCGACGGGCGCATCTTCCTGACCCGCGGCTTTATCCGCAAACTGGACGCCTGCGAGGTGACGCCGGAAGAACTGGCCAGCGTCATCGCGCATGAACTGGGCCATGTCAGCCTTGGCCATTCCCGACGCCGGATGATCGATTTTGCGGGACAGAACGCCATCCGCATGGCGCTGGCCGGTGTTTTGGGCCGTATCCTGCCTGGCGTCGGCGTCTGGGTTGCAAATATGATCGCCACCGCCGTCGCTGCCCGCCTGTCGCGTCAGGACGAATTCGAGGCCGACCAATTCGCCAGCGCCCTGATGATCAAAGCCGGTTTCGGCACCGCCCCGCAAAAATCGTTGTTCCAAAAACTGGACCGCCTGACGGGCGCGATGGGCCGTGGCGCGCCCGCTTGGTTCCTGTCCCATCCGTCCGTCGCCAAGCGCATTGCCGCGATCGAGGCAGATGAGGCACGCTGGAACAGCCACTGATCCTGCAAGGGCTTGCCGCGCCTTGTGGCTTCCCTATTCTGGCCGTGAACCGTCCGAGGCCTGAATGTCCACCACCTTTCGCCGCCACGTCCTCTATCTGCCGGGTTTCGACCCGATTCCGCCACGTCGCTATCGCGAACTCTACCGGCGCGAAGGGGCGGATCAGGCGCGGATTTCGGGGCACAAGCTGCGGATGAAAAAGGCCCAGCCTGATGGCGGCGGTTTTGCGTGGCGCGTGGGGTCGCATATCGAAAACCGCGATGTCGAAACACGGATCGAGGTCGCCCTGTGGTCCGACATCGTTCAGGCATCCATGTCGACGGGGATTGTCGGCACATTCGTCCAGCTGTTCCGCACGATGTGGATCTACATCGCATCGGGCACCATCACGCGCCTGATGCGGCTGCGTCGGGGGCCGGTGATTGCGGCCTTTTACCCCATCGCAGTGCTGCTGGTGCAATTACTGCTGGCGCTGTTGGCATGTGCGCTGATGACGTGGGGCATTGCCGCGCTTGGTGGCGGGCTGTGGGGCCTGCCTGTCGGGGCGGCGGCGGCGTGGGGTGTGCTGGTGCTAGGACGGCGGCTGGATCACCGGCTGTTCGCCTATTACCTGATGCATGATTATGCCTTCACCTGCGCGAATTACGGCGCCTATCCCCCCGCGCTGGAAGACCGCATCACCCAGTTCCGCGACCGGTTGAATACCATTCTGGCGCAGGATCTGGACGAGGTTCTGATTGTCGGCCATTCATCGGGGGCCTATCTGGCGGTTTCGGTTCTGGCCGATCTGCTGCGCGAAGGCCCACGGCATGGCCCCGCGCTGTCGCTGCTGACGCTTGGCCATGTGGTGCCGATGGCGGGGTTCCTGCCACGCGCCGACCGGCTGCGCGATGATCTGGCGTTTTTGTCGCAGGCCGAGGGCATCTTCTGGACCGATGTCACCGCACCGGGGGATGCCTGCTGCTTTGCGCTGTGTGATCCAGTGGCGGTTTGCGGTATGGCGGGGCCGGACCAGCAATGGCCGCTGGTGATCTCGGCGGCCTATACCCAGACCCTGTCGCCCGAACGCCAGAAGGCCATCCGCAACCGCTGGTTCAGGCTGCATTTCCAATACCTCTGCGCCTTCGACCGCCCCGGTGATTACGATTATTTTGCCATCACCGCCGGTCCGCAAACGCTGGCGCAGCGCTTCGCAGGGCGCAAACCGTCACCCGGTCGCATCACCCGCCCCGCCGGCAAACGCGGATGAAGGCCCCCCGCCCCACCGGCGCGGAAGGTCGCGGCACCATCCGCACCCTGATGCGCGGCTTTCGCAGCGACCTGCTGGGGGCGCTGCCCGAACGCCTGTACCGCGCGTGGATGGCTGAATTCCGCACCCCCATCATCCACAGCTTTTTCTGCAACGACCCCGCGCTGCTGAAGACTATTTTGCAAGACCGCCCCGCCGATTTCCCGAAATCAAACCGGATGCGCGAAGGCTTGGCCCCTCTGCTGGGCAATGGTGTCTTCATCAGCAACGGCGCCGAATGGCAGCACCAGCGCCGCATCATCGACCCTGCATTCGAGGGCGGGCGTGTCCGTCACAGCTTTCCCGCCATTCTGGATGCGGCGCGGGCGGCGGTAGCGCGGATGCCCACCGGCGTCACGGATGTCGAACCGCAAGCGGCCCATGCCGCGGCCGATGTCATCTTTCGCGCTCTGTTTTCCCTGCCGGTCGAACATGCCATCGCCACGCAGGTGTTCGAAGCCTTCCGCGCGCACCAAGAGGCTCAGCCGCTGGTCAATTTGGCCGCTCTGCTGCCTCTGCCACGCTGGATCCCGAGGCCCCATTCGCGCCGCACGCGTGCCAGTGCGGGCCAAATTCGCGGGCTGATCGCTGAACTGGTGGATGAACGCAGGCGTCAGATTGCGGCAGGCACTGCACCCGACGATCTGGCGACCAAGATGATGGTCACGCCCGACCCCGAAACCGGCGAATGTTTTACGCGGGCCGAGATGATCGATCAGATCGCGGTGATGTTTCTGGCGGGGCATGAGACCAGCGCATCGGTGCTTGGATGGGCGCTGTGGCTGTTGGCCGCGCATCCTGAATGGCAGGACCGCGTGGCCGCCGAAGCTGCCCGGTTGACCGATGATTTTGCAAGCGTTTCCACCCTGAAATCTACCCGCGCCGTTTTCCGCGAGGCCCTGCGCCTTTACCCCGCCGTCGCCATGTTCGCGCGCGAGGCGACGCAGGCTGAAACCTTCCGCGAACGCCGCGTGCCGCGTGGGGCGCAGCTGGTGGTGTCGCCTTGGCACTTGCACCGGCATGAACGGTTGTGGGACCGGCCCGATGACTTCAACCCTGCGCGGTGGGACACGCCCGAAGGCAAGACCAGCGCGCGAAACGCCTATCTGCCGTTTTCCGCAGGGCCGCGTGCTTGCCCTGGTGCGGGATTGGCGATGATCGAGGGCGTGGTCATGCTGGCCGCCATCACCCGCGCCTTCCGGTCGGAAACCACCGACCGCCAGCCAACCCCAGTGGCGCGGCTGACGATCAGGGCCAAGGATGGCATTTGGCTGAAGCTAACGCCCCGCGATTAACGAAACAACACCAGCGATCCGGGCGACCATGCAAGACGGGTGCGGGTGCCGACCTCTTGCACGTCGCGGCCAAAGACGTTGCGCATGGAAATCCGCACGGTGCGCGGCTTGCCATTGACCTGACCGACCCCGTCCAGACGCAGATCGTAATAAGTCATGTCGCCGTAATAGACGACCTCGTCTATCGTCGCATTGGTTTCGCGCGGCTGGGTATGGGCGGCACCGACGGCCACCAAAGTCATCGTTTCGGGACGGAACCCGATCACGATGCCATCGTCATCGGGGTTGGCGCGGCTGATCTGGCTGGCAGGCAGTTCGACCTGCCCCAGACCGTCAACATCCACGGTCACGACACCCGACATATCCGATACGATTCTGGCGGGCAGAAAGTTCATCACCCCGATGAAATCAGCCACACGGCGGGTGGCGGGACGGGCATAAAGCGCCTCGGGGCCGTCAAGCTGGGCGATCTCGCCCTCGAACATGACGGCGATGCGGTCGGACATGACCAAGGCTTCTTCCTGATCATGGGTGACCAGAACGAAGGTGATGCCGACCTGACGTTGCAGCTTGATCAATTCGACCTGCATCTGTTCGCGCATCTTGCGATCCAGCGCGGACAAAGGTTCGTCCAGCAACAAGACCTTGGGCTTCAGGATCAGGGCACGCGCCAAGGCAACCCGCTGGCGCTGGCCACCCGACAGGGCATGGGCCGAACGCGCGCCATAGCCCTTCAGACCGACCATGCCCAAGGCTTCCTCGACCGCGGCGGCTTTGTCCGCCTTGCTGCGCGGATCACGGCGCAGGCCGAAGGCGACGTTTTCAGCCACCGTCAGATGCGGGAAAATCGCATAGGACTGGAACACCATATTGGTGGGGCGCTTGTTGGCAGGCACATCCTCCATCGACCGTCTGTCGATCAGGACGACGCCGCTGCTGATATCCTCGAACCCGGCAATGGTACGCAGCAGCGTGGTTTTCCCGCAGCCCGACGGTCCCAGCAGCGAAAAGAATTCGCCCCCGTTGATTGTCAGGTCGATGCCGCGCAGGGCGTGGTAATCGCCGTAATATTTATGAACGTCCCGACATTCGATCATGGGCTTGGCGTCAGTCACAGCAACCCTCCGGTGGGCGAGCCGCCGATACGGGCATTGCCCCGGCGGCGGAAATATTCGCCAATCGCCAACAGAACGATCGACAGCAGGACCAGCACCGTCCCAAGCGCCATGATGACGGGGATGGATCGCGGAAAGCGCAGCTGGCTGAAGATATAGGTCGGCAGGGTCGGTTCATTGCCCGCCAGAAAGAAGGCGATGATGAATTCATCCAGACTGATGGTAAAGGAAATCAACAGGCTGCTGATGATCCCCGGCATGACCAGAGGCAGCGTGACCAGACGGAACGCGCCCCATTTGCTTTCGCCTAGATCATAGGCGGCTTCTTCTAACGAGCGATCCAGACTGGAAAACGCGGTGGACAGGATGGCGATAGCATAGGGCATACAGATCAGCGCATGCCCTAGAATAACCGTCAGCAATGACAGCTGAACCCCCATGCCCAGCAAAACGACCAGCAGTGACATCGCCACGATAATTTCAGGCAGCACCATGGGCAGCATGATGAACGCCATCATCCCCCCACGTCCGGGAAACTTGAACCGCGTCGATGCCCGTGCCGCGAACACCCCCAGACAAGTCGCCAACACCGAGGCACTGAACGCAATCGTCAGCGAATTCGTCAGCGCGCGCCGCAGGGTGGCATTGCCCCACATCTGCACGAACCAGTCGGTCGTGAACCCTTGCAAAGGAAAGGCGATGATTGTGCCCGAATTGAACGCAAAGATCGGCAGCAGCAGGATGGGCGCATAAAGGAACAGCAGATACAGAACCGAATAGACCTGCAGGCCGCGACCTTTGGAATGAATGCTCATTGGCGCACCTTCAGGAAACGACGGTTGAGGAACAAGAACACCGCGCTGATCACCGCCACGACGACCATGGCCATCACCGCCAGCGCCGATCCAAGGGGCCGGTTGTCCAGCGCCAGCATCTGCACCTGAATCATATTGGCAATCATCGGGATCTTGCCGCCGCCGATCACCTCGGGGGTGACATAGTCGCCGATGGTCGGGATAAACACGATCAGCACCGCTGCCAGCACCCCCGGCATCGCCAAGGGCAGCGTGACCCGCCAGAATGTCATCGCGCGGCTTTCGCCCAGATCACGGCCAGCCTCCAGCAGGGAACGGTCGATTTTTTCCAGCGCGACGAAAATTGGCAGGATCGCAAAGGGCGCATAGGCGTGCGCCAGCGTGATCACGATGGAATTGACGTTATACAGGATAAAGGTCAGCGGTTCGTCGATGATACCAAGGCCGGTCAGCGATGAATTGACCACGCCGTTATAGCCCAAGATGACCTTCCACAAAAACACGCGGATCAGATAGCTGGTCCAGAACGGGATGGTGATCAGAAACAGCCACATCGCCTTGCGTTCGGGGCGCACAACAAAGCTGACGTAATAGGCGACCGGAAAGGCCAGCCCGACCGTCAGCGCTGTCACCGCCGCCGCCACAATCAGCGACCGCATCATGACCACAAGCACGATGGGGTCGGTCAATACCTCGGCGTAATTGGCCCATGTGAAATCACGGATGATTTCCAGATAGCCGTCGGTCAGAAAGCTATAGGCCAGAATCGTCAACAGCGGGATGGCCAGAATGCCAAGGGCATAAAGGAACGGTGGCGCGATCAGGGACAGGCCTGCTTTTGCCTCTGCGTCGAACTTGGCCATCGCGCCCCTTTCTATTGTCCCGATAGGTCGGGCACCTTCCCCAATTCCTTCCATAGCTGTCGCGCAAGGAAAAGGGGTTTCTGCGTCAGCGCCACCACCGCCCCGTCATTGCCAGCCGTGCAAGCGATGCCCGCCGCTGGAACGGCGTCAGCGGCACCGTCGCCTCATAGGGATCTATCTGACCCGAGGCGATCTCGGCCAGCAAACGCGGAACGCGCGGCCCCGGATAAAGTGCCGCAGCCGCCCGCGCAGGCAGTTTGCGATGTTGACGGGAAGCAAGTCGCAGCCCTTCGCGTGCATGGGCTGTCAAAGCCTTGGTATGTTCGGGGTCGGGACGATCCATTCCCAATGCCATTGCCTGTAATTGCGGCAATGCCCGCAGCCACGCCGCAATTCCCATGCCACGCGCCTGATGCGCCACAATCGGCTGCGTGGCCTCGGTCGCACCACAGCGATGCGCCGCAGCCCATGTCAGCGCACCCGCCGTTGCGTCGACATAGGCCACCACCTCGGCCGGATCGTGAAAGGGTTCGCGCGCGCAATCACGGCGACGCGCCTCGGCCAGATCGACCAAAGTGCCCGCGTCCTGTCCCCATGCCTCCCAAAGCGGCGTCAGAACATCATGCAAAGGAGGGGCCGTGCCCTGCCCCATTTCTGACAGCCGGTCCACCCACCATTGCAGCCGCATTTCAGCCAGCATCGGTTCGGCAGATTGGAACGGCGCGCGGGCAATTTCAAGGTTCAGCGCATAAAGCGTAACCAACGCAGGCCGGTCTTCGGGTTGCGCCACCAGCACGGCCCCGAAACGGTCGGGGTCATGCTGGCGCAGCATTTCGGTGCAGGCGTCTATGGTCATGCGCCAAAGTTCCGTGCCAGCTCGGCCAGACGACCGGCGTCAAAACCGGTGGCCAGCGACCATTCCGGACCCGCAGCGGTGTCCTTCACATCAACCCCTGCGGCAGCGAAACCGTCTCGGATTGCGTCAGCACGGGCAAAATCCCGCGCTTTGCGGGCCTCGGCGCGGGCAGTCAGCAGACTTTCCACCAGTGAACCGTTATCAAGAACATCCGATACAGCCTCGGAGACCGAATTGCTTCGCTGCTGCTGATGGATATCCAGCTTGGTAAAACCCAGAAAATCCAAGGTGGCAAAGAAGCGCATGACCGGTTCGATATCCTGATCACGGCCTGCGTCCTTTGCGGCACGTTCCATTTCATAGAGGCGTGTCAGGGCCGCATGGGTATTCAGATCATTCGCCAAAGCCTCGATAACTTGGTCGTCGATATCCGCTTTGTCGAAAGGCCGGTGATCCTTGGGCAAGGCGTTGCGCCGGATGTTGGCCCATTTCGACAGCCGCCGCTCGGCGCTTTGGCGTCTTTCCTCGCTCCAATCCATCGGTTTGCGATAGTGGGTTTCAAGGAAGACCAAACGGATCACTTCACCTGCGATGCCCTTGTCCAGCAGGTCACGGACGGTGAAGAAATTGCCCAAGGATTTGGACATTTTCTTGCCCTCGACTTGCAGCATTTCATTGTGCAGCCAGATGTTGGCGAAACCTTCGCCCGGATGGGCGCAGCAGCTTTGGGCGATTTCGTTTTCATGATGCGGAAATTGCAGGTCCAACCCGCCACCATGGATGTCGAAATGCGGACCCAGCAGGGCTGCCGACATGGCCGAACATTCGATATGCCACCCCGGACGCCCGCGCCCCCAAGGGCTGTCCCAACCGGGCAAATCACCGCTGCTGGGTTTCCACAGCACGAAATCCATCGGATCGCGTTTGAAGGGCGCAACCTCGACCCGCGCACCGGCGATCATATCATCGACCGACCGGCCCGACAGCTTGCCGTAATCGGGGAAGGACCGGACATCGAACAGCACATGCCCCTCGGCCTCATAGGCGTGGCCTTTGGCGATCAGGTCCGCATTCATCGCGATCATCTGTGTGATATATTGCGTCGCACGGGGTTCATGATCGGGCCGCATCGCGCCAAGCGCATCCATATCGGCGTGATACCAGCCGATGGTTTCCGCCGTGCGTTCGTTGATCAGCGCCTCCAGCGACAGGGGGCTGCCCGCGGTTTTGCGGCGCTGCGCCTCGGCGTTGATCTTATCGTCCACATCGGTGAAATTGCGGACATAGGTGACATGATCCGCGCCATAGATATGGTTCAACAACCGGACCAGAACGTCGAAAACCAGCACGGGACGGGCATTGCCCAGATGCGCGCGGTCATAGACCGTCGGCCCACATAGATACAGGCGGACATTCTGGGGATCGATCGGCACAAGGTCTTCCTTGCGCCGCGTGCGGGTGTTCGTCAGCCGGATCTGGACCATTTGCGCCTCTTTCGTGAAGTCGAAAGGGTTTACCGCATCGCTTGGCAGCTTTCCACCCAATCAATCTGGGCAGGCAGGCAATGCCTGCGCAAATCATAACCCCGCAAAATAGTCTCTCTCGCGGCCTGTTTCAGACGGGGCGCATCTGGATCACCGGACAATCCAAGGATCAGTGCTTTGGCCAATGCTTCGGTGTCAAAGAACGGCACCAAGCGCCCGTTTTCGCCATCCTTGACCAATTCGCGCACCGGATCGGTATCAGAACCGACAATATAACAGCCCGCCGCCATCGCCTCGGTCAGGGACCATGACAAAACGAAGGGATAGGTCAGATAGCAATGCACCCGCGCAACCTGCAGCAACGACAGATAGCTGTCATAGGGAACGCGCCCCAGAAAATGTACCCGCGACAGGTCCAGCTGGTTGCCAACCTCGGCCAGCAGCTTTTCCTTCCAGCTGCCCGCGTCACGCGGCTTGCCGCCATAGCTGACGCCGTCACCGCCGACCAGAACGACATGGGCATCCGGCCTTTCCTTCAGGATTTGCGGCAAGGCCCGCATAAAGACGTGGAACCCGCGGTAAGGCTCCAATGATCGCGAAACGAAGGACAAAACCTCATCCTGTGCGGTCAGCACGGTGCCGTCGGGAAGTGTCAGACGGGCGTCAGGATCGGGGCGGACGCGATCTGTGTCGATACCGTCATGGATCACGGTGATCTTGCCGCGCAATTCGGGTGGAAAGCTGTCAGCCTGATAACGGGTCGGCGCGATCGCACCATCGGCCTGTACCATGGCCTGTATCAGATGCGCCGATCGACTGATGGTCATAAAACGGCCTTCATCCGTGGCGGGGCTAACCTCGGGGTCGAAGCCGACGTCATGACCACGGGTGCGATACATCAGTTCGGCATAGACCATCAGCTTGGCGTCGGGCCATATCTCTTTCAAAAACAGGGTTTCGCCCCAGCCCGGATGGCCGATGATAAGATCGGGGGTGTAATAATGCTTGTCACGCATCGCCCGTGCCCCGCGGGCCGTCAGCAGGCCACGTTCGGCATATTCCGAATAGGTCCGCCCCAAGGGGCTGTCGGTTTTCACTGCATCCGGGGCTTTATAGCGCATGGTCCGGATCGACGTGGTGCGCTGGTTGTTTTCATCCGTCAGTGCCACAACATCATGGCCGCGCTTGACCAGCTCGGCTGACAGATGCGGGAACTGGCCGGGAAAGTTCTGATGAACAAAAAGGATTTTCATGGACGTCCCTGCGGGAATGCTGCCTTCAGCAAATTCCGCGTATAATCATGGCTTGGAGCATCGAAAATCTGCGCCGCACTGCCCTGTTCGACGACCTCGCCCGCGCGCATGACCATGATGTCATGTGACATGGCCCGCACAACGCGCAAATCATGGCTGATGAACAAAAAGGCCAGCCCGTATTTACGCTGAAGGTTGCGCAACAGATCGACGATTTGTACCTGCACCGTCATATCCAGCGCGCTGGTCGGTTCGTCCAGCACCACCACCTTGGGTCGCAGGATCATCGCCCGTGCGATGGCGATACGCTGGCGCTGCCCACCGCTGAATTCATGCGGATAGCGGTGCATCATATCGGGGGACAGGCCCACCTCGGACATGATCTGCGACACCATCTGGCGGCGGTCGCTGCCCTTTTCGACGCCGTGAACGCCCAGACCTTCGGTGATGATCTGTTCGACGGTCATACGCGGTGACAGACTGCCGAAGGGGTCCTGAAACACGATCTGCATGTCACGCCGCAGCGCGCGCAGCTGCTTGGACCCCCACGCGACAATATCCTGCCCCATATACAGGATCGGCCCGTTGCTTTCGATCAGCCGCATGATCGCCAACGCCAGTGTCGTCTTGCCACTGCCCGATTCGCCGACGATCCCCAGCGTTTGCCCGGCCCGCAGGTCCAGCGTCGCGCCGTTCACCGCCTTGATGTGACCGACCACACGGCGCATCAACCCGCGTTTGATGGGAAACCAGACCTTCAGATCGCGGGTCTGCACCAGAACCGGCGCATCATCGGGCAAAGGCTGGGCCTGCCCCGTCGGTGCGGCGTTCAGCAGCTTTTGCGTATAGGGGTGCTGCGGATTGGCGAAGATCTGTTCGACGGGGCCCTGTTCGACGATCTCTCCGTCTTTCATCACACAAACACGGTCGGCGATGCGGCGGACGATGCCCAGATCATGGCTGATGAACAGCATCGACAGACCTTCGTCGGCCTTCAGTTCGGCCAACAGTTCAAGGATCTGCGCCTGAATGGTCACATCCAGCGCGGTCGTCGGTTCATCCGCGATCAGCAGGTCGGGACCGTTGGCCAGTGCCATGGCGATCATCACGCGCTGGCGTTGCCCGCCGGACAGCTGGTGCGGATAATCGGCCAGACGGCTTTCGGCATCACGGATGCCCACGCGGTCCAGCAGCTGTACGATCCGCGTGCGCGCCTTGGCCCCCGCCAGCCCCTGATGTAGCGCTAAGCTCTCGGACAGCTGCTTTTCCAGCGTGTGCAGCGGGTTCAGCGATGTCATCGGTTCCTGAAAGATGAAGCTGATGTCATTGCCGCGGATTTGCCGCAGAACCTTGTCGGACGCGCCGACCATCTGTTGCCCTGCATAACGGACCGAGCCTTCAACCTCGGCCGCGCCCGCCAGCAGTTGCACGGTGCTAAGCGCCGTCACCGATTTGCCGGACCCCGATTCCCCGACCAGCGCCACGGTTTCCCCGCGCCCGACATGGAAGCTGACGCCTTTGACGGCCAAAGTCGTTTTGCCTTCGGACCGGAAGGCGATTTTCAGGTCGCGCACGTCCAGCACAGCATCCGACAGGCCCGTGTCCGTCGCATGGCCATCGGCACTGCCGGGCATGGCAGTGCCATGCCCCTCGGCCACGGCAGCCTGCGCCCCTGCGGCGGGGATGGTCGGGTGCAATTCGCCTTGGTCGTCGGGGCCGGTCATCGGAAGGTCTTTCTGGGGTCGAATGCGTCGCGCACCCCCTCGAAGATGAATACCAACAGCGACAGCATGATCGCGAAGGTAAAGAACGAGGTGAAGGCAAGCCATGGGGCCTGCAAGTTCTGCTTGGCCTGCAATGCCATTTCCCCCAGCGACGCCGACCCTGCGGGCAGGCCATAGCCAAGGTAATCCAGCGCCGCCAGACCGCTGATCGTGCCGGTGACGACAAAGGGCAGCATGGTCAGCGTTGCCACCATCGCGTTGGGCAGGATATGACGGAACATGATTTTCATGTCGCCCACCCCCAGCGCACGCGCCGCGCGAACATATTCCAGATTACGCGCTCGCAGGAATTCCGCCCGTACCACGCCCACCAAGGCAGGCCAGCCAAACAGAATGGTCACAAAGACCAGCAGCCAGAAGCTGCGCCCCAGAATCGCGAACAGGATGATGATGACATAAAGGCCGGGGGTCGATGCCCAAACCTCTAGCACGCGCTGGAAAACCAGATCGGTGCGTCCGCCAAAATAACCCTGAACCGCGCCCGCCGTGATGCCGATGGTTGATGCCACCATCGTCACGATCAGCGTGAACAGGATAGAGGTGCGGAACCCGTAAATCACCCGCGCCAGCACATCACGCGCCGTATCATCCGTGCCCAACAAATGCGCGCCATCGGGCGCACTGGGCGCGGTGCCGACATTGTTGATGGTGCGATAGTGATAGGGTATCGGTGGCCAGATCATCCAGCCCTGTTCAGCGTCGGGCACATCGCTGTTGCCCGATTTGACCGCATCAATCAGCCCTTCGGGATCATCCCAACACCCTTCACGCCCACCCGAGACGATCAGACATTGGACGGCTTCGTCGCGATAGATGGCTTCGGTCCCGAAATCACCACCAAAGGCCGTTTCGGGATAGAAGTTATAGGCGGGGAAAAACAGATCGCCGCGATAGCTGACGACGATGGGTTTGTCATTGGCCACCACCTCGGCGAACATCGCGCCGACAAACAGGACCGCAAAGACCACCAGCGACCAGAAGGCGCGTCCGTTGCGGCGGAAGTTGCGAAGGCGTCGGCGGTTCAGTTCGGAAATTGCCATCAACCCGCCCTCTTCTCAAAATCGATGCGCGGATCGACAAAGACATACATCAGGTCCGACAGAATGCCGACGACCAGCGACATGAGGCCAAAGACATAAAGTGTTCCGAAGATCACCGGATAATCACGCTGGACCGCAGCCTCGAACCCCAGACGGCCCAGACCGTCCAGCGAAAAGATCGTCTCGATCAGGATCGACGACCCGAAGAAAACGCCCAAAAACATCGCCGGGAAGCCCGCGATCACGATTAGCATGGCGTTGCGGAACACATGGCCATACAGCACGCGGCGTTCGGTCAGGCCCTTGGCGCGGGCGGTCATGACGTATTGCTTGTTAATCTCGTCCAGAAAGCTGTTCTTGGTCAGCAGGGTCAGGGTCGCAAAGCTGCTGATGGTCGCGGCCAGCACCGGCAGAGTGGCGTGCCACGCGTAATCCTTCAGCTTGCCCCATGCGGACAGATCGGCGAAATTATCGGATGTCAGGCCGCGCAGCGGGAAAAACTGCCAATAGCTGCCGCCCGCGAACAGCACCATCAACAGCACCGCGAACAAGAAGGCCGGAATGGCATAGGCCATGATGATGACCGCCGATGTCCATGTGTCGAACCGCGACCCGTCCCGCATCGCCTTGCGTATGCCCAGCGGGATCGAGATCATATAGGCGATCACCGTCGACCACAGCCCCAGCGTAATCGACACCGGCATCTTTTCCAGCACCAGATCAACCACGCTGATCGACCGGAACCAGCTGGTCCCGAAATCAAAGCGCAGATAGTTCCACAGCATGGTGAAGAAGCGTTCGACCGGTGGTTTGTCAAAGCCGAATTCCTGTTCCAGCTGCGCGATGAATTCGGGGGGCAACCCGCGCGCGCCCTCGTATCCCGAAGGGGTGGCCTGCCCTGCCTCGGCACCACCGCCGGAAATGTTGCGGAAGACATCGCCTTCGCCTTGTATCTGGGCGGCGATCTGTTCGATCGGACCGCCCGGCACAAACTGGGTCAGCGTAAAGTTGACCAGCATGATGCCGACCAGTGTCGGGATGATCAGCAGCAAACGCCGCAGGATGTAGGCGCCCATCAGCTTGGCCCTTCCGTCCCCCTTGCAGGGTCATTCGGGCCTTGGCGGCCCCTTCTGTCTTTGGCCCGTCTTGTCGACAATCGGGCATCGAAAATCAAGCGAAATGCCTTAGCGCCGCAGCGCACCGGCATCGCGCAGGGCTTGGGCCTTATCTGCATCATACCACCAGAAATCCATTTCCCCCAAAGCATAGGGCGGCAGGTTTTCAGGGCGGCCGAACTGGTCGTAATAGGCAACAAGGTTCGTGGCGTTATACCATTGCGGCACCCAGAAATGCAGGCTGCGCAGCGCGCGGTCCAGCGCGTGGACGCGGGTGTTCAGCTCATCCTGCGTGGTTGCCGCCTCGACCTGTGTGATCAGCGCGTCAACGGCAGGATTTGCAAGCCCCATCGGGTTGAAGACATCATTCACATTGGCGGACCCGAAGGCCTGTTGCAGACCCGCGCCCGGAATTTCAGGCTGGCCCAGATGGTCGCTGATCACGTCGAAATCGAAACTGCGGGCGCGTGTTTCATATTCGGCGTTATCGACGCGGCTGTTGCGGGCATCGATACCAAGGGCGCGCAGGTTTTCGACAAAGGGGTTGATGACGCGGTCAAAGGTCTGGCTGTCGTTCAGTATTTCAAGCGTCAGAACCTGACCGTCGGCGTTGCGGCGCAAACCGTCGCTGCCGGTTTCCCAACCTGCCTCGTTCAGCAAGGCCGCCGCTTTGCGCAGGTTCCCGCGGTCCGTCTGGCGTTCGCCGCTGACGGGGGCGGTGGCGACCTCATCCGTCAGGATGCCGTCGGGCAGATCGGCCGCCAGCGGTTCCAGCAGGGCCAGTTCCCCGTCCGAAGGGGTGCCCGTCGCCTCTAGGTCACTGTTTTCCCAAAAGCTGTCGACGCGGTTATACAGGCCGTAAAACAGCGCTGTGTTCGACCATTCAAAGTTGAACATCAGTCCGATCGCCTCGCGGACGTGGACATCCTGAAACTGCGGGCGGCGCAGGTTCAGGACCCATGCCTGACCGGATGCGACATTGCCGTCGGGCAGGGTTTCCTGTTTCACCCAGCCTTTTTGCATAGCGGGAAAATCATAGCGGTTCGCCCAGATGATGCTGCTGACCTCGCGCCGGAAGGTGTATTCACCGGCCTTGAACGCCTCGAACGCGGCATCGTAATCCGAAAAATATTCATAGCGCAGCTTGTCGAAATTATGCCGCCCCTTGTTGATGGGCAGATCAGCCCCCCAGTAATCGGGATCACGGCGGAAAGTGACATTGCGGTTCAGATCGGCGCTGTCAAAAACATAAGGCCCCGACCCGACCAGCGGCACCTGCATCGTCTGTTCCAGATCGCGATCGTTCGCCTGAAAATCGGCGCGGCTGAAGATCGGCAGACCGCCGACCGACTGGATCACATCGCGGCGCGGATAATCAGGGGTAAAGGTGAACTTGATGCGGTGTTCATCCAGCACTTCGGCCTTGGCGACCTGTTGCTTGATGATCACACGAAAACTGGAAAGTCCCTTGTCGCGCAAAGTCTCATAGCTGAATAAAACATCATCAGCGGTCAGCGGCGTGCCATCGCTGAAATGCGCTTCGGGGCGCAGGTTGAAGATCACCCAGTCGCGGTTTTCGGGATATTCAAGGGTTTCGCAGATCAGGCAGTAGGCGGCGCCGACCTCATCCGCCGGTGCCTCGAGAATCGATTCCAGCATCACCGTGGACAAAGCCGCCGCACGTCCGCGAAAGGTATAGGGGTTATAATTGTCGAACCCCATCGAGTTCGGGATCGATTGCGACATCTCTCCGCCTTTGGGGGCGTCGGGGTTCACATAGGGCAGATAGTCGAAATCGGCAGGCAGCGCCAGATCGCCGAAGATAGAGACACCATGCGTGCGCGTCACATCCTGCGCGTCCTGCGCCATTGCGGCCTGTGTCAGGGTCAGACCGGCAAGGCATGTGGCAAGCAGGGCAGTGCGGCGCATGGGGCAGGCTCCTTGAAAACGTTGGACAAGGCTAGGCCAGTCAAAGGTCGCCCTTCAAGCCGCGTTTTCGTGAACAGCAGGGAACTGCCATGAAAAAAGGCGCGACCATTCCGGTCGCGCCCCTGTTCCTGCCGCCGGCGTGATCAGGCGATCACGACTGGCTTTCGATATAGGCGATCACATTTGCACGGTCTTCGGGCTTTTTCAGACCACCAAAGGACATTGCGGTGCCTGGCACAACACCGCGCGGGTTTTCGATGAAATGCTGGATGGCCTCGGCGTCCCAGACCGGCACTTCGCCGGCATGGTCGGACATCGCACCGCTGTAATTGAAACCGGCAATGCTGGCGACATCGCGACCGACAACACCATTCAGATGCGGGCCTACGCCATCGCTGCCGTCCAGCGCGTGACAGGCACGGCACTTGGCCCATTGCTTTTCACCGGCAGCCACATCGGCATTGGCCATCAGGGCACCGAAATCGATTTCTTCTTCCACAACTTCGCCGCCTTCGGCGCTTTCGGGAACGTCGATGGTATAGGCCTGCGCCAGTTCTTCTTCGCCATGACCACCGCCATGCCCCGCAGGTCCGACATGGAACAGCGCGCTGGCACCCCAGTTTGCAAGCATCAGAAACAGCAGCGCGCCGATAAGGGCGCCGGCTGCCTTGGTCAGCGTCATGGTGTTGAACATCGCGTGCGGTCCCCGCCTTGGTAAGCTCGTCAATTCGTCGGACATCTATCCGCTTTCGCTTTATGTGATCAAGGTATAGTTACCGATGCACATTTAATTTCTTGGACAATCGGGGGCCTTGCCATGACCACGAATCGCATCGCCTTTCAGGGAGAGCTTGGCGCATACAGCCACGAAGCATGCCGCACAGCCCGACCCGACATGGAGGCCCTGCCCTGCCGCACCTTCGAGGATGTGATCGAAGCCGTCCGCAGCGGTCAGGCCGATCTGGCCATGCTGCCGGTGGAAAATTCGACCTATGGCAGGGTGGCCGATATCCATCACCTGCTGCCTGAATCGGGTCTGAAGATCATCGACGAGGCTTTTGTCCGCGTCCACATCAGCCTGCTGGCCCTGCCCGGCACACCGCTGTCCGACATCCGCGACGCCATGAGCCACACGGTTCTGCTGGGCCAGTGCCGCGGCTTTATGCGCGACCACAATATCCGCGCGATCACCGGTGCCGATACTGCCGGTTCTGCCAAAGAAGTTGCTGAACGCGGCATTCCGTCGCTGGCCGCCCTTGCGGCACCATTGGCCGGTGAAATCTACGGGTTGGAGCGTCTGGCCGATGAAATCGAGGATCGCCAGAACAATACCACCCGCTTTCTGATCATGTCGCGTCAGGCCGATGTCAGCCGCCGCGCCGACCAGATGCTGACCAGCTTCGTCTTCCGCGTCCGCAACATTCCAGCGGCGCTGTATAAGACGATGGGTGGTTTTGCGACGAATGGGGTCAACATGACCAAGCTGGAAAGCTATATGGTAGATGGCGTCTTCACCGCCACGCAATTCTATGCCGATATCGAGGGCCACCCCGGAGACGAAAACGTCAAACGCGCGATGGACGAACTGGGGTATTTCACATCATCGCTGGATATTCTGGGCGTTTACCCCGCCGATCCGCTGCGCGAGGCGCAGCGTCAGGAAGGCATTTCCTGATCCGGATCAGCTGTAGCGGTTGCGCATCTGGCTGACGAATTCTTCAACCCTGCGCTGGAAACGACGGTCAAGCTGGCTTTTGCCCAGCTTGGCTGTCTGCAACATCAGACGGGCCTTCATATTGCGCGGCTTTATTTCGGCCTCGAAGATCAGGCGTGATTTGATCCGGCTAAGGGCCACCACCGTCGCATTGATGGTAAGATCCAGCGCATTCGAACGCCCCGCCATGGTCATCTGTTCGGGCCGGTCAAATTTGACGACAGCCAGACGCATTTCGCGAGGCTTGCCACGCCAGTCAAACCCCACGTTCCATCCCATCGTCATGCCGGGTTCTTTCGACGGGTCAATTCGCGACACAGTTGCGCCCCGACCGATCAGCATACGCTCAAGGGCATCGAAATCACCGATCGCTTCGAAAAGCCCCTCGGCAGAAAGGTCGGTATCTATCCGCGTCGAAAACTTCATCTTAACAACCCACTGACACTGTCGGACTGTCAAGCAACACAGTCCCAACCCTTGGCTGATAGTCCAGATCCGGACCCTGTTTCAACCAACTCATGACGACGACATCAAAAGTCGTGGCCTATTTGCCCCAATTCCTAAGGGTAATATTGCCTGCGCCAAAATACCGGCTAACAGTGGTGATCTGTGAACCAGAATGAACATCATACCTGCCAATGCAACTGTTGATTGCATCAATTTAGCTGAATGCATTCGCAAACAAGCCCATTTTCAGAATCGCGAAATGACCTGCATGATATTTAACGGCCCGCACCCCAGACCAGATGCCTGACGGGATCGGCTCAACCATACCGTGCCGCGGCGCTTTGACCGGCGTCCGGTTGCAGTTGCGTATTCTGGCGACAAGCGATCTGCACATGCATTTTTTGCCGCATGACTATTTGTCGAACCGTCCATCCGATCATATGGGACTGGCGCGGCTTGCCAGTCTGATCCAGAAAAAGCGGTCCGAAGTGGCAACATCCCTGTTGCTGGACAATGGTGATTTCCTGCAGGGCACCCCCATGGGTGATGTTGCGGCCCGTGATCCAGGACTGCGTGGGGCGCATCCTGCCATCGCGGCGATGAATGCCTTGGCGTATGACGCGGTTGCTTTGGGAAACCACGATTTCAACTTCGGCCTGTCCGCGCTGCGGCGCATCATCGCGCAGGCACGCTTTCCGGTGCTTGCCGCTAATCTTCAAATAACCCGAGGGCGGGATTTCCTGCGCCACGCCATTCTTTTGCGCGATGTCCCCGATCAGACCGGACAGATGCACCACCTTCGAATTGGCGTCATCGGTTTTCTGCCCCCCCAGACCGAGGAGTGGGATCAGGATCTGCGCCCCTTCATGCGCAGTCATGATATTATCCAAACCGCAGACCGCCTTGTGCCCGAATTGCAGGCAGAGGGGCCCGATTTGGTCATCGCGCTGGCCCATAGCGGCATCGGCAGTGCCATTGCGACCCCGCGAATGGAACATGCGGCAACGGCGCTGGCATCAGTTGCGGGAATTGATGTGGTGATTGCGGGGCACACGCATCAGGTCTTTCCCGGCACCGGCTGGCCGGATGAGACCGGCGTCGATGCAACGCGGGGCACGCTTCTGGGAAAGCCTGCGGTGATGCCCGGCTATGCCGGATCGCACCTTGGCATCATCGACCTGCATCTGCGCCTTGATGCAAAAGGACAGATCGCGATCGACAGCTTTCGGGTTTGCTGTGAACAGGTTGGCACCGGAACGCCCAGCTTGCCTCTTGTTACGCAACCAGTGGCCAAGGCCCATCACATCACCCTGCGCCAGCTTTCCACGCGAATCGGACGGACCAAGACGCCGTTGAACAGCCATTTTTCCTTCATCGGACATGACAGCGGGCTGCGCTTGGTAAATATGGCGCAGCGCTGGCATATCCGCCAAAGGCTGGCGGGGACAGCATTGGCCGGTCTGCCGGTGCTTTCGGCCAGTGCCCCCTATCGTGCAGGCGGGCGCGGGGGGCCGGAGGCCTACACGGATGTGCCCGCCGGTCGGTTGAACATGCGGCATCTGGCCGATCTTTACACCTTTCCGAACCGCATCACCGCCATCTGCATCACCGGCGCACAACTGCGCGGCTGGCTGGAACGATCTGCCAGCATGTTCAATCATATTGCCACAGGCGCACGGGATGCGCCTTTGTTGGATCCACAATTTCCAGCCTATAATTTTGATGTGATCGACGGGGTGACATGGTGCATCGACCTTGGCCAACCGCCACGCTTTCACCCCGATGGCCGCATGGCCCATGCTGCATCGACCCGCATCACCGGCCTGTGCTGGCGTGGACGGCCCGTCACCGATACCGACAGCTTTATTCTGGCGACCAATTCCTATCGTCTGGCCAGCTGCGGCCTGTTCAGCCCTCTGGTGTGCGGAAACAAAATCGTGCTGGACCGCGATGCCCTTAGCCTTGATGTCCTGCGCCGCTATATCCGCCGACGCCGCACGGTGGAATTGCCGCAAACGCCCGACTGGCGATTCGTTCCGATGGCGAACACCACGGTCCTGTTTCCCACCGCGCCTGTGGCCCTGACACGTCCGCTGCCCTGCCCCGGACGCCTTGAAAACGCCGGTATGGATGACGACGGTTTCGCAGTGATGCGGCTTTCTTTGTAAGCATGCCGGACGGGCTTGCATCCCCGCGGCGGTTTGACTATCTACCGCCCCGAGAGGTTGGCGCGGGCAGATGTCCCGCCAAATCGGTCAGGTCCGGAAGGAAGCAGCCGTAACGGGATCCGTTTGGGTCGCTGTCCAGCCTCTCACCCTTTTCTCTTTTTCCATGTGATGCAGTGCTGTCATGTCGCCATGCGACTTGTGACATCCGCATCCTGCCCCCATGTTGGCGGCTGGCATGATGAAAGGACCAACCATGACGCAACCCCGCTTCGACGCCGTGATCTTCGATCTGGACGGAACGCTGCTGGCAACCGAACAGATGGGCATCGAAACGCAAGAGGCTGCGTTGCACCGGATGGGTCGCACGGCCCCCGAAGGGTTGCTGGCATCATTGGTGGGGATGGATGAACCATCGGCCCGCATCATCCTGCGCGATCACATCGGGGCGGATTTCGATTTCGACCATCTGGACCGCCTGTGGGCCGAAGCCTTGGTTGAACGTCGCGACCGCGACGGCATTCCCTTGCGGCCCTGCGTTGCCGAACTGATTGCCGCCCTGCGCGAAATGGATATGCCCTTCGCCATCGCCACTTCCAGCACCGGTGATCAGGCCCGTGAAAAGCTGGCCGCCGCCGGTCTGACAGAAACCTTCGACATCGTTGTCACCCGCAGCGATGTCCCCGACCCAAAGCCTGCGCCCGACGTTTATCTGCTGGCCGCCAAACGCCTTGGCATCGACCCGACCCGCTGTCTGGCCTTCGAGGACAGCGACATCGGCGCCCGTGCGGCACGCACCGCAGGTATGGTTGTGGTGCAGGTGCCCGATATGACGCCGCTGTCGGGGGATCATGCCGATCTGATGGCACCTGATCTGATGACAGGCGCACGTGGCATCGGATTGCTGGCTGCATAAGCCGATCCGGTTGTGGCAGATTGGCCGCGCCGCTAAGGTGGCGCGACCACCCGGGGGATCAATGACCGACACGACAAATGCATATCAGGTTCTGGCCCGCAAATACCGGCCTGAAACGTTCGCCGATCTTGTCGGTCAGGACGCGATGGTGCGTACGCTGAAGAACGCCTTTGCTGCCGACCGCATCGCGCAGGCCTTCATTATGACGGGGATTCGCGGGACCGGTAAGACCACCACCGCCCGAATCATCGCCAAGGGCATGAACTGCATCGGTCCAGACGGCGAAGGCGGCCCCACGACCGAACCCTGCGGCACCTGCGAACATTGCGTGGCCATCAGCGAAGGCCGACATGTCGATGTGATGGAAATGGACGCCGCATCCCGCACCGGCGTCGGCGACATCCGCGAGATCATCGAATCGGTCCATTACCGCGCGGCCTCGGCCCGCTATAAGATCTACATCATCGATGAGGTTCACATGCTGTCCACCAGCGCGTTCAACGCGCTGCTGAAGACGCTGGAAGAACCGCCCCCCCATGTGAAATTCATTTTCGCCACTACCGAGATTCGCAAGGTTCCGGTCACGGTCCTGTCGCGCTGTCAGCGATTCGACCTGCGCCGGATCGAGCCCGAGGTGATGATCGATCTGCTGAAACGCATCGCAGGCGCGGAAAACGCCCGGATCAACGACGATGCGCTGGCGCTGATCACCCGTGCCGCCGAAGGGTCCGCCCGTGACGCGACCAGCCTGCTGGACCAGTCTATCAGCCATGGCGCGGGCGAAACCACTGCCGATCAGGTCCGTGCCATGCTGGGCCTTGCCGACCGTGGCCGCGTGATCGACCTGTTCCAGATGATCCTGCGCGGCGATGCGGCGGGTGCCTTGACCGAACTGCAATCGCAATATGCCGACGGGGCCGATCCGGTCGCCGTGCTGCGCGATCTGGCGGAAATCACGCACTGGATCTCGGTCGTGAAAATCACGCCGGATGCGCTGGATGATCCGACCATTTCGCCTGATGAACGCACGCGCGGCAAAGAACTGTCGGAAAGCCTGCCGATGCGGGTCCTGTCGCGGATGTGGCAGATGCTGCTGAAAGCGCTGGAGGAGGTTTCCGCCGCCCCGAACGCCATGATGGCGGCGGAAATGGCGGTCATCCGCCTGACCCATGTCGCCGACCTGCCCGACCCCGAGGCGCTGATCCGCCGCGTCCAGCAGGCCCAGAATGCCGGTGAATTCGCCCGTGGCCCCGCCGTTCAGGGACAGGTGCCCGACCACGCCCCGCAGGCGATGCGTCGCGCGCGACCCGCGCCCGTGGTCCAGCCGTCTGGCGCGGCGACCGCACTGGCCGTGTCGCCCGACGTGCTGCAAGGCTATCCGGATTTCGAATCGGTTCTGGAGCTGATCCGCCGCATGCGCGATATGACCCTGCTGGTGATGGTCGAACGCCATGTCGCGCTGGTGAAATACAGCCCCGGCCGGATCGAGTTTGAACCGCGCCTGAACCCGCCGCGCGAACTGGCGCAGCGTCTGGCCGAACGCCTGCGCGGCTGGACCGGCGGTCAGCGTTGGGCTGTGACCGTCACAAATTCCGGCGGCGCCCCCACTATCGCGGAAACCCGCGAGGCCGAGGCCCGCGCCGCCCGCGACCGCGCGCTGGCCCTGCCCATCGTTCAACAGGTCATGGCCGCCTTTCCGGGCGCGACCCTGACCAATATCACCCGCGCCGCCCCGCCCCCGACCGTTGTCGAGGATCTGGCGGAAGGCGCAGCAAATCCCCATGATGCAACCCAAGGCCCCGTGGCCGAAGTTGAAGAATGGGATCCATTCGAGGATGAGGATTAAGTTATGATCAAGGGACTGGGTGCCATGGGCGACATGGCCAAGATGATGAAGGCCGCCAAGGAAATGCAGGAAAAGATGGCGCAGATGCAGGAAGACCTGTCCAGCGTCACCGTCACCGGTGAATCCGGCGCGGGTCTGGTCAAGGCGACCTGCACCGTCAAGGGCGAACTGACCGCACTGGAAATCGACCCGTCGATCTTCGTGCCCTCGGAAAAAGAGGTGGTCGAGGATCTGATTTTGGCCGCCATCAAAGAGGCGCAGCGCGCCGCCGAAGACAAGATGCAGGCCGAAATGGGCAAGATGACCGAAGGTCTGGGCCTGCCCGCCGGCATGAAGATGCCCTTCTGATCCATGGCGCAGGGCAGCGACGACATTCAGGCGCTGATCGCGCTGATGGCGCGGCTGCCCGGGCTTGGGCCGCGCTCGGCCCGCCGCATCGTGCTGCAACTGGTACGCAAGCGCAGCCAGCATATGACCCAGCTGGCGCAATTGCTTGACCGCGTTGCGGTGAATTCGCGGGAATGCACCATTTGCGGGAATATTACCGACCGCGACGAATGTGTCATCTGCACCGATCCCGCCCGTGCCACGGGCGAGATTTGCGTGGTGCAGGATGTGGCCGACCTGTGGGCATTGGAACGCGGGCAGGCTTTCAAGGGCCGCTATCACGTTCTTGGCGGCACCCTTTCCGCGCTGGATGATATCGGGCCGGACGAATTGGGCATTCCCGCCCTGATTGCCCGCATCCACGAAGACTGCATATCCGAGGTTATTCTGGCCCTGAACGCCACGGTCGACGGCCAGACAACCGCGCATTATATCGCAGATGCACTGGAAGACAGCGACATCTCGGTCACCGGCCTGGCCCAAGGCGTCCCGATCGGAGGCGAGCTGGACTATCTTGATGACGGCACCATCACTGCCGCCTTACGGGCCAGACGCCGCATCTGAAAAGGGCGGCCAATCAGGCCGCCCTTCCGGTTCTCTGCAACGCTGAACGGGAGTCCGGGGGCAGTCAGCCCCCGGCCATCGCGGGACGCAGGATCAGGCGTCCAGTTTCTCGATCTTGGTCGCGGTCTTGGCGATCTCGATCCGGCGGGGTTTCAACGCCTCGGGGATCTCGCGCACCAGATCGATGTGCAGCATGCCGTCCAGATGGCTGGCACCGTCAACACGGACATGGTCGGCCAGAGTGAACTTGCGTTCGAACGCACGGGTGGCAATACCGCGATGCAGATAGGTGCGGGTCTCGTCCTCATCCGCCTTGCGGGCGGACACGATGACAGAACCGTCACGCACCTCGACGTTCAGGTCATCGGCACCAAAACCGGCAACAGCAATGGAGATGCGATAGGCATCCTCGCCGGTTTTTTCGATGTTATAAGGGGGATAGGTCGGGGCTGCCACATCGGCAGACAGGGTCCGGTCCATCACATCGGCCAGACGGTCGAAACCGATCGAGGCACGATAAAGCGGGGTCAGGTCAAAATTACGCATTGGGTCACATCCTGATTTCAAGCGATGTCAACAAATGCCCCCCGTTTTTCGGGCGGGCGGTTACCGACGCCATCATGGCCGCCGGTACAATTGATTTAGGATCGCCCGAGTGCCGTTCAAGACCCCAATGATGCAGGTTTTGGCCCACCCGTGGCCCAATCCAGCAGTTCGACCGTATGGACCACCGGAATGTCCGTCCCACCGCCGATCTGCATCATACAGCCAATATTGCCTGCCGATATAACCTGCGGCTGCAACGCCTCAAGCGAGACAACCTTGCGGGATTTCAGCTGCGACGACAATTCGGGCTGTAGCAGGTTATAGGTCCCGGCCGACCCGCAGCACAGATGCGAATCGGTGGGTTCGACAACACGGTATCCTGCACGGGTCAGCAGATCCTTGGGTGCGGATCTGATCTGTTGCCCGTGTTGCAGCGAACAGGCCGAATGATAGGCAACCCGCATCCCCTGCCCCCCGGCCTTTACATTTTCCGGCAACCCCAGCCGGTCCAGAAACTCGGTCACATCGCGGGCCAGTCCGGCGACACGGCGGGCGTCATCCTCCATCGGGTCGCCCTTGAACAGATGTCCGTAATCCTTGACCGTCGTCCCGCACCCCGAGGTGTTGATGATGATCGCATCCACCGCGCCCTGCGCCTCGGCGGCCAAAAGGCGGGCGATGCTTTCGCGGGCACGCCCCCGCGCGTCATCTTCCTGCCCCATATGCAATGTCAGCGCGCCGCAGCAACCGAATTGCGGCGGGATCACCACCTGACATCCCGCCCGTTGCAGCAACCGGATGGTGGCATCGTTGATATCGGTGTTCAGCGCCCGCTGTGCGCAGCCGATCATCAGCACCACCCGCGCCCGCTGGCGGCCGATGGCCTGAAATGTCTGACCGGTATCGTTGCGGCTGACAGGCGGCACTTTGGCGGGGGCCATGTCCAGCATCGCCCGCAAACGCGCATCTGGCATCAGCCGCTTGAAGGGTTGCGCCAGTTTGGCCCCCCTTAACGCCCAGCGGAAACGGCGCGGATAGGGAACCACCGATTTCAACAACCAGCGCAGCGCACGATCGCGCCACGGGCGGCGATAGGTTGCCTGAATATGGCTACGAGCATGATCGACCAGATGGGCGTAATTCACCCCTGACGGACAGGTGGTCATACAGCTAAGACAGCTGAGGCAGCGGTCGATATGCTTGACCGTCTTTTCATCTGCAGGACGGCCGGATTCCAGCATATCCTTGATCAGATAGATGCGACCGCGCGGGCTGTCCAATTCGTCGCCCAGCACCTGATAGGTCGGACAGGTTGCCGTGCAGAACCCGCAATGCACACAGCTGCGCAGGATCTTGTTGGAATGCGCGGTGGCGGGGTCTGTCAGCTGTTCGGGCGTGAAACTGGTCTGCATCAATGCGTTCCCTGAAAAATACCGCGCGGGTCAAAGCGGGCGCGCAGATCGCGCTCAATCCGCGCGGCGACCGGATGCGGTGCGGGCAGGATTGCGGGGCCATCCCCGCGAATGCGCCGCGCATGCCCTGAAAAACGCGGCAAATCGGGCAAGCTGCCCTGCGGCAGGCAAACATGGATCAACGCGCCGCCCCAATCCAGTGACAGGGGTACGGGCAGACGGGACAATAACGCCGCCGCTTCCGACGGGCGGCAGATGATCCGCCAAAGGTCGCCACCAGCCGCCGCCGGTTCCAGCTGTGGCCACGGGTTACCCTGCATCTGCGTGACGGTGCCGAAACCGCCCAAGCGGTCTGACAGGGCCGCGGCGCGGCTGGCAACGGATGCGGCCAACCCCTCCAGCCGGATCAGCGTGCCATGGGCCGGATGCCATGCTGCGGCGCTGACATCGAAGGGACCGCCAAGCGCCTCTGACAAGGCGGGAACAGCCATTGCCGGATCCAGATCCGCCAATTGCAGCGTTGTGCACGCCTGCGGCAGTGGCGTCGTGCGGAATGACAGTTCGGTCAGTGCGCCCAAAGTGCCACGGCTGCCCGCCATCAGCTTGACCAGATCATATCCGGTGACATTCTTCATCACCCGCCCGCCATTACGGACCACCTGCCCTTGGCCGTCCACAAAGCGCACCCCGATCAGCGCGTCACGCGCTGCGCCCGACAGTACACGACGCGGGCCGGATGCATTGGCCGCAGCCACGCCGCCGATGGTGGACCCTTCCAGTGCCGAAGGCTCGAAGCCCAGCATCTGGCCCTCGGCGGCAAGGGTCTGGTTCACCTCGGCCAGCGGGGTTCCGGCGCGGACGACCAAGGTCAGCGCCTCGGGTTCGTAAAGGGTGATGCCGCTTAGGCCGGTCATATCAAGCCGTGCACCCTGCCCTTCGTCCGGCCACAGGCGCGTGCCGCCGCCGGTGATGGATAAGGGGCCGGTGGCGTCGCGGATTGCTTCGGCAACTTGGGTTTCGGTGTCAGGCCGCATCTGGTGCCTTGCTGTTCAAGCGCCGTTCGCGGCGGGGGGCGGAAACGCCCAAGGGAAAGACCTTGGCCGCATTCAGCAGCCAATGCGGGTCAAAGGCGTCCTTGACCCGCATCTGCGCCTCAAGATCAGGGGGATCGAATTGCACGCCCATCAAGTCGCGCTTTTCGATGCCCACACCATGTTCACCGGTCAGACAGCCGCCGACCTGCACGCAAAGGCGCATGATGTCGGCGCCAATCGCCTCGGCCTTGTCCAGATCACCGGGGGTGTTGGCGTCATAGATGATCAGCGGGTGCATATTCCCGTCGCCTGCGTGAAAGACATTGGCGACCGTCATGCCGTATTGCTGCGACAGATCGCCGATGCCAGCCAGAACCTTTGGCAGCGCCGTCACCGGAATCGTGCCGTCCAGACAGATGTAATCACCCAGCTGACCCATCGCGCCAAAGGCCGATTTACGGCCCAGCCAGATACGGCGGGCCTCATCCTCGGACCGGCTTTCGCGGAATTCGACCGGATCGAAGCCTTGGGCGATGTCGCGGATCAGAGACAGCTGTTCGTCGATTTCGGGGGCAGTGCCTTCCACCTCGACGATCAGCAAAGCTTCGCAGTCGGGATAGCCTGCTTTGGCATGTTCCTCGGTCGCGCGGATGCAGGGACGGTCCATGAATTCGATGGCAACGGGGATAACACCGGCGCGGATGATCGCAGCGACGCATGCCCCCGCAGATTCGCTGCTGTCAAAGCCGATCAGAACAGGGCGTGCGCCAGCGGGGCGGGGCAGGATACGCAAGGTCGCCTCGGTCACGATGCCCATCTGGCCTTCGGACCCGCAGATGACGCCCAACAGGTCCAGCCCACCGGATTCGCCCATCGGACCGCCCAGTTCGACCACGCTGCCATCCATCAAGACCATCGTGACGCCCAGCAGGTTATTCGTCGTGACCCCGTATTTCAGACAATGCGCCCCGCCGGAATTCATGGCGATATTGCCCCCGATCGCACAAGCCAGCTGGCTGGAGGGATCGGGCGCATAGAAAAAACCCAACCCCTCGACCGCCGTCGAAACAGAGAGGTTCGTCCGCCCCGCCTGCACACGGATCAGCCTGTCCTGCGGCGACACCTCCAGCACCTGCGTCATGCGCGACAGCCCGATGACCACCGAATCCGCCGTCGGCATCGACCCGCCTGCAAGGCTGGTCCCTGCCCCGCGCGGCACCACCGGTACCTGCATGTCATGACAAAGGGCCAGCAGGCGCGACACCTGTCGGGTGGTTTGTGGCAAAACAACCGCCAGCGGCGTACAGCGATAGGCGGAAAGGGCATCGCATTCATAGGCCCGCGTTTCTGCGGGATCGTCGATCACCGCATCGGGCAAGGCGTCGCGCAACCTTGCGACAATCGCATCACGATGCGCCAGAACGGACGCATCGGGTTGTGGCATCTGCATCATGGCCGGTTCTCCTCCCTGCCGATGACGACCACGATAGAACCGCGATCTTGGGCTTTCAAGCGCCGTGAAGCGGTCTTAAAGTCAGCCCATGAATCCGCTTGATCTGATCACATCCCACCCGCCCGCATTGCGCGATCTGATCGCGATACTGATGCTGTTTGCCGCATGGTTCGGCATCGGATGGTTCACCGAAAACCCGCCTGCGGGGCGGCCGTCGGTTTCGGTCCTGATGACACGGTTCCGGCATGAATGGATGCGCCAGTTCGTCACCCGTGAGCCGCGCATTTTCGACGGCAATATCCTGTCCAGCCTGCGCGAGGGGACGGCCTTTTTCGCATCGGCCTGCATGATTGCCACGGGCGGGTTGCTGGCACTGATCGGCAATGCCGAACGCCTGCGCGGCATCGCCGTCGAATTGGAGTTCAACCCGACCACCGAAACCGGCTGGGAATTGCGCCTGCTGGTGACGATGTTCTTTATCGTCAATGCTTTCCTGAAATTCGTCTGGGCGCACCGGTTGTTCGGCTATTGCGCGGTCATCATGGCCTCGGTCCCCAATAATGCCGCCCACCCCGAGGCGGATAACCGTGCCCTGCAGGCCGGTGACCTGAACATCACCGCAGCCCGCAGCTTTAACGCCGGATTGCGCAGCGTCTATTTCGCCCTCGGGTCGCTGGGATGGCTGGGCGGTGCATGGGCACTGATGGTGGGAACCGCCATCGTGTTGTGGATCACATGGCGGCGCGAATTCAATTCGACCTCGCGCAGGGTTATTCTGCGGGCGCTGCCACCGGCTGTCCTTTCCGATCCTGACGCAGTGCAAAAGTCCAGGCCACAGCCCCCGCAAGCGTAAGCATCACGCCGACCACCCCCGGCGCACGCCAGCCCCAACCGGCGGCCAGCGCCAGACCGGCCAGAAACGGCCCCAGCGCATTGGCTGCATTGAAAGCCGCGTGATTCATCGCCGCAGCCATGCTTTGGGCCGACCCCGCCACATCCATCAACCGCGTTTGCAGCGGAATGACCAGACCTGCGCCCGCCGCGATCAGAAATGACGACAGCACCATCATCTGCCAGTTCCCGACAGCAAGGGCCGCAAAGGCCTGCGTCAGGGCCATGGCGGCAAGGCTGATATAGGCGGCGCGATTGATGCCCAAAGCCTCGGTCATGCGGCCGGCGCCCCATGTGCCAAGCGTGCCGCCGATCCCGAAGACCGCCAGCGTCAGCGGCACGACAAAGCCCGGACCATCGGTCGTCGCCAGAATCGCCGCTGTCATAAAGGCATAGACCGAAAATAAGCCGCCAAAGCCGATGGCACCGACCGCCAGCGTCCACAGCACACGCGGATTGCGCAATGCCTGCAATTCATCCCAAGGACGCGCATCCGGATTGCCCCCCACGCGCGGGGCGAATTTCAGAATGGCCCAGGCCGAGGCCAGCGCGATTACCCCCGGCAAGGCAAATCCGAACCGCCAGCCGATGCTTTGCCCCATCCAGCCTGCCAGTGGAACGCCGACGATATTGGCAATGGTCAAACCCAGCAGGACCTGCGCGGCACCGCGTGCGCGCTTGCCCGGCGGCAAGGCATCAGCCGCATAAAGCATCGCCACGCCCAGAAATCCGCCATGCGGCAAACCGGCCAGAAAGCGCATCCCTGTCAGCGCGGCAAGCCCCGGCATCAGCGCCGCCAGCAAATTGACCAGCCCGTAAAATGCCATCAGCGCCGCCAGATAGCGACGGCGCGGCAGCTTGGCGCCGATGATCGACGTCACAGGCGCACCGACAACAACCCCTAAGGCATAGGCGCTGATAACATGCCCCGCCTGCGGATCGGTCAGTGCCAGATCGGCCGCGAAATAGGGCAGCAATCCCATGGCCGCGAATTCGGACGTGCCGATGGCGAATGCACCAAGCGACAGCGACAGGATCGCTGCGCGAAAATCAGTGGTCTGGGTCATAGAAACGGTCCTGCACGCGTGACAAGGGCTTTGTTCCCAAACACCAGCTTGACCGTCATTTGGCAAGCGGTCCGGACGCAGGTCAGGATTGCAGGTTGTGCATGTTGCCTTAAAGCATGCCCCGTTTGACCATCACCCACAGCGCCACGGCGACCAGAACCAGAAAACCCAGCACAATCGACGCACTAAATCCGATGGCCCGCCCCTGCCAGCGCGAAATCTCGCCCAAAGGGCGCAGATGGGCGATCAGGGCGGCATGATCACGGGCCGCATCTTCCAGTGACAGCTGACGGGCAACTTTCGGTTGCCCTGCCAGATGTCCGGCCTTGGCCAGACGTGCGGCGCGGCGGCGAAGGCGGGCGGGCAAGGCACCCCCGCGGCGGCGCACCATCTGCAACAAGGGTGGCCGTTCACCGCGCCTTGCACCGCCAAAGCGCGATGCCATCAGGATCGCCACTTCATCGGCCATGGCGGGAATATCTTCGAAACTTATCGGCGTGTTCGTCATATCGGCACGATAGACGGGATGGCAGCGACGCGCCAGACGCTCTAGAGTATTCGGATGAAGCTTCATCATGACACATTCGGGCCGGAAAGCGGCCTGCCCGTCCTGCTGGTTCATGGCCTTTACGGTCAGGGCCGGAATCTGGGTGCACAGGCACGCAAGCTGGCCGAAAGCCGCCGCGTCGTCACCGTCGATCTTCGCAATCATGGCGACAGTCCGCATGATGCGGATGCCAGCTATGCCGCGCTGGCCGCCGATCTGGCCGGAATGATCACCGATTTTGGCGGTCGCGTCGATCTGGTCGGGCATTCGATGGGCGGCAAGGCCGCAATGGTGCTGGCGCTGACCCATCCCGACATGGTGCGGCGGCTGGCGATCATGGATATCGCGCCTGTCGCCTATGACCACGACCAGACGCGGTTTGTCGATGCGATGCAGGGCCTGGATCTGACGCAGGTCACGCGGCGCAGTCAAGCCAATGCAATGCTGGCCGATGTCGTGCGCGACAATGGAACCCGCGCGTTTTTGTTGCAGAACCTTGATCTGAAGTCAGACCCGCATGGCTGGCGGCTGAATCTGGATGCCTTGCGGCAGTATATGCCGCAGATCGTGGGCTGGCCCGATGGCCTTCCAAAGGCCGGATTTGGCGGCAAAACCTTGGCACTTCGCGGCGCATTGTCCGATTACGTGACCGAAGCGGGTGAAGACGCCCTGCGCGAGTATTTTCCACAGGTCCGTATCGTCACACTGAAAAACACCGGCCATTGGCTGCACGCCGAACAGCCCGAGGCTGTGGCAGAAACATTGGTGGCCTTCTTCGGTGATGGCAGCGGCGATTAGGCGCGGCAGTCCAGATCAACGCGGGCCACGGCGGATGCCGCATGGGCCTGCGTTGTCATGCTGGCAGGGCTGACCGCACATCCGGTGGCCTGTTCGGCAGCACGGACCATCTGCATCGGCAGATCAGCCCGCGCGCTGCGCCGCACATTGTCCAGACGGATGATCTGCGCCTCATCCTCGCGCTGGAAAACGGCGAAACGCAGGCTGTCCACGACCACGTCATGCCTTATAGCCCCCCTGAAATCTAGTGAGGGCGAGGCACAGCCCGCAAGGGCAAGGATGATCAAGGGAATCAGGCGCATCCCGAAGAACTGCCTGAAAATCCTTAACAACCGGTTAAGATGCGGGGTCGCCCTGACGCTGTTCTTCCAGCCGGTCGGCCAGCGATTCAGCGCGGGCCGCCATTTCGGCCATCGCCTCTTTCAGGTCAGAAGGAATGACCGGAACCTCGACCCTTGGCGGGTTCGACTGCAGGCGCGTGATGTGGCGTTCGGCCTTTTCGGCACGATCCTGCAATGTCGCATAATGATCGGCCAGCATCAGTCCGGCCAGCAACAGCAAACGCGGTTCGGGCACGCGGCCTGCTTGCTGCAGGATTTCCTGGGCTTCCCCGTCCAGCAGTTGGGCCGCACGTTTCAGCAAAGCCTCTTCGCCGTCCTGTGCGCCGACGCGGTATTCTTTGTGTCCGATGGTGAATTCAACCTCGGCCATATCAGAGCCCTTCCGTGCTTGGGGCGGTTTCAGTGGCGGTGTCGTTGGAAAGCAGACGCTCCAGCTCGGCCATGATTTCCCCCATCTGGGCAATCTCGGCCTGACGGGCGGCGCGCAGGGCTTTGACCTCGGCCTCCAGCGCGTCACGGATTTCATCCGCGCCGATGCCGCCGGTGTCCTGCGCTTCGATCAGATTGCGGTTGGCAGCGGCCAGTTCATCATTCGCCGCCGACAGTTCGGCATTGCGACCGGTGGCGACATCCAGCTGTTGACGCAACGCATCATCCTGCACCGGCCGCGGTGCGGGTGTGGCCTGCTGCAATTCCTGAATACGGGCTTGGGCCGTTTCAAGCTGACCCGTCAGCACCCCGATCATGCTGCTATCTTCGCCTTGGGGCGCGATGGTCGAGGGGATGTCCAGCAACTGGTCCAGACGGTCAAGCGCGGCGCTAAGCCGGCGTTCGCTGGCAGAGATATCGCTCATGTGCGTCGGTCCTTTGGTAATATCGGGACCATTTTCGCATCTGGACGTCGATAAGACAAGAACGGGCAGGAAAACCCTGCCCGTTCTTTATGCATTATTTCAGTTCGCGTCGTTCGGCCTGAAGGCCTTTGACCAAGGCGTAACAGCCGCCCAGCAGGACGATCGTGAAGGGAAAGCCGGTCGAGACTGCCATGGCCTGCGCCGAAGCCAAGCCCCCGCCCAGCATCAGGGCGATGGCCACCAGACCCTCGACGCTGACCCAGAAGATGCGCTGTGGCACAGGCGCGTTGACCTTGCCGCCTGCCGCGATCGTATCGATCACCAACGAACCGGAATCCGAGGATGTCACGAAGAATACGATCACCAGAACGATCCCGACAAAGCTGGTAATTGCCGACAATGGCAATTCGCCCAGCATTGCGAACAGCTTCAGTTCCAGCACGGCATCGGTGATGCCTGTAAAGCCGGCAAGCGTTTCATCGATGGCTGTGCCACCCAAGGCCGTCATCCACAAGATCGAGATGACCGAAGGCACGATCAGCACGGCAATCAGGAACTGGCGCACGGTCCGGCCGCGCGACACGCGGGCAATGAACATGCCGACGAAAGGTGACCAGCTGATCCACCATGCCCAATAGAAAGCGGTCCAACCCTGACGGAAGTTGTCATCCGTCCGGCCGAAGGGATTCGACAGCGGGATCAGTTCTTGCGCGTAAGCGCCCAGATTGGTGAAGAATCCGGTCAGGATCGCAATGGTCGGACCCACAACGATCACAAAGAACAGCAGGATGATCGCAAGAACCATGTTCAGTTCAGACAGGCGTTTGACGCCTTTCTCGACGCCCAGCACAACCGAGGCACCGGCAACCATTGTGATCAAGATGATCAGGACGATCTTGGTCACATTGCCATCGGACAGGCCGAACAATTCATGCAGACCGGCGGCTGCCTGTTCGGCACCCAGACCCAGCGAGGTCGCAAGCCCGAAGATCGTCGCCAGCACAGCCGTGATGTCGATGATATGGCCCGGCCAGCCCCAGATCCGTTCCCCGAAAATCGGGTAAAAGACCGAACGCAGGGTCAAGGGCAGCCCCTTGTTATAGGCGAACAGGCCCAGCGCCAATGCGACGACAGCATAGATCGCCCAAGGGTGCAGACCCCAGTGGAAGATGGTCGCAGCCATGCCCAAACGGCGCGCGGCATCCGCATCACCGACAGCACCGCCAAGCGGCGACCAGTCGGTACGAATACCGTCTTCCAATGTTACGCCGCTGAACGCGGCTTGGAAATGGCCCAGCGGTTCGCTGACGCCATAGAACATCAGGCCAATGCCCATACCTGCTGCAAACAGCATTGCGAACCAGCCCGTCAGGGTGAAATCCGGGGTGGCATCGGGACCGCCAAGGCGGACCGAACCCAGCGGCAATACGATCAGCGCCAGACATAGCAGCACAAAGATGTTGCCTGCCATCATGAAGAACCAGTCCAGATTCTGGGTCATCGCATCGCGCAACCCTTCGAAAACCGGCTGGAGTTGGGTCGGAAACAACAATGTCACAATGGTGAACAGCACCACGGCACCGGCAGAAATGCCGAAGACGGGATTATGCACATCAAAGGCGAAAGGCGCGCGGCCTTCGACATTGTCCTGACCGATGGTATAATCGGTGTCGATGATCTCGGTTGCGCCTTCGGGTTCGGGAAGGGCCTCGATACCGTCATCGACCTGCGGTTCGGGAATCGGTTTGGGTTTCGGTTTATGGTCGAACCGACCGGAAAGTGCGTCTTCTTCACGCGTCCGGTCGCGTGGTGTTCCCTTTGGGCCCTTGGGGCCGGAGGGGTTCTGAGGTGTCTGTGACATCTGTCCCTTTCAGATTTTCGTCGATCGGGTCGGGGTCAACGGACCCAAGGCGGGTTTCCGCCGATGCTCTTTATTATCTCATAATCACATGAGAAAGACCACCAAGGGGCAAAAGTTCCCATATATATGAATGTTAGGTTGTCATCTGCGATAGCATGGCGCCGATCTTTGCATAGCGACCCTCTCTGCGGGTTCTGCCATCTTCAGAAGGTCCCTATGGGTAAACCCAGTCGAAGTTTCGTTGTAATCGGCCTTGGTGCCTTTGGCAGCGTTGTTGCAACCGAACTGGCACGTTTCGGCAATCAGGTTCTGGGCATCGACAAGGATCCGCGCCGCGTCTCGGCCCTTGCAGAAACGCTGCCTGCCACCGTTATTCTGGACGCCACCGACGAAGGTGCCATGCGCGAGGCGGGCGTGGACCGCTATGACGTGGGGCTGGTGTCCATCGGCAACGATCTGGAAAGCAACGTCATCGCCGCCATGAACCTGCGCCTGATCGGGGTAGGCCATATCTGGGCCAAGGCCGACAGCCGCACGCATCACCGCATCCTGTCCAAGATCGGCGCGGATCGCGTCATCATGCCCGGGCTGGAGATGGGCCGCCATACCGCCCAGATGCTGAACAACCCCGCTGTTCAGGATTATGTCAGTCTGGGCAACGGGTTTTCGGTCGTGAACCTGATGATCCCGCAGCGTCTGGCGGGGCGCAAACTGTCCGAATTGAAGGCAGGTCCTACGGTGCAGATGCTGGGCATGATGCGCGGCACCGAATACCGCTGCCTGCGTGATGACGATCCTGTCCTGCAAACCAATGACCGCCTGTTGCTGCTGGGCAAGCGGGTCGATCTGACGAATTTCGGCGACAAGCTGTGAAACGCGCCCTGCGCCGCTGGCTGTCGCGCACCCCGCCCCCTGCGGTGCTGGCGGTGGGATATCTGACGCTGGTGCTGGTGGGGGGCTTTTTGCTGATGCTGCCCCCGATGGCACGCGCGCCGATTTCGCTGATGGACGCGCTGTTCACCTCGACCTCGGCTGTGACGGTGACGGGTCTGGCGGTGGTGGATACGGAACTGACTTTCACCTTCTGGGGCGAATTGGTGATTGCCGGTCTGGTGCAACTGGGCGGGCTGGGGCTGATGACCTTTGCCGTATTGCTATGGTCCATGCTGGGCCTGCCGATGGGCATTACCCAAGGCAATTACCTGCGCGAGGATCTGAACCAGACATCCTATGTCCGCCTGAAGCGCCTTGTCTGGACCATCCTGCGTATCGTCATCATGGCCGAGGTGGCGGGCGCCATGTTGCTGTGCCTGTCGTTCATGCCCCATCACGGGCTGGCGGCGGGTCTTTGGCACGCTATTTTCCATTCCGTTTCGGCCTTTAACAACGCCGGATTTTCGACGTTTTCGGCGGGACTGACGGATTATGCGGTGGACCCCATCGTCAATACCGTCATCCCCGCGTTGTTCATCACCGGTGGCATCGGCTATGTCGTGATCGCCGATATCTGGCAAAAGCCCTTGTGGCGGGGCTGGTCACTGCACACGCGGATGATGATGATCGGCACGGCAGTGCTGATTGTCGGCGGCGTCGGCATGACCGCCTTTCTGGAATGGAACAACCCGCGCACCCTTGGGCAATTCGACAGCGCCACTGCGCGCATGACCGTCGCGTGGTTTCAAGGCGTGACCACGCGGACGGCGGGGTTCAATTCGACCGACATCAGCGGCCTGCATGATTCGACGTCGCTGATGTATATGGTGCTGATGGTGATCGGGGCCGGTCCGACGTCGACTGGTGGCGGGCTGAAGGTGACGACAGTCTTTGTCATGCTGCTGGCCGCCATCGCATTCCTGCGCCGCCGGACCGAGGTGACGGCCTTCGGCAGGTCTATCCCGCTGGGCGACGTGCTCAAGGTCATGGCCCTGATCACCATCGCATCCGGCATCATCCTGACCGCCATTTTTGCCCTGACGGTCAGCCATGACGGCGAATTCATCGATATCGCATTCGAGGTGGCATCCGCCTTTGGCACCACCGGCCTGTCGCGCGGCTATACGACCGAAATGTCGAATTTCGGGCGGTTGGTGATTATGGTGGTGATGTTCCTCGGGCGTGTCGGCCCGTTAACCTTGGGTTTCTTTCTGGCCACGCGTACCACGCCAAGGGTGCGCTATCCTGCCGGTCAGGTTCATCTTGGCTGACAGGCGCGCACGCCCTATAAGGCCAGCGCGACGAAAGGACATCCCATGCGCCAAGCGACGATCACCCGCCACACTGCCGAAACGCAGATCGAGGTTACGCTGAACCTTGACGGCACCGGCACCTATGACAACCAGACCGGTGTGGGCTTCTTTGATCACATGCTGGACCAGCTGTCGCGCCATTCGCTGATCGATATGACGATTCGCGCCAAGGGCGATCTGCATATCGACGACCACCACACGGTCGAGGATACAGGCATCGCCATTGGACAGGCCTTGGTCGCGGCCCTTGGCGACAAAAAGGGCATCCGGCGTTACGGCAACTTCCTGCTGGCGATGGACGATTCGCTGCTGCGCGCCGCGCTGGATCTGTCGGCGCGTCCGTTTCTGGTCTGGAACGTCGATTTCCCGTCCGAGAAGATCGGCACCTTCGACACCGAACTGGTGCGTGAATTCTTTCAGGCGCTGTCCACGCATGGCGGCATCACCCTGCATGTCGACCGCCTGCACGGGCTGAACAGCCACCACATCGCCGAGGCTGCCTTCAAGGCCGTCGCCCGCGCCCTGCGCGAAGCGGTCGAACCCGACCCCCGCATGGCAGGCGTCCTGCCCTCGACCAAGGGCGCGCTGTGATGCGGGTCGCATTGGTCGATTACGACAGCGGCAACCTGCATTCCGCCGAAAAAGCCTTCCAGCTGATGGGGCGCGACGCGGGTGCCAATATCGTCGTCACATCAGACCCCGATGTGGCGGCCCGCGCGGACCGCATCGTGCTGCCGGGCGATGGTGCATTCCCCGCCTGCCGCACGGCGCTGGGCGAAGTGGATGGCATGGCCGAGGCGATTCAGGATGCGGTCATCAACCGTGGCATCCCCTTCATGGGCATCTGCGTCGGTATGCAGATGCTGGCAACTACTGGCCATGAATACCGCCCCACTGCCGGTCTGGGCTGGATTGGCGGTGAAGTTCAGGCCATCGCCGCCCCCGACCTGAAGGTTCCGCATATGGGTTGGAACGATCTGGTCGTTGACATTCCGCATCCGGTGCTGGACGGGATCAAGACCGGCGATCATGCCTATTTCGTCCACAGCTGGCAATTCGCGGTGGATGATCCGGCGCATCTGCTGGCGCATGTGGACTATGGCGGGCCGGTGACGGCGGTCGTAGGGCGCGACAATATCATCGGCACACAGTTCCACCCCGAAAAATCGCAGGATATCGGCCTGCGCCTGATTTCCAACTTCCTGCGTTGGAAGCCATGACAAAGGGGGCGAAAGCCCCCTGCCCCGTCAGCCCTTGGTATAATCCGCATAAAGCGCCGCCACACGCGCCGTGACAGGCCCCCCGACACCCCCGCGCATATCGCGCCCGTCGATACTGGCCACGGGAGTGATGCCGCCCAAGGTGCCGGTGACAAAAGCCTCATCCGCGTTATAGGTCTGGGCCAGTGTAAAGTTCCCCTCGCGCAGGATACCACCTGCCTGTTGCCACAGCCGCATCACCGTTGCGCGTGTGATGCCGTTGAAACAGCACGCCCCGTCCGAGGTCCAAAGCTCGTCCCCCCGCACGACGAAGAAGTTGGTTGAATTACAGCTGGCAACAAAGCCGCGATCGTCCAGCATCAACGCCTCATCCGCGCCCATGCCGATGGCTTGATTCAGCGCCTGAATGAAATTCAACCGGCTGTGCGAATTCAACCGCAGATCGAACACATCCGGTGTCGAACAACGAATGGCCGAGGTCATCAGCCGCAGCCCCCGCGCCTTCAATGCCGCATTGGGTTGTTTATATTCCGCCAGAATCACCACCGTCGCCCCGCCAACCGTAAAGCGCGGGTCCTGATTGATCGTGGTTTTCACCCCGCGCGTCACCATCAGCCGGATATGGGCACCGTCCTGCATGCCGTTGGCCGCCAGCAGGTCGCCGATGGCCTTTGCCATCGCCGCACGGTCCATGCCGATATCAAGGCTGATGGAATGCGCGCCCTCGTAGAGCCGGTCCAGATGGGCCTCCAGCGACAGGATGCGCCCGTTGACTTGCCGCAACCCTTCCCAGACGCCGTCACCCAAGCCGAAACCCGCGTCGAAGATCGAGACGCTGGCCTGATCACGCGGCACCAACTGTCCGTTCACATGGACCAGAACCTGATCATTGCGGTCGTCATGGGCATAGCTTTGGGCGCTGGCATTGGACATCGGGAACCTCTTGTAATGACACCTGCAGGCAAGCATGCAGCCGTCGCAAGGACAAGCGGCTCTGGACGACACCCCAAGTTTCCTGTCATGTGATCCACCAAAAGTGATCGGAGTGGACCATGGACCAACTTGAACGGCGCATCGCGCAAGCCCGTGGCGACCTGCCCGCCGATCTGGTCCTGCGCGGCGGGCAGGTCTTTGATCTGGTGACCGGCACGATGATCGCGGGCGATGTTGCCATCTGTGACGACTGCATTGTCGGCATCGGGGCCGATTACGACGCCACCCGTGTGATCGACGTTACCGGCCTGACGCTGGTGCCCGGTTTCATCGACACGCATCTGCACGTCGAAAGCAGCCTTGTGACGCCCTTCGAATTTGACCGCTGCGTCACCCCCCGCGGCGTCACCACCGCCATCTGCGACCCGCACGAGATTACCAATGTCATCGGTCTGGACGGCATCCGCTATTTCCAAGCCGCCTCCGAACATCTGCTGATGGATTTGCGGGTGCAACTGTCATCCTGCGTGCCCTCGACCGATATGGAAACCTCGGGCGCGGAGATTCTGGCCGATGATATTGCCCGCGTCATGGGGCATCCTTCGGCCATCGGTCTGGCCGAGTTCATGAATTACCCCGGCGTTATCCACCGCGACCCCGCTGCGATGGACAAGCTGCGCCTGTTCGAAGGCGGCCATATCGACGGCCATTGCCCGCAGCTGTCGGGGCGCGACCTGAACGCCTATATCGCCGCAGGCATCCGCACCGAACACGAAGCCACCACGGCGGACGAGGCGTTGGAGAAGCTGCGCAAAGGCATGCGTGTGCTGATCCGCGAAGGCTCGGTCAGCAAGGATCTGGACGCGCTGCAACCCATCCTGACGCCTGCGACCAGCGCCTATTTGTGCCTGTGTACCGATGACCGTAACCCGCTGGATATCAGCGAACACGGGCATCTGGATTACATGATCCGCCGCCTGATTTCGCTGGGGACCGAACCGCTGGCCGCCTATCGCGCAGCCAGCCTGTCGGCAGCCGAGGCCTTTGGCCTGAAGGATCGCGGGTTGATCGCACCGGGCCTGCGCGCCGATATCGTTGCCATCGACAGTCTGGAAACCTGCAACGCGCAGCTTGTCCTGACCGCCGGTCGCGTTGTCGATGATGCCGCCTTCGCCGCACGCGGCCATGTCGCCCCCGTCGCACGCCAGTCGGTCAAGGCCCCCCAAGTCACCGCGCAAGATTTCCGCTATACCGGCAACCGCACGGAAACGCCGGTGATCGGCATCCTTGAAGGCAAAATCATCACCGAACATCTGACCATCGATATCGCACTGGAAGATGGCGACAAGCGCCCCGATCCGGCGCGGGACCTGATGCGGATCGCGGTGATCGAACGGCATGGCAAGAACGGCAATATCGCCACGGGCTTTGTGAAGGGCTTCGGGATCGCGCGGGGGGCCATCGCCTCGACCGTGTGCCATGACCACCACAATATCGCCGTCGTGGGCGCCGATTACGCCGATATGGCGCTGGCCGCCAACCGCCTGTCCGAAATCGAGGGCGGCTTTGTCGTCGCCCAGAACGGCCAGATCATCGCCGAACTGCCCCTGCCAGTCGCAGGACTGATGAGCCTTGAAAGCTTCGAAGATGTCCGCGACCGTCTGGTCATCCTGCGCGACGCCGCCCGCACCCTTGGTGTGACGCTGGAGGAACCCTTCCTGCAACTGGCCTTTCTAGCCCTTCCGGTGATCCCTGCGCTGAAGATCACCGATCGCGGCATGGTCGATGTGACCAAATTCGAAATTATCGCCCGCTGATCAGCGGGCCTTCTGGACCGCCGCAATGGCGTGGGCGATCGCTTCGTCCACGCTGAGGGTGCTGGTGTCCAGCACCACAGCATCGTCAGCAGGGCGCAAGGGGGCCGTGGCACGTTCACTGTCGCGGCGGTCGCGTTCCTGCAATTGGGACAGCATTTCAGCCGGATCGGCCCCCAGTTCCGCCGCGCGCCGTTCCGCCCGCACCTGATCCGAGGCGACGACATACAGCTTTACCTGCGCATGCGGACAGATCACCGTGCCGATATCACGCCCGTCCAGAACCGCCCCCGGATCCTGCGCGGAAAAGCGGTGTTGGAATTCGACCAGTGCGGCGCGGACCTCGGGGATGGCGGCGATGCGGCTGGCGGCTTGTCCTGCCTCGGCGCTGCGCAGATCGGGGCGGGCAAGATCATCGGCACATAGCGAAGACGCCGCCTGTACAGGATCACCCCCCTTGGCCCCCGTCGCGCGATACAGCAGGCCGGTGTCCAGATGGTGAAAGCCGAAATGGTCCGACAGCGCGCGGGCAATGGTGCCCTTGCCCGATGCCGCGGGTCCGTCGATGGCGATGATAAAGGGCATGGGATCGTTCCGGTTCAAGCTGCAAACAATAGGCATTCCTTCGCACATCCAAATAGGAGGCGTCCAGCAATCAAGGCAGCTTCTCTGCCGAATGGTGCTACCATTTACGTTCTGGTCAAAAAAAACTATTTTAACCAAATTGAACTTGGCAGACTTGGTTTGCTGCGTTCTTGTATATTTTTAAGACATATTAATTGTATCGGTTTTAAATGACAGATTTCGTCAGTGCTTTGGTTCAGAGTAGTAACGTTGCGAATGCGCGCGATGTTTTTTTGCAAGCTGCCAGCGATGCAGGCTTTGCGCATGCATTCTATGCGGGTCGCTTTATGTTAACGGTCCCCCGTTCGCTGGTGCGTGAAAGCCCCGTGACCTTCAGCAATCTGCCGCAGGCGCTAATCGACGATTCACAAAACCTCTATGGGCTGGAACGCGATGGGTGGGTCGATTGGGTGCTGCGCAATGACGGCGACATTTCGGGGCGTGACCTGATCAATACAATCGGGGAAGAACGCTCGCCCTCTTTGGCGATGGGCGTCAAGCATGGCCTGCATGCCGTGCAGATCATCAGCCTGCGGAACACGGCAATGCACAGCGTCGGGGCGGTGATTCTGGTTCCCGGCAAGGATGTGTCACATGATGATCTGGCAGACCTCTGGGTGGAACAGGGTGATCACATGCGCCTGCTGTCGCAGATCCTGCATCTGCGGATTGCCACGCTGCCACGGGAAACCGCCCCCGTCAGCCTGACCAGTCGCCAACGCGAGGTCTTAAGCTGGCGATCCGCAGGAAAAACCGTGAACGAGATCGGGACAATTCTGGGAATTACCCCTGCTACAGTCGAAAAGCACATGCGGCTGGCACGAGAGGCGCTTGGCGTCGAATCAACACCGCAAGCCGTGTTGAAAGCGCATGTAATGCATCAACTGTTCGAACCTGCGTCATTGCCGCTGACGCTGCACTTGCCCACAGGGTAAGGTTTTCCACCGTTTCCTATTTGGGTGAACTTAAGTCACATCCCCCTGTTCCGTGAGTGGTGACACGTCAGTGTCAGGAACAGGCGGTGTCCGGTCTTGTTGCCTTGATCGGCACCGCCTCCAGAACAATCCTTCGCCCGAAATTCAAAATGCCGACCCGAATGGGCCGGCATTCCTAATTCGTTCAGAAATCCGAAGATCAGGCACCGCTGAGGGTCTTGGCGACCTCGGCTGCGAAATCTTCTTCTTTCTTCTCGATGCCTTCGCCAACAGCGACGCGGGCAAAGCCGGTGATCGTCGTGCCAGCTTCCTTGGCAGCTTCTGCCACGGTCAGGTCGGGGTTGATCACGAACTTCTGACCGGTCAGCGTGACCTCTTCGAAGAACTTTTTCATGCGGCCTTCGATCATCTTTTCGATGACAGCTTCGGGCTTGCCGGATTCGCGTGCCTGCTCGGTCAGAACCTGCTTTTCACGCTCGACCAGTTCGGGGTCCAGATCGGCTTCGCCCAGCGATGCCGGTGCGGTTGCCGCAACGTGCATTGCAATCTGGCGACCGATGTCTTCGTTACCGCCGTCAAGACCAACCAGAACGCCGATCTTGCCCATGCCTTCGGCAGCGGCGTTGTGAACATAGTTCACGACCAGCGGAGCAGTCACAACGACCATGCGGCGCAGGGTCATGTTCTCGCCGATTTTGGCGATGGCGTCGGTCAGGATTTCCGAAACCGGCTTGCCGTCGATCACTTCGTTCTGCAGCTGTTCGACGGTATCGACGTTCAGCGCAGCTTCCGCAATCTTGCGGACCATGATCTGGAATTCTTCGTTCTTGCCAACAAAGTCGGTTTCCGAGTTCACCTCGACGGCGACGCCCTTACCGTCCTTGACGGCGACGGCCACAAGACCTTCGGCGGCAACACGGCCCGATTTCTTCGCAGCTTTGGCCAGACCCTTGGTACGCAGCCAGTCGATCGACGCTTCCATGTTGCCGTCGTTTTCCGTCAGCGCACGCTTCGCGTCCATCATGCCGGCGCCGGTGGTCTCGCGCAGCTCTTTCACCATTGCAGCAGTGATAGCCATGTCCATCTCCTTATGTTCAATACGTCAGGCGGGGCATATCCCCGCCTGACGACAATTCCATGAAATCGTGGATCCGTATGGATCAGGCTTCAGCGGTTGCCTCGGCAGCGGGCGCTTCGTCCAGCATTTCTTCCGGTGCTTCTTCCAGCGAACCCAGATCGACGCCAGCAGCGCCCATCTGTGCCGACATACCGTCCAGCGCAGCGCGGCTGACCAGATCGCAATACAGCGAGATGGCGCGTGCAGCGTCGTCGTTGCCCGGAATGATGTAATCGATGCCATTGGGCGAGCAGTTGGTGTCGACCACTGCAACAACCGGGATGCCAAGCTTTTTGGCTTCCAGAATTGCAAGGTCTTCCTTGTTCACGTCGATGACGAAGATCAGGTCGGGGAGGCCGCCCATGTCGCGGATACCGCCAAGCGATGCCTGCAGTTTGGTCTGCTCGCGCTCAAGCTGCAGACGCTCTTTTTTGGTCAGACCTTCGGCGCCACCGGCCATCGTCTCGTCAATCGCCTTCAGGCGGTTGATCGACTGGCTGACGGTTTTCCAGTTGGTCAGCGTGCCGCCCAACCAACGGTGGTTCATATAGAACTGCGCCGATTTTTCAGCAGCTTCTGCAACAGCTTTCTGTGCCTGGCGCTTGGTGCCGACGAACAGAACGCGGCCACCTTTTGCAACGGTGTCACGGACAACCTGCAAAGCGGATTCCAGCATCGGCAGGGTCTGCGTCAGATCCAGAATGTGGATGCCGTTGCGATCGCCATAGATGTATTCACCCATGCGGGGGTTCCAGCGCTGCGTCTGGTGACCATAGTGAACGCCAGCTTCAAGAAGCTGACGCAACGAAAATTCGGGAAGCGCCATGAGGAGTTCCTTTCCGGTTTGCGCCTTGGCAAGGGATCTCAGGGCGATTGCCCCAACCGGTGGACCTTTGCGGATGTACCCGCAATGCCCGCCCCTGCCTGTGAAGTGTGCGCCCATTAGCCCTTGCCCCGCGCATTTGCAAGGGAATTCCATTCCCGACCGCGCCGCTTTCTGTGGCTTTCGTGGCGATAGCGGTAACAGGCTGGTGCCTTTGCTGTCTGTTTTACTTGCATCAGCGCGGCGTCGGGTTCAGGTTCACCCCGAAATCAACATATCCGAAGGTGCGCCATGACCCCGCAAATCCAGTCACAACAGACCCGTGCCCTGTGCCAGCTGGCCCCCGTCATTCCGGTCATCGTGATCAAGGACGCCGCCAGCGCCGCCGATCTGGCCCGCGCATTGGTCACCGGTGGCCTGCCCGTGCTTGAGGTGACCCTGCGTTCGGACGCGGCCCTTGAATCCATCCGCGCCATGAGCCGCGTCGAAGGCGGTCACGTCGGTGCAGGCACCGTGTTGACCCCGGACGACGCCAAACGCGCCAAAGATGCCGGTGCCAGCTTTGCCGTGTCGCCCGGCCTGACCGACCAGCTGATTCAGGCCTGTTCCGATCTGGAACTGCCCTTGCTGCCCGGCACCGTCACCGCATCCGAGATCATGCGTGCAGCAGACGCCGGTTTTGACATGCTGAAATTCTTCCCCGCCGAGGCTGTGGGCGGCGCCCCTGCCCTGAAATCGCTGGCAGGTCCTTTGCCCAAAATCAGCTTCTGCCCGACGGGCGGTGTCTCGCCCGCGAATGCCGGCAGCTATCTGTCGCTGCCCAATGTCATCTGCGTGGGTGGTAGCTGGATCGTGACCGATGCCGATGTCGCCGCAGGAAACTGGCAAGCGATCGAGGATCGTGCCCGTACCGCAGCCGCCCTGCCGCGCGGATAAGACAGGGATGACCGACGATCTGTCGCGCGCCCGTCGCAATGTCATCATTCTGGTGGCGGCCCAGGCAATTCTGGGCGCACAGATGTCGGTCATCTTTATCATCGGCGGGTTGGCAGGGCAGATCCTTGCCCCCAACCCGTGCTTTGCCACATTGCCCTTGTCGATGATCATCCTGGGATCCGCACTATCGGCCCGCCCCTTGGCACGGTTCATGCAAACGCGCGGACGCAGGGCAGGCTTTCTGCTGGCCGTCACTGCGGGCGGCCTCGGGGCAGCGATTGCGGCCACCGGCCTGTGGATCGGGTCGTTCTGGCTGTTCATGGCGGGTTCGACGCTGACGGGCATTTATATGGCCGCGCAGGGCTTTTACCGCTTCGCCGTGACGGATACCGCATCCGACGAATTGGCCCCCCGTGCAATCAGCTGGGTCATGGCGGGCGGCCTTGCCGCCGCGATCATCGGCCCCGCGATTGTCCGCACTACCAGCGATCTGACAGCTGTGCCTTTCCTTGCAAGCTATGTCGCGGTGATCGGGCTGAACCTGCTGGGGCCGTTCCTTTTTGCCTTTCTGGACATTCCGGTGCCCCCCGCGCCTAAAGCGGGTGCCTCTGACGGTCGACCAATGGGGCAGATCCTGCGCAATCCGGTAATCATCGTGGCGATGATCTGCGGGATGGTATCTTATGCCTTGATGAATCTGGTCATGACCTCGACCCCGCTGGCGGTGGTGGGTTGTGGCTATGCCCCGACGGATGCCGCCAATATCGTCAGCGCCCATGTGCTGGCCATGTTCGCGCCCAGCTTCTTTACCGGCAGCCTGATCGCCCGCTTCGGGGCGCAACGCATCGTTGGCATCGGCCTTGCCATCCTTGGCGCGGCGGGTGCCGTCGCCCTGTCGGGGGCCGAGCTGCCGCAGTTTTTCGGTGCGCTGGTGCTGCTGGGGATAGGCTGGAATTTCGGCTATATCGGCGCGACGACAATGCTGACCCGCGCCCATACCCCCGAAGAACGCGGCCGTGTTCAGGGCATGAACGATTTCATCGTCTTTGGCGGCGTCTTTGTTGCCTCGCTATCGTCAGGTGGCCTGATGAATTGCGCGGGCGGAACAGCACAAGAAGGGTGGAGCGCGGTGAACATGGCCATGCTGCCCTTCCTTGCGCTTGCCGGTGCGTCACTGATCTGGCTGACCCTGCGCGACCGCAGGGTCTGAGGGTCAGATCAGCGTCTTTTGTTCGGGGTCTTTCGGCTTCGACCGCTTGGGTGCCGGCTTGCCCGCAGTATGGACCGTGACACGACCATCGGTGAACTGGACTTCGAATTGCGGGGTCGCCTTGGCGTCCTTGGCTAAGGTCAGCACCCCGTCCGGCCCATGCACCACCGCATAGCCACGCTTCAACGTTTCCTCATACCCCAGCGTCAGGCGCATGCGGTCCAAGCGTGCGACAGCTTCCTTGCGCGATGCCGTGCCACGGGTCATCGCCACATCCAGCCGCTGGCCCAATTCCGTCAAACGCACGGTTTGCTGCGTCACGGCCCGTCGGGTCGTCGTTTCGACCCGCTTCAGCGAAGCATTCAACCGTTCCTGCAATTGGGTCAAACGGTCGCGCGGACGTTCCAGCCTGCGGGACCGCGCCATTGTCAGGCGGCTTTCTAGCCGGTCCATATCGTGACGCTTGGCCGCCGTGAATTGCCGCAGGGTCGAGGCAGGCATGGGCCGTGATGCCAGATGTTGCCGCCGCGTGCGCACCAGATTGCGCAAGGCAGGTTCCAATCGCGTTCCCCAGACATCCAGCCGCTGACGCGCGCTTTCGGTCAGCGCCGCTGGCCGCCCCATCGCCCGCGATAGGTCACGCAGCCGCTGACGTGGGCGGTCGATGTGCTGGGCATTCGCCCGCAACATCCGCACGCCGCTTTCGGCCAGCCGCGCCGCCAGATCGGCCCGCACCGGCACGGCAATTTCCGCCGCAGCCGTGGGCGTCGGCGCCCGCCTGTCCGAGGCGAAGTCGATCAGCGTCGTATCCGTTTCATGCCCCACCGCCGAGATCAGTGGGATCTGGCTGGCAGCAGCCGCGCGCACGACCGATTCTTCGTTGAAACCCCACAGATCCTCCAAGGACCCTCCGCCACGCGCGACAATGATCAGATCGGGGCGCGGGACCGGCCCGCCCGGTTGCATGGCGTTAAAGCCCTCGATCGCCGCCGTCACCTGCGGTGCACAGCCCTCGCCCTGAACGACAACAGGCCAGATCACCACATGGGTCGGGAAACGTTCGCGTAAACGGTGCAGAATATCGCGGATGACAGCGCCCGAAGGCGAGGTCACCACCCCGATCACGCGCGGCAGGAACGGCAACGCGCGCTTTCGGTCCTGATCGAACAGCCCTTCGGCAGCCAGCGCCTTGCGGCGCTTTTCCAGCATCGCCATCAGCGCGCCTTCACCGGCGGGTTCGATCTGGTCGACGATCATCTGGTATTTCGACTGGCCGGGGAAGGTCGTCAGGCGACCTGTGGCGATCACCTCCATGCCTTCTTCGGGACGCTGGACCAGCTTGGAAGCCTGCCCTTTCCACGTCACAGCGGCCAGAACCGCGCGGTCATCCTTCAGGTCGAAATACAGATGCCCCGAGGATGGACGCGACACACGCCCCACCTCGGCGCGGACGCGGACGCGCCCGAACTGGTCCTCGATACTGCGTTTGACGGCACCTGACAGCTGCGACACAGTAAACTCATGCGCGTTGCTGCCGGGCTGGGGGTCGTCGTCGATCAGATCCATGCGGCTTGTTCCCTTTCGCCTGCCAGACTAGAACGCCGCAAGATCAAGCGAAAGGGCGGCTGATGAATATCCTGATCCTGGGCGGTGGCGGGCGCGAACATGCGCTGGCATGGGCGATCCGGCAAAACCCCAAATGCGACCGGCTGATCGTTGCGCCGGGCAACGCAGGCATCGCCGAGGTGGCCGAATGCGCCGCATTGGACATCCAGTCCCGCGCCGAGGTGCTGGAATTCGCCCAAGAAAACGCCATCGATTTTGTCGTCATCGGTCCCGAAGCCCCTTTGGCCGCCGGTGTGTCCAACGCCCTGCGCGACGCGGGCTTCCTTGTCTTCGGCCCCAGTCAGGCCGCTGCCCAGCTGGAAGCATCGAAAACCTTCACCAAAGAAATCTGCGACGCCTGCGGTGCGCCCACCGCCGCATGGGCCCGCTTTACCGATGGCCCGTCAGCGCGCGATTACGTCACCGCCCAAGGCGCACCCATCGTCATCAAGGCTGACGGTCTGGCCGCCGGTAAGGGCGTCACGGTTGCCGAAACCATCGAACAGGCCCATGCCGCCATCGACCTGATCTTCGACGGCGAATTCGGCGAAATGTCCGTCGTCATCGAGGAATTCATGGACGGCGAAGAGGCCAGCTTCTTCATCCTCAGCGACGGCGTGAACTGCCTGCCCGTCGGCACAGCGCAGGACCACAAGCGCGTCGGCGATGGCGATACCGGCCCCAATACCGGCGGCATGGGCGCCTATAGCCCCGCCCCCGTCCTGACCCAAGTCCTGCAGGATCAGGTGATGGAGCTTATCGTCCGTCCGACCATCGCCGAAATGGCGCGTCAGGATATGCCCTTCCAAGGCGTGCTTTATGCAGGGCTGATGATCAAGGACGGTCAGGCGCGTCTGGTCGAATACAACGTCCGCTTCGGCGATCCGGAATGTCAGGCGTTGATGATGCGTCTTGGCGGCCAGATCCTTGATCTGCTGCTGGCCTGCGCGGAAAACCGTCTGGACAGCGTCAGTGCCAATTGGGCCGACGACCATGCCTTGACCGTAGTGATGGCCGCCGAGGGCTATCCGGGCAGCTATGTCAAAGGCACGGCCATCAAGGGTCTGTCCGATCTGCCCCAAACCAGCTTCCAGATGACCTTTCACGCTGGCACTGCCGAAAAAGATGGCCAGACCGTCGCCACAGGTGGTCGTGTCCTTGGGTGCACCGGTCGCGGCGCGACCCTGGCCGAGGCACATGAACGCGCCTATGCCCTGATCGATGCCATCGACTGGCCACAGGGCTTCTGCCGCCGTGACATCGGCTGGCGCGCGCTTTAACTAAAAAGACCGGCGCAGCCATTGCCGCGCCGGTCCCTCATTCGTGTCCAAATATCCCCGCCGGAGGCACCTGTCCTTCCCGGCGGGAACAACGATCAGCTGGTCTGGTACAGACCTTCATAGATCGGCAGCAAGGTATCGGTTTCGAACAACGAACTGACCGAAGTACCATTCCAGATATTCAAGATCGCCTGCGTGAACATCGGCGCAGTTGGCACAATGCGGATATTGGGCGCATTCTTCACCGCCTCGGTCGGCTGGATCGAATCGGTGATCACCAGCGACTTCAGCATTGAGTTGCTGACACGCTCGACCGCCGGGCCCGACAACACACCATGGGTGATATAGGCGTGAACCTCGGTCGCGCCATTGTCGGTCAGAACCTGTGCGGCCTTGCACAACGTGCCTGCGGTGTCACAGATATCGTCAACGATGATACAGGCCTTGCCCGAAACATCACCGATCACGTTCATCTCGGCAATTTCGCCGGCCTTTTCGCGGCGCTTGTCGACGATGGACAAAGGTGCGCCGATACGGGTCGCCAGTTCGCGGGCGCGGGCCACACCGCCAACGTCGGGCGACACGACCATCAAATCATCCATGCGGCCCTTGAAGTGGTGCTGCACGTCCAGTGCAAAAACCGGCGCAGCATAAAGGTTGTCCACGGGCACATCGAAGAACCCCTGGATCTGGGCCGCATGCAGGTCCAGCGTCAGAACGCGGTCGACACCGGCCTCGGTCAGCAGGTTGGCGACCAACTTGGCACTGATGGGCGTGCGGGCCTTCGCGCGGCGGTCCTGACGGGCATAACCGAAATAGGGGATCACCGCCGTAATACGTGCAGCCGACGACCGGCGCAGCGCGTCGGTGATGACCAGCAACTCCATCAGGTTGTCATTGGCGGGGTTCGATGTCGGCTGGATAATATACATATCCTCGCCACGGACATTCTCGTAGACTTCGACGAAAATTTCCTGATCGTTGAAGCGTTCGACACGTGCGTCCAGAAGGCCGACGCTCATGCCGCGATGCATGGACATGCGGCGCGCGATGGCACTTGCCAGCGGTCGGTTGGAATTACCTGAGATCAGCTTGGGTTCGGTCATGACGGGCATGTGAGAATGGCCTTTGGCGGTTTGCGTCAGATTGCAACCGCCTTAGCACCCAGCTAGCCTGCGGGCAAACCTAGAAGGACGTAGCAATGGCGAATATCGACTATTATCTGGGGATGATCAGCCCGTGGTCCTATCTGGCAGGCGACCGGCTGGAAAAAATTGCAGCCCGTCATGGTGCGACGATTACCTATAAACCGCTTGACCTGATGCAGCTGTTCGACCGCACCGGCGGCGCGCGCCCCGCCGACCGCCATCCCAGCCGCAATGAATACCGCAATCAGGAAATTCCGCGTTGGGCAGAATTCCTGAACATGCCGATGCAGATGAAGCCCGCGTTTTTCCCGACAAACATGGCCCCTTCGTCCTATGCCGTCATTGCGGCGCAACAGGCGGGTGGTGGCAATATCGCCGGTCTGGTGCAGGGTTTCCTGCATGCCTGCTGGGTCGAGGATCGCAACATCGCTGATGATGACGTCATCCGCGACCTGCTGACGAAACACGGCTTTGACCCGAAGCTGGCCGACAGCGGGTTGCTGACCGGTGCCGACATCTATTCCCGCAATCTGGACGAAGCAGTGCAATCGGGCGCCTTCGGTTCGCCCTTCTATATTGTGCGCGAAACCGGTCAGCGCTTCTTTGGTCAGGACCGCCTTGACCTGCTTGACCGGCATCTGGCCTCTCTATGACGGCTGTCCACAAACGACATTGGGCGGGCGATCCTGATCGTCCCGCCCTTGCATTGCATTGCATGATGGGCAGCGGGTCCTATTGGGGGCCGATTGCAACCGCGCTGAAAGGGCGGGTCGATCTGCAAGGCTTCGACATGCCGGGGCACGGACGCAGCGATGACTGGTTGCCCGCCAGGGATGACCCCGATTACCACACTGCGGTCACAAGGATCGCTGCCAGCTTCATCGAGCGGCCATTGGACCTGATCGGCCATAGCCTTGGGGCAACCGTCGCCCTTCGCATCGCTGTCGCCGCCCCCGAGGCTGTCCGCAGTCTGACCCTGATCGAACCGGTGCTGTTCGCCGCAGCCCCTGACGCCGCACAGGATGTGCTGGATGACCAAATGCGGGCTGCGTTGGATGCAGGCAATGATCAGGCCGCAGCCCAAGCCTTTCTGTCTGTCTGGGGTGCTGTCCCCGCCAACCTGTCACCGGCCATGCTGCGCCAGATCAGGCTTGTTGCGGACACCGGCCCGACCCTGCGCCATGATCGCGCCAATATCCTGCGCGACGGTGGGCTAGAGGCGATTGATGCGCCGGTTCTCCTGATTTCGGGCCAGAAAAGCCCGCCTGTGATCGGCGCAATTGCCGACGCCTTGGCCGTGCGCTTGCCCGATGTCGGACGCGCACAGGTGCCCGATGCCGGTCATATCTTGCCCCTGACCCATCCTGAACAGGTCGCAGGTCTGATCGCGGTCAATCTGGATAGGGCATAAGTCCATCGCCGGACGTTACAGGATAAAATCCTGTTCGTCCGGCAAGGCACCGATCGCCATCCATTGGATACGCATCCGCGCAACCCGTGTATCGCCCCAAGTGTGGAACACCAGATCGAACCCCGCCGAGGTGACATTCTCGACCAGAAGGTCGCCGCGCTGGTTGCTGCTGACATCAAGATCCCACATGCCAAGCGACAATTGCACAGCCGGTGGCATTAGAAACCGCTCGGAAAACTCGACGCGCTGACGTGCTGTCCGGTCCCCCTGTTCGGTCCACATCGGCCCCTGAGTGTCAAAGTCGGTCACGAGGGTCAGTTCGCCCTGATCGATTCCGACCTCATTCGCATTAAATCTTTGCATTATCATATCCCTCCCCGCGCCTTGGTTTTAGCCGCCCGTCCGGCCAAAAGAAAAGCCCCGGCTTTTGGCCGGGGCTTTTCCATGCGTGTTATTCGGGCATGATGCCAGATCAGTCAGGCACGGTCGACTGGTTCGGATCCAGACCGATGTGCGTCCCGATTGCCTGCATATCGCCAAGCATCTTGACGGTTGCCGTCACGAATTCTTCACCAACGTGGTCGCGGCGTTCCTGTGCGCTGCGATGGGCACGGTGGGCGTCATGCATCATGTCGTTAAAGACATCCTGCGAGACTTCTTCGCGCGGGTGACCACGTTCCGCCAACAAGCTGACGGAATCGGCATTGATTTCGGCAAAGCCACCGGTGACGGCGAATTCGCTTTGCGAACCGTCGGCACCAACAAGGATGACCATGCCGGGACGCAGGGTCACGATCGTCGGCGCATGTCCGGGCATGGCGGTCAGATCGCCATCGGTTCCCGGCAAGCGCACCTCGCGCACGGGAACGGAAGCCAAGCTCCGTTCCGGCGACACAAGGTCGAACTGCATGGTATCGGCCATAATGCCCCCTTACGCGGCTTCGGCAGCCAGACGCTCGGCCTTGGCTTTCACGTCTTCGATGTCACCGACCATATAGAAAGCCGATTCCGGCAGGTGATCATATTCACCAGCCACAACAGCTTTGAACGAAGCAATGGTTTTTTCCAGCGGAACCTGAACACCGTCTGAACCGGTAAAGACCTTGGCAACGTCGAAGGGCTGCGACAGGAAGCGCTGGATCTTACGCGCACGGGTCACGGTCAGTTTGTCTTCTTCCGACAATTCGTCCATGCCCAGAATGGCGATGATGTCCTGCAGCGACTTGTACTTCTGCAGGATGCCCTGCACGTCGCGCGCAACCTGATAATGCTCTTCGCCGACAACACCTGGATCAAGGATACGGCTGTTGGAATCCAGCGGGTCCACGGCCGGATAGATACCCAGTTCCGAAATGGCACGCGACAGAACGGTCGTGGCATCAAGGTGGGCAAAGGTCGTTGCCGGTGCAGGGTCGGTAAGGTCATCTGCGGGAACGTAGACAGCCTGGATCGAGGTGATCGAGCCGTTCTTCGTCGAGGTGATGCGTTCCTGCATCGCGCCCATGTCGGTGGCCAGCGTTGGCTGGTAACCCACTGCAGACGGGATACGACCCAGCAATGCGGACACTTCCGAACCGGCCTGCGTGAAGCGGAAGATGTTGTCCACGAAGAACAGAACATCGCTGCCCGAACTGTCGCGGAACTGTTCGGCCAAGGTCAGGCCGGTCAGTGCAACGCGCATACGCGCACCCGGAGGCTCGTTCATCTGGCCATAGACCAGCGCCACTTTGGAATCGACCAGATTGTCGGGTTTGATAACGCCCGATTCAACCATCTCGTGGTAGAGGTCGTTCCCTTCACGGGTCCGTTCACCAACACCTGCGAACACGGAATAGCCCGAGTGCACTTTGGCGATGTTGTTGATCAATTCCATGATCAGAACGGTTTTGCCCACACCGGCACCGCCGAACAGACCAATTTTACCGCCCTTGGAATAGGGTGCCAGCAGGTCGATGACCTTGATGCCGGTGACCAGAATTTCCGAGCTGGTGGCCTGAGCCGCAAAATCGGGCGCAGGCTGGTGGATGCCCCGACGCTCGGTCACTTCCAAAGCCGCGCCTTCGTCAACAGGCTCGCCCACGACGTTCAGGATGCGACCCAGGGTGACGTCACCCACGGGAATGGTGATCGGGCCGCCGGTGTCGGCAACCGCTTCGCCACGGACCAGACCTTCGGTCGCGTCCATAGCAATCGTACGGACGGTTCTTTCGCCCAAATGCTGTGCAACTTCCAACACCAGCTTCTTGCCATTGTTGTGGGTTTCCAGCGCGTTCAAAATCGCGGGCAGGTGGTCTTCGAACTGCACGTCAACGACGGCGCCGATCACCTGCGTGATTTTACCAGTGGCCTCTGCCATGTTGTTACCTCTGCGTTACGGTCAAAGCGCCTCGGCGCCCGAAATGATTTCGATAAGTTCCTTGGTGATCGCAGCCTGACGCGAACGGTTATATTCGGTCGTCAGTCGGTCGATCATATCGCCTGCGTTGCGCGTGGCGTTATCCATGGCACTCATCCGCGCGCCCTGCTCGGACGCTGCATTTTCCAGAAGCGCCGCAAAGATCTGCGTCGCAACCGACCGCGGCAGAAGTTCGGCCAGCAAGGCCTCTTCTCCGGGCTCGTATTCGTACAGATCATTCGCGGCAGGCGCGTTTTCAGGCACCTCGGCAGGGATGATCCGCTTGGCGGTCGGGATCTGGCTGATCACCGATTCGAACCGGTTATAGAAGATCGTGGCAACGTCGAAATCGCCCGCGTCGAAACGCGACAAGACGTCATCCGTAATCGAGCGCGCGTTTTCATAGCCGACGCGCTTGACCTCGGACAGATCGACGTGATGCACGAACAGGCTGCCGTATTCACGCTTCAGCTGTTCGCGACCCTTTTTACCGACCGTCAGAATGGCCACTTCCTTGCCTTGGCCCCGCAGACGTTCGGCATGCTGGCGCGCCAGCTTGACGATCGAACTGTTGAAACCACCGGCAAGGCCGCGTTCCGCCGTCATGACCACAAGCAGATGACGCTTGTCGTCACCCGTACCGGCCAGCAGGCGCGGTGCGCCGGCCTGATCCGCGGCATTCGCGGTCAGTCCGGCCATCACTGCGGCCATGCGGTCGGCGTAGGGGCGGGCGGCCTCCGCAGAATCCTGCGCACGACGCAGTTTTGCTGCGGCGACCATCTGCATCGCCTTGGTGATCTTCCGCGTGTTCTTAACGCTTCCGATCCGGTTCTTGAGATCCTTGAGACTGGGCATCTATCCCCCCTCAGGCGCGCGTGCGGTTGTATTCGTCCAGCGCCGCCTTGATCGCATTTTCCAGGTCACCCGAAACCTTACGGTCGTTACGGGTCATGTCGTCCAGCAGGTCCGACTTCTGGCTGCGCAGGAACTGGAGCAGGCCATCTTCCCAAGCCACAACGTCGCGCACCGGCACGGCATCGATATAGCCTTTGGTCCCTGCATAAATCACGATAACGATCTCGGCAGTGGTCAGCGGCTTGTACTGGGGCTGCTTCATCAGTTCGGTCAGACGCGCACCACGGTTCAGCAAACGCTGGGTCGCGGCATCAAGATCGGAACCGAACTGGGCAAAGGCTGCCATCTCGCGATACTGCGCCAGTTCCAGCTTGACCGGACCTGCGACGGATTTCATCGCCTTGGTCTGGGCTGCCGAACCAACACGCGACACCGACAGACCAGTGTTCACAGCAGGGCGGATGCCCTGGAAGAACAGATCGGTTTCCAAGAATATCTGGCCGTCAGTGATCGAGATCACGTTCGTCGGAATAAAGGCCGAAACGTCGCCGCCCTGTGTTTCGATGATCGGCAAGGCCGTCAGCGAACCGGCACCGTATTCGTCGTTCAGCTTTGCCGAACGCTCCAGCAGGCGCGAGTGCAGATAGAAAACGTCGCCTGGATAGGCTTCGCGTCCGGGCGGACGGCGCAGCAACAGCGACATCTGGCGGTAGGCAACAGCCTGCTTGGACAGGTCATCATAGATGATCAGGGCGTCCATGCCGTTGTCGCGGAAATATTCACCGATGGCCGTGCCCGAATAGGGGGCAAGGAACTGCATCGGTGCGGGATCGGAGGCGGTTGCCGCGACGACAGTCGTATAGGCCATCGCACCGGTTTCTTCCAGCTTCTTCACCAGCTGCGCAACAGTCGAACGCTTCTGACCGACTGCAACATAGATGCAGTGCAGGGTCTTGATGCCTTCTTCTTCGCGGCCGTTATAGTTCGCCTGGTTCAGGATGGTGTCCAGCGCGATGGCGGTTTTACCGGTCTGACGGTCACCGATGATCAGCTCTCGCTGGCCACGGCCGACCGGGATCATGGCGTCAACCGACTTCAGACCCGTTGCCATCGGTTCGTGAACCGATTTGCGCGGCATGATGCCGGGGGCCTTGACGTCTGCAACGCGACGCTCGGTCGTTTCGATCGGGCCTTTGCCGTCGATCGGGTTGCCAAGGCCGTCAACGACGCGGCCCAGCAGGGCCTTGCCGACAGGAACGTCCACGATCGAGCGCGTGCGCTTGACGGTGTCGCCTTCCTTGATCTGACGGTCATCGCCGAAGATCACGACACCGACGTTGTCGGTTTCGAGGTTCAGCACCATGCCGCGGACGCCGCCCGGGAATTCGACCATTTCGCCGGCCTGGACATTGTCCAGACCGTAGACGCGCGCGATACCGTCGCCGACCGACAACACTTGGCCGACTTCAGCAACTTCGGCGTCTTGACCGAAATTCTTGATCTGCTCCTTGAGGATCGCCGAAATCTCGGCAGCCTGGATTCCCATTATCCGACCTCTTTCATGACATTCTGCAGGGAAGCGAGCTTGGAGCGGACCGAACCATCGATCATCTGCGAGCCCAACTTGACAATCATGCCGCCGATGAGGGTTTCATCGACGCGCGTGTTCAGCTTGATCTTCTTGCCGGTTTTGCCAGCAAGAGTCGTCTTCAGTCGTTCCAGCTGCGCATCATCCAGCGCGATCGCACTGGTGACATCGGCAGTCATCTCTCCGCGTTCCGTGGCGATCATCTGCAAAAGCGCATTGATCAGCTGCGGCAAAACGAACAGGCGCCGATTATTGGACATCAGCTGCAACGTGTTCTTCAGGACCGGCGACAGGCCCATCTTATCGGCGATGCCGGCGATGGCCCGACCCTGCTGGTCGCGCGAATAGATGGGGCTGGTGATCAGATCACGCAGCTCGGCGCTGTCTTGCAGCGCGGCATCCAGATCGGCGGCTTGCTGGGCTAGGGCATCCAGCCCTCCATCTTCCTTCGTAATCTCGAAGACGGCCTGCGCATAGCGTCCGGCGATGCTCTGGGACATGGAAACAGAGTTGGCCACGGTCATCCTTTACGTTTGCGCAAACCCCGTTGGCGGGCCGGATTTCCATCCGGTCTGTCACGGGGTGCGGGTCGCGGCGCACGGCTTATGGAGGGTCGTGCGCAAATCTGGGCTGTCTCTAGCAGGTCGTTCACTTCGCGGCAACCTTCTAGCTCACGGAAGCGTGCCCTTTGCATCCGAGGTGGCATTGTGTCGCAGGAAGGACACGACACCAACCCCTTACCGCCCGTCACAGCAGCAATCCTTCGTCTGCATTGACGAATCCGGTGGTCCGTGACGCCCTGCCCGCCCCAACTGCGGACCCGCCGGACGGGGGCGGACCCCTTCCAGAATTTCCAACGGACTGGGAACATGGATTTTCACCGCCGGACCGACAGGCGCGCGGGTCTGTTTCGACAGTTCCACAAGAATCACACCGGCGACCAGCACACGGCTGATACGTGCGCCCGTGCGTTCCCAGAATTGCGCACTGCGCAACCAGAAGCGCCGGTCCGACGGCGGGATATAGATGGCAGAGCCGCTCCATTCACCCATCAGACCTGCGCCGCGCATCTGCGATTGCAACTGGCCGGTGGTATAGGACCGCCCGAACCCGAACGGCGTGCGATCGGTCGCGGCCCACAGCCCCGCACGGTTCGGCACGATCACCATCATCCGCCCCCCCGGTCCCAGACAGCGCCACGCCTCGGCCAGCAATTCGCGCGGATGGTCACTGGTTTCCAGCCCGTGCATCATCACCAGCCGGTCAAGGCTGCCGGTTTCGATCGGCCATGCCGTTTCGTCACATAAAACGCTGTGATTGGGCATCCCCGCAGGCCATGCCAGCACCCCTTGCTGACCGGGCATCAAGGTCGTGACCCGTCGCGCCCGTGTCAGATAGGGGCGCAGCAAGGGCGCGGCAAAACCGAAGCCCGCCATAGTCATGCCGCTGCAACCTTCGGGCAACCACCGCGTTGTCAGCCGGTCGCGCAGGATACGTTGCACAACGCGGCCTAGGGATCGCTGGTAATAGAAGCGTCGCAATTGGTGGATATCATGGTGCATTGCACTGGTGTCCGGCTTTTGTCAGGCTTCAGGTGAACACATGGAAAGGGATTTGCCAATGCCGCTGGAATTGGTCACGCTGCGCTGCCTTCAGGACAATTACGCCTATCTGCTGCATGGCCCCACGGGAACCGTCCTGATCGACGCCCCCGAGGCAATGCCGATCCTGACCGAGCTGGAGGCCCGCGGCTGGGGGCTGGATGCCATTTTGCTGACCCACCACCATGACGACCATATTCAGGGCGTACCCGCCATCGTTGAAAAAACCGGCGCCAAGGTCATCGGCGCTGCCGCGGATGCCCACCGCCTGCCGCATCTGGATGAACAGGTCCGCCCCGATCACAGCATTCAGGTTCTGGGTGAACAGGTCGATGTTATCGACGTATCCGGCCACACCATCGGTCATGTCGCGTTCCATTTCCCGCAATCGGGCTATGCTTTCACCGCCGACAGCCTGATGGCCATGGGCTGTGGCCGCCTGTTCGAGGGCGATCCCGAAATGATGTGGGCCAGCCTGTCGCGGCTTTATGACCTGCCCGATGACACGCTGATCTGTTCGGGCCATGATTACTGCGCGGCGAACGGCGCATTCGCCCTTTCGGTCGACCCTGACAACGCCGATCTGCACCAGCGCCTGTCCGATTTGCAGGAATCACGCGCGCCCTGCGCTCCGGCAACACTGGCGACCGAACGCGCAACGAATCCCTTCCTGCGCGTGAATGCCCTGCGTGGTCCCTTGGACATGCAGGGAAAGGATGACGCACAGGTCTTTGCCGCACTTCGCAAGATGAAGGACGAATTCTAATCCCCATCGGGCTTTTCGCCAAGGCGGAATGACGCAGGTCCGGGGCAGCGCTTGAAAAGCGCGCCCTGTGACATCACATCTGCCTCAACCGTGGGAAAAACTTGGCATCTGTCAGAAAAAGACCTTGATGTTGATCGAATTCCACCAAATCTTAACTGTATCGTGACAGTCTGGGCAGGTGGGCCAACGATGGGCCTATACCGCCAGCCGACTGACAGGAGACGATTGTGCCAAGTTTCTCGACCTCCCTTGAGCAGGCTATTCATCAGGCACTGGCCCTGGCGAATGAACATAAACACGAACTTGCAACGCTGGAACATCTGTTGCTTGCGCTGACCGAAGAACCCGAAGCGGTCAAGGTCATGCGTGCCTGCAATGTCGATCTGGAAGAGCTGCGCAAGTCGCTGGTTGAATTCATCGAGGATGACCTGTCCACCCTCATCACCGAAATCGAAGGCTCCGAAGCTGTGCCGACAGCTGCCTTCCAGCGCGTGATCCAGCGCGCTGCCATCCATGTGCAAAGCTCGGGCCGGCAGGAAGTGACGGGCGCGAACGTGCTTGTCGCGATTTTTGCCGAACGCGAATCCAACGCGGCCTATTTCCTGCAGGAACTGGATATGACCCGCTATGACGCGGTCAATTACATCGCCCATGGCGTTGCAAAGAACCCGTCATTTAACGAACCACGCAAAGTCGAAGGTTCGGACGATCCGATCGACAATGACAAGGTCGAAGGCAGTGCCGAAGCCAAGGATGAAACCGCGCTTGGTAAATATTGCGTCGATCTGAACGTCAAATCCAAAAAGGGCGACGTGGACCCGCTGATCGGTCGCGACACCGAGGTCGAGCGCGCGATCCAGGTCCTGTGCCGCCGCCGCAAGAACAACCCGCTGCTGGTGGGTGATCCCGGTGTCGGCAAAACCGCCATCGCCGAAGGTCTGGCGCTGAAGATCACGCGCGGGCAGACGCCTGACGTGCTGTCAGGGGCGACCATTTTCTCGCTCGATATGGGCGCGCTGCTGGCAGGCACCCGTTACCGCGGTGATTTCGAAGAACGCCTGAAGGCAGTCGTCAAGGAACTTGAGGCGCATCCCGATGCCATCCTGTTCATCGATGAAATCCACACCGTGATCGGTGCGGGTGCAACGTCGGGCGGGGCAATGGATGCTTCGAACCTGCTGAAACCTGCGCTGGCCGGTGGCAAGCTGCGGTGCATGGGGTCGACCACCTATAAGGAATACCGCCAGCATTTCGAAAAAGACCGGGCCTTGGCGCGTCGCTTCCAGAAGATCGACGTCAACGAACCGACGGTTCCGGATGCCATCAAGATCCTGATGGGTCTGAAACCGCATTTCGAAAAGCACCACGATCTGCGCTATACCAATGATGCAATCAAATCGGCGGTTGAACTGGCCTCGCGCTATATCAACGACCGCAAGCTGCCCGACAGCGCCATCGACATCATCGATGAAGCCGGCGCCGCACAGCATCTGGTCGCGGAAAGCAAACGCCGCAAAACCATCAGTCCAAAAGAGATCGAGGCGGTTGTCGCCAAGATCGCCCGTATTCCGCCCAAGAACGTCAGCAAAAACGACGCCGAGGTTCTACGTGATATGGAAACCTCGCTCAAGCGGGTCGTGTTCGGTCAGGATACAGCCATCAACACGCTGTCTTCGGCCATCAAACTGGCACGGGCCGGTCTGCGTGAACCTGAAAAGCCCATCGGCAACTATCTGTTTGCAGGCCCCACGGGCGTTGGCAAAACCGAAGTCGCCAAGCAGCTTGCCTCGACCCTCGGGGTGGAATTACTGCGCTTTGACATGTCGGAATACATGGAAAAGCACGCCGTCAGCCGTCTGATCGGTGCGCCTCCTGGCTATGTCGGTTTTGATCAGGGCGGTCTTCTGACCGATGGCGTCGATCAGCACCCCCATTGTGTGCTGCTGCTGGACGAGATTGAAAAAGCGCATCCGGATGTCTTCAACATCCTGCTGCAGATCATGGATGCGGGCCGTCTGACCGACCACAACGGTCGTCAGGTCGATTTCCGCAACGTGATCCTGATCATGACCTCGAACGCAGGTGCGGCCGATCAGGCGAAAGCTGCCATCGGCTTTGGTCGCGACCGCCGTGAAGGTGAAGATACTGCCGCCATCGAGCGCACCTTCACGCCCGAATTCCGCAATCGTCTGGATGCGATCATCAGCTTTGCACCGTTGTCGCGCGATGTCGTCATCCATGTGGTCGAAAAATTCGTCCTGCAACTGGAGGCCCAGCTGATGGACCGCAACGTCCATATCGAGCTGACGCCCCAAGCAGCCGACTGGCTGGCAGAACGTGGCTATGACGACCGGATGGGCGCGCGTCCCCTTGGACGCGTGATCCAAGAACACATTAAGAAGCCACTGGCCGAGGAACTGCTGTTCGGTCGCCTGACCAAAGGTGGCTTCGTTCGTGTCAAGATCGAGGATGACAAACCCGCGTTCGACATCACCGGACCTGACGCGCCGCGGATCAGCAAATCCAAGACCCCCTTGCTGACCGCCGAATAAAGCCGCCCTTGCCAGTTAAACGCCCCGCCATTTCAGATGGCGGGGCGTTTTGCATTTCATCCCACGTCAGCAGGTCTGCGCCAAAAGCGCAGCTGCCCCCTTCGATGGGGGGCTGCTGCGCTTCTTTATTTAGGCCAGACGCGCGGGGATCAGCCCGCGTAGGGCATTCCCGACAAACAGATCGCCCTTGGCCAGATCATTTGGCATCAACTCGGCTTCGACCGCGCGCCCCTTTGCCAGCAAACCCGCCCGCAATACACCGGGCAACAATCCGCAACTCAAAGGCGGGGTCAGCAGAAGATCGCCGTACTTCAGGAACAGATTGGTGATACTTCCTTCGCACAGCTGCCCGTGCTGGTTCAGCAACAAAGCCTCATCTACCCCTTCAGGCAAGGCCGCACGCGCCGCGTCATAAACCCCACGCGCCGAGCTTTTGATCATCAACCACGGATCACCAGCCTGCAGACGCTGGTCCGAAATCACCACCCGCCAGAACGGCGGATTTTCCGGCAGAGATGCATGGGTCAAACCAACCTGCCCTGCCCCGTCCACAGACAGACGCGCGCGCAAAGCCTGCCCCTTTGGCAAGCCTGCCAAAGCATCCTGCAGAAGCGCCAGATCGAAAGGAAAGCCCAAAACCGCACAGCCGCGTTCCAGTCGCGCCAAATGCAGCGGCCACAGAACGATACGCCCGTCAGCCTCGACCCGCATTGTTTCAAACAGGGTCAGACCTTGCGGGACAGGTCCAGAAATGCGGCTTTGCACAGTGCTTCTTCCCATTCGGATCCGGTTTCGCTGTCATGGACGATGCCGCCCCCGACGTTCAGCCACAAGCGGTCCGGCACAATCATCCAAGGCGACCGGATCGCCACGCCAAACCGCATCGGCCCTGCCGGATCAACCCAGCCGATCGCGCCACAATACACCTCGCGGGGCGCGGCCTCCAGTTCGGCAATGATCTGCATTGCTCTGATTTTCGGCGCTCCGGTGATTGACCCGCAGGGAAACAGCGCCCCCAGAACCTGCGCCAGCCCGACGCCGGACGCCAGCTGTCCTTCAACGGTCGAGGTCATCTGGTGCAGCGTCGCATATTCCTCGACGTGGAACAGCTGCGGGACACGCACGCTGCCGGGCAGGCAGATGCGGCTGATATCATTGCGCAACAGGTCAACGATCATCAGATTTTCCGCGCGGTTCTTTTCCGATGCTGCAAGACCTGCTGCCGCTGCGGCATCTTGCGCCGGTGTCGCGCCGCGTGCGGCGGTGCCTTTCATGGGGCGCGTCCGGATGACGCCCTGATCGTCTATGGCGAAGAACAGTTCGGGGCTGCGGGACAGGATTTGCGGACCACCCAGATCGACGAATGCACCTTCGGGGACCGGTTGGCGGGCGGCAAGGGCGGAATAGATGGACAGTGGATCGCCTGTGACCTTTGCCTCCATCGGGAAGGTCAGGTTGATTTGATAGGTGTCACCCGCAGTGATATAGTCATGCACGGCAGCAATCGCCGCATCATAGCGCACCCGGTCCCACAGGGGCTGCGCCGCACCGATGGTCACACCTGCCGGATCGGGCAGCGCATCCGCGGCACGGGGCCGGTCGAAGACCCCCATCAGGATCAGCGGCATCTGCCGGTCATTTGGCATCAGCGGCGCCAGCTTGGGCGACATCGCATAGCCAAGCTCATAGGACAGATAGCCTGCCAGCCACGCCCCCCGCGCCTGCGCCGCCTGCATGGCGGCCAGCGCGGGGCCAACGCCTGCGATGGTATCGGCGCGGATCACCGTCTGCGGCGCGACGAATGCCGTGCCGCCCGCCAAAGGCCCGTGGTCAAAGCGGACCAGCCCGCTCACTTTGCGGCCTTGACCTTGGCGGCCAGTTCACGCGCGATGGCAAAGGCACCCTTGATGCGGTCGGCGTCGGAATTCCACGTGCGGCCCACAAAGATCTTGTTGTCGGTGACCTTGGCCTGACCTTGCTGATCGGTCAGGAAATCGACCAGACCGGCGGGGTTCGGGAAGCGGTCCTGATGGAACTGGATCGTTGCGCCCTTTGGTCCTGCATCAAGCCGCGAGATATTGGCCCGCTTGGCCATTGCCTTGATGCGGATGACCAGCAGCAAGGTGTTCACCTCACGCGGAAGCGGGCCGAAACGGTCGATCAGTTCGGCGGCAAAGCCCTCCAGCTCGACCTTGGTGGTCAGTTCGGCCAGACGACGATAGAGGCCAAGCCGCACGTCCAGATCGGGCACGAAATTTTCGGGAATGGTGACCGGCACGCCAAGGTTCAGCTGCGGCGCCCATTCATCATCCGGCGTGCCTTCGATTTCGCCGGATTTCAGCTTGGCGATCGTTTCTTCCAGCATGGCTTGATACAGTTCGAACCCGACCTCTTTGATATGGCCGGATTGTTCCTCGCCCAGCAGGTTGCCCGCGCCGCGCAGGTCCAGATCCTGCGACGCCAGATTGAACCCCGCCCCGAGGCTGTCGATGGACCCAAGGAACTTCAGCCGCCGCATTGCCTGCGGGGTCAGCGGGCTGCGCGGTTTCGTCGTCAGATAGCAATAGGCACGGGTCTTGGACCGCCCGACCCGTCCGCGTATCTGATACAGCTGCGACAGGCCGAACATATCGGACCGCCAGACGATCATCGTGTTTGCGGTCGGAATGTCCAAACCGCTTTCCACGATGGTCGTGGCGACCAGAATATCGTGGCTGCCATCATAGAACGCGTTCATCCGCTGATCCAGATCACCCGCAGCCAACTGGCCATGCGCGACGATATAGCTGGTTTCGGGCATGTTTTCCGCCAGCCAGTGTTCCACATCAGGTAGGTCGGTCAGGCGCGGCACGACAAAGAAGCTTTGCCCGCCGCGATATTTTTCGCGCAGCAAAGCCTCGCGGATGGAAACGCCGTCGAATTCGCTGACATAGGTGCGGATCGCCAGCCGGTCCACGGGCGGCGTGCCAATGACCGACAGGTCGCGCACGCCGGTCAGCGACAGCTGCAAGGTGCGCGGGATGGGCGTGGCGGTCAGGGTCAGCACGTGGATGTCGCTGCGCAGGTCCTTCAAGCGTTCCTTATGGGCGACGCCGAAATGCTGTTCTTCGTCGATGACCAGCAGGCCAAGGTTCTTGAACCGCACCTGCTTGGCCAGCACGGCATGGGTGCCAACGACGATATCGACGCTGCCATCGGCCAGACCGGCGCGGGTGGCCGTCGCATCCTTGGCGGTGACGAAACGCGACAGCGGGCGCACATTGATGGCCGTGCCACGGAAGCGTTCGGCAAAGCTGCGATAATGCTGACGCGCCAGCAGGGTCGTCGGCGCGACCACGGCGACCTGCATGCCCTGACTGGCGGCGATGAAGGCGGCACGCATCGCCACCTCGGTCTTGCCAAAGCCGACATCGCCGACGACCAGACGGTCCATCGGGCGACCTGCGGCCAGATCCTCCTGCACATCCTCGATAGCCGAGGCCTGATCGTCCGTCTCGCTATAGGGGAAGCGGGCGGCGAATTGCTGCCATTCGTGTTCTTCGGGTTCCAGCACGGGCGCAGGGCGCAACAGGCGTTCGGCGGCAATACGCATCAGCTTGTCGGCGATCAGCTTGATGCGTTCTTTCAGCTTGGCCTTGCGCGACTGCCATGCACCGCCCCCAAGACGGTCCAGCATCCCTTCTTCATGGCCATAGCGGGTCAGCAGTTCGATATTCTCGACCGGCAGATACAGCCGGTCCCCGCCCGCATATTCCAGCGCCACGCAGTCATGCGGCACCTTGGCGGCGGTGATCGTCTCGATCCCTGTATAGCGCCCAATGCCATGTTCGACATGGACGATCAGATCGCCGGGTGACAGGGTCTGGGTATCTTTCAGGAAGTTGTCGGCCTTGCGGCGCTTTTTCGCGCCACGGATCATCCGGTCGCCCAGCACATCCTGTTCCGAGATCACCGCGATATCGCCAATCGCCTGACCCTTGGCGATAAAGCCTTCATCCAGAGGCCATACGGCCAGACCGATGGTGCCTTTGGCGTCGGGCAGATCACGCAGATCGCCAATGGCTTTGATGTCGGACAGCCCTTCATCCTTCATCAAACCGGACAGGCGTTCGCGCGCCCCTTCCGAAAAGCTGGCGATGACAACGCGGTGGGTCTTGCGCAGGGCCTTCAGGTGGTCGGCCAATGCGCCGAACAGGTTGATTGATTCCGCCTGACGTTCGGGGGCGAAATTGCGCCCTGCCCGACCGCCGGCATCCAGCACGCCCGGACCGGGGGGCTGGTTCAGAACCGACAGGCGCAGCACACGATGCGGCGACAGCCATGCGTTCCATTCCGCCTCGGGGGGGAACATCATATCGGGCGGCACCGGTTTATAGACCGAATCGCTGCGCCCTTTGGCTTTCATCGCGGCGCAACGCGCCTCGAACTGTTCGGAAATCATCGTCCGACGGGCATCGATCACCTGCCCGATGTGGTCATCCAGCACGACCGAGGCATCGGGTATATAGTCGAACAGACTCTCCATCCGGTCATGGAACCACGGCAGCCAATGTTCCATGCCGCTGGTCTTGCGACCGGCACTGACGCTTTCATACAGCGGGTCATTCGTGCCCAGCCCGTATTCGGCGCGGTAATTCTGGCGAAAGCGGGTGACGGCGTCTTCGTCCAGCACCACCTCGGACATGGGGGCCAGCTCGATCCGGTTCAGCTTTTCGGTGGTGCGCTGCGTGGCCGCGTCGAAACGCCGCGCGCCGTCCAGCACGTCGCCGAACAGATCCAGCCGGATCGGGCCGCTTTCACCGGGGGGAAAAATATCGATAATGCCACCGCGAATGGCGTAATCACCCGGTTCGGTCACCGTCGGGCTTTGCACGAATCCCATGCGGACAAGGAAGTTGCGCAAGGCCTCTTCGTTGATGCGATCGCCAACGCGGGCGGTAAAGGCCGTTGCCTTGACCAGATCGCGCGGCGGCACCCGTTGCAGCACTGCATTCAGCGATGTCAGCAAGACAAACGGCCCCTTGATGGCCCCTTGCGCCAATGCGGCCAGCGTGGCCATGCGCGCGGCCTGGATTTCGGGCGCGGGCGACACGCGGTCATAGGGGGTCGTGTCCCAGGCAGGGAAATCAAGCACGACCAGTTTGGGGGCCATAAAGGCCAGTGCGGCGCGGGTCGCGGCCATACGCCGGTCATCACGGGCCACATGGATCACGGGGGCACCGTGATTGTCGGGTCGCGCGGCTTCGCGGGCAATCAGCGCCGCGTCATAACCTTCGGGCGCGCCGGAAAGGATCAACTGCTGGGACATGATGGTCAGGTATAGCGCGCAGCGGTGAAGTCAAGCATCACAAGCCGTTGGGATGCATCAATGCCCATGCGGACCCCCATAGAACCGTCAGCAGAACCGACACCATCGACAGCACCGTCACCCAGCGGCGGTGCCATGTCATCATACGGGCCGCATCCTGTGCCGCCTGATCCAGTGTCGTGCTGCCCGTCTGTGCAGCCTCGATCACCGGTGTCAGCCGGCGGGCCAGCCGGACCCGCATCCAGAACAGCAACCAGAAGGGAAACATCAACAGAAAGACGGCTTGCGCCAGTTCCAGCCAGAAGACGAATCCCAGCATCATCAGCGATGTCAGCGCAAATGAGGTCACACCCAGAAACACCGCGCCTTCGGTGGTGCCAAGGTTCCAGCGGGGCAGAACCAGCGACAGCCAGTCCAGCAGTGTCATCGCAGCCGGATGATCCGGATGTCCGGCAACAAGCGCCGAACGGGCACGGCTGACCGCCTCGGTCGGGACGCCGATGATATTGCGACCGGTTGCCGACCACATGCCGACCAGCGCGAACCAATACCAGATTGTCATGAAAGAGCGGCTATCCAGAAGGCCGATCAGGCTGTTGACGTGCGGCACGGGCAGTTCCTTGTCCTTATCTGCGCGCGACCTTAGAACGGGTTCAACCCAAGGGAAAGCCGCCCGGTTGTCCCACCCCAAGGCAGGAGCGCCCAATGGCCAACCCGATCATCGCCCCCTTCCCCGCCAGCCGCCTGCGCCGCCTGCGCAGCAGCGCCAATATCCGCGCCATGGTGTCCGAGGTGAACCTGACACCCGCTAACCTGATCTGGCCGATCTTCGTCACCGAAGTTGCGGGGGCCGAGGGTGAAATTGCCTCTATGCCGGGTGTCGAGCGCCTGACCATCGACGGGGCCAAGCGTGCCGCCGAACGTGCCGCGCGGCTGAACATTCCTGCCATCTGTATTTTCCCGCATTCCGACAGCGATCAGCGTACGGATGGCTGCGAACGTGCGTGGGACCCCGATAACATCGGCAATCAGGCCATTCGCGCCGTCAAGGAAACCGTTCCCGAACTGGTCGTGATGACCGATATCGCGCTGGACCCCTATAACGCCAATGGCCATGACGGGCTGGTCGTGGACGGTGAAATCCTGAACGATGAAACGGTCGAGGCGCTGGTGCGTATGGCCTTGGTGCAGGCCGAATGCGGGGCCGATATCCTTGGACCATCGGACATGATGGACGGGCGTATCGCGGCGCTGCGGGCGGCGATGGAACAGGCGGGGCACAAAAACACCGCGATTCTGTCCTATGCGGCGAAATTCGCGTCGGCGTTCTATGGCCCGTTCCGTGATGCGGTCGGTGCATCGGGACGTCTGGTCGGGGACAAGAAAACCTATCAGGTCAATCCCGCCAACCGTGCCGAAGCGATGCGCTGTGTCGCGCGTGATCTGTCCGAAGGTGCCGATATGGTTATGGTCAAACCCGGCATGCCCTATCTGGACATCTGCCGAGAGGTAAAGGACCGTTTCGGCGCGCCGACCTTCGCCTATCAGGTCAGCGGTGAATACGCGATGCTGGAAGGTGCCATCCGCAACGGCTGGCTGTCGCGCGACGCGATGGTGGAAAGTTTACTGGCGTTCCGGCGGGCAGGATGCGACGGAGTTCTCAGCTATTTCGCGCCCACCGTGGCCGAGATGCTGGCGTGACGGGGACGCCTGACGTATCCTTTCCCGCAATTGGGACAGAATAAGTCCCTGATACCCAGAACGAGGCGACAGATGACCAATTTCGCAAATATGTCCCGCCGGCGCCTGCTGGTCTCGGGCGGGGCCGCCCTTTTGGCCGCGGGTTGTACCAATGCCGTGGGCACCAACGGGTCTGCCCAGCTGGACGGGCGTGTCGACCAGACGCATCAATATCTGACAACGACCTATCCCGCCTCGGCGCCGCTGATCCAGAATGCCCGCGGCGTTCTTTATATGCCCCTGATGACCGAGGCCGCTTTGGGCGTCGGCGGGGCCTATGGCCAAGGCGCGCTGCGGATCGGCGGTCAGACGGTCGATTATTATTCCGCAACGCGGGCGACCGTCGGCTTTCAGGCCGGTGCCCAGCAATACGCCCATGTGCTGATCTTCCAGACCGACCAGTCGCTGGCTGCCTTCCGTGCGGCCCCGGGCTGGGTGGCAGGCGCTGGCGCGTTCTATGCCGTGCCTGCGGGCGGCATGGCGGTTGGTGCCGATACCTTCAGCGCGCAATTTCCAGTGGTTGCCATGATCTTCGGCCAGTCCGGCCTGATCGCCGGTGCCGCAATCGAGGGCACGAAATACAACCGGATCATCCCGTCATCCCTGCCAGAGCTGCGCTTTGGCAATGTCGGCCAGCCCCCTGCCAGCTGACCTCTAAGCAGACGTCAGATGCCGTAGGCCGTGGGTGACATCTGCACGCACGGCCAGCCGCAAAGCAGGTTCATCCCCCGCGCGCAGCGCCGACAGGATCATGCGGTGATGGCGCGGCGGCTCGTTCCGTTTGACGCGACCGTAGAGCGCGCACATCGTCGGACCCAGTTGCAGCCAGATGGTTTCCAGCATCGCCAGCATCGCGGGGGCCTGCGCCCGCAGATACAGCATGCGGTGGAATTCCAGATTACAGCGGATATAGCCGACCGCATCATGGCGATCGACCGCATCGGCAATCCGCCCGTTCATCAGCGCCAGCCTGTCGATCAGCGCAAAATGCGCCCGTGGCAGGGCGCGGGCCGCCAGTTCGGGTTCGATCAGTGCACGCAGGGCGGCCAGTTCCTCGATCCGCTCATCCGACAGCGCTGGCGTGGCCACACGGCCCGACCCCGACAGGGTTAACGCACCTTCGGCCACCAGCCGGCGTACGGCTTCGCGGGCCGGCGTCATCGACATATGGTAATCATGGGCAATCCCGCGCAGGGTCAGTGCCTTGCCGGGCGGCAATTCACCCAGCATGATCTGGCTGCGAAGACTGCGGTATAGCCGTTCATGGGCGGCAATCTCGGTGGTGCGGGCTGTGGTCATATGCCGTATGTGATCACAAATCGCGACATCGTCAATTGCGGAATTGCCATTGCATCAGATCGCCGCCATGCGCCTTCAACCACGCACGATGGGGGGCATGGTCCGGCATCAGATCCTGCACCTGTGCCCAGAAACGTGATGAATGGTCCATATGCGCCAGATGCGCGACCTCATGTGCTGCGACATAGGTCAGGACGGGCAAAGGGGCCATGGCCAGCCGCCATGAAAACATCAGCCGCCCGTCATGGGTGCAACTGCCCCAGCGCGATTTCGTATCGCGCAGCGCAATGGCACGATAGGGTCGCCCCAAGTCTGCGCTGAACCTGTCACAGGCAGGACGCAGCCGCGCTAATGCGATCTGTCGCATCCATGCCGACACCACGACACCTGCGGGGCGGTTCTGCGGGACCAGAAGCAGGTCGTCCTGCACCTGAACCTGCTTTATATCCGCCGCCGTGATCAGCAGATGCGCGCCGCCCACCGGAAAGCGCGCCCCCTGAATGACTGTCTGACGCGCCGGAACCCGCCCCAAGGCCTGCTGCAACCACCCATGACGGGATTCGGCAAAGGCCCGCCCCTCGTGCAAGGGAACGTGAACAGGCAGTGTCAAAAGCGGGTCAGAGCCGTCGCGCGGCACCCTTAATGTCATCCGGCGGGCCCGCGATGACCGTTTCAGCCGCAATTCCAGCCCGTCCGAAAGAATGATACGTTGTTCCATGCTTGCCATGCCAGCCTTAGCCTGCCAGATAAAGCCTTTGACACATCCCGGCCTCTATGGCAGGGGATCGTCCGATTTTCCCTAATCGCGGCTGAAGGAGAATACCATGCCCAAAGAGGAATGGGGCACCAAACGCATTTGCCCACATTGCGCCACGCGTTTCTACGACCTGAAGGCCGATCCGATGATCTGCCCTGTCTGTGACAACCAGTTCACCATCGACAGTCTGACCGACAGTCGCGGCAAGGCGGTAACGCCTGAAAAGAACTCGGCCCGCAGTGCGAACCAGACCGTCAACGATGATGATGAAGATATCACCGATGATTCCAACGATCTGGACGACGATCTGCTGGAAGACGACGATGATGACGGCGACGTATCGCTGGACGAAATCGCCGATGTCGCAAGCGACGACGACGAATAATCCCAAAGGCCGCGCCCCCAGCGCGGCCTTTCATTTTCCGCCCTCTGAAAACGGTCGGGCAGATGCCTTTCACACCCCGATTCCGTTCCGTTTTAGTTGATCCGAAGATTTTTCCGGATTGCGTAAATTTTCCGCTTGCACCCCCAACCGCCCACCCCTATAGACCCCACACGCAGCGACGCTACGGTGTCACAGCGGATCCAGAGTGGGGCCATAGCTCAGTTGGTAGAGCGCTTGCATGGCATGCAAGAGGTCAGGGGTTCGATTCCCCTTGGCTCCACCAGATTTCCTATTAAAGATTATATCTTTCTGTCCAATAGGAATTTTTGGCGGATATTGTCCGCGCAACAACACTATAAATCACTCATGCCTTGCAAGACCCTTCGGGAAAACCGTCCGGTAGTTTCACGTATTCTGCTTATTCCAACATCGTGCTTTCCCGATCAAAACCTTTATCGTCGGCCCGGCAAGTCATTGTTCCCATCTATGTCATCATAAGTTGTATCGGCATAAATGCATTGGCTGGTATCAAATGGTTTGAAAAGCGCCTATGTGCAGTTTCGAATTCCTGAAAGGAGCCATTATGCCCAAATCCAAAAAGCCCAAGGCCAAGGTGAAACGCCCCGCCGCGAATCCGGTGCAGAAACCTGCGTGGTATCAGGCGCTGAACGGCCCCGCCGCGCAGCATGTGGAACGGCCCAGCAAGAAATCGCAAAACAAGCTGGCCCAAGGTCACTAAGCCTACCTTGGCATAATGCATCGCCAAAGCGTCCGGCAAGCCGTCACCAGTCTAACGGACCTGCCATTTGGCCAGCTTGCGGGCCAAGGTGCGGCGGTGCATGCCCAGCCTGCGCGCTGTTTCCGAAATATTGAAATCGGTGGCCAGCAGCGTTTCGTGGATTTTTTCCCATTCCAGCGTCTTGATCGTTGTGGGTCGGTTGGCAGGCTGAACCTCGGCGTCGCCTTCGCCGCGATCAAAGGCGGCCAGAATATCATCGGTGCTTGAGGGCTTGGTCAGGTAATGCGACGCGCCAAGCTTGATTGCCTCGACCGCTGTGGCGATGCTGGCAAAACCGGTCAGGACGACGATCCGCATGTCGGGGTCCTGCTTGTGCAGGTAATCCACACAGATCAGACCTGATTCCCCCGACAGCTTCAGATCGACAACCGCATGGGTCGGCAGCGGCGAAAACGTCGCTTTGCGCAACTGTTCCGCCGAAGCGCAGCGATTCACCTTATATCCGCGACGTTCCAACGAACGCTGCAGGGTATAGGCAAGGTCGTCGTCATCCTCGACGATCAGGATATTTGCATCGGGTGTCATATGTATCCTCGGGCGACCGACAGTTTTTTCAGCGGCAGCGTCAGTGTGACCAACGCCCCCCCGCCGGACAAGTTCGAGGCTGTGACATCTCCGCCCAGTTTGCGGATCGCATTGACGACCAGAAACAGGCCAAGGCCACGCCCCTGCCCCGCTTTGGTCGAATTATAGGGTTTGCCGAAATCGGCAAGCACGGCGGGTCGAAAACCGGGACCGCGATCCTCGACCTGTAAAACCAGATTACCGTCCTTGCGCAGGACCGTCAGGCCGACCCATTGGGGCGATACCTCATGCGCGTTGTCCAGCACGGTTGTGACCAGCTGCCTGAGCGCCGTATCTGTCAGGATCGGCATATCGGGACCAAAGCGGTTCTGATGGTCCAGTGTCGCGGTTGCATGGATCGAGGTCCATTCGTTCACCACATCAGCGATAAAGCCGTGGACACTGCTGGGAATTAACGTTTCACCCCGCAATTCGCCCGATGACATCAGAATACCGCTGACGATGGATTTACAGCGGTCCACGGCCTTTTGCATCTGGGCGATGTCGAACTGCAATTCCGCATCCCCCGAGGTGGCGGGTATTGTCCGCCAATCGCTGAGGATCACCGAGATCGAGGCCAGCGGCGTACCCAATTCATGCGCGGCCCCCGATGCCAGCAGGCCCATGCGGACGATGTGGTCTTCTTCGGCGGCTTGCTGGCGCATGGCGGCAAGGCGGGCGTCGCGGTCGCGCAGGTTGCGGTTGATGCGGGTCACGAAGGTCACGATCAACACCGCGTTGATCAGCAGTGCCACCAGCATACCGGCCAGATAGGTGGTAAAGAACGGCTCGTATTCCGGCAGGCGCAAAGGCAGGTGAAAGGCCGACAGGAAGGCGCTTAGCAGCGCGGTCAACCCGACAAAGCGCCAGCATTCGGATGGTCGCAACAGGACCGCCGCCAGTGTGACCTGCAACAGATAAAGCGCGATGAACGGATTGCGCCCGCCGCCTGTCAGACCCAGCTGGGCGGTCAGCAACAGCATGTCGACCATCAGCACCCAAGACAGGCTTGGGACCCGCTTGCGCCGCAACCAGTGCAGGCTTAACAGGTTCAGCGCCAGCAAAGCGCCAAGAACCATCGCCATCCGCGGCAAGGGCAGATCGATGTGCAACGCCAGTTCGGCCACCAGCATGGTGACCAGCTGCCCCGCGATCGCCAGCCAGCGCAGTTGCACAAGCAGGCGCAGGTTCTTCAGATCGGTGTCGGCCCCGCTAAGGGCCGCATCATGGGTAGCACCGCTTCGGATCACGCGCAGATTTACTTTCGTTCGTGTCGCCACACGAAGAATGCAGCCGCAAGCACACCGACCGCAAGGGCGAACCATGTCAGCGCATAGCTAAGATGCGAATTGCGGAAGGCCACAATCGTCAGTCCGCCAATCGGATAACCGCCCGCATTGGGTGCGTCATCGGCATCGATAAAGAACGGCGCAGTGGCCAGCCCCTGATCGGCAGCAATCGCTGCAACATCGCGCGAATACCAGCGGTTGTTGGCAGGGTCGTTGCTGCGCAGGAAGGCCCCGTCGGGTTCGGACATCCGCAACAGACCGGTGACGGTGACCTGCCCTGCCACCTGCCCATTAGGCCGGTTTGCAGGGTCGCGCAATTCGGTCGGCACAAATCCGCGATTGACCAGATAGGTCGCATCAGTCGTCACCAAGGGCGTTACCACCCAATAGCCCGCGCCCAATTCGGTCACGGCCTGCACCTGAACCTCATGCGTATGATCAAAGCGGCCTTGAGCGGTGATTTTGCGGTATTCGTCGCTGTCGCGGGTGATGTCGTCCCACGCGGCGGGCAAAGGGGCTGCCACGGGGTCGGCCTCAAGGCGCGCGTCCACACGCGCAATCAGATCCTGCTTCCACGCAAGACGTTCAATCTGCCAGACCCCAAGCGAAAGGAACAAGCCCAGCAAAAGCAACGCCGCCCCTGCCATAAGGGCAAGGGCGACGCGATGTCTGCGGCTGTGGCGGGCCTGTGTCACTATTGCCCCGTCATTCCTTGCGGCATCGGCATCATATTGGTGTTCATGTGATACATGACCCAGACCGAGCCTGACAGCATGATGAACAGCACGACAATCGTGAAAACAAGCGAGATCAGCGTCCAGCCTTTTTCGGATTTGCTGTTCATATGCAGGAAGTAAATCATATGGACGACAATCTGGATCACGGCCATTCCCAGAACGACCATGACTGTCAGCATGCGGCTGGAAAAGCCGCCTGCCATGACCAGAATGAAGGGAATCGCCGTCAGAATGACCGACAGGATAAAGCCCGTAGTATAGGACCGGACGCTGCCATGATCATGGTTGTCCGCGTGGTGCATGTCATCCGTGCTCATCAGATCATCCCCATAAGATAGACGAAGGTGAAGACGCCGATCCAGATCACGTCAAGGAAGTGCCAGAACAGGCTAAGGCACATCAGGCGGCGCATGTTGGATGGGGTCAGACCCGTGCGCGTTACCTGCACCAGCAGCGTGATCAGCCAGATGATACCGAAAGTCACGTGCAGACCGTGGGTCCCCACCAGCGTAAAGAAGGACGACAAAAAGGCCGAGCTGCCGGGCGTCGCGCCCTCGTGGATCAGGTGATAGAACTCGTAGAGTTCGATCGTCAGGAAGGCTGCACCGAACAGGCCGGTGATGATCAGCCAGCGTATCATCTGCGATTGACGCTTTTGCGCCATTTCCAGCATGGCAAAGCCATAGGTGATCGAGGACAGCAGCAGCATTGCGGTGTTCAAAGCCACCAGTGGCAGCTCGAACAGTTCTTTGGGACCAGGGCCGCCTGCGAAACCCTGGCCCAGCACTGCATAGACAGCGAACAGGACTGCAAAGATCAGACAGTCGCTCATCAGATAGATCCAGAACCCCAGCATGGTGCTGTCGCCTTCGGGCAGATGGGGTTCGTGATCCAGATGGAAGCGGCGCGGCTCGGCGTTGGTGACGGTCGATGACATGGCTTATGCCCCGCTTTCGATAAGCTTGGTGCGCTTGGCTTCGCTGTCGATCACGGTTTCGACCGGAATATAGAAGTCGCGCTTGGTGTTGAAGGTATGGCCGATTGCCACAGCAAGGATGCCGACAAAGGACACCACAGCCAGCCACCAGATGTACCAGATCAGGGCAAAGCCAAGGGCTACGCTAAGTCCGGCAATGATGACACCGGCACCGGTGTTCTTGGGCATATGGATTGCCTCGTATCCCGACAGGGGGCGTTCGTATCCATGCGTCTTCATGTCATGCCACGCGTCGATGTCGTAAACGACCGGCGTGAAGGCAAAGTTGTAATCCGGCGGCGGCGAAGAGGTCGCCCATTCCAGCGTCCGGCCTTGCCATGGATCGCCCGTCACATCGCGGTTTTTCTTGCGATCACGGACCGACACGGCAATCTGGATCAGGAAGGCTGCAATACCGATGGCCACCAGACCCGCACCAAAGGCGGCAATCAGGAACCAGATCTGCAGGCTGGGGTCGTCAAACACCCGCATCCGGCGCGTCACGCCCATCAGGCCCAGCACGTAAAGCGGCGTAAAGGCGAACCAGTAACCCGCAACCCAGAACCAGAACGAGATCTTGCCCCAGAATTCATCCAGCTTGAACCCGAAGGCTTTGGGGAACCAATAGTTCATGCCTGCGAACAGACCGAACAGCACGCCACCGATGATCACATTGTGGAAGTGGGCAATCAGGAACAGCGAGTTGTGCAGAACAAAGTCGGCGGGCGGAACAGCCAGCAACACGCCCGTCATACCACCCACGGTAAAGGTGATCATGAAGGCGATGGTCCACATCATCGGCAGATCAAAACGGATCCGGCCGCGGTACATTGTGAACAGCCAGTTGAACAGCTTGGCCCCCGTCGGGATCGAAATGATCATCGTCGTGATCCCGAAGAAAGAGTTAACGGACGCGCCCGACCCCATCGTGAAGAAGTGGTGCAGCCAGACCAGATAGGACAGGATGGTGATACAGACGGTCGCATAGACCATCGAGGTATAACCGAACAGACGCTTGCCCGAAAACGCCGAGGTGACTTCGGAGAAGATGCCGAAGGCCGGCAGGATCAGAATGTAAACCTCGGGGTGGCCCCAGATCCAGATCAGGTTCGTATACATCATGGGGTTACCGCCCATGTCGTTCGTAAAGAAGTGGGTTCCGATGTAACGGTCCAGCGTCAGCAGCACCATGACAGCTGTCAGCACCGGAAAGGATGCAACGATCAGCACGTTCGTGCAAAGCGAGGTCCAGGTAAAGATCGGCATCCGCATCATCGTCATGCCCGGCGCGCGCATCTTGATGATGGTCACCAGCAGGTTGATGCCTGACAAGGTCGTCCCGACACCCGCGACCTGAAGGCCCCAGATATAGTAATCGACCCCGACACCCGGGTTCGCCTCGGCCCCGGACAGCGGCGGCATGGCCAGCCAGCCGGTCATGGCGAATTCACCGATGAACAGCGACATCATCACGATGATCGCACCACCTGCCGTCATCCAGAACGAGAAGTTGTTCAGGAACGGAAAGGACACATCGCGCGCACCGATCTGCAACGGCACGACATAGTTCATCAGACCCGTCACCATCGGCATGGCGACAAAGAAGATCATGATGACGCCATGCGCCGTGAAGACCTGATCATAGTGGTGGGCGGGCAGATAACCCTCGGACCCGTTAAAGGCCATGGCCTGCTGCAGGCGCATCATGATCGCGTCGGCAAAGCCGCGCAACAGCATGATCACACCCAGAATCATATACATGATGCCGATCTTCTTATGATCGACCGAGGTGAACCACTGGGACCAAAGATAGCCCCAAAGGCGGAAATAGGTCAGCGCCGCCACCAATGTGATCCCGCCCAGTGCCACCATTGCGAAGGTGGCCACCAGAATGGGTTCATGCAGCGGCAGTGATTCAAGTGTTAAACGGCCGAACAGAAAAGATGTGGCCGGATCTGAGACAGGCGTTGTCATGTTTCGGTCCGATTACTTTGTGGCAGGGGTGTCGGCGTCGGTCTGGGGCGGGGAGAGCGGCGTGACATCACGCCCCAATCCATGCCCGCGCAGACCTTGCCGGTCGGCAGGCGTTGCGGTTTTTTCGGCTTCAGGGGTATCGGTCTGCATGTCATCATCCATGCCCTGCCCCATGCTGTGATCCATCTGGCCCATATCATGGCCGGAATGATCCATGTCGTGACCGGCGTGGTCCATCTGACCCATATCATGGCCCGAATGATCCATATGGCCCATGCCATGTCCTTCAGCCATATCCATGCCCCCCGCTTGGGTCTGCATATCCCGCATCATCATGTCGTCCATGCACATCTGGCCCTCTTGGGTGCACATGTTCAGGATGTCGTGGTACAGATCGTCGGAATAGCTGCCGAAATAGGTCGGGGCGACATTCTCGGTCGGTTTCACAAGTTCCTGATAGGCGGCATCGTCCAGCGTATCGGTATCGGCGCTGACCTTGGCGACCCATTCGTCAAAACCCGCATCGTCGAACGCGTGGAACTTGAAGCGCATTCCCGAAAAGCCTGCACCGGAATAGTTGGAGGAAAAGCCGTCATAGACGCCTTCGGAATTGATCACCCCGTGCAGCTTGGTTTCCATACCGGGCATCGTATAGATCATACCGGCCAGCGTCGGGATATAGAACGCGTTCATCACCGAGGATGAGGTCAGCTTGAATTCGATCGGACGATCAACAGGCGCGGCCAGTTCATTCACCGTGGCAAAGCCGTATTCGGGATAGAAGAACAACCATTTCCAGTCCATCGCGACCACCTCGACCTCAAGCGGGGTATGTTCGTCGGTGACGACCATATCCTGCGAAATCCGGTCAAGCTTGCGATAAGGGTCCAGAAGATGCGTGCCGACCCATGTCAGACCACCAAGGCAGATGATGATCAGCAATGGCGCGGACCAGATGACCAGTTCCAACTTGGTCGAATGGTTCCAGTCGGGCGCATAGGTCGCGTCCTTGTTCGATTCGCGGTATTTCCACGCGAAGAACACGATAAGGCAGATCACCGGAATAATGATCAGCAGCATCAGCAGGGTTGATATGACAAGAACATCCCTTTGCCGCGCTGCGACATCACCTGCAGGCGACAAGACAACCGCCTTACATGCGGACAGAAAAGCCGGGATGGTCAACAGAGCGATCAAGCGTAAACGTTTCAAGGCGTTTCCAGTCCGATAGTCCATGAAATGACGGGTTAAAGACGACCACGGGTGCGTCAGGGCCGCAGAGATACGCCCCATGCTGCACATGCGACATTGGACAATTTGCCCAATGCACATGATCATCAAACAGGCGCAGGACGGCGCCCTAATCAGTCACAATCGCGAACGGAGCATCAGCGGCATGACCAGCAACGCCTCGACCATCGCCGAACAGGACGCGCGCGCACTGCACGACGACGGTGTGCCGCTGGAACCGGACGAGATTTCCATCGGCGTCATTATCGGACGCACATCCGAGTTCTTCGACTTTTTCGTATATGCCATCGCTTCGGTGCTGGTATTCCCCAATCTGGTCTTTTCCTTTACCGACCCGTTGCGCGGGACACTCTATTCCTTCGGTATTTTCGCACTGGCCTTTATTGCCCGCCCCTTCGGCACGGCAATCTTCACGCTAGTGGACAAGAACTATGGCCGCGGGGCCAAGCTGACTTCGGCGCTGTTCCTTCTGGGTATCTCGACGGCGGCTTTGGCGTTTATCCCGACCTATGAACAGGTTGGCGGGTTTGCCATCGTATTCCTTGCCATGTTGCGGATCGGTCAGGGCCTTGCATTGGGCGGCACATGGGACGGCCTTGCATCGCTGTTGGCGATGAATGCACCAAAGCGGCGTCAGGGCTGGTATGCCATGATCCCGCAGCTGGGCGCACCGCTTGGCCTGATCGTTGCCAGCGGGTTGTTCGTCTTTCTGGTCAGCAGCCTCAGCGCGCGTGACTTCCTTGATTTCGGCTGGCGCTATCCCTTCTTTGTGGCCTTCGCGATCAACGTCGTGGCCCTGTTTGCCCGCCTTCGGATCATCGCGACCCCCGAATACGAACGCCAGTTCACCAATCTGGAACTGACGCCGGTTCGTGCCAGCGAAACTCTGGTCAGCGAACGTCGTAACCTGCTGCTGGGCGCATTCACCCCGCTGGCCAGCTTTGCGCTGTTCCACATGGTGACGGTGTTTCCGCTGTCGTGGGTCTTCCTTTACACGGATGAAAGCCCTGCCCGCTTCCTGACGATCGAGATTCTGGGCGCGATTGTCGGTTTGATTGCCGTCATGGTGTCGGGCATCATCGCCGACCGCATCGGTCGTCTGCGCCTGCTGTCCAGATGTTCCATCGCCATCGGTGTCTTTGCCCTTTTCGCACCGTTGTTGCTGAATGGCGGCACGATCGGTCAGATCATCTATATGGTCACCGGCTTTGCAATTCTGGGCCTGTCCTTCGGCCAAAGCTCGGGTGCGGTTGCGGCGCGGTTCTCGAAGAAATACCGCTATACCGGTTCGGCGCTGACCTCGGATATCGCATGGCTAATCGGCGCGGGTTTTGCGCCTGTCGTGGCACTGCTGCTGTCCAGCACCTTGGGTCTATGGAGTGGCGGCGCCTATCTGCTGTCGGGCGCGGTCTGTACCTTCATCGCCCTGCGCGTGACCAAGCATCTGGACTTCGAAGGCTAAGATTGGCGGCACAAAAAAGCGGCGGGGCGATCATCGCCCCGCCGCTTTTTCATGTCCGCTTGTCCGGATCAGACAGTATCCAGATACAGCTCGACGGTTTCCTCATCCGAAAGTTCCGCCATATAGTGAAGCTCTTGGCGTTTGGTCATCAGATAGTTGTCGACCAGATGCGCCGGAAGGATGCGACGGATTTCCGAACAATTGTCAAAGGCCTCGATGGCGGCGCCCCAATCACCCGGCAATTGGGCAAGGTTCTGGTCATAGGCGTTGCCCTTGAAGGGTGCCGGTGCTTCCAGCTTGTCTTCAATGCCGTTCAGCGCGGCGCCAAGGATGGCGGCGACCGTTAGATAGGGGTTCACGTCGCCCCCCGCCACGCGGTGTTCGATCCGGCGTGCTTTGGGTCCCGATGACGGGATGCGGATCGCCGCTGTGCGGTTTTCATAGGCCCAGCCGATGCCGGTCGGCGCGTGGGCATTCGGCACCAGACGGTCATAGCTGTTTTCATGCGGCGCAAACAGCAGGGTCGAACCGGGCATGGCGCGCAGGCAACCGGCAACGGCCTGACGCAATTCCTCGGTGCCTTCATCGCCGCCATTGTCAAAAATGTTGCGCCCATCCTTGGTCAGGATCGAGAAATGCATATGCAGCCCGTTGCCGGAAAACTGCTCGTACGGTTTGGCCATGAAGCTGGCGGCAAAGCCGTAATTGCGGGCAACACCCTTGACCAATGTCTTGAACAGCCATGTGTCATCGGCGGCCTTCAGCGGATCGGCCTGATGCATCAGGTTGATCTCGAACTGACCGGGGCCTGCTTCCGAAATTGCGGTATCGGCGGGAATATCCATCGATTCGCAGGCGTCATAAAGCGTGGTGAAGAACTGGTCGAAGGTATCCAGCGCCCGCAGTGACAGAACCTCACCGCCCGTGCGGCGCTTGCCGGAACGGGGGCTGGGCGGCACGCGCAGCTGGCGGCCGCTGTCGTCGATCAGGAAAAACTCCAGCTCGGTCGCGACGACGGGGACCAGACCCGCGGCATCATAGCGTTCCACCACGCGGGCCAGCGCCTGACGCGGATCGCCGTCATAGGGGGTGCCGTCGGGATGGAACATCCACAAGGGCAGCAGCGCGGTCGGCGCAGCCTCCAGCCACGGCATCGGGACAAAGCCGCGTTCGGTCGGCAGCAGCAGGCCGTCGGGATCGCCCGACTGGAAGACCAGCGGGCTGTCTTCGACGTCTTCGCCCCAGATATCCAGATTGAGGACCGAATAGGGAAATTTCGTCCCCTCATCCACCAGCTTGTCGGCGTATTTGGCGGGCAGTCGCTTGCCCCTTGCCACGCCATTCAGATCGGCAGCCGCGACGCGGATCGTCTTGACCTCGGGGTGTTCACGCAGCCATTCCATCGGTGTCATCTCATGATTTGGGGACGGTATTTGACGCGTCGGACCTGTCCCGGAAGATGTCGGTTCAGACGCCTGTTCACCCTGCCAAACAGCCAGATCAGCAGCAAGGTCACCGCAATGAAATAAGCGGCAGCAATCGGATAGGCCACAAAGGGGTTGAAGGTCTTATCCGCAAAATAGCTGGCGTAATACAGTGCATCACCACGTTGCTGGAACGCGGGAAAGCCGCTGAAATAGACCAGCGTCGTGGCATGGAACAGAAAGATCGCCTCGTTCGTATAGGACGGCCATGCAAGGCGCATCGTTGTCGGCCAGATGATCCGGCGAAAACGCGTCCAGCCGGTCATGCCGTAAGCGTCCGCCGCCTCGACGTCACCCTTGGGGACCGACATCAAGGCGCCGTGGAAGATCTGGGCGGAATAGGCGGCGGTGTTCAGGATCAGCACGAACAAGCCACCCGCCCATGCCCGCGTCAGCCAGCTGGTCTGGATGGTAATGCCAAATATATCGATGCCAGCGCGTGGCAGCAGGACCAGCGCCTCGTATGCGATGAAGAACTGGATGAAAAGCGGGCTGCCGCGGAAGACGAAAATGAAGGCATTCGCCGGACCGCGCGCCCAGGGGTTGCGGCTGGCTTTGGCGACGGCCAGCGCATTTGCCAGCACAAAGCCGAAGGCCAAGGCCAGAAACGCGAAATAGAGGTTCCAGATCAGACCGGACCCGATCAGCGTGAATTGCTGGCACAGGGTATAATCGGCACGCGGCAACAGGCGTTCGCCCATGCCGATCGAGCGAAAGGCGTAATCGGTGATTGTCTGCGCGCAGGTCATGCGATGCCCCCCGCGCCCATCATGGCCTGTCCGCGCGACAGCCGCCGCGCGACACGCCCCAGAACGCGTTCGGAAACAAAGGTCATCAGCAGATAGAACACCAGAATTCCAAGGAAATAATACAACCGCCAGTCAGGATGCGGATAGCTGAAGGCGCTGGTCTTGGACCCGCCCAATTCACGCGCCCAATAGACGATGTCTTCCACCCCCAGCAAGAACAGCAGCGGCGTTGCCTTGATCAGGATCATCCACAGGTTCGACAGCCCCGGCAGGGCATAGGTCCACATCTGCGGGATCAGCACGCGGCGTGTGACCTGACGCGGGGACATGCCATAAGCCTCGGCTGTTTCCAGCTGGGCGCGGGGCACCGCCCGCATCGCGCCGTAAAGCACATTCGCCGCGAAGGCACCGAAAACCACTGAAAAAGCGATAACGGCCAGGAAGATCCCATAGGTGTCATGCACCCAAGGCGGGCTGGAGCTGAGCGGAAGTTTCGCCGCAGCGCAGACGACAAAATCATTGCCCTGCCGGATCGGCGCGTCGGTGGCACAAAGTGCCTTGGCACGCATCCATTCAAAGCCCTGATCCAGCGCGATCGGCACGAACAGGAAAAACAGGATGTCGGGAATGCCGCGCACCATCGAGGTGTACAGCTTGCCAAACATCCGCACTGGCCAGATCCGCGACCGCGATGCCATGGCACCGCCAAAACCGAACAGCAAGGCGACGGGCGCGGTAATTGCCAGCAGCAAAAGCACCGTTCCGAAGCTGCCATAGAATAGCAGATGGGTGCCGGATGTCAGATAGCATGACAGCCAGGCAGACCCTTCAAGCAAGGATGGATCGGTGCAATAGGAAAACATCTGATATCCCGGATGGCCGCTGCGGTCCGGAAACCGCAGCGGCGGGTCATGTCACTCGAAGGTCAGGGCGTCGTCGCCGAACCACTTGATGATCAATTCGTTCAGGCTGCCATCTTCCTTCATTTCGGTGATGACGGCGTCGAAGGTGTCTTTCAGTTCGTTGTCGGACTGGCGCAGGCCCATGCCGATGCCTTCGCCAAGGGTGACCTTGTCGAAACCGTCAACCCAGACCAGCTCGCCACCCGATTCCTCGACGATGGGGGCAAGGAAGTCGCGGTCGGCGAAAACAGCATCGGCTTCGCCGTTACGCACCGCAGCGACCGTCTGGTCGGGGGTCGGGTATTCCAGCAGCGTCGCGCCGGTTTCGGCAATATGGCTGGCCTGAATGGTGCTGGTCTGGGCTGCAATGATGCCGCCTTCGACATCCACATCCGCCGCCAGTGCCGCATAGGCCGAAGGCATCGCAGGGGTATAGGGCTGGGTGAACTGGATGACCGCCTTGCGTTCTTCGTTGATGTTCATGCCGGCCATGATTGTGTCATAATTCGACGACACCAGGTTCGGAATGATCGAATCCCAGTCGTTGCGGACCCAAGTGCAGTCCAGCTCGGCGCGGGCGCAAAGTTCGTTGCCCAGCTCGATTTCGAAACCGGTGACTTCGCCGGTCGCGTCATCGATGAAATTATAGGGGGCATAGGCGCCTTCGGTGCCCATGCGAATCGTTTCGGCTTGGGCCAGACCTGCGGTCAGGGCCAAGGCGGTGGCTGCGATGATCAGAGGTTTCATTCTGACATAGTCTCCTGTTGGTATTATTTTTTTTAGTTAACCATCGTGGCGGACAGAAACTGGCGCAAACGGTCGGTCTGCGGGTTGCCGAACAACTGAGATGGCGGGCCTTCTTCACAGATCACGCCCTGATGCAGGAACACGACGTGATCGCTGACATCGGCGGCCAGCCGCATGTCATGCGTGACCAGTATCATCGTCCGATGCTCACTGGCCAAATCCTTTATAACCTTGACGACTTCCTGCTGCAATTCAGGGTCCAGCGCACTGGTCGGTTCGTCAAACAACAGCGCCGTCGGCTGCATGCACAAAGCGCGGGCAATGGCGGCGCGCTGCTGTTGTCCGCCCGACAGCTGTGCGGGCCATGCGTCGCATTTGTCGCCAATGCCGACTTTGTCCAGCAGGGCGCGTGCGCGAGCCTCGACCTTGGGGCGGTCTTCGCCCAGAACCGTCAGCGGCGCTTCCATGACGTTTTGCAGGATCGTCATATGGGCCCACAGGTTGAACTGCTGGAAGACCATCGACAGATTGGTGCGGAACCGCGTGACTTGCGCGCGGTCGGAGGGCGTGCGGTCAAGGCCCTGTCCTTTCCAGCGCACCGCTTCTCCGTCGAACAGGATATCGCCGGCCTGACTGTTTTCCAGCAGGTTACAGCACCGCAGCAGGGTGGATTTACCGGAACCCGATGATCCGATCAGGCTGATGACATGACCGCGCGGGGCGGTCATGGACACGCCCTTCAGCACATCAAGCTGGCCATAGGACTTGTGCAGTCCGTTGATCTGGATGACCGGCGTGGTCGTGTCGGAGGGGGTGGTAAGTTTGTTCATCATCCGCGCATTGGGCGTCAAACGCCTCGATTTTGCAACGGGGACTTGCGGCAACTTGATCATAAGACCAAGTTGCCGCAGCGTCATCGCAGCCTGTTATACAATCTCGATCGAGTATTTTTCGATCACGGTATTGGCCAGCAGGCCTTCACACATCTTCGCCACTTCCGCACGGGCGGCTTCGGCATCGGTTGCGGTCAGGTCCAGTTCGATCAGCTTGCCCTGACGGACGCCGGTAACGCCGTCATGGCCAAGACCGCCAAGTGCGTGGCGGATCGCCTCGCCCTGCGGGTCCAGAACACCGTCTTTCAGCAGGATGGTGACACGGGCTTTCATCGCAGGCTTCCTTCAGTTGATCTCGGTCGGTTTCAGGCTGGTCGTATTGGCGGGCATCAGACCCAGCCGACGCGCCACTTCGGTATAGGCGTCGGTCAGGTTGCCCAGATCACGACGGAACACGTCTTTATCCAGCTTCTGACCGGTTTTGACGTCCCACAAGCGACAGCTGTCGGGGCTGATTTCATCGGCCACGATCAGACGCATGAAGTCGTTTTCCCAGACGCGGCCCAGCTCGATCTTGAAGTCGATCAGCTTGATGCCCGCGCCGTAGAAGACGCCCGACAGGAAATCGTTGACGCGCAGGGCCAGCGACACGATGTCGTCCAGATCCTGCTGCGTGGCCCAACCGAAGGCGATGATATATTCTTCCGACACCATCGGATCGCCCAGCTCGTCGTTCTTGAAGCTGTATTCGACGATCGGACGGGGCAGCAATGTGCCCTCTTCCAGACCAAGGCGCTTGGAAATCGAGCCTGCCGCAAAATTACGCACAATCACTTCCAGCGGCACGATCTCGACCTGACGGATCAGCTGCTCGCGCATGTTCAGGCGCCGGATGAAGTGGTTGGGGACGCCGACATTCGTCAGGCCCTGCATAAAGAACTCGGACAGGCGGTTGTTCAACACGCCCTTGCCCTCGATCGTTGCCTTTTTCTGGGCATTGAAGGCTGTCGCATCATCCTTGAAGTACTGGATAAGCGTCCCCGGTTCCGTACCTTCGTACAGAACCTTGGCTTTGCCTTCGTAAACCTTCTTGCGCCGCGGTGCCATTGCCCCACCGTCCTTTCGGATGTCTCTCAAAGACGCGGCTTAGCGCAGAAAGGCATCTGGGGGCAATACGAGGCTTGCGAGATGGCGTGCGAATAGGCATATCAAAAGCAAGTCACAGCAGGAGGGACACATGTCCACGTTTGACGACCGTGAGCGCGCCTATGAGGCGAAATTCGCCCATGACGCCGATCTGCGCTTCAAGGCCGAAGCCCGCCGCAACCGTTTGCTTGGCGAATGGGCCGCGGAATTGCTGGGAAAATCCGGCGATGATGCCCGCACCTATGCCATGACCGTTGTTGCATCGGATTTCGAGGAACCGGGCGAGGAAGATGTCTTCCGCAAGATCCAGACCGATCTGGACGGCAAAACTGACGAGGCCACAATCCGCGCCAAAATGGCCGAATTGATGGACACGGCACGCCATCAGGTCGTCGACGAAGCCTGAGGTCGATGGAAATTCGCTAGAAAGGGGCGGCGACGCCCCTTTTTTCATGCCTGCTGTGCCGCCGCCTCGGCGCGGGGATAGCGGCGCATCATGGTTACGGCCCGCGCGGTGTTCAGCGCCATCAGCGCCGCCCACAGCCCGTGGTTGCCCCAGATCGGCGGCAGGACCAGCACCCCCACCACGAAAACCGCCACCGATCGCACCATCGCATTACGCATATCGCGTGTCAGCGTCGCGCCGATAAAGATCCCGTCCAGCATCCAACCCGCCACCCCGATCAACGGCGCAAGCCCCAGCCACGGCAGATAGACCCGCGCCTCGGCCCGCACCTGCGGGGATGTGGTCAGGATGTCGATGATCGGTCCGCCCGCGATGATAAACACCAGCCCCAGCGCGACCGCCCCACCCAGACCCCATTGCGAGGTCAGGATGGATGCCCGTCGCACGCGGTCGGGGCGGTGTGCGCCGACCGCCTGCCCCACAAGGCTTTCGGCGGCAAAGGCAAAGCCGTCCAGCGCAAAGGCCGTCAGCGCCATGAATTGCAACAGCACCTGATTGGCTGCCAGCGGCACATCGCCCTGCCCCGCGCCCAGAAACAGAAAGCTGGTCATGCAACCCTGCAGTAGCACGGACCGGATCATAATATCGGTGTTCACCCGCGCCAGACGGTCGATCTTGGCGCGCGCAAACAGGCTGGCGGTGTCGCGGGCCGACCTGATGGCACGGGCCAGCACATGCCGCGCCAGCCACAGGCCAAGCGCCAGTCCCGCCAGTTCCGCCGCCAGCGTGGCCCATGCAACGCCGCTGACCCCAAGGCCCAAGCCCAGCACGAACCAGATGTCCAAGCCCACGTTCAGCCCGTTTTGCAGCAATTGCAGCGCCAACACCGCGCGGGTGCGTTCCACAGCGATCAGCCAGCCGGTGATCGCATAAAGCCCGATGGTCGCAGGCGCCCCCCAGATGCGGATGGCCAGATAGTCGCGGGCCAGCGTTTCCACCGCATCGGACGCAGGGGCCAGCTGGAAAGCGGCCCAGAAAATCGGCACCTGCAGCGCGATAAAGACAAGCCCCGCCACCGCAGCAATGGCCAATGCACGCAGCAGATGTGCCCCGACCTCCGCCTGATCACCGGCACCGTGGCTTTGCGCCACCAGCCCCGATGTGCCCATCCGCAGGAACCCGAACACCCAATAGATGGATGTCAGGATCACCGCACCGATGCCGACCGCGCCAATCGCCTCGGGCAGTCCCAATTGGCCGACGACGCCGGTATCGACCAGCCCCAGCAATGGGACGGTCAGGTTCGACAGCACGATCGGCACGGCGATGTTCAGGACGCGTCGATGCGTCAACACGGGGCCTTGCATCTTATGGCTGCGGCATCAGGAAATGGCCGGTCGCCTGTGCGATCAGGCGGGCACGGTTGTCCTGCCACGCCTCGACCTGAACCGAAGCATAGCGCCGCCCCGACCGCACGACGCGGGCGCGGGCATAGACATCCCGCGGCAGGCCCGACCGCAGGTAATCGACGGTGAAATCGATGGTCTTGGGCAGGCGCGGCAGGCTGTCGGGGATGGCGGCATCGGGGGCGATACGTCCCGATTCCAGATCCTCCCACATGCCGGCCCATGACAGCTCGATAATGGCCGCAACCTCAAGAAAGGCTGCTGTCACGCCGCCGTGGATGGCAGGCAGGCGGGGGTTGCCGATCAGCTTGCCGTCATAGGGCATGGTCGCGGTCAGTTCGTCCCCGCGCCGGTCGAACTGGATGCCCAGCCAGCCGATATAGGGAACGCCTTTGACCAGCGCGTTCAGCGCCGAATCACGACGCGCCTTGATCTGTTGCAGCGGTTCGTTGCGGTCGCCCATGATCACCTCTCTACCGTGAAGGCGGCGGTTGCGGTCGCCACGGGGTTGTCGCTGTCTTCATCCAGTGCGACGGCACGCATGAACGCCACACTTCGGGTCATATGGTAACATTCGGCCCGTGCGGAGATGCGCTGGCCCGGCGTTGCGGTCCGCATGTAATCAATGCGCAAGTCGATCGTCGCTGTGGATTTCGGGTTTGAGGGGTGCAGGATCACCGCCGCCCCGCAGCAGGTGTCCATCAGCGTGAAGACAACACCGCCGTGGATGACACCGGTGCGCGGATCACCGACCAGATGTTCGGCCCATGGCATGCTGATCACGGCCCGCCCTTCGCCCAGATCATCGACGCGCATGTCAAGGGCGCGGGCATGGGGGATTGCCTCGATGAACTGCTGGGCAATGCGTGTGCGATCTGCCTTATCGGCATCGCTGCTGGCCTCGGTCGGGTCGGACATCCATGTCTCCTGCGTGTTTCCTGATGCTTAGCCGTCGCGGGGGGGCGCACTCAACCCTCATGCGCGATTCGGTTGAGAAAAGCACGGACAGCACTTAAGTTTACGCAAAGGGAATTCGTCGAGGAGGCGCAGATGCCCGAAGACCAGATCAGCTTCAAGGAAATGTGCGCGCGTTTCGACGTCACACCGCGAACGCTGCGCTATTATGAATATATCGAACTGCTGAAGCCGCATAAGGAAGGCCGCGCCCGCTTCTATGGCTCGCGCGAGGTGGCCCGCATGACGCTGATCCTGCGGGGCCGGCGCTTCGGGTTCAGTCTGGAAGATATCCGCCAGTGGCTGCAGATCTATGATAAGAAAGGGTCCAGGGAACAATATCAGGTCTGGATTGAAATGGCCCAGCGCCAGCTGGATGTTCTGGACCAGCAGATCAAGGATATGCAGGCCGCCCGCGCCGATCTGGCGCAACTGCGACAGACCAGTGCCGGTGAACTGTCCCGTATGGAATGACGCCACGGCAGATGCCTGTCGTGACGCCGCGTCTTGCTTACGTTCGCGTCAACTTGCGCCTATCTTCAGGACAAGGACGGAACGCCGGGTTTTCAGGAGGAGGAGCCGCCCACCATGTCCGAAGAGCTGATGACCATTCGCCAGATGTGCGACACATTCGAGGTGACGCCCCGCACGCTTCGCTTTTACGAAGCGCGCGAGCTGATCTTTCCCCAACGCAGGGGACAGCACCGCCTTTATGACCGGCGTGACCGAGCAAGGCTGACGCTGATCCTGCGGGGTAAGCGTTTCGGGTTCAGCTTGGAACAGATCCGCCAACTGCTGGAGCTTTATGCCCACGGCAGCTCCAACAGCACCCAGATCGCGGCCACGATCGAGGTTGGAAGGGCGCGTCTGTCCGACATGGAACAGCAATTTGCGGAACTGAGCGAGGCGATTGCCGACCTCAAGACGCAGATCTCCGACGCTGAAATCCGGCTTGCCGCCGCGTCCCACGAACAGCCAACAGGATAACGCCATGCCGATCTACAACCCGCCGATCCGCGATCTGCAATTCGTGCTGCACGACGTCTTGAAACTGTCGAACAGCGATCTTGCCGGTCACGACGAACTGGACCGCGATTTTACCGAGGCCGTGCTGGATGCGGCAGGCAAACTGGCCGCCGATGTACTGGCACCGCTGAACCTGTCTGGCGACCAGCAGGGCTGTGTATTGGAAAACGGCGTTGTCCGCACCCCCGACGGATTCGACGCAGCTTTCAAGGCCATGAAAGAGGGCGGCTGGACCGCACTGGATTGCGACCCTGAATATGGCGGTCAGGGCATGCCCTATACCATGGGCGTCGCCACGGGCGAGATGTTCGTATCGGCGAACATGGCCTTCAACATGTATCAGGGCCTGACGCATGGCGCCTATTCGGCCATCCATGCCCATGGCACCGACGAACAGAAGCAGACCTATCTGCCCAAGATGGTCAGCTGTGACTGGACCGGCACCATGAACCTGACGGAACCGCATTGCGGAACCGATCTGGGCATGTTGCGCACCAAGGCCGAACCGCAGGATGACGGCAGCTATCTGATCACTGGCCAGAAGATCTTTATTTCGGCTGGCGACCACGATCTGGCGGAAAACGTCATCCATCTGGTGCTGGCCAAAGCCCCCGGTGGTGGCGCGGGCACCAAGGGTATCAGCCTGTTCATCGTCCCGAAATTCCTTGTGAAGGACGACGGCTCGGTCGAGGAACGCAATGGCGTCTCGGTCGGATCGCTGGAAGAAAAGATGGGCATTCATGCCAATGCCACCTGCGTCATGAACTATGACAGCGCCAAGGGCTGGCTGCTGGGCGATCTGCACAAAGGCATGCGCGCCATGTTCACCATGATGAACGAGGCACGGATCGGCGTCGGCCTGCAAGGCTATGCCTGCGCGGTGCCCGCCTATCAGAACGCGGTGGCCTATGCCAAAGACCGCCTGCAGGGTCGTGCTGTCACTGGCGCACAGAACCCGTCGGGGCCTGCCGATCCGCTGATCGTGCATCCCGACATCCGCCGCAGCCTGATGGACCAGAAGTCGTTTCTGGAAGGTGCCCGTGCGCTGACCATCTGGGGCGCACATCTGATTGACCGCAGCCATCTGGCCAATGACGCCGAGGCCGAAGGTCTGGTGTCGCTGATGACCCCCGTCATCAAAGGCTTTCTGACCGACAAGGGTTTTGACACTGCGGTTCAGGCCCAACAGGTCTTTGGCGGTCATGGCTATGTCGAAGAATGGGGCATGTCGCAATTCGTCCGCGATGCGCGCATCACCATGATTTACGAAGGCGCGAATGGCGTGCAGGCATTGGATCTGGTCGGTCGCAAGCTGGCACAGGACAGTGGCAAGCATGTCATGGCGTTCTTTGACATGATCAAATCCTTCTGCAAGGAACATGCGGCCAACGAAAAGCTGGATGCCGATTTCATCACGCCTTTGAAAGCAGCCTCCAAGGATCTGCAATCGGCGGCCATGTTCTTTATGGAACGCGGGATGAAGAACCCCAATGACGCTTTGGCCGGTTCGTATGACTTCATGCATATGTTCGGCCATGTCACACTAGGCTTCATGTGGGCCAAAATGGCCGTTGCCGCGCAGGAGGGTCTGGATGCTGGAACCGGTGATGCGGACTTCCTGAAGACCAAGTTGGTCACGGGCCGTTACTATATGAAGCGTCAGCTACCGATGACCGCGACCCATCTGGCCCGCATCCAGTCCGGTTCGGAAACCGTGATGGAGCTGGATCAGAACGCCTTCTGATCCCCGATCACCACAGGGGCGCGACCTGCGCCCCTGTCCGGTTCTGGCTGTGGCCCTGCGTAAGGAACATATATGACCGCTCAACTCTGGTGCTTTGGTGAATCGGGCAATGCCTATAAGGCGGCGCTGACGCTGGAACTGGCTGGCTATGACTGGTCGCCGGTCTTCGTCGACTTCTTCAACGGCGAAGCCCGCAGCCCCGAATTCAAGGCCATCAATGCCATGGGTGAGGTTCCGGTTTTTCGCGATGGCGACCTGAGCCTGACGCAATCGGCGGTCATCCAGATGCATGTCGCGGAAAAAACCGGCCGTTTCATGGGCCGCGACCGTAACGAAACCCTGCGCTGGCTGATGTTCGACAACCATAAAGTATCGGCCTCGGCGGGTCAGGCGCGGTTCTTGCTGAACCTGATCCCTGCGGACAAACGCCCGGTGGGTGCCGCCGAATTCCTGCAAGGCCGCCTGAAGGGCGCATTGCAGGTGTTGGACACCCATCTGACCGGACGCGACTGGGTGGCCGATAGCGACCCCACCATCGCCGATTTCGCGCTGTGCGGTTATCTGTATTACCCCGAGCCTTACGGCTTTGATCGCGCGGATTGGCCCAATATCGACCGCTGGCTGGATGGCATCGCCGCCCTGCCCGGCTGGAAACACCCCTATGATCTGATGCCTGGCAAACCATCCGACCGGGCACCCAAGGAGGACATATGACCGACGCCTATATCTATGACGCCGCCCGCACGCCGCGCGGCAAGGGCCGCCCCGATGGCAGCCTGCACGAGGTCACCTCGCTGGCGCTGTCAGCCCGTTTGCTGAACGCCGTCAAGGAGCGCAACAACCTGCAAGGCCACGCGGTCGAGGATGTGATCTGGGGCAATGTCACCCAGGTCAAGGAACAGGGCGGCTGTCTGGCACGGTCCGTGGTTCTGGCCTCGGATCTGGATGAACGCATCCCCGGTCTGTCGATCAACCGCTTCTGTGCATCGGGGATGGAGGCTGTCAATCTGGCCGCCAACCAGATCAAGGGCGGCGCAGGTCAGGCCTATATCGCCGGCGGTGTTGAAATGATGGGCCGCGTTGGTATGGGCAGCGATGGCGCTGCCATTGCGGTCGACCCCGGTCTGGCCATGCGGTCCTATTTCGTGCCGCAGGGGATCAGTGCCGATATCATCGCCACCGAATACGGCATCAGCCGCGACGATGCCGACAAGCTGGCCGTCGAAAGCCAGCGCCGCGCCGCCCGTGCATGGGAAGAAGGCCGTTTCAGCAAATCCATCGTGCCGGTTCTGGACCAGAACGGCCTGACCATCCTTGACCGCGACGAATATATGCGCCCCGGCACCGGTATGGACGATCTTGCCAAGCTGAAGCCCGCCTTCAAGGAAATGGGCGAGATGATGCCCGGCTTTGATAAGGTCGCGATGCTGAAATACCCGCATCTGACCCATATCGACCACATCCACCACGCGGGCAATTCCAGCGGCATCGTCGATGGCGCAGCCGCCGTGCTGATCGGTAATGCGGAATTCGGCAAGGCGCACGGGCTGAAGCCCCGCGCCCGCATCCGCGCCACCGCCAAGATCGGCACCGATCCCACGATCATGCTGACCGGCCCCGTGCCCGTGACCGAGAAAATCCTGAAAGACAGCGGCATGTCGATCAGCGACATCGACCTGTTCGAAGTAAACGAGGCGTTTTCATCCGTCGTGCTGCGCTTCATGCAGGCCTTCGATGTCGATCACGCCAAGGTCAACGTGAACGGCGGTGCCATCGCCATGGGCCACCCCTTGGGTGCCACCGGCGCAATCATCATCGGCACGCTGCTGGACGAGTTGGAACGTCAGGACAAGCAGATCGGCCTTGCCACCCTGTGCATCGCGTCCGGCATGGGCGCGGCCACCATCATCGAGCGCGTGTGAGGAGCCAAAACATGACCGATTTCACGATGCAGACAGACGCCGACGGCGTTGCGATTATCACTTGGGACGTTCAGGGAAAATCCATGAACGTGCTGTCGATGGACGGCGCGACCGCACTGGACGGGCTGATCGACACCGCGCTGGCGGATGAGGCGGTTAAAGGCATCATCATCACCAGCGGTAAAAAAGACTTTGCCGGCGGCATGGACCTGAATGTCATTGCGGGCATGAAAGAAAATGGCGGCGCGCAGGGGGTCTTTGACGGCGTCATGACGCTGCACCACCTGCTGCGCAAGATCGAGCTGGCAGGTATGGACCGCAAGACCAAAAAGGGTGGCAAGCCCATCGCCTCGGTTCTGACGGGGACGGCACTTGGCATCGGGCTGGAACTGCCGCTGGCGACGCATCGCATCTTTGCCGCCGACAATCCCCGCGCCAAGATCGGCCTGCCGGAAATTATGGTCGGTATTTTCCCCGGCGCGGGCGGCACCACCCGTCTGACCCGCAAGCTGGGCGCGATGATGGCGGCCCCCTTCCTGCTGGAAGGCAAGCTGTCAGACCCTAAAAAAGCCAAATCCGCCGGTTTGATCGACGAGGTCAGCGAAGACCCGATGGCCGCCGCCCGCGAATGGGTGCTGAACGCATCGGACGCCGATCTGGTCAAGCCGTGGGATGCCAAAGGCTATAAAATGCCCGGCGGGGAACCCTTTCATCCGGCGGGATTCATGACCTTTGTCGGTGCATCGGCGATGGTGCATGGCAAGACGATGGGCGTCTATCCGGCGGCCAAGGCGTTGTTGTCAGCGGTGTACGAAGGGTCGATGGTGCCGTTTGATACTGCGCTGAAGATCGAAGCGCGCTGGTTCACCAATATCCTGATGAACCCCAGCAGTGCCGCGATGATCCGCAGCCTGTTCATCAACAAGGAAGCCTTGGAAAAAGGCGCGAACCGTCCTGACGCGCCTGACCAGACCGTCAAAAAGGTCGGCATCCTTGGTGCTGGCATGATGGGTGCGGGCATTGCCTATGTCAGCGCCATGGCAGGTATTCAGGTCGTGCTGATCGACGCGGCACAAGACAGCGCGGATAAGGGCAAAGCCTATTCCGAAACCCTGCTGGACAAGGCCATCAGCCGCAAGAAATCGACCGAGGACAAAAAGGCTGAGGTTCTGTCCCGCATCACCGCCACCACCGATTATGCCGCGCTGGACGGCTGTGACCTGATCGTGGAAGCGGTGTTCGAAGACCCCTCGGTCAAGGCCGACGTCACCCAAAAGGCCGAGGCGGTCATTCCGCAGGACGCGATCTTTGCGACCAACACCTCGACCCTGCCGATCAGCCAGTTGGCCAAGGCCAGCGCGCGTCCAGAACAGTATATCGGCATCCACTTCTTTAGCCCCGTCGACAAAATGCTGCTGGTGGAAATCATCAAGGGCAAGCAGACCGGCCCCGTCGCCGTCGCCAAGGCGCTGGATTTTGTGCGCCAAATCCGCAAGACGCCGATCGTGGTGAACGATGCACGGTTCTTCTATGCCAACCGCTGTATCATTCCCTATATCAACGAAGGCATCCGCATGGTGGGCGAAGGGGTGAACCCGACGCTGATCGAAAATGCCGCCAAGCTGATGGGTATGCCGCTGGGTCCGCTGCAACTGGTCGATGAAACCAGCATCGATCTGGGCGTTAAAATCGCCAAGGCCACCCGCGCCGCCATGGGCGAGGATTATCCCGATGGCGCGGTCGATGATGTGCTGTTCTGGATGGCCGATCAGGGCCGCATGGGCCGCAAGTCGAAATCCGGCTTTTATACCTATGGCGATGACGGCAAACGTCAGGGCCTGTGGGACGGTCTGGACCCGCAATACCCGCGCAGCCCCGACCAGCCCGACCTGCATGATGTCCAGCAACGCCTGATGTTTGCACAGACTCTGGAAGCGGTCCGTGCGCTGGAAGAAGGCGTGCTAGAAGACATCCGCGAAGGCGATGTGGGCGCGATCCTTGGCTGGGGCTTTGCGCCGTGGTCGGGTGGGCCATTCGGCTGGCTGGACATGCTGGGTGCGGCACGGGCGGTCGAAATCTGTGACCGTCTGACGGCGGAACATGGGAGCCGTTTCGCCGCCCCTGCCCTGCTTCGTCAGATGGCTGAACAGGGCGACAGCTTCTATTCCCGCTTTGGTGCAGGCAAAAAAGCCGCCTGATGATCTTAAGGGTCGCGTTATTCGCGGCCCTTTCCCCCTTTATGGCAAGAATGACGGGAAACTTTCCCTGTGCTATGCCGTTGAAGTGCAGCGATTCCGACTTATGCTGCTGTGCAGAAAACAGCTTTACCAAACGGATCGCTGACAAGGGGACATTTTGATGACCGACGATACCCGCCGCCGCGCCGAAGCGACCCAGAAAGAGATCGAGACGCTCACCTCGGATCTTCCGGCCCAACCGGCCGAGGCGCCCGTCGCCCTGACCCAAGCCGATGAGGCCACTGCCAAAGCCATTCGCAGCCGTATGGCGGAAATCGACATTCGTGATTCAGGATCAATCCTGCGGTTCGGCACGCGCGCCCAGTCGGGTCTGCAACAGATCAGCCAACAGATGCTGGCCGACGTAAAGTCCAAAGAAGCGGGCCCCGCCGGTGACAGTCTGCGCGAAGTGGTCACCACCATCCGCGGCTTTTCCACATCCGAACTGGACGTCCGCCGCACCCGCAGCTGGTGGGAAAAACTGCTGGGCCGTTCCGCGCCCTTTGCCAAATTCGTGGCCAATTACGAAGATGTGCAGACGCAGATCGACCGCATCTCGGTCGAACTGGAAACCCATGAACAGACCCTGCTGAAAGACATCAAATCGCTGGATCTGCTGTATGATCGCACGCTGACCTTTTATGACGAACTGGCGCTGTATATCGCGGCGGGCACTGAAAAACTGCACGAACTGGACAGTGACGTCATTCCTGCCAAGGAGGCAGAGGTCGCAGCCCAGCCCCAGACCGATCAGGTGATCGAAGCGCAGGAACTGCGCGACCTGCGTGCCTTGCGCGATGATTTGGAACGCCGCGTTCATGACCTGAAACTGACCCGTCAGGTGACGATGCAATCGCTGCCATCCATCCGGCTGGTGCAGGAAAACGACAAGTCGCTGGTGACCAAGATCAACTCGACCTTGGTGAACACCGTGCCCTTGTGGGAAACCCAGCTGGCCCAAGCTGTCACCATCCAGCGCAGTGCCGAAGCCGCCCGCGCCGTGCGCGAGGCCAGCGATCTGACCAATGAACTGCTGACCCGCAACGCCGACAACCTGCGTCAGGCCAATGCCACCATCCGCGCGGAAACCGAACGTGGCGTCTTTGACATCGAATCCGTCAAAACCGCCAATGCCCAGCTGATCGCCACCATCGAAGACAGCTTGCGGATCGCCGACGAAGGCCGCGCCCGCCGCGCCGCCGCCGAAAACGACCTGACCCAGATGGAGGCCGAACTGCGTGACACGCTGGCAGCCGCATCGGCCCCGCGTCTGGACAAGGCAGTTTCCGACGGGGGGCCGCGATGATCCGATCCGCCATTTCCGGATGCAGCCTGCTTGCATCCGGTGCGCTTGTCTTGCTGACCGCCTGCGCCAAAGACCCCACCCCCGAGGCTGTCACTTCGGACCGCCCCGACCCGCGTCCGGCGATCGAACAACCCAATCAACCGACGCAGGCCGAATTGCGCAAGGCACGTGCCGAACGCAATCGCGCGGCCAATGCAGTACAAACCTCGGCCAGTGCAGCAAGCCAGACGCAAAGCGATTATTACGGTGCCATGCAGCGGCGTTTGATCGCGCAGGGCAAATTGCGCCGCGACCGCGTGCCGCAAGACGCGCCGATCACCGCAGAATCCCTGACCCGCGATTTTATCGCCATTGCCCTGCGCGATGAATACAGCCGCAGCGGTGACGGTCTGGTGTCCCAAGCGCGCACTGCCCCCCTGCGCCGCTGGGAACAGCCGGTGCGCGTGCAACTGGAATTCGGTGCCTCGACCGAAATCGCCGCCCGCCCAGCGTGGCGGTCCGAGGTGGCAGGTTTTGCCAACCGCCTGTCCAGTGCCACGCGTCACCCCGTGACCATGACCGCCGATCGTGGTAATTTCCCCGTGCTGATCCTATCCGAGGATGAACGTCGCGCCATCGGTCCCCGACTGGCCGAACTGGTGCCTGGTATTCCTGCCAGCGACATTGCCATTCTGGCCGATCTTCCGCCCGCGATCAGTTGCACGGTGTTCGCCTATTCCAAAGGGAATGCCAGCGAATATGCCCATGCGGTTGCCATTATCCGCGCCGAGCTGCCCCCCTTGCTGCGGACATCCTGCATCCACGAAGAAATCGCCCAAGGCATGGGTCTGGCAAATGACAGTCCGGCGGCGCGTCCGTCCATTTTCAACGATGACGAAGAATTCGCCCTGCTGACGCGACACGACGAATTGCTGTTGCAGATCCTTTATGACCGTCGCTTGCGCCCCGGCATGACCGAAGCGCAGGCCGCCCCGATTGTCCGCCAGATCGCGTCAGAGCTGTTGGGCGAAGCTGCTTAAACTGCAAAGCCGGACCCTCGGGGACGGTGAAACGAAGGGAATATGCCCATGTCCATTTTCGACATTCTTGGCGGCGAATTTATCGACGTCATCGAATGGACCGCCGACAATCGTGACACGATGGTCTGGCGTTTCGACACGGTTGGCCATGCCATCAAATACGGTGCCAAGCTGACCGTGCGTGAAGGGCAAGCGGCGGTTTTCGTGCATGAAGGCCAGCTGGCCGATGTTTTTGGACCCGGTCTGTATCTGTTGGAAACCAACAACCTGCCGATCCTGACGCGGCTGCAACATTGGGACCACGGCTTTCGCAGCCCTTTCAAATCCGAGGTGTATTTCGTCAATAAAACCCGTTTCAACGATCTGAAATGGGGCACCCGCAATCCAATTATCGCCCGCGATCCCGAATTCGGGCCGGTGCGTTTGCGGGCCTTTGGTACCTATTCGATGCGCGTGACCGACCCTGCGCGGTTCATGTCCGAAATTGTCGGCACCGATGGTGATTTCACCAAAGACGAGATAACTTTGCAGATCCGCAATGTGATTGTGCAGGAGTTTTCGCGGGCAATCGCGTCGGCTAACATCCCCGTGCTGGATATGGCGGCCAATACGGCCCAGCTGGCCACGCTGGTCGCCAAAGCTATCCAGCCGGTGATCGAAACCTATGGCCTGACCCTGCCGGAGTTCTATATCGAGAACGTCAGCCTGCCCGCCGAGGTTGAAAAAATGCTGGATAAGCGGACCTCGATGGGAATCATCGGCGATCTGGACCGGTTCGGCCAATATGCCGTGTCGGAGGCGATGATGAATGCTGCCCAGAACCAAAGCGGTGCGGGGGCCGGTTTCGGCGCGGCCATGGGTGCTGCGATGGGAATGGCACGCAGCGGCCCTTGGGGGGCTGTGCCCCAGCAACAAGCCGCCCCCGCAGCACCGCCGCTTTTGCCCAACCGCGCTGTGGAAACCGTCTGGCATGTTGCCATATCGGGTCAGGCACAGGGGCCTTACGGTCGCGGCCACCTGGGACGTCTGGTGGCCGAGGGCAGCTTTACCCGTGAAACGCTGGTCTGGACACCCGGTCAGGACGGCTGGCTGCCCGCCGAGGATGTCGCCGAACTGGCGCAGCTGTTCACCATGATGCCGCCGCCCCTGCCCGGCTGATGTCAAACGCCGAACATCGTTTTCCCTGCGCGCAATGCGGGGCCAGCCTGCGCTTCCGACCCGGCCAGCAGGTGCTTGTCTGCGATTACTGCGGGCATCAACAGGACATCGGTCCGGGCCCTGCCCGCGCACCGGGCAGCCAGACACAGCACGGCGACCTGCAATGGGACGCCAGCCATAAGGCCCCGCAACTGGTGGAAATTCCGCTGGAAAAGGGTCTGCATCTTGATGCCGCTTCCAGCGATATCACCCAGACCGTACGCACCCTGTCCTGCCCCAATTGCGGCGCGCGGGTCGATCTGGACGATGACCATCATGCCAGCACCTGTCCGTTCTGCGCCACACCCGTGGTCACCGATACAGGCGCGACCCGCCGGATCAAACCGCAAGGCGTGCTGCCCTTTGCACTAACCGAAGAACAGGCCAAGCAGGCGATGAAAAACTGGCTGGGCGGGCTGTGGTTCGCGCCATCAGGACTGACCGCCTATGCCCGCAAGGACCGACGGTTGACCGGTATCTATTCGCCGTTCTGGACCTTTGATGCCAGCACGCGCAGCAGCTATCGCGGTCAGCGCGGCGATACCTATTATGAAACCGTCTATGTCACGCAGGAAATCAACGGTCGCCGTCAACGTGTGGCCAAACAGGTGCCCAAGATCCGCTGGCGGAATGTGTCGGGTCAGGTCGCGCGGGATTTCAACGATGTTCTGGTGCCCGCCTCGACGGCCCTTCCCGCCACAATGACCCAAGCCCTGATGCCGTGGGATCTGGCGCAACTGGCCGATTACCGCCCCGCCTTCCTGTCGGGGTTCGAGGCCGAGGGCTATACCACCCCCCTTGCCACCGGGCACCAATCGGCGCGGGGACAGATGGCACAGGTCATCGCCTCGGACGCGCGGCGCGATATCGGCGGCGACCACCAGCGTATCGACAATATCAGCAGCGATTTCCGCGCCGAGACGTTCAAGCATATCCTGTTGCCCATCTGGACCGCCGCCTATCGCTATAACAAAAAAAGCTATCGCTTTGTAGTGAACGGCCAATCGGGGCGTGTGTCGGGGGAACGTCCGTGGTCGATCTGGAAAATCACCGGTGCTGTGGTCGTGGCGCTGGTAGCGTTAGCAGTTTTCATGTATCTGGCCAGATCATAACAGGGCTGACAGGCTGAAAAGGGGCGCGTCATGATTTTGTGTGCAGGTGAATCGCTGATCGATATGGTGCCGCAAGACGGCGTTTTCCGTCCGTTGGCAGGTGGTGCGGTCTATAATACTGCCATCGCGCTTGGCCGCCTGGGCCGTGATACCGGCTATCTTTGGCCCATCAGCCGCGATCCGTTCGGGGATGTGATCATGCGCCCCCTGACCGAGGCAGGCGTCAATATCGACTTGTGCCCGCGCACCGACCGTCTGACCACGCTGGCCCTTGTCACCCTGACCAACGGCGAGGCGCAGTATTCCTTTTATGACGAAGGATCGGCTGGCCGCATGATGAACAGCGAAGACATTGCCCCCCTGCCCGATACGGTGACGGCGCTGTTCGCGGGCGGCATCAGTCTGGTGCCCGATCCCTGCGGTGCCACGATCGAGGCGCTGATCACCGAACACCATGACCGCCTGCCCGTCATGATCGACCCCAACATCCGCCCGTTCTTTATCACCGATCCCGATGCCTATCGCGCCCGTCTGGCACGCCTGCTGCCGATGGCAGATATCGTCAAGCTGTCCTCGGATGATCTGGAATGGCTACACCCGGGCCTTAGCCCCGAAGATGCCGCGCGTCAGGTTCTGGCCGCTGGTGCAAAGATGGTTCTGCAAACGGGTGGCGAATCCGGTGCCAAAGCGATCTGGGACGGCCCGACGGTCAGCGCACCTGCCGTGCGGACGACCGTGGCCGATACCATCGGCGCGGGCGATACCTTCAACGCGGGCGTGCTGGCCAGCCTTGACCGTCAGGGTATCTTGTCGAAATCGGGGATCGCGGCAATCACCGAAGACCAGATCCATGTCGCACTGACGCTGGGGGCCAAGGCCGCCGCGATCACCGTATCGCGTCCGGGTGCAAACCCGCCGTGGGAAAAAGAGATGACAGCCGCGTAATTAAAAAAGGCGCCCGAAGGGGCGCTCTTTTTCAATCATCCAGATAATCGCGTTTGGGGCGGCTTGTCCGGCCAATCGCCTCATATGTTGCTTTCTGGCGTTCGGTCCAACGGACATGGAACACCAAGCCGTCCTCCGAGGCACCTTCGCTTTCGACCACGCCCGCCTCGTGCAGCCATGCACGGCGACGGCCATCATCGAAGGCCAGCGTCAGATCGGCTTCGGTCTTGGCTTCGTCCAGAACCTCGGCCAGTTGCTGGTCGATGGCGGCAATCAGATCGTCCAGACCTTCGCCCGACAATGCGCTGACCGCCTGCACGCCTTCGGTGCGGGCATCCGTACGGCGCAACGCCAAACGGGTGTCTTCGCCTAGGGCGTCGATCTTGTTCCAGACCTCGATCGCAGCGACGTCTTCATCCACGCCCAGACTGTCCAGAATCTCGGCCACGTCTCCGGCCTGTTCTTCGGTTTCAGGGTGGCTGATGTCGCGGACATGCAGGATCAGGTCGGCTTCCAGAACCTCCTCCAGCGTGGCGCGGAATGCGGCGACCAGTTCGGTTGGCAGGTCGCTGATGAACCCCACGGTGTCCGACAGGATAATCTTGCGGCCCGAATTGCCCCCCGATGCGTCAGGCAGGCTGATCGAGCGCATGGTCGGGTCCAGCGTCGCAAACAGCATGTCTTTCACGAAAACCTCGGCCCCCGTCAGGCGGTTGAACAGGGTCGATTTACCGGCGTTTGTATAGCCGACCAAGGCCACAATCGGATAAGGCACCTTGGCCCGCGATGCACGGTGCAGCGTGCGGGTTTTCACCACACGTTCCAGCTGGCGGCGCAGGCGGGTCATCTGTTCGTCAATGGCCCGACGGTCAGCCTCGATCTGGGTTTCGCCGGGGCCACCGACAAAGCCAAGACCACCACGCTGGCGTTCAAGGTGGGTCCATGCCCGCACAAGCCGCGTCCGTTGATAGGACAGCGCAGCCAGTTCTACCTGCAACACACCTTCGCGGGTGCGGGCGCGGTCGGCAAAGATTTCCAGAATAAGTCCGGTCCGGTCCAGAAGCTTGACGCCCCATTCCTTTTCCAGATTGCGTTGCTGGACGGGCGTGACGTTGCCATCGACCAGGACCAGCTCGGCCTCGATCTGCTTCAGACGTTCACCGATTTCAGCAACTTTACCCTTCCCGAACAATGTTCCGGGGTTGGGTTCACGAAGGTTGGCGACCTCTTGCCCGATCATCTCGATTCCGGGCAAAGCTTCGGCAAGTGCCACAGCTTCGGCCAGCGACCGTTCCGGCATGCGCCGCTGGGTGCGGGCACGTCCTAGATCGGGATGAATAACATAGGCACGGGTCGGCTTTTCTTCGGTAGGTGTCAGTTCGGCCAATCAATCCTCGCCTTCATACAGGCTGATGGGCTGTCCGGGCATGATCGTGCTGATCGCATGCTTATAGACCAGCTGCGACTGCCCATCGCGGCGCAGCAGCACACAGAAATTATCGAACCAGGTGATGACGCCCTGCAGTTTGACGCCATTAATCAGGAAAATGGTGACTGGCACCTTTGCCTTGCGGACATGGTTCAGGAATGCGTCCTGCAGGTTCTGCTTGTCGCCAGCCATTTGTTTTCGTCCGTTTTTCACTGTCCCCGTCCAGACAACATCTAGGGCGTTGTGACACCCCATGCAAGCGCGTGACATTTTGCTGACGGCCAAGGTCAACATTTAGGCCACACCCCCGCGTTATTTCCGCCAGAATTCCGGTGAAAACAGCGCCAGAACGGCCAGAGTCTCGATTCTGCCAAGGATCATGGCAAAGGCAAGTACCACTTTTGTAAAGGCAGGCAGGCCTGACCATCCTTCCCACGGGGCCGATGCGATGCCTGCGCTGGCCTCGAACGCGGGCGTCAGGGGGATGACCGCGGCCAGCGGGCCGGTGTTCGTCAGGGCAGCAATGGACAGGATGGTCGCGGTTTCGAATTCGATGGCATGGATCGACACCAAGGTGACAACCGCAGCAATCGACATAGCAAACAGCATGAAAAAGATAAACGCCAGATAGGCGCCTTCGCGGCGCAAACGGCGGGCAATCCGCCCCCCGCCCGAAACCGAGCTGGGGTGGATGATCCGTTCCATCTCGCGTTCGCCGTGGCGGGCAAGGGCATAGACGCGCAGCAATTTTACGCCGCCTGCCGTGGTGGCAATCCCGCCGCCCATCATCGCCAGTCCCGCCAGGATCAACCCCGGTGCACCCAGGCCCGACCACGCCCGCGCACCCTGCCAATCAACCGAATTCCACCCCGTCGTCGTCAGATAGCTGAGGGCGTTGAACATCACCCCCCACATCGCCGACAGACCATTGGCGATATCACGCAGCCCCAAAGGCATCTGCGGCCCTGCGCTGGCCACATCGATCGCCCCAAGAAAATGGCGCAGGAACAGCACCACCGTGACCACCAGCACCATGGCTGCGGCCAGTTGCAGTTCGGGATCCTCGCGCAGTTTTTCGGTGGCACGCAATTCACTGCCCCCCGGCCAGAAACGGCGTGACAGGGCGGGCAGCAGAAAGACGAAAATCAGCATTTCACCCGCAACGCCGGACAGTTCGCCGGTCTGGCCAAGGACAGGGGAAATACCCGATGTGGACAGGGTGCCCATCGCGCGGGTCAGCGCCACAAATGCGGGGTCGCCCAGCAACAGCAGGCCGATCCACAGAACCAGCGTCAGCGCCCCGTAAAGCGGGCCGACCTGCATGGCCGCGCGGACCAGACGCACACTGGGGTCAGAGGTGCGGCTGGCATGGCGCGGGTCCGACAGATGCGACACCGGCCCGCGCGGGTCAGATGATTTCGGCAATTGCTGCACGAATTCGTCGCGGCCATAGGGGCTGGACATAATCTCGAACCCGCCGACACGCAGGGGCGCAAGAATGGCCACAGCCGACACCAGCACGAAAAATCCCCCCATCCAGCCGACCACAGACCGCCACAGATGCAGCGGTGCAGGCAAAAGATCCGCCGAATAGAGCGAGGCCCCCGTCGTGGTCAGCGACGACACCATTTCCCACCATGCGTTGAAAAATCCGGTGTCGGGCAGGCTTTCGGCAAAGGGCAGCGCCATCAGCAGCGGCAGCAGCCCGAAGACCCCCAGCATCGTCAACAGCGTTTCGCGCGACCGCTGCGGGCGGGGGTTGGCATGGGTTGCGACCCCGATCAATCCGCAGAAAGTCAGGATGAACAGGGCCGCATAGAAAAACGTCCGTGCGATGGCCGCATCCCCCGTCACCGACGCGAAAGAGGCCGGAACCAGCATCGTCAGCGCGACAATCCCGCTTAGCAGAATCATAAGCGGCAGGCGTTGGAGGATGCGGATCATGGCGCGCCCCTAGAAGAAATCGATCGAAACTTGCAGCAGGCGTTCGACCTCATGGACATCTTTGGTCATGGCAAAGATCAGGACGATGTCGCCTTCCTCGATGCGGGTATCGGCCATCGGTCTGATCACCTTATCGCCCTTGCGGACACCGCCCAGCAGCGCCCCTTCGGGGAATTCGATATCACGGATCGCGCGGCCCGACATGGGGCTGGTGGACAGGACCTGCGCCTCCATCACCTCAGCCTCGGCATCGCCGACGGAATAGATGTCGCGCACACGGCCATGGCGGATATGGCGCAGAATGGTCGACACCGTCGTGGCACGCGGGTTGATATAGGCGTCGATGTCCAGCGCGCCCATCAAAGGCACCAGCGTCGGGTCGTTGATCAACGCGATGGCCATCTTGGCCCCCGCCTGTTTGGCACGGACCGAGGCAAGGATGTTTGTCTTGTCATCATCCGTTACAGCCAGCACGGCATCCGCCTGCGGCACGCCGGCTTCTTCCAACAGTTCTGCCGACAAGCCGTCACCGTTCAGGACAATTGTCCGCTCCAACCTGTCGGCGGCGAATTCGGCGCGATAACGGTCGCGTTCAATCAGCTTGGCACGAATCCGGTCGGGGCGGTTTTCCAGCGCCTGCGCCACCGCGAGACCGACATTGCCCGCGCCGATGATCGTCAGGCGTTCCTGTTTTTGTGGTGGCTTGCCGAAGATATCCAGCGTGCGGGCCACGTCATCGACATGGCTGAAGATATAGATCTGGTCATGGGCGAACAGCTGATCGCCCGCTACAGGAACGAACAAGCGTCCTTCGCGGCGAACACCGGCAACAATGGCGCGCAGGCTGGAAAACAGTTCCGTCAGCTGGCGCAGCGGCGTGTTCAGTGCGGGACAATCGGGTTCAAGGTCGATGCCAAGCATATGGATCTTGCCGTCCATGAAGGTTTCGACATCAAAGGTCGAGGGCGCGGACAAGCGTTGCAGCGCCGACAGCGCCACCTCGCGTTCGGGGCTGATGACAACGTCGATGGGCAGATGTTCGGTGCGGTAAAGATCGGAATAGATCGCATCCAGATAGGCCCCGCTGCGCAGGCGGGCAATCTTGCGCGGCACCTGAAACACGGAATGGGCCACCTGACAGGTGACCATATTCACCTCGTCCGAATGGGTCGCGGCGATGATCAGATCGGCGTCCCGCGCACCTGCACGGTCCAGCACATCGGGGTGGCTGGCAAAACCGGTCACACCCTGAACGTCCAGCGCGTCGGTCGCGCGGCGAATCAGGTCGGGGTTATTGTCGATGACGGTGACATCGTTCCGTTCACCCGACAGGTGCCGCGCAATCTGCCAGCCGACCTGTCCGGCCCCGCAAATGATGATTTTCATCCACAGCCCTCTTGCCGTCCGCGCCCGATCTGGGGGCGCAATCCCCTGCCTATGACGGGGCGGTGGCGCATGCAAGCACCACTGCCCCGAAGCATCACGGCATTACTTGCCCATGATCATGTCTTCATCGCTGCGCATGCCGCCGACAACGCCCAAGGATTTCAGCTTGCGATGCAATGCGCTGCGTTCCATTCCGACGAATTGCGCGGTGCGGCTGATATTGCCGCCAAAGCGGTTGATCTGGGCCACCAGATATTCGCGTTCGAACATCTCGCGGGCTTCGCGCAGGGCCATGGCGGTGACTTGGGGGCCAAGGCTCAGCGCCTCGGTATTGTCGGGGGTGGCACCTTGGGGTTCCAGCTCGCAGGGTTGGATCGGGCCGGTTTCCTCGGCCAGAATCAGCACGCGTTCGATCACATTACGCAGCTGGCGGATGTTGCCGGGCCAGCGCATGGATTGCAGCGCGGCCACCGTATCTTCGGGCAGATCGCGCGGGGTCAGACCCTGTGTGGTGTGGAACTGGTCGATGAAATGCCGCGCCAGAATCGCCACATCCTCGCGCCGTTCGGCAAGCGAGGGGACGGCCAAGGGCACTACGTTCAGCCGGTCGAACAATTCCTGACGGAAGCGCCCTGCGGAGATTTCGGCCACCAGATCGCGGTTGGTCGATGACAGCACACGAAGATCGACGCGCACGCGATCCGCGCCCCCTGCCCGCACGAATTGCTGTTCGGTCAGCACGCGCAGGATCTTGGGCTGGGTGCCCAGAGGCATATCGCCCACTTCGTCGAAATAGATGATGCCCCCATGCGCCTGTTCCAGCAGGCCAGGCTCGATCCCGCGTTCAGGGGATTCGCGGCCAAACAGGACCTCCTCCATCCGTTCGGGTTCGATGGTGGCGCAGGGCACGGTGATGAACGGGGCCGATGTACGCGGGCTGTGGGCGTGGATATAGCGCGCGGCCATTTCCTTGCCCGTGCCCGGTTCGCCCGCCAGCATCACGCGGCCATTCGACCGCGACACCTTATCCAACCCGTCGCGCAACCGTTTGAAGGCAACCGAATGGCCCAGCATTTCGGTGGCTTTGTCACCACCACGGCGCAGGCTGCTGTTTTCCCGACGCAGGCGGCTGGTTTCCATTGCGCGATTGATGACGACCATCAACTGGTCGATGTTGAACGGCTTTTCGATGAAATCATAGGCGCCCTGCTTGATGGCCGCGACCGCGATTTCGATATTGCCATGCCCCGAAATGATGATCACCGGCACATCGGGATTGTTGCGCTTGACCTGTTTCAGGATGTCGATCCCGTCCATGCGGCTGTCTTTCAGCCAGATGTCCAGAATCATCAACGAAGGTTCCTGTTCGTTCATGGCCGCCACCGCCTCGTCAGAGTTGGCAGCCAGTCGGGTTTCGAAACCTTCGTCTTTCAGAATGTCCGCGATCAGTTCGCGGATGTCCCGTTCGTCATCGACGATCAGAATATCGCTCATAGTGTCGCCTCGTCTTTTTCTTGTCTGCTCTTGCGTTGGGGCGCGCGCAGCGGGTGCCGCTCCCGTGGCAGCCGGATCTCGGCCATGGCGCCCGGCCTGTCGGGCGCATCCGTCAGGGACAGGCTGCCGCCATGTTCCTCGACGATCTTCTTGACGATGGGCAGGCCAAGGCCGGTGCCTTGGCTTTTCATCGTGACATAGGGTTCGAACAGCCGCGTCCGGTCGGCAGGCAACCCCGAGCCATTATCGGTGATCCGCATGCACACCAGTTCAGGCTGCAATTCCATCTGCACACGGATGCGCGGCTGGAAGGTGCCGGCTTCGGCCTTGGCGCGTTCCTCGACCGCCTCGCCCGCGTTTTTCAGCAGGTTGGTCAGAGCCTGACGCAGCATGCCGCCGTCGCAATCGACAATGACCGGTTCGTCGGGGATATCGACGATCAGCGCGTCGTTCAGCGCATCCTGCTGCAACAGCACGACATCGCGCAGCAGTGCTGCCATATCGGTCTCGGCGCGGTCGGGTTCGGGCATGCGGGCAAAGCGGCTGAATTCATCGACGATGCGACGCAGATCGCCTGTCTGGCGGATGATCACATCGGTGTATTGTTCCAGCGCGGCCCGTTCCGCATCCGGTGCCAATGGTCCGAATTTGCGGCGGATGCGTTCGGCTGACAGCTGGATCGGGGTCAGCGGGTTCTTGATTTCATGCGCCACGCGGCGGGCGACATCCCCCCATGCGGCCATGCGTTGGGCACTGACCAGTTCGGTGACATCATCAAAGGCGACCACAAAACCCTCCAATGCGCCATCGGCGGTGCGACGCACAGCCATGCGGACCAGCAGGCTTTCATTGCGGCCTTCGCGGATGATGCGGACTTCGTCCTGAATTGTCTCGGCAACCGATCCCGACAGGCGGTCGAACAAGGGGGCGAATTCCGGCACCGCCTGTGACAACAGTGCGTCAATATCGCCCTTGGCATCCAGCCCTAACAAACGAGAGGCCGAGCGGTTGACGAAGTCGATTTCCCCCGCCGCATCCAGCCCGATGACCCCCGATGTGACCGAGGTCAGAACGTTGTCGAACAACCGCCGCTGTTCGTCGCTGATGCGATAGCTTTCGATCAGTTCCTCGCGTTGCGTTTTCAGCTGGCGGGTCATGCGGTTAAAGGACTGCCCAAGCGTCTGGATTTCATCGCCGGTTTTGGGTTCGGGGATTTGCAGGTCCAGATTGCCCTGCCCGACCTGTTCGCTGGCCCGCGCCAGCAGCCCGATCGGGCGCGACAGGCGGCTGGCAAACCAAAGGCCCAGCCAGATCGCCGCCGCCACCAGCAGCAGCGCAAATCCCAGATAGACCAGCGAAAACTCCAGTAGAACCTGCGAACGCATCTCCTCCAGCTGGCGGTAATCGCCGACGGTGGCGCGGGTGTCATCCAGCAGGCCCAGCAGGCTGCCGTCGACATCGCGCGTCACATAAAGATAGCGGTCGGCCAAAGGGGGCAGTGCGACAAGGGCGCGGAATTCGTCGTTATCCCAATCCTCGATCAGGGTCAGGCCTTCGGATTGGGCAAGGTCCAGCTGGTCACTGGTAGGCGCTTCGTACCAGAACAGATAGCTTCGTTCGCCGCGGGCGCGGATTTCACCGGCGCCGTTGATGATATAAGCCTCGCGCAGGCCGCGCTGGATCAGGCCCTGACCCTGCGCCAGCAACTGGCGCATTTCGCCGTCCTGAATCAGCGGGTTCGCCCGACCGGCCTGTGTCAGAACACCGGCCAAGGCACGGGCATCCTGCGACAGGTCGCTGCGGTGTTCGGCCTGATAGGCCTCGGCTGCGGCCTGCGATGTGGTGACGACCTGCTGCACGCGGTCGGAAAACCAACCCTCCAGCCCGATATTGACCAGAAAGCCTGCGAACAGCGCGACCAGAACCGTCGGCACCAGCGCCAGTCCACCAAAGATCAGCACCAAACGGCCATGCAGCTTCGAAGCGGGACCCGACCTACGGCGCACCGAAATCAGGCGGGCCATACGGGCGACGATGAAACCGATCAGGACAAGCAGATAGGACAGATCGGCCAGCAGGATCATCCGCAGGGTTTCGCCCTGCATCTTGCGGTCGAAGGGTCCCATGACAATCAATGTGGCAATGGCCAGCACGACGCCGGTCAGGGTAATGCCCAAAGTCAAAGACCATCGCCATTGGCGTGGCAATCGGATACGGGCCAGCCTGTCCCAGCTAAGCCCTGATATCAGGCCTGTCATAACCCCCACTCGCCGTCTGCGCGGCTTTGATTGGCGGGCAGCGCGTGACCTTTGCGCTGCGCCATGTGGCGGTTTTACATCAGTTTGCGACGCCGTGTCACCTCGATATTCAGCTCGGTCAGTTTCTTACGCAGGGTATTGCGGTTAATTCCCAGCAGATCGGCGCAACGCAGCTGGTTTCCGCCGGTCGCATCCAGCGCGACCTGCAGCAAAGGCCGCTCGACCTCGCGCAGGATGCGGTCATACAACCCCGGAGGCGGCAGCGCGTCCCCATGCAGATCGAAGTAACGCTGCAGATGTGATTCCACCGAATCCGACAGACGCGAACTGTTCGAGGGTGCAGGCGCTGCCCCCGCAGGTTCGGGCATGGGCGGGGCGGACATGCTGACGGGCGCGGGACTTGCGCTGCGTCCGCTGTTGGATTGCTGGCTAAGGGCTTCGCGCATTTCTGCGCTGTTGATGGTCAGGCCGCTGGCGGTCAGGGCCAGACGGCGCATCATGTTTTCCAGTTCGCGCACGTTGCCGGGAAAAGGATGGGCGCGCAGCATCGATGCCGCATCATCCGACAGTTCGCGTTCGGGCAACCCGTGTGCCACCGCGCGTGCCAGAAGATGCGCGGCCAGCGGCAGGATGTCATCGACGCGGGCGCGCAAAGGCGGCACGCTGACGGTGACACCGGCCAGACGGTAATACAAATCCGACCGCAACCGTCCGCTGCTGACATCGGCCTGCGGATCGGCACCGGTGGTCGTTACGATCCGCGGGGCGCTGGTGCGGTCGGGACCTGATTCCATCACCTCGATCATGCCGATCAGACGGGCTTGTGCGGCAGGGTCAAAACCGGCGGGGTTTTCGATGATGATGGTGCCGCCACGGGCCTTGTCGACGGCGCGGGCAATCGCATCCTCGCCCGCATCGGCCGAGGTCAGGAAGGCCAGCCCTTGATCACGGCGGTCCGAAAGTTCGTGGAAAGACCGCGCGATGGTGGTTTTGCCGACCCCCGCCTCGCCCGCGATGATCACCGGCAGGTCGGCGTTCAGCACCCGTGCCACCATCCGGAACAGCGCCTGCATCGAGGGCGCATGACCGATCAGCGGCATGGCCGGATCAGCCGCCTCGCGCGGGGTGGGCAAGGGTTCGGGCAGCGGGTCCGATTTGCGCGGACGACGCGACAGGGCCTGATTGGCCTTGGTCATCAGGTCCGGCAGATCAAAGGGCTTGGGCAGATATTCGAAAGCCTCTGCCTCGGTCGCGCGGATGGCGGTGACGATGGTGTTCTGCGCGGAAATGACGATAACCGGCAGGTCGGGGCGTGCCTCGCGGATGGCGGGGATGCGGTCGATACCATTACCGTCGGGCATCATCACGTCGGTGATGACCAGATCGCCGCGGCCTTCCTCGACCCATTTGGACAATTGGGCAAGGCTGCCCGTTGCATGAACGCGACACCCCGCGCGTGTCAGCGCCTGCGTCAGCACGGTGCGGATTGTGCGGTCATCGTCAGCGATCAGAACGGTTCCGTCCATGGGGTCGGTCCTTATGCCTTGGGCAGTGAAATGCGAAACACAGTGCGACCGGGGCGGCTGTCCACGCGGATCAGCGCGCCATGGTCGGTGATGATTTTGCTGACCAGTGCCAGACCCAGTCCCGTGCCGTTTTCACGACCCGACACAAAGGGTTCGAACACCTGATCGGCGATATTGACGGGAAAGCCCGGTCCGTTGTCCTCGATCTCGATCTGCAGGGGCAAGGGGCGGCCTGTGGGATCGTTGTCATCGGGCGGCAGGCGCAGCGTGTGGTCATAAAAGCTGCGCAGCTTGATGCAGCCCCCTGCCTTGCCCGACAGCGCCTCGGATGCGTTTTTTACCAGATTCAGACAGACCTGCGTCAGCTGGTCGGCATCCGCCAGCGCGGGCGGCAGCGAAGGGTCATAATCTGTGACAATCGCCACATCGCGCCCGAACCCGACGGTCGAGGACCGGCGCACCTGTTCCAGCACGTCATGCACATTCAGCGCCGCCAGCTTTGGCGCCGAGGTGTCGCCAAAGCGTTCCACCTGTTCCAGCAGGGCAACGATGCGGCGCGATTCGCTGACGATCATTTCCGCCATTTCCCGATCTTCGGGTGTCGCGTTCATTGCCATCAGTTGTGCGGCACCACGGATGCCCGCCAGCGGGTTCTTGATTTCATGGGCCAGCATTTCAGACATGCCGATGGCACTGCGCGCAGCACTGCGGACGCTGCGGCTTTGATGCATGCTGTCATCATCTTGCGGAATGATCAGGAAAATCACTGCACCGCCGGTATCAGGTGCGGGGGCGGCATGAACGGCAGCGCGGCGGGCCTGATGGCCACCTGCGCGGTCGCCGATCTCGAACCGGACAGCGTTTTGATACAATGCCTCGTCGCTGGCCAGAACGCGGCCCATCAGCGGACGCAGGCTGGGGGCGATCCGCAGGCGCGTCGCCATATCATCGCCGTCCAGCGCCTTCCCCAAAGTCGAGGTGCGCGAGATGTTCAACCAGATTTCCGCCGCATCATTCATCGCGGCAACACGCCCCTTGTCATCCAGAACCAGCGCCGGCATCGGCAGCGCGTCCAGCCCGGGGCCGGTAGTGGCCTGGATGAAATCCTTGGGGCGGTGGGTCATGCAGCCTCCTGCCCCGGGGCGTCGGTAAAAGCGGTGCGGATCAGCGCGATGGTGGCCGCAGGTGTTTCGGCGCGCAGCATCTGGGCACGCAGCGGTGCGTCATTGGCATCGGCATACCAGCCCAGATGTTTGCGGGCGACGCGCAGGCCCAGTTCGGGGCCATAGAAATCCATCATGTCTTCGTAATGGTCCTGCACCAGATCGGCCAAAGCGTGACCGCGCGGAATGACCGGCGCAGGCGTGCCCCATAGTTCATGCGCGATCTGCGCCAGACGCCAGGGCGCACCTTGGGCGCCACGTCCGACCATCACGGCCTCTGCCCCTGATTGCGCCAAGGCCTGACGGGCGCTTTCGGCATCGACCACATCGCCATTGGCCACCAGCGGCGGACGACCTGCCAGATCGGCGACGGCGCGAATGGCCGACCAATCGGCCTGCCCCTTATAGAATTGCGACCGCGTACGGCCATGCACTGTCAGCATGGCAACACCGGCATCACGCGCCCGCGCCGAGAGTTCCGCCGCATTCAGGCACTCATCGTCCCACCCCAGCCGCATCTTCAGCGTCACCGGCACATCGACCGCACCCACAACCGCATCAACCAGCGACAATGCCAGATCCAGATCGCGCATCAAAGCAGCACCGGATAGACCGCCCGTCACCTTTTTGGTGGGGCAGCCCATATTGATGTCGATCACGCGGGCACCCATGCCTTCGACGATACGCGCCGTTTCGGCCATGGGTTCGGGTTCACGTCCGGCAATCTGCACACTGACGGGCAAGGCGCCTTCGGTCAGGGCCTTGGCCCGCACGGATGCACGGTTCGAGGGGCGCGGCGTGACCATTTCGGTGGATGCGACCATTTCACTGACCAGCAATCCCGCACCAAAGCGTGCGACAGCCCGCCGGAACGGCACGTCGGTGATACCAGCCATCGGGGCCAGAAAAACCGGAGGCCCCAAGCGCGTGTCACCAAGCATGATCGGGTCTGGTAAATACATATCCTGTTCCTTCACCTCGGGCAGGCCGCCTGCAAGAACGGCAGGCAATCCCTACCTTGCCTATTTCGCAGGCGCGAGTTTGTTGCCTATATTAGTATCACAATGCTATATTTTTAAACAGAAGCCGCGTCACATGCGACAGCGATTGCTTGTCGCAACCGGAACGGGAAAAGGTCGCGTCCGGCCATGGCAGGGTCGGGCATGTCCTGATTAGATGGGCAGGTAATTGCAAGGGGGGTAGCATGTTTCTGTCAGTGTTCGATCTGTTGAAGGTCGGGGTCGGCCCGTCATCCTCACACACGATGGGGCCTATGGTGGCGGCATCCCGCTTTCTGGACGCGCTGCGGCTGCAACCGTTCAAGGCGCATGGGTTGCGCGCCAGTCTGCATGGCAGTCTGGCCTTTACCGGTAAGGGTCATGCCACAGACCGCGCGACCATTCTGGGCCTTGCGGGCTTTACCCCCGCCAATATGGACCCCGAGGCCGCCGAAACAACCCTGCAGGACATCCGTGACAGCCGCCAGATCACCCCTCCGCGGTTGGAGGTGTTGAAATTCGATCCCGACACCGATCTGGTCTTTGATTACGACACCCCGCTGACGGGACATGCCAACGGGATGACAATCTCGGCGACCGACGCGCAGGGTGATGTTATCTTCCACCAGATCTATTATTCGATCGGCGGCGGCTTCGTCATGACCGACGAAGAACTGGAACAGCGCAAGACCGAAGGGCGCAGCGATGCCACCGCCAGTGTGCCATGGCCCTTTGCCACCGCCGACCAGATGCTGGAAATGGCCGAAACCTCGGGTAAATCCATCGCCCGCATGAAAGAGGAAAACGAGCTATGCTTCCGGTCCCGCCCCGAATTGCACGACGGGCTAATGCAGATCTGGCAGGTAATGCGCGACTGTATGGAGCGCGGATTGACGACCGACGGCATTCTGCCCGGCGGGCTGAACGTCCGCCGCCGCGCCAAGGCCATCCATGAAAAGCTGGTGGCCGAACGCGGCCTGAACATGGCCGCCCCGCATATCATCAACGACTGGATGTCCACATACGCCATGGCCGTGAACGAGGAAAACGCCGCCGGCGGTCAGGTCGTCACCGCCCCCACCAATGGCGCGGCAGGCACCATGCCAGCAGTAATTCGCTATTGGCTGGACCATGTGCCGGGGGCGTCGGAACGGTCCCTGCCCGATTTCCTGCTGACGGCGGCGGCGGTCGGCGGGCTGATCAAGCATAACGCCTCGATTTCGGGTGCCGAATGCGGCTGTCAGGCCGAAGTGGGCGCCGCATCGGCCATGGCGGCAGCCGGTCTTGCCGCCGTGCTGGGTGGCACCCCCCGCCAGATCGAAAACGCCGCCGAAATTGCCTTGGAACATCACCTTGGCATGACCTGCGATCCCGTGGCGGGGCTGGTGCAGGTGCCCTGTATCGAACGCAACGGTCTTGGGGCGATCAAGGCGATCAGCGCGGCCAGCCTGTCGATGCGCGGCGATGGCCATCACATCGTGTCGCTGGATGTCGCGATCGAAACCATGCGCCAGACGGGGCGCGATATGTCGGATAAATACAAGGAAACATCCCTTGGCGGATTGGCCGTGAATGTTCCCAATTGCTAGGCGGTCAACCGCCCCCGCAAGCTGTAATGCAGACCTTCGGGGCGGTAATCGGCCTGCCCTTCGCCGTCAAAATAGGCAGGCACGATCATATTGACCAGCTTTGATCCGAAACCTTCGCGGGCGGGGGGCTGGACCTGCGGACCGCCGGTTTCGACCCAATCCAGTGCGAAATCATCCCCCTGAACCGACCAGACCAGATCGACGGCACCCTGTTGGGTGGAAAGCGCACCATATTTGGCGGCATTGGTCGATAATTCATAAAGCGCCAGCGACAGACCGACCGCCTGCTGCGAACTTAGCCTGACCGAAGGGCCATCCAGCCGGATGCGATCCCCCCCGTCAAGATGTGCCCCGATCGAGCGGCCCATTACTTCGGTGATATCGGCGCTGTCGCCAAGGCCGGTGAACAACCCCTGGGCGCGGGCCAGTGCCATGATGCGGGCACCGACCGTATCACGCGCCTGCTGGATGGTTTCGGCATTGCGAAGGCTGGCCGAGACCACGGTCGAGGTGACCGACAGGATATTCTTGATCCGGTGCAGCAATTCTTGCTGCATGATTTGCTGGTTCAGACGCGCCTGCACGGCATTCGTCACATCGACAGTGATATTGATCAGACCGGCCACGGTGCCGTCATCGTCGAACAGCGGGCTGTAGCTGAAGGTCCAGAAGGTTTCCTCGTCAAAGCCGTTACGGGTCATGACCAGACGCATTTCTTCGGAATAGGTGCCGCGGCCCGCCAATGTTTCCTCGACCAGAGGACGCACGTCTTCCCAGACATCCGACCAGATCTGGCGGAACGGCTGGCCAAGGGCGCGAGATTCCTTTTTGCCAAGGGCCGGAATATAACGGTCGTTGTACAGCATCGTCAGCTGGGGGCCCCAGAACATGCAGGACGCGTGACGCTGTCCCAGCATGATACGCACCGCACTTAACAGCGACGTGGACCATGTGCCGATCGGACCAAGCGGGGTCGAGGCCCAGTCGAAAGCCTCGATCGCGCGTGCCATGATACCGTCATCCCAGGAAAAATGGGCCTCGGGCAGGATCTCGGAGATGTGGTGACCGACGCGCGCGGACATAGCTTTCGAAACCCGATAACAAGGAAGTTATCTGCCCACTATTCCCGCTTTGCGTGCGGGATCAATGATGAACATCGTTATTCCAGAATATTAAGCGGTTTGAAGCCGGTTTTCCGCTTTACCGGCTAGTCCCTGTTATCTTTTGTTAAATCTCACGACGACATGAGGTGGTTCTTGCAACAGGGCGGCAAGCACTTGCCCGTGATCGGGCGTGACGCTTGCCCCACGGTCGCGTGATTGGTAACGCTGGACAAACAGTGATTACGACCGAACCGGAAGGCCAAAGCCCCATGTTCCCGCAACTGCCCGCGCGCCTTGCGCTTCTTGCCCTGATCAGCTTGCCGCTTGTCGCCTGTGATACCCAAGCCATGTCAGATCTGCGCCGCACCGTCGGCATCGATCAGGCGGAAACCGAACCCGAAGAACCGGCAGGCCCCCGCCCGCCCGCCGTATCGCCACTGGTCGAACCGATCGAGACCGGAACCGCCAGCGCCCGCGCCGTCCCCACCGCCGAGCCGCTGACCTATCGCGCGACCAGCTTTGTCGCCGGTGGAAACGAACCGTTCTGGAACGTCGAGATTTCGGGAAATACCGCGACCTACCGGACGCCGGAAAACCAATCGGGACGCAAGATCGAGGTCAACCGGTTGGTCTTTGACCGCGGTGTCGAATATATTGGCGTCCTGAACGACCGGCCATTCGTCCTGAACCTGACGGCGACCGAATGTCAGGACACGATGGCGGATAGAACCTCGCCCTTGACGGCGCGCCTGACCATCAGTGGCAAGACCCAGCAAGGCTGCGGTGCCGTGGCACAAGCGCCCCAAGCGGCCCCCGCTGCCGGATAAGACAAATGCGGCGCGATCGGCATTCCTGTGTCGACACGCGCCGCAAAGCCTGCCAAGGCCAACCTTGGTCCCCGACAATTGATCCGTGACACTCTTATCGCCCCGCCCGCCGAAAGGATGCCGCCGATGCGCCGCTCGCGTCTGACAAGCCAGCTTATGGCCACCACACTGCCTGTCGCCCTTGTGGTCGGCGCAGGCTATGCCATCGCCGACCCGATGCTGGCCCGGAACATGTCGACCTATGGCATGCCCGGGGGCATCGACACCCCCACGGCAGAAGCCCTGCCCGAAGGCACATTGGCCGCGACGGTGTCGCAATCCGATTATGCGCTGCGCAGCAATCTGGTGTTCCAGCCATTGCCCAAGCTGACCACCGCCTTCCGGTATTCCCGGGTCGAGGGAATCAACGATTACCGCAATGACGGTTTTATCTATGACCGGTCTTTCGATCTGCGTTACCAGATCGTCGATCAGGATGGATGGCGTCCCGCCGTCTCTGTCGGCGTTCAGGATTTTCTGGGCACCGGCGTCTATTCGGGCGAATATATCGTTGCCACGCGCGACATCACCCCGACCATCCGCGCCAGTGTGGGTCTGGGATGGGGTACGCTTGCGGGCAAGCCACGGGTCATCGATGCCACATCCGAAGGCGGAACATCGAATATCGACGACTGGTTCAGCGGCGGGGCGAAACCCTTTGCCTCGGTCAACTGGCAGGTCAATGATAAGCTAAGCCTGACGGCGGAATATTCGAACGACATCTATCGCTCGACCTATTCGCTGTCGAACGGCGGCACCATTTCCTATCAGCAGGGAAACGAGGAACCGGGCAACCTGAATTTTGGCGCCAATTATAAATTCGGCCGCACCTATGAGGTCGGCGTCTATACCATTGGCACCGAAACCATCGGCGCGCAGTTCACCGTCGCCCTGAACCACCGCGACGCGGCCTATCCGTCGGGGCTGGAATCGGCCCCCGCACCGGTGCGCCCGCGTCCGTCGCGCGATGCCGATCCCGAAGGCTGGTCCGGCCAGTGGTCGCAGGACCCCACCGCCCAGCCCGCCATCCAGAAGGTGCTGGCCAATGCGCTGAAAGATGAAGGCCAGCTGCTGGAAAGCATGTCGCTGACCGCCACCCGCGCCGAGGTTCGCATCCGCAACCAGCGTTATATCCAGCAATCGCAGGCCATCGGTCGCGCAGCGCGCCTGATGACCCGCGCCTTGCCGCCATCCGTGGAAACCTTCGTCATCACCTCCTCGGCGGATGGTGTGGCGGCGTCTTCGGTGACACTGCGCCGTTCGGATGTCGAGCGTCTGGAAAACACCGAGGCCGGCAAGATCGCGGCCGTTTCCGCCCTGTCGGATGCGCCCTTGCGTCAGGGTGATCTGACCCCGACCGAAGATCTGTTCCCGCGCCTGCAGTGGAACATCGGCCCCTATCTGGACATCAGCCTGTTCGACGCCGATGAACCCGCCCGATACGAGGTCGGTGCAGAAGCCAGCGGCAGCTATGAGATTGTGCCGGGACTGGTGCTGTCGGGAACGCTGCGTCAGCGGGCCTTTGGCAATCAGGAACAAAGCGGTCCCAGCATCGACGCGGAAGACAATGACGGCGTGCGTGGTGAAAACTATACCGCCGAAGAATATCTGGCCGATCCAAGCCTTGAAACCACATCGGAAGGCGTTCCACGGGTGCGTTCGGATGCGCGGATGTATACCGGCAATACCAGCCCGACCATTCCGGAACTGACCGCTGCGTGGTTTGCCCGTCCGACCGAACAGATCTATAGCCGCGTTACCGTCGGCCTGCTGGAGGAAGCTTACGGCGGCGTTTCCGCCGAAGTCCTGTGGAAGCCCGCGAATTCCCCCCTTGCTTTCGGGGCAGAGGTGAACCGCGTCCGCAAGCGTGATTTCGACATGCTTCTGGATTTCCGCGATTACGAGGTCACTACGGGGTTCCTGTCGGCCTATTACGAATTCAGTCAGGGCTTTACCGCGCAACTTGACGTTGGCCAGTATCTGGCAGGCGACAAGGGTGCGACCTTTACCCTGACCCGCGAATTCGAAAACGGCTGGCGCGTCGGGGCCTATGCCACCAAAACCGACCTGAGCGCCGAAGAATTCGGCGAAGGCAGCTTTGACAAGGGTATCACCCTGTCCATTCCGATCGGCTGGGCCACCGGCAACGCAACGCGGGACCGTGCATCCACGACCATCAAGTCCCTGTCGCGCGACGGCGGCGCCAAGCTGGAGGTCAACGACCGCCTGTATGACAAGGTCCGCGACAGCCAGACCGTCAAACTTTACCAAGGCTGGGGGAGCTTCTGGCGATGATCACTGCATATGCACGTAACGGCGCAATGGCGCTGACCCTGCTGGCCACGCTGTCCGCCTGTGCCAATCAGGACGCCGATAGCACCCCGACATCGGCTGCATCGGTTCTGGTGCAGACGGCGCGGGACGCAATCACCGCCCGTCAGCAGGCCAAGACGCCAGCGCCTGTCCGCACGCCGCAGGAACAGGCAACCGAGGCGTTGCGCGTCAATGCCGGACCGCTGATCCAGGTCGGCTTCGAATCCTTGGGTCGCAATCAGGTTCTGGCGCTGACGGGCCAGAACGGCACGATGCGCACCTATATGACCCCCGCAGAAGAGGCGGTGATTCTGCGCAATGGCATGCTGGTCGGCACCAAGGGATTTGGCAACGATCTGGCCGTGGCCGAACCGGGCACCGAAGGGCTGATCCGCGCGGGCCAGTCGGGCCGTGGCACCCGCATCATGCGCTATCTGGGCGGCGACGGGCTGGAACGCCCCTTGCAGTTCGATTGCACCACCGGCCCCGGCCCCAATGCGGGCGTCATGGTCGAAGATTGCACAGGTCATGGCCTGAGCTTCCAGAACAGCTATGCGGTATCGGGCGGACAGATCCCCGTATCGCGGCAGTGGGTCGGACCGGCACTGGGCTATATCACGGTGCAAACGCTTCGCCCCTGAGGGTTGCCTGTAAAAATGCGAAAAACCGGCCTTCAGGGCCGGTTTTTTCATGCGTATTCAGCGAATGCTTCAAAGATAACAGCTGGTCCGCAAATAGAAAAAGGGCCGGCCAATGGCCAGCCCTTTTAGAAACGGATCAAATAGATCCGCTTCGAGATCAGCTGTCGTCGTCGTCCGAAGCGACTGCAGCGATAACGCCCAGCAGCAGCAGGGCGGGGACAACCAGGCCAGCGTTCGAAGAAGCAGCTTGCTCTTCGACGATGACGGGCTCAACTTCGACGACGGGTGCGACGTAACCACCGGCCAGAGCCGAGGTTGCGGTCAGGCCGAGGGCGGCAGCGAAAGTAGCGAATTTGGTCATGATCATGCTCCGTTTCGATTGAAGGCTGCCGTTTCCGGCAACATCGCTGCGACACTTACATAAAGCCCGAGACTTGAAAAGCTGGATTGAATTGAATCAATCCTAGGGCTGCATGCACTGTTGCATATTGGCCAACCCGCTTTCCGGCGCTTCGTTCCCTCGCCCAATAAACGACGGAAAAAACTGTGACATTATGGCACTAGGTACGCCGAACGCCTTGCGACACTAGGAAAATCAGCGCGGCGGCGGTCACAATCGACGGACCGGCCGGCGTGTCCAGTCGCAGGCTGGAAAACAATCCTGCAACCACAGATGCAGCGGCGATCAGGGCGGCGACGGCGGCCATCCGCTCGGGGGATCGGGCCCATACGCGGGCTGCCGCCGCCGGCACGATCAACATGGCGGAAATCAGCAAGGATCCCACCACACGAATCGCAAGGGCGACGACGACGGCCAAGGCCAGCGACAGGACAAGACGTTCGAATTTCGGATTGATTCCCGCCGCCATGGCCAGTTCCTCGTTCAGGCTGCTGGTCACAAGACGTTGCCACCGCAGAACCAGCAAACCCACGACCAGAATCGCCCCCGTCCAGATTAGCGCCAGATCCGGACGCCCCACCGCAAGGATGTCACCAAACAGATATCCGCTCAGGTCGGATCGCGCGCTGGGGACAAAGCTGATCGCCACCAACCCGAAGGCCAGCGCCGAATGGGACAGCACGCCCAGCATCGTATCCATCACCTGCCCGCGCGCCACCAGCGACGACACCAGAAACGCCATAGACACCGCAACAACCAAGGTCCCGATATAGATCGACATGTCGAAAGCCAGCGCCATCGCAACGCCCAGAATTGCCGCATGGGCGGTCGAATCACCGAAATAGGCCATGCGTCGCCAGACAACAAAGCTGCCCAAGGGCCCTGCCACCAAAGCAAGCCCAAGGCCCGCCAGCACGGCGCGAACAAAGAAGTCATCAAGCATTCTGGGTTTCCGGATTTTGTGGGCTTGCAGCATCATGGCTGTGGCCACATGCGGGACCATGATCGTGATCATGGTCATGTTGGTGACGATAGAGAGCCAGCATCCCCTGTGCCTCGGCGCCGAACAGGGCGCGGTATTCGGGGGCGCTGCTGACCGCCTGTGGTGTTCCTTCGCAGCAAATATGCCCGTTCAGACAAATCACACGGTCCGAGGACCGCATCACCACCAGCAGATCGTGGCTGACCATCAGAATGGCTGCCCCCGACTGGCGGCGCACTTCCTCGATCAGCTGATAGAAGGCAACGATGCCCGGCTGGTCCAACCCTTGGGTCGGTTCGTCCAGCACCAGCAAATGCGGTGCCCGCAACAAGGCGCGGGCCAGCAGAACGCGCTGGAACTGCCCCCCCGACAGCTGGGTCAACTGGCGTGGGCCCAATCCGGACACACCGGTCCGTTCCAACACGCCCGCGGCCTCGGCGTCGGTGACGCGGGTGGGCAGCGACAAAAAGCGACGGACGGTCATCGGAATGGCGGTATCCAGCTGCACCCGTTGCGGCACATAACCGATACGCAGCCCCTGCTTGCGATCCACCTTGCCACCCGACAGGACCATCTGCCCCAACAAGGCGCGAATCAGGGACGATTTACCCGACCCGTTCGGACCGACGACGGTGACAATCTCGCCCTCGGCGATCTGGAAATCGACATCGGCCAGCACGGGTTCGGATGTACCGGGCCGGTTGATGGTCATGCGATCGGCTTGAATCAGCATGGTCATTGCACACCGTTTCCGGCGCAGGTCGCGCAAAGGCCAAGCGCCTCGATCGTGGCACGTTCCAGTTGGAAGCCCGCTTGACGGGCCACATCGGCCAAAGCATCGCGCACGGGCGTGGCCATCGCCTCGGCGACCTTGTCGCAACTGCGGCAGATCAGGAAAACCGGCTGGTGGTCATGGCCGGGGTCCAGACAGGCGGCGAAGGCGTTCAGCCGTTGCAACCGGTGGGCCAGACCATGCTGGACCAGAAACTCCAACGCGCGATAGGCGACGGGCGGCTGGCGCCCGTAACCTTCGGCGGCAAGACGGTCCAGAACCTCGTAGGCGCCCATCGCGCGGTGGCTTTCCAGCAGGATTTCCAGCGTACGACGCCGCACGGGGGTCAGTCGGGCGCCCTGATTTTTCAACCGGTCGGCGGCTTCGTCCAGCGCACGATGGGCGCAAAGCCGGTGGTCATGCGGCGCGAAAGCCGCAGCAATTGCATCATCGGTCACAGGAATGACAGCCTTTCACGCATAGCGTTACTTTATTACATTTTGATTGACTTGTTATCTCATAACACAGAAAACCCGCGCATCGCAATAAACCCCAATCAGGAGATCACCATGCGCAGCTTGGTATCCATCGCGGCGATTCTGTCAGCGACCGCCGCCCCCGCCTTTGCGGCCCCGAATGTCGTCACCGACATGTCCCCCACCGGTGCGCTGGTGCAAGAGGTGATGGGCGATCTGGGTCAGGTCCATGTGCTGTTGCCCAAGGGCGCAAGTGCCCACCACTATACGATGCGCCCCTCGGATGCGCGGGCACTGCAGAACGCCGATCTTCTGGTCTGGATGGGCCCCCAGCTGACCCCGTGGCTGGACCGTTCCGCTGACAATCTAAGCGGCGATACGCAGCAGCTGCGCCTGCTGACCGTCGAAGGCACGATCCTGCAGGAATATGCGGATGATGATCACGAAGGACATGACCACGAAGCGCATGACGACCACGACGAACATGAGGGGCATGACCACGATGACCACCATGAAGGTCACGACGATCACGAACATCACGATGAACATGGTCACGACGACCATGACGGCGAAGGCCATGGCGATCATGCAGGCGATCACGAAGGCCACGACCACAGCGGTATCGACCCCCATGCATGGCTGAATCCGGAAAATGCCGCCCCTTGGCTGGCGATCATCGCGGATACCCTGTCCGAACAGGACCCCGAAAACGCAGCAACCTATCGCGCGAATGCAGAAACCGCCGCTGATCGTATCGCTGCGCTGGATGCCGATCTGAAGACCCAAATGGCCCCCTTCAGCGAAACCAGCTTTGTGGTTTTCCACGACGCCTATAACTATTTCACCCGCCACTACGGGCTGAAATCGGCTGTGGCGGTGTCACTGGGTGACGCGACAACGCCATCGGCTGCGCGGGTGCAGGCGGTGCGTGACAAGGTCGTAAAAACGCAAGCCGTTTGCGCCTTCCCGGAATACGCCCATGATCCGGCCCTGTTGAATACCGTAACCGAAGGCACCGACACGCGCATCGGTGCCGAACTGTCCCCCGAAGGTGCCGACGGTGGAATCGGCCTTTTCGATGATACGTTCAATGGGCTGGCACAGACCCTGATCACATGCTTTGAAGATAAGTAAGCGACAAAGGCAGCTGTAAAAGGCTGCCTTTTCAATAAGTTTCGAGTGAATCTATTGAATCACATCAAATCCTGACTATTTTACTTTGACAAACCTGAACGAATTTGTCAGCTTTAGGCATACAAACGCCACATCAAGAGGCTGACCATGACCGCAACGCGCCCTTCGGAATTCACCCGCCCCGGAACCACTTCGGTTTATGGACATCTGCCGCTGCATGACGCGGCCCAACTGACCAAGGGCGGCAATCAGGCCCTGATCGTTCTGGACGAACAGGTCTATCAGTTGCGGATCACGCGGGCAGGCAAACTGATCCTGACGAAATGAAAAAAGCCGGGCCTAACGCCCGGCTTTTTCTTTTCAGTCCCGTGATCCACGGGGCTTGTTCCCGCCGGGCTTGCCGCCCGGCTTGAAGCCACCGCCCGAAGGCCGTGCGCCTCCAAAGCCCTTACCACCCGAAGCGGGCCGTGGCTTGCCACCCCCCTCTCCTCGCGGCGCATAGGGTTTGCGGTCACCGCCATCGCGCGGCGCATAGGGCTTGCGCGGACCATCAGCGTTGTCACGCGCACCGTAAGGCTTGCGATCGCCACCATCGCGCGGCGCATAGGGCTTACGCGGACCATCAGCGTTATCACGCGCGCCGTAGGGCTTGCGATCGCCACCATCACGCGGCGCATAGGGCTTGCGCGGACCATCAGCATTGTCGCGCGCGCCGTAGGGCTTGCGGTCGCTGCCGGGTTTTCCGGCAAAACGCGACGGGCGGCTGTCATCGCCATCACGCGGCTTGCCATAGGGTTTGCGGTCGTCGCCGGCGGATTTGCTCCACCGTGGTTTGTCACCGGCAGCGGGGCGCGGACGATCGCCGTAATCGGGGCGCGAATCGCCCGGTTTGCCTGCGAAGCGCGGACGATCAGCCCCGCCGTCCTGTGCCGGACGGTTCCCGAAGCTGCGGCCCGGACGGTCGCCACGATCATCATCGCGGTTGCGCGCACCAAAGACCTTGCCACCCGGCTTGTCACCAAAGCGACGCGGGGCATCGCCACGATCGTCGGGACGGCCAAAACGGTTTCCCTCGGCGCCGCGGGGGCGCATTTCACGGGGCTTTTCGTCCATATCGCCGGTCAGCAGACCGCCAAGCTGGTCACGCAGGACGCGGCGCTTGACCTCGGTCACTTCGTTTTTGTCCATGCCGGTCAGTTTGAACGGGCCATAACCGATACGGATCAGGCGGTTCACCTGCAAGCCGATATGGGCCATCGCACGGCGGATTTCGCGGTTCTTGCCTTCGCGGATGCCAACGCTGATCCATGCGTTCGCACCGGCCTGACTGTCCAGCTTGATTTCCATCGGGGCGAAATCCTCACCCTCGATCTTGGCGCCACGGCGCAGGGGATCGAAGGTCTGGTCGCTTGGCGTGCCGTTCACACGGACACGGTAACGGCGCAGCCAACCGGTCGAAGGCAGTTCCAGACGGCGCTTCAGATCACCGTCATTGGTCAGCAGCAGCAGGCCTTCGGAATTCAAATCCAGACGGCCGACCGTCATCACGCGCGGCAAATCGCGCGGCAGGGCGTCGAACACCGTCTGGCGGCCCAATTCATCGGATTCCGATGTGATCAGACCCAGCGGCTTGTAATACAGCCACAGGCGGGTTTCCTGCGGTTCGTCCAGCTTCTTACCATCGACGACGATCAGGTCAGAGGCAGTGACATCCAGCGCAGGGCTGTTGATTTTCTTGCCGTTCACCGTGACACGACCTTCGATGATCATGCGCTCGGCCTCTCGGCGGCTGGCGACGCCTACGCGTGCCATGACCTTGGCGATACGGTCGGTGCCGTCAGCCTTGGCCAGTTCGTTTTTTTTGGGGGTGTTGTCGTCGGTCATGCGCGTCTCCTTCGCATCTCTGCGGGGCAAAGAGGGGCTTCTACGCCCGGAACCCGTGCAAGGAAAGCATTTCTTTCCACGTCTTGCGCGGATAGGCCGGACTTGTCACAAGCATATCATGCCGTCTTTCCTAAGTCACATGCCCCAAGCCCTTGATCAGGCCCGTGCCGCAGCCCTGCGCGGGGAAGTGCCGGTGGGCGCTGTCGTCGTTGATCCGCAAGGCCGGGTCGTTGCGGCGGAAGGGAACCGGACACGCGAACTGTCCGACCCCACCGCCCATGCCGAGGTTCTGGCGATTCGCGCGGCCTGCGCGGCCATCGGGTCCGAACGGCTGATCGGATATGATCTGTGGGTGACGCTGGAACCCTGCCCCATGTGTGCAGCAGCCATTTCGGCCGCCCGCATCAACCGGCTGTATTACGGTGCGGGCGACCAGCGGATGGGCGGCGTGGCCCATGGAGCACGGGTTTTCGACCATGCACAGTGCCATCACCGTCCGCAAATCTATGACGGACTGGATGCAGAGGCCGCGCGTGATATTTTGCGTATTTTCTTTGCCATACGACGCTAGGGCCGCTTGAACCCCGCGACAGGGCCGCATATAAGTCACCCCGACGCGGGCGTTGTGTAATGGTAAGACCCTTGCCTTCCAAGCAAGAGACGCGGGTTCGATTCCCGCCGCCCGCTCCAAAATACTGACAGCATCAATCCTGCAGCAGATCACCGAATTCGGTTTCGGTCATGATCCGCAGATCCGCGCCCTTCTGGATCAGATCCATGGCGCGTCGCTGTTTGGTGGTAACCGCCGCTTCGGCATCCTGATCACCGACGACCAGCAGGGTCAGGGCCTTGGTCACGCCGGTGCGCACCTCGAATCCGGCCTCGGCGGCGATTTGCGATGCTTTCATCCGGTCCAGCCCCAAGCGACCTGTAAAGCAGACCGATTGTCCAAAGAAAGCGCCCTGTTCATTGCCCGGCAAACCGATCTTGGCCGGATAGCGCGACCGCGATGCGGCGGTGGCCCCCAGTTCGGCAAAGCCCTGACCGGTGCGTTCCTCGGCCAGCATGACGACACGGGCGGCGGCCCATGCGTCTTCGACCGCGTCGTGATGTTTGAAATCCAGTTTCAGGACCTTTTTCAGGTTACCCAACCCGTGCCCGCCATAGGCCCGCAGTTCCGGCCATGCCTTGCGGGCAATACGCACGCTGTCGAACCATGTGCTGGCCAGTCCGACCACGCCTTCACGGGCGCAGGCGGAATCGAAGGCCATTTTGTCGAAATTGCTGTGCTGGATCAGCATGTGGCGTTCCAGAAAGCCGCGCACCGGTTGCAGGGCCGAGGTAAAACCGGGGCTGCCGCGCACCATATCGGCGTCGATGCCATGCAATTGGGAATTGAAGGTCTGGAAGGGTTCGCGCGGATCGACCAGAAAACCATGCGTGTCGATGGTGCCATCATCGGCCACCATTGCCATCCCGACCTGACAGATGCTGTGCCGGTTGCCATTGGCGGTTTCGACATCAATGGCAACAAATCGGTAATCGCGGTCAAGAAACTGCATAAGTGATCCTGTATCTGGCCCCTGCCCTGCAAACAGCCGGTGCGCCTTATGAAAAAGGGGCAGCAGCGCCGCCCCTTTTCATGTCATGTGACCATTAGAAGATCAGGCGCGCAAGGTGCCGCCGGTGGCCTTCTGGACCTTCTGGATGATCTTGGCGGCGACAGCCTCGATATCGGCGTCGGTCAGGGTCTTGTCGCGCGGCTGCAGGCGCACAGTGATGGCGATGGATTTGCGGCCATCCTCAAGCCCCGTGAACTGGTCAAAGACCGAAACATTCTGGATCAGCGCCTTATCCGCACCTGCGGCGGCATTCACCAGCGTCAGCGCCTCGACCTGCGGGTCTACGACAAAGGCGAAATCGCGATCGACGGCCTGCAATCCGGCCAGATCCAGCGCCGCGCGGGTCGGCGTCTTGGATTTGGGGAAAGGAACCGAGGCAAGGTTGATCGTGAACGCCACCGCAGGCCCTTTGACGCCCATTTCGCGCAGCACCTTGGGATGAACCTCGCCAAAGCTGGCAAGGACATTCGGACCCAAGGCAATATTGCCCGCACGGCCCGGATGCCACCAGCCGTCCAGCTTGCGGTTGATCTGTGCTTTGGCGGGGGCACCGATCACCTGCAAAATCGCCTCGACATCGGCTTTGGCGTCATAGAGGTCAACCTTGCGGCGGCTGCCGAACGGATCGCGGGCGGCGTTGTGACCGACCAGCAGGCCGCTGATGCGCACGGTCTGTTCGCCAGGTTCACCCCCGCTGAACACCGGCCCCATTTCGAACAGGGCCAGATCGGCGGCACCGCGCGCCTGATTGCGGGCGGCAGCAGCCAATAGGTTCGGCAACAGATCGGGACGCAGATGCGACATTTCACTGCTAATGGGATTTTCGACGCGCACAGCATCCTGACCACCGCCAAACAGCGTGGCCGAGGCTTGGTCGATAAAGCTGTAGGTGACACATTCATTGTAACCCAAGGACGCAGCCATCCGGCGCGCAGTCTTTTCGCGCATCTGCAACGGCGTCAGAATCGGCTTGGGGACGCCGACATTCAGACGTGCCAAGGGCTTGCCCTGCAGCTTGGTCAGGCTAGCGATGCGGGCGATTTCTTCGACCAGGTCGGCCTGCCCCAACACATCGGGACGCCATGATGGCACATGCGCCATATCGCCTTCCAGACGGAAGCCAAGCGCAGTCAGCGTCGCACGCTGTTCATCGGCGGGAATATCCATGCCGACCAGACGCGTGGTGCGTTCGGGGTCCAGCTTATAGGCGCGTCCGGTGTCGGGGATCGCGCCTGCGGTCACGACGGTCGAAGCCTCGCCTCCGCAAAGGTCCAGCACCATCTGCGTCGCCAGATCCAGGCCCTGCAGGGTAAAGGCCGGATCAATGCCGCGTTCGTTGCGATATCGTGCATCACTGTTGATCTTTAGCGCACGGCCCGTGGTCGCGATGGCGATGGGGTGGAAATAGGCAGCCTCGATGAACACATCGACCGTATCATCCTGTGCGCCTGACGCAGCGCCACCCATGATCCCCGCGATGCTTTCGATGCCGTTATCGTCACAGATGACAACCGCGCCTTCGGGCATGGCATAGGTTTTATCGTCCAGCGCCATCAGTTCTTCGCCAGCTGTCGCGCCGCGCAGGGTCAGGTTGCCCTGCACCTTGGCCGCGTCAAAAACATGCAGGGGGCGGTTCAAATCAAAGGTGAAGAAGTTGGTGATATCGACCAGCGCGTTGATCGGGCGCAGACCAATAGCGGTCAAACGTTTGCGCAGCCATTCGGGGCTGGGACCGTTCTTGATGCCACGCACCATACGACCCGAAAAGAACGGCGCCTTGGCGGCAACATCATCGGCAATCGACACGCTGACGGGGCAATCGAACGCCGTCGTGATATCAGCAGTTTTGACCGGCTTCAGCACACCCAAGCCACGCGCCGCCAGATCGCGGGCGATGCCACGGACGCCCAGCGCATCGGGACGGTTCGGCGTGATCGCGATGTCGATCATCGGGTCGATCTTTTCCGGCGCATTTTCCGCCAGCCAGTCGACATAACGCTGCCCGACCGTCCCCGAGCGCAGCTCGATAATGCCGTCATGTTCTTCTGACAACTCCATCTCGCGTTCGGATGCCATCATGCCATGGCTTTCGATGCCACGGATTTTGCCAACGCTCAGGGTGATATCAAGCCCCGGCACATAATCACCCGGCTTGGCCAGCACGACGGTAATACCAGCGCGCGCATTGGGGGCACCACAGACGATCTGCTTTTCGCCTTCGTCGGTCATCACACGGCACACGCGCAGGCGGTCGGCGTCGGGATGCTGTTCGGCATGTTCGACATAGGCCAGTGTGAAACTGCCCAGCTTGGCTGCAGGATCGACGATCTCTTCGACCTCAAGTCCCAGATCGGTCAAGGCCTCGGCGATCTGATCGACGGTGGCGGTGGTCTCAAGATGCTCTTTGAGCCAGGACAGGGTGAACTTCATGACTGTGGCTTTCCGGGTTCCGGCCCGCGCAGGCATGTGGCGGGTCTGTGTTTTGTGCCTTGAACCGCGCAAGGGGCCAAGGGTCAAGTCGCATCGTCGGATTTTTGGCGCCTATCGGCGGGTTTTGCAGGCATCCAAACCCTGCGCTTGAAGGTCGGGTCCGGTCCTGACAGGTTGCACCAGCCTTACATTTCAAGGAAAAACAATGTCCAACCTTCGCCAATCCCTTGTCCTGCCCTTTGCGCTGCTGGGCATATTGCCCGCGCCGGTCCTTGCACAGGACAGCGCCGACACCGCCCCGCAAGCCGAACAGCAGACAGAAGCACCGCAGACCGAAGGCCCCGTCTGCAGCGGACAGCCTGCAAGATGGCTGGGGGGCACGGCTGAAAGTTCGGATATCTCGACCGCCGAAGACCCGATCAGGATGGTCTTGCAGGCAACGGATGGCGACAACCCCTATGTTGCCTTCCGCATCAGCGGCGATACCGAAAACATCCGTGCCGAAGCGCAGCAACGCAACGGTGACCCCTCGATTGTCCTGTCGACCATGGATGGACGCCGGTTGGCACAAAATGATGACGCCAATGGCACCCTGTCATCGCAGATAAACGAATTCATGCGGCGCGGTGATTACTGTCTGCAGCTGGTTCCCGTTCAGGGAACCGAGGTCGAAGCGACCATGCAGCTGTCCACCGCCGAGATGGAGCCTTTGATCGCCGAACCCGAGGATGTCAGCATCGCATCCTGCAGGCCGACCCCCGAAATGCCCGCCCTGTTCGAAGGTGATCCCCAGACCGGATTGCCCAATACGATCCAGACCGAGGGCGGTGTCGATTACTTCCGTTTGTCTCTTGCCGAAAACACACCGCTGTCCCTGCGCGCGCAAAGCGGTTCGCTGGACCCCACAATAGAGGTTTTCGACGCCGACGGTGTGCAGATCGCGGAAAACGATGACGCTGACGGGTTGAATTCGCGTCTGGATTTCGCGTCCGGTCTGGCTGCGGGGGAATATTGCGTCGGCGTGGCTCCGGTCAGCCCCGGCCACGGGGTGATCAACGTCTCGGCCTCTTATCTGGACCCGACCACGGTGCTGGCCGAGGCTTATCGCGCTGGCGATCTGCCCCCCGCCGATCCCTCGGACTATCCGATGGAGCAACTGGACCTGCAATCCCAGCCCAGCATTGTCACCCTTAGCCAAGGCGACGCGCAGTGGTTCACCTTCGATCTGGACCAGAAAAGCGTGCTGATCGTCTATGCCTATGGGGCCAATACGGGGGCAGATACCCGTTTGACGCTGTTTGGCAGCAATGGCGCCGCCGTAGAAACCAATGATGATGCCAATGACAGCACCGACGCACAGCTTGGCCCGATTGTGCTGACGGCAGATACCTATCGCATGGCGCTGACCGATCTGAACAATGATGGTGACAGCCGCACCATGCGTCCCGTTTCGCTGGTTTTCGAAACCTATCAGAAGGTCCAGTAACCTTCGCCGCGCAGCGCCGGTCTTGTCCGGCGCTGCGGAATGCCTAACTGATAGGGGAACGGGCCGCGCCGGTCCGGCACCTGAAAGGTTACAGATGGACACCGACAAGCAATTGCTGATCGAGATGCGCGTCACGAATGACGCCAAATCACCTTTTGTGGCCTATCTGTTGCTGATCCTGCTGTGGGGCTTTGGTGTCCACCGCATGTATCTGGGCCGCTGGATCAGCGGGCTGATCATGCTGGCCATCTGGGGCGTCGGCTGGCTGACCACACCCATCCTGATCGGTTGGGTGCCACTGGCTTTTGTCGCGCTGTGGTGTGTGATCGACCTGTTCCTGATTCCGGGCATGATCGCCAGCGACAAGGCGGACATCCGGCGCAGGGTCGCGGCAAGCTGGCCGTAACCGGCAGATCAGTCGACCCGATCAGCCAGCTTTTGCGTTTTTCCCAGACGATACAGCTTTACCTCGCGCCACAGTTTCAGCGTCGGCTTGGCCGCGAACAGGAATGACCCCACGGTGAAGAACCATGTGGCGGGGGTTTGCCATGCTTCGGAAAAAAACATGATCGATCCGATGATGAAAAACAGCGCTGCAAGGAAATCGACGATGGTGTGGGCGATCTCGAACCGGGCAAAGGTCTGGCGCGCGGCGGGTGTCGCCTCGCGCCGGTGATGCTGGAACAGACCGCGCCACAGGCTCATGCGGTCAGGCCGCCGCTGAGGCTGGGCACATCGCCTGCGGCAAAGCCGTAATGGCGCAGCCAGCGCAGGTCGCTTTCAAAGAAGGCCCGCAGGTCGGGAATGCCGTATTTCAGCATTGCCAGACGGTCGATGCCCAGACCGAAGGCAAAGCCCTGCCATTCGTCGGCATCAATTCCGGCGGCTTGCAGCACCTTGGGATGGACCATGCCGGAACCCAGAATTTCCAGCCATGAATTGCCCTGACCAACCTTCAGCTGGCCGCCATCCCATGAACAGCGGATGTCCACCTCGGCCGAGGGTTCGGTGAAGGGGAAGTGGCTGGCGCGGAAGCGCAGCTCGACCTCATCCACCTCGAAGAAGGCGCGGCAGAATTCCTCCAGCGTCCATTTCAGCTGGGCCATGCTGATGTCGCGACCGATGGCCAGACCTTCGATCTGGTGGAACATCGGCGTATGCGTCTGGTCCATATCCATGCGGTACACGCGACCCGGCGCGATGACGCGGATGGGCGCGCCCTGTTCCTGCATCGCGCGGATCTGCACGGGGCTGGTATGGGTACGCAGCACATGCGGCGGGCGGTCGTCGCCTTCGGCGCGGTGCATGAAGAAGGTGTCATGTTCCTGACGCGCGGGATGTTCGGGCGCGATGTTCAGCGCATCGAAGTTATACCAGTCGCTTTCCACCTGCGGCCCTTCGGCCACGGCAAAGCCCATATCGGCAAAGATTGCGGTGATTTCGTCGGTCACCTGAGAGATCGGGTGGATCGTGCCTTGCGGACGCGGGCGTCCCGGCAAGGTGACGTCCAGCCATTCTTCGGCCAGACGCGCCTCAAGTGCTGCGTCTTCCAGCGAGATCTTGCGCGCGCGCAGGGCGGCGTCGATTTCGTCGCGCAATTCGTTCAGTTTGCGACCGGTCGTCTGGCGTTCTTCGGGCGTCATTTTGCCCAGTTCGCGCATTTTCAGACTGATCTCGCCCTTCTTGCCAAGGGCGGCAAGGCGCACCTCTTCGATGGCAGCGGGATCGGCGGCAGTATTGATGCGGTCAAGCCAAAGCTGGCGCAGCGGGGTCAGATCGTCCATCGGGGGCCTCATTCCAGTTGGCCCCGCGTTAGCATGCAGGGCCGCGCGGGGGAAGCCTTTGCCCCACCCGCACGGCCCAAGATCGGTCAGTTCCAGATATCGCTTTTCACACCGGGGGCAATTCCGGGGTGATCTGCGATGTGGAATTGCGGTTCCTGCCCCGCCTTGCGCTGGCGCAGATAGTCGCGCGTGACATGCGCCACCGTGCCCGACAGCGCGACGATGGCGACCAGATTGATACTGGCCATCAGGCCCTGGCATCGGCAAAGTTGAACACAGTCTGCACGGTTTGCAGCGATCCCCAGATGACCATGGCCAGTGCAACAACGCGCAGCACCATGATGCCCGGCTTGCCCGCGCCTAGAAACACCATCGCGTTTTCAGCATAGCTGTAATTGCCGATGATGGACGTAAAGGCGAAAAAGAAGATCGCCACCGCCACAAAGATATGCCCGAAGCCGCCGAAATGGTCAGCTAGGGCCGCCTGTGTCAGGTTCACGCCGGTTAGCTCCTCGGTCGGAATGACATCCGCCAGCAGAATCATCACCGCAGTGGCGGTGCAAACCAGAATGGTGTCGATAAACACGCCCAATGCCTGCACGAACCCCTGACTGGAGGGGTGATGCGGTGCCGGAACGGCCACAGCGGCGATATTGGGGGCCGACCCCATACCGGCCTCGTTGGAAAACAGGCCGCGTTTGATGCCGTTCATCATCGCCGCCATGACGCCGCCTGCGACACCGCCGACAGCCTCTTGCAGGCCGAATGCCGATTTGACGATGCCGGCCAGAATGCCCGGAACGACGGTAATGTTCATCACCAGCACGATAATCGCCGCCAGCAGATACAGACCCGCCATCGCAGGCACGATCATCTGTGCGGTGCGCGCGATCTGGGGAATGCCGCCAAAGATGATCAGGCCCGACAGAATGGCCAGAATCACACCGACCAGCATCGGGCTGATGCCAAAGGCGACATCGACAGCCTCGGCAATCGAATTGGCCTGAACCGCGTTGAAGACCAACCCGAACGAAATGATCAGCGACACGGCAAACAGCCCCGCCAGCCAGTTCATCTTCAACCCGCGCGAAATGTAATAGGCCGGACCGCCGCGATACATGCCGTCGCTGCCGTGAATTTTATACAGCTGCGCCAGTGTCGATTCGGCATAGGCGGTGGCCATTCCGACCAGTGCGACCATCCACATCCAGAAAATCGCACCCGGACCGCCCGCGGTCAACGCGACGGCAACACCGGCGATATTGCCCGTCCCCACGCGGCTGGCCAGCGATACGCTGAGCGCCTGGAACGGTGTGATGCCGTCGCGATCGGTGGCGTTCGATCCGCGGATGCATCGCCACATTTCGGCGAAATGCAAAAACTGAAGCAATCCAAGGCGGATGGTAAAGTAAATGCCCACAGCCAGCAGGCCATAAATCAGCACGTACCCCCAGAAGATCGTGTTCAGAAAGTCGATGATCGCGCTCATCCTAGGCCCCAACTGCTATATATTGCCGCAGTCTGTAACAGCCGCACGCGCAGAAGCAAGCTTGGCGCTTAGCCCTGACGGGCTTCCACATCCAGCCAGACGCCCCCTTGGGGACGCAGAGTCAGGATCATTTGCGGCTGTGGATCGCGCCCCGCGATTGCCTTGAACCGGAAACGGGCCAGCAGGGTGGCAAGGATAATCACCGCTTCCTGCATGGCGAAACTGGCCCCGATGCAGATCCGTGGTCCGGCACCGAAGGGCAGAAAGGCGTATCGGTCCGGCGCGGTCAGAAAACGGTCGGGATCGAAGGCATCGGGCCGGTCCCACAGCAGATGATGGCGATGCAGCGCATAGACCGGCAGCATAACGGTATCGCCCGCGTTGACCTGCCGCCCGCATAAGATGTCCTTGGCTTGGGCTGTCCGCGACAGGAACGCCGCAGGGGGATAGAGGCGCAGGGTTTCATTCACGATGCGCTGGATCAGCGGCAATTGCCCGAAATCGGCAGCGGTGGCGGCGCGGTCGCCAAGGACGTCCCGCGCCTCGGATGCGGCCCGTTCCTGAATCGCCGGATCAAAGGCGCAAAGATACAGCGCCCACGCCAGCGTCAATGCAGTGGTTTCATGCCCCGCCACGATGAACGTCAGCAGGTTGTCGCGCAATTCGTCACGGTTCATGGCCCGGCCCGTTTCGGGGTCCTGTGCATCCAGCAGCAGGTCCAGAAGATCGGGCGCACCGTCTTTGGGCAACCGCGACCGTGCGGCAATGGCCTGATCTGCCATCGCCTTCATGCGCCGCAAGCCCGGTCCTGAAAACAGCCGCCCCGGACGCGGAATCCATGCGGGCAGTCCCAGAACATCCAGCAGCGAGACTTTGGCCGTCTGCGCGATATAGGCATCGATTGAACGATGCACATTGTCACGGTCAAACACACCATCGCCTGAAAATGTCACATCCGAAATGACATCGAAGGTCGCGGCAACCGTTTCTTCGAACAGATCGACGGGTCCGGTTGCGGCGGCAAGGCGACGGCAGGATGCTTCGGCGGCGGCTGTCATGACAGGGCCAAGGGCCTCGATATGGCGGTGGGCAAAGGCGGGGGCGGCAGCGCGGCGCTGCCAGCGCCAATGCGCCCCTTCGGCGATGAACATGCTGTCACCGATAGCAGGTTCAAGAACCAGCTTTGTCGTCACGGATTTCGGATAATCATCGACCCGATCCTTCAGGACATGGCGCAAGGCGGCGGGGTCCATCACCATATGCCACCGCAACCCCGTCTTCCCCGAGACGATGGGCTGGCGCACGGCAATCGCCGGAATCAGTTCCAGAAGGTTGCGCCGCGCAGTCAGAACCGTCCCCAAAGCCCCCAAGGGCTTGACAGCCAGCGGCACTTTGACGGGTTCTGATGTCATCACGGCTCCAATATCAGGGCAAGATAGGCCAGAAACAGCACAAGATGCACCGCACCATGCAGCACATTGGTCCGGCGCGCGCCGAAGGTCTGCACGCAGGTCAGCAAGGTCAGCGCCAGCAGCACCTGCATCTGCGACCCCAGCCCCAGAATCACCCCCTGCCCCGTCACCATGCCGATGATCAGCGTGGCAGGCACCGTCAACCCGATGGTTGACAAGGCCGCCCCCAGACACAGGTTCACGGCGCGTTGCAGGCGGTTTGCCATGGCGGCACGAACCGCCGACATGCCTTCGGATGCCAGAACAATGGTGGCAATGACAACGCCGCCAAGTGCCGCAGGCAAGGACATCACATTGATGCCGTGATCCACAAAGCCCGCCATCTTTTTCGACAGCAGCACGATGGGCAGCAAGGTCGCCATCAGCAACAACCCGTGCGCCCAGGTGGCATAGCGGGCCTCGCAATGCTGCGGCGCGGCAGGTTCTTCAGGCTCGGTGAAAAAGCCGCGATGTCGCACGGTCTGGATGGACAGGAACACCAGATACAGCGCGAAGGTAATCACCGAAAAAAACAGCGCCTGCCCCGTCGTAAAACTGCCATCGCGGCTGGAGATTGTGTAATCGGGCAGCACCAGCGCAAAGACCGCCAAAGGCACCAACACCGTCAGGAACGAAGAAGCGCCGGCAAAATTATAGCTTTGTTCCCCATGCCGCAGCGCCCCCAGCAACAAGGACAAGCCGACCAGACCGTTCAGCACGATCATCACCACGGCGAACATCGTATCGCGCGCCAATGTGGGGCCGCCGTCGCCCGACAGCATGACCGATCCGATCAAGGCCACCTCGATGCAAACGACCGCCAATGTTAGGATCAGCGTGCCATAGGGTTCGCCCAGCCGTTCGGCCAGCGCCTCGGCGTGGCGGACAACGGCGGATGCGCCCCAGACCATGACCCCCAACAGCCACAAAAAGGAAAGGATCGCGAAAGCCCCCGCCGTGGGGGCCAGAACCCCGTGGCCGAACAGGTTGAAGACCGCCAAGCTGGCGATCACGGCAAGAATCGCACCTTCGTGCGACAGTTTGGTCAGGGTTCTTATCACGCGGTCACGATACGCTGTGTCATTTGCGCCGACAATCCGCACAATCCATCACGTTAGCGGCACGAAAAAGGCCCGCCCCTTTTGCAAGGGCAGGCCTTTTCGAAGTCATGTCGCGCTAAAAAGATCAGGCGGCAGTTTTTGCTTGCGTCACGATTGCCGCGAATGCTTCGGGCTCGTTCACGGCCAGATCGGCCAGAACCTTGCGGTCAACCTCGATGCCGGCTTTCGACAGCAGGTTGATGAAACGCGAATAGGTCATTTCAGCGTCAACCATACGAACGGCTGCGTTGATACGCTGGATCCACAGGGCGCGGAAGTTGCGCTTGCGGTTCTTGCGGTCGCGCGTGGCGTATTGGTTCGCCTTGTCGACAGCCTGCGTTGCGGTGCGGAAGTTACGCGAACGTGCGCCGTAATAGCCCTTGGCTTGACCAAGAACTTTCTTGTGGCGGGCGTGGGTAACCTTGCCGGATTTAACTCGTGCCATATTTCAGTCCTCGGATCAGCGGTTGTAGGGCATGTATTTTTTGACGATTTTCGCATCTGCTGCGCAGAGCACCGTCGTACCGCGTGCGTCGCGGATAAACTTGGTCGTACGCTTGATCATGCCGTGGCGTTTGCCGGCCTGACCTGCTTTGACCTTGCCCGAGGCCGTCATCGAGAACCGCTTTTTCGCGGCCGATTTGGTCTTCATCTTCGGCATTTTCGTCTCCTTCGTCAGAGTGATCGTGCGCCTCGGCAATGCCAAGACTGGCCGGACGCACGTGTAAGGAAGGGCGCCGTATAAGACGACGCCCCCTGTTTGGCAAGCCGATTCAGTTCCCGATCTGGATTCCCGTAACCCGCGCGAATGCAGACGGGATATCGTCGGGATGGAACGTGTCAGGATCGACCGAGGCCCCGATGACCAGCACAAGAATACCGGCCATGAAAACCAGAATTGCCGCGCGGGGCGGCTGTGTCTGCACCAGCTGCACCACGGCAAGAACCGCAGACAGCAGGCACAGCGCAATGCCGCCCAGCAGCAAAAGATCGGGCAGCAGCATCATTCGGGATCAGACGCAAAGATCAGGCGGTCATCGCAAGGGGCGATGCGCAGGATGTTCGTCGATCCGGGCACGTTGAACGGCACACCGGCCATCAACACGATTTGCCGCGTTTCATCGGCAAAACCGTATTCGCGTGCCGTGCGGGTCGAATTGACCACGGCTTCCTTGAAGCGGCTCAGACGCGGGGTGATGACGCAATGCGTGCCCCATGTCAGAACCAGACGGCGGGTCACCGATTCCAGCGGGCTAAGCGCGATGATCGGAACGCGCGGACGTTCACGTGCCACCAGACTGACGGTATTGCCCGACTGGGTGAATGCACAGATCGCGGCAACATCCGTGGTTTCGGCGATTTCACGCGCCGCCGTCACGATGGCATCCGTCACTGAAGACAGGCTGGCCTTGCGCGCCGCCTCGATGATCGAGCGATAGTTCTTATCCGCCTCGACCGAGCGTGCGACGTTATCCATCGTCCGCACAGCCTCGATCGGGAAGCTGCCTGCCGCACTTTCAGCCGACAGCATGACCGCATCAGCGCCTTCATAGATGGCGTTGGCGACGTCGCTGACTTCGGCGCGGGTGGGCATCGGGCTGTCGATCATCGATTCCAGCATCTGGGTCGCAACAATCACCGGCTTGGCGGCGCTGCGGCACAGACGGACCAGACGCTTCTGGATCGGCGGCACGGAATAGACCGGCAATTCGACGCCCAGATCGCCACGTGCGACCATGATCCCGTCAGAGGCTGCCAGAATTTCGTCGAATGCACGCACAGCTGCGGGCTTTTCGATCTTGGACAGAACCGCGGCACGGCCTTTGGCCAGCGTCTTGGCCTCTTCCACGTCCTCGGCGCGCTGCACGAAGGACAGGGCCAGCCAGTCCACGCCCAGTTCACAGGCGAATTCCAGATCGGCGCGGTCCTTATCCGACAATGCCGCCAGCGGCAGCACCACGTCGGGGACGTTCACGCCCTTGCGGTCCGAAATCGTACCGGCAACCGTCACGACGCATTCGGCGTAATCCGAACCACAGGTTTCGACCGTCAGGCGGATCTTACCATCATTGACCAGCAGTTCGCTGCCTTCGACCAATGCCGCGAAGATTTCCGGATGCGGCAACTGGACACGCGTCTTGTCGCCAAGGGCCGCATCAAGATCGAAGCGGAACTTGTCGCCCACGGCCAGATCCTGCGGACCCGACCCGAACGAACCCACACGCAGCTTTGGTCCCTGAAGGTCGGCCAGAATGGCAATCGGCCGGCCCGTATCTGCTTCGATCTCGCGAATCGTGTTGTAACGTTCGCGGTGGTCGTCATGGCTGCCATGGCTCATGTTCAGGCGGAACACGTCGGCCCCTGCCTCGAACAGATCGCGGATTACTTCCTTGGTCGACGATGCCGGCCCAAGCGTTGCCACGATTTTCACGTTGCGATGTCGTCTCATCATCCCGCCCCATCTAAGTTTAGCGCTATCTATGCCGCAATTGCAGCGTGGCGGCAACTGGCGTCTGGCCAGCTTTCGTCGTAGACAGGCTGCAGCAACAGTGATGACCGAACCATGACGCCCCCACCCTTCCATATCGAAGGGGCGACACGCCCCTCGCGCTGGCTGATCACCTGCGATCACGCCACGAATCACGTGCCCGACTGGGTTGCCGATGGTGATCTGGGCATTCAGGCATCCGATATGGCACGCCATATCGCCTTTGATCCGGGCGCTGCGGGGCTGACCCAGAAGCTTGCCGAACTGATGGACGCGCCTGCGATCCTGTCCAATTTCTCACGCCTTGTGATCGACCCCAACCGGGGCGAGGATGACCCCACGCTGCTGATGCGCCTTTATGACGGCACAGTTATTCCCGCTAATAAACATGCGGACGCCGATGAACGCGAACGCCGCCTGACGCGGTTGCATCGCCCATATCATGCGGCCTTGGGCGAATTGGCCGACACACATCCCGACCGCTGCATCTGCGCGATCCACAGCTTTACCCCGCAATTGCGGGGCCGCCCGCCGCGCCCCTGGCAGATCGGCATTCTTTATTCGCATCACGATGCGCGGCTTGGCCACGCAATGGTGCAGGCCTGCCGTGATCAGGGGTGGGTGACGGGCGAAAACCAGCCCTATACCGGACATCTGCAAGGCGATTCGATCGACCGCCACGCTTTGGCCCACAACCGCCCAAACCTGCTGATCGAAGTGCGCAACGATCTGATCGCCACGCCCGAAGGTCAGGCCGAATGGGCCAGCCGCCTTGCGCCGGTTATTGCCAATACATTGGCGGACAGCGGTCTCTGACCCGATAACTCGAACCGCCCCACGCGGGGGTCCGGGGGGCGCGCAGCCCCCCGGCGTCGCGGGACGCAATCAGACGGCGGTTTTCATCGTCTCTTCCAGATAGATCTCGCGCAAACGTGCTGCGACCGGTCCGACCGTGCCACCATTTACCGCTGCGCCGTCGATCTCGACCACCGGCATCACGAATGCCGAAGCCGAGGTGATAAACGCCTCATCCGCGTCCTGCGCCTCGGCAATCGTGAAGGACCGTTCCTCGACCTTCATCTGGGCCTCGGCGGCAAAGCGCAGGACGGCGGCACGGGTGATGCCGTGCAGGATGTCATGGCTCAGTTCGCGGGTGATGATCGTGCCGTTCTTGACGATATAGGCGTTATTGCTGGTGCCCTCGGTGACTTTGCCATCCTCGACCATCCACGCATCATCGGCCCCGCGCGCCTTGGCCTCCATCTTGGCCATTGAGGGGTATAGCAGCTGCACCGTCTTGATGTCGCGGCGGCCCCAACGCAGATCCTCGACGCTGATGACCTTCCAGCCGGTTTTGGCGGCGGGGGCATCGGCCAGACCGGGTTTGGATTGCGTGAACATCACCACCGTCGGCACCGTATCCGCGGGTGGATAGGCGAAATCGCGGTCGCCCGGATTGCCGCGCGTGACCTGCAAGTAGATCATCCCATCGGTGATGCCGTTTTCCGCGATCAGCTTGCGGTGCGCATTCAGATAAGCCGCATCCTCAAGCGGGTTGCGAATGGCCAGTTCCGACAGCGACCGTTTCAGGCGGACCATATGGCCGTCGAAATCGATCAGCTTTCCGTCCAGAACACTGACCACCTCGTAAACGCCATCTGCCATCAGGAAGCCGCGATCGAAAACCGAAACCATTGCCTGATCTTCGGCGACATAATCGCCATTCACATAAACCGTCCGCGTCATCTGATCCTCCTGAGGCGTCGCATCTGTGGTGGCGGTCCTGCGCCCAAATACCCCCGCAGGTCAAGCGGATCGGCCTTTCATGCTGCAATGCAGGAAAAACACTTGATGCACGCGCGGCGAAACATTATTACCAAAGAAGTCCCGCATCTTTACGAACTGGACTTTTGTATGAGCTTTCTGTCACAGCCTCTGCCACCTGCCCGCCTGAACCGTTGCCAGCTTTTCGGCCCCGGCTCGCGTGAGGCGTTGTTCGAAAAGATGGCAAAGTCACAGGCAGATGTCATCAATCTGGACCTCGAGGATTCGGTTGCCCCCGATGACAAGGACCGCGCCCGTTCCAATATCATTCAGGCGATCGGCGATGTGGACTGGGGCGACAAGACGCTGTCGGTGCGGATCAACGGGCTGGACACGCCCTATTGGTATCGCGACGTGGTCGATCTGCTGGAACAGGCAAGCGACCGGCTGGACCAGATCATGATCCCCAAAGCGGGCAATGCGGCTGATATCTATGCCGTGGACGCGCTGGTCACCGCGATAGAACGCGCCAAGGGCCGCACCAAACCCATCGCCTTCGAGGTGATCATCGAATCCGCCGCTGGCATCAGTCATGTCGAAGACATTGCCGCTTCTTCTCCGCGCATGCAGGCCATCAGCCTTGGCGCTGCCGACTTTGCGGCCTCGATGGGAATGGCCACCACCGGCATCGGCGGGACGCAGGAAAACTACTATATGCTGCGCGACGGCCAGAAATACTGGCCCGATCCGTGGCATTGGGCACAGACCGCCATTGTTGCCGCCTGCCGGACGCATGGGTTGTTACCGGTCGATGGTCCCTATGGGGATTTCAGCGATCAGGAAGGCTTCATTGCTCAGGCCCGCCGCTCGGCAACCTTGGGAATGGTCGGCAAATGGGCCATCCACCCCAGCCAGATCGCCCTCTGCAATGATGTTTTTTCACCCGACGAAGCCGCCATTACCGAAGCCCGCGAAATTCTTGCCGCGATGGAGCAGGCAAAGAAAGACGGCGCAGGGGCAACGGTGTATAAGGGACGTCTGGTCGATATCGCCTCGATGAAACAGGCGCAGGTGATCGTCCGTCAGGCCGAACTGATCGCCGGCTAATGAACACCCCGCGGACCAGACCAGTGGAGGGGTCAGGACCGCAAACAGGGGGAGGAGAGCAGGCCTTGCGCATTGTCGCAAGGCCTGCCGCATTTCAAGGCATCAGGCGCGGCGCAGCTTGCGGAACGCAGCCGAGGCCCCCCAGCCCGCAAAAACCGCCACCGCCAGCGACATAAGCCCGTAAAGCATCGGCTGGTCATATGCCAGATTATACAACCAGCGTTCCAGCCCGACCTTGCGGACCTGAATTGCGGCACGATGGACATCGACCACCTGACCGTCCCGCAGCAGGAAGATGCGGGTTTTGTAATCCCCCTCTAGCAGGTTGGCAGGCAGACGGATATCGGCACGGAACAACGTATCCTCGGCCAGTTCGACGCCCGCTTCGTCCAGACGGTAATGGCCATCGTTTTCGCGAAGGCGAATCATCGCTTCGGTAAATGCGGTCACGTCCTGAACCTCGGGGGCTCCGGAAAAGGCCCGCAGCGCCTGCGACAGGGAAATACGATAGCGGCTGTCCCATCCGGGCAGCAATATCTGGTCCAGCGGCGCAGTGCTGGCCACCGCGTAATAGCTGGGTGCAGCCCCCACCTCGACCCTTTCGGTATTGACCCAGATGCCAAAGCGGCGCTGCTTGCGCCAGACAGTCAGCGGCTGGGACGGCGCCTCCACCGTGACAATCACATCCAGTTGGTCATCGGGGATCGGCACCTCACGGCGGATCGCGCCATAGATCAGAATCTCGGACCCGTCAAAGCTGGTGGTGATGGACACAGAATTGTCCGACAGGCCCGCGACGACCTGTTCGGCCGGTTCGCCCTGATTTTCGGGAATGGCGCTGCGCGGCCGGCCTGGATCGGGAAACAGCGGATAGGCGTCGCGCTGCACAGGCAGGTTGGCATCGGGATCAGCGGGCAAAAGCGACCCCGACGATTGCGCCAGCAATGCAGTTGGCAGCAGGGTTAGCAGACAAAGGGCTGCAAGGCGCATGACCATCACTGCCCCCTGACCACAATGGAATAGACATCTTCAGGCATCAGGAACAGATCCAGCGCCAGCTTGCCACACACCGCCAGCACCAGCAGCGCCAGCAGGATACGCAGCTGTTCGGCCCGTAATTTTGCCCCAAGCGTCGTCCCGATCTGCGCGCCGATCACCCCGCCGACAATCAGCAACAGCGCCAGCATCACATCGACCGTGTTATAGTTGATGGCGTGCATCAACGTGGTAAAGGCCGTCACGAAGGTGATCTGAAAAAGCGATGTGCCCACAACAACCTTGGTCGGCATGCCCAGCAGATAGATCATCGCGGGCACCATGATAAAGCCGCCGCCAACACCCATGATCGCCGCCAGCACACCTACGGCGACCCCGACCAGCAAGGGCGGGATCACACTGATATACAACCCCGAGGTGCGGAATTTCACCTTGAAGGGCATCCGGTGGACCCAGTTGTGCTGGTGCAATCGCTTGCGCCCTGTGGGGTGGCGGGCACGTCGCAGGGCGCGGAGGCTTTCTTGCAACATCATCCCGCCGATCAGGCCAAGGAAAACAACGTAACAAAGCTGGACGACCAGTTCGACCTGACCCACACGTTGCAGGATGTTGAAGACAAAGACGCCCAGCCCCGACCCGATCAGGCCACCACCCAGCAGGACCCCACCCATCCTGAAATCGACGGTCTTGCGCTTCATATGCGCCAGCACGCCCGACACCGATGATGCGACAACCTGATTGGCACCGGTCGCCACCGCGATGGCGGGGGGGATGCCGATAAAGAACAACAGCGGCGTGATCAGGAAACCGCCGCCAACGCCGAAAAGGCCGCTCATGACGCCGACAAGTCCGCCAAGCCCCATCAGGGTAAAGGCATTGACCGAGACCTCGGCGATGGGAAGGTATATTTGCATACGCGGCGCGGCCCATTTTTTTATGGCAAGGATGCAACGACAGGCATGGCAGGTCAAACCGCTTTACACCACCCGTCCATCAACCTTCCATGAACGGGTTGAAGCGCGTCCAAGCGGGGGCTAAGCAGTTCATGTCACATCCGCGTGCACCGGCCGTATGTTGCCGCTGCCGGATCACATGGGGGCAGGATGCGCATTCTCATCACCAATGACGACGGCATCAACGCACCGGGGCTTGAGGTGCTGCACGAAATCGCCACCCGCCTTGCCGGTCCGCAGGGCGAGGTCTGGACCGTCGCCCCCGCCTTCGAACAATCAGGCGTTGCCCATTGCATCAGCTATTCCCACCCGACGATGGTGGCCGAACTTGGCCCCCGCCGTTTCGCCGCCGAAGGCAGCCCCGCCGATTGCGTGCTGGCCGCCGTGGGCGACATTATGGCCGATGCGCCCCCTGATCTAGTGCTGTCCGGCGTGAACCGCGGAAATAACGCCGGTGAGAACGCCATGTATTCCGGCACCATCGGTGGCGCGATGGAGGCGGCCTTGCAAGGCCTGCCCGCCATTGCCCTGTCGCAATATCTGGGGCCGCAAACCGCCAAGCTGGCCGACCCGTTTGAATCGTCCCGCCTGCATGGGGCAGCTGTGATCCAGCGGTTGCTGGACCACGGCGACTGGACCTCGGATGCGGATTTCCGGCTGTTCTATAACATCAATTTTCCGCCCTTGGCGGCCGCAGGTGTCAAAGGCATCCGCGTGGCCCCGCAGGGCCGGCGTCAGGGCACGCGTTTCGGCGTCGTTCCCCAGACCGCCCCGAACGGGCGGCGGTTCATGTGGGTCTCGGGCGGATCGCAGCAGGCACCGGCCCGCGACGGCAGTGATGTCGCCGTGAATCTGGACGGCTATGTTTCGGTCACGCCGATGCGGGCGGATCTGACATGCCATGATTCGCTGACAGGTTTGGCGGGCGCGCTGGATAATCTGACTCTGCCCGCCCAAGGCGAGGCTGCCGAATGACGGACGACCCAGAAGAAACCACCGCAGAACGCAAGATGCGCTTCCTGTTCCAGTTGAGGACACGCGGCGTTACCGACCCGCGCGTTCTGGAAGCCATGGAAAACATCGACCGCGGGCTGTTCGTGCGCGGCCAGTTCGCCGACCGCGCCTATGAGGATACCCCCCTGCCGATTCCCTGCGGCCAGACCATCAGCCAACCCTCGGTCGTGGGATTGATGACGCAGGCGCTGGCGATCGGTGCGCGCGATACGGTGTTGGAGGTCGGCACGGGGTCCGGCTATCAGGCGGCGATTCTTTCAGGGCTGTGCCGCAGGGTCTATACGCTGGACCGCCACCGTCGTCTGGTTCAGGAAGCCGAGGCAATCTTTACCCAGCTGGGCCTTTACAACATCATTGCCCAGATTGCAGACGGATCGCGTGGTCTGCCCGATCAGGCGCCTTTTGACCGGATTCTGGTCACTGCCGCTGCGGAAGACCCCCCGGGCCCCTTGTTGGCACAGCTGAAAATCGGTGGCATCATGGTGGTTCCGGTGGGCCAATCCGATGCGGTGCAGACGCTGATCCGTGTGACCCGCACCGAAACGGGGTTCGATTACGATGAATTGCGGCAGGTCCGTTTCGTTCCTTTGGTCGAGGGGTTGGGCCAGACCTGACCTTCGCCCCCCTAATTCGCAGGCTGAGGATAGCATCATGAACACTGGCACATTCCGTATCGCTGGCTGCCTGACTGCAATGCTGGCATTGGCGTCATGCGGGGCCGATGGCGCGTTCGAACCCGACCTTCGCGGTTGGGCTGGTGGGCTGGATACAACGCAGGCCGCAGCCCAAGCGGCCCCCCGCCCCCAGCCCGACAACCGTGGCGTCATCACGTTTTCGAACGGTCAGGTGGTGCTGGCGCAGGCTGGCGATACGCCAACCACAATCGCGACACGCCTCGGCCTGCAACCTGCCCAGCTTGCCTCGCATAATGCGCTGCCGGTGGATGGCGTTCTGCGGGCCGGTGCCGTGCTGGTTCTGCCCAGCCAGGTTGCGCTGGGCACCGTGTCGAAACCATCGACAATCACTTCGATCGTGACAGATCCCTTTGCGAAGACTACCAAAACACAAACAGCCACCCCGTCACCCCAGAACCCGACGCAACATGTTGTCACCTCGGGGGAAACGGCGTGGTCGGTGGCGCGCAAATATAATGTCAGCGTCAAGGATCTGGCAGCATGGAACGGCCTGCCCACCGATATGGACCTGCGGGTCGGCCAACGCCTGATCGTTCCAAAAGCGGGCGAGGTTCCCGATGCCTTGGCAACCACCGCCCCCGGCAGCGGCAGCCCGACACCCAAGCCGCCCTCGGCTGCCGAACCGCTGCCTGATGAAACAACTGCGCCGGCATCCGCGCCCGCACCGGCGGCGCCCTCGACCGATCTGGGGGCAACCCGCACTGCGGCGTCCGGTGGCGGGCCGCTGAAAATGCCGGTAGATGGATCGATCATCCGTGTTTATGAAAAAGGCCGCAATGACGGCATCGATATTGCCGCACCATCGGGAACACAGGTGACCTCCGCAGGATCGGGCACTGTTGCTGCCCTGACCCGCGACACATCCGGCGTACCTATTATCGTTGTCCGCCATCCCGGTGATCTGATGACCGTCTATACCGGACTTGAAAATGTCGATGTCGCCAAGGGCGATACCGTCACAGCTGGCCAGAGTCTGGGCAAAGCGGGCAATTCCGGCTTTGTCCACTTTGAAGTCCGTCGTGGTTTCGAAAGCGTCGACCCCGAAAAGATGCTGAACTAGGCCCCTTCAGGCATCGATCATCCGGTCCTGCACTGCCATCGCGATCTGGGACCGGATCACAGCCCGCAAATTGGCCGAGAATTTGGCCCCCAACTCTCCGTTCAGTTCCTGCTGGACGGCTGATTGCAGATGCATATGCAGGTCGGGGTGACCCAGCAACATATCGGCGACGTCCTTTGATGTCGGGACCAGCAGGGGGTCTGGTTGAACGATCACCGGTTGCGGTGCTGCCACAGGTGGCGACTGCAAGCGTGCCAGCATCCGGTCACCCCAGGCATGCCACAATCGCACAATCACCGGTTCGGCTTTGGGGGATGCCGGCGCAGGGTCGGCCAGAACCGAAGGGTCGCCGTCAATCATCTGCCTGATCGAGAATATGGTTTTTCCGATGTCGGCGGACAAGCGTTGTGCATCCGACTGCGGCGCTGCCATCGCGCGGGCTGTGCGGCCAAACCGGCCCTTGCGCGATTGCCCTGTGACAGGAAGAGGTGCGGGTTTGCGACGCGGCCTAACCATGCCGCAAACCGCCTTTTTCGGGTTCAGTTACGTCCGATGGCGCGCAGAACACGGTCAAGGCTTTCGCCCTGCTTGCTGGTCGCGGGCGCGTTACGCACAGCATTATAGTATTGCGATGGGTCATAGGTCGGAATTCCCAGTTTCAGGTTTTCTACCGTCAACAAACCCATAGCGGACAAAAGTTGATAATGCGCTAACTGCAGGTTGGATTCCGCCGTGATCCGGTCCGCACGCGCCTCTAGCAGCGATTGTTCGGCGTCCAGAACATCCAGGGTGGTGCGCGCACCCAGTAACGCTTCTTCGCGGACGCCGTCATAGGCTTGCTGCGCCGCCGAGATTTGCTGGGTGATTGCCGTAATCTGTGCACGGGCAACGTCAATATTTGCCCAAGTCTCGCCAACATTCTGGCTGACCTGACGCGCCGTGTTCAACAGCGAAGACCGCGCCTGGTCACGTTCCGCCATTGCCCTGCGATGCGATGCCGAAAGGCGTCCGCCGGAATAGATGGTCTGGCTAAGTTCCAGACCGACCGCCGAGGTATTCGTGCTGCCGTCATTGCCATTCAGCCGCGACAAGGGTGACCGGATCACGCCGACACTGGCCGTTCCCGACAGTGTCGGATTGCGTTCGGCCGCAGCCGCCGCAACGCTGATTTCCGCCGCAGCAGCCTGACGTTGCGATTGCAGAACTGCCGGATGGGTCCGCTGGGCAATTCCGCGCGCCGCATCGACATTCGCCGGCAGTTTCGGCAAGGGCGGCGGGGCGGACAGCGTGCCCGGCAGTTTGCCGGTGGCTGCCAGATAACCCTCGCGCGCGATTTCCAGCTGACCGTTCGCCGAGGCAAGGCTGGCACGGGTTTCGGCCAGCTGTGCATCGGCCAGGGCCACATCGGTTACGGTAATCTCGCCAACATCGAACCGGTCCTGCGCAGCCTGACGTTCACGCGACAGAACCTCGACCGAGTTTTGTTGCAAGGCCACCTGCTGGATCGCCTCGCGTACGTCGAAATAAGCAATCGCAGCGTTCAGCAAAACATCCTGTTCGATGCTGACCAGTGCCTGACGGGTCGCAAGGACCTGTTCCTTGGCACCATCAATGGCCAGCTGCGAGCGCCCGAAATCATACAGCGTCAGGCTGGCCGACAGATACAGCGATGTGCTGCGCCCCGTGGGCTCACCTTCCGATTTGTCGATATCGTGGCTGGCGACCCATTGGACAATCGGACGCAGTGCCGCGACCGAGGCTGCAACGTCTTCATCCGCGGCACGAAGGACGGCGCGGTTCTGCTCGACCAGCGCCGAATGGCGATAGGCTGCCACAAGCGTATCGGCCAGCGATTCGGCGCGCGCCGGAAGGGCGGCAACCAACCCCAACAGCGTGACGCCAGCAAGGCGGGCCAGCGGCTTCACAATGCGAATCCGCGTGCGCGTCCAAAGCCCGGCAGCATCGGCGCATTGGCATTGAAGGAATAACGCCATGTGATCTTGCCGTTCGACTGGTGGCCGATGCGGGCGACGCCCAGCGCGCCTTCGCGGAACAATGCCGCAATGCGGCCACCGTCACGCAGTTGTTCCAGTATCGTGGCGGGCACCTCTTCGATGGCGCCTTCGACCAGAATCACATCATAAGGACCCTGCTTGGGCGCACCCGCGGTCAGATCCGCCTCGATTACGGCAACATTGAAAAAGCCGTTGTCGTTCAGACGCGTCTGCGCTTCTGCGGCCAGTTCGGGGTTATCCTCAATGGCGACAACAGCCTCGGCCATGCGCGACATGACGGCGGCGGAATAGCCATAGCCGCAGCCAAGATTCAGCACCAGTTCATCGGGTTGGATGTCCAGCGCGTCGACCATCTTGGACAAGGTCCGTGCCTCAAGCAGGACGCGACCATGCCCGATATCCAGGTTTTCACCCGAATAGGCGACCGCGCGCCGGTTGGCGGGGACAAATTCCTCGCGCGGGATGGACAGCATTGCGTCGATGACCGGAAACTTGGTGACGTCGCTTGGACGGACCTGCGTGTCCACCATCGTCGTGCGCCGGGCGGCAAAATCGCTCATGTCGGGGAACCTCTGCTCGACCTCTTTCAGGGCTTATTGCCATGTTTCACCTGTCTGGGCAACGCCGGACATGACGGGTTTCACATCCTTGCCGATCACGGCTTGCAAGGGGCGTGGCAATCTATTAAGCCATGCCCACTCTCGACGGCGGTGGGTTGGCGGAGAGGTTACGCACCGGATTGCAAATCCGTGAAGACCGGTTCGATTCCGGTACCCACCTCCAACTTACCCGGCACGAGGGTTCCCGTCCCATGATCTATAATACGACGACCCGCATCGCAGAAGCCGCGCTGCGGTTGCGCGCATCCATGGGCGGACCGGCCACATTGCGCGAACGTCTGGTCAGTGGCACCGCCCCTGCCCCCGCAACAATCTGGGTGCATGGCGCGTCGGTCGGGGAACTGACATCGGCACGTCAGGTCATCCATGCGCTGTCTTTGAAAAATCCCGTCCATATCACCGCCAACAGTGAAACTGGCCGCAATCTGGCCACCAGTTGGGGATTGCCCGCAACGCTGGCACCGCTGGACCTGCCCGGCGCGCTGGACCGTTTTCTGGCAGCCTGCCAACCCCGATTGCTGATCAGCATCGAGGCCGAGTTCTGGCCGTTACGATCGCGTTTTCTGGCCGAACGCGGCGTGGCGCAGGCGCTGATCGGGGCACGCCTGTCGGAACGCTCGGCAAGGACATGGGGGCGCTTTCCCCGTATTATCCGTCCAATCCTGTCGCGGATCGATGCGCTATCGGCACAGGATCAAGCCAGCGAGGCACGTTTGCTGGGCCTTGGTCTGCCCGCATCGTCACTGTTGCCGCGTCTGGACCTGAAGCTGCTGGATCCGGCCTCGGTCACGCCACCGGCTGATGACACGGACCGCGACCGGACCATCCTTGCCGCCTCTACGCATGAGGGCGAGGACGCGATAATTCTGGATGCCTTCCTGATCGCCCGCAGCCAACGACCGGAACTCAGGCTGATTCTGGCACCACGTCACCCCGATCGCGGTGATGATATTGCCGCCCTGATCGCGGCACGCGGTCTGGCCGTTATCCGGCGCAGCGCGGGCGGTGCATTGCCCGAAGCAGGCGGCGTTCTTCTGGCTGATACCTTGGGTGAAATGCCCAAATGGTATGCACTGGCAGGAACCTGTGTCATCGGTGGGTCCTTGCAGGATCATGGCGGCCATACGCCTTGGGAACCCGCCGCCTATTGCTGCGCCCTTTTGCATGGGCCCCATACCGGAAATTTCGTCGAAACCTTTGACGCCCTGCATGCAGGCGACGCTGCGTTACAGGTGTCCACGGCGACATTGGCCGACCATATGGCCCTTACAGCGGCCAAGGCGCGACAGCTGGGCCATGCAGCACGGGATCTGCTGACGGCACGTGCAGGCGATCCGGCACCGTTGATCGACCGGCTGGCCGAACTTGCACAGCGCAACGACTGACCCGATATAATCGGCATAGGATAAGGGGCCCGAAGATGATCCGCTATGCGCTGCGCTGCGAAAACGGCCATGACTTCGACAGCTGGTTCCGGTCGTCGGACGGCTTCGACGCCATGCGTACGGCGGGTCAGATTGCTTGTGGCGAATGCGGATCGACCAAAGTCGAAAAAGCATTGATGGCCCCTGCGGTATCGGAACCGCGTCCGGCCACGCCGCGTCTGACACAGCCGGCGACACCTGCTGAAACCGCCTTGGACAAATTACGTCAGCATGTGGAAAAGAATTCCGATTACGTCGGCAGCAGCTTCGTGGCCGAGGCCCGCGCCATGCACCAAGGCACAAGCCCCGAACGCGCCATCCACGGCGAGGCCCGCATCGAAGACGCCCGCAAGCTGATCGAGGATGGCATCCCCGTTGCCCCCCTTCCCTTCTTGCCACGGCAGAAGACGAACTGATCTTGCGCGCACCGCCCCTTGCCCTTTCAGAATTGCACACCTAAAAGCCTCGCCGACAAACAACCTTTGGCTGGGGGCCCGAATATGCCGCTTCTGGTAATGAAATTCGGCGGCACTTCGGTGGCCGATCTGGACCGGATCAAAAACGCCGCACGCAAGGTGCAGCGCGAGGTCGAGCGTGGCTATGACGTGATCGTCATTGTCAGCGCGATGTCGGGCAAGACCAATGAACTGGTGGGATGGGTCGAACAGACCTCTCCTCTGTTCGATGCGCGCGAATATGACGCCATCGTCAGCTCGGGCGAAAATGTGACCGCTGGTCTGATGTCACTGACCCTGCAGGAAATGGGCGTTCCGGCGCGCAGCTGGCAGGGCTGGCAGGTGCCGATCAACACGACCGCCGCCCATTCCGCCGCCCGTTTTGTGGATATTCCACGCGACAATCTGGACCAGAAATTCGCCGAAGGCTTCAAGGTCGCGGTGGTTGCAGGTTTCCAGGGCGTTGCCCCCGATGGCCGCATCACCACGCTTGGCCGTGGCGGCAGCGATACGACCGCCGTGGCTTTTGCCGCAGCTTTCAATGCCGAGCGTTGTGACATCTATACCGATGTGGACGGCGTTTATACGACCGACCCGCGCATCACCTCCAAGGCGCGCAAGCTGGACCGCATTGCCTTTGAGGAAATGCTGGAACTGGCCAGCCTTGGTGCCAAGGTGCTGCAGACCCGTTCGGTCGAACTGGCCATGCGTTACAAAGTGCGCCTGCGCGTCCTGTCCTCGTTCGAGGAAACGGATGACAATTCAGGCACGCTGATCTGCGATGAGGATGAAATCATGGAATCGAAAGTCGTTAATGGCATCGCCTCGTCACGCGACGAAGCCAAGATCACCCTTGTGACGGTCGAGGACCGCCCCGGCATTTCGGCGGCGATCTTTGCGCCTTTGGCCGATGCGGGCGTGAACGTGGATATGATCGTCCAAAATATTTCCGAAAAGGATTATGACGATCACCCCGGTTCGGTGACGGATATGACCTTCTCGGTGCCGATCAATCAGGTCGAACGTGCCAAAAAGGCGATGGAAGAGGCGCGCGCCGCCGGCACCATCAGCTATGACGAACTGAACATCGACACCGAAGTCGCCAAGGTCAGCGTTGTCGGTATCGGCATGCGCAGCCATACGGGTGTTGCGGCCAAGATGTTCAAGGCATTGGCTGATGACAATGTGAACATCAAGGTCATCGCAACAAGCGAGATCAAGATTTCGGTGCTGATTGACCGCAAATATATGGAACTGGCCGTGCAGGCACTGCATGATGCCTTTGGATTGGAACAGGCATAAGGCCCGTTCGACAAGGGCCTCGCCCGTTCGGGCGGGGCTGATGCGCAAGGCATAAGGCGGACATGCGATGCAGGATCGCACGGACAGCGACTCGCGCAAGCTGCTGCGGCGGCTGAAGGAAATCCTTGCCGCTGCTGGCGGCGGGCAGGACCGGCTTGACCAGATCACACATCACATCGCCGATTCGATGGGCACCGAGGTGTGCTCCATCTATCTGTTCCGCGATGCCAGTACGCTGGAACTTTGCGCGACCGAAGGCCTGCGCCCCGAGGCTGTGCACCAGACACGCCTGCGTCTGGGCGAAGGTCTGGTGGGCCGCGTTGCCCGTACAGGCCGCCACGTTAACACCGCCGATGCCCCGTCAGAACCCGGTTTCCGCTTTATGCCCGAAACCGGCGAAGAGGTTTTCCCCGCCTTTCTGGGTGTGCCCATCCAGCGTGTCGGCGAACGCCTTGGCGTGCTGGTCGTCCAATGCGCCACCGCCCGCCAGTTCAGCGACGACGAGATTTACGGTCTGGAAGTCGTCGCCATGGTTCTGGCCGAAATGACCGAACTGGGCGCATTTCAGGGCAGCAATGCCGATAGCATGCCGCTGGCCCACCGCTTTCCGTTGATGGTGCGCGGCGCGACGGGTCAGGAAGGCGCCGCCGAGGGCTGCGTCTGGCTGCATGAACCACGCGTCGTGATCGCCAATCCGGTCGGTGATGATCCCGAAACAGAGCTGGCCCGCCTGCATGAGGGCGTCGAAAAGCTGCGCAGTCGTGTCGATTCAATGGTCGCTGCCGCTGATATGGGCGGCGATGGGGAACATGCTGCCGTTCTGGAAACCTACCGGATGTTCGCCCATTCGCGCAGCTGGCTAAAGCGCATGGCCGAAGATATCCGGCTTGGCCTGTCCGCCGAAGCGGCGGTGGAAAAGGAACAATCTTCGGCCCGTGCACGGCTGGAAATGGCCGCCGATCCCTATCTGCGCGACCGTTTGCATGATCTGGACGACCTGTCGAACCGCCTGTTGCGGATCCTAACCGGTCAAGGCAGCGATACGGGCGCGGAAATGCCCATGAACCCGATTCTGGTTGCCCGCAATATCGGCCCTGCCGAGTTGCTGGAATATGGCCGCCGCTTGAAGGGGGTTGTGCTGGAAGAAGGCTCGGTTGGCAGCCATGCGGCAATTGTGGCGCGCGCACTGGCGATTCCGCTGGTCATCCACGCCACCCGCATCACGACCGAGGCGTTGAACGGCGATCCCATACTGATCGACGGTGATCAGGGCATCATCCACCTGCGCCCCGAAGAAAGCGTCGCGAAAGCGTTTCTGGACAAGATCGCCATGCAGGCCGAGGCGCAGGATCGCTATGCCAGCCTGCGCAACCTGCCTGCGACCGGCACCTGCGGCACGACAATCCAGCTGTATATGAATGCCGGTCTGATGGCCGATCTGCCCTCGCTTGAGGGGTCGGGGGCCGAAGGCGTCGGGCTGTTCCGCACAGAATTGCAGTTCCTGATCCGCAACCATGTGCCCCGTCGCGCCGAACTGGCGGGACTATACGGGCGGGTCATGGACAGCGCGCAGGGCAAGCCGATCATGTTCCGGACGCTTGATATCGGCTCGGATAAGGTTCTGCCCTATATGAAGCCGCAGGATGAACCCAACCCCGCGATGGGCTGGCGGGCAATCCGTGTCGGGCTGGACAAACGCGGCATTCTTCGGATGCAATTGCAGGCACTGATCCGCGCATCTGTGGGCCGTCCGCTGCATGTGATGTTCCCCTTTGTTGCCGACATCACCGAATACGAGGCTGCCCACCGGACATTGATGCAGGAACTGGCGCGCGAAAAACGTCTGGGTCATCAGATGCCAAGCGATGTGCGCGTCGGGGCCATGCTGGAAACCCCTTCGCTGGCCTTCGCCCCCAAGCGGTTTTTCGAGATGTGCGACTTTATCTCGATCGGCGGGAACGACCTGAAACAGTTCTTTTTTGCTGCCGATCGCGAAAACGAACGCGTCCGCCGTCGCTATGACACGCTGAATGTGTCGTTTCTGGCAATGCTGCGCCAGATCATTGCCCGCTGCGACGAAGCCCGCGTGCCGGTGTCCTTCTGCGGAGAAGACGCCGGTCGCCCGATCGAGGCGTTGACTTTTGCTGCCCTTGGCATCCGCAGCCTGTCGATGCGGCCTGCATCCATCGGGCCGGTCAAGCATCTGATCCGTCGGGTGTCGATTGCCGAACTTCAGCAGGTCATTGCCGAGGCAGAAGCCCAAGGATTGAACAGTGTCCGCGGACCTGTCACGGCTTGGTTGGCTAAACAATGAACCAAATAGCCGGATTGCGGGTTGCTGTCTTAGCCGTAACCAGCCGATAAGCCGCGCCCCTCTTTGCGCATGCTTGCCCAAGACGGGTAAGCACCCTATGATCATTTAGTTTTTTCGAGACATTCCCCGATATGAAGCGTCGTCAATTTCTGAATGCTGCCACTGCCATGGCTGCCGGTGGGTCGCTGATGGCGGTGCCCGCACAAGCCCAGTCGCCCGAAGCCGCCCCGGCCGAGGAAGCGCAAAGCTTTGGTCCCCCGAAACCCGAACCATTCGGTTTTGAAAGCGTGGCCAAGCTGGCCGAAGACCGCGCATCGCAGGTCTATACACAACCGGTGTCGCAGTTGGTGGGCAGTTTTGCCGATCTAAACTATGATCAGTACCGTGCAATCCGCTTCAAGCGTGACCGCGATCCTTGGGCAGGAAGCGACCGTTTCGGCATCGACCTGCTGTCGCCCGGCATGATCTTCTACGAGCCGGTCAAGATCAATATGGTCCGCAACGGCATGCCGCAGCCGATCCCCTTTGATCCGACCATGCTGGAATTCGACGAATCGCATTTTCCGGACGGACCGGATCTACAAACGGTCGGCAATATGGGCTGGTCGGGTTTCCGTGTCCGCACCTTGCTGAATCGCCCCGGCGTCATGGATGAATTCCTTGTCTTTCAAGGTGCCAGCTATTTCCGTGCGGTGGCCCGCAATACGCTTTACGGTCTGTCCGCGCGGGGCCTTGCCATCAAAACCGGCAGTCCCGACGGCGAGGAATTCCCGCTGTTCACGGATTTCTGGATTCACGAACCCGAAGAACACGCTGACAGCATCCGCATCTATGCAATTCTGGACAGCAAATCCGCATCGGCTGCCTTCCAGTTCGATGTCACACCGGGTGCCGTGACCATGGTCCGGACGCGCATGGCTTTGTTCCCGCGTGTCGATCTGCGTGAAACCGGCATTGCGCCGCTGACCTCTATGTTCTGGTTCAGCCCTGCCAGCCGCCGTACGGTTGATGACTACCGTCCTGCCTGTCACGACAGCGACGGGTTGCAGATGCAGACCGGCGCGGACCAGTCGCTTTGGCGCGGTCTGATGGCCCCCCGCACACTGCAGATTTCCGGCTTTGTCGATAAGGACCCCAAAGGGTTCGGCCTTGTCCAGCGTGCCCGTGATTTCGAAACCTATCAGGACGCCGAGGCGATGTATCACCTACGGCCTTCCGCATGGATCCAGCCCGAAGGCGACTGGGGCGAGGGAGAGGTCCGTCTGGTCGAAATTCCGGTCGAGAACGAGTTTAACGACAACGTTGTCAGCTATTGGGCCCCCAAGGACCCGTTAGAGCGCGGCCAGCGTCATGAATTCCGCTATCGCCTGTCTTTCGCCGCGTTGCCCCCCAGCGATCTGCCGCTGGCAAAGGTGCGTCAGGTCCGTTCGGGCCGGTCGATCAATGTCGAAACCACCCGCAGCTTTATCATCGACTTCGATCTGGGTCTGTTCCGCAACGATCTGCCCGAATTCAAGGTTGAATCCTCGGCGGGCCGGATTGTGCATGCCTATTTAAAGCCTCTGCCGGAACAAAATGCCCTTCGTCTGGCTTTTGAATTCGAACCGGGTCGTGAACAGGTGGCAGAATTGCAGGCGAAGCTGACAAATGAAAAGGGCGTTGCCCTAAGCGAAACATGGTTGACCCGTTGGACCGTATGACCGTTACGCCAAGCGTCCCGCCCCGCGCGCCCCTGCACATGCCTGTGCAGGATTTCAATGGTGCGCCCACCAGCAGCCATCCGCGCCGCATGAACAGCCTGAAAACATGGATGGCCCGTCTGGTGACCTTTGGCGGCGCGTTGGTGATTGCCATTATCGGCTTTGTCCAGATGCTGACGGCCTTCGGGGATGATCCGACACCCATGCAGATCGCCCTGCTGGTGCTGTTCACGCCGACCTTCGCTTGGGTCGGCTTTTCCTTCTGCGGCGTGCTTGCGGGATTGTTTGCCCCCGAACTGAAGACACCCGAAGGGCCGAATGATGCGCGCGTGGTGATTGTCATGCCGATCTATCACGAAGACGTCGCGGTCAGTACCGGCCTGCTGATCGCCCTTGCCCGCCAGCTTGAGGCCGAGGGCATGGCAGACCGGGCCGAGATTTTTGTCCTGTCCGACACCCGCGATCCCGAAGTTGCCGTGAACGAAACTCTGGCCGTTTATCAGGCCCGCCAGATGTCGCCATTGCCTATCTGGTACCGCCGCCGCCTGTCGAACGAGGATCGCAAATCCGGCAATGTTGCTGAATTCGTCCGCAACTGGGGCGCGCGCTATGACCAGATGGTCGTCCTGGATGCAGATAGCGTGATTTCCGGCGGCACTGTCCGCGAATTATCGGCACGGATGAACGCCGATCCGCGGATGGGTCTGCTGCAGACCATGCCGATGCTGGTTGGTGGCGAAACCATTTTCGCCCGCCTGACCCAATTCGCCGGTCGTATCTATGGCCCGATGATTGCCCGTGGCGTTTCGGCCTGGTCGGGCGATACCGGCAACTATTGGGGTCATAACGCCATGATCCGGCTTGAGGCTTTCGCACAGGTCGGTGGCCTGCCCCGCCTGCCGGGAAAGCCACCCTTTGGCGGCACCATCCTGTCGCATGACTTTGTCGAAGCCGCCGCCCTCTGCCGCGCCGGTTGGAGCGTGCGTCTGGATTATGACCTGCGCGGCAGCTTCGAAGGTTGCCCCCCGACACTGCTGGATATGGCCGCCCGCGAACGTCGTTGGGCGCAGGGCAACCTGCAACACAGCCGTCTGTTCGGCATGAAAGGGTTGCGCGGCATCAGCGGTGCACATTTCTTCATCGGTATCATGGGCTTTCTGATGAGCCCGCTTTGGCTTGCCCTGATCCTTGTGGGTCTGGTGCTTTCTGCGACGGTTTTGCTGTCGACGCCTGAATATTTCCCGAATTCCTATCAGCTGTTCCCTGAATGGCCGGTATTCGACAGCCGCCGGATGCTATGGCTGTTCGTTGCAGCCATGACATTGCTGCTGCTTCCCAAGTTCTTGGCGATTGTCCGAGCGTGGTCGCGCCCCCTTGCCTGTCAGGCGGGTGGCCGGTCGCGTCTGCTGGCCAGCGCCCTGTTCGAAATTACGCTTTCGGCACTGATCGCACCGGTCCAGATGTTGGTACAAACCCGACAGATCTTTGAAATCCTCAGCGGTCGTGACAGCGGCTGGAACGCACAGGTGCGGGCAGGACATATGCCCAGCTGGTCCGTCGTGCTAAACCACCATTGGGCGCATGTCGCACTTGGCTTGATCACGTTGATCGTCCTGCTGACATTTTCGCCCGAACAGCTGATCTGGCTGTCTCCGATTCTGGCGGGTTTGATCCTGTCACCGTTGACATCGCGCTTTTCGGCCAGTCCGGTTCTGGGACGTTGGGCACGGATGCGCGGCCTGCTGCTGACCCCCGAAGAACGTGACACCCCCGCCATCCTGACCGAGGCTTCGGCCATTACCCGCGCCCTGCCCCAACCTATCGCGGGTCGTGACAGCCTGCTGCGCCTTTCGACCGATGAAGAATCGCGCGAACAGCATATGGCGATGCTGATGGCCCTACCCGATGATCAGCCGCGCGCTTTGCGTCTGGCCCGCATTACCGCGGCAGCCAAGATCGGCCATTCCACGTCCTGCGCCGAAGCATTGGATGATATGGATCGCAGCGAAATCGACGCATTGGTCATGGACCCTGTCCTGCTGACCCGCTGGAGCAGCCTTTCCGCATGAAACGCCTGATTACGCTTGATATGCTGCGCGGCTATGCGCTGCTTAGCATTATGGTGAACCATATGCCCGTCTCGGTCATGCGGTCCGTGACCTTGCCCAACTTTTCAATCTTTGACGCGTCCGAGCTGTTCGTCCTTCTTTCCGGTTTTCTGGTCGGAATGGTCTGGCGCAGTGTCGAGGTGAAAGAAGGCCGCATCACTGCCCAACGCCGCTTTGCCCGCCGCAGCTTCGAGGTTTGGCGCGCCATGATTATCGGTGCCCTGCTGATGGCAGGGCTCTCTGCCGCGCTTTGGGCCGTGGATATGCCGCATACGGCGATCTGGAACCAATATGCGATCTGGGTGATCCAGAACCCGCTGGGATATATCTTCGCAGTCGGGTCGATGTGGCTGCAACCCAATATCGTTGATGTTCTGGCCGTCTATGTCGTGCTGATCGCATCATCCATCGTAGTTGTGCCGATGATGATGCGCTGGCCCTTCTTCGTAGCTGTCGGATCGGTGGTTCTATGGTGGTTTGCACCGCAATTGAACGCCATGATCCCGACCTTCAGCACAAAGAACGGCTTTCTGTTCAATCCCTTCGGCTGGCAGATGCTCTTCTTTACGGGCACGGCAATGGGGTTGTTCCGGCAGGAAATGATGCCCCGCCTGATGCCGTGGCGTCATGCCCTGACCGTCATTGCATTGGGAATGTTCATCTTTGGCTGCATTATCGTCATTGCCGCCCGTATCGGAGAGCCGGCAATTGTTCTGCGCGCCGCCCTCAAATCCATCTATGGCGAGGTTGATAAATGGAATCTGGACGGCACCCGCTATCTGGCCATTGTCGCGGCCGCATGGCTGGTGGCAGTCCCCTTTGCCCGCCCGATGGAGTGGTTTTCGGCATCGCGTCTGGGGGTCGCCTTCCAGCAGATCGGACGAGGAGGCCTGTGGTCTTTTATCGCCTGCGTATTATTATCGGTTACCGGCGATGCTTTTCAGATGACACCCAAGGAACAGTCGATTTTCATGCGGCTGGCCGTTGATCTGTGGACCTGTGTGACGCTTTGGTGGGTATCTGCCCTATGGCTGGAATATGGCGCGCCATGGCAACGTGCCCGCAAGGCGTCGCGCATCAAGCCCGCCATTTCGCCAACCACATCCCCCCCGCTGTGACCATTCCACCCTGCCCGAAGCGGAAATTCCGTTTTCGGGCAGGGAAAATTTCAGGCCTCTTGCGGTTCTGTTTCGGCTGATTTTTCCGCAATATCCTGTTGGATCACTTCGAGTATCCGTAGACCCCATGCATCATTGGCGTGAACGCCATCATCGAAAGGTTCGCGGCCGAATTGCGGCTGAAGTTGCAACTGCTCATCCCCGAACTCTGCACGCAGATCGATCAGAGCAACCCCCAGTCCTTTCAGCGTATCACGAACGACATCGTCATACGCCATCCAGATGTGTCGCAAAGCGGGATCAAACCGTGTGGGGCCATAGAAGGCCGTGACCCGCGGCGCCCTTGCCTGCATAAACTTATAAAACTCTGCATAACCGCTAAAAAAATCCTCGGCTGCGGCCCGCGCGATTTTCGTAGATATATTTGCAGGGTCCTGACCGTTCGCATTGGCTGCCGAAACGATGCCCAAGACGAAGTTGCGCGCAGTCATTCCGATGTTCGAATATACGGGCAGATTACTGTTAAACGCTTTTTTGAATGCTGTGCCAAGCTGGCTGGCCTTATGCGCCCGATGCTTGGCCCGTGCGACACCATTCCGTTCCTCATCCAGCCGGAACGGTTGCATTTCAAATGTGATGTTTCCTTCCCCGTCATCCGCCAGAGTAGAGCCGACATACATCGCGCTTGCCGCCGTGATCGGGCATTGAAAAACAATCTCATTTCGTTCGCCCGCGACCTGAATTGTTGTTCCGTGGGAATCCCCCACAAATGCAGCGTCAATCACGGTCTTCATTGTATTTTTCCAACTCTATTTCTTCACATACAACGTCATCTGCATGTGCAGCTTTTGACACCGCATCGCGGATGCGGGTGTCTTCTTCAGGCGCATGGGCCGTATTTTGGGCATTATCAACACCCAACCCTTGCAGAAAATGCTGCATGACGAAATCCACCCCCTCGGGCAGGACCGACCGCCGGTCGTCGTCGAACATCTGTCGGTTCAATCCGGGGTGGGAAACAATCTCGTAAGACGGGAAATAGTCGACGTCATCATGCAACGACTGGAAGTAACCGGCAGCGGCATGCAGGATCGATTTAGACCGCATCGTTGCAGGCAGCACATGCTGACCGGGCGCGGCCGTTGCGGCCAAAGGCACAGGCGACACCGTCAGCAGCATTTTGATATCGGGATTAATCAGATGTAATTGGTCGCGGATCTTTTCCAGATCTTCCAGAACATCTGGGTATTGCAGGTTTTCGAACATATGCTGGCTGTCATCGAACTGACCGCCCATTGTGCCCGGACACGAGGAATAGCAAAGACCGGTCCGGCTGTTGACCCACCCCTCGGTCAGCCCGAGGGTGAAGACGAACACACTGCTTTTCTCGACACCCTGCCGGATTGCAGCGAGGGTGGCGGCGCGTGCCATGAACAGTTCCTCGACCGTTTCAAAGCCGCCTGGTTCGATTTGTGGACGGATCGGATCGAAAAACGCACTATCTTCTTCCCAGACTTCGCGGTCCTGACTGTCGGGGTTGATCGCCCATGCCAGCAATTGTGTCAGCATACGCGTGGTATATATATTGCCCGTCCGGAACGAAAAAATACCATAGCCGAATTTCTTTGCCGTTGTTTCGTTCAGGCCGAAGGGCGCGCGTTCGGCCTGATGCCACGCAAACCCTGCAGAAACCAAGGCGCGGCTGATATGCTGTGCAAAACATGATCCTGTTGTCAGAATGGAATCCTGACGGGTAATACCGAATTTAGGCTGCCAGACATCAGTCAATGCCCCACCTGATTTGGCCGCCCGGGCGACAGAGGTCCGCCAATAAGCATGGCGCGGCAATTTGCTGTACGGGTTTGGCGCGGGCATGGGCAAAGCCTTTCAGAACAGAAACTGTTGAATAAGCATAATGCAGAATAACAGCACCCTGAACAGTTTACCAAGCAAACCTGTGAAGGTTAAAAGATGAACTTACGAATTAGTCAAACCACGCTGAGTTGCGCGGCCTTTTTTAAATTTAATTGTGCATACATTATATAGCAAACAACAACTGCGAATGACTGTAATTTAAGGGTCGTTTTCAGGCGTCTTGTTTCGACCTTATTGGCCGCCATCTATTGAATGCCGCATCATACGTTCGGTAGATGCTTTGGCCCCGGGCCAAAGACTTACTTATATACAAAATATTGATTTTATAAGGAATAAATTACGCTAAGTGTCTACATATTGCGCTTGGATATTTTAGCTGGCTATACAGCAGCGCCTTACCGTGCTCTGTACCGATGACAAACGCGACTCAATCTAGGCCACAGGGTTTTTTGCGGCTCATTTTCAATCTAACGAGCGAATTATTTTAAGATAATTCCTTATACAGCACGCAAAACAGCTAAATCATTTGATCCAACTTCAAATGACCTGACGCCGATAGTTTGCTGATCGTCATACGATCAGTAACTGTCACAAAATATGCCAAATGTATGCTGCTGTTCCTTAAAACTGCACCCCTGCCAATCATAGGCAGTCTGACGGATTGGAATAATTACTTACATTCTGCGCACCACAAGCTTTGTTCAAATCAGACGCTCACTCACCGGTTTTAAAACTTGCAGCACATCAAGTCGCAGCATGGATGCCCAGCTTACCGCCTTGTTTATGGCTTCAGATTTTACACAAAACTGGTCAGCCCCTGTTTGAAGCCCCAGCTCGCCACCTACCTTAAACCTCACAAAACCGTGCGTATCGTAAATATTTGTTGAGCGAACGCTCATTAACTGCCTATGCTTTGGCCGACGCCACAAGACAGGATACAGGATGAGCCGCCCGACTCGATATGACCGTGACGCTGCGCTGGATGCGGCGATGCTGGTATTTTGGGAAAAAGGCTTTCATGCAACATCCTTGAAAGACCTTGAAACGGCGCTGGATATGAAACCCGGCAGTATCTATGGCGCGTTTTCCAGCAAGGAAAACCTGTATCTGCTGGCGCTCGACCGGTATTTCAAACGCTCGGTCGCGCGGTTCAGGGCTCATATGGCGGATACGCCCTCCCCGTTGACGGGGTTGGCCGAACATCTGCGCGGGTTCGCGCGAATGACGCAGGACAACACTTCGCGTCAGGTCTGTATGTTGACGCGGACGCTGATCGATACGACCGCCACCAATCCGGAAATCGCCGCACGCACCAAGCAATATCTGGCGGATGTGCGCCATGCTTTTGCGGAAGGGTTCGAACATGCCAAAGCTATGGGCGAACTGCCTTCCCACACGGATTGTGCGGTTTTGGCACGGCGGTTCCAGGGGTCGGTTTCAGCGCTGCGGTTCGAACTGCATCTGGGAACGGATCAGGCAGATATGACGTCACTGGCCGAAGAACTGGCCCGCGATATCGAAGCATTGCGCATTCGTGCCACATGACATCGAAGCAAAAGGAAGGCTTTCCAATGGCTGAATATATCCCCCCGAAAGTATGGACATGGGACGCCGAAAGCGGTGGTGATTGGGCCAAGATCAACCGCCCCATTGCCGGTGCGACATTCGAGGCCGAACTTCCTGTCGGGCAGCATCCGCTGCAGCTTTATTCGATGGGAACGCCCAACGGGCAAAAGGTCACCATCATGCTGGAGGAACTGCTGGCCGCAGGAAAGACCGGTGCGGAATATGATGCCCATCTGATCCGCATTGGCGAAGGCACGCAGTTTTCTTCCGGTTTTGTCGCCGTGAACCCGAATTCGAAAATTCCTGCAATGATCGACCGTGATACCGGCAGCCGCGTTTTCGAAAGCGGGGCGATCCTGCTGTATCTTGCCAAAAAATTCGACGCCTTCCTGCCCAAAGACCCCGCCCACCAGACCGAGGTCATGAACTGGGTGTTCTGGCTGCAAGGTTCGGCCCCCTATCTGGGTGGCGGCTTTGGCCATTTCTATGCCTATGCCCCTGAAAAATTCGAATATCCGATCAATCGCTTTACCATGGAGGTAAAGCGCCAGATGGATGTTCTGGACCGCGAACTGGCACAGAACCGCTATCTGGGCGGTGATGAATACACCATTGCCGATATGCTGACTTGGCCTTGGTACGGCAATCTGGTTCTGGGCAACGGCTATAACGCCGGCGAATTCCTTGATGTGGAAAGCTATACCCATCTGCGCCGTTGGGCGCAGGAAGTCCTTGATCGTCCCGCCGTCAAACGTGGTCGTATCGTGAACCGCACCATGGGCCCGCTGAACGAACAGCTGCACGAGCGTCATGACGCCTCGGATTTCGACACCAAAACACAGGATAAAATCGCCCCGTCGATCGCCTGAATACCAACCTTCAACACAGACAGGATCACATCCATGCTGAAATTCTTTTACCACCCGACGCCAAACCCGCTGAAAGTCGCGCTGTTTCTGGCCGAAACCGATCTGCCTTACGAATTGGTGCCGGTCGATACGGCCAAGGGCGAACAGCACACCCCCGAGTTCCGCGCGATCAATCCCAATGGCAAGCTGCCCGCAATCGACGATGACGGCACCGCCGTTTTCGACAGCACCGCCATTCTGATGTATTTGTCGGAAAAGACCGGTAAACTGGGTGTTGCGCCGGAACATCGCGGTGAATTGCTGTCCTGGCTTATGTTCATCGCCTCGGGCCTTGGACCGTTCTCGGGCCAGAACGTGCATTTCCACCACGTCGCGCCCGAAGATGTGCCCTATGCCAAAAACCGCTACATGCGCGAGACCGAGCGTCACTATCAGGTGCTAAACGACCACCTGAAAGGCCGCGAATTTATCGTTGGCGACAGCTATTCAATTGCCGATGTGTCGGCATGGGGCTGGATCATCCGCGCACCCCGCGTGCTGGGCGGTGAAGGCCTTGCGAAATTCCCCGAGGTTGATCGCTGGTTCAAATTCGTCAACGCCCGCCCCGCCGCAGCAAAAGCGGAACAGATCGGTAAGAACGAGACGTTCAAAACCCCCAATGACGAAGCCGCAATGCGCGCGCTTTACCCCAGCAACTATACCCCCGCATAAACACCTGCCCCGCCCCGAAATATCCTCGGGGCGGGGAAAATTTGTCTTTGGCAGTTTGCACAGACGTTCATTCCAGACATCGTTTTGAAATTCGCCATGATAGATCATTAAGGTGCCCAGACCCCGACTTGATTCAAATCAGGCCAGCGCAGTGTTGGACCTACCACGGTTTCGTGCCCCCAAGTCCTCGTTTATAAATTAGCTCTTTTCGGGATTTGATCCTCAACAGCACCCGCCCTCTCCACAGCCATTCACGTTTTAGATTTCTGGACAACATCGGCAACGAACCGGTACGACTTGCGTTGGGGTGAAAAGTCAGGAAAAATATGTGCCGTGTCCTTGCCTATATCGGGCCTGAAATCCCCCTTGAAAGCCTGCTTCTTGAGCCAGAGAACAGTCTGATCAACCAAAGTCTGGACCCCGAACTTCATCCGTTGCTTCAATTGGCTGGATGGGGCTTTGCCGCTTGGAGCGAACACCTTTTGAAACCGGAAGAACCGTTTTTGTATCGCAGACCAATGGCCGCCTTCTATGACGACAATGCAGCGTCAATTATACCCAGCCTTCAGGGCAGCACGCTGCTCGCTCATGTTCGGGCAGCAGGTTACAATTCACGTACCGTTCTTGCCGATGAAAACTGTCATCCTTTTTCGTTCAAAGAAACGCCCTGGATCATTGCACAAAATGGTGCGGTGCCGGATTGGCAGATATTACAAAAAGAGCTGCTGCAGCACTGTGAGGACAGATACCTCAGGCAGATGCGTGGAACGACAGATACGGAATTTCTGTATGTTCTGCTGCTCTCCCTGCTGAAAGGGAATAGTGACGATGACGTCCAGCAAGGTTTCGAGGAGTTGCAGAAGGTCATTCTGCAAGCGATGCAAAAGCTTGATCTGGTCAAACTGACCAAGTTGAAGATCGCCCTTGTCGCGCCGGACCGGATCATTGGCGTCAACTACGGCTTTGATCATGATGGGGAAACAGCGCCCGATGGGGATTGGAAGCAGCTGCGTAAAGCCGATTCCGGAACAGATGACCATGCGACCTCGATGCTGCTAGAGCCGATGTACGTTCTGATGGGGACCAATTTTCAAGATTATGCAAAATCCTATAAGGTTGATGCCTGCCCCGAAGGGGAAGCAACCTCGGCGATCTTTGCGTCCGAACCTTTGACCGAAGATCACGATGAATGGTTGGACATCAAGTTTGGTGAAATCGTCACGCTTGAAAAGAAGGACGGTAAAATTGCGAAATCCGTTCGCAAACTGAACGTATAAACACCCCGAACTGCGGGTGCATGCCGAACCTCTTGTTCATTAACACATAGGTCATTCATGGCAGATCGCTTTCCTAACTTCGAAGCTCTCGCCGCTGCGATGAAAGAAGGCGTCGACTATCGCATTCGCAGCAAGGATTGCGGAACATCTGTCGTGATCCTTGCGCCCCATGGCGGCACTATTGAACCTGCGACATCCGAAATTGCCGAAGCAATTGCAGGCGCCGATTTTTCATTCTACTGCTTCGAGGCTCTCAAAACCGGTGCTCATGGCGATTTCCACATCACCTCTCATCGTTTCGATGAACCTCGTGCCGTCGACCTTATCGGCAGGGCATTCACTGCAGTTGCAGTTCACGGACGCAAAGATGATGGAAGTGACACCGTATGGCTTGGCGGGCGTGCGGTCGCCTTGCGCGATGCCATTGGCGCTTCGCTGTGCAACGCAGGTTTTGAAGCACAACCCAACACGACCCTGCCGGGGCTTCATGAAACCAATATCTGCAATCGGACCGGATCTGGTGCGGGGGTGCAATTAGAGCTTCCACGAACACTGCGTCACAAACTTACGAAAAATGGAAATGACCTGAAGAAGTTCTGCACCGCGATCAGGAACGTATTAGAAAAGTAATGCCTGCGGAACCTCAGGCGGCGAACGATAACAGCCGGTTTATTTCCAAATCACAGGCGTCATATTGACGATGCGATCGTCAACACTGACCATTACGTCGCCATCCTGAATATTGACCTGCATCTTCATGGCGCGGCTCGCCAATTCTTCCAGCTGGCTGGTGTCGTTTTCGGAAAAGCAGATGACCCGAAGATTATTAAAACGGGTGGTGCTGTTCTTGATTTTGTCCCACCACATCTCGGCTGTCCTGCCACCATAAGGATAGATAATCACCTTATCCGCTTTGCCACAGGATTGGCGGACCGCCTTTTCCGTCGGAAGCCCCAAAGCAACCCACAGTTCGATCTCGCTGCTCAGACTTTTTTGCCAGACATCCGGCTCGTCATCCGTTGAAAGGCCTTTGGTCATTTCCAGATGTTCATGGGCATTCAACGCAAATGCCAGAATACGGACCATCAACCGCTGGTCGGTTTCAGACGGATGCTTGGCGATCGTCAGTTTGTGGGTTTCATAATAGTGACGATCCATATCAGAGACGGAAAGCTCGACTTTATAGATCGTAGATTTTTGCGCCATGATACCGTCCCGGAACATCGAAGATAGCGCTGCCTAGTCCGTCTGGTGGCTTTGTGAAAGCGGATAGGAATGCTAACGGTCAAATGGTTCGGTTCATTCGATCATTTTCTAGCCGCTGGATCTGAATGGTAACGCCATTCATAGCTTCAAGTATCAAGTTGCAGCCATCGAAACCCTAACGGGAATAGTGGCCTTGTTGCATAGCGATGGATACCTTTCTTACTGCTGGCAGCTGAGGCACTGTAAGTCATATTTTCAGCGGACCATAGACCTTACCAAAGAACCGTCGCTGGCCGCCCTTTTACAATGCTAGCTTTGTAAAACATGCTGAGAGTGCATCCGGTCCGTGAGCCATGCCAGAGCGGCGCTCGGCACTTCGTTTCTGATGCAGATTGGACAGAGCCGGATTTGCGTCCGATAAAACGTATGAGCCGCGGCGATCTCATCGCGCAAACGAAAGTAACTGCGCCCGAAATGCCGAATCCAGAGTTTTGCAAGGCAACTGCATCGCATCCGGCCAATTGCGTGATGGCAATCGCTTCGCCACAAAATAATGCCTCGAGCGGGAAAGTGATATCTCCGCAGAATTGCTGGTTCGAACCTGCGCTGTTTTTGGCCGCGAGCCAGGAAATCAGTGCTGATGCCGGCTCAAAAGCCGCATGCCTGACCGTCAGCGGAAGCAGGAGAAAGATCATACCAAGAATAGCATAGAGGCTTTGAGCCGAACGCAACTTCCAGAATCGACTGAAGGTCAGAATATTCCCGAACTACGATCAATTACTCTGCCGAGTAAATCTGGATAATATCTTGGGAATTTGCACTGGCAGGGTCATTCGATTGACACGAAAATCAATTTTGCCTGACATCCGACAATAGAAGAAATGGTGCACCCGGAGCGATTCGAACGCCCGGCCCCCAGATTCGTAGTCTGGTGCTCTATCCAGCTGAGCTACGGGTGCATCTCGGGGCGGTGGATAACCTTAGTTCTGACAGGCTTCAAGAGTAAAAATAGCTATTTTTCTGTAAAACCTAGGGGCTCTAAACATTTGCATAATCACAACGCACATCACCTAGACAGCAACCTGACGGTTCAAAAAATCTAGAGTGTATTAGAATATTAGAAGATACAGGGGATGTCGAATGCCATGTGGAACCGACTCTTCCCTGCAAATTTTCTGAATCTTATCAGTAAGCCATGCCAAGCAATTCCGACCCAAATGCCAAGCATTTGCGACCCAAACCGGACCTTACGCGTGGGACGCGCCAGCGTCCGCTGTGCGGACAAAGCGGACGTCTAGAGAGGTGGTCCTGAATTTTCGACCAGTTTTCCGCCGGGGCTAAGCTATAGCATGGGTTTCATGTCAGGCGGCGGCTTTCAGGTGTTGATTGTGAGTATCATAGGCCTCG
>NZ_QQVY01000010.1 GCF_003590715.1 Paracoccus sp. JM45
CGGCGCAAAAGGGGGACTCAGGCTCAGGCCATCGGACGCTCGCGTGGCGGCCTGACGACTAAAATCGTCGCGCTTGTGGATGCGCTCGGCAATCTGATCCGTTTCCTATCATTGCCCGGGCAGGCACATGACACAAAAGGCGTCGCGCCTCTGATCCGTAACGTTCCCTTCGGGGCTCTTCTGGCAGACAAAGCGTTTGACGCGAACTGGCTCCTGGAAGAACTGGATGCACGTGGGGCATGCGCCGTGATCCCACCGAAATCAAACCGAAAGCAACAGCGTAACTACGACGCAGACGCTTACAAGTGGCGCCATATGGTTGAAAACTACTTCGCAAAGATCAAGGAATTCCGAGGCATAGCAACACGCTATGACAAGACCGATTGCAGCTACACCGCCAATTGGAACCTCGCCGCAACCCTGATTGCTTCAAGATGAATGTCCACGGGCCCTAATATAGCACGTCATTAATATGTTCTGGCCCCACACCCAAAAACCACGGTTTCCGCGATATGGATGTCGGAAAGAAAGACCTTGGTGCTTCGGTCATAGCGGTCAGCGACACGTTGCCATCTTTAATCTTCCGGACATGAACTTGACCTCGTAGCCCTTTCGATAGCGGTGCTTGTTTTATTTGTCAGGATCGGCGCGTTAATTTCGACCAAGGATTGAGGGCTTTGCGGAGCCAATCAGCGCTATATGCCCGCCCCACCAGAAGCTGGTCTGCGGTCGGAAGACTGCCACTGCAGTGCCATTGCCCCAGTATAATCGCTGAACTGACCAGCCGTCATGAAAAACAAGATGGGTCGTCCTTATACATCCGATCAGAAATTTAGCCGCCCTTTTCCCGTCGATTGTAGAGCATCTTGTACAGCCCATACTGCTCGCAGAACATCACGCCAGCACAAACCGTCGTGGTTAAAAAAATAATACTGCTGGAGCCTCGCGGGTCTTCAATGGCGGCACGCTTGGGTTTTTTGGGAAAATAGGGTCTTAGCCAATCCATTTGAGTCTCGCCTATCCAATAGAGATTGCTCATCTTTTTCCCCGCAGAACAGTTGTCCGGTTTCCTTTGGGGCCGGTTTGCACCGGCGTATTGGCCGTATTTTCCTCATCCAGTTTTCGCCAGCGTTCCAGACGTTCGGGCGACAGGTTGCCTGCCTTGACGGCTGCTTGTACGGCGCATCCGGGTTCATGGGCGTGTGTGCAATTCCGGAAACGGCATTGGGGGGCAAGCTCGGTTATTTCTGCAAACAGAACCTCTAGTCCTGCGGTCACGTCGCTGACGTGCAGGGTCCGCATTCCCGGAGTGTCGATCACCCAGCCGCCGCTTGCGATCGCGTGAAGCGATCTGGCGGTTGTCGTATGCCGTCCCTTGGCGTCGCCTTCACGGATTTTGCCGGTTAGTTGCCGATCCTCGGGGGCCTTATCGGCCAGGGTGTTCAACAGCGTCGATTTGCCGACACCGGATGACCCGACCAAAGCCACGGTTTGTCCCGGGCCGCACCAAGGCAACAATGCCTGCGAGGCCTCGGGGTGTTTGGCGTTCACCAGAATAACTTCGATCCCGCGCTGCAGGTCCAGCGCGGTTGTGCGATAGGTTTCCGGATCATCGCATTTGTCAATTTTGGTCAACACGATGACGGGCGTGGTCCCTGCTTCGTTCGACAGGGCCAGATAACGTTCCAGACGGGCGGAATTGAAATCCTCGTTGCACGAGGTGACGATGAACAGGGTGTCGACATTCGCAGCGATCAGCTGTGGCCCGCGTGCATGTTCGGTCCGGCGGCGCAGCAGGGACGCGCGATCCAGCCTGCGTTCGGCGACGCGTGTTTCCGCATTGACCAGTGCCCAGTCCCCCACGGCATAATCGGTCGTTGTGGCATGCAGGGGCAGTTCCAGCCTGATCTGTCCGCAGCCATCCTCGGCGCTAAGGCGGGACCGGTGGACCGAGGCGATACGCATGGGGGATAGCCCCTCATCCTCGGGGGTAAGTTGCGTCTGGTAGAAGTCGGACCAGCCAAGGCCGGTAAGCTGGGGAAATATCATCGGGTCACCTGTCTCACATGTCCTGCATGGTCATGTCATGACAGCGATGCAAGTGTTTCCTTGGCCGATGGCGGGCCTGTGCCGCCACGGATCGCAGGGCCGTCGGTGATGGTATGTCACCCGTAGGGATGGGCAATCGATTTTCAGGAACGGCCATGAACTGTGCAGATTCTGAATCTATGGTGTCGGGGCGATTGCAAACAATGCAATTCGACTTGGCGCATGGAAGAAAACAGATGGCATAAGCGCATTTTTACAGATTGCGCCGAAGTCAATTTTGGTACTGATGGCTGTCTTAATTTTAGTATAACTTACGGATAATAAACGGTATTGAAATAATTCTGTCTTGGGGCGTCGTTCTGTCATCCAGTTTTTTTCTTGACGTATGCGCGACGCTCGTTGCAAAACTTTACTTATGTAAAGGGAGGACTACCGGAAATGACGTTCAAGCATGTGCTTCTTGGGTCGACTGCCTATGCAGGGCTCATTCTTGGCTCTGCGGCTGGCGCTTCTGCTGAAGAAATCACCATTGCAACGGTGAATAACGGCGACATGATCGTTATGCAGGAACTGGCCCCGCAGTGGGAAGAAAAAACCGGCAACACCATCAACTGGGTCGTTCTTGAGGAGAACGTCCTGCGCGAGCGTGTGACCACCGATATCGCCACCCAGGGTGGCCAGTATGACATCATGACCATCGGGTCCTACGAAGCGCCGATTTGGGGAAAGCAGGGCTGGCTGACCGAAATGGACGGCATCGACGGTTATGACTATGACGACCTGATCCCCGCTGTCAAAGCCGGTCTGTCCAGCGACGGCAAGCTGTTCGCGCTGCCTTTCTATGCGGAAAGCTCGTTCACGATGTACCGCACGGACCTGTTCGAGGAAGCCGGTCTGGAAATGCCGGAACAGCCGACCTATGAACAGATTGCCGAATTCGCCAAGACGCTGACCGATAAGGACAACGAACAATACGGCATCTGCCTGCGCGGAAAGCCCGGTTGGGGCGAAAACATGGCGTTCTTCGGCACGCTGGTGAACACCAACGGCGGTGCCTGGTTCGACCAGAACTGGAACCCGCAGCTGGACCAGCAGCCCTGGGCCGACGCGCTGGATTATTATCTGGACGTCATGAACAACTACGGTCCTCCGGGCGCGACCTCGAACGGCTATAACGAAAACCAGGCGCTGTTCCAGACGGGCAAATGCGCGATGTGGATTGATGCCACCTCGGCTGCCGGTCGTGTGTTCGACCCTGCGCAGTCGGATGTTGCGGATAAGGTCGGCTTTGCTGTCGCCCCGATCGCTTCGGTCGACAAGGGCAATGCATGGTTCTGGGCATGGTCGCTGGCCATTCCGACCAGCACCAAGAAAGCCGATGTCGCAAAAGACTTCGTCGCTTGGGCCACCAGCCAAGAATATGTGAATCTGGTCGGCGAGGAAAAAGGCTGGGTTGCTGTGCCTCCGGGAACGCGCACCTCGACATATGAAAACCAGAACTATCAGGATGCAGCCCCCTTCGCTGCAACGGTTCTAAGCGCGATCCAGAACGCCGATCCTGCTGATGCAACTGCGATGGCTGTGCCTTACACCGGCATCCAGTATGTCTCGATCCCGGAATTCCAGGGTCTGGGAACGGCTGTCGGCCAGAACATCTCGGCGGCACTTGCGGGCCAAAGCTCGGCCGAGGATGCACTGGCGGCCTCGCAGGCCACTGCCAAGCGTGAAATGACCCGCTCGGGTTACATCAAGTAAGCTTGACCTCTTTGTAGAGGACAGCGCGCCGCCCGATCCAAGGATCAGGGCGGCGCAGCCACCGGCAACCGGCGAAGGGCCGCTTGTCCAACAATCGTAAAAAGGAAGCACGCGATGGCAACCCGCCAGACCCAGAGCTTGGCTCGGCTCATGCGCGCACCGGCGATTATCCTGCTGTTGATCTGGATGATCGTGCCGTTGGGCATGACCCTGTATTATTCTTTCCTGAACTATAACTTGTTGAATCCGGCTGGGACCAGCTGGGCGGGTTGGTTCAACTATGTTTATTTCTACACCGACCCCGCCTTTATGGAGTCGATCAAGAACACGCTGATTCTTGTTCTGGGCGTGCTGGCGATCACGGTCATCGGTGGTATTGCCATCGCGATGCTGATCGACAAGCCGATCTATGGTCAGGGGATCGTCCGGATCCTGACAATCTCTCCGTTCTTCGTGATGCCGCCGGTTGCCGCGCTGATATGGAAGAACATGATCATGCATCCCAGCTATGGTGTCTTTGCTGATCTGGCGCGCTTTCTGGGCGTGTCCCCGATTGACTGGTTCGCGCAATATCCGTTGCTGTCGATTATCATCATCGTGTCATGGCAATGGCTGCCTTTTGCCACGCTGATCCTGCTGACGTCATTGCAATCGCTGGATGGTGAACAGGTCGAAGCCGCCGAAATGGATGGCGCTGGCGCTGTCAGCCGCTTCATCTATCTAGTGCTTCCGCATATGGCCCGCGCGATGACGGTCGTGATCCTGATCCAGACCATCTTCCTGCTGGGCGTTTATGCCGAGATTCTGGTGACCACGAATGGCGGTCCCGGGAATTCGTCGACCAACCTGACCTACCTGATCTATCGCGCGGCCCGTCTGAATTTCGACGTCGGCGGAGCGGCAGCCGGTGGTATCATCGCGGTCATTCTGGCCAACTTCGTCGCCATCTTCCTGATGCGCGCCGTCGGCAAGAACTTGGATTGAGGAGGAACACGGATGGCACGCGCAGTCTCGACCCGCATCAAAATCGGATACACGGTCGCCGCATGGACGGTGGCCCTGATTATCTTCTTCCCGATCCTCTATACGGTGATCACCAGCCTGAAGACCGAACAGGCCGCCATTTCGGGTTTCGACCTATGGCCGTCATTTTCGCTGGAAAGCTATCGGGACGTCCAATCCCAGTATAACTATTTCAAGCCGTTCATGAATTCGGTCATCTTGTCGCTTGGCTCGACCGCGCTGGCGCTGGCAGTGGCCATTCCGGCGGCATGGGCGATGGCGTTTTCGCCGACCAAGCACACCAAAGACATCCTGATGTGGATGTTGTCGACCAAGATGATGCCGGCCGTTGCCGTGCTGGTGCCGATCTATCTGATCTTCCTGCGGACCGGCCTGATGGACACGCGGATCGGTCTGACGGTCATGCTGATGCTGATCAACCTGCCGATCGTGGTGTGGATGCTGTACACCTATTTCCGCGAAATTCCGGGTGAAATTCTGGAAGCCGCGCGGATGGACGGTGCCACCCTGAAAGATGAGATCATCCATGTGCTGACGCCGATGGCCATTCCGGGCATCGCATCGACCGTGCTGTTGAACATCATTCTGGCATGGAACGAGGCTTTCTGGACGATCCAGCTGACCACGACGAATGCCGCACCCTTGTCTGCCTTCATCGCATCCTTCTCCAGCCCGCAAGGTCTGTTCTGGGCGAAACTGTCAGCCGCTTCGACGCTGGCGATTGCTCCGATCCTGATCATGGGCTGGTTCAGCCAGAAACAACTTGTCCGCGGCCTGACTTTCGGCGCGGTGAAATAAGGAGAAGAATGATGGGAAGCATCACTCTTAAGCAGGTCCGCAAGGCATTCGGCGATATCGAGGTTATTCCGGGCGTCGATCTGGAAATCAACGAGGGCGAGTTTGTCGTCTTCGTCGGTCCTTCGGGCTGCGGTAAATCGACCCTTTTGCGTCTGATCGCAGGGCTGGAGGACGTGTCGTCGGGCCAGATCATCATTGATGGTCAGGACGTCACCTCGGCGGCACCGGCCAAGCGCAAGCTGGCGATGGTGTTCCAGTCCTATGCGCTTTATCCGCATATGTCGGTGGGCAAGAACATCGCCTTTCCGCTGAAAATGGCAAAAATGCCGGAAGAGGAACGCCAGAAGCGCGTCAACCACGCCGCCGGCATTCTTAACCTGACCGATTATCTGGACCGCAAGCCGGGCCAGCTGTCGGGTGGCCAGCGCCAGCGTGTGGCCATCGGTCGTGCCATTGTGCGCGAACCTGCGGCCTTCCTGTTCGATGAACCGTTGTCGAACCTTGATGCCGCCTTGCGCGTGAACATGCGGGTCGAGATTTCGGAACTGCACAAGAAACTGGCCACCACCATGGTCTATGTGACGCATGATCAGGTCGAAGCCATGACCATGGCCGATAAGATCGTTGTTCTGCGCGCCGGTCGTGTCGAACAGATCGGCAGCCCGCTGGAACTGTATCACAGCCCCGCGAACCGTTTTGTCGGCGGCTTCATCGGCAGCCCGAACATGAACTTCCTTGAAGGTCCGGCAGCCGAGGCGTTTGGCGCTCATGCCATCGGTGTGCGTCCGGAACATTTCCTGATGTCCAAGACCGAAGGCCAGTTGCCGGGCACCGTGGGTGTGGCTGAACATCTGGGCTCGGACACCTTCCTGCATATCGATCTGGATGATGGCACGCATATCATCGCCCGCGCGGCTGGCGAATTCCCCATCAGTCATGGCGACCGCATCTGGCTGACGCCGGAAGAAGGCCGCGTCTATCGCTTTGACAAGGAAGGTCTGGCCATCACATGAACCGGCTGACTGGCAAATCCGCATTGATCACCGGCGCAGCCCAAGGGATCGGGCGCGGCTTTGCCGCAGCCTATATCCGCGAGGGCGCGACTGTTGCCATCGCGGATATCGATCTGGCGGCGGCCCAAGCAACCGCCGCCGAATTGGGCGATGCCGCCTATGCGGTGAAACTGGATGTCAGCAAGCAGGAAGACATCGACGCGGCCATTGCGGCGGTTGTCGAAAAGACCGGTAAGCTGGACATTCTGATCAACAATGCGGCGCTGTTTGATGCCTCGGAAACGGTGGATATCACGCGGGCCAGCTATGACCGGCTGTATGCCGTGAACGTTGCGGGCACGCTGTTCACCATGCAGGCGGCCGCCGCGCAGATGATCAAGCAGGGCCATGGCGGCAAGATCATCAATATGGCATCACAGGCCGGTCGTCGGGGCGAGGCTTTGGTCGCCGTCTATTGTTCGACCAAGGCGGTAGTGATCAGCCTGACGCAGTCGGCGGGGCTGGATCTGATCCGCCATGGCATCAATGTAAACGCCATTGCTCCCGGTGTGGTCGATGGCGCGCATTGGAAACATGTCGATGCAATGTTTGCCAAGCTTGAAAACAAAAAGCCGGGCCAGAAAAAAGCCGAGGTCGAGGCCGGCGTTCCGGCAGGCCGCTTTGCCACGCCCGATGACCTGACCGGAATGGCCATTTTCCTCGCCTCGTCCGAGGCGGATTACATTCTGGCCCAGACCTATAATGTCGACGGCGGCCAATGGATGAGCTGATATTGGCAGGTCATTCTTAGCAATTTGCCACCAAGGGGCATGTCGCAAATCGCGCCATGCCCTTTGTTTACAGATTGGATGCTGCATTCCGAATGTTTACGGCTCCGGCGCATAGTCTGTTTTGTGACATGATTGATAAGCAGTATTGCAACAGCGCGGGTCTTTGACGGGATATGTCAGTCGCGCCGATACATTATGGTGCACGTCCGGCACCTTAAGTTGCGATCTAACATCCGGCAGACACGCGTCCGGCCCAACGAGGGCTGACAATCCCCACCGGCTTTGATGCCTTAGGCAGAGCCGCGCAGCACAAGGGTTGGCGTCAGCAGGCATTGGTCCGGAACAATATCCTCACCCTCGATCTGGGCCAGAACGCGCATGGTCGCAAGTCGTGCGATTTCGCTGAAATCCTGCGCCACGGTCGTCAAGGGTGGTGTGGTGAAACGCGACAGCGGGTGGTCGTCATGTCCGGCGATCCGCAATGCACAATCGTCAGAGTTGCCAACTTTTACGCCTGCCTCCCATGCGGCCAGCAGGGCACCGAATGCCACGCGGTCGTTGGCGCACAGCAGGGTTCCGGGGTTCTTTCCCTCGGACAGCAGCTTTGCGACCTGTTCATGTCCGAAGCGTTCGAAATCCCAGTTGCGGCTGTCAGGTACGGGCAGCACGACGGGGTCATGACCGGCATTCCTCATCGCCTCCTCATAGGCATCACACCGCAGCTGGGCGTTGCGGTTGACCTGCGGCATGCCCAGAAAAGCGGGGGGATTGCCGGTGTCGCACAGGTAATCGACGATCAGGCCGAACCCCTTGCGATTGTCACTGCCGACGAATGAGGCGTTTCTGGATCTGGGGCTGTCGACATAGACCACCGGAACACGGCTTTCCAGAACCTCCAACTGGCCATCTTCACTGTTCACCCCAAGGGGGGCCACGATCGCGCCCGCGACGTTGATGGATTTGAACCGCTCGATCGCTGCGGCCTGCAATTCGGGTCGCCCGTTCGAGCTGAGAACAACCGCGAAATAGCCCGCCTGATCGGCAACCTCCTCGATCCGACGTGTCAGGGCCATATAGAAGGCATCGGCGGTGTTCGGGATGATCACCCCCAGAAACTTGCTTTTCTGGCGCTTCAGATTGACCGCGAAAATATTGGGGCGAAAACCGGAAGACTGGACCGCTTCCTCGATCAGTTCGCGGGTTTTCTTGCGGACCGAGGAAGGGTCGTTAAAGTATTTTGACACCGTTGGCCGTGACAGCCCGACGTGCAGGGCGAATTCCTCCATGGTGCGGATCGCGGTCACGGGGCCTGGGGTGTCTTTCTTGGTCAAGGGTCTTTTCCTGTCATTCGCGGTCAGTCTATGTGCTGCACGCGCGGACATAGTCTTGGGTCATTTGTTCAACCGCAGCAAGCGCAAGATCGGCTGCAATGGGGGCAATTTGACCGGCCCCTATCCTTGGATAAAGACCGCCAAGGCATTGTGCAATCAGCGTTTCCGGCAATTGCGTGTCGCGCGGCAGGGCCATGGGAGCGACAACCGCTTGCGGGTGCGGCCAGATGTAAATGGAAGACCGCTGCAAGGCGCATGCGGCAATTGTCGCGTGATATATGTCGCCACAATTGGTAGGGATATCCATCCCCTGTTCCATCGTGTCGTCGGCGATGATGATATGGTCCGGCACCCCACCACCGCGCTGGCTTGGGGTATTATTTAACTGGTTGTCCAACACGCGGTTCGCCTTTCTGGTCCAACAGCGTTGCATCCAGTTCCGGACGGGTCGAGGTTCCCTCCAGCGGGCCAAGTCGGGCGACAGCGCGCGCGCTTGCAGCATTATCATAGCGCAGTGCCAGTTCGGGATCGTCCTCTTTCAACCAAAAGCTAAGGAAGCTGTCGCCTGTACCGGTCGGGGCGATTTCCTGAACCGCGATCGGTCCAGCATCGACCTGCACACCGCGTTCGAACAGACTGGCACCTTCGCTGCCGCGTTTGATCGCGATACTGCGGATGCCATCATCACGATACCGGACAAAGGCGCTGCCGGTGGCAATTTCGATGCCCGACACATCGACGATGTCCTGACGCAGGTGTGTAATGTCCAGATGTCCGAAATCATCATCCCCCTCGCGCGATATGATGGCGCAGGGTGTCCCCAGTTTGCCTAGCTGATCGACAAGGATTGCAGTCGCACCCGAAGGGAACCGCCCGACCAGCGGCTGGGCATCGTAAAAGCCGTCGCCTTTGGTGGTTGCCACAATCTCGACCAGGATCTCTCCGATGGTCACGACCTTCTTCATATGCCGACCCTGTGTGATCTGTCGAAGAAACATGGCGGGCAGTTTTGCAGGCACAGGTGATCGACGGGGCCATCAGCCGCGTGACACGAAATATGGATGCAATGCCGCTGCCGCTCCTCCGACTGCTGCGTCAGGGAAACGATGGCAAATTACTTTACTTAAGTCAATTTTGATTACGCTTCAGGCATGAAAACGTTCGATTGTTTCGCGGCGGGGGGGGTGACCCTGCCGCGAAGGGCTGTTCTACATCGCGCAGTCGCCAACATAATTGTCGCTATAAGCCGTGAAAATTGTCTGGTCGATCGAGGTGGCATAGGCGCCATCCTCGCGCTGGACCACTTTGGTCAGATAGAAATCCTGAACGGGGAAATGGTTCGGACCAAAGGCAAAATCCCCGCGCAGGGATGTAAAATCCGCTTTGGCCATCGCATCGCGCAAGGCGTCGCGGTCGGACAAGTTGCCCTCCACCGCAGCAACCGCGCTGTCGATCAGATAGGCTGCGTCATAGGCCTGCATAGCATAGGTCGCAGGTACGCGGTCATATTTTGCGACGAACTGGCTGACGAATTCCTTGCTTTGCGGCGTATCCAGATCGGGGGCCCAGTTTGATCCGCCCGACAGACCCAATGCGGCATCCTGCTGGGCGGGCAGGGTGGTTTCATCGACTGTAAAAGCCGACATAAAGGGAATGCCGGTCATGCCCGCCTGGTTGAACTGCTTGACCAGATTGACCCCCATCCCGCCTGGCATAAAGGCATAGATGGCATCGGGCTGCATCGCCGCGATCTGCGCCAGCTCGGCCGAGAAATCCAGCTGGCCCAAGGGGACCAGAATCTCGCCCGCAAGACCGTTGGTATAGGAATGCTTGAACCCTTCCATCGCGTCCTTTCCGGCCTGATAGTTCGGGGCCAGCAGGAAGACGTTCTGGAAGCCCTGATCCTGTGCATATTTTCCCGACACCTCATGCATCTGGTCGTTCTGATAGGAGGTCACGAACAGATCGGGGTTACATTCGACCCCCGCCAGATTCGATGTGCCTGCGTTGGTCGATACCAGAAAGGCACCGCCTTCGGTCACCGGACCTACGATGGCGTTCAGGATGTTCGAAAACACCGGCCCGACGACAAAATCGACCTGATCGCTTTCGACCAGCTCGCGCGCGCGGCTGACAGCGATGTCCGGCTTTTGTTCGTCATCAATGACAGTAATCTCGACCTCTTTGCCGCCCAGCTTGTTGCCAAGGTTTTCCATCGCCAGCAAAAAACCGTCGCGGGAATGTTCGCCCAGCACCGCCGCAGGACCGCTGAGTGTATAGACCAGCCCGACGCGCACGACATCATCATCGGCATGCGCCATCGGGGCCAGACCGGCCAGAATGCTGGTTGCCAGAAGGGTGGTTTTCAATTGCATCACGTTCTACCTCCTTGCAGCTTTTTGGTGGCTGCTTGTTGAACCAAGGCCGCGTCTGGCGTCCTTTGTGCTGTCAGTTCGCATCGTGGAAAGTCGCAAGTAAAGAAAATTTGCACCATGCGGGGCTTGCGCCTGTTGGACCGGCAGCCAGCCTGTGTCGATCATCGGGGCAGGTTAAAAACGTTGCAATCAATTCTTTCATGCTTGAAACATATAGGTCGATAGGACCCACTCAGCCCAAAGGCGGACCCGCATGAGCAACCTTCTGCTGCTTCAAGTTCTGAACGGTGCCCAGTTCGGGATATTGCTGTTCCTTGTTGCGGCAGGACTGACACTGGTTTTCGGCATCATGGATTTCATCAATCTGGCGCATGGCGTGCTGTACATGGTCGGGGCCTATCTGATGGCCAGCCTGACGGCGGTGACAGGCAGCTTCTGGTTAGGCCTGTTGCTGACACTGCCCGCGACCATGCTGGTCGGACTGGTGCTTGAGGTGACGATTTTCCGCAGGCTGTATGACCGTCCCCATCTGGATCAGGTGCTGGCGACCTTTGCGCTGGTGATGATCCTGTCCGAGGGCGTCAAGATCATCTGGGGCGCCGCGCCGCTGAATGTTCCCATACCTGACATGCTGACAGGGTCGATCCCATTGGCGGGGCCGATCCGCTTTCCGGTCTATCGGCTAGCCATCATCGGGGCAGGGCTGGCGACGGCATTCTGTCTGTGGTTCGTCATCGGGCGGACACGCATTGGCATGCTGCTGCGGGCGGGGGCACATGACCGGTCGACGGTCTCGGCGCTGGGGGTGGATATTGGGCGGTTGTTCATGCTGGTCTTTGCCTTCGGGGCCATGCTGGCGGGGTTTGCGGGGGCGATCGTATCGCCGATTCTTTCGGTCGATCCGGGGATGGGCGATTCCATCCTGATCCTTGGCTTTGTGGTCATCGTCATCGGCGGCGTCGGGTCGATCCGCGGGGCGTTTATCGCATCCTTGCTGGTCGGCGTGATCGACACGGTGGGGCGCATTTTCGGTCCCATCGTTCTGAAGATGGTGCTGGATCTGGATGTTGCCACCCAGATGGGGCGCACCATCGCGCCGATGCTGGTCTATATCCTGATGGCGGCGATCCTGTGCTGGCGGCCTAACGGGCTGTTCGGAAGGGGCACGTCATGAACGCCGCCCGTTTGCCGCGCCGCGTGACCGCTGCCCTGATCCTGTTCACGCTGCTGGCGATTGTACCGCTGGTTCTGACGTGGATGGGGCAGGGGTTCTTTTCCTCGGTCGTGACGCGGATGATGGTCTATGCCATTGCCGCGCTGTCACTGGACCTGATCCTTGGATACGGGGCGCTGGTGTCTTTCGGCCATGCGGCATTTCTAGGGATCGGCGCCTATAGTGTGCTGTTCCTGTCCGGCATCGGCGTCACCGATATACTTGTCCAATTCGTGATTGCCGCCTTGGCGGGCGCGGTCTTTGCTACAATCACCGGTGTGATCGCGCTGCGCACGCGCGGGGTCTATTTCATCATGATTTCGCTGGCATTCGGGCAGATGCTATATTTCTTCCTGATTTCACTGTCGGTTTTTGGCGGTGATGACGGGTCCAGCCTTGGTGCGCGGTCCACGATCATGGGGCAGGACTGGCTGGAACATGATCTGGTGCTGTTCTATCTGGTGCTGGCCGTGCTGGGGTGCTGCTTCTGGGGGCTGTATCGCCTGACCGGATCACGCTCTGGGCGGGTGCTGGTCGGCACGCGCGAGGACGCCGTGCGGATGCAGGCCATCGGCTTTCGTATCCTGCCCTATCAACTGACCGCCTATGCGGTTTCGGCGGCGATCTGTTCGGTGGCGGGGGTGCTGCTGGCCAACCAGCTGGAATATGTGTCGCCGCAACTGGCCAGCTGGCAGCGGTCCGGCGAATTGATCATCATGGTGGCCTTGGGCGGGATCGGCAATCTGACAGGGGCCTTGGCCGGAGCGCTGTTCACCATCGGGCTGGAGGAGGCGATGGCCCGCATTTCGGAACATTGGAAGCTGTATTTCGGGGTGCTGCTGCTGGCCGTCGTGATCTTTTCGCCGGGCGGGCTTAGCAGTCTAGCCGCACGGATCAGCAGGAAAGGCCGTGACCTATGACAGGTCCCTTGTTGCAGGTCCGCGGCTTGCGCAAGGCCTATGGAGCCTTGGCGGTGACCGATGATGTATCCTTCGACGTGCAGGCGGGAAAAATCCACGCGATCATCGGTCCGAACGGTGCGGGGAAAACCACCCTGGTCGCGCAGCTAAGCGGCCAGTTGGCCCCGGATGCGGGGCAGGTCATCTATGACGGTCATGACATCACACAGCTGGAAATGCCGCTGCGGGTGCGTCGGGGGCTGGCGCGGTCTTTCCAGCTGACACGTATCCTGCCGCAGTTGTCTGTGCTGGAAAACGTGGCGATTGCGGTGCAGGCGCGGTCAGGATCATCCTTCCGCTTTTGGCGACCGGCGGCATCGGAAGTCGCGCTGAACGATCAGGCAATGGAATATCTGTCCAAGGTCGGCCTGCACACCAAGGCGCAGCTGCCCGCGCGGCTGCTCTCGCACGGGGAAAAACGCCAGCTGGAACTGGCCGTTGCCCTTGCCACGGGGCCACGCCTGTTGTTGCTGGATGAACCCTTGGCCGGCACCGGCCCCGAAGAGGCCGAGGTGCTGGTCGATCTGCTGGACCGCCTGCGGTCGCAGGTGACGATGGTCCTGATCGAACATGATATGGGCGCGGTCTTCCGGCTGGCAGACCATATCTCGGTGTTGGTCTACGGACAGATCATCGCCAGCGGAACGCCCGACATGATCCGCGATAACCCGAAGGTCCGTGCCGCCTATCTGGGCGAGGAAGAGGAGCCGTCCTGATGCTGGTGGTCGAGGATCTGCAAGCCGCTTACGGCGAAAGCAAAGTGCTGTTCGGCATGTCGCTGACCATTGATCGCGGCGAGGTGGTGACCCTGCTGGGCCGTAACGGCATGGGCAAGACCACCACGGTGAAATCCGTTTTCGGTCTGCTGAAACCGCGGGGTGGTCGGGTCAGCATCGACGGCGTGGATGTGACGGGGGCGGCCCCCAACCGGATCGCACGGCTGGGCCTTGGGCTGGTGCCCGAAGGCCGGCTGATCTTCCCGACACTCAGCGTGCATGAAAACCTGATCGCCACCGCGCGGGCAGGGGCGGGCAAGGGCAAATGGACAGCGGAACGGGTCTATGACCTGTTCCCGCGGTTGCGCGAACGCAGGCGCAATATGGGCAACCAGCTGTCGGGTGGTGAACAACAGATGCTGGCCATTGGTCGTGCCCTGATGACGAACCCTGAACTGATCGTGCTGGACGAGGCAACCGAAGGCTTGGCGCCGCTGATCCGCGACCAGATATGGGATTGCCTGACCCGCCTGAAATCCGAGGGTGAGGCAATCCTTGTCATCGACAAGAACGTCTCGGCATTAAGTCGTTTTGCCGACCGGCATTACATTGTCGAAAAAGGTCAGATCGTCTGGGCAGGATCAACCGAAGCCCTGAAGACCAATCCGCAGGTCAAGGACCGGTTTCTACGCGTCTGACGCGTTTATGCGTCGGCTGCGTAATCCAGTTCCAGATCGTCTTCTTCTTTCAGTTCGATATCCAGATCATCACGTTCGAACACCCCGTCCAGCGTGACGGTCGCCTGATCGCCCAGCATGATGCTGGTGGTCTGGGTTTCCTCATCGGCGATCGTGGTGATTTCCGGCGGATTTTCGGCGTCGTAATCGGCATAAAGAGTCAGCCGGTCGTCCTCGGCGCTGAAGTCGGTGATATGGGCGGGACCGTCTTCGGGGTCGACGATCATGTTGAAGCTGTCGTTGCCTTCACCACCGATGGCCACATCCTGACCCGAGAAATACAGCGTATCATCGCCCGCGCCACCTGACAGGGTTTCCTCGGCACCGCGACCCCATTCGGCGTCGCCATCAAGACGGTCGCTGCTGATCACATCATTGCCGTCGCCGCCCGATATATCGTCCAGCCCGCCACCGCCCGCGATGCTGTCATCGCCTGCGCCACCGGTGATCGTATCATCGCCCACGTTGCCTTCGATGTAATCGTCACCCGCGCCGCCGGTGATCCGGTCATCGCCTGCAAGGCCAAGAATGATATCATCTCCATCGGTTCCGTCGATTGTATCGTCGGTGTTTTCGCCGATGAAAGTGATGCCCGTGGTAATTTCTTCGTCGACATCGCTGGTGTCGTCGTCGTCGTCATCATCATCGTCACTGCTGAAAATATCGAAGGGATCGACGTAGAGCAGGGTCAATGCGCCGAAGATCAGCCAATTTGCGATGAAGGCCCATTCGTAATTCACAGCATCATTCCTTGGTGGTGGACCCTTGGGCGGGCCTTGGGGACAGCCTTACCAATGATGCGGCAACAATCAATAAAGTTTTCGTGACTCTTTGGCAGCTTAGCCTTGCAAAAGTACCGGAATACGGTCGCCCGCCGCAAATTTCCGCAAGACCGCAGGATAAAGCTGATGTTCCTGCACCAGAACCCGCGCTGCCAGACTGTCCGCCGTATCATCCGGCAGAACGGGCACGCGGGCCTGTCCCAGCAGGGGGCCGTCGTCCAGCACGGGGGTGACCAGATGAACGGTGGCACCGGCCTCGGCATCGCCCGCCTCGATCGCGCGGGCATGGGTGTGCAGGCCGGGGTATTTGGGCAAAAGCGACGGATGGATGTTCAGCATCCGCCCCTGAAAGCGCGCGACGAAATCAGGTGTCAGGATACGCATGAAGCCTGCAAGACAGATGATGTCGGGCTGTGCGGCCAGCAGGGGTTCCAGCAATGCCGCCTCGAACCCTGCGCGGTCGCGGGGGAAGGCGCGGTGATCGACGGCAGCCGTCGGAATGCCCAGTTCGGCGGCGCGGGTCAGACCGGCCGCCTGCGGGTCATTCGACGCGACCAGAACGGGTCGCGCCGGATGGTCGCCGGTCATATCCTGAACCAGACGCAGCATGTTAGAGCCGCCTCCGGACAGCAGGATCGCGACGCGTTTCATGCAAGCTGCCCCGAATAACGCATGCCAGCGCCTTCGGTCACTGTGCCAAGGCGGTGAACGGTTTCGCCTTCTTGGGTCAGCAATTCGGTCAGGTCGTCGGCACGGTCGGCGGCAACCGACAGGATCATCCCGATGCCGCTGTTGAAGGTCTTCAACATCTCGGCCTGATCAATCCCGCCTGCTTCGGCCAGCCATGTAAAGACGGGCGGCAGGGTCCATGCGGTCAGGTCGATATCTGCACCCAGATCTTTGGGCAGCACGCGGGGCAGGTTTTCGGTCAGGCCACCGCCGGTGATATGGGCCAGCGCATGCACGCCGCCTGCACGAACCGCAGCCAGCGCCGAGGTGACATAAAGACGTGTCGGGACCAGCAAATCCTCACCCAGTGTCGCGGTTCCGAAGGGCGAGGCGTCGTTCCAGCCAAGCCCCGCGCGTTCGGCAACTTTGCGCACCAGCGAATAACCGTTGGAATGCACCCCGTCCGACCGCAGACCCAGCAGCACGTCACCTGCAACAACGCCCGCAGGCAATGCCGTGCCGCGCTGCATGGCACCAACCGCAAAGCCCGCAAGGTCGAAATCGCCGTCATGATACATGCCGGGCATTTCCGCCGTTTCGCCGCCGATCAACGCGCAATTGGCGGCCTTACAGCCACGTGCAATGCTTTCGATGACACGCGCACCTTCGTCGACCGACAGCTTGCCTGTCGCGAAGTAGTCCAGAAAGAACAGCGGTTCAGCGCCCTGACAGACCAGATCGTTGACGCACATGGCAACCAGATCCTGTCCGATGCCGTCCAGATGGCCGGTGTCGATGGCGATGCGCAGCTTGGTGCCGACGCCATCGGTGGCCGCAACCAGAACCGGATCGTCAAAACCCGCCGCGCGCGGATCGAACAGCGCGCCGAATCCGCCCAGGGCGTCCATGACCCCCGATCGTTTCGTTGCGGCCGCAGCCGGTTTGATGCGTTCGACCAAAGCGTTCCCTGCGTCGATATCGACGCCTGCATCGCGATAGCTGATCCCGTTCTGTGTCATGGCGGCCCCCGGCTGATGTCGGGTTCCCGATAACGGAACACTGCCCATCAAGCAACGCCCAAGCGCTTGACCGCCGCACAAGGTGGCATTACGCATAGGCACGCTACGGGGGCCTGTAGCTCAATGGTTAGAGCAGGGCGCTCATAACGCCTTGGTTGGGGGTTCGAGTCCCTCCGGGCCTACCAGATTTCCACATAAGTGATTCTTGGCAGATGAAACTGCAAAAGCCGCCCAAGGGCGGTTTGCAGTGTTTTTGCTGTTTTGAAAGGATGTCAGTGGTGAGCCCAACAGGATTCGAACCTGTGACCCACTGATTAAAAGTCAGTTGCTCTACCAACTGAGCTATGGGCCCACACTTGAAAGTTTCATAAATGCCTTTGACGGTGCCGTCAAGACATCTAATTGAAACAACAGAATATTTCAGTGGTGAGCCCAACAGGATTCGAACCTGTGACCCACTGATTAAAAGTCAGTTGCTCTACCAACTGAGCTATGGGCCCATCACGAGGCGGTTCCTAGGGGGGGTGGCCCGTGGCGTCAAGCAGAAAAATCTACATGCTGGCAAAATGATTCTGCCAGCATTATATCGCGCCCTATGACCTATGCATCCCAAACCGGTATGCCCTTCCTGAAAATGCACGGGCTGGGCAATGATTTCACAGTGTTCGATTTGCGCGGCGGGATGGCACGTCCTGACGCCGGCCTTGTCGCGCGTATTGCCGACCGCCATTGCGGTGTCGGTTTCGACCAGCTGGCAGCCATCGAGGATTGCGAGGATGCCGATGCGCGCCTTGTGTTCTGGAACGCCGACGGCTCACTTAGCGCGGCCTGCGGCAATGCCACGCGCTGCATTGCGCGGCTGCTGATGGATGAAACCGGCAAGACGGCGCTGAAGCTGCGGACCGATCACGGGATGCTGCTGGCCGAGGATGCAGGGGGTGGCATCACGCGGGTGAATATGGGCCCGCCGGTTCTGGACTGGCAGGCGATTCCCTTGGCGCGTGATGTTGATATCGACCACCTGCCGATTGACGGCGATCCTGTGGCGACGGGAATGGGCAATCCGCACATTACCTTTTTTGTGCCAGACGCCCATGCGGTGCAGCTGGATCAGTTCGGCCCCGCGCATGAACATCACCCGCTGTATCCCCAGCGAACCAATGTCGAGGTCGTGCAGATTCTGTCCGATACAGAAATCCTGCTGCGGATCTGGGAACGTGGAACGGGCCCGACGCTGGCATCCGGATCGTGTTCCTGTGCGGCGGTCGTTGCTGCGGCCCGTCGCGGGCTGACGGGGCGGCGTGTTACTGTTAATGTGCCGGGGGGTCAGCTGTTGATCGACTGGCGCGAGGATGGCGTCTGGATGGAGGGGCCGACGGCCCTTGTCTTTCGTGGCACCCTGACGCCCGAGTGGCTGTCATGAGCGCGCCTGTCTTTTCCACCCTCGGCTGTCGTCTGAACGCCTATGAGACCGAGGCGATGCGCGAGATGGCCGATTCTGCCGGTCTGTCCGGCGCCGTGGTCGTCAATACTTGCGCCGTCACCGCCGAGGCCGTCCGCAAGGCCCGTCAGGAAATCCGCCGTCTGTCGCGCGAAAACCCCGGCGTGCCGGTCATCGTCACCGGCTGCGCGGCCCAGACCGAACCCGAAACATTCGCCTCGATGCCAGAGGTCACGAAGGTGATCGGCAATCACGAAAAGATGCAGCCTCAGACATGGGCCGACCTGCGCGCCCCCGACCTGATCGGCCAGACCGAAAAGGTGCTGGTCGATGACATCATGTCGGTGCAGGAAACCGCGGGCCATCTGATCGACGGGTTCGGTCGTCACCGCGCCTATGTGCAGGTCCAGAACGGCTGCGACCATCGCTGCACCTTCTGCATCATCCCCTTCGGGCGGGGCAACTCGCGCAGCGTCCCTGCGGGCGTCGTCATCGAACAGATCAAGCGTCTGGTCGGGCGTGGCTTTAACGAGGTCGTGCTGACCGGCGTCGATCTGACCAGCTGGGGTGGTGATCTGCCAAGCACGCCGCGTCTGGGTGATCTGGTGATGCGAATCCTGCGTCTGGTGCCGGACTTGCCGCGCCTGCGGATCAGCAGCATCGATTCGATCGAGGCGGATGAAAACCTGATGCTGGCCATTGCGACCGAACCGCGCCTGATGCCGCACCTGCACCTGTCATTGCAGGCGGGTGACGACATGGTGCTAAAACGGATGAAGCGCCGCCACCTGCGCGACGATGCGATTGCCTTTTGCGAAGAGGCCCGCCGTTTGCGCCCCGATATGGTCTTTGGTGCCGATATCATCGCCGGTTTTCCAACCGAAACCGACGAGATGTTTGCCAATTCGATCAAGCTGGTCACTGATTGCGACCTGACGTTTTTGCATGTGTTCCCCTATTCCGCGCGTCAGGGCACGCCTGCGGCACGGATGCCGGCCGTCAAAGGGCTAATCATCCGCGACCGTGCGGCGCAATTGCGCGCCGCAGGGGATGCGGCGTTGCTGCGGCATCTGGACGCGCAGATGGGCAAGGCGCATCGCGTGCTGACCGAAGGCCCGCGCCTTGGCCGTACCGAACAATTCACCGAAGTGACCTTTGATCATGACCAACCCGAAGGCACGTTGATGAACCTGACAATCAAGGGCCATGACGGCCAGCGCCTGACAGTCTGACCGCGTGCGGTGGTGTCCGGTCCGAAAGCTGGCTATGATCCGCGCCCATATCCAAGTGCTGATGGAGACCGCAGAATGAGCGATATCAAGACCCTGTCCTTTGAAGAGGCGATGCGCGAATTGGAAGCCACCGTCGGCAAGCTGGAAACCGGCGAAGCCACGCTGGAGGAATCCATCGCGCTTTACGAACGCGGTGCTGCCCTGCGGAGCCATTGCGACGCCCGCCTGCGCGAGGCCGAAGAACGGGTTGAGAAAATCACCTTGGCCGCCAATGGTCAGCCTACTGGAACCACCCCGACCGAGGGTCTGTAATGCAAGCCGCGCTGACGCGGGTTCAGGCACAGGTTCAGGCCGAACTGGATCGCGCCATCGGTGACTTGCCTGCGGGTGATCTGCGCGACGCGATGGCCTATGCTGTCAGGGGCGGCAAAGGTCTGCGCGGTTTTCTGGTGATGGAATCCGCACGGCTGCACGGTGTGCCCGATGATGCCGCCCTGCCAGCCGCCGCCGCGGTCGAGGCACTGCACGCCTATAGCCTTGTCCATGACGATCTGCCGGCGATGGATGATGATGACCTGCGACGCGGCCAGCCGACCGTCCATGTGAAATGGTCCGAGGCGACGGCGATTCTGGCGGGCGATGCCCTGCAAACGCTAGCGTTCCAGCTGTTGTCTGATGACCGCATCGGGGCAGCCCCGTCGCGATTGCGGCTGGTGGCGGCTTTGGCCCGTGCTGCTGGCGCGCAGGGGATGGTGTGGGGGCAGGCGTTGGATATTGCCGCCGAATCTGCTGGTGTGCCGCTGGATCTGGACGCCATCACGGAACTTCAGGGTGGCAAGACCGGTGCCCTGATCCGCTTTGCCGCCACTGCGGGCCCCCTGATTGCGGGCGACGACCCTTCCGCGCTGGACCGCTACGCCGATGCGCTGGGTCTCGCCTTCCAGATTGCTGATGATATTCTGGATGTGACGGGGTCCGAGGCTGTGACCGGCAAGCGTGTCGGCAAGGACGCGGATGCGGGCAAGGCGACTTTCGTTTCCCTGCTGGGGCTGGACGGCGCGCAGGCCGAGGCGCGACGACTTGTCACCGCAGGCATCGATGCGCTGGGCGGTTATGGAGAGGCCGCCGGAAACTTGCGCCTGTTGGCGCGTTTCGTTATCGAGCGCGACACCTGATAGCCGCCCGTCCCGGAGGAGGGCCAGCCATGACAGATAATCCCAAGACCCCGCTGCTGGACCGGATCACGCTTCCGTCCGATCTGAAATCATTCGACGATCACGACCTGCGGCAAGTCGCCGATGAGCTGCGATCGGAAACCATCAGCGCGGTCAGCGTGACGGGCGGCCATCTGGGCGCCGGTCTGGGCGTCGTGGAACTGACTGTGGCGCTGCATGCGGTCTTTGATACGCCGCGCGACAAGATCATTTGGGATGTGGGGCACCAATGCTATCCGCATAAGATCCTGACCGGACGCCGCGACCGTATTCGCACACTGCGTACAGGTGGCGGTCTGGCCGGTTTCACCAAGCGCACCGAAAGCGAATATGATCCTTTCGGGGCGGGGCATTCCTCGACCTCGATTTCCGCCGCTTTGGGTTTTGCAACCGCGCGCGATCTGGGCGGCGATCCGGGCGATGCGATTGCCGTGATTGGTGATGGCGCCATGAGCGCGGGCATGGCCTATGAGGCGCTGAACAACGCAGGCCACGAAGGCCGCCGCATGTTCGTCATTCTGAACGACAATGAAATGTCGATCGCCCCGCCTGTGGGCGCGATGTCCTCCTATCTGACGCGGCTTTATGCGGGCGGCCCGTTTCAGGAACTGAAGGCAGCCGCCAAAGGTGCGGTCGGTTTCCTTCCGGATGCGTTTCAGGAAGGTGCCCGTCGTGCCAAGGAAATGCTGAAGGGCATGACCGTCGGCGGCACCCTGTTTGAAGAATTGGGCTTTTCCTATATCGGTCCCGTCGACGGGCATGACATGGAACAGTTGTTGCCGTTGATGCGGACGTTGAAGGCGCGGGCGACCGGTCCGGTGCTGATCCACGTGGTGACGAAAAAGGGCAAGGGCTATGCCCCTGCCGAAGGTGCCGCCGACCGTGGCCACGCGCGTGGCCGCTTCGATGTCGTGACCGGCGAACAGGCCAAGGCGAAATCCAACGCCCCCAGCTATACCGCCGTCTTCGCCAAGGCGCTGATGGATGAGGCTGGCCGCGACGACAGCATTGTCGGCGTCACTGCCGCCATGCCCGATGGCACCGGTCTGAAGCAGTTTGCCGAACGTTTCCCGCGCCGCTGCTTCGATGTAGGGATCGCCGAACAGCATGCCGTGACCTTCTGCGCGGGTCTGGCGGCAGGCGGCATGAAGCCCTTCTGCGCGATCTATTCCACCTTCCTGCAGCGCGGTTACGACCAGATCGTGCATGATGTCGCGGTGCAGAACCTGCCCGTGCGCTTTGCCATCGACCGTGCCGGACTGGTGGGGCAGGACGGTCCGACCCATGCCGGTGCCTATGACATCGCGTTTCTGGCCAACCTGCCCGGATTCACCGTTATGGCCGCCGCGGATGAGGCAGAGCTGGTCCATATGGTCGCCACCGCCGCCGCCCATGACAGTGGCCCCATCGCCTTCCGCTTTCCGCGCGGCGAAGGCACGGGCGTCGAAATGCCCGAACGCGGTCAGGTTCTGCCCATCGGCAAGGGCCGCATGATCACCCAAGGCAAGACCGTCGCCATCCTGTCCTTCGGCACCCGCCTGTCCGAGGTGATGACTGCCTGCGAGGCTTTGTCGGCCCGTGGCATCACGCCCACCGTGGCCGACGCGCGTTTCGCCAAGCCGCTGGACCGCGATCTGATCCTGCAACTGGCGCGCGACCATGATGCGTTGATCACCATCGAGGAAGGCTCGGTCGGTGGTTTCGGCAGCCATGTGGCGCAATTGCTGGCCGAGGAAGGCGTCTTCGACACCGGTCTGAAGTTCCGGTCCATGGTGCTGCCGGACGAATTCGTCGATCACGATGCGCCGCGCGCGATGTATGACACCAGCGCGCTGAACGCCGACCATATCGAGGCCAAGGTCCTGTCCGTCCTTGGCATCGACAATCTGGATGCGCAGCGCGCCTGATAAATCAGGTGTAGCTGCGCACCAGCGCGCCCGCGATCATCGTCCAGCCATCGACCACGACAAAAAACGCCAGCTTGAAAGGCAGCGACACCACCACCGGTGGCACCATCATCATGCCCATCGACATCAACACCGCCGACACGACCAGATCGATGATCAGGAAGGGCAGGGCGATCAGAAAGCCGATCTCGAACGCGCGCTGGATTTCGGACAGCATGAAGGACGGGATCAGCACTGACAGGCGGTCAATGGCCCCGCCCGCGCCCGGGGCGATCTCGGCCATTGCCGCAAGGGTGTCGGGGTCGGTGCGGGCCGACATGAAGCCTTGAAACGGGATGATGCCGCGCCGGAATGCTTCGGCAATATCGATCTGCCCTTGTTGCAGGGGAAGGCCTGCGGTCTGCCATGCCTCGCGCAGGACGGGGTCCATGATGAACCACGTCAGGAAAATCGACAGGCTGACGATCAGCATGTTCGGCGGCGATTGCTGCAAGCCGATGGCCTGACGCAGGATCGACAGCACCGTCACGATGAAGGGGAACGCCGTCACCATGATGGCGATGCCCGGTGCCAGCGACAGGCCGGTCAGGGCCAGCACCAGCAGGACGGCATTGTCGCCTAGACCTGCGCCAAGCGCATCGCCCAAACCTTGTGCCAGCGCCGCGTGGGGCAGCAGCGCCAGCAGGATCGCCAGCCGGATCACACGGCCCCCGTCGCGCCCAGAACCCGCACGCAAAGGCGATCCTCGGCGGTGCCGTCGCTGGTCAGTTCGCCACGGGCGATGACCTTGTCGCCGACGCAGATCTCGACCCCGTCTTCGATGGCCTGATCCAGCACTAGCACATCATCGCTGCGCAAAGCGGACAGTTGGGCCACGGTCTGACGGGTGCGGCCAAGGCGGATCGTCACCTCGACCTGAATGTTGTCGGTGTCGATCAGATGCATCAATGCGTCCATGTCGTGTCGTCCTCTGCAATCTCGGAAATCAGGGCGCGGATGTCGCCGGCGATGGTTTGGGGGTCCAGAATGATCCGCCCGCCTTGCAGCTCGACGGTGATGGTATCGGTAGGGGCCGGCGCGATGGTGACCGTCTGCACGTCGGTCTGGGTCAGGCAACGTTCGACCAGCCCGCGCAGCCTGTCGCTGCAATTGATCTGTGCGACCAGCGGGATGCAGTCCTGTGCCAGACGCGCCAGTTCGGTCATCAAGGCATCCTCCAGCCTGCGCGATGTGGCCGAGGGGGCCATCAGGTCAAGGATCTGCGACAGGATCGGCCCCAGTGCTTGCACCGCCTGCGCGCGCAGCTGCGTCCGACGGGTTTCGTCATCGGTCATGGTCTGTGCCAGATGCCGCAGGCTGCCATCAAGGGCATGCAGCTGGGCATCGACGGCCTGGGCGTTGGCTTCTGCGAACCCTTCGGAATGGGCGCGGTCCATGTCCTCTTGCGTGAAGATCATCGGAGAGGCGTGATCGGCAAGGGCGTTCGAGAATGATTCCAGTTTGAAGATCGCAACGCTCATTTCGCGGGTTCCTTATTGTCGATCCACCCCGAGAGGATCTTGGCGCTTTCATCCTGCCGTTCGCGCATCATGTTCTTCAGACGCGCGACAGGATCGGCAGGGGGCAGTGACAGCGTCTGCGGTTCGGGGCGTTCGTCGACGATCACAGGGGGGGCAGGACGTGTCGGGACGGGTTCATCATCAATAGTGCCGGTCAACACAGGCACCACGGGCGGTGGCAGGCTGTTGTCCAGCATGGGTGGCTGCGGCGCGCGGTTGCGCATGATCGGGCGGACCAGCAGTAAGATAACTGCCAGCGCGAACAGGCCGATCAGCGCGATTTTGGCCAGATCGTTCAGGGCAAGCCGGTCAAGAAAGCCCGGTGCCGCATATGATCCGTCCTGCGACAGATCGGCAAAAGCCAGCGACTTGACAGTCAGCTGGTCACCGCGGCTTTCATCGAAGCCGACTGCCGAGGCGACAAGTTCTTTCAGCGTTTGCAGTTCGGCATCGGTTCGCGGCACCAGCGTGGTTTCCCCATCGGCATTGGTCTGGGGGATGCCGTTGACCAGCACGGCCACGGTCATGCGGCGGGTCGATCCGGGCATGCGCGACACCTCGCGGGTGGTGCGGCTGACTTCGTAATTCGTCTGCTGGCGGTTTTCGGACCGTGTGCTCTGGCTTTGATCGCCCGACTGTTCGTCTGCGTCGGGCAGGTTCGATGCCGCAGTGACGGCCCCATAACCGGTCGTATTGCTTTGATCCGAGGTTTCCTCGGTCACGGTGGAAATCATCGCCCGTTGTTCGGGGTCATAGCGCTGTTCGGTCAGCTGTTCGGTGTCGGTCACCAGATCAAGGTTCAGTTCGACAATGGCATTTCCGATACCCACATGCGGTTCAAGAATACGTTCGACATTGCGCTTCATTTCGGATGCGCGGTCGGCCCCGCTTTGATCCTCGGTGGCGGCAATGATGCCGTGCTTGCTGTCGATCACGGTCACGCGGTCGGGCTGCATGCCGGGAACGCCCGATGAAATCAGGTATTTCAGCGCCGCCGCCTGTTCGCGGCTTACAGCCTGCCCCGCAGTGGTCAGCGTGACCGAGGCACTGCCATTCTGGTCGCGGCGGTATCCGCGCCCCGTTTCGATGGCCAAATGCACCCGCGCGGTGCGGACATTGGGCAGGGCAAGGATGGTGCGGGCCAGTTCGCCCTCTTTGGCGCGCCAGTAGGCCGCGTCAAACATTTGCGATGTGGTGCCAAAACCGGACATGCCGTCCAGCAATTCGTAACCGGTGCTGCCAGCGGCAGGCAGGCCTTGGGCCGCCAGATCCATCCGCAGGCGGTCGCGTTGTTCGGCATCAACCCAGATGGCATCGCCGCGCACCTCATAGGCAATGCCCGCGCGTTCGATCCCTGCGATCACCTCACCCGCCTGTGCCGCGTCCAGCCCGCCATAGATCAGCGACATGCTGGTGCGGTTGGCAAACCAGCCAAAGCCCGCAATGGCGAGAAAAGCGGCCAGAAAAGCACCGCCCAGAATCATCCGCTGTTGAGAGCTTCGCTCGTTCCAGTAGTCCTGCAGTTTTTGCAAAACCGTTCCTTTCGAATCAGCGCTTGATTGTCGTCGTGACCCTGATTGACATGGCCCACGTTAAGATTCGGTTAGTCGCGTTCTGATATTCCGGTCTGGTCAGGACGGAGAATCACGATGACCGAAACCGCCGAAACGAAACCCCGCAAGAAGGGGATGCTGATCCCGATCGCGGCAACGCTGATCCTTGGGGGTGTCGGGTTCGGCTCGACCTATCTGGGGTTGTGGTCGCCCGCCGCGATGTTGTCCCGCCCCGCCGAGGCAAACGTCGCACATGGCGAAATGCAGGCCGAATTTGTCGACATCCCGACCATTGAAATTGTCATGCCGGGCGGCCGGTCGCGCAGCCTGATCCTATCGGCAACCATCGAAAGCGACAGCGCCCATAAGGCACAGATCAAACACCTGATGCCGCGCGTGTCGGATGCCTTCACGACCTTTTTGTCGGGGGTGGACCCCTCGGCCTATGAAAAGCGCGGGGTGCTGGAAATCATCCGGACCGAACTGGTCGCCCGCACCCGTCTGGTTCTGGGCGACGGGGCCGTCACCGACCTGCTGATCACGGAGTTCCGTTTCAAATGACCATGGATCACATCCTGCAAATGGCCTTGCTGGTCGCCTGTGTCGGCCTTGCGCTTTTCTGCACCTCGTTGACGCGCCGGTTGCGCAAGTTGAACGACCTTGAAAGCGGGCTTGGCGGTGCCATCGCCATCATGGCAGCCGAGGTGGACCGCCTTGAACAGGCCATCCGGTCGGCCCGTGACGAAGCCACGGCGGCCAGCGAATTGCTGGCCGATGAAATCGAAACCGCGCGGCGCGAACGGGCCATCTGGGATCTGCGCCAGCGGATCGGTCTGGCCGCGGATGCGGCACCCAAACCACAAGCCACGCGCCGTCTGCGCAAACGCCCCGAGGTGGCCGATGTCTAAAGCGATCCTGCCGGTTCTGGCCGTGCTGTTTGCCCTGCCCGCAGGGGCGATGATCTGGAAGGGCCAGAATTTCGCAGATGTGTTTCAGGCCGTCGCGGGCCCTGCCGATCTGCTGCAAGGCTGCACGGATGTTCCCGAAGCCGTTGCTTTGGCCGAAGAATTGCGCGACCGTGCCTTGCGGATCGAACGCTATATGGCCGCGCTGGATCAGCGCAAAGCCGATCTGGCCACAGCCGAGGCGACCTTGCGCACCCGTCTTGGCGAACTGCGGTCCACCAAGGGCGCAACCCGCGCCAGCCGAAATGGATCAACCGAGGCTGTGCGGACCGATATCGACCGCCTGATCGCCGTCTATGACCAGATGAAACCGGCCGAGGCTGCCGCGATCCTGACCAACCTTCCCGCCGATTTCGCCGCCGAAATCCTGATGCGTGTCCAGCCCGAAACCGGTGCCCGCATCATTGCCGCGGTCGAGCCGCGCCAGGCCGCCCTGCTGACCGCCCAGATGGGCGCGCGCAGCGTCCGCAAGCCATAAGGAAATCCACAGATGTTCGGTATTATCGGCATTGTTCTGACAATGGTCATGGTCTTTGGTGGCTATATCCTTGCGGGGGGCAAGATGGGTGTCATCACCCATGCCCTGCCGTTCGAGATGATGATGATCATGGGTGCCGCCATCGGGGCCTATCTGCTGTCCAACGACAGCCACACGTTGAAGGCCACCATCGGCGGGCTGATCCGCGCTTTCAAAGGGCCGAAATGGACCGCGCAGGACCATCAGGACGTGCTATGCCTGATGTTCCAGCTGCTGAAAATTGCCCGTGAAAACCCCGTTGCACTGGAACAGCACATCGAAACGCCGGATGAGTCACCGATTTTCGGGGCCTATCCGCGCCTTCAGGCCGACCATTACGTTGTCTCGTTGATTGCCGATACATTGCGGTCGACCAGCCTGAATTATGACGACCCCTATCAGGTCGAAGACATCCTGACCCGCCGCATCGCCACCCTGCGCGAGGAGGAGATGCACGTCCCCCACGCCCTTCAGAATATGGCCGACGCATTGCCTGCCTTGGGCATTGTCGCTGCCGTTCTGGGCGTGATCAAAACCATGAGCTCGATCGACCAGCCGCCTGCGGTGCTGGGCAAGATGATCGGGGGCGCATTGGTCGGGACGTTTCTGGGGGTGTTCCTGTCCTATGGATTTGTCGCGCCCTTGGCGACCCGTCTTGGTGGCGTGGTCAAGCAGGATATGGGGTTTTACGACGTGATCAAATCGGTCTTGGTCGCGGGCCTTCACCAGCATGCCACCCCCCTTTGCGTCGAGGTTGGCCGTCAATCCGTTCCCGAACACGTCCGCCCCAGCTTTGACACGCTGGAAGGCGCATTGCGTGAATTGAAAAAGGCCGCATGATGACAGCGATGGGTGCGATGTTCCTGACGGCGGCTTTGACAACCGCCAGTGGTGGTTTCGAAGAATTTGCCAGCGACGCGAACGGCTGGCTGCTGTCGGGGCAGGGGCTGCCGCGCGATTACCGTGTCACCCTGATGCAGATGGACAGCGCGGACCGGATCAGCGCCATCGCCTATCTGCGCCGGATCGGCCTGATGAACGACCGCCCATGGACGCTGGATGACCTGTTGCGCCCCGCTAAGGAGCCCGCCGAATGATTCCCGTGAAAAAACGCAAGATCATCGATGCACCACTGTTGATAACGGGCGGGCTGGTGCTGGTTGTGATCTCTTTGGTGATCCCGTTGCCTGCGGGGGTGCTGGATTTCGGCATTGCGATTTCCATCGCGATGGCGACACTTGTGCTGGTCATGGCCTCGCTGGTCGATAAACCGACCGATTTTCAGGCATTTCCGGTGCTGCTGCTGGTCAGTCTGGTGATCCGGCTGTCGTTGAACGTGTCCTCGACCCGATTGATCCTGACCGAAGGCCAGAACGGTAAAGAGGCTGCTGGCCATGTCATCAACGGCTTTGCCGATTTCGTGGCGGGCGGATCGATTCTTGTGGGGATCACGGTCTTTGCAGTGATTTCGGTCGTGAATTTTATGGTTATCACCAAAGGCTCGGGGCGCATGGCTGAGGTGGCGGCCCGTTTCGCCCTTGATTCGCTGCCCGGTAAACAATTGGCCATCGACGGCGACCTGAACGCCGGCGCCATCGACCATCACGAAGCCAAGCGCCGCCGAATCCGCGAACAGACCGAGATCAGCTTTTTCGGTTCGCTGGACGGGGCCTCGAAGTTCGTCAAGGGCGATGCGGTGGCGGGCATTGTCATCACGCTGATCAACCTGATGATCGGTCTGACGGTCGGCATTGCGGTTCATGGAATGCCCCTGTCCGAGGCAGCCTCGACCTATTCGCATCTGACCATCGGTGACGGGCTGGTGACGCAGGTTCCGGCGCTGATCACCTCGATGGCAGCGGCATTGTTGCTGTCACGGGGCGGGGCGACGGAAACAACCGCCCATTTGTTGTCGTCGGAATTCATGCGGGTATGGCAGCCTGCCGCGATGGTCGCCGCTGCAATGGTGGTGATTTCTTTCATTCCGGGCATGCCGCAGATGCTGTTTCTGGGTATCTCTGCCGCTCTGGCCTTTATGTCATGGCGCATTGCCCATCGGCCGGAACGACCCGTCGAAACCGCCGATGCACCGACAGCCGAACCTGCCCCCGCTGCCCGTATCGGTGATGTGCTGGATACCGATGATGTCAGCGTCGAAATCGGGTCGGATCTGATTCTGACGGCACTGGATCAGGCGCGCGGTCTTGGCAGCCGGATCAACAACTTGCGGATCCATATTGCCCGCAGCTTTGGCATGGTTCTGCCCGATGTCCGGATTACCGACACCGATGATCTGCCCCCCGGTGATTACCAGATCAGCATTCAGGGTGTCGTGCGGGGGCGCGGGACGTTGCACCCGTCGCAGGTGCTGGCCCTTGGGCCGGACGCGGTGCTGGCCGATCTGCGGGGTATCAGCGTACGCGAACCGGTCTATTCCAGCCCCGCCCGCTGGATCGCCACAGCAGATCAGGAGGATGCGTCCGTCATGGGTGCCACCGTCGTCACCCCGATGGAGGTTCTGTCGACCCATCTGATGGAGGTGGTCAAAGCGAACCTGCCCGCCTTGCTGACCCTTGGCGCGATGCAGCGACAGATCGAGGAACTGAAAACCCTGTCCGACACGAACCGCGCCGAACGCAACCGCAAGTATTTCGACAGCATGATCCCCGATAAAGTCACGCCCGAAACCCTGCTGGCGATCTTGCGCGCCCTGTTGGAAGAACGGATTTCTATCCGCAACCTGCCCTTAATCGTCGATGCCATCTGCGAATTCTGCAACGTGGATTCCCCCGAGGTGATCTATGAACTGGTCCGCAAACGCTTGCGCGGCCAGATCACCCAGCAATATTCCGACGATGCCGGTCGCATCGCCGCGCTGCAACTGCACCCCGCGTGGGAGGCTGAGTTTGTCCGCGCCGATGCCGAAACCGGTCGCGCGGGCGGTGGCGCGATGACGCCGGACCTGTCGAAACGTCTGCTAGAGGCCGCACGAAAGGCGGTGTCGCTGGCCGAACCCGTGGCGCGCACCGTCATCGTCGCCCCCGATCACCGCCGCCGGATGATCCGCGCTGTTCTGGGGGCAAACGGAATGTCGGTGCCTGTTCTGGGGTTGGAGGAAGTGGACCCTGCCGCCGAACTGCGCCTGCTTGGCACGATCGAGGCTGCCTGATGTGGCCGCAAATGCAGGCGATTTTCCCGTGGTTGGATTGGTCCCTGGTGTTGGTCTATGCGCGGGTTCAGGCCTGTATCCTGATCCTGCCCGGATTGGGCGAACGGGTTATCCAGTCGCGTGTCAAGGTCGCCATCGCATTGTCCATTACGCCCTTGCTGGGTGATCTGGTGCCCTCTATTGCCATGCCCGAACAGCCCATTGCTGTGATCGCCCAGATCGTCCCTGAAATTATCCTTGGTTTCGCGACCGGAACCCTATTGCGATTGATGGCGCTGGCCATCGATATCGCAACGACGGCGATTGCGGCCACAGCCTCGCTTTCGCAGATCATGGGCATCCAGAACGAGGCCTCGCCCCATCCCATCGGCAACCTGTTCCACCTTGCAGGCATCGCGGTCCTGATGGCGCTTGGACTGCCTGCCATGTTGGTTGACCTGATGGCCGACAGCTTCCGCCTGTGGCACCCTGCAAGTCTGCCCGACCCCGGAATGTTGTTGTCAGGCATTGTCACGGTTGTCCGCGACAGCTTTTTCCTTGCGATGACACTGGCGGCACCATTCACGCTTGGCGGGTTTCTGTTTCAGGCGCTGACAGGCGTGATCAACCGCGTCATGCCTGCGCTGCCTGTGGTCTTCATAGGTGCGCCAGCGGCAATCTTTCTAGCGCTGGCAGGACTGGCCGTATTGTCACCGATGCTGATCGGCCTGTGGGCCGATGCAGTCCTTGGCTTCATGCTGCCGGTGGCCCCATGAGCGAGGATTCGGACGACAAGCAATTCGAGGCCAGCGAACAAAAGCTGAGCCAGGCCCGTGAAAAAGGCGATATCCCGCGATCCACCGAGCTGAATGCGACAACCATGTATCTGGGCGCGTTTCTGGCGTTCAGCATGGTGTCAGGATATGCCGTCCGGCAGTGGCTGGCGATGGCCACGCGGGCCTTGGGTGCCGAAGGTTGGCCCGATGATGTCACCGCCACGGCACGCGATATGGGCGCCTTTGCCGGTGTGGCGGCTGTCGGACTGGCTGCGCTGTTGGTTGTTGCCATTATGGTGGGGCTGATCGCCACGCGCGGGTTGATCTTTTCGCCGCAAAAGCTGGCCTTTGATCTTAACCGCATCAATCCGGTGAAAAACGCCGGACAAAAATTCGGTGCGAACGGGATGGTGACTTTCGCGATCTCGCTGGGAAAGGCAGGGCTGGTCTGTGCGGGCGGCTGGTTTCTATATGCCAGCCTGCTGGACCGGATTGCGGGCATGGCGATGGCGGGGGGGCAGTGGACCACTGCGTTGGGGGCGATCATGGGGCAGGTGTTGTTGCTGGCGCTGGTCGTCTCGGTCCTGTTCACGGTGCCTGATATCATGTGGAAATGGTTCGACCACCGTCGCAAGAACCGGATGAGCCGCAAGGATCTGCAGGATGAATTCAAGGATTCCGAAGGCGACCCCCATCTGAAGGCCGCCCGCCGCCAGCGCGCTGTCGATATTGCCATGCAGCAGATGCTGACCGATGTAGCCAAAGCCGATGTGGTGATCGTGAATCCCACCCATTACGCGGTGGCGCTGCAATGGAAACGCGGATCGGGGCGTGCACCGGTCGTTGTGGCCAAAGGCACGGATGAGGTTGCCGCCCGTATCCGCGCCAAGGCCCGCGAAAACAACGTGCCGATCTGGTCCGATCCGCCCTGCACACGCGCCATCCACGCCGGTGTCAAAGTTGGGGCGGAAATCAGCCACGACCATTTCGCGGCCGTCGCCGCCGCCATCCGTTTCGCTGAAAAAATGCGCCTGAAAGCGAGGGCAGGGTGGTAGACAGGATCAAACAGCTGGCGCAGCTGGAAGGTATCGCGCGGATCAAGGCGGAACGGCAGCTCAAGGCCTTTGCGGCCTTTGCGCTGCATATGAATGCCGCGCATCAAAGGGCCGATGCGATGCGGACATCCCTTGCGCAAAGCTATTCCAGCATCGCCCCTCTGACCATCCCCGAGGCGCGGGCCGCCAATGCCCAAGCGCGGCGTTCTGCGCGCGAATTACGTCATGCTGATCAGGAATTGCAGCGGTTGCAGCCGCGCTTCGATGCCGCCCGCAAAGTTGCCGCCACAGATTTCGGACGGGCCGAGGCTTTGTTGGCGCTGGCCGCACAAGAACGCAGGCACCGTGATCGCGAACGCTTTTAGGTGCGTGATTGGACAGGCAGCGCATGGAATGCTAATCAGCAGAATGCACGCCAAGGGGACGCCATGCTGCACAGTGATCCGAACACCGAAAACCGCCGCCAGATCTGGACCGCCGAGGAGGCCCGCCGGGTCTTTGACCAGCCGCTTATGGATCTGTTGTTTCAGGCGCAAACCGTCCACCGCCAGCATTTCGACCCCAATCGGGTCCAGCTGAGCCGCCTTTTGTCGATCAAAACCGGCGGCTGTCCGGAAGACTGTTCCTATTGCAGCCAGTCGGCGCGTCACGCGTCGGGGCTATCTGCTTCGAAGTTGCTAGAGGTGGAACGCGTTCTAGCCGAAGCGCGCCGCGCCCGTGATGCGGGTGCCACGCGCTATTGCATGGGCGCTGCATGGCGCAGCCCCAAACAGCGCGACATGCCGCAGATCATCGCGATGATCGAGGGCGTCAAAGCCCTTGGCATGGAAAGCTGCATGACCTTGGGGATGCTGGACGCCGATCAATCGGCCCAGCTGGCCGAGGCAGGTCTGGATTATTACAACCACAATATCGACACCTCGGAAGCGCATTATCCCAATGTCATCACGACGCGGACCTTTGCCGACCGGATGGAAACGCTGGCCAATGTCCGCAATAGCGGCATGAAAGTCTGTTCGGGCGGTATCCTTGGTCTGGGCGAAGGCCAGCAGGACCGCGTCGATATGCTGGTGACGCTGGCCAATCTGCCCGAAGCGCCCGACAGCGTGCCGATCAATATGCTGATCCCTGTCGAAGGTACGCCGATGGCCGATGCAGCGCCTGTCGATCCCATCGATTTCGTGCGCACCATCGCCACCGCCCGCATCATGATGCCGCACACCCATGTGCGTTTGTCCGCTGGTCGCACGGCGATGTCGGATGAAATGCAGGCCATGTGTTTCTTTGCGGGCGCGAATTCGATCTTTGTGGGCGATACCCTGCTGACCAAGGACAACCCCGAAGAGGAAACGGATATGGTCCTTTTCGCCAAGCTGGGGCTGAACGCCATGAAGGCGCATGAACATCATCCCGAACCCGCGGCACCGGCAGTGCCGCGCGAACCGGCGATTCCGATTCTGCGCTGAAAGGGCCCGGGGGGTATTATCCCCCCCGGACCACCTGAATTTTGACACATGAATGACAGGGCAGGGTGCTTTGGACCGTTTGGCAACCTATCGGCAGGATCTTGACGGTCTTGCCGCAGATGCACGTTTGCGGGCCTTGTTCCCGCGCAAGGGCATCGATTTTTCCTCGAATGATTATCTGGGGCTGGCGCAATCGGACCGGCTGGTTCGGGCGGCACGCGATGCCTTGGACCATGGCGTGCCGGTGGGCGCTGCGGGGTCACGCCTGCTTCGTGGCAACACCGACGCCCAGCAACAGTTCGAAGATGCTGCCGTCCGCTTTTTCGGGGCCGAGGCTGCCTTGGGATTCGGCGGCGGATATGTCGCGAATTTCGCGGTGCTGACCACGCTGCCACAGAAAGGCGATCTGCTGCTGATGGACGCGCTGTCGCACGCCAGCACGCATGAAGGCGCGCGGGCAGGACGGGCGCAGGTCGCGCAGTTCAGGCATGGCGATGTGGGCCATGCCTCGGACGTGATCGACGACTGGCGGGCGGCGGGCAATACCGGTGCCGTCTGGATCGCGGTCGAAAGCCTTTACAGCATGGATGGCGATATCGCCCCCTTGGACGATTTGATGGCACTGGCAGACCGCCACGGTTTTCTGATGGTGGACGAAGCGCATGCCACCGGCGTCTATGGCCCCCAAGGGCGCGGCTTGGCGCATCATCTGGAAGGCCGCGCCAACGTCGTAACGCTGCATACGCTTGGCAAGGCGTTGGGCGGGTCGGGTGCGCTGATCTGCGGGTCGCGGGTGCTGATCGATTTCCTGATCAACCGCTGTCGGCCTTTTATCTTTGCGACAGCGCCCTCGCCGCTGATGGCCGCTGTCGGGATCGAAGCGCTGGCCATGCTGCAGGATGAACCCTGGCGACAAACTGCGCTGCAGGCGCATGTCGCCTCCTTCGGCGCGCAAATGGCGCAGCGTTTGCCGCATGTGCCGGTCAGTGGCAGCCAGATCGTGCCGCTGATCGTGGGGCCGAACGCGCCGACGATGGATCTGGCGGCGGCCTTGCAGGCGCGCGGGTTTGACGTGCGCGGCATCCGTCCGCCGACGGTCCCCGAAGGCACCTCGCGCCTGCGGGTGTCGCTGAATTTGAATGCCAGCGCTGATGATGTCATCGCGCTGGCCGAAACGCTGGAGGAATTATGGCCAAAATCGTAGTGACCAGCACCGGCACCGATGTCGGCAAGACGGTATTCTCTGCCGGGCTTTGCGGGCTGATCGGGGCGGATTACTGGAAGCCCTTGCAGTCGGGACTGGCCGGAAACGTGCCGAACCCCGAGGCGCGGACCGATGTGGCCCCCACGCCGGAAAGCGACCGCGCCGAGGTTGCGCGACTGTCGGGTGCCCGCACCCACCCCGAGGCCTATATGCTGTCCCAGCCCCTGTCCCCCCATCGCGCGGCGGAACTGGACGGCGTTGATATTGATGCCGACCGCCTGTCCCCGCCCGATGCTGACGATCTGGTCATCGAAGGGGCAGGGGGCGCGCTGGTGCCGATCACCCGCCGGATGCTGTTTGCGGATCTGTTTGCGCAGTGGCAGCTGCCGGTGGTGCTGGTCGCCTCGACGGGGTTGGGGACCATCAGCCACAGCCTGTCAGCGCTGGAAAGCCTGCGTGCGCGCAAGGTGCCGGTGCTGGGTGTGGCCTTTATAGGCGAGGATAATTCCGACAATATGGCGACCATCGGCCAGATCGGTCAGGTCAAGGTGCTGGGCCGCTTGCCCGTGCTGCCGACCATGGACCGCGACCGCCTGTCCGCCGCCATGACCGCCAATTTCGACCCGAAGGATTTCGCATGACAAGCGCCGTCTGGCACCCGTTCTTCCAACACGCCACCGAACCCGATCCCGTCCGCGCGATCAGCAGCGAAGGCGCCTATCTGCAAACCGACCGCGGGCCGCTGCTGGATGCCGTCAGCAGCTGGTGGGTGGTCACGCATGGCCATAACCAGCCCGAAATCGTGCAGGCCATCCGCGACACGGCGGGCCATCTGGATCAGGTGATCTTCGCGGGTCTGACCCATCAACCGGCCGAGGATCTGGCCAAGGCGCTGGTCGAGATGGCACCTGCGGGGCTGGATCATGTCTTTTACAGCGACAGCGGATCAACCGCGGTCGAGGTCGCGCTGAAGATGGCTCTTGGCTATTGGAAGCACGAAGGCGACGCCCGCAACCGCATTGCCGTCATCGAGGACAGCTATCACGGCGACACCATCGGCACGATGAGCGTGGGCGAGCGTGGCGTCTTCAACGCCGCCTATGACCCGCTGATGTTCGGCGTGGACCGTCTGCCTTTCCCGACCGGTGACGGGGCCAACACGCTGGACGCCTTTGAGACACTGGCCGCGACTGGCAAAATGGCCGCCCTGATCATCGAACCGGTGATTCTTGGCGCGGGCGGCATGCGCGTCTATTCCGCTGATGTTCTGGCGGGGCTGCGGGCCATTTGTGACCGCCATGATGTGCTGATGATCGTGGATGAGGTGATGACCGGATGGGGGCGGACGGGTCGGCTCTGGGCTTGTGATCACGCGGGGATCAGCCCCGACATCATGTGCACCTCCAAGGGGCTGACGGGTGGGGTGATCCCCTTGGCGGCGACCTTGGCCAGCGCACCGGTGTTTCAGGCGCATCATTCGACGGACCGGCGGCGGACCTTCTATCACTCCTCCAGCTATACGGCGAACCCGATCGCCTGTGCAGCGGCCTTGGCGCAGGTCAAGCTGTGGCAAAGCAGCCCGATGCAGGACCGGCTGGACGGGCTGGTGGCCATGCAGGGTGAACGGCTGGCGGCGCTGGCGCAGGATGCGCGGTTCGAGAACCCGCGCCAATGCGGCACCATCGCGGCAATCGATCTGAAGGTCCCCGAAGGCGGCTATCTGTCCGAGGTCGGGCCGCGTCTGCGTGCCCATTCCATCGAACAGGGCGTGTTGCTGCGACCCTTGGGGAATACGGTCTATGTCATGCCGCCCTATTGCGTGAAGGCGGCCGATTTGGACAAGGCGTGGGGGGCCATCGCCTCATTCGAGGTCTAGGTCCAGCCACACCAGACGGCGGCGCGATGCGGTTGCGACGGCCTCGGCCAGCGAATCATCAGGGAAGGGCCAGACGACGCCCGACCCGATGATGGTTAACCCCTGCGCGGGCAGGATATAATCCAGCCGCAGATTGCCGGGGGTGCGGTCATATTGCGCCGTATCCAGCGCCGGATCGCCCTTCTGCCCCGCGTTTGGCCCGTCCTGCGGCGGCTGCCACGCCCCGCGCGGCTGGCTGTCCTGCGTGACCTTCAGCAGCGCGCGCAAGGCAGACGGGTCACCATCGCCATCCTGCGGATCGACGTTCAGGTTGCCAATGATGGCGAAGGGCGCGTCGGGAAGATGGTCCAGCCAGAAAGCGGCCTCGTCACGATTGCGGGCGATGTTGCGCGGTTCGAAGGCGGGGGGCGTCGCGGCCATGGCCAGCAGATGCAGCGGGCCGATCTGCACATCCCAATGCGAGGATGAGGAGAGGCGTTGCACATCCGCATGGCCGCTTTCGGGCATGCTGTTGCCGGCCATATCACGCCACAGGGTCGGCGTGTAATCCGTCACCACGCCGATGGGCTGGCGCGACAGGATCGCCAGCCCCGCGCTGCCGGTGAAATCGCCATAGCCCTGCGCGTCGCGGGCTTCGCCCAAGCGCCCGTTGCCGTCCAGATCCAGCCCGACCTGCAACCCGCGATTGCCTTGCGGGGCAAAGCTGTGCGGCATGGCATGACCCTGATCGGCCAGAACGGTCTGGAACGCGGTCAGGGCGCGCCCCTCAAGGTCCCAGTCAAAGCCCGTCAGCAGGATAATATCGGGGGCGGTGGCGGCGATCACCTGTGCGGCTGCCAGCACTTGGCGGTCGCCCTTGCCGATATCGCGCAGCAAAAGACCCGGACCCTTGCGTGAAAGGCCCGGGTCCCATGTTGCCAGTCGCAATGCCTCTGCCTGCACGGGCAAACCCAGCAGGCAAAGCATTGCAGCCAGTTTCAGACCCAAGGGCGGGCCTGTGCCATCTGATCCTCGAACGTGTCGATGGAGGCGGCCTTTTCCATCGTCAGGCCAATATCGTCCAAGCCGTTCAGCAGGCAGTGCTTGCGAAAAGCGTCAACCTCGAAGGCATAGACCTTGCCATCGGGGCTGGTGACGGTCTGCGCCTGCAGATCAACGGTCATGCGGGCGTTCGAGCCATTGCCTGCATCCTCCATCAGGGCATCGACAGCCTCTTGCGGCAGGGTGACGGGCAGGATGCCGTTCTTGAAGCAGTTGTTGAAAAAGATATCGGCAAAGCTGGTCGAGATGACGCAGCGGATGCCGAAATCCAAAAGCGCCCAAGGCGCATGTTCGCGCGACGATCCGCAGCCAAAATTGTCGCCCGCGATCAGGATTTCCGCATCGCGATAGGCGGGCTGGTTCAGGACGAAATCGGGGATCTCGTTGCCTTCGCGGTCATAGCGCAATTCGTCAAACAGGTTCACGCCAAGGCCGGACCGCTTGATGGTCTTCAGGAACTGTTTCGGGATGATCATATCGGTGTCGATATTGACCAGCGGCATAGGGGCCGCGCTGCCCGTCAGGGTGGTGAATTTATCCATGATGGGCGTCCTTATGCCGGTTCTTTGGCGAATTCGCGGATGTCGACCAGATGTCCGGCCACGCCAGCGGCGGCGGCCATGGCCGGCGACATCAGATGCGTGCGCCCCTTATAGCCCTGACGCCCTTCAAAGTTGCGGTTACTGGTGGCGGCGCAACGCTCGCCCGGTGCCAGCTGGTCGGGGTTCATGCCCAGACACATGGAACACCCTGCAAGACGCCATTCGAAACCGGCATTCTTGAAGATCACGTCCAGACCCTCTTCCTCGGCCATGGCGCGGACCAGACCGGACCCCGGGACGACCATGCCGCGCACACCATTGGCCAGCTTGCGACCGCTGAGAACCTCGGCGGCGGCACGCAGATCCTCGATCCGGCCATTGGTGCAACTGCCGATGAACACCGCGTCGATGGCGATGTCGGTCAGGGGCGTGCCTGCCGTCAGCGCCATATAATCCAGCGAACGACGTGCCGCATCGATCTTGCCGCCCGTAAAGCTTTCGGGGGCGGGGACGTTGGCGGTGATGGGCAGGGCATCTTCGGGGCTGGTGCCCCATGTGACGGTCGGGGCGATGTCTTCGCCGCGGATGGTCAGCACCTTGTCGAAATGCGCACCTTCGTCGCTGAACAGCGTTTTCCACCATGCGGTGGCGGCGTCCCATTGCGCGCCTTTGGGGGCATGGGCGCGGCCTTTGACATAGTTGAAGGTGGTTTCATCCGGCGCGATCAGACCGGCACGTGCGCCGCCTTCGATCGCCATGTTGCAAATGGTCATGCGGCCTTCCATCGACAAATTGCGGATCGCCTCGCCACAATATTCGATGACATGGCCGGTGCCGCCGGCGGTGCCGGTTTCCGCAATGATCCGCAGAACGATGTCCTTTGCGGTGACGCCGGGGGCGATGCGGCCGGTAATCTCGACCTTCATGTTCTTCGACTTGCCCTGAATCAGGGTCTGGGTCGCCAGAACATGTTCCACCTCGGACGTGCCGATGCCATGGGCCAGCGCGCCAAAGGCACCGTGGGTTGCGGTGTGGCTGTCGCCGCAGACAACGGTCATGCCGGGCAGGGTCCAGCCCTGTTCGGGGCCGACGATATGGACGATGCCCTGACGGACGTCATTCACGGGGTAATAATGCACGCCGAATTCACGCGCGTTCTTGTCCAGCGCATCGACCTGAATGCGGGATTCGGGGTTCTCAATGCCGGTCTGGCGGTCCAGTGTCGTGGGGACGTTGTGATCGGGAACAGCAATGGTTCGTTCGGGTGCGCGGACCTTGCGACCGGTCATGCGCAGACCTTCGAAGGCCTGCGGGCTGGTCACTTCATGGACCAGATGGCGGTCGATATACAGAAGGCAGGTTCCATCGTCCTGACGTTCAACGACATGGGCGTCCCATATCTTGTCATAAAGCGTGCGCGGCGCGGCGGCTGCGGGAATTGTCATGGCTGAGATCTTTCGGCTGTGATGCAGGGTGCGGGCAAGCGAAGGCGGCGGGACAGAATCCCGCGGGCCAATCAGCCCCGCGCGGTCACGCAGAGCGTTTCGCCATAGAATCGTTGCGGCAATCGCGCACGATCATGAATGTCGAAAAAACGCATCATCCGGCAAGATTATGCAATCGGCAGGCCTGTGGCAAGGGCTGGCGGTCTGCCGAATTTGCCAGATGTCACAGTTGTCCGAAGGAAAACGTCAGCAACGATTGAGATGGCCCGAAAAGATGCTATGTTAAAGGGACCCCTGCGCCGGGGGTCATCGGCGCGCCGACCGGAGGATATAACCCTGTCACAAGACGTCCCGTCGGCCCAAGGGCCGGCAACCACCGTTGCGGAAGGTTCGCTGACCAGCGATCAAATCCTTTCGCTTGTCATGACTTCGCTTGATGATGACAAGGCCGAAGAGGTCGTCAGCATCGATTTGCGGGGTCGCTCTGCCATGGCCGATCACATGGTGATCGCATCGGGCCGCAGCTCGCGTCAGGTTGGCGCAATTGCGGAAAAGCTGGCAGATCGCGTCAAACAGGCGACAGGCCGCAGCCCCCGTATCGAAGGCAAAGAGACCGGCGATTGGGTGCTGATCGACACGGATGATGTTATCGTCCATGTGTTCCGGCCCGAAGTGCGCGATTTCTATCAGCTGGAAAAGATGTGGATGCCCGCAGATGCGCTTAGCCGTGTCCGCGACGATATTCACCCCCAGCCGTAACGACCGGCCATGCGAATCGATATTGCCGCCGTCGGGCGGCTTCGCAAGGGCCCGGAAGCGGCGCTGATCGCCGATTACCTTGACCGTTTTGCAAAGACGGGCCGCAGCCTCGGGCTGCCGGCCGTCTCTGTGATCGAGGTCGAGGACAAGCGCGGCCTCGGTATGAAAGCCGAGGCCGAGCTTTTGTCACGTGCCCTGCCGCAAGGTGCGGCACTGGTGATGATGGACGAACGCGGTGAACAGCCGCTGTCGCCCGATTTCGCCGCCCGTCTTGGCAATTGGCGCGACGAAGCACGCGATGTGTGCTTTGTTATCGGCGGTGCCGACGGTCTGGACCCCGAATTGCGCGCCCGTGCCGATTGGTCCATCAGCTTTGGCCGCATGGTCTGGCCGCATATGCTGGTGCGCGTCATGCTGTCCGAACAGCTGTATCGCGCTGCAACGATTCTGTCGGGATCCCCCTACCATCGCGCGTAAGTGATGGTTTGCGCCTGTCATCAGCCGCCAAATCGGGCAAAGCCTTGCCATCCCTTCGCACGTTCGGTTGCCGTCCGGCATCCGCACGCGTAAGAGGGAGAAAACCGCGAGGCAATCATGACCAAACCCGTGATCCTGTGCATTCTTGATGGTTGGGGCCTGTCGGACCGGCCCGAGCAGAGCGCGCCTGACCAGGCCGCTACGCCCAATTATGACCGCTTGATGCGCGACTGTCCCAATTCGACGCTGATCACCTATGGCCCCGATGTGGGTTTGCCCCGCGGCCAGATGGGTAACTCCGAAGTCGGCCACACCAATATCGGGGCGGGACGCGTTGTTGCCATGGATCTGGGTCAGATCGACCTTGCGATCGAGGACGGCAGCTTTGGCAAGAACGACGCCTTGCTGGATTTCATCGACCGGATGAAGACAACCGGCGGCACCGCGCATATCATGGGTGTTGTGTCCGACGGCGGCGTGCATGGCCATTTGCAGCATATGCTGGCGGCAGTGACCATTATCGCCAATGCGGGCGTGCCTGTGGTGATCCATGCGATCACCGATGGCCGCGACGTGGCCCCCAGCTCGGCCCATGGTTATCTGACGGAGTTGCAGGGAGGCTTGCCGAAAGGCGCGCGGATCGGCACCGTCGTCGGGCGCTATTTCGCGATGGACCGCGACAACCGCTGGGACCGCGTCGAACAGGCCTTCGGTGCCATGGTCGCAGGTCGGGGCACGGATGCCGCCACCGCCGAGGATGCCATTGTCGCAGCCTATCGCGATGGCAAAACCGATGAATTTATCCCGCCTTTCGTCATCGACGGCTATAACGGCGCGCAGGACGGGGACGGGCTGTTCTGCCTGAACTTCCGTGCCGACCGTGCGCGCGAAATCCTGTCGGCGCTGGCCGATCCCGATTTTGATGCATTCGATGCAGGTGATCGCCCCGAATGGGCGGGCATGCTGGGCATGGTGGATTACAGCAGCCGCCATAACGCATTCATGCAGACGGCATACCCCAAGACGCAGGTGGTCAACACACTTGGCGCATGGGTGGCATCCAAGGGCCTGCGCCAGTTCCGTCTGGCCGAGACTGAAAAATACCCCCATGTCACCTTCTTCCTGAACGGCGGCAAGGAAACCCCCGAAGACGGCGAAGACCGGCATATGCCGCAAAGCCCCAAGGTCGCGACCTATGACATGGCCCCTGAAATGGCCTCGGTCGAGGTTGCGGACAAACTGGTCGAGGTGATCGGTGCCGGCTATGATCTGATCGTCGTGAACTTTGCCAACCCCGATATGGTCGGCCATACCGGCAGCCTCTCTGCCGCCGCCCGCGCCTGCGAGGCTGTGGATCAGGGTCTGGGCCGCATGCTGGAGGCTTTGGACAAGGTCGGCGGTGCGGCGGTCATTTGCGCCGATCACGGCAATTGCGAACAGATGCTGGACCCTGACACCGGCAACGCCCATACGGCCCATACGCTGAACCCCGTGCCGGTCATCGTCTATGGCGGTCCCGAGGGCGCATCGGTTCGCGCCGGACGTCTGGCCGATCTGGCACCCACTGTGCTGGATCTGATGGGCCTGCCGCTTCCGGCGGAAATGACCGGGGAAAGCCTGATCACCAAATGAAGCTGCGCGCCCTTGCTGTTGCGATGATTGCCTGCATGCAGGTGACACCCGTCTTTGCGCAGGTTTCTCCGGCGAATAAGGCGGTCAGTGACGCTGAAGATGCTGCGGCATTGCTGCGTGCCTCGATCGGTGAACTGGCCGAGGCTGTGACCGCCGATGATCAGGTCGTCGCCCTGACGGAAGTGATTCGCGGCTATGAAACCGGTCTGGCCGCGTTGCGCGACGGCTTGCGCCAAGCCAGCGCCCGCGAGGCAGAGCTGCGCACCCGTTTCGACGCCCAACGCGAGACGCTGGGTCAGGTATTGGGGGCCATGACGGCGCTGCAGCAAAGCCCCGAAAGCACGATGCTGCTGCATCCTGCGGGGGCGCTTGCCAATGCGCGTTCTGCGATGCTGCTGTCAGGCGTCACCCCCGGCCTGCGCGCCGAGGCCGAGGCTTTGCAGGGTGATCTGGATGAAATCGCCACGGTCCGCGAATTGCAATCCAATGCGGCCGGTATGCTGGGATCAGGTCTGGCATCCGTGCAAGAGGCGCGGCGCCTGCTGTCCAGTGCTGTGACGGATCGCAGCTCGATGCCGGTGCGCTATGCCGAAGACCCCGAAGAATTAAGCGCCCTGCGCGAGGCTGCGCAAAGTCTGAATGATTTTGCGATCGGCATCGCCAAGATGGAAAAAGACATCGGTGCGCCGATGGATGATTTCGAAGGCGCGAAGGGTGGCCTGCGCCTTCCGGTGATCGGCACGGTGCTGCGCCCTTACAACGAACCCGATGCGGCGGGGGTCAAACGCCCCGGCTGGGTCATTGCCACCGCACCTGCCGCTTTGGTGCAAACGCCCTGGCCTGCGACAATTCGCTATCGTGGACCGTTTCTGGATTACGGCAATGTGATGATCGTCGAACCCGCACGCGGCTATCTTATGATCTTCGCAGGCCTCAGCCAGGTCTTCGGGGAAGTGGGGGATGTGTTGAAATCGGGTGATCCCGTCGGTCTGATGGGGGGCGCGGAAGCACCTGCCCAGGAATTCGGACCACAATTCGTCGCGGACGCTGCCCGCGGCAATCAAGCCGGACGCAGTGAATCGCTGTATCTTGAATTGCGTCAGGGCAATGAAACGCTGGACCCGGCAGAATGGTTCGTGCTGAATCCGTTCGTCGACCCGCAACAGGACTGAGGCAGGAAAGGCCGCCATGAGACATTATCTGATCGCAGGACTGGGGGGCGTACTTGCCGGGGCGCTGGCAACGACTCAAATCGCCGGCCCCCTTATGGCACAAGAGGCCGGACGCAATACCGCCACCTATGAACAGCTTGAACTGTTCGGCAATATCTTCGAACGCATCCGTGCCGATTACGTCGAAGCCCCCGACGACAAGGAACTGATCGAGGCGGCGATCAACGGCATGCTGACCTCGCTTGATCCGCATTCCAGCTTCCTGTCCGCCGATGCCTATTCCGACATGCAGACCCAGACGCGGGGCAGCTTTGGCGGCCTCGGCATCGAGGTCAGTCAGGAAGAAGGCATGGTCAAGGTCGTGTCGCCCATCGACGACACCCCCGCCGCCGAGGCTGGCGTCCAGTCGGGCGATTTCATCACCCATGTGAACGGCGAATCGCTGCTGGGCCTGAACCTTGATGATGCGGTCGAACTGATGCGCGGCCCCGTCGGGTCCGAAATCACCATCACCATCCTGCGCGAAGGCGAATCGGAACCGTTCGATCTGACCATGTCGCGCGATACGATCAAACTGACCGTCGTGCGGTCGCGCGTCGAAGGCCATGCAGTCGTCCTGCGTGTCTCGACGTTCAACGATGAAACCTATGACACGCTGAAGGCCGAACTGGACAAAGCGGTCGAGGAAGCGGGCGGCATCGATAAGGTCACCGGCTTTGTGCTGGATCTGCGCAACAATCCCGGCGGTTTGCTCAATCAGGCGATCAGCGTGTCGGACGCCTTCCTTGATGCGGGCGAAATCGTCAGCACCCGTGGCCGCAATGCCGAGGACAGCGAACGCTGGAACGCCGAGGAAGGCGATCTGGCCCAAGGCAAGCCGATGGTCGTTCTGACCAATGGCGGTTCCGCCAGTGCATCGGAAATTGTCGCAGGCGCGTTGCAGGATCACCGCCGCGCGATTGTCGTTGGCGAAAAATCATTCGGCAAAGGCAGTGTGCAGACGGTCATGCCGGTCACCTCGGACAGTGCGATCCGTTTGACGACGGCGCGCTATTACACGCCCTCGGGCCGCTCGATCCAGTCGCTTGGTATCCAGCCCGACATTCTTGTCGCCCAGCCCGCGCCGGTCAAACCCGAGGACGAGCCTGAAAGCCGCACCAACAGCAGCTTCAGCCGGTCCGAGGCGGATCTGCGCGGTGCCCTTGGTAATGACATCAGCGACGAGGACCGCAAGCAGATGGAGGATGAGGCCGCCGAGGTTGAAGCCACCGCCGCCCTGCGGGACGAGGATTATCAGCTGGCCTATGCCGTTGATATTCTCAAAGGCCTAGCCACGGTCAGCTTCAGCGCCGATGATGTGCCCGCAGATGCGACCCCCGCCGCACAGGCGGACGGCGCAGACGCCGCCGACGAAGGATAAGCAGATGACAGACCGCATAGGGCCGATGGGCCTGCCTTATCGTCCCTGCGCGGGTGTCGTGCTGATCAATGACGCTGGCCTGATTTTCGCGGGCCAGCGCATCGACACGCCGGATGCATGGCAAATGCCGCAAGGTGGCATTGATGCGGGCGAAACCGCGCATCATGCCGCGCTGCGTGAATTGGTCGAAGAAACCGGCGTGTCGACCGATAAGGTCGAGGTGCTGGGGGAAACGCCCGACTGGGTTTACTATGACTTGCCACCACATTTGTTGGGCAAGGCGTGGAAGGGCCGCTTTTGTGGCCAGCGTCAGAAATGGCTGCTGCTGCGGTTCACGGGGCAGGATAGCGATGTGAATATCGTTACTGACCACCCCGAATTCGACAAATGGCAATGGATGCGCGCCGACGACCTGCTGGACAGCATCGTGCCCTTTAAGCGCGATGTTTACGCCGAAGTCTTGGCCGCATTCCGCGACAAACTGGCCTGAGGGCCGTCCCAGCTGTCCTCCAGCACCAGTTCCTGCAAGGGCAGGCGGTTGGCCCAGCCCTTCGCCTGCAATTCCGGTTCTTCATACAGCTCCGACACATGGCCGATGCACAGATAGGCCACCGGCACGACATGGTCGGGCAGGCGCAGGATGGATCGCAGGTCATCGTCGCGGAAAATGCTGACCCAACCGACGCCAACACCCTCGGCCCGTGCGGCCAGCCACAGGTTCTGGACGGCGCAGACGGTGGAATACAGATCGGTGGCACGGTCATGGGTGCGGCCCAAGACATGTTCGCCACCACGGCTGCGGTCGCAGGTAATGCACAGATTGACCGGCGCCTGCAGAATCCCCTGAAGTTTCAGCGATGAATACAGTGCTTTGCGGTCGGGAAACTTGTCTGCAGCCTCGGTATTGGCGCGTTCGAAGGCGTCGTGGATACGCTGGCGCACGGCGGGGTCGCGCAGCAGGATGAAGTTCCACGGCTGCGACAGGCCGACCGATGGTGCATCATGGGCGGCCTGCAACAGGCGCATCAGCAATTCGGGGGCAATCGGGTCGGGCAAGAATTGCGACCGCACATCACGGCGCAGCCTGATCGCGCGGTAAACTGCCGCGCGATCATCTGGTGAAAACGGACCCGCAGGTGCGGGACCGGTGGTGTCATCCACGCTCAACCGCGCAGCTGGCCCAGCAGGATCGAGGTCGGATAACCGTCCGGCGTCGTCCCGATCGCGCGTTGGAATGCGGCCACAGCCTCCATCGTGCCCGAACCGAACAGCCCGTCGATTTCGCCGTCATAGAATCCGCGACGCTTCAACAGGACCTGAATTTCCTCACGCTCGGCGCTGGACAGGGGGCGGTCGCTGCGCGGCCAGCCGCCCTGAATGCCCGAACGTCCGGCGATGCGTTCGCCAAGGAAGGCCACGCCAAGCGCATAGTTGTCCGAGTTGTTATAGCGCAGGATGGCGCGGAAGTTGTCTGTGATAAAGAACGCGGGACCACGCGCGCCTGCAGGCATAATGATCGAGCCGCTTCCCGAGGGCATCGCGCCACCTCCGATTTTGCGTACGCCCTGCGCCGACCAGTCACCGCTGGAACGACGCGTGCCCTTGCCGATCAGACCCATATTGAAGTTCGAGGGCAATTGCACCTCGGCACCCCATGACTGACCGCGCTGCCAGCCGCTGCGCGCCAGATAGGCGGCGGTCGATGCCAAGGCGTCGGTGGGATCATCCGACCAGATGTCGCGACGGCCATCGCCGGTGAAATCGACGGCATATTCCAAGTACGAGGTCGGCATGAACTGGGTGTGACCCATCGCGCCAGCCCAACTGCCCAGCATGTGTTCGGGGTCGGTGTCGCCCGCCTGCAGGATCTTCAGCGCGGCGATAAGCTGGTTCTGGAACATTTCACCGCGGCGACCGTCATAGGCCAGCGTGGTCAGCGACGGGATGATCTGCATCTTGCCGCGGTTGCCGCCGAAGTTCGATTCCATACCCCAGACGGCCAGCACGATTTCACGCGGGACGCCGTATTGCGATTCGATCCGCGACAGGGTCGAGGACAGCTGTGCGTTCTTTTCACGGCCGGTGGTGATGCGGACATCGGACACGGCGCTGTCCAGATACAGCCAGACCGGACGCGAGAATTCGGACTGTTTACGGTCCAGACGGATCACGTCGGGATTGTACTGTGCGATGCGCATGGAGCGATCATAGGTCGCACCCGAAATGCCCGACGACAGCGCGCGCGAGCGGAAGCTTTGGACAAAACGCTGCAATCCTGCCTCATCGGCGGCGGATGCTGCGGGAATCGCTGTGGGGGTAACGGACGAATATCCTGCCACAGGACCGCCGGAGGTTGGCATTCGCGACACAGGGGACGCGCATGACGCAAGGACCCCGATCAGGGCGGTGGACAGGAAAATGCGGGAAATGCTCATATAAGATCGCCTGTTCGTGACTGCTCGGGTTTTTATTGTGAACAGTCTAGCCGAATGTGGCGCTTATGGGTAGGGCGCGCGATGCCCTGTCAGGGCATCGCAGGCGGGTTAGTGACGTGGTTCGTCCTGCGACCCTTCGTCCCCGTAATAGGGTGTCATCTGCGCGATGATCACCGAATTTTCCGTCAGGGCCCGTTCCATCAGGGCGCGTTCATCGTCGTCAATTTCGTGGTTATCGGCCAGACGTTCTTCCAGCGTGCCGTATCCGGTCACATCCAGCGGTGCCATATCGGCCTGTTTCAGGATGGCAACGGTTTCACGCACGGCCTCGCCCTCATCCGTGCCGGCGGCATAGCAGACAAGCCCTGCGCCGGTGGCTTTTTTGGGCAATCCGTCACCCGCTTTGCGGCCAAGTTCGACCACTAGTGTATAGACTTTCATAGGTCACTCCATCGGCTTGGCACCACCTTTGACAGGGTCCGTCGCGGCGTCGGGCCATTCGGGGGCCTGCCATGTCCGGCTGCCGCAGAAATGGCAGGGGGCACGGGTGGCGATGATTTGCGCACCATGCGGCGCACCGCAATTCCCACAACATGTCTGGGCGTTCATCGCAAGCGGCTTGTCCTGATGCGGCGGCGGATTTAACAGATGCAGTGGCGGCAGCAGCGACAGGCCGGGATGCGGATTTTTGGTCCGGAAAACCGACAAACCGCCGCCCGCCTCCAGATAGGCGACGTTGATTTCGCCCAGATTGGCAATGCCCGCCAGACGCAGCATCGCCTTGATTTCCGCCAGCCCCAGATCGCGCTGGTTGGTGGCGTCCAGCAAGATACGGCCATCGCGCACCAAGGCGATGGGCCGTCCATCGACCATGTTTTTGGCACGGTCATAGCGGACGATCAGACGGTCCAGCAGCTTGTTGAACGTCACGATGATGGTGATCACGGCCATGGCGGCAAACAGGGGCACCTCGGGGTAGAACATGGCATCGCCCACCGCCGAACCAAGCGCGATGACCAGAACGAATTCGATCATCGACAGCTGCGCCACACCGCGCCCGCCGATCCAGCGGATCATCAGCAGCGTATAGAGATAGACGATCAGGGTGCGGACCAGAATCTCGGCATAGAACAGCGGTGGCTGTTCGCCGATGAACATACGGATAAGATCGAAGGGGATGACCGGCTGGTCCATGATTTACCTTTCGCGGACAAGGGTTCCGCAAGGCCTTAACCACCTGCGACGATGGCGGTTCCCGCCTTGGGGAACCTGTCCCCGCGCCAGCGGTTACAGCCTGACATGTGGCGAGGATTGCGATGACAAAGGACCCCAAGGGCAGGGATGCCAAGACCATCAAGGACGACCTACGCACGGGGACGCCATATTGGCTGAAAACGCCGAATGTCACCGTGCAGTCGGGCCGGATGACCGAACGCGATCACTTTGACGCCATTATCGTCGGCGCGGGCATCAGTGGCGCTTTGGTCGCCGAGGCTTTGACCCGTCAAGGCAGCAAGGTGCTGATCCTTGACCGCCGCGCACCGGTGCGCGGATCGTCGCCCGCCTCGACCGCGATGATCCAGCACGAAATCGACATCCCGATGATCCACCATATCCGCGACATGGGCACGACCAAGGCCAATGCTGTCTGGCGCCGGTCGGCCAAAGCGGTGCAGGATCTTGTCGATCTGGTGGATGACTTGGGGCTGGACTGTCAGATGCAGGCCAAACAGGCGCTGTATCTGACGGGAAACATCCTTGGGTCGCGGGCCATGCAGGACGAAGCGGCTGCCCGTAAGGCCGCAGGTATTGCCGCCGAATATCTGAATGCACCCGCCCTGCGCGACAGGTTCGGGCTGGACCGGACAGGGGCGATTGTGTCGGATGCATCTGCCAGTGCGAACCCCGCGCAGATGACCGCGGGGCTGCTGAAGGTCGCGCAGTCACGCGGCGCGGTGATCCTGTCGGACACCGAAGTGACGGATATGGCCGAATTGCCAAGCGGCGTGGCCTTGGCCACGGCGGACGGGCAGGCGCTGACCGCCGATCATGTGGTGTTCTGCACCGGCTATGAATTTCTGCCCGCCATGCAAAGTGCGACGCATCAGATCACCTCGACTTGGGCGCTGGCGTCGGAACCGGGGCTGGCGCATCCCGACTGGCTGGATGATTTTTTGGTCTGGGAAGCAGCCGAGCCCTATCTCTATTACCGCACCACACCCGATGGCCGCATCATCGTCGGAGGAGAGGATGAGGACAGTCCCGACCGCAATGATGATCCGGCCCTGCTGGACGAAAAGGCCCGTGCCATCTGTGACAAGCTGCGCGATCTGGCGGGGATCGATATCGGGAAACCGGCCTATGTCTGGTCGGCGGCATTCGGCAATACGACCGATGGCCTGCCTATCATCGACCGTGTGCCCCGCCATGACAGGGTTTTTGCGGTGATGGGGTTCGGGGGAAATGGCATCACTTTCTCGGTTATCGCCTCGCAGGTGATTGCCGCCGCGATCGCAGGCAAGCCCGATCCTGACGCGAAACTGTTTGCCTTTCGCTGAAACGATCGCGCCGGCCACGCGTTGGAACGCCGAAAACGAAAGGAGTCACCCATGACCCAACCGATCATGACGTTGAACGACGGCCATAAAATGCCCCAGCTGGGCACCGGCATCTGGCAGATTGCCGATGAAGATACGCCAAAGGTCATCGAACAGGCGCTGAAGACCGGTTACCGGCTGATCGACGGGGCTGCGGCCTATAAGAACGAACGCGGCATGGGCGAAGGGATCCGCAATTCGGGCGTTCCGCGCGACCAGATATTTGTCACCTCGAAGCTGTGGAACGATTCACACGGGCATGACAATGTCATGCGCGCATTCGATGAAACGATGGCGCGGACAGGTCTGGAAAAGCTGGACCTTTACCTGATGCATTGGCCGCTGCCCAAGCTGGATAAATACGTCGAGACATGGAAAGCCATGATCAAGCTGCGCGACGAGGGTCGTGTCACCTCGATCGGGGTGGCCAATTTCCATGAGGACCATCTGCGCCGCCTGATCGACGAAACGGGTGTCGCCCCTGCGGTGAACCAGATCGAACTGCATCCCTCGCTGCCGCAGGTCGAACTGCGCGAGGTGAACAAGACCTTGGGCATTGCAACCCAAAGCTGGACCCCCCTGGGTCGTGGCGACAGCTTCGATAACCCGCAGGTAAAAGACATTGCGGATCGTCTGGGCCGCAGCCCTGCTCAGGTGATCTTGCGCTGGCATATCCAGCACGGCCTGTCGGTCATTCCCAAATCGGAACACCCCGACCGTCTGATGCAGAATTTCGATATTCTGACGTTCGAACTGACACCTGCCGATATGAAAGCACTGGATGCTTTGGGTCGCGACCATCGCACAGGCCCCAACCCTGATGATTTTGACTATCGCAAAGCGCTGTAACTCAGCAGCCTTTTCATCAGAGGCGTGTCGGGGCGCGAAAGCGCCTCGATCACGTTGAAATGGTGCAGGCCGGGGTCGATGACACAATCGGTGGCCACCCCCAGACCGGCCCAGACATCCGCCAGCAGACGTGCATGGCGGATGAACTCGGGGCGTTCGGACCCGCCGACCCATGTCGTGACCGGAATGCCCTGCAGCGGTTCCAAAAGCGCAGGGCTTTCCGACAGAGCCTCGGGCAGGTCTAAATGCAATGTATCATTCATCGCTGTCCGCATCAGTGACCGCAAATCCGATAGCGGAGAGATTGGCACGCAGGCAGTGATCCGGTCTGTGACCGATCTGTCCAATGTCCCGTCATCACAGATCATTCGTGCGGCCAGATGCCCGCCCGCCGAATGGCCGGTCAGGGCAACCGGACCTGCGGTTTGACCCGCTGCCAAAGTGATCTGTTCAGCGACTTGTATGGTCATTTCGAAAATGCGCGCCTGCGGTGCTAGCGTATAGGCAGGCAGCAGGCAGGCCCATCCGGCCATCAGCGCCCCTTCGGCAAGATGCGACCAGACCGAAGGACCGGTTTTCATCCAGTATCCGCCGTGAATGAAAACCATCAGCCCGTGCGGTGCCTTTTGCGGCAGGAACAGATCGCCGTCTGCAATTTTCGTCAAAGGATGTTTTCCGCGGAACTGGGCTGCGGCATCGGTCCAGCGGGCAGGATAATCATCGCCATCGGGGATATGCGCGCCATTGGCATAGGCATCGTCCCAGTCATGCACCTGATAGATCATGGTAAACCCCTCTTTCCGGCAGGTGACCTGCCTGCTAGCGTCCCGTCAAGAGGGAGCCTGACATGACCGATTTCGCCAAAACCCGTGCCGCTTTCTATCTGCCGGAAGGCGTAACCTATCTGGATGGAAACTCGCTTGGTCCGATGCCCAAGGCGGCCAAGGCGCGGGTGGCCGATATGATGGCGGATGAATGGTCGGAAATGCTGATCACCGGTTGGAATAAGGCGGGCTGGTTCGATCAGCCGCGTAAGGTCGGCGACCGTATTGCCCGTTTGATCGGTGCAGGGGACGGTCAGGTGGTCATGGGCGATACACTGTCGATCAAGGTCTTTCAGGCGGTCAGCGCGGCACACGCCCTGCGGCCCGATCGCCGTGTGATCCTGTCTGATAGCGGAAATTTCCCGTCCGATCTCTATGTGGCACAAGGTCTGGCGGATGCGGTCGATGCCGAATTGCGCGTCGTGGCCCCCGAAGATGTGGCAGATGCCATCGACAAGGACGTCGCCGTCCTAATGATCACCGAAGTTGATTACCGCACGGGCCGTCGCCATGATATGAAGGCGCTGACCGCTAAGGCCCATGCGGCGGGCGCGTTGACCGTCTGGGATCTGGCGCATTCGGCAGGGGCGGTTGATGTGGATCTGACTGGCGCGAATGCCGATTTTGCAGTCGGCTGCACCTATAAATACCTGAATGGCGGGCCGGGGGCGCCCGCTTTCATCTGGACCCATCCCCGTCATGCCGAAGCGGCCCAGCCGATCCTGCAAGGCTGGATGGGGCATACAGCACCCTTTGCCTTTGATCTGGATTACCGCCCCGCAGGCGGCATCGACCGGATGCGCGTCGGCACGCCCCCTGTAATTGCCATGACCGCGTTAGAGGCAGCACTGGATGTCTGGGACGGGGTCGATATGACCGATCTGCGCGCCCGCTCCGTCCAGCTGTCCGAGGCATTCATTGCAGGGGTCGAGGCGAATTGCCCCGATGTCACCCTGCATTCGCCGCGTGATCCCCAACATCGCGGATCGCAGGTCGGTTTCCGCCATCCCCATGCCTATGCCGTGATGCAGGCATTGATCGCGCAGGGGGTTATCGGCGATTTCCGTGCGCCAGATGTGCTGCGCTTCGGTTTTGCACCGCTTTACAACAATCTGGACGATGTGGATCACGCGGTTCGTGTCCTTGCCGGCATTCTGCATGACGGAAGTTGGGATCATCCGGATTTCCACAAGAAATCCGCGGTAACCTAAGGGAAGGGGGGTTTCCAAACCGCCCAAAAGGCATGAAACGTTTGGTATTGCAACATATCGGTCGATTATGTCGAAACAGATTCTTGGAACCGCCCTTCTGGCCTGCCTGATGGGCTTACCTGCTGTCGCGCAGGACGATACCGATGACGCTGTTCGTGTGCGTCTTGTGACGGTCGAAACGACCAAGCTTGCTACCGAACTTGAGCTTTCGGGGGAAATCGCTGCGATTGATGAAATCCAGCTGGGTTTCCGTCAGGGTGGCCGCGTCAGCGAGGTTCTGGTCGAAGAAGGTGACCGCGTTGTTTCGGGGCAGGCCTTGGCGCGTCTGGCCGCGGTCCAGCAGGAACAGTCGCTGAACGTCGCCGAAGCAGGCCTGCTGTCGGCCCGCGCGGGGCAGGAACAGGCCGCCCAAGCCAGTGAACGCGCCGATGCACTGCTGGAACGCGGTGTCGGAACACGCGCCGATGCCGATCGGGCGGAACAGGCCTTGTCGCAGGCAGAAGGTGTTCTGGAACGTTCGGTTTCGGCGGTTGAACAGGCGCGCCGCGCGTTGCAGGACGCTGTGCTGCGTTCGCCGCAAGGGGCGGTTATTACCAGCAAGACCGTGGCACCGGGGCAGGTCGTTGCAGCCGCCCAGCCGGTCTTCGAACTGGCTGCCATGACCGGATTCGAGGCGATCTTCCATGTTGCCGATGATCCGATGTTGCGCGATGCCTTGGGCACCCGTGTCAGGCTGGAAACAATCGATATTGCCGGTCCGACCATGTTCGGCGTCGTCACCGAGGTCTCGCCGCTGGTCGATCCGTCCACCGGCACCGTGACCGTCCGCGCACAGGTCCAGATGCCGCAGCGCGGGACCGAATTGCTGGGTGCCTCGGTCCGCGGGTATCTTGACCTTGCGCCTGCCGACGGAGTCGAAATTCCGTGGACCGCCCTGATGCGCCAAGGGGATGCGCCTGCCGTCTGGACGGTCGATCAGGACAATCGCGTCGATCTGACCCAGGTCGAAGTGGGCCATTACGGTGACAAGACGATTTTCGTGGCGGACGGGCTGACCGACGGCCAAAGGGTCATCGGCGAAGGATCGCAACTGCTTTATCCCGGCCGGAAGGTGCAGGAAGATCAAGAGGGGCAGGAATGAAACATCTGGCCATTATCTGCGCGGTCGCGGTACTTGCGGGGCCTGCTTCGGCGCTTGGGTTGCCAAGCTGGCTGGGGGGTGGTGATCATGCGGAAGAAGAACCCGTAGGCCCGCCCCGCCCTGTTGTCAGTGTGATTGTCGAGGATCACGGCGACGAAGCGCGCTGGATCCCCGGCATTGTCGCATCGCGCGATCAGGTGACCATGGGGTTCCAGACGCTTGGCCGGATGGTGTCCCGCCCCGTCGAGCTGGGGGCGATGGTGGAAGAAGGGGAAACCCTTGCCGAATTGAACACCGATGATCTTGCCGCATCCACCCGCGCCGCGCGCGCGGCCTATGATGCGGCAGAGGTCCAACAGCGCACCGCCGAGGCCACCCTGACGCGGACCACGGCGCTGGCAAAACGCAATGTGTCGTCCAGCGCGCAGCTGGAACAGGCGCAGCAGGCCGCTGTCGCGGCCAATGCCGCGGTCGAGCAGGCGCGTTCGGAATTGTTGCAGGCCGAGGATGCAGAAGGTTTTGCGACCATGACCGCACCTTTCGCGGGCGTGATCAGTGCTGTCTATGAAGAACCCGGTGCGGTTGTCAGCGCCGGCCAGCAGGTGCTGCAACTGTCGGCACAGGATGAAAAAGAGGTTCTGATCGACCTGCCGGCATCCGCGCTGGTCGGTCTTGACCGTGACGCGGTCTTTACGGTCTGGCATCGCAACGAACCCGCAGCCGAAGAACCCGCGGTGCTGGACCGTATCGACCCCGTGGCAGACAGCGCCACCCGCACCCGCCGGTTGCATCTGGGGCTGCCGCAAGACAGCAGCTTCCGTCTGGGGGCCTTGGTGCGGGCACGTTTTGGCAGCGTGGACGATCCTTCGTTGTCGCTGCCCGCAGCCGCCGTGCTGACGGTTGGCGACGACAGTTTTGTCTGGTCTGTCCACCGCGACGGGGACACCGCTTATGTCGAACAGGTTCCGGTGACTGCCGCAGCCCCGTTCCAGGGGCGCGTCTCTATTACATCGGGACTTGAGGCGGGTGATGAAATTGTCATCCGTGGCGTGAAATCACTGACCGATGGTCAGGCAGTCGGCCGGAGGCTGAACCCTTGAAAAGTTTCAATCTGTCGGACTGGGCGCTGCATCACCGCAGCTTTGTCTGGTTCTTGCTGTTGATGTCGATGTTTGCCGGTACGATCAGCTATCTGGCTTTGGGTCGCGAAGAAGATCCCGATTTCACCATCAAGACGATGATCATTGCCGCAGCCCTTCCCGGTGCCACCGCCGAGGAAACGCTGAAGCAGGTAACGACCCGCATCGAAACCAAGCTGGAAGAACTGGACGAACTGGACTTTACGCGATCCGTCACCATGCCGGGGCAGGCGGTGGTCTATGTCGAACTGGACCCGACCATCCGTGGCCCCGCCGTCCCCGAAGTCTGGAAACGCGTCCGGCAGATGATGTCAGATATCAGGGCCGATTTCCCGCAGGAATTTTCCGGATTCCAGTTCAATGACAACTTCGGTGACGTGTTCGGCAATATCTATGCCTTTACGTCCGACGGCTTTACACCGCGTGAAATGCGCGACAGGGTCGAGGCTATCCGCAAGCAGGTTGCCACGCTGGATCAGGCGGGCAAGACCGAATTGCTGGGTGAACAGGACGAACAGGTCTTCATCGAATTTTCCTCGGCGCGGCTGGCGGCACTTGGTTTGAATCAGGCCGAGGTTGTCGGAACGCTGGCAGAGCAGAATGCGATTTCGCCTTCGGGGGTGATTCAGTCGGGGCCGGAACGAGTGCTGGTGCGCGTGGGCGGGCAGTTCGATGATGCCTCCTCGATCGAGGCTGTGAACCTGCGCGTGGGCGAACGTTTCTTCAATCTGGCTGACGTGGCCACGATCACGCGCGGCTATCAGGACCCGCCGGATTCACTGTTCCGCTATCGCGGTGAAACGGCCATCGGCTTGCAGATCGGCATGCGAAAGGGTGGCAATATTCTTGAATTCGGCGAACAGCTGGACAGCCTGATGGACGACATTGCGGCCGATCTGCCGGTCGGGATCACCATGTCCAAATTCGCCGACCAGCCCCATGTCGTCGATGATGCCGTCGGCCATTTCGTCAAGGCACTGGCCGAGGCTGTGGGCATCGTTCTGGTCGTCAGCTTTATCAGTCTGGGAATGCGCGCCGGTCTGGTCGTGACACTGACCATTCCGCTGTGTCTGGCGATCACCTTTGTGATCCTCAGCCTTTACGGAATTACCTTGCAGCGGATTTCACTGGGGGCCCTGATCATTGCCCTTGGTCTGCTGGTCGATGACGCCATGATCGCGATCGAGACGATGATTTCCCGGCTGGAGCTGGGGGAATCCCTTGAAAAAGCGGCCAGCTATGCATGGACCTCTATCGCATTCCCCATGTTGACGGGGACTTTGGTCACGGTCGCAGGCTTTATTCCCATCGGGTTGAACAGCTCGGCTGCGGGGGAATTCACCTTTTCATTGTTTGTGGTGATTGCAGTTTCATTGACGATTTCATGGATCGTCGCAGTGCTGTTCGCACCATTGCTGGGGGTGACTTTCCTGTCCTCCAAAATGGCACATCACCATCAAGGGCCGGGGCGTCTGCGCCGTGGTTTCCACGGTTTGCTGCGCCATGCGATGCGGTTCAAATGGATCACCATCGCGGTCACGCTGGCCCTGTTCTTTACCTCGGTCTGGGGGATGCAATTCGTTGAACAGCAGTTCTTCCCGACCTCGGACCGGACCGAGGTGGTGATTGATGTCAGTGAACGCCAGAATGCCTCGATTGCGCGGACCGATGCCGATATGGCGCGGCTGGAAGCAGCCCTGTCACAGGACGAAGATGTCCTGTTCTGGACGACCTATGTCGGTTCAGGTGCGCCGCGGTTCGTCTTGTCGATGGATGTGCCGACCGCAGGTCCGCATATGGGCCAGATCGTCATCCAGACACCGGACCTTGAAGCCCGCGACCGCGTCAAGGCCCGCATCAATTCGATGGCCAAGACCGATTTTGTCGGTGTCGACATCTATGTGAAGAACCTTGAAATCGGCCCGCCAGTCGGCAAACCGGTCCAATACCGCGTCAGCGCCCCCGAACCCGATGCCGCCCGTGATGCGGCCCTTGGTCTTGCAACGGTGATGTCGGGCGAACCGCGTTTGCGTGATATCGCGCTGGACTGGAATGAACCCGCCCGCATGGTGCGCCTGAACGTCGATCAGGATCAGGCGCGTCAGCTGGGGGTGACCAACGGCGATATCTCGGATGCGCTATCGGCGCTGTTTACAGGGGTTCAGGTCACGCAGCTGCGCGATGATATTTTCCTGATCAATGTGGTGGCGCGGGGCGCGACTGATGATCGTGAATCACTGGGCTCGATCCGCAACCTTCAGCTAAGTCTGGCCGACGGGCGTACCATTCCGTTGGCGGCGCTGGTAACGCTGGAATACGGGTCCGAACAGCCGCTGATCCTGCAACGTGACGGCTTGCCGACAGTCACGGTCAAGGCCGGTATCGCCACCAAGGACCAACCCGCGACACTGGTAACGGCGATGACGGATAAGGTGGCCGAATATCAGTCCACCCTGCCTCCAGACGTCAAGATCGAGATCGGCGGCACGGTCGAAAGCTCGGCTGACAGTCAGGCGCCGATTGCCGCTGTTGTGCCGGTGATGCTGCTGATCATGTCGGTTCTGGTGATGGCGCAGATGCAAAGCTTCCGCCTGTCGCTGATCGTCTTTGCGGCGGCCCCCTTGGGCCTGATCGGCGTGGTTGCAGTGCTGGTGCCATTCGGCGTGCCGATGGGCTTTGTGGCCATCCTTGGTATTCTGGCACTGATCGGAATTCTGATCCGGAACTCGATTATTTTGGTCCATGAAATCCAGGAACTGCTGCATAAAGGCAAAAGCCGCTGGGATGCCGTGTTCGAGGCATCCGACAGCCGGGCACGCCCCATCCTGCTGACAGCGGCTGCGGCCTCACTGGCATTGATCCCGATCTCGCGGCAGGTGTTCTGGGGGCCAATGGCCTTTGCGATGATGGGCGGCATTATTGCGGGAACGCTGGTGACGCTGGTCTTCGTGCCTGCGCTTTATTGCGCGGTCTTCAGGGTCCGTCCGCCGCGGGACGCGTAAGGGTCGAGGGTCACCGCCGGACTGCCGCCTGATGTCATCGGGCGCTGTGATGGCGGTGCGGTCGCGGGACGCAAAAAGCGCCCGGAACATGGTTCCGGGCGCTTTCTCTTTGGGGGCAACGCTTATTCGGCGGCGTCACGTTTGGGCAGAACCCAGTCGGGACGCGGGAAGTGGCAGGTATAGCCGTTTGGAAAGCGTTCCAGATAATCCTGATGCTCCGGCTCGGCGTTCCAGAAATCACCGACCGGTTCAACCTGCGTAACAACTTTGCCGGGCCAGATGCCCGATGCCTCGATATCCGCGATCGTGTCCAAAGCGACGGCCTTCTGATCCTCATCGACATAATAGATGCCCGAGCGATAGCTGGCCCCCATGTCATTGCCCTGACGGTCCACCGTCGTGGGGTCATGGATCTGGAAGAAAAACTCCAGCAGGTGGCGATAGCTGGTCAGATCGGGATCATAAATGATCTCGATCGCTTCGGCATGGGTGCCATGATTGCGATAGGTGGCGTTGGGGATGTCCCCGCCGCTGTAACCGACACGGGTCGATACAACACCGGGCAGACGCCGGATCAGATCCTGCATCCCCCAGAAACATCCACCCGCCAAAACTGCGCGTTCTGTCATCATCTTTATCCTTCGACTTGGGGCAGGTATTCACCATAGCCCCCAGCTTCCATGTCATCTTTGGGCACAAACCTCAGCGAGGCCGAGTTGATGCAATAACGCAGCCCGCCTGCTTCGGGTGGTCCGTCCGGAAAGACATGGCCCAGATGGCTGTCACCATTTGTGGACCGGACTTCGGTGCGGACCATGCCAAAGCTGACATCACGGTGTTCGGTGACATTCTGCTGGATCGGCTTGGTAAAGGCTGGCCAGCCGCAGCCCGAATTATATTTGGCACCGCTGGCAAACAAAGGTTCACCCGAGACGATATCGACGTAAATGCCCGGTTCGAAGTGATGGTCGTATTCGCCGGTAAAGGCCCGCTCGGTGCCGTTTTCCTGCGTGACGCGATATTGCTCCGGCGTCAGCCGGTCGATCGCATCCTGGCTTTTCTGATAGGCCATATGATCCTCCGCGGATGGGGTGGCGTTATGGCATCCTATATGGGGACCATAACGCCATTCCGCAAAGGTCACATGCGGGAAACCGCCTCTTTCGCCGCGTGGTATTCTGCCGCAAGCTTGTCGATACGGGTGGCCGCAGGTTCCACCGCGTGCACGGCCCCGATGCCCTGACCGGCCCCCCAGATCGTGCTCCACGCCTTGGGTTTGGACGACCCGTCCGAGAAATTCATCGAGGATGCATCCGCCGCCGCCAGATTGTCGGGGTCCAGCCCCGCATTGCGGATCGAGGGGGCCAGATAATTCCCCGAAACCCCCGTAAACAGCGATGATGTCACAATATCCATTGCGCCGCTTTCCACAATCATCCGTTTATAATCTGCCTGCGCGTTTGCTTCCTCGGTCGCGATAAACGCGCTGCCGATATAGCCCAGATCGGCACCCATCACCTGCGCGGCCAGCACCGCCCGACCCGTCGCAATCGATCCGGACAGCAACAGCGGACCATCGAACCATTCGCGGATTTCCTGAATCAGCGCAAAAGGCGATTGCGGACCGGCGTGACCGCCAGCACCTGCGGCCACGGCAATCAGACCATCCGCGCCTTTTTCGATCGCCTTCTTGGCGAAGAAATTATTGATGATGTCGTGCAGCGCGATGCCGCCGCAATCATGGGCGGCCTCGTTCACCTCGACCCGCGCCCCAAGCGAGGTGATCCAGATCGGCACCTTATGGCGGTGGCAAGTTTCAATATCACGCTCCAGCCGCGCATTGCTGCGATGGACGATCTGGTTCACCGCATAGGGGGCCGCGGGATTGTCCGGATTGGCCTGATTGTGGCGGTCCAGTTCTTCGGTGATGCGGGTCAGCCATGCGTCCAGCATCGAAAGCTCACCCTCTTTTTCGCGTGCGTTCAGGGCCGGAAAGCTGCCGACGATGCCGGCCTTGCATTGGGCAATGACCAGTTCGGGGCCGGATACGATAAACATGGGCGACGCAACGACAGGGATGCGCAGGTTCTGCAGGATCGGCGGTAACATGATGTCCTCCCTCAAGGTTTGGGCGACGATGCCTTCTGCTTGGGCAGTCGGCAAGGTCTGACGCGGCGACAAGGGCTTAGCTGTGGTCATCATCGGGGCAACTGGCTAGCAACGCGGCAGAATTTGCATATCGTGAAAGGTCACATCATGATTCCCCTTCGCACCGCCGCCGTCGCCCTTCTGGCCAGCGCCCTGCCGCTGGCGGCCCAAACGCCGCGTATTGCCGTCATGTCCGCGTTCGAGCCGGAATGGATCAGCCTGCAGGCCGATCTTCAGGGCGCGGAAAGCCAAACCATCAACGGCACGAAATTTATCACCGGCCAGTTGTCGGGGCAGGATGTCGTGCTGTTCCTGTCGGGTGTGTCGATGGTGAATGCGGCCATGACCACGCAACTGGCGCTGGATCATTTCGATATCGACAGCATCGTGTTTTCGGGCATCGCGGGGGGGGTCGATCCCACGCTGAACATCGGTGATGTGGTCGTGTCGGAAAACTGGGGCAACTGGCTGGAAACGGTCATGGCACGTCAGGACGGTGACGGTTACGCGCTGCCGGGGTTCCTGTCGTCGCCCTTTGCCAATCACCAGATGTTCTTTACCCGTGAAACGACGGTGGCATCCGATCGTGGCGAACCCGAAACGCGCTTCTGGTTTCCTGCCGATGCCGATCTGCTGAAGGTCGCGCAGCAGGTGGCGGATGAAACCGATCTTGCCGCCTGCAATGATGCGAACGAATGTCTGGATCAGGCCCCGCAGATCCGTGTCGGCGGCAATGGCCTGTCGGGATCGTCCTTCATGGACAATGCCCCTTTGCGCGAATGGATGTCTGATACATTCGAGGCGCAGGTCGTCGACATGGAATCCGCTGCCGTCGCACAGGTTGCATGGTCGAATCAGGTGCCGTTCATCGCCTTCCGGTCATTGTCCGATCTGGCAGGCGGAGGAGAGGGCGAAAACGAGATGGGCGTCTTCATGTCGCTGGCCTCGGAAAATTCGGCCGCGCTGGTCAAGGCGTTTCTGGCAAAACTGCCCGAATAAAGAAAAGGCCCCCGTTTTCGTGGGGGCCTTTTTTATCAGTGGATCGGCGCGTCGGGACGCGGGCCTTCGCCCACCGCACCCAGCCGCGACCCGGCTGTGCCGATGCGGTCGGCAACCATCAGCCCGTCGGGGCCAGCACTGACCTTGACGGTCGCACCGTCCATCACCTGACCCGACAACAGCAGTTCCGCCAAGGGGTCCTGCAACGCGCGCTGGATCACCCGTTTCAGCGGACGTGCGCCAAAGACCGGATCATAGCCCTGATCGGCCAGCCATGTCCACGCGGCGTCATCCAGATCCAGCATGATCTTGCGACCGGCCAAGCGTGCCTCAAGCAGGGCCAGCTGCACGGTGACGATGCCATCCATGTTCGACCGCGACAGACGGCGGAAGATGATGATCTCGTCCAGACGGTTCAGGAACTCGGGGCGGAAGTGGTTGCGCACCGCGTCCATGACGTGATGGCGTGCCTCGGTCCCGTCGGCATCCTCGGGCAGGTGTGACAGCGCCTGCGATCCAAGGTTCGAGGTCAGGATGATCAGCGTCTGTTTGAAGTCCACCGTCCGGCCCTGACCATCGGTCAGCACACCGTCATCCAGCACCTGCAACAGCACGTTGAAGACGTCGGGATGGGCCTTTTCCACCTCGTCGAACAGGATCACCTGATAGGGGCGACGACGCACCGCCTCGGTCAACACACCGCCTTCGTCATAGCCGACATAACCCGGAGGGGCACCGATCAGACGCGAGACCGAGTGTTTCTCCATAAATTCGGACATGTCTATGCGGACCATCGCGCTGTCATCGTCGAACATATATTCGGCCAGCGCCTTGGTCAGCTCGGTTTTACCCACGCCGGTTGGCCCAAGGAACAGGAATGACCCAAGCGGACGGTTTTCGTCGTTCAGACCTGCGCGTGCACGACGCACGGCATTGCTTACGGCGGTCACGGCCTCGGACTGGCCGATGACGCGCTTGCCGATCTGCTCTTCCATCTTCAGCAGCTTGTCGCGTTCGCCTTCCAGCATCTTGGCAGTGGGAATGCCGGTCCAGCGTTCCACCACCTCGGCGATCTGTTCGGGGCGCACGGCTTCTTCGACCAGCAATCCGTCGGCACCGGTGGTTTCGGCATCGGCCATCTGCTTTTCCAGCTGCGGGATGATACCATAGGACAGTTCCCCCGCGCGGGCCAGATTGCCTTCGCGTTTGGCCTGATCCAGTTCGGCACGGGCGCGGTCCAGCTGTTCGGTCACATGGCGCGACCCTTCCAGCCGGTCACGTTCGGCTTGCCAGCGGGCGGTCATTTCGGCGCTGCGTTCCTGAACATCGGACAGCTCTTTTTCCAGCCGTTCCAGACGGTCCTTGGATGCGGCGTCGTCCTCTTTCTTCAGGGCTTCGGACTCGATCTGCATTTGCAGGATCTGGCGGTCCAGCTGGTCCAGTTCTTCGGGCTTGCTGTCCACCTCCATCCGCAGGCGGCTGGCGGCTTCGTCAACAAGGTCGATGGCTTTGTCAGGCAGGAAGCGGTCGGTGATATAGCGGTTCGACAATTGCGCAGCCGCCACCAGTGCGGCGTCGCTGATGCGGACCCCGTGGTGCAATTCGTATTTTTCCTTGATGCCGCGCAGGATACTGATCGTGTCCTGAACGGTCGGTTCGGCCACGACAACCGGCTGGAAGCGACGAGCAAGGGCCGCGTCCTTTTCGATATACTTGCGGTATTCGTCCAGCGTCGTGGCACCCACGCAATGCAGTTCGCCCCGCGCCAGCGCCGGTTTGATCAGGTTGGCTGCATCCATCGCACCTTCGGATTTGCCCGCGCCGACCAGCGTGTGCAATTCGTCGATGAACAGGATCACCTCGCCATCGGCGGATTCGATTTCCTTCAGGATCGACTTCAGCCGTTCCTCGAAATCGCCGCGATATTTGGCACCGGCAATCAGCGCGCCCATGTCCAGCGACATCAGGCGTTTGTCACGAAGGGATTCGGGCACATCACCGTCGATGATGCGAAGGGCCAGACCTTCGGCGATGGCGGTTTTACCCACACCGGGTTCGCCAATCAGCACAGGGTTGTTCTTGGTGCGGCGCGACAGGACCTGCATGGCGCGACGGATTTCTTCGTCACGACCGATGATCGGGTCGATCTTGCCGTCGCGGGCAGCGGCAGTCAGGTCGCGGGCGTATTTTTCCAGCGCTTCATAGCTGTCTTCGGCGGATGCGCTGTCGGCGGTGCGACCTTTGCGGATATCGTTAATGGCCGCATTCAGCGCCTGCGCGTTGACGCCACCGGTGGTCAGCGCGTCACGGGCGGTGGTGTTGACCATGGCCAAGGCCATCAGCACACGTTCGGCAGGCACAAAACTGTCGCCGGCTTTTTTGGCCAGCTGCTCGGCCTCGTCCAGAACCCGCACCATGGAAGGGTCGACATAGGTCTGACCACTGCCGCCGGTGACTTTAGGCTGTTTGGCCACAGCCTGATCGACGGCCAGACGCACCGATTGTGCATCACCGCCCGAACGGGTGATCAGATTCGAGGCAAGGCCCTGATCGTCATCCATCAATGCCTTCAACAGGTGTTCGGGCATGACACGTTGCTGGCTTTCGCGCATCGCGATGGTCTGGGCTGACTGAAGGAACCCACGCGAGCGTTCCGTGAACTTTTCCATGTTCATCGGGCAATCTCCATCTTTAGGTTAGCCCCCGAAATCCGGGCGCCCGCATCCGGCACGCCCCCTTTACGGGTCTCTGATCAAGAAATGGGAGTTTTCACGGAGCTTTCAAGACTGAAGCGAACATGTCATAACGCCGCGATTTTTCCGGAAAAATGGGGTCATCATGGACGACAGGCTGATTGTGGCGATGGACGTGCCGAACGCGCTTGCGGGACTGGCACTGGCCGAAAAGCTGGGCGATGCGGTCAATTTTTATAAGATCGGGCTGGGCATGCTGACCGGCGGCGGTCTGGCCTTGGCCAATGAGCTAAAGCAGGAACACGGCAAGCGCATCTTTCTGGACATGAAACTGTTCGATATCGGTGCCACGGTCGAGGCTGCTGTCCGCGGTCTGGCCCAATATGACATCGATTTCCTGACCGTGCATGGCGACCCGCATGTGGTGCGCGCCGCGAAAGAAGGCGCTGCGGGCAGCAAGATGAAGATCCTTGGCGTGACGATCCTGACATCACTGGAACGCGCCGATCTGGATGCGGGGATGATGCAGGCAGGCGATCTGCATGACATTACCGTCGAACGCGCCGCCCGCGCATATGAGGCGGGTGCCGATGGCATCATCTGTTCCCCGCGCGAAGCACAGGCCATCCGCGCCATTCCCGATTCGCGTCTGATCATCACACCCGGCGTGCGTCCCAGTGGCGCGGCCCTTGGTGACCAGAAGCGTGTGGAAACCCCCGCCAGCGCGATTGCAGCCGGTGCAGACCATATCGTGGTCGGTCGTCCGGTCTGGCAGGCCGCCGATCCGCGCGCGGCCGCCCAAGCGATCCTGTCCGAGATTCGCACGCATTGACGCAATGGCTTTCCCTTGCCACCATCGTGGCAGGGGGACGGTCATGGATAACGGCAGCGCACAAAAGGCCCATAACGATCTGGTCATGTCCTTTCTGGCCGTGCGCCGCGCCATCGGAGGCTTGGGATATTTCCTGCCCCTTGCGCTGATCGCTTTCGCGCTTCTGTCGGGGCAGGGGCTGCAAACCAGCATCTCTGCCGCCTATTATTCCCCGATGAGAGAGGTCTTTGTCGGCACGCTGATCGCACAGGCCGTATTCCTATGGAGCTATGAGGGGTTCCGCCCCGATGCGGGTGAAATCATCACCGACCGCCGGACGGCACGGGTCGCAGCCATGGCTATCGCATTGGTGGCCTTGGCCCCGACCAGCGGTCCCCAGCAACCCTGCACCTTATTGCAATGCGTCTTGGGTGCTTCCTTTGCCGCCATGGTGCATCTGGTGGCGGCTGCTGTCTTTTTTCTGGCGCTGGCGGTTTTCTGTCTGGTGCTATTTGTCAAAGGTGATAGCGGCAGCGTGGAAAAACGGGCATCGAACCGTATTTATCGTCTTTGCGGCTGGCTGATTCTGGGCAGCATCGGAATGATCGGGCTGCTGTTTGTCACGGGGCTAGAGGATACGCTGTCGTGGCTGCGACCTGTCTTTATCCTTGAAGCTGTCGCGGTTTTCGCCTTTGCCACCAGCTGGGCCGTCAAGGGCGATGCGCTAAGGCCGCTGGTGCGTGGTATGGCCGGACCTTAGAATCCAGTCGCAAAAATGCGGGATGCGACGGGGATGGGCCAGATAGGCCGCTATGGGCATCATGCACCATTCCTGCCCCTCCTCCCCGAAACGAATCGCGGCGATATCGGCGTCGGTTATTCTGCCGGTGAACAGCCACGACATCATCTGCGGCATCTGTAATGAGGGGAAGGCATGGCCCCGAAGCGATTCGGGGGGCAGATGCAGGGAAAATTCCTCGTCCAATTCGCGCAGGGCGCATTTGATCGGGGTTTCCTGCCCCTCGCGGCCACCGCCGGGCAGATCCCAATGGGCGGGGAAGGGGATATCCGGTTTGTCATCCCGCAGATAGACCAGCATATCCGCGCCGCAGGTCAGCAGCAGCTTGGCACCGTTAAAATCGCTCATTCAGCCGCAATCTGGCCATTGGGCTGGATGCTGTCCAGACCGGCCAGCCGCTTGATGACGCCTTCGATCCGGCCAGCAAAGCGATCGAAATCAGGTCGCGGGGTAATGGTTTTTTCATCCATATAAAGCGAGCGGTCGATTTCCAGCTGTACCACATGGATATTTTGCGCGGGCCGGCCATAGGCCGAACAGATATAGGCCCCCGAAAAGGGCGAATTGCGGCGGATGCGCCAGCCGCCATGTTCGATCGCGGCGCAGACGGCATCCGACACGCGGGCGGATGCGGACAGGCCGTGGCGGTTGCCCAGCACCATATCGGGTCGCATACCTTGCAGATGCGCCAGCGAATCATGTGGCATGGAATGCATGTCGATCAGGATCGCCTGACCGAATCGCCGGCGTGCCTCGCAAATCAGGGCAGTCAGGGCCTGATGATAGGGCCGCCAGCACAGATCGATTCGCCGGTCGGCTTCGGATTTGTCGATCTGGCGGTGGTGGATGACCCTTCCTTGCGACACGACACGGGGAATCACGCCCAATCCGGCCATGGTCCGCTGGTTCAGCGGATGACGCGGAACGCCGCGCACAACCATGGGGTCGATCTCGTCCACGCCGCGGTTCAGATCGACGATACAGCGGGGAATGCGCGATGATATGGACACCGCACCATAGTTCGCAGCAGGCGCGATAAGCCTGTCCACAAAGGCATCTTCTGACGAACGCAACAGGTGAACGGGCAAACGCGCGTCGCGTAAAAACCAGTCAGGATAATCGCAACCCGAATGGGGCGATGCAAAGATGACACCGCTTTCCCATGTCTGCGGGCGGGTCAGAACAAAGGATGGTTCAGGCTGTGACACGGGTCGGACCTCGGGATCTGTCGCAACAAACTATATAAACCTGAAAAAGTTGCTGCCGATAGGTCTTGAATACCCCCAAAAGCCCCGTTATAGACCCTCCAACCAAGAGGTAACCAGACAGTTTCCAGACGGAAACAAGATAGTTCTTCGAGGAGCGTGGGCGGTTAGCTCAGCGGTAGAGCACTACGTTGACATCGTAGTGGCCACTGGTTCGATCCCAGTACCGCCCACCATATTATTTTCGCCGCCCCTGGCAACCGTCGGGGGTTTTTGTTTTCCTGGCGGCTGCGATGCGCCGCGATGATGGAGAAGACCGATGAAGGTTCGCAACTCGCTCCGCTCGCTCAAGAGCCGGCACCGTGACTGCCAAATCGTACGCCGTAAAGGCCGTACCTACGTGATCAACAAGACTAACCGCCGCTTCAAGGCTCGTCAGGGCTGATTGCTGCGGGTCTTGCCGGATTTCGGCAGATCTTGGAAAACGACCGGAACAACCCGCCCTTTCAGGCGGGTTTTTTCATGTCCAAAAGGCATCCGCATGATTCGCCAGACCCATAAGACAACAGATTCGATATCCGAGGCGGTCTGGTCCCCCTGCCGCAGCTATCGCTATGCGCTGACGCGACGGTGGGGTGACGGGGCCGGTCTGGGAATCGTGATGCTGAATCCGTCGACCGCTGATGCCTTTCGTAATGATCCGACCGTGGAGCGATGTGAAAGGCGGGCGCGGGCTTTGGGCTATGGTGCGTTCCGGGTGGTCAATCTGTTCGCCTTTTGCGCCACGGACCCGCGCGATTTGCGGCAGGCCGCGCAGCCCGTCGGACCCGATAATGATTCGTTCCTGCTGGAAGCTGCCGGATGGGCCGACGCCATTCTGTGCGGTTGGGGCGTCCACGGCGCGCATCAGGGCCGTCACATGCAGGTCGAACAGCTTTTACGCGGGGCAGGGGCATCGCTTTTTCATCTGGGTCTGACCAAGGATGGCCTGCCGCGTCACCCTTTATACGTGGCTTACAGGCAGGGTCCGGAAAAATGGCATTAAGGTTTTATTAATTATCCGTTTCTGGGTTCTGACGGAATTGCGTATTCTGCGGGTTATCGGCACATCGCCGTTCGGATGCGGGGTTCAGGACAATGTTTCTCATCGGTGGTCTTTTGGGTCTGGTGATGACCGGCATGATGATGGATGCCGCCTCGTCCATCTCCCCTTCCGAGGGGGAGGACGAGGATGCGACTGATCCCGATGCAACGCCCGAACCTGACAACGACCTTCCCCCCATCATGCCCGGGGATAACCCCGAGGATGACATCCCCCCCTTGCCGGATGACCCCAAAGAACCGCCCCTGATCGAAGGTTCGGCGGATGCCGATATGTTGATGGGCACCGCCGAGGATGATGTGATTCGCGGCGGTGACGGTGCGGATGATCTGCGCGGCGGTCTGGGCGATGACCTGATATATGCCGGTCAGGGCGATGACTGGGTGCAGGGTGATTCCGAATACGGGGTCGGCGGCGATGATATCATCTATGGCGGCTTGGGCGATGATATGATGGCCGGACAGGGTGGCGACGATCTGGTTTATGGCGAAGAAGGCGATGACACCCTGTTCGGCGGCGAGGGGAATGATTCCCTGTTTGGCGGCGCTGGCAACAATATTCTTGCGGGGCATGACGGCAATGACGTACTGGTGTCCACGCAAGGCAGTGATGATCTGGACGGTGGGGCGGGCGATGATGTGCTGATCGGGCATGATGGCCGCGAAACCGTCTGGATGAACGGCGGCGAAGGTGATGACACGCTGATGCCGGGCGCGTATGACTTTGTGTCGGGCAATGACGGCCACGACAGCTTTATTTTGCGCGACACTGCCGAAGGTTTCCCGACCGTCGCCGATTTCGATGCCACGCAGGATCAGGTGGTTCTGCATCTGGACGCCGATACCGCCAAGGATGCCGATATTACCTTGCATCAGGATCAGGATGGCACCTATCTGCTGGGGGTGAACGGACATACCGTCGGGCGTTTCCTGCAGGACGGTGGACTGACAATCGGTGATATCCGTGTCGTCACGACCGCGGGCTGACCATCTGTCAGGGCTTTCCTTTTAAACCATTGTCACCTATACGCGCGCATCTGGCGGACTCAGGTCCGCCCGATACTCCATGGGCCTGTGCTGGACGACATCCCGGCCTGCGCCATAACCCTTAGTCCGAAAGGAGATCCCGATGTCGATCACCGTTGAAGAAAAGAACCGCCTGATTAAAGAATTCGGTACCAAAGAAGGTGACACCGGTTCGCCGGAAGTTCAGGTTGCGATCCTGACCTCGCGCATCACCACCTTGACCGAGCACTTCAAGTCGCACAAAAAAGACAACCACTCGCGCCGTGGTTTGCTGATGATGGTTGCACAGCGTCGTAAGCTGCTGGACTATCTGAAAGGCAAAGAAGTCGCACGTTATACCGACCTGATCGGTAAACTGGGTATCCGCCGCTAATTTTTTCCGGTTTTCCGGATGGAAAGCGCCCGTAGCATTTGCTGCGGGCGTTCTGCGTTATGGGGGGATGTGCCCCCCACTTCCCAAACAGTGCATTTTCCTGTATCTGCCGACCATCTGCGACGTGAGGTCCTAGCCCCGGGGCACATGCAAAGGATAGGGGCGGCGGCAATGGGGTCGCCATATGACACGGGGTATCCGGAGGGCCGGACCGCTCCCAGAGGAAATCAGATGTTTGATGTAGTGAAGAAATCGATCCAGTGGGGCCAAGAAACCCTGACGCTGGAAACGGGCAAGGTTGCCCGTCAGGCCGACGGCAGCGTCATCGCCACTTTGGGCGAGACCAGCGTCATGGCCAACGTCACCTTCGCAAAAGCACCCAAGCCCGGGCAGGATTTCTTCCCGCTGACGGTTCACTATCAGGAAAAATACTATGCCGCCGGTAAAGTGCCGGGCGGTTTCTTCAAGCGTGAGGCACGCCCCAGCGAAAAAGAAACGCTGACTGCGCGTCTGATCGACCGTCCGATCCGCCCGCTGTTCGCACCCGGCTTCAAGCACGAAGTTCTGGTCATGTGCACTGTGCTGTCGCATGATCTGGTCAATGACCCCGACATGGTCGCGATGATCGCCGCATCTGCTGCGCTGACGATCTCGGGCGTGCCGTTCATGGGCCCGATTGCTGCGGCCCGCGTCGGTTTCTCGAACGGTGAATATGTTCTGAACCCCGAAGTTCAAGACATGGACCAGCTGCGCAACAACCCCGATCAGCGCCTTGATCTGGTCGTTGCAGGCACCCAAGACGCCGTGATGATGGTCGAATCCGAAGCTTACGAGCTGTCCGAAGCAGAAATGCTGGGCGCTGTGAAATTCGGCCATGACGCGATCCAGCCTGTCATCGACCTGATCATCGATCTGGCCGAAGATGCTGCAAAAGAGCCGTTCGACTTCCAGTCGCCCGACTACTCGGACCTTTATGCACGCGTGAAAACCGTGGGCGAAAAGGCGATGCGCGCTGCCTATGCGATCCGCGATAAATCGGACCGTCAGGATGCGATCAACGCCGCCAAAACCAAGATCAAATCAGGCCTTTCGGAAGAAGAGCTGGACGATGCGAACCTCGGTTCGGCCATGAAAAAGCTGGAATCGGGCATTCTGCGCGGTGACATCATCAGCGGTGGCGCACGTATCGACGGCCGCGACACCAAAACCGTTCGCCCGATCGTCAGCGAAGTTGGCATCCTGCCGCGCACGCATGGTTCGGCGCTGTTCACCCGCGGTGAAACGCAGGGTCTGGTTGTGACCACCTTGGGCACGGGCGACGATGAACAGATCATCGACGCGCTGCACGGCAACCACCGTTCGAACTTTATGCTGCACTATAACTTCCCGCCGTATTCGGTTGGCGAAGTTGGCCGCGTCGGTTCGCCCGGTCGCCGTGAAATCGGTCACGGTAAACTGGCATGGCGCGCCCTGCAGGCCGTTCTGCCGGCTGCGACCGACTTCCCCTATACCATCCGCGTCGTTTCCGAGATCACCGAGTCGAACGGCTCGTCCTCGATGGCGTCGGTTTGCGGTGGTTCGCTGGCGATGATGGATGCGGGCGTTCCGCTGAAAGCACCGGTTGCGGGCGTCGCCATGGGTCTGATTCTGGAAGATGACGGCCGCTTTGCCGTTCTGACGGACATCTTGGGTGACGAAGATCACCTTGGCGACATGGACTTCAAGGTTGCGGGTACCGAAAACGGCATCACGTCGCTGCAGATGGACATCAAGGTTGCAGGTATTACGCCTGAAATCATGGAACAGGCGCTGGCACAGGCCAAAGACGGCCGTCTGCACATTCTGACCGAAATGTCGAAGGCTCTGACCGAAGGCCGTCAGGAATTCAGCGAGCATGCACCGCGCATCGAAACGATGCAGATCCCGACCGACAAGATCCGTGAAGTGATCGGTTCGGGCGGCAAGGTCATCCGCGAGATCGTCGAAGTTTCGGGTGCCAAGGTCGACATCAATGACGAAGGCATCATCAAGATCGCCTCGGCCAATGGTGAATCGATCAAGAAGGCCTATGACATGATCTATTCGATCGTGGCAGAGCCGGAAGAAGGCAAGGTTTACACCGGTAAGGTCGTAAAACTGGTCGACTTCGGTGCTTTCGTGAACTTCTTCGGCAAGCGCGATGGTCTGGTGCACGTCAGCCAGATCGCCAACCGTCGTTTGGGCCACCCGAACGAGATCCTGAAAGAGGGTCAAGAAGTGAAGGTCAAACTGCTGGGCTTTGACGACCGTGGCAAGGTCCGCCTTGGCATGAAGATGGTCGATCAGGAAACCGGCGCCGAGATCGACGAGAACGCCGAAGAGGCATAAGCCCGATCTTCGGACTGGATATATTCGGAAAGGCCCTGCGATTGCGGGGCCTTTTCATTAAGACACGGCCCGACTGACGGGTCGGTGAATTGACGTCGGGGGCATAGGCTGCAATCTTTGCAAAACTGCTCTGCGATCCGAAAGGCAGCTTTTCCGCATGTCCATGATGCCTGTTTTCCGCTGTATCAGATGCCTGCCGTCGTTGTTGCGGCAGCCGCTGACCAAGCTGCTGCACCGGAAATATGCCTGCCGCATGACACTGTCGCCCGAGGATTTCCGCGACCGGCGGGTGCTGATCATCGGCCCCGCGCGGACGCTGTGTGATGATCTGGCCGCTGTGGATGTCGACGGCTTCGACGTCATTGTCAAAATGAACAACGGTCTTGATACGCCGGTGAATTTCCCATCCGGTGCGTCTTTGCATTGCGATGTCCTGTTCCATTCCGGCACCGGCGAGGCCCGTCCCATTACCGAAGACAAGCTGCGCGACGCCAAGGTGCAGGTGCTGGTGCATCGCACACCGAAGAAAAGCGGATTTTTGCAGACGATGATGCTGCAGGCCTGCTTTGGCCACCTTGTCCGCGTGCGTCATGTGGATTGTCCGGCCTATCAGCAGATGGGCGATCTGCTGGGCGGGGCAAGCCCGACGACCGGCTTGATGAGCGCCTGTTTCTTTCTGGGTGCGCCCGTACGCGAGGTAGCGATCGTCGGCTTTACCTTTTTTTCGACTGCTTACCAGAAGGGCTATGACGATTGCGTTACCTCGGATGCGGATGCCATTTGCCGCATTGCCGATAAGGGCCACCACAAGCCCCTGAAAGAAGGTGCTTTATTGTCACATAAGATAAAGGACGCCCGCAGCCGTGGCATCACCGTCACCCTTGGCCCGCATGTTCTGGACGCCATGCAATCCTGTACCAAGGTTGATCACGCAGATGCCGGACGGCAACCGGCATAGGCATGGAACGACATACCGGTTTGCGCTTGGCGCTGTTTTGATGCGAATTGACACCAAAGCGCAGCCGGATTTGCCCGCCATCGCCGGAAAGGACCCAACCGATGACCAATGATGACCCTGTCCTGATCCTGACGATGAAATGGGGCACGCTTTACAGCAGTGACGACGTGAACCGCTTGGCCGCGCAGGTCAGACGGCACTTGGCACGCCCGCACCGCTTTATCTGTTTTACCGATGATGCGACCGGCCTTGATCCGCAGGTCGAGGCGATGGCGCTTCCCGAACTGGGGTTGCCCGAAGGCCATGCCGACACGCGCTGGCGCAAGCTGGCGCTGTTCCGGCGTGATCTTGGCGGGTTGTCGGGGAAGGCGTTGTTTCTGGATATCGATCTGGTGGTGGTGGATGATCTGGCAGCGTTCTTCGATCTTCCGGGCGATTTTTTCATCATCCGCGACGATGATCTGTTCCGGCCCAAGCCTTTGCGCCGGATCAATCCGGAACGTGACCGCTTCCTGCACAGCGTGGGGAATTCCAGCGTCTTTCGCTATACCATCGGTGATCATGCCTATGTGCTGGATGCCTATCTGGCGGACCCTGCCGCAGCGACGGCTGGCTATGAAATCAGCCAGCAGTTCCAATCGGCGCAATTGGCGGAACATGGCAATCTGCATTACTGGCCCAAAGGCTGGTGCGTCAGTTTCAAGAATGACTGCGTGCCGCGGAACCTGCTGTCCTATCTTAAAGACCCCGCCATGCCCGAAGGGGCGAAAATCGTCCTCTTCGCCGGTGCCCCCAAGATGGAGGACGTCTTTGCCGGACGTGGGCACAAATGGTATCGCCGCATCGGTCGCATCGACTGGCTGCGCAAGGCGTGGGAAAACCCGTGATCCGCGACGCCTTCCGCCAGTTCAAGCACCGTCACCGCATCCGTGCCGCCCTGTCCGAAATTGCGTCGCGCAGCACAGCGCCGGGTCACCCGCATGGTTTGCCTGCGCCTTTGATCGTGTCCCTGACCAGCTATGCCGCGCGCTTTGCAGCACTGGAACATACGCTGCGCGCGATCACCCGCCAGACGGTTCAGCCCGATCGGGTCATCCTGTGGCTGGATGAATGTGACCGCGATGCGCTGCCTGATGCAATCAGGCAGATGGAAGGGGTGCAGATTGCCTTTTGTCCCGAATGGCGGTCCTTCAAGAAAATTGTCCCGACGCTGCTGGACCATCCACAGGCTTATATCGTCACGGCGGATGATGATGTCTATTACCCCGCCGATTGGTTGCAGGGGCTGGTCGGTGCTGTCCATGACGGCGCGCGGATCGCTTGTTATCGCGGGCATCGGGTGGTCGCGGCCGGTGATGCGCCAGCACCCTATGATGATTGGCAGCATAACATCACCGGTCCGGTGCAGGCCGCGGATGTGTTTCTGACCGGCGTGTCTGGCGTGATCTATGCACCGCATATCTTTCACAGCGATGTCACACGCGATGACCTGTTCACCAGACTTGCGCCCAGTGCCGACGACGTCTGGCTGCACTGGATGCACCGTCTGGCGGGGGGCGAGGCCCGCAAGATCGGACCAAAGGCGCGAATTCTGGAATGGGACGGCAGTCAGGCAACGAACCTGCGGCAGGATAACCGCCAAGGGAACGGCAATGACCGCGCGATTGCCGCCCTGATGGGGCATTACGGCTGGCCGGAATGAAAACGCCCCGCCGATATGGCGGGGCGCAATTGCTTAGGCTGGATCCTTGGCAAAGCGCAGATAAGGAAGTTTGATGTCCAGCGAACCGAATTTATCGGTCGCGGCCTGATCATCCAGCGACAGCGCAACGATCACATCCTGACCGGGGACCCAGTTGGCGGGCGTCGCCAGCGGCTGGCCTTCAGTGCGCTGGACGGCATCCAAAGCGCGCATAATCTCTGCAAAGTTGCGACCGACCGACATCGGATAGGTCATGGTCAGGCGGACTTTCTTGTCCGGCCCGATGATGAACACGGTACGCACCGTTGCCGAATGGGCAGGCGTGCGACCTTTGGTCGGCAGGTAGTATTCGGCGGGCAGCATGTCATAGGCCTTGGCGACGGTCAGATCGCTGTCGTCGATGATGGCAAAATTGGCCGGAACGCCTGCGACTTTCGAAATATCGCTTTTCCACTTCTGGTGGTCTTCGACGCTGTCGACCGACACGCCCAGAACCTTGGTGCCGCGCTTTTCGAATTCCGTGGCCAGCTGGGCGACCGCGCCGAATTCGGTTGTGCAGACCGGCGTAAAGTCACGCGGGTGGCTGAACACGACGGCATAGCTGTCGCCGACCCAATCGTGGAAGCTGATTTGCCCCTCGGTCGAATTGGCGGTGAAATCGGGGGCGATATCATTGATGCGCAGGGACATGCGGCGTCCTTTCGAAAGGTTGCGTTGGCCTCAACATAAGCACAGCCCTGCAGAATGCCAGAGCAACGCGCCCGTGAATATGCGCCGCCACGACAGGCTTGCAGCTTGCGTGCGGGGGTGACAGGCTATCGCCAAATACGGATCAGGAGAATGACATGGCCGAAGTGCTGGACAAGCGGAAATTCTATATCGACGGCGCATGGGTTGAACCCGCCGCCGCACGTGACCTTGACGTCATCGACCCCTCGACCGAGGAAACCGTCGCGGTTATCAGCCTTGGCGATCAGGCCGATACCGATGCGGCGGTTGGCGCAGCCAAGCGGGCGTTCCCTGCATGGGCCGCGACATCGCCTGCCGACCGTCTGGCTTTGGTCGAGAAAATTCTGGCGGTCTATCAGACCCGCACCGACGATATGGCATGGGCGATCAGTCGTGAAATGGGTGCGCCCATCGATATGGCGCTGAAAAGTCAGGCGGCCAGCGGCACCTATCATATTTCGACCTTCATCGATGCCTTCCGCGATTTCCAGTTCGTGCGTCCTTTGGGCGATCATGCCCCTTCGACCATGGTGTCATGGGAACCGGTGGGTGTGGTCGGTCTGATTACGCCGTGGAACTGGCCGATGAATCAGGTGACGCTGAAGGTTATTCCCGCCATTCTGGCAGGCAACACCTGCGTGCTGAAGCCATCGGAAATCGCGCCGCTCAGCTCGATCGTCTTTACCGAGATCCTGCATGAGGCGGGCGTTCCTGCGGGCGTGTTCAACCTTGTCCATGGTGACGGTCCGGGTGTCGGCACGCAGCTGTCGACCCATGATGATGTCGAGATGATCAGCTTTACCGGTTCGACCCGTGCAGGCATCGCCATTACCAAAGCCGCCGCCGACAGCCTGAAGAAGGTCGTGCTGGAACTGGGCGGCAAAGGGGCGAATATCGTCTTTGCCGATGCGGATGACGCGGCGGTGGCCCGTGGCGCCAAGCATTGCTTTAACAACACCGGCCAGTCCTGCAACGCCCCAACCCGTATGCTGGTCGAGCGTCCGGTCTATGACCGCGCCGTTGAAATCGCGGCAAAAGTTGCCAATGAAACTGTCGTGGCCAGTGCCCACACGCAAGGCGGCCATGTCGGTCCGGTTGTCAGCAAGGCACAATGGGACAAGATCCAGGATCTGATCCAGGTCGGCATTGATGAAGGTGCCCGTCTGGTGGCGGGTGGTACCGGCCTGCCCGAGGGCGTCAATCGCGGCTATTTCGTGCGTCCGACGGTCTTTGCCGATGTAACGAACGAGATGGACATTGCCCGTCAGGAAATCTTTGGTCCTGTGCTGTCGATCATCCCCTTCGACAGCGAAGAAGACGCGGTGCGGATCGCCAATGACACGCCCTATGGGCTGACTAATTATGTCCAGTCGCAGGACGGTGCCAAGCGCAACCGTGTGGCGCGTCAACTGCAATCGGGCATGGTCGAAATGAACGGCGAATCCCGCGGGCCAGGTTCGGCCTTTGGTGGCGTTAAAAAGTCGGGCCGTGCACGTGAAGGCGGCATCATGGGTCTGGAAGAGTTTATGGATAGCAAGTCCATCAGCGGATGGGACCGCGACGCCTGAAGCCTGCCCTGATCGGGCAGGCGGCCTTGACGTCAGCTTATTTCCGCAAGGAAGATATAACCCGCGCCATAGATCGTCTTGATCAGGCGCGGGTTTTTCGGATCCTCGCCCAGTTTTGTCCGCAGGCGGGAAATGCGCACATCCATCGCCCGATCAAAACTGTCGCCAGCGGCGCCCCCCAAGGTTTCAAGCATCTGGGCGCGGGTAATCAGCCGGCGCGGATTGTCGGTAAACACGCGTAGCACTTCGGCTTCGGCATGGCTAAGGGGGGTTTCGGTGCCTTCGGGTGATATCAGCAGATAGCGGTCGAAATCGGCGGTCCAGCCTGCAAAACGCAGAGTTTGGGCGTTGCGGGCCTGTGCCTGTGCAGGTTTGCGCAGACGGGCGCGGATGCGGGCCACGACTTCGGCGGGTTCGAAGGGTTTGATGATGTAATCATCAGCCCCCAGTTCCAGCCCCGTCACACGGTCCTGCACCTGTGCCCGACCCGAGATAATGATGATTGTCGCGCCTGATTCCATCGCCAGCCTGTGCACCACGGCCAGACCATCGCGGTCCGGCAGGCCCAGATCGATCAGGCAGACATCGGGGGCGATGCGCCGCAAGGCCGCCTCGAATTCAGTCGCGCGGCCAAAGGATTGGGTGCGAAAGCCGGCCTGTTCCAGCGCCTGTGACAGCAGGTGACGGATTTGGGGTTCGTCATCAAGGATCGCAATCAGGGGGGCATCGGTCATGGCTGATCTTTCATGGCTTGGGCCAATGCGCCGGCAAGTCGTGCCGTTGTGAAGGGTTTTGTCACCACCGGCCCCATCGCGCGGTCGCGCAGCGGGTCGCCCTGTGGCAGCGATGTCATCAACAGGATCGGCACAGGGGCTGTAAGGTCAAGCCCCAGCCCGTCTCCCAGCTGGATGTCGGACATGATCAGCGTTAGTCCGGGCAGATCGGCAAGGGTCGCTGCCTCGGACAGGGATGACGCCTCTAGGACCGCGTGGCCCAGTTCGGTCAGTTGATCGCGGACCTGAACGCGGATGGCGTCATCATCCTCGACCAACAGCACCATTTGCGGCATCACCGGACGCCACGGCAGGCGCAGGGTGACGCATGCGCCATCACGCGTATTCGCCAACCGTAATGTGCCGCCCGCCAGCTTGGTCTGGTCATAGACCATCGACAGGCCCAGCCCCGATCCTTGACCCTTCTTGGTGGTAAAGAAGGGCTCGGTCGCGCGGGACAGGGCTTCAGGGGTAAAACCGGGACCGGTATCGCTGACGCTGATCTGCAACCAGTCGCCATTATGGGTGGCGTGGAGAGTGATACGGCCTTGGGCCGGCATGGCGGCATTGGCATTCAGGATCAGGTTCAGCAGCGAATCCTGCAACGCACCGGTGTCCAGCAACAGGGGGCCGATGATGGGCGCAGTATCCAGCTGCAGCTGCGTGCCTTCGGACAGGGAAGGGCGGGCAAGGGTGGCGACCTGTTCGATCAACGCAGGCAGGTCAGCAGGTTCCAGCAGCAGGTCGCGTTCGCCGCTGATGCAGGCCAGACGGTTCAGCAGGTCGGCCCCGCGCCGTGCGGCGGCAAGGGTCGCATGCACATCCTGCGCGGCGTCACCTTGCAGGTCGCGCGCGGCCAGACGGGCCTGCAGGCCAAGAATAATGGTCAGCAGATTGCCGAAATCATGCGCCATCCCCGATGTCAGCTGGGCGGCAAGGCTGCGCTTGCTGGCATGGGCCAAAGCCTCGCGCGCCTGAACTTCGGCACTGACATCGGTCGACAGGATATAGACGCCCGCGCCCTGCCTGTCGGGCGTCAGCGCAATACGGATGCGTCGGCCCGATGCGGGGTGAGTAATTTCAAACACCTGCGGATTGCCGGCCAGTGCCAGCGTCATTTGCGGCAAAAGCATGGAGAAGGTCGGCGTTCCAAGGGCCTGTTCCAATGTCATGCCAATAATATCCTCGGCAGCCCCCGGAAAGACCCGCGCCAATCGCCGGTTGGAAAACATATAGCGAAAATTGGCGTCCATATGGGCGATATGGGCGGGGACCATTTCGGTCACCTGACGGGTGCGGGCCTCGGTCCGGGTCAGGATGCGCTGCGCCTCGGACAAGGCGGCGTTGGTCGCGGCCAACTGGCGGTTCGCGGCGGCCAGACGCTCGGCGTTTTGCAGGACTTGGTCGGACAGCTCCGCCGATCGCGCGCGCAGCAGCCCTTCCTGCCGCTTGATGTCGGTGATGTCGGTATAAACGCTGACCCAACCGCCTTGGGTCAGCGGCGCGCCCTCGACAGCGACCCAACGGCCATCGGCGCGTTCGCGTTCAAAGTAGTGCGGCTGAAACTGGCGGGCCTGCGCCACGCGATAGGCGACGGCGGCCTCGGGGTCGGTCTGGGGGCCGTATTCGCCGCGCAGGACCAGAAAGCGGATCGTATCCTCGAAGCTGGCGCCGGGCTGGGTCAGCGCATCGGGCAGGCCGAACATCGCCTGATACTGGTTGTTGGCGACAGCCAGTTGCAGGTCGGCATCGAAGATCGAAAGCGCCTGTCCGATCAGGTTCAGGCCGGATCGCGTCAGGTCGGCGCGGATGCGGGCCTTGGTCAGGGCACCGGCCTGCTGGTCGTCGTGATGCATCGCCCCCCCACGGATGATCGCCCGATATGGATAGCATCGGGTGCCGATCTGCGGAAGCGCTGTAACATTTTGTTGGAATTGCGACAAACTGCGGCAAAGATTGGTCCCGACAGTAAACCTGTCACCGGGGCGGAGGAGGTCACGGGCGACATTGCGCCTGACGCGCAACGAGGGAGGAGACATGACGGACCAGCAGACGCCTGTGAGCGAATTGCGTTCTATTCCCGCGCTTCTGGCGCGGAATGTGGCCCGTTTCGGCGACCGGCCGGCGTATCGTGAAAAGGAATACGGGATCTGGCAAAGCTGGACGTGGTCGCAGGCGGCTGACGAAATTCGTGCAATGGCTGTGGGGATGATGGATCTGGGCCTGAAGCCCGGCGACCACGTGGCCATTATTGGGCGCAACCGTCCGGCGCATTACTGGGCTATGGTCGCGGCCCAGATGTGCGGCGCGATTCCTGTGCCTCTGTATCAGGACGCCGTTGCCGAAGAGATGACCTATGTGTTGGGCCATTGCGGCGCGCGCATGGTGATTTGCGGTGATCAGGAACAGGTCGATAAGGTGCTGGAGGTCGAGCGCACCATCGATGCCATTGACCGTATCATCTATACCGACGCGCGCGGTTTGCGGAAATATGACCATGCGCGGATGAATTCGGTGGCCGACCTTCAGGACCGTGGCCGCAAGGCCGCCGACCGTTTGGGGCCGATGATCGACGCGATGGTTGCAGGGCTGGATTACGACAGTACCTGCGTCATGCTTTACACCAGCGGCACCACGGGCAAGCCCAAGGGTGTCGTGTTGTCCAACCGCAACATCATCGAAACCGCCAAGAACAGCAGCGATTTTGACCACCTGACCCAGTCTGAAGAAATCGTTGCCTATCTGCCGATGGCATGGGTGGGCGATTTTATTTTTTCGGTCGGACAGGCGATCTGGTCGGGCTTTACCGTAAACTGCCCCGAAGGCGCGCATACGATGATGACCGATATGCGCGAAATCGGCCCGACCTATTTCTTTGCGCCACCGCGGGTTTTTGAAACCCAACTGACCTCGGTGATGATCCGCATGGAGGATGCGGGCCGTATTAAACGGTGGCTGTTCAAGCGCGGCATGGATGTTGCCCACCGTGCGGGTCCGTCGCTTTTGGATGGCAAGCCGGTGTCGTGGGGGGATCGGTTTGCCTATGCCCTTGGCCGCATCTTTGTTTTCGGGCCGCTGAAAAATACGCTCGGCCTGTCGCGGGTGCGTGTGGGCTATACCGCAGGTGAGGCGATCGGCCCCGAGATTTTTGATTTCTATCGCAGCCTCGGCATCAATCTAAAACAGCTTTACGGCCAGACCGAAGCCTCCGTTTTCATCACCCAGCAGCCCGACGGGCAGGTGCGGTCCGACACGGTCGGCGTGCCCAGCCCCGGCGTCGAGGTCCGCATTGGTGATAACGGAGAGGTCTATTACCGCAGCTCTGGCACCTTTGTTGAATATTACAAGAACGCCGAAAGCACTGCGTCCACCAAAGACCCAGAAGGTTGGGTCGCCACCGGAGATGCGGGTTTCTTTGAGAAAGCGACCGGCCATCTGCGGATTATCGACCGCGCCAAAGACGTTGGTAAAATGGCCGATGGCAGCATGTTCGCGCCAAAATATGTCGAGAATAAGCTGAAATTCTATCCCAGTATTCTTGAGGCCGTCGTGATCGGCAACGGGCGCGATTATTGCACCGCGATGATCAATATCGACCTGTCAGCGGTCGGTAATTGGGCGGAACGCAACAACATCGCCTATTCCAGCTATCAGGAACTGGCGGGCCATCCGGAGATTTATGGCGCGATCAAGGAACACATCGCCGAGGTAAATAAATCGGTCGCACAGGACCCGATGCTGTCGGGCTGTCAGGTGCATCGCTTCCTTGTGCTGCACAAGGAACTGGACCCCGATGACGGCGAAATGACCCGTACCCGCAAGGTTCGGCGTGCAGTGATCAACGACAAGTTCGCCGATCTGGTGGGTGCGCTTTATGACGGGTCGGACAGCATCCATACCCGCACCGAGGTCACCTATGAAGACGGTCGCAAGGGCCAGATCAGCGCCACATTGAGGATTATGGACGTGCCGGTCTTTGGCGATGCGGCCCAAGCAAAGGTGGCAGCACAATGAACAGCATGACAAGCGACGGCTATATTACCGCCGATGGCCGCCAGATCGGTGGCAAGCTGATGGAGCTGAAAAACATCACCCTGCGCTTTGGCGGCGTCGTGGCCATCAAGGATATTAGCTTTGACATCCGCCAAGGCGAAATCCGCGCCATCATCGGCCCCAACGGCGCTGGCAAATCCAGCATGCTGAACGTGGTGTCCGGTTTCTATCACCCCCAAGACGGCGAGGTCTGGTTCAAGGGCAGCCGCCGCCAGCCGATGAAACCGCATCAGGTTGCGGGGCATGGGGTCGCGCGGACCTTCCAGAATATCGCCCTGTTCGACGGGATGAGCGTCTTGGACAACATCATGACCGGCCGCCTGAACAAGATGAAGGCGGGGTTTCTATCCCAAGCCATCTGGTGGGGCAAGGCCGAGCGTGAGGAAAACGAAAACCGCGCCGTCGTTGAGCAGATCATCGACTTTCTGGAAATCCAGAACATCCGCAAGACGCCTGTGGGTCGGCTACCTTACGGGCTGAAAAAGCGGGTCGAGCTGGCGCGAGCGCTGGCCGCCGAGCCACAGCTGCTGCTGCTGGACGAACCCATGGCCGGCATGAACGTCGAGGAAAAGGAGGACATGTCCCGCTTCATCCTGGACGTGAACGATGAGTTCGGCACGACGATCTGCCTGATCGAACATGACATGGGCGTGGTCATGGACCTGTCCGACCGCGTGGTCGTGATGGATTACGGCCGCAAGATCGGCGACGGCACCCCCGATGAGGTCCGCAACAACCAGCAGGTGATCGACGCCTATCTGGGGGTGGCCCATGACTGATCCCCGCCCTGATTTTCGCGCGAAAAGGAGCCTGTGATGGACCAGCTGATCTTTGCATCCGAGGTGATGCTGAACGGGTTGATGACGGGCGTGATGTATGCGCTGGTCGCGCTTGGCTTTGTGCTGATCTTCAAGGCTTCGGGCGTTTTCAACTATGCCCAAGGGGTTCTGGCGCTGTTTGCGGCGCTGACGCTGGTCGGCATCCAGAACGGACAGGTGCCCTTCGCTCATCTGATCAACGCAGCCTTCGGCACCAGCCTGCATCATTTTGGCTGGACCGTGCCATCGGTTCTGGCCATTGCGCTGACGGCGCTGGTCATGGTCGGGCTGGCCTTCCTGATCGAGAAACTGGTCCTGCAACATCTGGTCGGTCAGGAACCGATCATCCTGTTCATGGCCACCATCGGCATGGCCTATTTTCTTGAAGGCTTGGGCGATGTCATGTGGGGCGCCGACATCAAGACACTGGATGTCGGCCTGCCGCAGGGCATTTCTGAAAGCATCGAAACGGTTACCGACAGCTGGTTCGGCTATGGTTACTTCATCGACCGGCTGGACATCTGGGCCACCGTGATCGCGGCCCTGCTGGTCGCAGCTTTGGTCGCCTTCGCGCAATATACCAAGCAGGGCCGTGCCATGCGTGCTGTCGCCGACGACCATCAGGCGGCGCTGTCGGTCGGCATCAGCCTGCGCTTTATCTGGGTGATGGTCTGGTCGATCGCGGGCTTTGTGGCGCTGGTCGCGGGCATCATGTGGGGCACCAAGTCCGGCGTACAGTTCAGCCTGTCTCTGATCGCGCTCAAGGCGCTGCCGGTGCTGATGCTGGGCGGCTTTACCTCGATCCCCGGTGCGATTGTCGGCGGGCTGATCATCGGTGTGGGCGAAAAGCTGTTTGAATTTTCGATCGGCCCGATGGTCGGTGGCGCGACCGAAAACTGGTTCGCTTATGTGCTGGCGCTGCTGTTTCTGGTGTTCCGACCTCAGGGCCTGTTTGGCGAACGTATTATCGAGCGGGTGTGATTGTGGAAATCTCGGGTGCCTCCGGCGGGGATATTTGGACACGCGCAAGGAGGGGGCGGAATGCCCTTCATTCGTGCGGAAATATCCCGCGGGGGTGTGGGGGCGCGAAGCCCCCGCAAAGGGACGCAATAGAGGAGAACCGCGATGCTGTATCGTGAGGCGGGCGATTTCAAGACAAGCTACCGGGACGACAGCCAGACCTTTCCGATCAAGCTGGAACGCTGGGGATATTACGCGGTGGTTGCGGTGGCCTTCGGCATCGTGCCCTTCGTCATCAACGATTACTGGGCCAGCGCGGTTTTGGTGCCCTTCCTGATCTATGCCATCGCGGCCATCGGGCTGAACGTCCTGACGGGCTATGCCGGTCAGGTCAGTCTGGGGACCGGTGGCTTCATGGCCGTGGGCGCCTATGCCGTCTATAAGCTGATGACCGCGTTTCCCGATGTCAGCCTGCTGATCCACGTGGTGCTGGCGGGGGCGATCACCGCCGTGGTCGGCGTGCTGTTCGGTCTGCCGTCGCTGCGGATCAAGGGGTTCTATCTGGCAGTCGCCACGCTGGCGGCGCAGTTCTTTCTGGTCTGGTTGTTCAACAAGGTGCCGTGGTTTTACAACTATTCGGCCTCGGGTCAGATCACCGCGCCGACGCGTACCTTCATGGAACAGGCGATCAGCGGTCCCGCGGCCAGTGCCTCGGCCAAATATCTGGTCTGTCTGGTCTTTGCCTTTCTGGTTGCATGGATGGCCCGCAACCTGACGCGGGGCAGTATCGGGCGCCGCTGGATGGCGATCCGCGATATGGATATCGCCGCCGAGATCATCGGCGTGAACCCCTTGACCGCCAAGCTGTCCGCCTTTGCCGTCAGCAGTTTCTTCATCGGCATCGCGGGCGCATTGCTGTTTTCGGTCTATCTGGGCGCGGCCGAGGTGGGTGAGGCTTTCGGCATCAACAAAAGCTTTTTGGTCCTGTTCATGATCATCATCGGCGGGCTGGGCAGCATTTTCGGCAGCTTTGCAGGCGCGGCGTTTCTGGTGCTGCTGCCGGTGCTGCTGAAGAACCTGCTGGTCGGCAACCTTGGCTGGCCCACTGATCTGGCCGCCCATATCGAACTGATGATCGTGGGCGCGCTGATCGTCACCTTCCTGATCGTCGAACCGCACGGGCTGGCCCGTCTGTGGTCACTGACCAAGGAAAAGCTGCGGCTGTGGCCGTTCCCGCATTAAGCCAGTTCTGCAAATTCGGCATCTTTCATCTCTGGGAGGAGACTTGCAATGAAACTGAAGTTCCCCGCCATCGTCGCTGCGGCCACGATGCTTGCCGCCCCCGCCATGGCTGATCTGGTCGTGCCCAATATGTCCTATCGCACCGGCCCCTATGCGGCCAACGGCATTCCCTATGCCGACGGATTTTCCGATTATTTCACGCTGCTGAACGAACGCGATGGCGGCATCGGCGGACAGATCGTTCAGGTGCCGGAATGCGAGACCGCCTATAATACCGAAAAGGGGATAGAGTGTTACGAGGCGCTGAAATCGCAAAACCCGCTGGTGCTGAACCCGCTGTCCACCGGCATCACCTATCAGCTGATCCCGAAAATCGGTGTGGATGGCATTTCGCTTTATACGCCGGGCTATGGCAGGACCTCGGCCAAGGACGGGACTGTCTTTGAATGGGTGTTCAATGCGCCTGCGAATTATTGGGATGGGGCTTCGGTCGCGGTCAAGCATATCCTTGATCAGGAAGGCGGTGATCTGTCGGGAAAAAAGATCGCGCTGGTCTATCACAACAGCGCCTATGGCAAGGAACCGATCCGCACCTTGCAAGAACTGTCGGAAAAGCACGGCTTTGATCTGATGGAACTGCCGGTCGATGCGCCCGGTCAGGAACAGAAATCACAATGGCTGCAGATCCGTCGTGAAAAGCCCGATTACGTCATCATGTATGCATGGGGCGTCATGAATCAGGTTGCCATTCAAGAGGCAGTGAACGTCCGTTTCCCGATGGATCATTTTATTGGTATCTGGTGGTCGGGATCCGAAAATGACGTCAAACCCGCCGGTGCAGGGGCTGATGGATATAAGTCGCTGACCTTCCACGGCGTCGGTCAGGATTACCCGCTGTATGCCGACATGAAGCAATATGTTCATGACGCGGGCAAAGCATCGGGTGCGGGGGACCAGATGGGGAACGTGCTTTATTCCCGTGGTGCCTATGCCGCGCTTGTCATCGCCGAAGCCATCGCCAAGGCGCAGGAACTGGCTGGCACAGCCGAGATCAACGCCGCCCAGATGCGCGACGGGTTCGAGGGTCTGGATATCACCGCCGAACGCATGGTCGAACTGGGCCTGCCGGACTTTGGCGCGCCGATCAAGCTGTCTTGCGAAAACCATGGCGGCGATGGTCTGGGCCGTATCCAGCAATGGGATGCCACGGCGGGGCAGTGGAATCTGATCACCGATTTCATCGAACCTGACGCCGAAATTCTGGATGCCTTGGTCAAGGAAGACAGTCAGGCTTATGCAGCCGAGGCCGGTCTGACCCCGCGCTGTAACTGATACCTTGCCGGCGGCGGGGATATCCGCCGCCGGTCCAACACCAAAAGGGGCCGCCCCATGTTCGATGCCGAACACCGCGAGACGCTGCTGGAAGTCAACAATATCGAGGTGATCTATAATCACGTCATTCTGGTCCTGAAGGGCGTCAGCCTGTCCGTGCCCAAGGGCGGCATCACCGCGCTGCTGGGCGGCAACGGGGCTGGCAAGACGACGACGCTGAAGGCCATTTCGAACCTTCTGGCCAGCGAACGGGGCGAGGTGACGAAAGGCAGCATCACCTATAAGGGCGAAAAGGTCGCCCGCCAGAACCCTGCCGCTTTGGTCAAGAAGGGCGTCATTCAGGTCATGGAAGGCCGCCATTGTTTTGAACACCTGACGGTCGAGGAAAACCTGCTGACCGGCGCCTATACCCGCACGGATGGCGGTGCTGCGGTCAAACGCGATCTGGAAATGGTCTATGAGTATTTCCCGCGTCTGCGCGAAAGGCGCAAAAGTCAGGCCGGATATACCTCGGGCGGGGAACAGCAGATGGTCGCCATGGGTCGCGCCCTGATGTCGCGCCCCGAGATGATCCTGCTGGATGAACCATCCATGGGTCTGGCCCCGCAACTGGTCGAGCAGATCTTCGAAATCGTGAAGGCCGTGAACGAGGGTGAGGGCGTCACCTTCCTGCTGGCCGAACAGAACACAAACGTGGCGCTGCGATATGCCCATGAAGGTTACATTCTGGAAAACGGTCGCGTCGTGATGGAGGGTCTGGCCAGCGAGCTGCGCGAGAACCCCGACGTCAAGGAATTCTATCTGGGCATGTCCGACGAAGGGCGCAAATCCTTCCGCGACACGCGCAGCTATCGCCGCCGCAAGCGCTGGCTGGCTTAAGGGGGACCGCATCATGCCATCATATTACGACGAAATGGAAACCCGCGATCAGGCCGCCCGCGACAAGGCGCTGGCCGAGGCGCTGCCCCTTGCGATCACCCGCGCCAAGACGGCCCCCGCATTGGCGCGGCTGCTGCGCGATGTCGATCCGGCAAAGATCACCACGCGCGATGCGCTGGCTAGCCTGCCGGTCATCCGCAAGGCGGAGCTGTCCGAGGCGCAGCGAAAATCGCCGCCCTTCGGGGGGTATACGACGCGTCTGGCCGCTGAATTCGACCACGTGTTCCAAAGCCCCGGGCCCATCTATGAACCGGGGCGGCGGGACGGCGATTGGTGGCGGTTGGGGCGCTTTCTACATGCGTCAGGTGTGGGGCGCGGAGATATCGTGCAGAACTGTTTCGGCTATCACCTGACGCCTGCGGGGATGATGTTCGAATCCGGTGCGCGGGCGGTGGACGCCGCCGTGTTGCCCGCGGGGACGGGTCAGACCGAATTGCAGGTGCGGGCGGCGGTCGATATCGGCACCACCTGTTATGCGGGAACGCCCGATTTCCTGAAGGTCATTCTGGACCGCGCCGATCAGATGGGCGAAACCCTGTCCTTGACCCGCGCGGTTGTGGGGGGCGGTGCGCTGTTTCCGTCGCTGCGGCAGGCCTATGCCGACCGTGGAATTGTAACGCGGCAATGCTATGCCACCGCCGATCTGGGCAATATCGCCTATGAATCCAAGGCGCTGGAAGGGATGATTGTCGATGAAGGCGTTATCATTGAAATCGTCCGCCCCGGCACCGGCGACCCCGTGCCAGACGGGGAGGTAGGCGAGGTTCTGGTCACCACGCTGAACCCTGATTATCCACTGATCCGTTTTGCCACCGGTGATTTGACGGCGGTGATGACCGGCACCAGCCCCTGTGGGCGCACGAATATGCGGATCAAGGGGTGGTTGGGGCGCGCCGACCAGACGACCAAAATCAAGGGTATGTTTGTGCGCCCTGAACAGGTCGCGGCATTGGTCGCGCGCCATCCCGATATTGCCCGTGCTCGCGTCATCGCCGACCGCCGTGACGAGATGGATGTGATGATGGTCCAGCTGGAAACAGCGGCGCAGGATGCGTCGGTCTATTCAGGTGCAATCCTTGATACGTTAAAGCTGAAGGCCGATGTGCAGCTGGTCCCCATCGGCAGTTTGCCCAATGATGGCAAGGTGATCGAAGATCGTCGCAGCTATGACTAAGGGCCGCTAAATATAGACCATTTGATGCATTAACTTGTTTGCATCCGCGCCAGCAGCGACATTGCACCCTGACATTAAACACGGAGTGGCGATATGGCTGCGGGCAAGGGTGCGAATAATGCGCCGATCATTATCAAACGCATCGAAGCCGCCCCCGAAGGTGGCCATCATGGCGGCGCATGGAAGGTCGCCTATGCAGATTTCGTGACGGCGATGATGGCGTTTTTCCTGCTGATGTGGCTGTTGAATGCGACCAGTCAGGAACAGCGGCAAGGCCTTGCGCAATATTTCACCCCCAGCATGGCACGCAGTGCAGGTGCGGCTGGCGATGGCATCGAGGAAGGTGTGCGTCATGCCGTGCAATCCACTTTGCCTGACAGCGAACAGGCCGGCGATTTTGATCAGGTTGCACAGGCTGTGCAGAAAAGCCTGACCGGCACGGGCGCGGAATCGATGCAGCTGACAAACCTGTTAAAGCATGTCGTGACCCGCATGACGGATGAGGGGTTGGTTATTGAACTGACCGACCTGACAGATGCGCCTCTGTTTGTTCAGGATACGGGCCAGCCGATGCCCGAACTGGTCGAACTGGTCGATGTGATTGCCCGCGTGATCGGGCGGACGCGCAACCAGATTGCACTGGCGGGGCATGTGCGGTCCTATCCTGAAATGATGGTCGCCAACCCCGTCTGGTCCTTATCCGACGCCCGCGCCCATACTGTGCGAAATCTGCTGGAACGGGCGCGATTCGACCCTAAACGGGTCCAGCGGGTCAGCGGCTATGCCGACCGCAAAAACCGCACTGGCAACCCGATGGACCCGACAAACAACCGGGTCGAGCTTATCTTGCTGCGCTGATCACCCGAATTATCCGAATCTTAAATCTTGTCGGAAAGGATGATGGACAACACTGAACCGGAAGGGTGTCTGTCCATGTCCATTTCCTCTGCAATGAATGCCGGTGTATCCGGTCTGGCTGCAAATTCCTCTCGTCTCGGGACCATCTCGGACAATATCGCGAATGCCTCGACCTATGGGTACAAGCGGGTCGAAACCGAATTTGATTCCATTGTCGTGGGGCAGGGCAGCGGCCTTTACACGGCGGGTGGTGTGCGGTCATCGACCCAGCGTGACATCGCCAAGGAAGGCGCTATCGTCACCACATCGCATCCCCTGGATCTGGCAATGACGGGGCAGGGAATGCTGCCCGTTGCCGCCCTGTCCGAGGTGAACAGCGGCGATCAGCCCAGTTTGCTGATGACGCGCACCGGATCGTTCCGGACCGATGCACAGGGTCTGCTGCGGACCGATGGCGGGCTGGTGCTGATGGGCTGGCCGACCAATGCCGACGGGACCATGTCACTGGTGGCGCGCGACACGGCAACCGCGCTGGAACCGATCCGCATTGATGCCAACAAGCCCGTTGGCGATCCGACCACACAGGTCAGGATCGGGGCCAACCTGCCCGCGACGGAAACCGCTGCGACAGCGTCGGGTGCCTCTTTGCCGCTGAAGGTCGAATACTACGGCAATCTGGGCACGTCTGAATCACTGGACATTACCTTTACACCCGACACCGCCACTGCGGGCGGTCTGTCGAATTCATGGCTGGTCGAGGTGCGGGATTCCGCATCCGACAACGCGGTGGTGTCGTCCTTCCGCATGCGCTTTGACGATTCACAGGCTTTGGGGGGGACAATCGCCGAGGTCACGCAGATTTCGGGGCTGGCTTATGATCCGGACACGGGCACCATCCCGCTGCAGGTGGGCGGCGGCGATCTGGACCTGTTTATCGGTGCGCCGGGCAGCGACGCGGGCATCAAGCAACTGGCGACCAGCTTTTCATCCTCGAATATCACGCGCAACGGATCGCCCGTGGGCCAGCTGGTCAACGTCGAGGTGGATGCCAACGGCATGGTCAATGCAACCTATGACACCGGCTTTGTGAAGACATTGTACCGCATTCCGGTCGTCAATGTCCCCAACCCCAACGGCCTGACCGCGATGGAGGGGCAGGCATTCAAGCCTTCCCTTGAATCCGGCAGCTTCTTTTTGTGGGATGCCGGCGACGGGCCGACGGGGTCGATCGCAGGCTATGCGCGGGAATCCTCGACCACCGATATCGCGCAGGAACTGACCGATCTGATCAGCACGCAGCGGGCCTATTCGTCGAATGCCAAGATTATCCAGACCGTGGATGAGATGCTGCAGGAAACCACCAACATCAAACGCTGATAGATCCGCGGCATCCGCAGGAGGGTATGAATGAGCATTGCCAACGCCATCTCGAACGCGATGTCGGGACTGACCGCCACGGCGCGCGGCACAGAAAACGTCGCCAACAATCTGGCCAACGTCATGACCCCCGGCTATGCGCGGCGGGACATGGTGGTCAGCACGCCCTTGGTGTCCGGGGGGGTGCGTGTTGACGGGTTGACGCGTGTCGTGAACGCCAGCCTGCTGTCTGAATCGCGGGTTGCAGGATCGGCAATGTCCAATGCCGCAACGACCAATGCTTTCCAGACCAGGATGGAGTCTGTCATTGGCCTGCCGGGGCAGGACAGCGCGCTTAGCACGGCGCTGAACAATTTTCAGGCGGCGCTTGGGTCGGCAGCCACGCGGCCCGATGACGATTTGCGTTTGGCGCAGGTGGTGTCGGGCGCAAATGCGCTGGCTCTGCGGTTGAATGACGTCTCGGACGCGGTTCAGGATGCCCGCAGCACGGCGCAGCAATCCATCGCGTCGGATGTCGCAACGCTGAATACGTCGCTGGAACGGGTGGCCTATCTGAATGCCCGCATCGCGGTGCTGGATGCAGACGGGTCGGATGCCTCGCCCTTGATGGACGAACGCCAGCAGGTGATTGACCGCATTGCCAGCATCGTGCCCGTGCAAGAGGTGACACGCGATGCCGGAAAGGTCGCCCTGTTTACTACCGAAGGTGCGGCCCTGCTGGATGGCAGCCTGCCTGCAAAGATCGGGTTTTCAGGCAGCGCGCAGGTCACGGCCGGTCAGTCGGTCGGATCGCCGCTGCAGTTGCTTACCTTCAACGGTACGGCACTGAACCAAAGCCAGATGCGGCTGTTCGGTGGTGGCTCTTTGGCCGCCAACTTCCAGATCCGCGATGAACTGGCCCCTGAAATGCAGGCGGATCTGGACGCTTTGGCCTTTGATCTGGCCGACCGTCTGGCCAGCACTCAGGTCGATCCGACATTGGGGGCGGGTGATGCCGGTCTGTTTACCGATCAGGGCGGGCGCGCGACGGTTGCGAATATCGTCGGTCTGGCCGGTCGTCTGACCCTGAACACTGCTGTCGATCCCGCGCAGGGCGGGTCCGCGTGGCGTCTGCGGTCCGGATTGCAGGCCACTGCCGAAGGGCCGGTGGGATCCGGTTCGGTTCTGAACGGCATGCTGTCGGCACTGGATGCGACGCGGCAGCCGTCCTCGGGCGGGTTGGACGGGGCGGCCACGCTTGGCACGCGCTTTGGCACGCTAGAGGCGCGGGTTTCGACCGCCCGCGTCAATTCGGATGCCGATCTGGCCATTCGCAGCAGCCGGTATTCCACCATTTCGTCCAGTATCATGGCGGACGGGGTCGATAGCGACGCCGAGATGCAAAAGCTGCTGCAATACGAACAAAGCTATGCCGCCAATGCGCGTGTTCTGCGCGCGGTGGACGACATGCTTGACCAGATTCTGGGGATGTAATCCATGACGATGAACAGTATCGGCGATCAGGCCCGTGCCTATGTCATGCAATCGGCTACGAACCGGTTGAAAACGACCATGACCACCCTGACGCAAGAGGTCGCCTCGGGCGAGGTGGCCGATCTGGGTCAGCGGTTGCAAGGCAATACCCGCGCCCTGAACCAGATCGAGGGACGCATTTCCCAGACCACCCAGTTGCAAGGCAACGCCAAAGAGGTCGGGATCCAGTTGCAGGCGATGCAGGACATCTTTGCAGGTGTCCGCAGCGTGACGAATGATCTGGGCATCAACCTGATCAGTGACCCTTTTGCTGGCACCACCACCCAGCTGGGCACCCGCGCGACCGGGGTGTCGAACGCCTTCGATACGGTCATCCAGCGGCTGAACGGCATGGACAGCAACCGCTATCTGTTGTCGGGGCTGGCCAGCAACCAGCAGCCGCTGTCTGACAGCGCGCAGATACTGGATGCGTTGCAGGGTGTGACCGCAGGCATGACCACTGCGGCAGAGATCAGCACGGCGATTGCAGCGTGGTTCGATGCGCCGGAAGGGTCGGGGGGCTTTCTGGATGTCGCCTATCACGGAACAACGGGGGCGGGCCAAAGCATTCCGGTCGGCGACCGGCAATCGGTGCAGATCACGACCTCGGCGGCGTCACCGGCAGTGCGGGATGTGTTAAAAGGGCTGGCGACGGCGGCTATTCTTGATCGAGGCACATTGGCGGGGCAGCCGGAAGAACAGAATGCGCTGCTGCGACAAAGTGGTCATGCGTTGGTGGCCGCAGATGCCGCGTTGCTGGGTGAAATGGGACGCGTCGGTTTGACCCAACAGGCGGTGGCGCGGGCGGAGACCTCGAACGCGGCGGCGCTGAGTACGCTGGAAATTTCGCGCAATGATATCCGCAGCGCCGATCCCTATGAAACCGCCACCGCCCTGACCGAAGTTGAATCCCAGCTGGAGGCATTGTTTGCCGTCACCGCCCGCCTGTCGCGGCTGAATCTGGTGGATTACCTATGATGCGGATCATCACGGCAGCGCTGGTTATCTGGTTTACGATCACCAGCGCCGTTCTGGCTGTGCCGGTGCGGATCAAGGATCTGGCCGATTTCGACGGCGTGCGCGGCAACGATCTGGTCGGCTACGGCCTTGTTGTCGGTCTGGACGGATCAGGCGACGGCTTTCGCAACGCGCCCTTCACCGAGGAAATGCTGGCAAGCCTGTTGGAACGTCTTGGTGTGAATGTCACGGATGAGGCTTTGCGATCCAAGAACGTCGCAGCGGTGATCGTGACCGCCGCCCTGCCACCCTTTGCGCGGTCAGGCAGCCGGATCAATGTCAGCGTCTCGGCCATTGGCGATGCCAAAAGTCTGCTGGGTGGCACGCTGGTGATGACGCCGTTAAAGGCGGCCGATGGCAATATCTATGCAGTTGCGCAGGGGTCAATCATCGCGGGTGGCGTGGCAGCGCAAGGGGACGCCGCCCGTGTGGTCGAAGGCGTGCCCACCACCGGCACTATCCCCTTAGGTGCGCGGGTCGAGCGTGAGGTCGAGTTCGACTTTGCCGGCATCGACAACATCCGCATCGCCTTGCGTAATGCCGATTTCACCACGGCCACCCGGGTTGAGGATGCGATCAACCGTGATTTCAACAAGGCACTGGCCGTGACGCTGGACAGCGGCACAGTGGTGGTCAGTTTTCGGGATCTGGGTGATGTAAACCCTGCCCGTGTCGTGGGTCGGATCGAGAATTTGATGATCGAGCCCGAGGATCGTGCCAAGGTTGTGATCGACCATAAATCGGGCACAATTGTTGTGGGCGAACGGGTACGTATTTCGCGGGTCGCCGTATCGCAAGGCAATCTGACATTGCGCGTCAGCGAAGCGCCGGTCGTGTCCCAACCCAATCCCTTTGCCGAGGGAGAAACGGTCACCGTTCCGCGCACCAATGTCGAATTGCGTCAGGAACCCGGAATTGGCTTTGTCGAGGTTGCGGGCGAAACGAACCTGTCCGATCTGGTCGATGGCCTGAATGCCCTTGGTGTGCGTCCGCGTGATATGATCGACATTCTGAAATCGATCCATGCCGCCGGTGCGCTGCATGCCGATCTGATTATCGAGTGACCCTCAGGCGGGGCGCCGCAACCGTCCCGCAACGACCGTGGCCGAAAGCATTGCCGTCGCAGGCCGCGTCTGTCTGTACAGCCCCGCGCGGCGCATCGCCAACAGGGCCTGTGGACCGGATGATGACAGCATCCTGTCCACCTGATCGAACACCTGCCGGCTCGCCTCGGTCAGAAGATGGCGCATGGGATGCAGCGCATTATGGTTTGCCGCCATCCACGCACCAAAATCCCCCGCCATCAGTTTGCGCATACGTGCGGCAAGTGCGGGCAGGGTATCATTGCGGCCAACCTCGCTTCGGTCATGTTGACGATAAAGCAGTGACGGGCGCGGGTCATGCCAAAGCGCAGCACCCGCCCCTGACGTCACCTGATAGGCCCACCAATCATGCGAAATAACATCCGCCTGCCGCGCAGAACCGGCGGCCTGTTTCAGCAATCCGACCGCGCTACTGTTAAAAACCGAGGTGTTTCCCGCCATGATCGCCTGAACCAGGGCATTTCGAAAACACAGCGGCCGCAGGAAATGGCGTGATTCCGTCAGTGGCTGCAATTGACCATCGGTGATGATTGTGCGGGCGGCATAATGGGCGGGTTCTTTGTGTGGCGCCAGATAGGTAGCCGCCCGTTCCAGCTTTTCCGGCAGCCATTTGTCGTCCTGATCGCAAAAAGCGATCATGGCATCATCGGGTGCGGCTTCTACCAGTGACAGGAAGTTCTGCGTTGCACCCTGCCGCGGCCCCTGAACCATCGTGACCTGATGGGGGTGCTGCTTTGCGAAATCTTGCACCAGATCCGGCGTGTCATCGGTCGATCCATCATCTGACACCACCAGTGACCAGTTCGAATGTATCTGCGCGGCAATGCTTTCCAGCTGCGTGCCGATATGGGCAGCCCCTTGATAGCTGGCCATCAGGATCGCGACATGGGGGGCGGGCATAGGCACCTCGGACAGACGAAAAAGCAGACCTGAACGGGGTTCGGTCTGCTTTCGCTTCTGGCCTGTCAGCCCCCAGGGGGCAAGGGGGCACTAGGGCCCGTGGACAATCATACTTCCCATAGGTTTTGATTTCTGATTCAAATCTCCCAAACGGAGGTTGGGATGAACGAGCAGCGCTTTGTGGTGACGGATCGTGTG
>NZ_QQVY01000011.1 GCF_003590715.1 Paracoccus sp. JM45
CTTCGCCTTGAACTCCGCAGAATAGCGCTTTCGTTTCGTCATCTCAGGTCAGTCCTTCGTCAATCGCTAAAGCTTAGCAACTGGTCCGAATTCCTGCGACCACCTCTGTAAAGGTCTTTACTGAGATCGTATCGCCTTCTGCAGAGACGACGTCATAGCCTACCTGATTGACGGCCATCGCCATCTGCCCGCGTGTGATCATCGCGGCATAAAGTTCGCCAATCCGGCCTGTGAGGTGACGAAGCTCAGCAAGGGGAGCGCCCCAGGACAGCTCCTTTTCTAGCCACTGAAGCGCGTCTGCAAGCGACCTGATGATCTGTGTTTGGCTGAGTGTCATAGCACGACGTTACGTCGATCAATCTAGTAACGACAAGGCCTGAACAAGACCCTCGCAGCTGACCCCTCCAAGAAGAGTCCCAGCACATGCATGTCCGTGCGGGAAGGTCGTCTATATCGAAAATAACGTGCAACAGCTGCGGCGCCGACAATTGCCGCGCCTATTAGGCGCGGCCTCCTTGTGAAATGATTTTTTTCGGAGCGCGTTGCTTCGTTTACGTTGCGCGAGCATATTCTGCTCCAGTAGCTTTCAGTCTAGCGCTGCCGCTATGGCATCGAAGACGACCAAGGGATCAACCGGTTCACGACCGACTGGCTTTGGCTGCGCCATATGCGTAGCGATCACGACATTCCGCTTCGGGTTGATATAGATGTTCTGCCCTTGGATGCCGATTGCGGCGTAGGCGCCGTCGGCAATGGATGGTTCGGTCCAGCCTGGCCACCACATGTAGCCATACTCGATCGTCTCACCATTACTGAGGTCTTGCGGTTGACCTGCGGTCTCGGTCCATCCTTCAGGCAGGATGGATTTGCCGTCGATCACGCCGTCGTCCAGAAAGAACTGACCGAAGCGCGCGAAGTCTCGCAAGGTTGCAGACAGACCACTGCCGCCGATCTCAACCCCGTCTGCACTGTCCAGCCACCAGTTCGCCTCGGACTCCATACCGTAGGGCTGCCAGATCTTCTGGGCGAGATAGTCCGCCAGTGGCATACCAACGGCACCGTGAACCACCTCGCCCAGCACCTGCGTCTCGCCGGTCGAGTAGGTATGATGAGTGCCGGGTTCATATGCTCGGGGCAGGGCCGCCATCACCTCCATCGCAGCGCCGGGGCGCTGTTCGATCTGGGCGCGCAGCAGATCGCGGCGGTCAGAATCGGGATCCGTATATGTCTCGTTCCAATCTACTCCGGATGCCATCAGCAGGATGTCGCGGATGCTAACACCGTCATAGGCGCTGCCGGCTAACTCGGGAACATAATCGACCACCATATCGTCCACACTCTCGATATAGCCGTCAACGATCGCAGCACCCACCAAGGTAGACGTTATAGACTTGGCGACCGACATCGACATCCAGCGCGTGTCGGGGGTGTTGCCACGCTGATAGGTCTCGTAGACAACCTTACCGTCTTTCAGCACGATCATCCCGGTCACGTTATCCAATGACAGGAAGTCATAAAGATCATAGGTCGCGTCTTCGACCTTGTAGTCGATCATGTCCAGTAGATCGACAGATGCCTCGGACAGCTCGTGGGGATTCTCGCTTGCCGGGATCGTCCGTGTCGGAAAGAGGCGATCAATATTGCGGAATGTGCTGACCGCCAGATCAGGGGTTAAGTGTCCGTTATAGACATCTTCAACCGTGCCGATGGGTTCGTTTGCGTGGGCATAGTCTTGGGCTTGCGCCAAGCTCGGTAGAGCCAAGCAGATTATGCCGAGGCTCAGATAACTCCTCTTTCGATGCACTAAGGTTATGTCCATGCCGCCCTCCTTTTGCTGAACTTAAGAGACGGTCATTTCAGGAGGGGCGCAAGTGGAGAAGACCTTTGCGTTTCATGGGCATCATCCTCACTCATTTTGAATCAAAGAGGCTATAATGGATGCAGGCAATTTCACCGCTGACATCAAGCGCGAAAGGATTAGACGAGTGACCGCTAGGTTCGTGACAACGCCGGGTAGGGCGTGTTCGATTACATTGAGATATTCTACAGCATTAAGGGCCAGCGCGCGAAGAAGGGAATATTCTCACCCGCCTAGTTCAAGCGACAACGGTCGATGAGACGCGAAGGCATTCTAGGAAACTCGTGGCCATTCAAGCCTATGCAAAGCATGGCTCGCGCAATGCGGGCGAGATATGATCTCGACTGTTAGGCCGAGGCGCGTAAGATATGCAATACATTTTGCTATACAAAATGATATACGCTAAATAATAAGTATATTTTATTTCAATGTGTTGAGAGATTTTTGAACTGGGATTGAAGGACTCTCGCTCCGCCAATTTCATTCAGTTTAGATGATGCGCAAACCAGCAAACGCAGAGCGTTTTGGCCGTTTGATGCATCTTTTTTGCTATACATCGAGTGATATACAGGCTTCGGCTTGACGAGGTTTGTATGACGCTCGGGACGCGCGAGAACTTGGTTAAAAGCACTCTGTATTTCTACAAGCGCATGCCCAAGCGCTATGCATCGGTTGAGCCGAGAAAGCATGTCTAGGTTAGCCTCAAGACTGATTTTGCGTCGAACGCACAGAGGAAGGGCCATGCCGTTTGGGATAAGATGATCGCAGCCTGGGTAGCGAAACTGGCACGCGCTGACGATGATGCCGAGCAGTTATTCGCTGCAGCGCGCAGCTAGCGAAGGGTTTCCGCTACCTGTGCGCTGAAGGTCGCGGAGCTGCTGCTGAATGAGATTCGTGATCGGCTTTCTGCTGTGACCCGTTCGGGCGATAAGCCGAACTCTATCGACATGCGCGAAGCGACAGCCCTTTTTGGCGGGGCGGAGGAGCCTTCGCTGATCATCAGTCGCAGTCTTAAGCTTTATTGGACACTTGCGAAGGATAGAACGCTTGGTAAGTCACCCGACCTGATCCGGCGATGGAAGAACCCCCGCAAGAAAGCTATCCAGAACCTTGTTCAGGTGATCGGCGATAAGTCGATTGATCAAATCACCGGCGACGACATGCCGGATTTCCGAAACTGGTGGATTGAATGCCTCGAAGTAAAGGACCTGACGCCAAACAGCTTTAACGCGGTATGAACCCAAGGCATCGGTGCCGCGTCATCGCCATGACGGTCTGGAAACCATTATCGTGCTGGAGGGAAGCCAGTCTGACGAAGCCGGCACCTATGACACCGGAACGATGGTCCGCAACCAGCCCGGTTCGATACACCGCGTCTGGTCGGATGAGGGCTGCGTCGTTCTGATACAACGGGAAAAGCCGGTGGTGATCCTTGATTGAATTCAACGACCCGACTGTCCCGCGCCCCCATTTGCAATCCTTGGCCTTTCGACCATAGGACTGCCAATGGGGGCGCGGATCGCCTAGGGTTGCCGGTATTCCTGCCAAAGTTTGCGTTTGAACAGTTTGCCGGTTTCCGTCCGTGGCAATGCCTTGCGAAAATCGATGCTGCGCGGGCATTTGATGACTGACAGGCGGGCGCGGCACCATTCGATCAATTCCTGTTCCAATGCAGGGGATGCCTGTCCTGTGGTGGTCTGGACAACGGCTTTGACCTCTTCGCCGAAATCCTCGTTCGGGATGCCGATGACGGCGGCGTCAAGGACATCGGGATGCGCCAGAAGGGCATTTTCGGCCTCTTGCGGATAGATGTTCACACCGCCGGAAATAATGACGAATGATTTGCGGTCGGTCAGATACAGATAGCCGGCAGGGTCGACCCGACCGATATCCCCCAAAGTTGTCCAGCCTTGTGCATTCCGGCTGGCGGCCGTCTTTTCGGGATCGTTGTGATAGATGAACTGGTGGCCGTTTTCGAAATAGATCTCTCCCTCGGCACCGGATGGCAGTTCATGGCCGTCTTCGTCGCAGATATGGATGCGACCCAGTTTCGCCCGCCCGACAGAGCCGGGATGTGTCAGCCATTCAACCGTGTCCAGCGCGGTAAAACCGTTGTTTTCGGTGCCTGCATAATATTCATGGATCACCGGCCCCCACCAGTCGATCATCCGTTCCTTGACGTCGATCGGGCAGGGGGCAGCTGCATGGACCGCCATCTGCATCGAGGACACAACATAGGCACCGCGGATATCATCGGGCAGTTTCAGCATGCGGACAAACATCGTCGGCACCCATTGGCTGTGGGTGATATGATGCGTCTGGATCAGCGCCAGTGATTTTTCCGCGTCGAATTTCCCCATGATAAAGGCCGATCCGCCCGACTTGATGGTGACCATACTGTGGCGCAGGGGAGCCGCGTGATACAGCGGCGCGGGTGACAGGTATCGCGTGTCGCGTTCATAGCCGAACAGCCCGCCCAGAAGGTCAATCAGCATTGTCCGCGATCCGGGGGGGTCGTTCGGCATGGGCCATTTGATGCCTTTGGGCCGCCCCGTCGTCCCCGAGGAATAAAGCATATCCAAACCCTGCGCCTCGTCCTTGATAGGGGTTGCGGGCATTCTATCGGCCCGTTGGTTCCATTCGTCGCAGGTCAGGATTGTCAGATCGGGCATCTGCCGGGCAATTGCATCGGTCAGCGCCGCGAACTGCTCCGAGGTGACCAGCACATTTGCACCGCAATCGCGGATGATATAGGCAAGTTCCTCTTGCGACAGATGCGTGCTGGCGGTGGTATAATACAGCCCGCTGCGATCTGCTGCAAAGCAGATTTCCAGAAATTCCCGCCGGTTTTCCAACAGGACCATAAGGTGATCCTGACGCTGCAAGCCAAGTTGTCGCAGCAGATGCGCGCCCTGATTGGCGCGATCTTCAAGCGCGCGAAAACTGACATCCTCGGCGGTGTCGCACATGTGGAACGCCAGACGGTCGGGGTCCTGACCGGCCCAGTGGCGTGTGTGGTATATCAGATCGGCCATATGTCAGAACCCGATCAGCGTTTTGCCCAAACCCGGACCCGCGCGCAGATATTCAAGGGCCTGACGCAGATCGGCAAAGTCGAATGTCTTGCCCAGAACGGGGCGGGTGCCATGTTGGGTCATGGCCCGCAACATGGCCTCAAACCCGTCACGATGCCCGACGGTGACGCCTTGCAATCGCACCTGACGTGCCACGATCGGCCCCAATGAGGCATCCAGTTGCAGCCCCGTCAGAACGCCGATCATGGCAATTGTACCACCGGGCCGGATGGCGCGCAGCGACAGTGGCAGCGTTTCGGCACCGCCCAGTTCCACGATCAGATCATAGCCGCCACGATCGGATGTCACCTCGCGGCTGGCGCGGGCCCAATCGGGTGTATCGCGATAATTGATGGTGGCATCGGCCCCCATCGCGCGCACGGTTTCCAGCTTTTCATCACTGGAGGAGATGACTGTCACATGCGCGCCCTGCATCTTAGCAAAGGCCAGCGCGAACATCGCAACGCCGCCCGTGCCCTGCACCAGAACACGGTCACCGGCGCTGATCCGGCCATGGGTGGTGATCGCGCTCCAACCTGTCAGGCCGGCGCAGGGCAGGGTCGCGGCCTCGGCGTCGGTCAGGTAATCTGGCACACGGACAACGCCGTCTTCGGACAGGCAGACCATATCGGCCATCACCCCGTCCAGCGGACCGCCAAGCGCGGATGCGAATGCCGCCGGTGAAGGGGCACCGCCGATCCAGTTCTGGAAATAGGTCGGGCAGACCCGATCCCCCTTGGCCACACGGCTGACGCCTTCACCTGTTTCCACCACAATGCCGACGCCATCGGACAGGGGGATCAGTGGAAGGTTGCCGGTCGCCCTGCCATAGCCGCGTTCGGGCACGATCAGATCGCGGGCATTCAGCGATGCCGCGCGCATCTGGATCAGCACCTGACCGCGACCGGGTTCGGGGACGGGCCTGTCGGCCAGTTTCAGGTTGTCGATGCCCCAGTCATCCTGGATCTGGAATACGCGCATGATATCCTCGTCAGTTCTGAATTTCGGTAAGGGGCCGCGCCAGTCTCGCGATCCGTTCAAGCAGCATCTCGGTCGAGCCGTCGACCAAAGCGGCGATCTGTGCGGCAGCAAGATGGCGGGCCATGGGATATTGCGGGCGCAGGCCCTCGGCGCCCATGGCGTGCAGCAGGGCGGGCAGATGGGTGCATGCCGCATCGGTGGCCGCCACTTTGGCAAAGGCTGCCTGCAACTGGGCATCCTGCCCTGCATCAATTGCGTGGATTGCGGCATCGGTCAAGGCAAGGGCTGCTGCCAGTGCTGTTTCCGCACGGGCCAAGGGCAGTCGCCAGCCCTGATGGGCCTGCAAGGTTTTGCCAAAGGTCCGACGCGTGGCCCCATAGGCACCAGCGTAATGCAGGGCGGCATCCAGCATGCCGCAGCACATCGCCGCGACATACGTTCGCGCGCCGTTGATGTCCGACATGATACTGTGAAAGGCCTGACCGGCAGGCAGGATCAGGTTGTCAGCGGGCAGCACCACATCCGACAGCACAAAGCCGCCGGTGCCCGCGCTGGCTTGGGCAAAATCGGAGCCGGTCGCGTTGCGACGACAGCCCGGCGCGGTCAGATCGACCAGAAAGGCTGCGATGCCCGCGATATCACCCTGTCCGGCGGTCTGGGCAAAGACGATTGCCGTTGCCGCATGTCGCGCATTCACGATCCAGCATTTCTCGCCGTTCAGCACCCATTCGTCGTCAACGCGCCTTGCGCTGGTCTGCATTGCCGCGACATCCGACCCTGCATCGGGTTCGGTCAGGGCGGTGCAGGCGCTGGCTTCGCCCCATAACAGTGCGGGCATAAAGGCAGCCCGTGCCTGTGGCGAACCGCTGGTGGCAATCCGTGCGGCGACGTTATGGGTATTGACCACCGACATGGCAAAACCGAAATCTGCCGCGGCCAGTGCCTGACAGGCGCGGGCCTTGACCGCAAAACCAAGACCAAGGCCGCCTTCGGATTGCGGAACCTGCAGGCGGAACAGGCCCAGATCGGCGACCTTCCGGAACAGGTCGGGTTCGGGCGCTTGCCCCTTGGACCACAAAGGTGCGGTCGGGGCGATCATATCCGCCGCAAAGATGCGGATATTATCAAGCGTTACTTGCGCGTCTGGGGTCATTTGCGGCCCCCGAAACGCGTGCCCAGATCGCGGGCCAGACCGACGATGCCCCGCGGCATGAAGATCGTCGCCAGAACCAGGATCAGCCCGTAAAGGATCAGGCGGAAACTGTCGGCAAAGCGCAGATATTCGGGCAAGAAGACCACGAAAAACGCGCCGATGACCGGACCTGTCAAGGTTCCCGATCCGCCGATGATCACCGCAAGAATGGCATCCATCGATTGGGCGACGCCGAAAATCTCGGGGTTGATAAAGCTTTGGTAATGGGCGTAAAGCGCGCCCGCCAGACCCGCGAACATGGCGCTGATGACAAAGGCGAACAGCTTGTAACGCCATGCCGCCACCCCGACCGAGGCGACAAGATCCTCGTTCTGGCGGATGGCCAGCAGGATCTGTCCGATACGGGATCTGACGATGACTGCGGCCAATGTGGTCATCAGAACGGCAATGGCCAGCACGAAGTAGTAATAGACCTGACGATCATAGAAATCGATCATTGCACCGCGCCCGTATCCGGGTTTGTGAATGCCGCTGATGCCTGCCTCGCCGTTTGTCAGGTGGGTAAAGTTCAACAGGACGATGAAGATCACCATGTTGAAGGCCAGCGTCACGATGGCAAAGTAATGCCCCTTGACCCGCAAACTGGGATAGCCTGCCACCAGCGCGAAAACGGCAGTGACCAACGGTGCAAGAATGATGGTCATGCCGACCGGCAATCCGAAATGGCTGCCCATCAGCGCGCTGCTATAGGCGCCGATGCCCATAAAGCCCGCCTGCACGATAGAGACATAGCCGGTATAGCCCTGGATCAGGTTCTGACCCTGTGCCATGATGACCCAGATCAGCGCCAGAATGCACAGATGCAGATAGTATTTGACGGTGATCAGCTGGGGCAGGGCAAGGAACAGCACCAATGCGGCCAGCATCAGAAGTGTCTTGAATTTCATGGCTCAGGCCCTTCCCATCAGGCCCTGCGGGCGCAGCAACAGAACGGCGATCATCACGACGAAAGCGATGACATCCTTATAGGCGGATGAAATGAACCCTGCGGCCAGTGCTTCGGTCACGCCAAGGACAATGCCCCCGACGACCGCGCCGGGGATCGACCCCAGACCGCCAAGGATCAGAACCGCAAACCCTTTGACGACCAACCCTTCGCCGACACCCGGCGCGATGGCGAAAAGCGACCCGACCATCACGCCCGCCGCGACACCAAGCGCTGTCGAAATGGCAAAGACGACCAGCGGGATCATCTGGACGTTGATGCCCATCAGGATCGCCGCATCGCGGTTTTCGGCAACTGCGCGGATGGCCTGCCCGGTTTTCGTTTTCTCGACAAATATGGTCATGGCCGCGATCAGGGCGGCGGCGGCCAGAATAACATACAGACGCAGTTCGGGCAGGGTAACGCCGCCGATGCTGAAAACACGCGTGGCACCTGTCGGGATGACAATCTGTTCGGCCCCGAAGAATTGCAGGTTTGCCCCCTCGACCATCATGGTCAGGCCCAATGCGACGATGAAGGCGTTGATATGGTTGGCATGACGCACCGGTCGATACGCCAGCAACTCGATCAGCACGCCCAGAACCATGCCGGTGATCAGTGCGATAGTGATGGCCAGTGCCAGCGGGATGCCGTGCTGTGCTGCCAGAAAGAAGGTCAGGTATCCGCCGAACATGGACACCGATCCATGGGCGAAATGGGCAATGCCCAGAATGCCGAAGACGATTGTCAGGCCAAGCGCGATCAGGACATAGACGCCCCCGATTGCGATGCCATTGATAATTTGTTGCAGGATCTCGGTCATGTTTCCAGCGTCCCGCCGGGCGCATGCGATACCGCGCCGGCAGAAGTCCTTTTGTTGGAGACGGGAAAATGGCGGCACCATGGCGCCGCCCTGGCGGATCAGTTCAACGAGGACAGAAACTCCGAATAGGCTTCCGGGTCCGAGGGCAGCTCCTCGACAAAGACCCAATGCCCGTCCTGCCATTGGAACGCGCCATTGGCGGTATAGGCCTGTCCGTTATCATCGAACATCTTCCCGTTGACCGGACGGTATTGCATGACCGCTTCGGGGAAAATTTTCAGATCGCGCAATGCGGCAGCGACGGCTTCGGTATCATCGACCGATCCGGCAGCCTCGATCGCATGCTTGAGTGCCCACGCCTGATCATAGGCATAGGGCGAACTGGGCGAGGGCGCGTCCCCGAACCGTTCCAGATAATGTTCATGATAGGCCAGCCCCGCATCGGTGGTCGATTGCAGGGTCAGTTCGGTCGGGCGCAGGTCCCAGACACCTTCCATCTGTTCGGTGGTGGCCACGCGCAGGAACTGTTCCTCGCTGCCGGACGTAAAACCATAGCGGGGGATATCCATGCCTAGCTCGGTCGATTGGCGATAGGCGAAGGCCGCGGGTTCGACATAGCCGACCACCAGCAGGGCATCGGGGTCCATCGCGCGGATCTTGGTCAACTGCGGGGACATATCGCGATCCTTCGAGGCAAAAACCTCATGTGCGATCACCTCGCCGCCGGATTTGGCGAATTCTTCCTCGAATGCCTCGACATAGCTGGCATAGAACGACGTTTCCAAAGCACCCAACACTGCGACGCGCTTATGTCCTTGCCGCGCGACAAATGCACCGGCGGCGGCCCCCGTATAATCGGCAGGCGGGCGTGTGCGGACAAGATTGGTCAGACCCTGCGTCGTGATGGACCGTTCGGCGGCATTGCCCACCAGCATGACCGCATCCTCGTATCCAATGAACGAGGCGATGGCGCCTGTCGCCCCCGAACAGCAAAACCCGAGAATATATTTCACGCCGTCACGGTCGATCAGCTTACGCACGGCGTTTGTGGCCTCGGTCGGGTTGGCCTTATCGTCATAGACGATGACATCCAGCATATAGGTCTCGTCTCCGACCGAAATGCCGCCCGCCGCATTGATTTCATCGGCGGCCATTTCAACCGAATTGGCCTGCGGCAGGCCATAGACCGCGGCCCCGCCTGTCAGCGCATCTGCCACGCCGATTTTCAGCGTTTCCTGTGCGGCAAGACTGCCGGTTCCTAGCAACAGCGCCGCAACGCTGCATGTTAAAAGTGACTTCCCCATCATGTTCTCTCCTCCCTCTATATATGTCCGGCTCAGTGTCCCAGATAGGCCTTAACGACCTCGGGGTGGGTCTGCAGCTCGGCTCCCGTGCCCTCCAGCACGATCTCTCCGGCTTCAAACAGATAGGCCCGATCGGCCAGCCGAAGCGCCATAAGCGAATTCTGTTCGACCAGCAGGATGGTCATTCCCGTCGCCTTGATACGGGCGATGGTCTCTGCGACCTCGGCCACGATTTTCGGTGCCAGCCCCAATGAGGGCTCGTCGAAAATACACAGGCGCGGCTGCGACATCAGCGCCCGCGCGATGGCCAGCATTTCCTGTTCCCCGCCCGACAGGGTGCCCGCCGCCTGTCCCGCGCGTTCACGCAGGATGGGAAACATATCCAGCATCTGGTCCAGATCCGCCCCCTTGCGGGCGTAGGCCCCTAGACGCAGATTCTGCATTACGGTCATTCCGGGAAAGACCTGACGCCCTTCGGGGCACATGGTGATGCCTGCCTTGACGATGGCATGGCCTTTGCGGTTCGTGATATCCTGCTCGTCGAAACGGATCTGGCCCGAACGGGCGGGCAGCAATCCGCAGATCGTTTTCAGGGTCGAACTTTTCCCCGCACCATTCGCCCCGATCAGGGCAACACATTCACCTTCGCGCACCGTCATATCGATGCCGTGCACCACCTCGATCGGGCCATAGCCGGTGCGCAGGCTCTGGATTTCCAGCATCAGACAGCCTCCCCCAGATAGGCATCGATCACGGCACGGTTCCCGCGGATTTCCGCAGGCGTTCCCTGCGCGATCGGCGCGCCAAAGTTCAGCACAACGATCCGGTCGCAAACCTCCATGATCAGGGCCATGTGGTGTTCGATGACCAGCACTGAAATTCCGGCATCGCGGATACGCCCGATCATCCCCGCCAGTGTTTCGCGTTCATGCGAAATCATCCCCGCGGCAGGTTCATCCAGCAGGATGACCCGCGGGCTGGATGCCAATGCGGTCGCGATCATCAGGAAACGCTGTTGCGCTGCTGACAGCACGCCGACAATCGTATCGCGGTCACCGGTCAGGCCGGTCAATTCCAGCGCCTGATCGACACGTTCCTGCATCTGGCGGTCTTCCGCCCTGTTGCGGCGCAAACGGAAGGCATGGGCCACGGGGCTGACAGTGCGGCGTGCCTCGCAGCCCAGCATAACATGTTCACGGACAGTGAATTCCGGAAACACGCTGGCTGTCTGATAGGTGCGTGTCAGCCCCATCGCGACCCTGTCCCACTGGTTCAGCCCTTCGACGCGGACGCCACCAAGGCGTAATTGCCCGCTGGTTGGCGGCATTGCCCCGCTTAGCATATTGACGGTGGTTGATTTTCCGGAACCGTTCGGGCCGATCAGGCCAAGAACCTCGTTCTGCCGGATGGTGAATGACAGATCGCGCAGCGCCTTCACGCCGCCGAACGACTTGCAGAGGCCGTCGACCTCCAGAACGTCGGTATGCATGTTCTCCCCCCTTTGGCGCCATGGGCGACCCGATTGCAGCATAGGGGCAGGAACCGGACGGACAGAAACGCAAAGATTTTGTAACATCATCGAATTTTTAGATGCTAACCTGCATCCCGATAGCGACCTTGGGAGGGGACGCTGCTGATTGATCTGGAGGGGGCAATCAATGCAGAGAATAAACAATATCAAATCACTGCAGGTTTTCAGTGCGGTGTCGCGGACGCAAAATCTGACCCACGCAGCCAAAGAGATGAATGTCAGCCAAAGTTCGGTCAGCTATCATATCAAGAAATTGGAAGACGAGATCGGCGCGCTTCTTTTCGACCGTTCCGCCGTCGGGCTGCGCCTGACGGCCAAAGGCGCGATCCTTGCGGGTCACGTCGAACGCGGGCTGGGGGCCATCCGTGCAGGGCTGGACGAGGTTGCCAATACCACCCGCCTTGTCAGGGTCGCCGTCCTGCCGATGTTCGCCAGTCGCTGGCTGTCCGCCAGACTGGGCAGCTTCTGGGAAGCCCATCCCGAACTGGAACTGACCTTCCAAAGCCACAACAACAGCTATGCCAGCATGGCTGCGGCAGGCGACTTTGCCGATCTGGGGATCCAGTGGGGCAGGGGCGGATGGCCGGGTTTTTCGGGGGTGCCCTTATGGTCGGAACGCATGGTGGTGGTCTGCAGCCCGCAATTTCTGGAACGCCACCCGATCAATTGCCTTGCCGATGTCGCCGGTTGTCCATTGCTGCATGTCGATGACAAATGCATGTGGGCGGAATGGTTCGAAAACGCGCAGCTGGATTTGGCGTCGAACCGTCGGCAGACCACGCTGGAGGATCGCCATTTCCAACTGGCATCGACGGCAAACGGGCTGGGCATATCGCTGTTTGCCGAAAGCATGGTGCAATCTGAATTGCGAAGCGGCACGTTGGTCAATCCGTTCGGCCACAGTTTCCCGACGATGTTCGCCTATTATCTGGTGACCCCGAACGGGGGCGAGACCCGCCCTTCATCGCAATCGTTCAGCAAATGGTTGCTGGATTTATGCGGATCCGGTGGCAGGTCAGCCATATGAAGATGCATCGGGCCTTATGGCCCGATTTTCCGACCGCGTTCCGCACAACTGGTCGGTGGAAGGGCGTCCAGTACAGACAAGCGCTTGAATTGGACCAGATAACGTCGGGTCTCGCGTGTAAACTGCATGCTTATGCATCGGTATCTGCGACAAAAACGCCCAAGCTGCTTGCAGAACGTGCAACGCAAAGCTTGCACGGTAAGGTCGCACCGCCTAGCATTTACAACTGACGGGTGAACGTCAATTCCGGCACATGAGACAAGTCAGCTGTCCTGTCACGGGATGTTCGTCATAGCGCCAAGGGCGTTTCCAGATGTCCCGAGGCATGCGCAAAGAGGGAGATGTGACATGACCCAATTCACCAGACGCAATCTGCTGGGCATGATCGGCACAGCCGCGGGCAGTTCCGCGATGTATTACGCCATGGCCTCGATGGGGCAGGCGGCGGCGTCGAATTATACCGGCCCGGTCAAGCTGGATGGCGATCCGAAGGGGGCCAAGGTCCTGATCCTTGGTGCAGGTCTTGCCGGCATGACGGCAGCGTTGGAAATGCGGGCAGCCGGTTATCAGGTCGAGGTGCTGGAATACCGCGAAAAGGCCGGTGGCCGTTGCTGGACGCTGCGTTCGGGCGATGAATACACCGAATTGGGCGGGGCCAAGCAGACGGTCGATTTCGCCGAAGGGAACTATATCAACCCCGGCCCGTGGCGTTTGCCGCACCATCACTATGCGGTCATGGATTACTGCAAACGCCTGAAAGTCCCGCTGGAGCCATTCGTCCAGACCGATTACAACGCCTATGTGCATCGCAGCGACGCCTTTGACGGCAAGCCGCAGCGGATGGGAAAAATCAAGACCGACTATCGCGGCCATATTTCTGAATTGCTGGCCAAGGCCGTCGATCAGGGCAAGCTGGACGAATTGGTCACCGAAGACGACCGCGAGATGCTGATTGAAAGCCTGCGCAGCTTCGGGGTGCTGGACGACCAGAACGCCTATGCAAAAAGCCTGAAGACCAGCGGCTATCGCGGATACGAAAAGCAGCCCGGCGGGGGCGAGGGCGCGGCCCCCGTCGCATCGGATCTTTATGATCCCAGTCAGGTTATCCAGTCGCAATTGTGGCGGTCGCTTGGCCAGCATGAATCACTGGAACACTGGGCCCCGATGTTCCAGCCCGTCGGTGGTATGGACGGCATCGCCAAAGGGTTCGAACGCGAGGTCGGCGATCTGATCACCTATAACGCCAAGGTCACCTCGCTTCAGCAAGACGACAATGGCGTGACCGTCACTTGGGAAGATACCGCAGGCGGCGGTACCAAAACCAGCACCGCTGATTACTGTGTCTGCACGATCCCATTCTCGGTTCTGGGACAGATCGACCACAATCTGTCGTCGGGGCTGTCGAACGTCATCAGCTCGATGTTCTATAACGGTTCGACCAAGGTCGGTCTGGAATTCAAGCGCCGCTTCTGGGAAGAGGATGAACAGATCTACGGCGGGATCAGCTATACCGATCAGGCAATTTCGCAGATCAGCTATCCCTCGACCGGCTATCATTCGGACGGGCCTGCGGTTCTGTTGGGCTGCTATACATGGCGCGGGACGGATACCTTTAAGTTCAACGCCATGCAGCCCGCCGAACGGATCGAATGGGCCTTGCGTCAGGGTGAAAAGATCCACCCCCAATACCGCGAGGAATTCAAGGCAGGTGTCGCGGTGTCATGGCACAAGGTGCCTTGGGTTCTGGGATGTTCGGGCGTTTGGGAAGACCGCGAAAGCCAAGGCTATGCCGAGGCGATCAAGATCGACAACCGCGTCGTCTGCGCGGGTGAGCATCTGTCCTATATCGCGGGTTGGCAGGAAGGTTCGATCCTGTCGTCGCTGGACGCGATCACGCGTCTTCATGACAAAGTCATCAACGGGTGAAGCTATGAAAACCTCATTTCTGACCATCGCTGCCCTGACCTCTTTCTGCGCTGTCGCGGCCCATGCCCAATCCGCGGATATGTCCAGCTTTGCCGAAGATACGGTCTTTGGTTCGGCGGGCTATACCTCTACCGACGGCGAGGTTCTGTACCAGACCCTTTGTGCGGGTTGCCATATGCCCGGTGGCGAAGGCGCGGTTGGTGCGGGGCACTATCCGGCACTGTCCGGCAACCCGAACCTTGAATATTCAGCCTATCCCATCACGCTGATCGTGAACGGGCAGGCGGGGATGCCCGCATTCGGGACATTCCTGAATGACGAACAGATTGTCGCCCTGACAACATATCTGCAAACCGGACTTGGCAACAGTTTCGAACCCGATGCCACCCTTGAAACCGTCGCCAATTCCCGTCCGGTCGAACCCGAAGATACTAACAAAGCGGAGCACGAATGAAACATTCCCTTATCGCCATGGCAACGACCGCCCTTGTTCTGGGCGCAGGTGCAGCAACAGCCGAGGTCACGCGCCATCCGATCCCGAATTCGGATTTCCCGATCCTGCAAGCGGTGGAAATTCCCGCCGATGCAACGCTGGTCTATCTTAGCGGCACCGTCCCGCAGGTCATCGACGCCGAGGCCGAGGCAGGATCGCCCGAACAATTCGGTGACACCGCCGCCCAGACCGAAAGCACGCTGGCCTCGATCGAGGCAAAGCTGACCGCGCTGGACCTGACCATGGGTGATGTCGTCAAGATGCAGGCCTATTTGGTCGCGCCTGATGGCGCAGACGGAATGGATTTCAGCGGCTTCATGGATGGCTATACCAAGTATTTCGGCACCGAAGACCAGCCGAATTTGCCGACCCGTTCCGTCTTCGAGGTCGCCGGACTGGCAAACCCCTCATGGCTGGTTGAAATCGAAGTCGTCGCCGTCCGGCCCTGAGCGACGGGAACAAGCTAACAATCGCCCCCGACCGGTTTTCCGGTCGGGGGCGGTTTCGTCGATATGGTCCGGACTGCTTTGCCGCCGGCGTCCTCAGGACTAAAAGTTTCGAACCGGCTTGCGGCATTTTGGTCTTTCCAGCGGTGCGCTGCGCTTGCTTGTGACGGATCAGACCGGCAATGTCCGGTGCCTCGGGTCAAATGCACCGGTGTGGCGGATGTAAGTGACGCAGGCAGTCACCCTGACCGATTACTGTAAACGTCCTGAATCCCCCCGCTCTGTTCATACCGCATCATTCACAACGCTGGCGCGCGGTCTTTGGCGTATGAACCCGCATCGACTTATTTCCCCGCCAAAGCTGTCCGAACTGCCCGAAACAGTGTCATCCATCCCCACCGGACATTCCTGATGTTGAAAGAAGGATAAAACGGCATTGGCAGTTTCCCCCGATCTGTTGATAAGACCCCCATAACCAACAAGGAGATCGATGTGACTGTTAGAGCGACCCTGAAAGGTGCCGTGTTCGGGCTTGCAGCCCTTGGCATGGCCACACCCGTGCTGGCCGACCAGTTGGAAGACATCAAAGCGGCGGGCAAGATCATCACCGCCACCGACATGCATTATGCGCCCTTCGACATGCTGAACAACGGCACCTATGAAGGCATGACCAAGGACCTGTTCGACGAGGTTGCCAAGGAAATCGGTGTCGAACCGGTCTATCAGGACATTCCGTGGACCGCCGAACTGCCGGGTCTGGAAGTTGGCAAGTTCGACATCATCATCGCCCCCGTGACCGTGACGCCTGAACGTCAGGAACGTTATACCTTCACCCCGCCGATCGCCGACGCGACCGTGTCGCTGGTCAAATCGGCTGGCAATGACGACATGACCGCCCCCGAGGATATTGCAGGCAAAACGGTCGGTGTCCAGCAGGGCACCGCGCAGTTCCGTCTGTTGCAGGCCTATGGTGAAACGCTTGGCGGTGTGACGGTCAAGGAATACGGCACCACGGATGAGGCTTATGCCGATCTGGCCACCGGTCGTCTGGATGCGGTGGCGGGTTCGCTGCCGAACCTGACCTATCTGGTCAAAACCCGTCCTGAAAATTTTGCGCTGTTCGAACCTGCACAATTCGGCGAACCGACCTATTTTGCATGGGCGCTGCGTAAGGAAGAGGCCAGCGAAAGCTTTGCCAAAGCCATCGAGGATGCGATTGCCAAGATGACCGAAGACGGTCGCGTGCAGGCCATTCAGGAAAAATGGCTTGGCAGCTATAACGAACTGCCGCTGTCCTCTTACTAAGACCTGTCGGGCAAGGCCGGTCCTTGCCCGACCCCCTTAAAGAACCGGAGCTGTGATGTTTTCCATCCAGACCTTCCTCGACAGCTTCGAGCCGCTGCTTTGGGCTGCAAGGTATACCTTGCTGGTGTCGGGCCTTGGCATTGCCCTTGGGCTGGTGATCGGCGCGCTGATCTGTGCGGCCGGCCTGTCGCGCTGGCCCGCCGCCCGCCGCTTTGCCGCCATCTGGGTCAGTTTCCTGCGCGGGGTGCCGCTGCTGGTGCAACTGCTGCTGATGTATTACCTGCTGCCCGTGATCGGCATCAATGTGCCCGCCATCGCGGCCGCCGTGATTACCGTCGGCATCTGCGCCAGCGCCTATATCAGCGAAATCTGGCGCGGCGCAATCGGTGCCCTGCCGCGCGGTCAGGCCGAGGCTGCCGTTGCCATCGGCATGGGGCCGCGCGATGTCTGGGGCCGGATCATCCTGCCGCAGGCCGTGGTCATGTCGCTGCCCGCGCTGGTCAATGAATTGATCCTGCTGGTTAAGGCATCATCGCTGGTCTCCGTCGTCGGCATTCTTGAGGTGACGCGCGCCAGTCAGGCGCAGGCTGCGATGACCTTCCGCCCGCTCGAAGTTTATATCGCCGCCGCCTGCATCTATCTGGCGATCAACCTGTGCCTGGCGGGGCTGGGCCGCTATCTTGAACACAGGATGGCCGTCTGATGGATGTCTCGGTTCTTCAACAATATGCGCCGATGCTGCTGCGCGGCTTTGGCATCACCATCTTTTGCTGGCTGTTTGGCACCGTGCTGGGCATAGTGCTGGGCCTGATCATCGCGTTGATCCAACGCTACAGCCCCAAACCCGTCCGCTGGCTGTTGCAGGTCTATATCGAGGTGATCCGCGGCACGCCCTTTCTGGTGCAGCTGTTCGTGCTGTATTACGGCGGCCCGCTGATCGGGCTGCGGCTGGACGCGTTGCCTGCCGGATTGCTGGGTCTGACCATCTATGGCAGCCCCTATTTCGCGGAAATCTTCCGGTCGGCCTTCCGTGCGGTCCCCGAAGGTCAGATCGAGGCCGCACGCGCCATCGGCATGACCGAGGCCACCATCATCCAGCGCATCCTGTTGCCACTGGGGCTGGTGTCGGCGCTGCCTGCGCTGGTCAATTTCTCGATCATCCTGACCAAGGAAACGGTGATCCTGTCGATCATCACCGTGCCGGAACTGATGTATCAGGTCCAGCGCATGTCGACCGAAACCTTCCGCTATGTCGAGGCGAACCTTGTACTGGCGCTGTTCTTCTGGGCCTTGGTCGAGGCGATATCGCGCGTGGGGCGCAAGCTGGAAACCCGCATCACGAAACATCTGATCGAAAGGACCTGATATGGTTCAGGCATCCTCTGTCGAGATCCGCAAGCTGGATAAATTCTATGGCCCGTTTCAGGCTCTCAAAGGCATCGACCTGACGATCCCGCCGGGCAAGGTGACCTGTCTGATCGGCCCGTCGGGGTCGGGCAAATCAACCCTGCTGCGCTGCATGAATTTCCTAGAGGAATATGACGCGGGCGAGGTTCGCATCGACGGCCAGATGATCGGCTATGACAGCCCCGGCGGTTCGCGCATGCCCGCACGCAAGCTGCGCGATATGCGCCGCTCTATTGGCATGGTGTTCCAGCAGTTCAACCTGTGGCCACATATGACTGCGCTGCAAAACGTCGCCGAAGGGCTGGTCCGTGTGCGTGGTTTCAGCAAGGATCAGGCGGCGGCACGCGCCGCCGAGGCGCTGGAAAAGGTCGGCCTGTCGGACAAGGTGGCCAACCACCCCGCACGTCTGTCGGGTGGGCAGCAACAGCGGGTCGCGATTGCCCGCGCCATCGCGATGGAACCGCGCCTGATGCTGTTTGACGAACCGACCAGCGCATTGGACCCCGAACTGGTGGGTGAGGTGTTGAACGTCATGAAGACCCTGGCCGCCGAAGGCATGACCATGGTCGTCGTCACGCATGAAATGGGCTTTGCCGCCCATGTCGCCGATCAGGTCGCCATTATGGAGGCGGGCGAGCTGGTGGCCGTCGATGCCCCGACCCGCATCCTGCACAGCCCCGAAGATGCGCGGATAAAGGCCTTCCTGAAGACCTATCACGAACGCAACGCGTTCTGACAAAAGGGCCAAGGGGTGCTGCCCCTTGGCCCCTGTCTTACATTTCGGCCTTCAGGCCGGATACGGTTTCGGCGGACATCGTATCGACGGTTTCGACCTTGCCATCAGTGATCTTCCACAGTCGGAACGGGCCGGTGATATCGCCGTTTCCGTCAAAGCTGACCGGACCGATGACGCCTTCGTATTTGATCGGCTTGCCTTCCGCGATCAGCGCCAGTGCCTTTTTGAATTCATCGGGTCCGGCGTGGATCGGCTCGCCTTCAGGGTCGGTGACAGCGTGGATCGCGTCACGGATCTTTTCGGGCGTCGCCTCACCTGCCTGCGCGACGGCCAGCGCGACGATGGCACCCGCGTCATAGGACCGGTCCGCCGCAGGGGCATCCGCTGCAATGCCGCCCGATACATTGGCGAAATTATCCTGAAAATACGCGGTCGATGCGGTTTCGGCTGTGCCTGACGATGTGCCGAAGGCCTGTTCCAGATATTGCGGACCGACCGCATTGATGAATTCTTCGGAATTCATCCCGTCGTTCAGTAGGAATTTCTGCGGCCCGCCATTGGAAATCCATGACCGCGCAATGGTCGCGCCATCCACCGGATAGCTGATCAGATACAGCGCCTCGGGGTCGTCTTTCATCGCGGCGCCAGCCTCGGATGAATAATTTGCCTGTTTTTCATTGTAGGGCGTGGTCGAGGTAATCTGCCCGCCCAATGCCTGATAGGCGGTGGTGAATTCGCGCATCATGTTCAGGCCGAAATCATTGTTCACATGGATGATCGCCAGCTTGGTCAGCCCCTGATCCATCGCGTATTTTGCCGCAGCCGTTCCCTGCAACGCGTCCGAGGTGATGGTCCGGAAGAAGTATCCGTCCGTTTTGCCATCCTGCGCCAGTGACGTCAGCGTCGGCGATGATGATGCGGGTGAAACCTGCACCACCTTCGCAGGCCCCGTAACCGAGGTCAGGATCGGGATCGAAACGGACGAGATGATGCCGCCGATCACCACCGGCACCTTGTCGATATTGACCAGCTGCGTGGCCTGATCGACCGCGACATTGCCCTGGCTTTGGCTGTCGCGCGTGTCGGTGACAATCTGACATCCCAGCACGCCACCGGCGGTATTCATATCGGCAAAGGCCATTTCGACCGCCTTGGCACCGGCCTGACCATAGGCACCTGCGGGGCCCGTTAGTTCCATCACAAGACCGATTTCAACGTCGCAGGCATGACCTGCGGCAGCAAAAAGCGCCATGGCCGAAAGGCTTGTCGCAAAGATCCGCTTTTTCATGGGGTGTTCCTCTGTTGGAGTGGCCGTCAGTCTTATGGACGAGAGGTTCAGACCTCTTCTTTGTTCAGATTGTATTTCATGATCGCGCCGTGACGACCTGTGCGGTCGCGTTCCAGCCCGTAGACATCACCCTCTAGCGTTGCGGCACCTGCAAGGGCGGTGTCGATGGCGGCCAGATCGGCGGCAGTCAGTTCCAGCGCGGTGATCGCCAGATTGGCGGCCAGATGGTTGGCGTTGCGGGCCCCCACAATGGTCGCAGCCACCTGCGGACGTGCCAGCATTGCGGCGGAAGCCACGGTTGCAATGTCGCTGTTATGGCGGTCCGCAACGCGGCGCAGGGTGGCCAGCAGCGATTGGAACAGATCCCAGCCGCCCAGATCCTGAATGATCAGACGGTATTTGACCAAGGATCGGTTCGCAAAGGCCATACCGGGGTCGGGCACATCCAGCCAGCGGTCGGACAGGAACCCGCCCGCGACGGTGCCATAGCACAGGAAGGAGAATCCGTGTTTTGCCGCCAGTGCCGTCATTGCCTTTTCAGGGCGGCGGTCCAGCAGCGAATATTGCACCTGCATCGATGCCAGCCTGATGCCGTTGTCCAACATCGCGGCGACATGATCGGTGTCGAAATTCGTCCCGCCCAACAGGTTGATGCGACCCTCGTTCTGGAATTCCCGCAGCCAGCCAGCGGCCTGCAACCAGTCACCTTGGGCATAATCCCACCAGTGGAACTGGACCAGATCCAGCCGCTCGACGCCCAACCGGTCGCGAGACCGGTCGGTGGTTTCCTGCAAGCCCTCGCGGGTCAGGCTGCCCAGATTGCCCAGATCGGGAACGCATTTGGTGTGGATGCGGATACGGTCCAATGCGGCCTGTCCGCGTTGGTTGGCATATTCCTTGCGGAAAGCGCCGATCTTCGCCTCGACGCCGGTATAGATATCGGCGCAATCGAAGGTCGTGATGCCCGCATCGGCAAAGGCGATCATATCCTGAACCACGGTCGCATCATCGACGGTTCCATGATCCCCCGCCAGTTGCCATCCCCCGCGGATCACCCGCGAGATCGAATATTCGGGGGCCAGATCGATGCGTGTGGGGGATGTCATAGGGACCTCATGTCAATGGGACGGCAGTGGTGTCTGAATGGCGGAAACGGCGCGTCGCGATGCGGGTGATGCGGAAACGGGTGGTGCAATTGGGGTCGGGGCAGGCCACTTCGGCGTCCGTGCTCATCCAGTCGGCGCGGGCGGTGGGGCGCTGTTTTGCGGGCAAAAGCGGCATCAGCGCCGCCAATGAATAGATCGAGAACCCCTGACCGGGGGGCAGATACAGCATTTCGCCCTGCAGTTCGAAGTAATCGCCGACCTTGGCCCCGCAATGGATGGCCCCACCATCAGGGGCGACCACCTCGACCCGCAGATCGTAAAGATCGAACATATCGGTTTCGGTCATCGCGGCAGTTCCCCTTTGCGTAATTCATCGCGGATCAGCGTAAAGCTTTGGGTGATGTCATCGCGCAGCGCGGCTTCGGCACGGACAGGGCTGCGGGCCTGTAATGCCTCGATCAGCGCCCAATGGTGGTGGACGGCAGCAACCGCAGGATTACGGGTATAGATGGTCGCAGCCATGCGGACATAGGGCCCCGATTGCAGCCACAGACTGCGCACGACAGGCAAAAGCACCCGCGATTTTGCCGCACGATAGATCGAGAAATGGAAATCATGGTTCAGCATCGATGTCTGCACGGCCTGTTCGGTGTCCAGACGGGCGAAGGCGTCCTCGCATGCTTTGGTCTGCTGCCTCAGGTCGTCCAGATCGGCGGTGGTCAGATGGTCGATGGCCAGACGGACCAGCTCTCCCTCGACCAGACAGCGGGCGCGCATCAGGTCGCTTAGCTGTGCTTCGGTAATCAGGGGGACGCGGACCGAACGCGACTGCATTACCTCTAATGCGTTTTCGGAGACCAGCCGTGCCAATGCCTCTCGGACGGGCATGATCGAGACGTCCAGCGTATCGGCAAGTACCTGCATCCGCAGCACCTGTCCCGCCTCGAACGCGCCATGGACAAGGGACCGGCTTAATTCCTGATAGACCCGTTCTTGCAGGGATTCGCGACCCACGCGCGACAGGTTGCCAAGGTCGGTCTTTGCAGGGCTGGGGGGCAAATCAGACAACGGGTCGCCTTTGTAAAAATGGAACCTTTCATCTTTTCTGGTTGATTCCTGAATTTCTGTCAATAATCTTTGATCAAATATCGAAAGCGACTCGGGACGCAGGGGGACTGCATGACGACACGACAGGGCCACGCTTTGCCGCCGCTTCAGACAACGGGGCTAAGCCGCAGCTTCAGCGGCTTTAAAGCGGTCGATGGCATGTCCCTGTCCTTGCATAAATCCGAGCTGCTGGGCCTGATCGGTCCCAATGGCGCGGGCAAGACCACGATGTTCAACATGCTGGCGGGATCGCTTCCCTCCAGTTCGGGCAGCATTTGCATACATGGCCGCGACGTGACGGGGCAGGATGCCCGCACCCGTATCGGCCATGGCATGGGGCGCAGCTTCCAGATCCCCAAACCTTTTCCCCATATGACGGTTCTGGAAAACGTGCTGACCGGCGCACAGAACCAGACAGGCGAACGCCTGTTCGGTGCCTGCTTCCAGCCGGGCCGCGTGCGCCGCGATGAACATGCCGCAGTCGAAAAGGCGCGCGGCTTGCTGGATTTCCTGTTGTTGTCGCATCTTGAAGGGCAGATGGCCGCAGTGTTGTCAGGGGGCCAACGAAAGCTGCTGGAACTGGCACGGTTGTTGATGGCCGATCCCGATATACTGCTGCTGGACGAACCGGCAGCGGGTGTGAACCCCAGCCTGCTGGAACAGATCATGGACCGTATCGTCACGCTGAACACCCAACACGGCAAGTCGATCCTGCTGATCGAACATAACATGCAGATGGTGGGCCGCCTGTGTTCGCGTGTTGTTGTGATGGCGCAGGGACGCGAACTGGCCCAAGGCCGCCCCGATGATGTGACACGCGATCCCGATGTGATCCGCGCCTATCTGGGGGATGCGGCATGACCGGTATCCTGACATTGCAGGGTGTGGTTTCGGGGTATCAAGCCGATCTGCCGATCATCAGGGATGTCTCGCTGGGGGTTGCCAAGGGGGAATTCGTGGTGCTGCTGGGGCCGAACGGGGCCGGAAAATCCACATTGGTCAAGACAGTCGCCGGTCTGGTGCCGATGCACGCGGGCCGTGTTACACTGGCAGGGCGCGATATCACCAATGTGCCCGCGCATCAGAAGCTGCGCGACGGCTTGGGCTTTGTCCCGCAAACCGAAAACATCTTTGCCACCATGACCATCCGCGAAAACCTGCAACTGGCCGCGCAGATCCTGCCCAAAGCCCGCCGCGCCGACCGGATCGAGGCGATGTTCCAGATGTTTCCCGACCTTGCCGCGCGCCCGTCCACACGGGCGGGGGGATTATCGGGCGGTCAGCGACAGATGCTGGCCGTGGCCCGTGCGCTGGTCATCGAACCCGAGGTGCTGATCCTGGACGAACCCTCGGCGGGGCTGTCGCCCAAGATGGTGTCGGAGGTCTTCGAACAACTGGGCCGGATCAATCAGACGGGGGTGACGATGCTGCTGGTCGAACAGAACGTCCGCGCCGGATTGGAAATTGCCAGCCGTGGCGTGATTTTGGTCGAAGGGCGTGTGGCCCATGATGCACCTGCCGCCGATCTGCAGGGCGATCCCATTGTGTCGCGCCTGTATCTGGGCGGCCATCAACCCCGAACAAAGGTATCGTGATGCAGGGTCTGATGGACGGTCTGATCAACGGAACGATCATCGGCTTGGGGGCGATCGGCGTCACGCTGACCTATTCGATCCTGCGTTTCGCCAATTTCGCCCACGGAGAGCTGGTCAGCTGGGGCGCCTATCTTGCCCTGTCGATCAGCGCCGCGCTTGGGGCTTTGCTGCCCGGTCTGGGCACGCCCATCGGTCCGTTTTCTTTCGGATGGTCAGTGCCCATCGCGATTGCGGGGTCAATCATTCTGACCTCGACATTGGCGCTGGGCGTGGATTGGCTGCTGTTTGCGCGGTTGCGCGCCAAGGGGTCGGCGGTGATCATTCTGGTCATGGCCTCATTCGGGGCCGCGCTGGCGATGCGCAACCTGTTGGAGTTTATCTATACCTCGCAGCCGGCCTATTTCACGACAGCACTGCAAATCTCTAAACCGCTTTTTGCCGGTATGCGCGCCACGCCCGACCAGCTGCTGGTGATCGGTCTGTCAGGGGTGCTGGTGCTGGTGGTGCATCTGTTGCTGACACGCAGTTCGGCGGGGCGGTCCATGCGGGCGGTGTCCGAAAACGTGCAACTGGCCAGCCTAAGCGGCATCGATGTGCGCAGCGTCATCCGCATGGTCTGGATCCTTGGGGCGGCGCTGGCGGCAATCGGCGGCATTATGTCGGGCCTGCTGGTGCAGATACGCCCGACCATGGGGCTGGACCTGCTGCTGCCGCTGTTTGCGGCGGCCATTCTTGGCGGCATCGGGTCGGTGCCCGGCGCCATGCTGGCCGGTATCATCGTCGGTCTGGCCGAGGCGCTGACCGTCCAGATGATCGGTGCCGAATGGCGCGCCGCGGTGTCCTTCGTGATCCTGATCGGGGTGTTGCTGATGCGTCCGCAGGGGCTGTTCGGAAAGGCGATGGCATGATCGATCTGTTATCCTATGGCGCGTTTTTCCTGACCATGGCACTTAGCTATTCGGTGATCTGTCTGGGCCTGAATGTGCAATGGGGCCAGACGGGGCTGTTCAATGTCGGCGTGGCGGGGTTCGTGGCGGTGGGGGCCTATATCTCGGCTGTGCTGACAACGCCCGAAACGGCGGAGCGGTTGGGCGGCTTCCATATGCCCATCGCCTTGGGCTGGTTGGGCGGAGGACTGGGGGCGGCGTTCCTGTCGGCGCTGGTCGGCGCGGTGACGCTGCGCCTGCGGGCGGATTATCTGGCCATTGCCACATTCGGTGCGGCGGTGGTGATCCAGCTGGTGCTGCTGAACCTTGAAACCATCACCGGCGGGCCATTTGGCATCGGCTTTATCCCGCGCCCCTTTGGCGATCTGGCGACCAATGCCAACGCTTTCGGTCTTGCCAATCTGGTTCTGATGGCGGTGCTTGTTCTGGTCACATATCTGGTGCTGGAACATCTGGTCAGGTCCCCTTGGGGCCGCGTTCTGCGCGCCATCCGTGAAGACGAGGACGCCGCCCGCGCCCTTGGCAAAAGCCCTGAACGCTTTCGCCTGCAGGCTTTTGCCCTTGGCGGTTTCGTCATGGGCTTGGGCGGTGCGGCGCAGGCGCATTTCATCGGTTTTATCGCGCCTGACAACTATTTGCCGACGTTGACCTTTCAGGTCTGGACCATGCTGATCATCGGGGGGGCGGGCAATATGCGGGGCGCGATTCTTGGCGGTGTGCTGGTCTGGGGCATCTGGGCGATGTCGGGCAATCTGGTGTCACAGCTGTTTCCGGCGGAACATCAGGCGCGCGCTTCGTCTTTGCAGATCGTGATGATCGGCGTGGCGCTTTGTGCCGTCCTGCTGATGCGCCCGCGCGGAATTCTGGGCGAGGTGAAGACCCTGTCCCGCCATCTTGGCCCCCGCAAACCCGAAGACACTGTTCGTGAAGGATAACCCCATGGCAATGACGCCCGAACGCACCGAACTGGCCCCCGGTCTGGACATCAGCAGGCTGGTCTGCGGGCTGTGGCAGGTGGCCGACCTTGAAAAGGACGGCACGCTGTTGGACCCTGTGATTGCCGCTGACAGCCTTGCGGCTTATGTGCGCGACGGTTTCGACAGCTTCGATATGGCCGACCATTACGGATCGGCCGAGGTGATCACCGGCGAATTGACCTCGCGCAGCGACACGCCTGATACCGTTCGCGCTTTTACCAAGTGGTGCCCCGAACCCGGCCCCATGACCGCCGAAATCGTGCGGGCAGGGGTGCAGGACCGTCTTGACCGCCTGCGGACCCCCAAGGTCGATCTGCTGCAATTCCATTGGTGGAGCTTTGACGACCCTCGCTGGCTGGACGCCCTGCGCCAGCTGCAGGCATTGCAGGCCGAAGGTCTGATCGGGGCCATCGGCGTGACCAATTTCGACGCCATCCACCTTGAGGTGGCGCTGGCCGAGGGCATTCCGATTGTGTCCAACCAGGTGTCGTTTTCGCTGGTTGACCGTCGCGCTGCGGGGGATCTGACGGCGCTTTGTGCCAGATGGGGCGTGCGCCTGCTGGCCTATGGCACGCTGTCGGGGGGCTTTTTGTCGTCGCGCTGGCTGGGCAAACCGGAACCCGTCGATATCCCCGATTGGAGCCGGATGAAATACAAACGCTTTATCGATCAGGCAGGCGGCTGGGATGCCTTCCAGACCCTGCTGGGGGCTGCGGACCGGATCGCCCGCAAGCATGGCGTGTCCCTTTCCAATGTCGCCAGCCGCTGGGTGCTGGAACAGCCTGCCGTTGCTGCCACCATTATTGGCGCAAGAATTTCGGAAAGCGAACATCGCGCTGACAATCTGAACGTCTTCGGTTTTGCGCTGGATGCCAATGATCACGCCCTGTTGGAGGCGGCCTTTGCGGGTATGCCGATGATTGCGGGCGATTGCGGCGATGAATACCGCAAGCCGCCCTTCCTGACCGCCTCGGGTGATTTAAGCCACCATCTGAGCGCCATCGCGCCGGTCTATCCGGCCAGCCCCAATGCCGCTTTGCCTGATCGTGCATGGGTGCTGACCCACAGCAAATGGGAACCTATTGCCGGATACTGTCGTGCCATGCGGGTCGGCAACAGGGTGCTGGTATCGGGCACCACGGCGACGCATGGGGATGACCATGCCGTTGCGCCGCAGAATGCCGCGGCGCAGGCGACCTATGTTCTGGACAAGATCGTGGCGGCGGTCCGTGCCCATGGCGGTGGCCCCGAACATATCGTCCGTACCCGCGTCTATCTGACCGATATCGACGATTGCGAGGCTGTGGCCCGCGTCCACGGGCGCTTTTTCGGTGAGGTCCAACCGGCAAACACCCTGTTGCAGGTCGCAGCCCTTGCCGGCCCCTATAAGGTGGAAATAGAGGCCGAGGCCGTTATTCCCGACTAAGCGCCACCACCGGATCAAGCCGCGCGGCGGATCGGGCGGGTAGAAAGCCGAAGGTGATGCCGATCAGGGTCGATGACAGGAAGGCCGCCACGATCGACAATGTCGAAAAGCTGATCCTGACGCTGTCGGACAGGGTGGCGGCCAAAGTGCCGCTGCCCCATGCAAAGGCGATGCCCAGAACGCCGCCGATCAGACAGACCAGCACAGATTCGATCAGGAATTGCGACACGATATCCATGCGCCTTGCGCCGATGGCGATGCGGACGCCGATCTCTTTCGTGCGTTCGGTCACAGAGACAAGCATGATGTTCATGACACCGATGCCACCGACCGCCAGCGAAATCACCGCAATCACCCCGACCAGCAGCGTCATGGTCTGCGTGGTGGCAGACAGGGTTTCACGGATGGAATCGCTGTTTTGCGTAAAGAAATCGGTGACCCCGTGGCGCGACAACAGCAGGGCGCTGATCTGCGCCTGTGCCGCATCGGTTTCGAAACCGTTCGCCACCTGAACCTCGATCGAGGACAGATAGCCTTGGCCCGACACCCGCGACATGACCGTGGTATAGGGCATCCAGACGTTCAGCGACTCGGGGCCGAAGCTGGCACCACTGGACCGCACCACGCCGATGATCCGCACCGGAACCTGCCCCAGATGCAGCACCTGACCCAAAGGATCGACGCCATCATCGAAGAAGGTGTCGCGCGTATCCTCGTCAATGATTGCGGCTTGTGTGCGCGTGGCGACATCATCGGCGTCGAACAGGGTGCCTGCCACGGTCAGATAGGAATGGGCATCGAAATAATCGTTGACCACGCCATTGATCTGCACGGTCGCTTCGGCGCTGCCATGGCGCGCCGTCGCGCTGGAGGACACGGCAGGCGACACCCCTTTGGCATAATCGGCCAGTGCAAGGGCATCGGCATCGGATGGCACCAGCGTTTCGATCCGGTCGGCATCACGTCGTCCGAAGCCCGATCCCGCGCGGATGGTGATCGTATTCGTGCCAAGCGATGAAATGTTTTCCAGCACTTTTTGCTGGCTTCCCGTTCCCAATGCCACCACCAGCACGACCGATGCGATACCGATGATAATCCCCAGCATGGTCAGAAAACTGCGAATCCGGTGCGCCATCATGGCAATCAGCGCCATATTCAACGCCTCGGACAGGCGGGACAAGGCAGCAAAGCGTGACGGTTTGGCGTCGGGTGATTGGCGTGGCGCGGCAGCGAGGGATTTATAGCCGCTGTCGGACAGGATTTTGCCGTCGCTGATTTCGATGGTGCGATGCGCGTGGGCGGCCACCTTGGGGTCATGGGTGACCATGATGATCGTATGGCCCTGACGGTTCAGGTCCAGCAACAGCTCGATCAGCTCGGCCGAGCTTTTGCTGTCCAGCGCGCCGGTGGGTTCGTCGGCCAGAATGACCTCTCCGCCATTCATCAGGGCGCGGGCGACGGAAACACGCTGTTGCTGACCGCCAGACAATTCGGATGGCTTGTGATCCAGACGGCTTTCCAGCCCCAACCGCGTCAGCAGATCGCGGGCGCGTTTGCGGCGGATGTCGCGGGGGATACCGGCATAGATGGCCGGAACCTCGACGTTGCCGACCGCATCCAGATCGCCAAGCAACTGGTATCGCTGGAAGATGAAACCGAAGCGTTCACGCCGCAGTTCGGCCTGCGTGTCGGGTTCCAGCTGGGATACATCGCGCCCGTCGAAATGGTAATCGCCGCTGGTGGGGCGGTCCAGACAGCCCATGATATTCATCAGCGTCGATTTCCCCGACCCCGATTGCCCGATGATGGCGACCATTTCGCCGGGCCAGATGTCCAGATCGACATCGCGCAACGGCGTGACGGTTTCGCTGCCTGCGGTAAAGCTGCGGGTAATGTTGCGGATGCTGATGATGGGGCGGGGCGCGCTGTCCATGGTCAGAACATCGGCGGGCCCATACGGCCCCCGTCGCTGGCTTTGGGTTTGGTGGCCACGGTGGTGCCGGTGATAACCAGATCACCCTGCGCCACGCCGTCGCTGATTTCGGCAGTCAGACGGTTGTCCAGCCCGACGGTAACCGACCGGTGGTCTATGCCACCGGTGGCGGGGTCCAGCACATCGACATAGGTGCCGCCCGGATCACGCTTGATCGCGGCGGATGGCACGGTCAGCACATCGTCGGCGCGGGCCAGTTCGATGCTGACTTCGGCGGTCATACCGATACGCAGCTTGCCGTCGGGGTTCGCGACCTCCAACAACCCGTTGTAATAGATTGCACTGTCCGAGGAGATGGTGTCGCTTTCCTCGATTTCCGTCGGTGCAGGTTCGATATCACGCACCACGGCGTGAAAGGGGGTATCGGCGGCGCCAAGTGTGGTGAAGGTGACGTTCTGGTCCTTGGCGACATTCATCACATCCGCCTCGGAGATTTCGGCCTTGACCAGCATGGTGGACAGATCGGCGATCTTGACGATGGTGGGGGCCGATTGGGTGGCGTTGACGGTCTGTCCTTCCTGCACGACGACCGCAACGACCGTTCCATCAATGGGGGCGGTGATGCGGGTGCGTTCCAGCGCGACCTTGGCGCTGGAAACCGTCACCTCGGCGCTGGATTTCTGCGCCTCTAGTGCGTCCAGATCGGCGGTATAGACCGCGACATTCGCCGCCGCCGTATCTACGGTTTCCTGGGTCGAGATATTCTGTTTGCCCAGTTCCTGATACCGCGTCAGCGTGATGCGGGCCTGTGACAGCGTGGCAGCCTTGGCGGCAATCTGTGCGGTGATATTGGCAAGATCGGCATCGGCCTGCAGCACGGTGTTCTGCTGGTCCTGTGAATCGATCTGGGCAATCAGATCACCGGCCTTGACCTGATCGCCAAGCGCGACTGCAAGTGTTTCGATCTGCCCCGAGGCACGCGCCCCGACGCTGACCAGCTGTGACGCCTCTAGCATGCCGGATGCCAGAACGGTTTCAGCAACCGATCCCCGTTCGACACGGGCCGTGACAGGGGTAGTGAGGTTATCGTCCCCGTTGAATTTCATCCAGCCGAGGTCTAGTCCCGACAGGATCACAACAACGGCCAGAATATGGATCTTGCGTAATTTCATCGGGAAGGCTCTCTGACTGAGGTAGGGGGCCCGAACGACAGGTGCCGTTCGGGATATCGGATCAGTTTCTAAAGCTGCTCATCAGGCCCAGAACGGTGACGATGCGCTTGGTGTTGCTGTCGACCAGAACCAGATGGTCATCAACCGAACGATATTCCTGACCACGCGGCGCGGGTCCGAATTTGCTGTGGTCATTGCGCGTCACCCGCGGACCATTGGCACCGTTCGCACCGCGCGAGGGGGCCTTATGCGCCTCGGCCTTTGCATCCTGGTGCGGGGCCACCTGCTGGCTGCGGCTTGGCTGGGCAGGGGTCGGTTGCGCGCGGCTTTGCTGCGCGGGGGCTGCGCGGCTAGGGGCCTTTTTGTCGGCTTTATCGGCATCTTTATGGTCGGAATGCTGGTCGCGTTGGTTGCCCTGCGTTTCTTGCTGGGTGCAGTGCTGGTCGCGGCCGCATTCATCGCTTTTCGGGCCATCGGCAAAGGCCGCGGGAACGGTGCTGAAGCTTAGGGCGATGGCGGTGGCAAGAAGGGTGGTACGACGCATGGTATGTTCCATTTTCTTTGTTAAGCAGGTTTTCGTTACAGCGCTTGAAACGCTTATTTCTTCACGTCGTCCGGAGTGCCGGGGATATGCTTGGGCTGGGTCTGCTGCGCGTTGCTGTTGGTTTGCTGGGTGCGCGTCGTTGTGGTGGTGGTCGTAGTTTTAGGCGTCGAAGTGGTGGTGCGGCTGGATTGCGAATGGGTGGTCGGGGCTGCTTTGGTCGTGGTCGACTGGCTGCGGGTCGTCTGCGCGGGCGACTTGGTTTGCTGCTGTTGCTGCGTGCAATGTGCCTGACCGCGGTCGCAATCGGCGGTTTTGGTGCCCGCGGCAAAGGTCGCGGGAACAGCGGTGAAGGTCAGGGCAGCGGCGGTGGCCAGAAGGGTCAGGTAACGCATGTGATATATCCTTGTTCTTTTATCGTAAGTTTATCTTGATCCCCCGAGGGGACCCGCAAATCAGCCGTTATTAGCGTGTGCGGGGCGTCCGCCATGGGGTGGCTTTGGCATCGATGCCTCGGCTTTGGTCAGGCGGTCGATCTGTTCGGGCGACAGGCTGGTGCGGATGCTTCGGGCCGCGCGCTTCAGTTCAGCCGCTTGTGGCGTGCCCTGAAGGGGACCTTCGGCAAGCATTTCCGCCAACAACGGGCGCTGTCCGTCAGCGGCATGCGGGCGTTGGGCCTGCGTGTCGCGATTATCGCTGCGGGTGGGGGCATTGCTGCCATTGGCGTCCGGCCGACGGGGCTGGGCTTGCAACAGCGCGTTGCGGTAATCCTGCCAGACGGCACGTTGGGTCCGATCAAGATGCAGATCGCCCTCGACCGAGGCCAGCATCTTCGCGATCGGACCATCGCCATTCTGACGCTGGCCCGCGGGTGCGGTGTTCTGGGCATAACGGTCGCCGTTCTGGGCCATGGCGGGAACAACACCCGATACCATGGTCAGGGCGACCAACCCCGTGATAATCTTGTTGCGCATCGCGTATTCCTTTCGCGTCTTGCAGTCTTCGGTGATCTATATGGACCCACGATATGTCCCGACTAGGTCCGGCACGTATCGAAAGGTTTCTGCATGGGGGAAAGTTGTGTCTGAATGTTTCCGGCCCGCTGGCGGCAACATTCGGACATAAAACTATCTGCTGCACAGGGCATTGCGGGGCTATAGTCTGGGCATGAAAAGGATCTGACCCCTATGCCGAACGCCCCCTCTATCCTGATTGTCGATGACGACCACGAGATCCGGACCCTGCTTGCCCGCTATCTAACGGGGCAACAGTTCAGGGTCCAATCTGCCGCCAACCGGCGCGAATGCGATGCCTGTATTGCCCAGAGCCTGCCTGATCTGGTGGTGCTGGATGTCATGCTGCCCGATGGATCGGGACTGGAAATCTGCCGCACCCTGCGTACCCATCATCCCCATCTGCCGATCATCATGCTGACGGCCCTGAAAGAGGATGTGGACCGCATCATCGGACTGGAAATCGGGGCCGATGACTATCTGGGCAAACCCTTCAACCCGCGCGAACTGGTCGCCCGTATCAAGGCCGTCCTGCGCCGTGCTGTCATGGATGAACCTGTCCTTGAACTGGCCCACAGCTATGACATGGGCGGTTTCGCAGTCAATCTGGAAGCCCGCAGTGTGACCGACCCCGAGGGCGAGGAGGTCGAGCTGACCGGTGCAGAATTCGACCTGCTGCGCGTCTTTCTGGACCGTCCGGGGCGGTTGTTGTCGCGTGACCAGTTGCTGGATCTGACCAAGGGCCGCAACCGCGATCCGTTGGACCGGTCGATCGACGTGCTGATCAGCCGGCTGCGTCGCAAACTGAACGAAAAGGTTGACGAACCGGCGTTCCGCACTGTTCGCAACGGTGGCTATCAACTGGCGCTGCCCGTCGTTCCGCAGGCCCGCGCCAGATGATTTCCCTGCGCGCCCGTATCGCCATCCTGCTGATCTCGGCCATTCTGACGGTGGTCGGGCTGGCGACACTAGCGGCCAGCCGCGCGTTGCAGCCGCCCGATCCGCAAACCTCGATCGTGCCGATTTCACAGCAGCTGGGGGTGATGACACGTCTGGCACGGGACAATCCGCAAGCGTTGCTAGATGCCGGCGGACAGATCGCCGACGGACCCTTGCGCGGCCAGCCCGATGAACGTCTGACAGTTGCATTGAACATGGCGCTGGTCAGCACGGGCAATGCGGATGCGGTACAAGTGATCAAGGCCACCGAAGGGGCGGCCACCTCTGTTTCCATCGATCTGGGGGACGGACGCTGGATGATCACACCCGTGCCCAACCGGATGCCGCCGGATGATGGCTGGATGATCTTCTCGATCTGGATTGCGGTGATTATCATCGGCTCAGCGGTGATATCGCTTTACGCGGCGCAGCGTCTGTCGCGGCCCTTGCAGCTGTTGCAGCAATTGTCGGGGCGCGTCGGGCCGGATGGCACATTGGAACATATCCCCGAAATCGGCCCTGCCGAAATCCGCGCAACCGCCAGCGCATTGAACCGTCTTTCCGAAGAATTGCGTCAGGCCGTGGAAAGCCGCATCCGTCTGGTGGCAGCCGCGGGGCACGATCTGCGCACGCCGATGACACGTATGCGCCTGCGTGCCGAATTCATTCCCGATGACGAGGAACGCGACAAATGGCTGGCCGATCTGGAGGAGCTGGACATGATCGCCGACAGCGCCATCCGGCTGGCCCGCGAAGAGGTCAGCCGCGACGGTCAGGAACCGCTGCGACTGGATCTGCTGTTGCAGGATATTGTCGACGAACTTCACGAGATGCACCAGAAGGTCCAGATACTTGATATGCTGCCCCTGAAGGTGCAGGCGGGACCGCTGGCGTTGAAGCGCGCCCTGCGAAACCTGATCCTGAACGCCGCCACCCATGGCGGTGGTGCAAGGATTACCCTGCGACGTGACGGCGACGATGCGGTCGTGACCATCATTGACGACGGCGAAGGTATTCCCCCCGATCTGCTGGGGCAGGTGTTCGAACCGTTCTTCCGCGCCGATCCGGCCCGTCGCAAAACCATCCCCGGCGCGGGCCTTGGCCTTGCCATCGCGCGTGAAATCGTCACCCGCTTCGGCGGCAAGATCAGCATCAGCAACCGCGATTCAAAGGGGCTGTTGCAGCAGATCAGGCTGACAGCCTCGGGGGAATAGGCGGCGTGTTGCGAACGTCACCCGATTTTCGCGTCAGTGTCGCGTCACTGTAAGGTTTTGCTGCGAATTCAGCCCCATATGTCACCAGACAGACCGGAGAACTGAAATGCCGCGTATCACCTTTTCCCGCCGCGAAGCTTTGCTGGGCAGTGTCGCCCTTGCAGGTGGTCTTGCCATGCCCGGACTGGTTCGGGCGCAATCGCGTCCGGTCATCACCCATGGCGTGCAATCGGGCGATGTTGCCCATGACGGCGCGGTCGTCTGGGGCCGCGCGGATCGCGAGGCCGAGATGTGGGTCGAATGGTCCACCTCGGACAGTTTCCGCGACGTGCATCTGATGCCGCGCCTGCCGGTCGGGTCGCCCACCGATAACACGGGCAAAATGGCACTGACGGGTCTGCCCTCGGATCAGGAAATTTTTTACCGCGTGACCATGGCGGATCTGTCGGATGGCACCAAATCCGAACCGGTTGTCGGCCATTTCCGCACCGCGCCGAATGCCATGCGCGACATCAGCTTTGTCTGGTCGGGCGATACGGTCGGGCAGGGCTGGGGCATCGACGAGGATCGCGGCGGTATGAAAACCTATGCCACCATGTTGCAGCACCGCCCCGATTTTTTCCTGCATTCAGGTGATACCGTCTATTCCGACGGCCCGTTGCAGGAACAGGTGGAACTGGCCGATGGCACGATGTGGAAAAACATCGTCACCGAAGCCAAATCCAAGGTTGCCGAAACGCTGGACGAATACCGTGGCCAGCATCTTTACAACATGATGGACAAGAACGTTCTGGCCTTCAATGCCGAAGTGCCGATCATCGCCCAGTGGGACGACCACGAGGTGACAAACAACTGGTACCCGAACGAGATGCTGGACGCCGACGACCGCTATACCGTCAAATCGGCGCGCCTGCTGGCCGCCCGCGCGGGGCAGGCTTTCCATGAAATGCTGCCCACCCGCCAGAATCTGGCCGAACCGCGCCGCATCTATCGCAAGGTCGCTTACGGTCCGCTGCTGGATGTCTTTGTCATCGATATGCGCACCTATCGCGGGAATAACACGGCCAATACCGAAGAAGGTGGCACGCCCTTCCTTGGTGCCGAACAGATGGCATGGCTGAAGCGTGAACTGACCAACTCGGCCGCGACGTGGAAGGTCATCGCATCGGATATGCCCATCGGCATGATGGTCCGTGACGGCGAAACCGGTATGGAAAACGGTGCGAATGGCGATGGTCCCGTTCTGGGCCGAGAGGCTGACGTCGCCGCCATGCTGTCCTTCATCAAGCATGCCGCCATCAAGAACACCGTCTGGCTGACCGCCGATGTGCATTACACCGCCGCGCATCATTACAGCCCCGACCGGGCCGTCTTTCAGGATTTCGAGCCGTTCTGGGAATTCGTATCAGGTCCGCTGCATGCCGGCACCTTCGGCCCGTCGGAATATGACAATACCTTCGGCCCCGAGGTCCGCTTTACCAAACACCCCGACGAAGGTCAGGCCAACCTGCCGCCCTCGGATGGAATGCAGTTCTTTGGCAAGGTCGATATCAGCGCCGAGACCAAGGTCATGACCGTCAGCCTGATGGACCGCGAGGACGTCAAGCTGTGGTCCACTGATATCGAGCCTGTTCTGGCTTAATCGCACGGGTTCGGGCGCCGGACAAAGGCGTCCGAACCTAATCCTCATCCTCCATCAGATCCAATGCGCGGGCCTGATCGCCGGCGGGGTCTTCGTATTGACCCGACCGCAGCGCCCAGACAAATGCGGCAAGCCCCGCCAGCCCCAGCGTGACGGATATGGGGATCAGAACGGCCAGAACATTCATCGAAACCTCCGCACGGCATTCAGGGTGACTGTCAGCGATGACAGCGACATGGCCAATGCCGCCACCAAGGGCGAGGCATGCCCCGAGATCGCCACAGGGATCGACACAAGATTATACAGCACCGCCAGCCCGATATTCTGACGCATCCGCCCCATCGCGCTGCGGGCCGTGGACAGCGCATGCGGCACGCCTTGCAAGCCGCCGCTGATCAGCACCACATCCGATGCCGACCGCGCCGCATCCAGCGCCGTTCCTGGCGAAATGCCTGCATGCGCGCTGGCCAGACAGCCGGTGTCGTTCAGCCCGTCACCGACCATCAGCACATGGTTGCCCATTCCGGTGCAATCACGCACCCAATCGACTTTCTGAGCCGGGGTAAGTTGCGCCAAAGCGGTGTCGATTCCGGTCATCTGCGCCATGCGTGCCACCGGAGGCGGGGCATCGCCCGACAGCAGCGCCAGATGATAGCCCGCATCGCGCAGCGCCTGAACCGCAGGCACGGCATCGTCGCGCAGGCTTTCGCTGGTGGTCAGCGCAACGGGCGCGTGGCAGGGCGTGGACAGCCAGACAGCGGACATATCTGTCTCGCAGGTTCCCTTGATCCAGCCGGCGCGGCCAAGGCGGACCGGTTTTCCATCCAGCATGCCAGTGATGCCGCAACCGGGATGTTCGGTGGTGTCGGTGACAAGCGCAGGGACAATTCCCCGTGCCTGCGCCGTCGCGACAATCGCCTTGGAGACCGGATGCCGCGATGACTGCGCCAGTCCTGCCGCAATGGCCAGTGCCTCGGGATCAGGTGTGCCGCCAAGCGTGACCTGACCCGTCGTCAGCGTACCGGTTTTGTCGAACGCGACCGTGTCGATCTGGGACAGGCGTTCCAGAGCGGTGGCCGATTTCACCAGAATGCCTGCGCGAAACAGCCGTGCGGTGGCAACAGTGGACACGGCAGGCACCGCCAGCCCCAAGGCGCAGGGGCAGGTGATCACCAGAACCGAGATGGCAACATCCAGCGACCGCCAGATATCCCCCGTCACCGTCAGCCAGCCGATAAAGGTCGCAGCCCCCAGCACATGCACCAACGGCGCATAGATGCGGGCGGCACGGTCGGCGATGCCGGTATGGCGGGTGCGTTGGGTTTCGGCGGTGGCGACCAGCTGGGCCATGCGGGCCAATGCGGTATCGCGTCCGGCGCGGTCGACGCGGACGGTCAATGCGCCGGTCAGGCAGGTTTCGCCCGCCGTCACCTCATCCCCCGGACCGGCGGGTTGGGGGACGGATTCACCGGTCAGGGCGGATCGGTCCAGATCGGTGCGTCCGGTAATGATGGTGCCATCGGCAGGCAGGCGGTCGCCGGGGCGGATGCGGATCAACGCGCCGGCCTGCAGGGTTTCGGCGGCGACGATGCGGTCCTGCGACCCTTCGATCAGTACGGCCTGCGGCGATTCCAACGCCGCCAGCTCGGCTGCGGCGGAACGGGCGGCGGCGCGGCCCGCGCGATCCAGATAGCGTCCGATCAACAAAAAAAACGTCAGCGCCAGCGCCGCATCGAACCAATTGGCGCGATGGCTAAAGCCAAAAGCATTGGCCAGCGACGCCGCCGAGGCCAAGACAATCGCCAGCGAAATCGGCACATCCATATTCATCCGCCCGTGGCGCAGAGCGCCAAAGGCCGACATGAAAAACGGCTGCGCTGCAAAGCCCACGGCAGGAATGGCAATGGCGGCGGATACCAGATGGAACACCTGTGCTGTGGCACCGGCGGCGCCGCTCCAGACGGCGACGGACAGCAGCATGACGTTCATCATTGCAAAGCCCGCGACGCCGATACGGGTCAGCAGATCGCGCGCGGTGACATCGCGTGGCCCAAGACGGCCCGCATCCAGACGGTCGGCGCGGTGGCCCGCGCGGGCCAATGCGTCGATTAGGGTGGCATCCTCGGCCCCCGGTGCGATGATGAATGCACGTTTGAGGGTCAGGTTCACGCGGGCCTGCTGGACGGCGGGCAAGGCCATCAGGGCGCGCTCGACCGTCGAGATACAGGCCCCGCAATGGATGTCGGGCAGATGCAGCACATGCGTCGGCTGATCGACCGCGCGGGGTTCGGTGACCTGAACGCTGGAACAGGCGGGGCAGGCGGCTACCATGACGGATCGACTTTCAGGGAAATGGCGCGTTGATACAATGTGCCATCATCGGCGCTGCCTGCCAGATCGACGCGCCACATGCCCCGTGCCAGATCGACGGCCACGTGGCCCGTGTCGTCCAGTTCAAGGGCAAGGTCGTCGCGCGCCTCGGTGGGGCGACCGACATGGACGGTCAGGTTGCGGATGGGGGCAGGGCGGCCTTTGCGGTCAAGGATCTCAACGCCCAGCACGCCGTCGCGGTATTCCAGATCCGAGGTCCAGCCAAGTGCGTTCTGCGCATTGCGGCGGGCGTCAAAGGACTGGCTGGCGACATAGGAATTCGGCACCTCGAGCCCTGGAAAGGTACTGACGGCTTTCGTCGCCAGCAACAGGTTGACCCCGATGATAATGCTGAACCCGCCCACGAACATTGCGGCGACATGGCGTCCTGTCAGTTCGGTCATTGGCTGTCCTTTCCGTTGAATGTGCTGTCCACATGGGCGCGTTCGCCGCTGACGGTATCCTCGACCCAGATGCGGACGGGGCTGTTATCCGACGCGGCGGGGGCCGATCCGGCAGGGGCGGTCAGATACAGGCGAACCTTCATCTGCGCGTCCGCGGGAACGGTGACATTGGCGCCGTCATGCCCCTCGACCTGCAGGGCGGCTGTGCTGTCCGCGCCTGCCTGTAGGTTGAAGACACGGGCGTCGTGATGTTTGTTGCGCAGCCGCACGTCATAGGCGTTACGGACGCTGCCATCCGATAGCGTCACGAAGGTCGGGTTGCGGACGGGGGCGACGGTCAGCTCGATCTGGGGGCGGATGAAAAGCGCGGAGACCAGAGCCGCGCCGATGGCCAGCCAGATAGCCAGATAGATCAGGTTGCGCGGTTTTAGCGCATGTTTCCACGCGGGGATATGGGCACCGCCCGCAGCCTCGCGCGGGGCGTCCGACAGCGCCAGATAATCGATCAGCCCGCGCGGACGCCCGATTTTTTCCATTACCTGATCGCAGGCATCGATGCACAGCGCACAGGTGATGCAGGCCATCTGCTGGCCGTCGCGGATGTCGATGCCCATCGGGCAGACGTTGACGCAGGCGTTGCAATCAACACAATCGCCGGGGCCTTGGACATTGGTGGTGGTATCCGGCACGCCCGGCATGGGGATCAGCGGCGCACGCCCGCCGATCTGCGGGCCGGCCACGCGCAGGTCCGCGGCTTGACGGCGCAACCCGCGCCCCCTTGGTTCACCGCGCCAGTCGCGATAGGCGACGGTCAGCGTGCCGGGGTCCATCATCGCGCCCTGAATGCGCGGCCACGGGCACATATAGATGCAGATCTGTTCGCGCATGAACCCGCCGAAAACAAAGGTCGTCGCGGTCAGAATGGCGATGGTGACATAAGCGATGGGCGGCGCCGACAGCGTCACCAGCTGGCGGGCCAGTTCGGGCGCATCGGTGAAATAGAACACCCACGCCCCGCCGGTCGCCATCGCAACAATCAGCCACAGCGTCCATGTCGTCCCCATCAGCCGGATTTTGCGGACCGTCCACGGCGCTTGGTGCAGGCGCATGCGGGCGTTGCGGTCGCCTTGGACCCAACGCTCGATCACCAGAAACAGGTCGGTCCAGACGGTCTGCGGACAGGCATAGCCGCACCAGACCCGCCCCAGCATGGCGGTGAACAGGAACAGCCCAACCCCCGCCATGACCAACAACCCCGCCACGAAATAGAATTCATGCGGCCAGATCTCGATCCAGAAGACATAGAAGCGGCGGTTGGCCATATCGACCAGCACCGCCTGATCGGGCAGGTTCGGGCCGCGATCCCATCGCAGCCACGGCGTCAGGTAATAGATGGCCAAAGTGATGGCCATGATCCACCATTTCAGGCGGCGGAAATACCCGCTGACCCGTCGCGGAAAGATCGGGACCCGCGCGGCATAGAGGTTCTGGGGAGCGTCTGACATCATGCTGCTTTCTGTTTGCGCGCCCTTACTTGCGTAAAGGCGCGCGTGATGCCTTGATGTGGATCAAGGATGCATCGTCAGTCTTGTGGCGTGGGCATTTCACCGCCGCCAAGGCCGTGGACATAGGCGGCGACGGCGCGGATCTCGGCCTCGGAGAGGCGGGTGTTCCAAGGGGGCATGACACCGTAAGGACCGCGCGTGATGATGCGGGTGACCTGTTCGGGGCTGTCGCCATAAAGCCAGATCGCATCGGTCAGGTTCGGCGCACCTTGCGTGCGATCCCCGCGACCGTCATCGCCGTGACAGGACGTGCAGTTGTCTAAAAACAGCTGCCCGCCCGCGCCCGCCAAGGGGTCGGTGCCACCCGGCAGGCTGCGGATATGGTCGACCAGCGTGGCAATGTCTTCCTTGGGCAATATCTCGCTAAAGGCGGGCATCTGGGAAAACCGCGCATCGGGGTCGTCCTCGTTCCGGATGCCGTGGCGGACGGTATAGGCAATGTCTTCGACCATACCGCCCCACAGCCAGTCGTCATCCAGCAGGTTGGGATAGCCGACAGCACCCGCCGCACCAGACCCGTGACATTGCGAACAATTGGTCCGGAACACGGCAGCACCTGCGTTCATCGCAAATTCTATCAGTTCGGGATTGCGGTCCAGAACCCCCAGATCGGTTTCGGTCAGCGATGCCCGCATATCGGCCTGACTGGCGTCCACTTCCTCGATATGCATCTGCACATCGCCGCGGGTTGACCAGCCCAGCACGCCCTTGGTCGCACCATTCACCATTGGCCATGCGGGATACAGGATCACATAGACCACCGCGAAAACGATGGTGCCATACAGCGTCCACAGCCACCAGCGGGGCAGGGGGTTGTTCAACTCCTCGATGCCGTCCCAGCTGTGGCCGGTGGTTTCGACCTTTGGCGTGTCGTCGGTTTTGGGGGGCTTGGTCATGTCGGGTCCTTAGGCTGGTCGTCGCCGTCAGTGCGTATCTGGGGGCTGTCGCGAAAGATGGCGTTAGCAGCCTCGTCATGGGCAGCGCGGGCGCCGGGGCGAAACGCCCAGAGGCACGCGCCAATGAAAAACGCCGACATGGCCAGCAGCATCCAGCTGTCCGCGAAAAGGCGCATGATGGAATATGTATCGGTCATCCGGTCCCCCTAGCGGCTGTCATCGGCAATGAAGGTCGAGAAATCGACCAGCGTGCCAAGCATCTGAAGATATGCGATCAGCGCATCCATTTCCGTCATGTCGGGATTGCGGTCAAAGTTGCGGACCTGTGCATCGGGATAGCGTTCCAGCAGCCCATCGGTGTCGCCCCAAGGATCGACCTGCACCCGCATATCGGCGCGGGCATTGGCGATCATGTCGGGGGTATAGGGCACCCCGACCATCGCATGGGTTTCCAGCAGATCGCCGATATAGGTCACATCCAGCTTGGTGCGCGCCAGATAGTCGTATTTTGGCATGACGCTTTCGGGGACGACCGATTGCGGGTCCGACAGGTGGTCGTAATGCCATTCATCCGAATAGCGCCCGCCCACACGGGCCACATCCGGTCCGGTGCGTTTGGACCCCCATTGGAAGGGGTGGTCATACATGGATTCCGCCGCCAGCGAATAATGGCCATAGCGTTCGACCTCGTCCCGCATGGGGCGGATCATCTGGCTGTGGCAGACATAGCAGCCCTCGCGGACATAGATGTCGCGACCGGCCAGTTCCAGCGGGGTATAGGGGCGCATGCCCTCGACATCCTCGATCGTGTTTTCCAGCCAGAACAGGGGCGCGATTTCCACGATGCCGCCGATGGTGACGACAAGGAAGGATCCCACCAGCAACAGCGTCGCATTGCGTTCCAGCGTGGCGTGACGGTCCAGAAGGGACCGGCGCTTTTTCTTTGGGGGCGTCTGGTCGGGGGTGTTGGTGTCTTGGGTCATGGGATCACTCGGCCGGGACGGTTACAAGGGCGGGGCGTGCTTGCGGAGCGCGGATGGTCATCCACATGTTCCAGACCATCACCAGACCGCCCGCCAGATACAGGACGCCACCAAGGCCACGCACGACATACATCGGGTATTTGGCCTTTACGGTGTCGGCGAACGAGTTGACCAGAAAGCCGTTGGCATCGACTTCGCGCCACATCAGGCCCTCCATGATGCCGGTGACCCACATGGACGACGCGTAAAGAACGATGCCCAATGTCGCCAACCAGAAGTGCAGGTTGATCGCGGACATCGAATGCATCTGTTTGCGGCCCCACAGGCGTGGCGTCAAAAAGTACAGGCAGCCAAAGGTGATCATGCCGTTCCAGCCAAGCGCGCCGGAATGGACGTGTCCGATGGTCCAGTCGGTGTAATGGCTGAGGCTGTTGACCGCGCGGATCGACATCATCGGACCTTCGAATGTGGACATGCCGTAAAACGCAAGGCTGGCCACGAACATGCGGATGATGGGGTCGGTGCGGATCTTGTCCCATGCGCCTTCCAGCGTCATCAGGCCGTTGATCATGCCACCCCAGCTGGGCATCCACAGGACGATGGAAAACACCATGCCCAAGGTCGCCGCCCAATCGGGCAGGGCGGTATAGTGCAGGTGGTGCGGACCGGCCCAGATATACAGAAAGATCAGCGCCCAGAAGTGGATAATCGACAGCTTGTAGCTGTAGACAGGGCGGCCTGCCTGTTTGGGCACAAAATAATACATCATCCCCAGAAAGCCCGCCGTCAGGAAGAATCCGACTGCGTTATGGCCGTACCACCACTGGGTCATTGCATCCTGCACGCCCGAAAAGACCTGTACGGATTTGGAGCCAAGGATAGACACGGGGATCGACAGGTTGTTGACCACATGCAGCATGGCAACCGTGACGATGAACGCCAGATAGAACCAGTTGGCTACATAGATATGGCGTTCTTTGCGCTTCAAAATCGTGCCCATAAAGACGGCCAGATAGGTCAGCCAGACGATGGTCAGCCAGATGTCGACATACCATTCAGGCTCGGCATATTCCTTGGACTGGGTGGCCCCTAACAGATATCCGGTCGCGGCCAGCACGATAAACAGCTGGTATCCCCAAAAGACGAACCACGCCACATTGCCGCCCCACAACCGCGCCGAGCTGGTACGCTGGACGACATAGAAGGACGTTGCGATCAGGGCGTTGCCGCCAAAGGCAAAGATCACCGCGCTGGTGTGCAGCGGGCGCAGGCGGCCGAAATTGGCGTATCCTTCGGACCAGTCGAAGTTCAGCGCCGGAAAGGCAAGCTGGAAGGCGATGAAGGTGCCGACCAGAAAGCCCGCGATGCCCCAGAAGGCGGTGGCAATAACGCCCGCGCGGATGGGGCCGTCCATATAGGCGCCGGTCGGGATCTGTGCGCGGGGTTCGTCCACGCGGCGCAAATCCCACAGGCATAATCCGCCCGCGACCAGCATGATAATCACAGCGTGCACAGAATACGCCATGTCGCGGCCCAGATCTGCTGCTATTGCCGCCATCAAGGTAATCAGCGCCAGTATGGCGATCCTTGTAAACTGCATGTCGTCCTCGTGTCGTGGCATGCCCCGATGGGGCTTCGCCTCGGCAGTGGCACGGCAGGCAGGGGCGTTGCATTGACATGGATCAAGTCACGGCGACGTGAGGGGGTAAATCCGGCAATGATGCCGGATTGCCGCAGGTTCAGACGATGGGACCGCCGTCGCCGTCTTCGCCCGCCTCGGCACACAGGGCACCGAAATCGGGGATAAACACCTCGCGCGCTGGGCGCAGGTCGATCAACCCGTCCTTGCGAAGGGCGGTCATCTGGCGGCTGGTGGTTTCGATAGTCAAACCCAGATGGTCGGCCAGTTCTTCGCGCGTCAGCGGCAGTTGCAGCGTCACGCCACCACCACCGGGACGCGGGCCACCCGCGCCTTGGGCAAAGCGGCGCGTCAGGCTGACCAGAAAAGCCGCCAGTTTTTCCCGCGCCGTCATCCGGCCCAGAACTACCGCCCAGTCGCGCGCCGCGTCCAGTTCATCCAGCGACATGGTCATCAGCCGTGATGCGATATGTGGGGTTTCCCGCACCAGCCGTTCAAAGGAATGGCGTTCAAAGCGGCACAGGGTGACGGGTCCAAGCGCCTGCACGTCAAAGGCCGATTGCCCGCGTCCCGGACGACCGATGAAATCCGATGGCAGCAACAGGCCGACGGTCTGGCGACGCCCGTCCTCCAACGTGCGGGACATGGTCGCACATCCCGTCACGATCGAGGAGAAATGGTCCAGATCCTCGCCCGCGGCAGCAAGATGCGCGCCTGTCTCGAAGGTCTGATAGGTTTTCATCTGTTCCAGCACGGCCAATTCGTCCGGATCGCATTCCGCACAGACGGCGCGATAGCGGATCGGACAATCGTTACAGGCTTTGACGGGGGATAAACGAACCATAGGCGGGTTTCTACACAGGAACTTGATCTCGATCAATGCGGGACGACAAAGTGCAGGACTTAGGTCGGCGCATGACATATGATCCCCTTCAAAATGCGCTGCTGACGGCGCGTGCCCCGCGCTATACCAGCTATCCCACGGCAGACCGGTTTTCCGATGCGGTCGGGCCGGACCGGCATCTGGACTGGTTGCAACAAATACCCGCAGCCACGGCGCTGTCGCTTTACGTGCATGTGCCCTATTGCAGGCGGCTGTGCTGGTTTTGCGCCTGCCGGACGCAAGGGGCGCGAAGCGATGCGCCGCTGGACCACTATCTGGATCACCTGCAACAGGAAATTGCCCTGATCCGCAACGCATTGCCGCGCGATGTGACAATCAATGCGCTGCATCTGGGCGGCGGCACCCCGACGATCCTGTCCGCCGACCGGATGGACCGGCTTGGCACCATGCTGCGCGATGCGTTTCCCTTGACCGGTGCAACACGCATCTCGGTCGAGATTGACCCCTGCGACTGTGATGATGCGCGGCTGGATGCCTTGGTGCGCTTGGGGATGAACCGTGCCTCGATCGGGGTGCAGGATTTTGATCCTTCGGTGCAGGCGGCCATCGGGCGTAAGCAGCCCGAGGAACTGACGGCGCGGATGGTGGCGGGGCTGCGCGAACGCGGTGTCGACAGCATCAATATGGACCTGCTTTACGGTCTGCCGCATCAGACGGGACAGCGGCTGGCGCGGACCCTGCGAAGCGTTCTGGCGATGGACCCTGACCGCATCGCCCTGTTCGGTTACGCCCATGTGCCGTGGATGGCCCGCAGGCAAGCGCTGATCCCCGAAGATGCGCTGCCTTCGGCGCAGGAACGGCTGGATCTGTCCGATCTGGCGCGCGATATCCTGCTGGCCTGTGATTATCTGCCCGTCGGCATCGACCATTTCGCGAAAGAGGGCGACAGCCTTGCCCAAGCCAGCCTGAACGGCACCCTGCGGCGCAATTTCCAAGGCTATACCACCGACTGCAATCCGGTGCTGGTGGGCATCGGGCCATCGGCCATTTCGCGTATGCCGCAGGGGTATGTGCAGAATATCACAGCGACGGCCCCTTGGCAGGGGGCAGTGGCTTCGGGGCGGCTGCCTGTGGCGCGGGGGGTGGCCATGACGCCGCTAGACCATCTGGTTGCCGCCATAATCGAGGCTTTGATGTGCTATGGCCGTGTCGATCTGCCCGCATTGGCCAAGGATGCCGATCTGGCGGCTCTTTGTATCAACCGCGCGGGTCTGGCCTTACAGCGATATCCCGGGGCAGGGAGATTGCAGGACGGGGTTCTGACGCTGCACGATTTGCGCTTTGCCCGCCTTGTCGCGCAGGTTTTCGATACGGGTGCGACGGTCGAACAGCGCCGTTACAGTCAGGCCAGCTGATCGGGCCAAACTGATCGGGCGGGGCATCCGGAACATCAAGCATTCTAGGCATCTTCCCCTTGCAAAGAGGTTGCCATCACGCAATCCATGGGCGTCGCGCAGAAGGATGCCTTGATGTTCCGTTTCCTCCACTCCTCCGACCTGCATCTGGGTAAGTCCTTTGGCGGCTATCCCGAGGCGATCCGCAACCGCCTGCGCGAGGCGCGCCACGGGGCCATCGCCAGATTGGCGCAGGCTGCCCGTGATGGCGGAGCGGGTGTCGTGTTGCTGGCGGGTGACAGTTTCGATGCGGAAACCCCTGCACCGGACACATTGCGCCACGCGCTGCGGGCCATGTCGGCGGAAAGCGATCTGACGTGGATCATGCTGCCGGGAAATCACGACAGTCTTGCCGCCACCGAATTATGGCGCCAGATCGCAGCCGAGGATCTGGGCAACCTTCGGGCCGTGACCTCCACCGAACCTTTTGAACTGGCCGACGGGGTGATGCTGTTGCCCGCGCCCTGCACGCAACGCCGACCGGGCCGCGACCTGACCGAGGCGATGTCTATGCCAACACCGGACGGCCATTTGCGTATCGGTCTGGGCCATGGCGCTGTCACCGATTTTTCCGAAGATTGCGGGGCCGGGATCATTCCGCCGAACCGCGCGCAGCTGTCGGGTCTGGATTATCTGGCCTTGGGTGATTGGCATGGTCGTGTGCAGGTCACCCCCGAAACATGGTATTCCGGCACGCCCGAGGCTGATGGGTTCAAACATGATATGGCCAATGGGGCGCTATTGGTGACGTTGAACGGTCCGGCCAAGGTCGATGTGGTCGAAACAGGTGCTTTGGCATGGCAGACATTGGCGCTGGATCTGCTGCCGGGCGAAGATCCGGTGGCGCGGCTGACGGATGAATTGCCGTCCCCCACCATGCGCCGCAATCTGCTGTTGCGTTTGCAGGCCACGGGCCGCTTGCCCTTGGCCGATCGCACCGCACTGGAGGCCGAGGCTGAGGCGATTGCCCCTGATTTCGGCTGGTTCGATCAGGACCTGTCGGGCCTTGCCACGGAAACCCGCCCCGATGATCTGGACCAGATCGACCATGCGGGGGCTTTGCGACATGCGGCAGAAACCCTGTTGGCCGAAGCCCGCGATCCGGACCGCGCCCTTGCCGACCGAGAGGTTTCGGCCAGCGCCTTGTCACGCCTTTACGCCCTTGCCCTGAAGGTGCAGTCATGAAAATTCGCGCCATAGAACTGACCAATATCCGCCGTTTCGCGGGCCAGACCGCACGGATCGACGGCATCGTTGACGGTATCACCGTGCTGTCAGAGCCTAATGAATTCGGCAAATCCACCTTTTTCGACGCCATGCATGCGCTGTTTTTCGAACGCCATCGCGGGACGAAATCTGCTGTCAAAGCCTTGCAGCCCCATTCCGGCGGCGCCCCCGAGGTTGCGATGGAAATCGACTTGCCTCAGGGGCGCTTCCGGATCGAAAAGCGCTGGCTGTCACGCGCTACGGCGCGTATTTTGCAAAATGGCCGCCTTGTGGCGCAGGATGATGAAGCCGAAGCATGGATCGATAATATTATCGGCAATGGGCTGGCCGGACCTTCGGGGTTGTTATGGGTGCGTCAGGGGCTTTTGGGCATGGAACCCGAAGGCAGCGCGGCCAGTGATAAAAACGAACGCGAACGGACGCTGAATGCGCGGCGCGATCTGCTGTCCTCGGTTGCGGGGGAAATTGATATGATGACGGGGGGGCGGCGACTGGACGCCGTCGCCGCGCAGGTGGGCGATGCCTTGACCAAACTGGCAACCGCGACCGGTCGTCCCAAAGCGGGGGGCGAATGGGGCCGTGCCGAGGCTGAGGCTGATGCTTTGCGCGCGCAGGAAACCGATCTGGCCACCAAAGCCGCTCGCCTGTCCGGTGATCTGGCCCGCCGTGCCGAAGTCCAGCGCGAATTGCGCGATCTGGAAAACCCCGATGCCGACCGCCAGCGCAATGACGCCCTGACCCAGGCGCAGGCCGCACAAGCACAAGCTGCCGCCCATGCCGAAAAGCTGGCCGATGCACAGCGAACCCTGAAACTGGCCGCCATGACCGAGGAAAACACCCGCGCCAGCATCGACCGCCTGCAGAACCTGTCCGAACGTGTTGCCCGCGCGGAAACAGAACTGGCCGCTGCCCGCGAAACCGCCATGCGCCATGACGCCCGTGCGCAGGAACTGACTGCGGCGGACACCGCTGCGGGGGCCGCCCTGACACAGGCGCAGGACCGGACCCGCGACGCCCGCGACCGTCTGGCAGCAGCGCAACGTGCACAGATGGCGCAGGCCGCGCGTGGTCGCGCCGACCAACTGGCAGGCAGTCTGGCGCGTGCTGAAACCCTGCGCACCACATTAGAGGCCAATCGCGCCCAACGCGGCCTGTTGGTGGTGACGCCCAAAACGCTGGCGGCTGCCGAACAGGCACGTGACACGCATGACCAGTTGGCGGCGCAACTGGCGGCAGCCTCGGTCAGTGTCAGCTTTCGTTATGACGGGGCACTTCGGGTGCAGGATGGCGGCGCTGATCTGCCCGAAGGCCCGCACCGGCTGACCGCCGCGCGTAATTTCGACCTGCCGGGCATCGGGACGATGCGTGTCGATCCCGGGGCAGTCACCAACGGGGATGAGGGCGGTCTGGCACAAGCCGCCACCGCGCTGGCCGCAAAACTTGCCGCATGCGGGGCCGACACCTTGCCCGAGGCGCGCCAGAAGCTGACAGAAGCGCAGCGGCTGGATGAAGTTATTTGCAGCGCCGATGACCTGCTGGCCGAAATTGCGCCTGACGGATTGGACGCATTGCGCCACGCCCATGCAAAGGCTGTCGATGCCGCAGGGACAGATAACACTGCCCCCGAAGATGCCACCACGTTGGAAACTGAACTGACCTCTGCCACGCAGGCCGAAGACCTCTGCCGTGATGCGGCCACCCAAGCCCATGCTGCTTTCCTTTCGGCAGCCGAGGCGCGGGCAGGGGCGCGATCGACCCTTGTTTCGGCGGAACGCACTGCCGAAGCCGCACGGGCCGAGGCGGGTGATCTGGCCGCGCTGGAACGCCGGATACAGTCCTTGCGCGATGACAGGATGGGCCAACAGGATCTGCGGGCCAAAGCACAGGCCGATTATCAGCGCCTGCAGGATGCTGCCCCCGATCTGGACATGGCGGCGGCACATCTGGCCCGTATGCAATCTGTTGTCGCGCAGGCACAGACATCACGCGCTGCATTGCGTGAGGAACTGGCAACGCTGAACGGGTCCATCGGCACCATGGCCGAACAGGGCATCGAGGAACAGCTGGACGATGTGCGCGGGCGGCTTGCCACCTCCGAGGCGCGCGCCGCCCGCTATGCCTCCGAGGTGCAGTCTCTAACCCGTTTGCGCGGCGCATTGGAAGACGCCCGCCGCGACGCCCGCGAGGCTTATTTCGACCCCGTAATGCGAGAGCTTGAGCCGCTGATTTCCGTCCTGCACCCCGGCGCGGCTTTGCAGATCGACGATCAAAGCCTGCTGCCAGTCGCCCTGACCCGTAACGGACAGGCCGAACCGCTTGAGATTCTGTCAGGTGGCACGCGCGAACAGGTTGCGGTGCTGACACGTCTGGCATTCGCGCGGCTGTTCGCACGGACGGGTACCGCCGTGCCCGTTATTCTGGATGATGCACTGGTCCACAGCGATGACGACCGGATCGAAGCCATGTTTACCGCCCTTCACCGCGTCGCTGCCGACCAGCAAATTCTGGTTCTGACCTGCCGTCAAAGGGCCTTTGCGACATTGGGCGGGTATAAGGCTAGGGTGATGATCGAGGCTTGCTAGGGTCACAGGGCGGTCAGGTTGCCCTCGTGATCAGGTGCAAGGCATCAGGCATCGCCCGCGAACGTCGGTGACGCCTATAAATCGATACCGGCGCATATGGCCGTATTGCGGATATGGGCACGCATGGCCTGTTCAGCGGCAGGGCCATCGGCTTTTTGCAGGGCCGTCAGGATGGCATGATGTTCCGCAATGGATTGCGCCATGCGTTCGCCCGCCGTATTCGGAATGGGCTGCCTTTGCGTTTCGGTCAGCAACTGCTGGACGGTCTGGTAAAGGCTGGCCAGCATCCTGTTCGGACAGGCCGCAGCAATGCCGCGATGGAAATCCAGATCAGCCTCGACATGGGCGACCAGATCACCGGCTTTCCATGAATCTTCAAACGAGGCGCAGGCCGTTTCCAGCTGGACCATTGCCTGCGGGGTGATGACAGGGGCCGCAAGACGGCACAGTTCGCCTTCGATCAACAGGCGTGACTGGAACGTATCATGCAGATCATAGGCATCATCATATCGCCACGTCGTTGCAGGGGGTTGCGTGTTGGCAGGGTCCATCACGAAGGTGCCCCGCGCGGGCAGCGTCTGGACCAGACCCAGCGTTTCTAGCGTCAGCAACGCCTCGCGCAGGGTGGGGCGCGACACCGACATCCGTTCTGACAGGACCCGCTGCGAGGGCAGCTTTTGCCCTGCCGCCAGTTCACCCGATCTGATCATTTCCTGTAAACGACGTGCAATCGTCTGGGTTACCGGCGCTTTGTCCCACATCACTGTCATATTGCCTTTCTCCTTGGCACATCCGCCGCCGTTCATCTGCGCATGTCGTCACAAGCATTGCAAATTACTTAGCCCCGTGGCTTCATACTGGTCAGACCGGTTTGTCCGGTCAATCCAAAATAAAACAATAGGGAAGTATCATGCGCGGAAAAACGATGCAGACGACGGCTCTTGCCTTGGGTCTTCTGGCCGGATCGGCTTACGGGGCAATGGCACAGGATAAACTGACCGTGGGTGCCAATATCGGTAACGTCCCATGGGAATTTCAGGATGAATCCGGCGAATTTATCGGGTTCGAGATTGATCTGGTTGCTGCGGTCGCCGAACGGCTGGGGGCCGAGGTTGAAACCGTAAATATCCCCTTCAACGGGTTGTTTTCCGCGGTGCAATCGGGCCGGATCGATATTGCGACGTCATCGATTACCATTACCGACGAACGTCTGGAATCGGTCAGCTTTGCCCAGCCCTATTACGATAGCGACCAATCGCTGACGGTGCTGACAGACGGTCCCGCCACGTTAGAGGAGATGGCCGGTAAGGTCGTCGGCGTCGATACCGGATCAACGGGCGATATGTGGGCAAGCGCGCAAAGCGACACCTATGGTTTTGGTGATATCCGCCGCTATGAAGGTTTGGCCCCTGCGATGCTGGATCTGACGGCGGGGCGGATCGACGGCTATATCTCGGATATTCCGGCGATGCTGTATTACGCCAAGGACAAGCCGAACCTGACGGTCGTCGCCCGCATCGAAACGGGCGAAAAATATTCCATGATGTTCGCCAAGGACGCGCCGCTGGCCGCACAGGTGAACGCCATTTTGGACGATCTGAAAACCGAAGGCGTCACCGCAGAGCTGCACGAAAAATGGTTCGGGGCGGCCCCCGATGAAGGCACCTCGACCGTGACTGTCCTTCCGATGCCGTCACTGGACTGATCTGCAAAGCACGGGTTCGGCCATGCGCCGGACCCTGTCTACGACCGGCTAAGGGCACCCATGGATATCTTTGACACCTTCCTGAACGCCGAGGTCATGCGACGCAGCTTTCCAATGCTGCTAAAGGGCCTCTGGATCACATTACAGCTGGGCATTTCCAGCATCATTGCGGGGCTGTTGCTGGGCTTGGCGCTGGCCATGGCGCGGCTTTATGCGGTGGCGCCGCTGCGCTTTCTGACGCGGGTCTATATCGACATCTTCCGGTCGATCCCGTTGCTGGTGCTGTTGATCATTGTCTATTATGCGCTGCCGTTTCTGGGCATACGCCTGTCGCCGTTTATGTCGGCCATGTCTGCGCTGACGCTGGTATCGGGGGCCTATACCGCAGAAATCTTCCGCGCCGGTATCGAGGCGATTCCGAAAGGCCAGTTCGAGGCATCCGCCGCCCTTGGCCTGAACGGTCGCCAAACAATGGCGGACGTGATTTTGCCCCAAGCCGTGCGGGTGGTTATTCCGCCGCTGACGAATAATTCGATCAATGTGATCAAGGATACCGCGCTGGCATCCGTGGTTGCTATGCCCGACCTGTTGAAACAGGCGACGCAGGCGCAGGCCCTATCGGCCAATCCGACGCCGTTGATCGGGGCGGCGCTGATTTATCTGGCCTTTTTGTGGCCGCTTGTCGCGCTGGTGTCGCGCATGGAACGCCGCTTTGCCGCAAGGAGACGATAGAATGACCTTTGTCAGCATCCGCAACCTTCGCAAATATTATGGCCCATTCGAGGCGCTCAAAGGCATTGATCTGGATGTCGCCAAAGGCGAGGTGGTTTGCGTTATCGGGCCGTCAGGGTCGGGGAAATCAACGCTGATCCGCTGCATCAACCGGCTGGAGGATTTTTCCGATGACAGCCGCATCAGCGTGGACGGCATTCCCGTCGCCACCGGTCGCGCCTTGGCCAAAGTGCGGGCCGAGGTTGGCATGGTGTTCCAGTCCTTTAACCTGTTCCCGCATCTGACCGTGCGCGAAAACGTCATGCTGGCCCCCCGCCGCGTGCGCAGCACGTCACGCGCCGATGCTGCACGGCAGGCCGATGTCTTGCTGGACCGTGTGGGCATTGCCAGTCAGGCCGATAAATACCCCGACCACCTGTCGGGCGGTCAACAGCAGCGCGTCGCCATTGCCCGCGCCTTGGCCATGGAGCCGCAGGTGATGCTGTTTGATGAACCGACCAGCGCCCTCGACCCCGAAATGGTCGGAGAGGTGCTGGACGTCATGCGCGATCTGGCCCGCACCGGCGTCACCATGATCGTTGTCACGCATGAGATGGGCTTTGCCGCGCAGGTCGCCGACCGCGTTATTTTCATGGATGGCGGCCAGATTGTCGAACAGGGCCCGCCCGCGCAGGTGCTGTCCAACCCGTCCGAACCGCGCACCCGAAATTTTCTCAGCTCTGTGCTGAACCACTGAAGGTTGAATAACATGACACGCCCCTTGGATATGGCCCATGTGCACGCCCAATTTCCCGGTCTTCGCGATGACTGGGTCTTTTTCGACAATGCCGGTGGGTCGCAGATTGTGCGCCCCGCGGTCGATCGCATGGTTGAGTTTTTGTATCAGCGCAACGTCCAGACCGGTGGCAGCTATGCCGTATCGCAGGCGGCATCGGAGGCACTGATAACGGGTCGTCAGGCCGCCGCAACCTTGGTCAACGCCGCCCGCCCCGAGGAGATTGTCTTTGGTGCATCGACCACTGTGCTGATGCAGAACCTATGCGCCGCGATGCGCAGCCAGTTCAGCGAAGGCGACGAGGTGATCGTCACCATGGCCGATCACGAAAGCAATATCGGCCCATGGATGCGGTTGCAGGAATTCGGTGTGACCCTCAAATTCTGGCCGCTGAATGCCGAAACCGGTGATCTGCAACTGTCCGATCTGGCATCACTGATGACGGACCGGACGCGGCTGGTGTGTGTGACGCATGTGTCGAATATTCTGGGCAAGGTGCATCCGGTCGCGGAATTTGCGCGGTTTATCCATGACCACGGCGCGCTGATCTGTGTCGATGCCGTCGCCTATGCACCGCACCGCGCCATTGATGTGCAGGCATGGGATATCGATTATTATGCCTTCAGCCTGTATAAATCATACGGTCCGCATGGGGCGATGATGTACGGCAAATACGACCTGCTGGCCGAACTGGACGGGCTGTACCATTACTTTTACGGCAAGGACAAAGTCCCCGGCAAATTGGAACCCGGCAACCCCAGCTACGAAGTCGCGTTCAGCGTCGATGGCATCGTTGAATACCTGACCGGACTGGCCCGCCATCACGGCGCAACGGGTGACAGACGCGCGCTGGTCGTTGCCGCCTATGATCTGATCACCCGGCAGGAAGACATGCTGACCGACCGGTTGCTGGGCTGGCTGGCGACGCGCGATGACTGTCATGTGGTCGGTGACACGGTGAACGTAAACAGCACCCGCGTGCCGACGATTGCGTTCAAATTCGACGGGGTGAATTCCGGTGATGTGGCGCGCGCAATGGATGATTTCGGCATCGCAATGCGCTTTGGTGATTTCCATTCGCGGCGTCTGGTCGAAGAATTGGGGCTGGACCATGACGGCGGGGTGCTGCGCGTATCGATGGTGCATTACAACACCGTCGAACAGGTGGACCGCTTGACCGATGCTTTGACGCAAATCCTTGCCAAGGTGCCTGCATGACCGCGCTAGACCTTGTCATCACTGGCGGCACGGTGGTCACCGCCGCCGACAGCTATGTCGCGGATATCGGCATTCGCGATGGCAAAATCGTCGCGATCGGGCAGGATTTGCAGGGCGATGACCGTATCGATGCCACGGGTCTGATGGTCATGCCCGGCGGAATCGACGCGCATGTGCATCTGGATCAGCCGACCTCGGACGGGACGGTGATGGCGGATGATTTCGCCAGCGGTACGCGCTCGGCCGCGGCGGGGGGCAATACGACGGTTTTGCCATTTGCGATGCAGGTCAAGGGCCGGTCCCTGCGCGATTGCGTGCAGGAATATCACCAAAAGGCCGACGGGAAATGCCACACCGACGTGTCCTTTCATCTGGTCGTCACCGATCCGACCCCGCAGGTCATGGGGCAGGAACTGCCCGCGCTGGTGCGGGACGGATATACCTCGTTCAAGGTCTTTATGACCTATGATGATCTGGTGCTGGATGATCGTGAATTGTTGGAGGTGTTTGACGTTGCTCGCCGCGAAAAGGCGCTGGTCATGGTGCATGCCGAAGGCCACGACGCCATCAAATTCCTGACCCGCAAGCTGGAGGATGAGGGCAAGACCGCGCCATTCTATCATGGCCAAGCCCACGCCCAGATTGCCGAACGCGAGGCGACGCATCGCGCCATCAGCCACGCCCAGCTGATCGACGTGCCAATTGTCATCGTCCACGTGTCAGGCCGCGAACCGATGGAGCAGATCCAATGGGCCCGCGCCCGTGGCCTGAAGGTTCATGCCGAAACCTGCCCGCAATATATCGCCCTGACCGCCGATGATCTGCAGGGGCTGAACATGGATTTCAATGGCGCGAAATATGTCTGTTCGCCGCCGCCGCGCGATGCCGACAGTCAGGCCGCCATCTGGCAGGGGCTGCGGGACGGGACATTTGATATATTCTCGTCCGATCACTGCCCCTTCCGGTTCGATGGTCCGGCAGATACCGGCAAGAACAATCCCCGCGCGCGGACCTCGTTCAAATGGGTGCCCAACGGCATTCCGGGGGTGGAAACGCGGCTGCCGATCCTGTTTTCGGAGGGTGTCAGCAAGGGACGCATTACGCCGGAACGGTTTGTCGCGCTGACCGCGACCAATCCGGCGCGGCTGTACGGGTTATACCCGCGCAAGGGTACGATCGCGATTGGTGGCGATGCTGATCTGACCCTGTGGGACCCCAATCTGACCCGCCCGATCCAGCAGCAAGGGTTGAACCACGGCTGCGATTATACCCCGTATGAGGGGATGCAGATCACCGGTTGGCCTGTCCGCACCCTGTTGGGCGGGCGCACCATTGCGCAGGACGGGGTGCCGGTCGGGGACGCGGGTGGCAGTTATCTGTCGCGCGGAACCAGTCAGGCCTATGGCTAGGCCGGTGACAGCGTCAACATTGGACCACCTGCGGCTTCGGCATCCTGCGGGTCATGGGTGACCAGCAGGCCGGGGATTCCGGCCTGCCGGATGTGGGCAAAAGTAAACTCGCGGATTTCTGCCCGCAGGGCCGTGTCCAGTTTCGAAAAGGGTTCATCCAGCAACAGCGCCTGCGGACGGGCCAGCAGGCCGCGCATCAGGGCCGCCCGCGCCATCTGGCCACCCGACAAGGTCGCAGGATCACGGTCGCCCATATCGGCTAGCCCTGCATCCGAAAGCGCCTTGTGCACAGTGGCGCGGCGCTTGCTGCGCCCCTTGATGTCGCGGGGCAGCCCGAAAGCCAGATTTTGTCCGACGTTCAGATGGGGAAACAGCACCGGATCCTGAAAGATCAAACCGATACGGCGGGCCTGTGCTGTCAGGGGCAGCAGGCTGCGTCCTTGCAGTAGGACATCGCCCTTGGTCTGGAAACCAGCCGCCAGATGCCCGCCGATTGCATCCAGCAGCGTGGATTTCCCGACGCCCGACGGCCCCATGACCACCGCCACTTGCCCCGCCGGAATGGACAGGTTCAACGGTGCAAACAGAGAGTCGGAATTCTTATGCCGTATCTGAAGGTTGCGAAGTTCAAGCATAGGTCAGCTCCTTGCAGCGCGGCGATGGCGGAACACGATGGCGGGTATGGCAAAGGCCAGCGCATAGGTCAGGATCGGCAGCAATGCCTGAAGGCTGGTCACGACGCCGGTCACACGCCTGTCCGATCCCGACGACAGGGTCACGGCCTCGGTCGTTAGCGTGTTGATGCGACCTGCACCCAGAAACAGCGTCGGCAGATATTGCGCCACGGACACCGCGACACCGATGGCGGCAGCTGTCAGGATGGGCACCAGCAGAACCGGCAGTTTGACCGACCACAGAATGCGCCACGGTCCCGCCCCAAGCGCCGCGGCTGCACGGATCAGGCGCGGGTCCAAGGCACGCCACGGATCGGACAGGGCGATCATGATATAGGGGAATACAAAGATCGTATGCCCCCATGCGACCATGCCGATACCTTGCGGCAGTCCCGCCGAGAGTGCTGCGATATTCAGCCCGTAAAGAAACCCAATTTGCGGCAGCAACAGCGGCAGATAGATCAGCGCCTCGGCCCAAGGGGCGCGGGGGCTGGCACGGCGATCCTCGGCCTCTAGCCAGCCGATGGCGGTGATCAGGGCCGCAGCCGTGCTGAAAAACGCCAGCAGAAAGGTCGTCACCAAAGGGCCGCCCACTGTTGGACCAGCACGCATCCAGAACCGTATGGACAGGGATTCGGGCAAAAGGTCGGGAAACTGCCAGCGCCATGTTACCGACCAGACCAGCAACACGATCAGCGCCGCACCGGTCAGGGCCAGCATGACCGCACCCGCGATGGCAGCAAGGCGCAGGACCAGCCCCAAACCCGGAAGACAGGCCCCCGATGCGATCCATGCCGGACCATACACACGCATCAGGTATTGCATCGAAAATACCAGCAACCCTGAAACCATCACCAATCCCAGCTGCAACAGGCTGCCCGCCGATGCAGGAAGCAGCAGTAACAAATCGGCGTCACCGTAAAGGCGTGTCAGCATCACTGCCAACGTCGGCGGATTGGTCGGGCCAAGGATCATCGCAACATCCACAACCGACAGCGAATAGGCCAGAACGACCAGTAGCGGCAGCCGGATCAGTGGCCAGATCTGCGGGCCGATCAGAACCAGCCAGATCCGCGCATCCGGCACACCCAACATCCGCCCCGTACGCAAAGTCTGCGCCAGCGGAATCTGGTTCAATGCGGCCAGCATCATCAGCAGCAGAAAAGGAAACTCTTTCGCGGCCATGCCGATGATCAGCGCCAGCCCCCAAGGGTCATTCACGCTGATGATATCAGGCGGCTGTATCCAGCCCGCGAAGGGTGCAACTGCACGTGCGATCCACCCCGAAGGCGCAATCAGGAACGCCAACCCGATGGCCAGTGCTGCATGGGGCGCGGCCAGAACCGGCGTCAGCATACGCAATGCCAGACCTTTGGATCGGCCCCGATGCAGCCAAACGCAACAGCCAGCCGACAGCAACAGCGACAAAAAAGTCGTCGCCGCTCCGGTCCAGAGGCTGAGGAATATCGCGCGGGGCAGGCCCGGCGTGGCGGCCAGTTGATGCCACGCCGCCAGCCCGATGTCTGCTGCACTCAGTGCAGGCACGACCCCGAATGCGGCGCGCGCTGTCTGCCAGAAGCCCGCCACAATCGGCAGCAGGATCAGTGTCAGAACCGCGACCAGCACAAGACGTGCCAGCCAGCGATCCGCAGGGTCTGGTGTCATCTTGTGTATCGCACGGCCCATTCAGCCGTCAGGCGCCCCATCCAGCTGGCATGGGGTTCGGGCAGGGTCGGACCCAGATCCTGCAAGTCGGGCAGGGCGGGGGCGGTCGGCAGATCGGCAAAGACTGCTGGGTCGACTTTGGCCGGATCAAGCACCGAAAATGACCCGAGCACGGTGATGTCCTGCATATGCGCCTGTGTTTCGGGGTCCAGCAGGAAGTTGGCCACCACCTGCGCGCCCGCTGCGTGGGCTGCATTGAAGGGAATGGCAACAAAGCTGATATTGCCGATCGAGCCGCCTTGGGGAACAAACACTCGCGCCGTATCGGGCAGCAACCCCTGTTCGATGGCCGCCGCCGCCGAGGCGGGATCGAAGGACATTGTGATATCGACTTCGGAATCGTTCAGCAGTTGTTGCTGGATGGATTCGTTTTCCGGAAATGCCTGTCCGCTGCGCCACAGGTTCGGGCGCAAGGCTTCATACCAGTCCCAGAAAGGGGCGGTCTGTTCGGTAAATTTCTGATCTGTGACCGGCTGTTGCAGCACGTCAGGGTCAGGGGCCAGTTCGACCAATGCCTGCTTCAGGAAGGTCGCGCCCATGAAATTGGCAGGGTCGGGATGGGTCATCCGTCCGGGATTGGCCTGCGCCCATTCCACAAAACCCGCCATATCGGCAGGCGGGTTCGGGACCCGTTCACTATCATAGATAAAAACAAAGCGGGCCAGCCGCCACGGGCTTTCACGGCCTTCGGTGGGCACAGTGAAATCCACCAGCGCAGGGGAATTTTCGGACAGGTCTAGATAGCGGCCATTGGGCATATCCGACAGGAAGGGGGCATGCAGCAGACCCTGTTCCTTCATTGCCAGAAAATTCGGCCCGTTCACCCAGATCAGATCGACCGAACCATCCTTATCGCGTCCGGCGGTTTTTTCGGAAAGGACACGGGTGACTGCCTCGGATGTATCCGACAGTTTGACCTGCTCGACACGTACATCGAATTTGTCCTGCGTCTGCCGGCTGACCCAAGCGATAAAATCATTGGTGCGCTGGTCACCGCCCCATGCGTTCCAATAGACCGTCTGGCCGCGCGCCTCGGCCAGTGTCAGGTCCCAATCGGCCAATGCGGGGGCGTTCAGGGCCAGAAAAATGCCTGTCGCCAGAACCAGGTTCTGCAAATATCCGCGCATCAGGGTGCATCCCGCTGTTCGGGGGTGAAGGCAGTCCATCCCTGATGCCAGCGCAAACCCGTGGTGATCGCGCAAGCTGTTGCAAAGACATAGGCCAGAACCGGAAATCCTGCGGGCCACAGGCAGATGACGATGAACAGGCCGATCGTTTCGAACCCTTCTGTCAGGCCGCCAAGGTAATAGATGCCCTTTGTCGGAAAGGCCTTTGCGTTTTCGCCGCGCTTGGCGGCAATAGCTGCATAGGCCAGAAACGATGATCCCGTTCCGACAAAAGCGCAGATCAGCGTTGCAGCGGGCAGCGCATTCGCGGTCGGGTCATTCAGGGCAAAACCCAGCGGGATAAGGGCATAGAACAGGAAATCCAATGTGATATCCAGAAAGGCCCCACGGTCGGTCGGGCCTTGCAATCGTGCAACTGCCCCGTCCAGCCCATCCATCAGACGGTTCATCCCGATCAGCAGAAGGGCCGGAACCCATGCCCCCATGATCACGGCGACAAAGCCAAGCACCCCGAAGCCGAAGCCGACAAGCGTCAGTTGATCGGCGGTGATGCCGCGGCTGTCCAGCCAGTTGGCCAAGGGCGACAGCGCGCGGCGTTGGGTGGGAAGGATCAGGGCGTCGATCATCCACGTCTCCAGTCATGAAAGCGTTCGGCAATGGCGGTCAGGCGCGGGTTCACATGGGCTTTGCGCCAGACGCCTGCGACCGATTTATTCGCCTCGGCGAGGGTTGGATAGATGTGGATTGTACCAAGGATTTTGGACAGCCCCAGATTATGCTTCATCGCCAGCACGAATTCGGCCATCAGGTCACCGCCGTGGACACCGACGATGGTCGCGCCCAGAATGCGGTCCTTGCCCTTGGGCGTCAGGACCTTGACGAAGCCCCGCGTTGCGCCATCGGCAATGGCCCGATCCGATCCGTCCAGTTCGAAACGGGTGACCGTCACATCAATGCCCTGTTCCTTGGCTTCGGTTTCCGAAATGCCCACGCGGGCGACTTCGGGGTCGGTGAAGGTTGCCCAAGGGATGACGCGGGCATCGACCTTGCTGGCGCGGATGTCGCCGAACAGACCGTTCACAGCCGCGTAATAGGCCTGATGGCTGGCCGTATGGGTGAACTGCCACGGGCCTGCAACATCACCTGCGGCCAGAATATTCGGGTATAGCGTTTGCAGATATTCGTTGGTCTGGACGGTGCGGTTGGTAGGAATGTTTAATTCCTCCAGCCCAAGGTTTTTCAGGTTCGGTGTGCGGCCGACAGCAACGATAATTTCGTCGCATTGGATGCGGATTGTGTCGTCACCGGTTTCCAGTTGCAGCCAGCGCCCGTTTTCATCCTGTCCGGCACCGACAGCCTTATGACCTGTCAGAATTTCGACGCCGTCATCCTGCAGGGCCTGCGTCATCAGATCCGACACCTCGGGGTCTTCGCGGGGCAGAATACGATCACCAGCCTCGATCTGGGTGACATGCGAACCAAGGCGGGCAAAGGATTGCGCCAGTTCGGCACCGATCGGACCGCCACCAAGAATGGCAATACGGGCAGGCACCTGATCACGGTCGGACAGCTTGTCCCACAGCGTATCGGAATTCAGCGCACCGCTGTCGGCCAGTCCGGGGATCGGCGGCATGGTCGGCTTGGCACCGGTGGCAATGACAATGGCGCGGCTGGTCAGACGCTGCATATTGCCATCGTTCAGGGCAACCTCGACCGTAAAGGGGTCGATCATACGGGCGCGGCCTTTCAGAACCTCGACCCCAAGGCTTTCATAGCGTTCGACGCTGTCATGGGGGGCAATCGTGGCAATGGCACCGTGGATGCGGTTCATCACCGCGCGGAAATCGACCTTGGGCGTCACAGCCTCGATTCCGTAACTGTCGGCATGGCGCATCTGGCGCGCAACCGAGGCGCTTTTGATCAGGGCTTTCGACGGCACACAGCCGGTGTTCAGGCAATCCCCCCCCATTTCCGAGGCTTCGACCAGCGTCACCTTGGCTTTGGTTGCCGCGGCGATATAGGCGGTCACCAGACCGGCGGAACCCCCACCGATGACAATCAGGTTGCGGTCGAATTTTGCCGGACGGGTCCATTTTGCATAGACGCGGCGGCGGCGGATGATGCCCATGATGGCGCGGGCAATCCATGGAAAAGCAGCCAGCACGGCAAAAGAGGCGATGATGGCAGGCGACAGAATACCCGACAGGCTTTCAAGCTGTGCAAGTTGGGTGCCTGCGTTCACAAACACAGCGGTTCCGGCAAGCATGCCGATCTGGCTGACCCATGCAAAGGTCGGCAGGCGCATCGGCGTCAGACCCATCAGCAGGTTGACTGCAAAGAAGGGCAGCACCGGCAGCAGGCGCAGCGAGAACAGGAAGAAAGCACCATCGCGTTCGACGCCCGCCTCAATTTTTTCCAGACGTTCGCGAAAGCGGGCATGTACCCAGTCACGCAACAGATAACGCGCCGCCAGAAAGGCAACCGAGGCACCGATGGTCGATGCAAAAGACACCAGCAACAGTCCTTGCCAGAAACCGAACAATGCGCCTGCCGCCAGCGTTAGCCAGACCGCAATCGGCAGCGAAAGCGCGGTCACTGCGACATAAGTCGCGAAAAACACCGCAGCCACCATAACCGCATTCTGGGCACGGAACGTCTCGATCTGTTCAAGCTGGGCGCGCACCCCGTCCAAGGTCGTCAGGCTTTCGGGGATCATGAAAATGCCGGCCACAACGGCCAGCAAAAGCAGCAGAAAGATTAAGGGACGTGTCATCTGGAAGCCTTGTGTTGCATGGGTTGCCGTGCAGTTCGCAGCAAAGGCTGCCAGTGTTACAGTCGGATGGAAGAAAAGCGCCAGCTTATCCCCAATGGCTGACAATCGCCTGCGCCAATTCGTCCAGCGTCGGTGCCACCACATCGGGGACGGGAACGCCCGGCACATTTAGCGGGGCATTCGCGCCATGTGTCACCAATGCACCTTTGCCCCCCATCGCCTGCATACCCAGCGTATCCCATGTGTGGCACGCGACAAGACACAGATCCGCCAGCGGCACATCCAGCGCATCGGACACCATCTGATAGGTCTGCGGCGCGGGCTTGAAGCGGCCTGTGGGTTGCACGGTGAAAGACTGTTCGAAGAAATCTGCCAGACCGGCTTTTTCCAGTGGCGACGGCCCGCTGCCTTTGGGTGAATTGGTCAATGTCACCAAGCGGAAACCGGCATTACGCAGCTTTTCCAGCGCCTGCGCCGCATCCCCATGCGCGGGCATCGAGCCGATGGCCTGTGACAGATCCTGCACATCGCTGTCACTGATCGGCTTGTCCTTGATCTGGCCCATCATCCGCAACGCACCTGCGGCCAGCTTGCCAAAATCGCTGTCGATCTGTGCCAGCGACAAGGCCTGTGAATAAAGCACCAGTTGCGCGAACCATTCGCGCAGAACCTGCGGGTTACCGAACAGGCGGTCGAACAGGGGGGCAACGCTGTCCAGATCCAGCAGCGTTTCGTTGACGTCGAATACAAGGACGGGTTTCATGGTCATGATGGCTCCGCTTGGATGAATGCATGTCGGAACGGTTGCAACCGCGACAAGGTTGCGCCCGAACAGGCTTAACCTGTGCTTTACCACCTTGGGGTTATGTTCGGAATGATCCCCCGGCTGTGCGAAAGGACAAGGCCATGACGCAACTTTTCCGTTCAATCCTTTTGTTGCTGTTCGCCACCGCTCCGGCTGTGGCCAAGCCTGTGGCTGCTGGGGAAAAGGTGGTAATACTGCCGGTCAGCAGGCATCCGGCCCCTGTGCGGCAGATACCCAAGGACATGCGTCCTGTGCCTTATGATCAGGGGGCGGTTCTTTATCCGGTGGCCTTCGAACGGCAAGGGGATAGCCCTGCGCAATATAAATTGCCGTTCTTCCGCTTCTGAGGGTCAGGGGGTGCGCGACCCGATCACCAATTGTCCGTCCGTTCTGTGCAGCGGAACAGGTGACAGGCTGCATCCCAGACCGTGACCGCCAACCCCGTCACCCGTCCTTGCATCGAAGATTGCACCATGTGCGCTGCACATCAGTTTGGTGCCGTCATGCGACATCAGATGCGGGCTGCGATAATCCAGCGGCAGGAATTGATGCGGGCAGGCGTTCACGAACCCTTTGATGCCATCATCGGTCATCACCAGCAGCAGCGGGAAATCACCGGCATCGGTGGTGACAGTAACCGCCCGCGCGCCCGATTGCAGATCGCCCCCGGGCACAACAGTACCAAGGGGCGGGGCCGAGGAAAGCTCGGTCCAGATCATTCTGCCGGTTCGGCCTTCAGCACGCCGCGACGGACCTGATCTTCCTCGATCGATTCAAACAACGCGCGGAAATTGCCTTCGCCAAAGCCGTCGTCGCCCTTGCGTTGGATGAATTCGAAAAAGATCGGCCCGATCACGGTTTTCGAGAAGATCTGTAACAGGATGCGCGTTTCACCCCCGCCCACCACGCCTTCGCCGTCGATTAGGATACCGCGGTTCTGCATGCGGTCCAGTGGTTCTTCGTGGCCTTTGACGCGGGCGCGGCTCATCTCGTAATAGGTGGCGGGCGGACCGGGCATGAATTCCATCCCCGCGTCGGCGATTTTATCGGTGCCGCCATAGATGTCGTTGTTGGCGATGGCGATATGCTGGATACCCTCGCCCTTGTATTCGCGTAGGTATTCCTCGATCTGGCTGTTGTCATCGGCGCTTTCGTTGATCGGAATGCGGATCTTGCCATCGGGCGAGGTAAGGGCGCGACTGGTCAGCCCCGTCTGTTTGCCCTTGATGTCGAAAAAGCGGATTTCCTTGAAGTTGAAGGTATCGGCATAGAAGCGATACCATGTGTCCATATTGCCGCGAATGACGTTATGGGTCAGGTGGTCAAGGTAATAAAAGCCAAAGCCTTCGGGGCTTGGGTCAACCTTGCCCAGCCAGTCGTAATCGGCGGTAAAAGGGCTGCCCAGATCGCCATAGGTATCGATGAAATACAGCAACGACCCGCCGATGCCGTAAACCGCGGGGGCGTCGATTGCCTTGCCGTCACCGGTATATTCGGTGGCCCCCAGATCAACCGCCCGTTTTAACGCATGCCGGGCATCAACGACGCGCCATGCCATGGCGGGGGCGCAGGGGCCATGTTCGTTTACGAATTGCGCGGCATGTCCGGTGGTGTCGGCGTTTAGCAGATAGTTGATGTCACCCTGACGATACAGCGTGATGTCGCGCGATTTATGTTTGGCCACAGGTGTAAAACCCATTTGACGGAACAGTTTGTCCAGCACGGCAGGGTCACGATGGGCGAATTCTACAAAGGCGAACCCGTCGGTTCCCGCCGGATTGGCGTCCGAGATGGTGGCCTTTGATGCGTTATGCGGAAACGGACCCATGAATACTCCTTTACAATGCTTCGAAGTATGATGCGCCGATCCCACCGCAATGAATGTGCGAATTTACTTTTTCAAATAGATTGTATGCATTATTTGTGCGGATGCGGGTCAATTTTGTATTTAATGTGCATAACAGGGATAATACCTGCATGTGCTGTGAGGTAATGGGGAAAATATGACGCTGGATCATTTCGACATCGCGATCCTGCGGGCTTTGCAAAAGGACGGTGCGCTGACCAATGCGGTGCTGTCGCAAATGGTGCATCTGTCAGCCTCGCAGTGTTCGCGCAGACGTGCCGCGCTGGAGCAATCGGGCCTCATCCGCGGCTATGGTGCGCGGCTGGATGGTGAACGGTTGGGCTTCGGGTTGCGCGCAATTGTTCGGGTCAATCTGCGGCGGCATGGTGGCGACAGCGAACGCAGCTTCGCCCGCTTTCTGGCCACCCATCCGCAGGTCCGTTCGGCGTTTTCGGTTTCGGGGGATGCTGATTATGTGCTGGATCTGCGGACGCTGGATCTGGAGAGTTTTGCCCGTTTCATTCACGAACATCTCTTGCCGCATGAGCATGTCGCCCAGGTCCGGTCCGAGATTGTCCTGCGGACCGTGAAGGATGATCCGGGCTTCGATCTGTCACATCTTTAGCGGTTATTTTATGCCCGCCGTGCCGTCGAACTTCTTATCCAGCCCGTTCCAGCAATCGATGTAATCATCCTGTAAGGGGGCGGTAAGAGCGGCGAATTCGGTCAAGTGCTGGGGGAAACGTGTCTCGAACATGAAAGACATAGTGTTTTCCAGCTTATGCGGTGCCAGATCGGCGTTCGAGGCAGCCTCGAATGCCGCACGGTCGGGGCCATGGGGCAGCATGCAGTTGTGCAGGCTGATCCCGCCGGGGACAAAGCCCTTGGGCTTGGCATCATATTGGCCGTGGATATTTCCCATCAGCTCGGACATGACGTTCTTGTGGTACCAGGGCGGGCGGAAGGTGTTTTCGGCCACATTCCAGCGGTCGCGGAACAGGACGAAGTCGATATTTGCCGTGCCCTCGATGCCGCTGGGGGCGGCCAGAACGGTATAGATCGAGGGGTCGGGGTGATCGAACAGGATCGCACCGACGGGGCAATAGGTCCGCAGATCGTATTTCACCGGCGCATAGTTCCCGTGCCACGCCACCACGTCCAGCGGGCTTTGGGCGATGTCGCATTGGTGGAACTGGCCGCACCATTTGACGGTCAGGGTGGACGGGACCTCGCGGTCCTCATATGCGGCGACGGGGGTTTTGAAATCGCGGCGGTTGGCCATGCAATTTGCACCGATGGGGCCGCGTTCGGGCAGGGTGAACTTCTGGCCGTAATTCTCGCAGACGAAACCGCGGGCGGGGCCTTCCAGAACCTCGACCCGATAGACAAGGCCGCGCGGGATGATGGCGATGTCCTGTGGGCCGACCTCTAGCACGCCCAGTTCCGTGACAAAGCGCAGGCGGCCTTCTTGTGGCACGACCAGCAATTCGCCATCGGCGGAATAGAAATAGGCGTCCTGCATCGATTTCGACACCAGATAGATATGCGAGGCCATGCCGGTCTGCGTGTTCACATCGCCCGCCGTGGTCATGGTGCGCATGCCCGTCAGCCATGTCAGCGGTTCGTCGGAATGGGGCACGGGGTCCCAGCGGTATTGGCCAAGGCTGGTGATATCATCGATCACATGCGGCGCGGATTTCCACAACGGAAGCGCGATACGCGAAAACCGCCCCTGATGCCGGACGGACGGGCGGATGCGATAGCACCATGTCCGTTCGTTCTGATGCCCCGGTGCGGTGAAGGCGGTGCCGGACAGCTGTTCGCCGTAAAGGCCGTAATTGACCTTTTGCGGGCTGTTCATGCCTTGGGGCAGGGCACCGGATAAGGCTTCGGTTTCGAAATCATTGCCAAAGCCTGACATATAAGCAGGTTCCGATCCTGCCAGCGCATTTCGGGGGTGATCCTGCTGGGTCATGGCGCTTTCCCGTTGCCGCACCCCTCTACGGCTAATAGTTGTATTTGTAACCAACAATGATCTTTTTGCAGGAGTGTCCGTGACTGACCCCGCGCAATTCCGGCTGCAGGATTTTCTGCCCTATCTGCTGAACCACGCAGCCGAGGAAGCGGGGCAGGGTTTCAGCAGGATCTATAAGGACCGCTACGGGATGTTGCGGACCGAATGGCGGGTGCTGGCGCATCTGGGACAGTTCGGGCCAATGGATGCGACACGGATCGGGATCATGGCGCGGGTGCATAAGACAAAGATCAGTCGTGCAGTGACGGCCTTGCAGGACAAGCGCTTTGTAACGCGGACGCTTGACGGGGATGATCGCCGCCGTGCGACATTGTGCCTGACGCAAGCGGGGCAGGCGGCCTATACCGACCTTGCTGCCATTGCGCAGGACTATGACCGAACACTGTTGGCGCGGTTAAGCGCCGAAGAACACGCGGGTCTTTTGGACTGCCTGCGCAAGCTTGGTGGCGATCTGCCCAAGGATTGACCACCCCACGCCCAGCTGTGCGATCAGCCCATCATCAGCAATTGCAGGACCACGTCGTCAATATAGATTTCATCTATGTCGGGGATAACGAATGATCATGCTGTCAATGATTACCGCTTTGTTAGGGTTTCCTTAGCAAACCTCCGGCAGGGGACTGCAGGGTCACAAGATCCGCAGCGCTGCCGGCAAAAAACGACAGGGAACATCATGATGAAAAAGATCAAAACGCTGGCGCTTGCCGCAAGCGTTTCCGCCATCGCATGTGCCGCCGTGGCACAGGATACCAAGATGGGTGGTACGCTGAACACCATTGTCCAGCCCGAACCGACGGGTCTGAACCTTGGGCTGTTGCAGAACGCGCCGACCCAGCTGATCGCAGGGCAGATCTATGAAAGCCTGCTGCGTTATGACGAAAATCTGGAACCGATGCCGGGGCTGGCCAAGGAATGGACCATTTCCGATGACGGTCTGACCTATACCTTTACCTTACAGGACGGGGTGATGTGGCATGACGGCGAAACCTTCAGTGCCGCCGATGTGGTTTTTTCGCATGATGTGTTCCTGCGCGAAACCAGCGCCCGTTGGCGCACCGTGCTGGAGCATGTCGAAAGCATCACCGCCCCCGACGACCATACTGTTGTCTATAAACTAAAGACACCCTTCGGGCCGTTTCTTGGGTCCTTCGAGTCCGGTTCGACCCCCGTGCTGCCGCGCCACATCTATGAAGGGCAGGATTTCGCAGGCAATCCTGCCAATGCCACGCCCATCGGCACCGGTCCGTTCAAGTTCGATACATGGGAACAGGGCAGCTATATCCATCTGGTCAAAAACGTTGATTATTACGTCGAAGGCCACCCGCGTCTGGATGACATCTATTATCGTGTGATCCCCGATGCCGCATCACGGACCATTGCTTTCGAAACCGGCGAAGTGGACGTCCTGCCCGCGGGCAGCGTCGAGATGTTCGATTTGCCGCGCATTCAGGCGATGGACAATGTTTGCGTCACCGATAAGGGGTGGGAGTTCTTTGGCCCGCTATCGCTGATCTGGCTGAACAACCGCAATGCACCGCTGGATGATGCCAAGCTGCGCAAGGCCATCAACATGGCCATCGACCGCGATTTTGCCGTGAATGCGATCTTTGCGGGTTTTGGGCGTCCGGCAACGGGTGCGGTCAATTCCTCGACCCGTTTCTATTCAGGCGACACGCCGTCGATCCAGTTCGATGTCGATGCGGCGCGCGAACTGGTCGAGGCGTCGTCTTATGACGGCCAGACCCTGCGCCTGTTGCCGCTGCCTTATGGCGAGGTCTGGCAGCGCTGGGCCGAGGCTGTGCGTCAGAACCTGTCCGATATCGGCGTTGATGTCGAACTGGTCGCCAGTGACGTCGCCGGTTGGAACCAGCGTTTGGCCGACTGGGATTACGACATGGCGTTTACCTTTGTCTATCAATACGGCGATCCGGCGCTGGGCGTGGCCCGCAATTATGTGTCCACCAACATCGCCAAAGGATCGCAGTGGAACAACGTCGAAGGGTTTGAAAACCCCGAAATCGACCGCCTGTTCGCCGCAGGTGCCACCGCCCTGACCGACGAAGAACGCACCACCATCTATGCCGAAACGCAGGCCCTGCTGGTCGAGGAATCTCCCGTCGCATGGCTGACCGAAATGCAGCAGCCCACCGTGTACCGGTGCGAGGTCAAGGACCTTGTCACATCGGCCATCGGGCTGAACGACAGCATGCGCGACACCTGGCTTGACCGCTGAACCCTTGGCTTGCCCGCAAAGCGTGATGCTTTGCGGGCGGACCGTTTGAAAGGATCTGTGCGATGGCACGTTTTATCCTGGGCCGGTTGGTCAAGGCGGCGCTGACGCTGCTGGCCATTCTGGTGCTGAACTTTTTCCTGATCCACGCAGCCCCCGGCGATCCGGCGATGATCATGATGGCCGAAACCGGCTCATCCGATCCGCAGGTGCTGGCCGATATGCGGGCGCGTTTCGGATTGGACCAATCGCTGCTGGTGCAGCTGGTTTTGTATATCAAAGGCTATCTGATGCTGGACATGGGCTGGTCGTTCCGCCGCGATGTTCCGGTGTTTGACCTGATCGCGGCACGCCTGCCTGCGACGTTGTTGCTGACCATGACCGCCTTTGCGATTTCGCTGGGGCTGGGCGTGCTGGCCGGTGCGCTGGCCGCGCGGCGTCAGGGGGGCTGGGGTGATACGATCATCTCGACCGTAGCGCTGTTGTTCTATGCAACGCCGCTGTTCTGGATGGCGCTGATGGCATCGCTGTTGTTTTCCGTGGGCCTTGGGTGGCTGCCGGGGTTTGGCTATGAAACCGTCGGGGCAAATTACACCGGTCTGGCGCGGATTGCCGATATCGGCATCCACCTGATCCTGCCCGCGACGACGCTGGGGCTGTTCTTTACCGCCGTTTATGCCCGCATGACCCGCGCCTCGATGCTGGAGGTGAACCGGCTGGATTTCGTCAAGACCGCCCGCGCCAAGGGGCTGAAACCCTCGATCATCACCCGCCGCCATGTGCTGCGTAACGCGCTGCTGCCCATCATCACACTGGCGGGGCTTCAGGCCGGACAGCTGGTCGGCGGTGCCGTGTTGACGGAAACCGTCTTTGCATGGCCCGGCATTGGTCGCCTGATGTTCGAGGCAATCGCCCAGCGTGATTACAACATTATCCTTGGGGTCTTCTTCGTGTCGGCCGCGCTGGTTCTTCTTTTCAACCTGATCACCGACCTGCTGTATATGGTCGTCGATCCCCGTATCAGGCTGCAATCATGACACATTTCTGGTCCCGCTATGCGCGCAACAGGGGCGCGTTGATTGGTCTTGTCCTGCTGGGCATCGTTGTCTTTCTGGCCGTGCTTGGCCCGCTGCTGACATCACAGGACCCGTGGCGCATGGTCCAGCGTCCGTTCCTGCCGCCGTTTCAGGACAGCGCGCTGCCGCTTGGCACCGATGCACTAGGGCGCGATGTCCTTAGCCAGCTGATCCATGGTGCGCGAATATCGCTGATGATCGGTCTGGTCTCGACACTGGCGGCGCTGGCCATTGGTGTGCCGGTGGGTGCCATTGCCGGATATTTCCCCGGCTGGCCTGATGACCTGCTGATGCGCTTTACCGAATTTTTCCAGACCATCCCCAGTTTCGCCTTGGCCATCGTCCTGCTGATGATCTTTCAACCGCAGCTGCATTTTGTGGTCCTGTCCATCGCGCTGGTCAGTTGGCCCCCCGTCGCCCGTCTGGTGCGGGGTGAGGTTTTGTCCCTGCGCCGCCGCGAATTCGTCGAGGCCGGCATCGTTCAGGGTCTGCGCCACCGTTATATCCTGATCCATCATGTGATGCCGAACGTTCTGGCACCGATCATCATTCTGGCATCGTTGATGGTGGCGACGGCGATCCTGCTGGAAAGCTCGCTGTCGTTTCTGGGGCTGTCGGATCCCAACGTCATGTCATGGGGCTATATGATCGGGGCGGCACGTACCGCGCTGCGCACTGCATGGTGGCTGTCGTTCATTCCCGGCATCGCCATCGTCATCACCGTTCTGGCGCTGAACCTTGTGGGCGAAGGTCTGAACGACGCCCTGAACCCGAAACTGAACAGGGGCGACGCATGAGTTTGCTTTCCGTCACCAACCTGACCATCGGCCTGCCTAAAGGGGCCGACCGTTCCTATGCGGTCAAGGATGTCAGCTTTGATCTGCAACCCGCTGAAATGCTGTGCATTGTGGGCGAGAGCGGGTCAGGAAAATCCATGTCGGCCAATGCCATCATGGGCCTGCTGGCCGAGGGTTTATCGGTCGCAAGCGGGTCGATCACCTTTGACGGGCAGGCCCTGACAAAACTGACCGAAGCGCAGATGCGCCAGCTGCGCGGTCGCCGTCTTGGTATGATCTTTCAGGAACCCTTGACCGCCCTGAACCCGCTGATGCCCGTCGGTCGCCAGATCGAGGAGGTGTTCGAGGCGCATAACATGCTGACCCCCGCCACCCGCCGCGACCGCGTCATCGAATTGCTGACCGAGGTTGGCCTGCCCGATCCGGTCGCCAGCGCGCGCGCCTATCCGTTCCAGATGTCGGGCGGCCAGCGGCAGCGGGTAGTGATTGCCATGGCTCTGGCGCTGGAACCTGCGATCCTGATCGCCGACGAACCGACCACCGCGCTGGATGTGACCACGCAGGCGCAGATTTTACGGCTGTTGGACGATCTGCGGCGCAAGCATGACATGGGCGTGGTCTTCATCACCCATGATCTGGGCGTGGTGGCCGATATCGCCGACCGCGTGCTGGTCATGCAGCACGGTGTTATCGTCGAGGAGGGCGCTGCCGCTGACGTTCTGTTGCGCCCGCAGCACCCCTATACGCAGGCATTGCTGGATGCGATCCCGCGGTTGAAAGCAGTGACCGAAGGTGCGGCTGTCTATGACGCGCCGCTGTTGCAGGTCAAAGGATTGCACAAGCAATTCCGCACTGGCGGCGGTTGGCTAGGTGGGAAGGCTCGTGTGGTCACCGCGCTGGATGACATCAGCTTTGATCTGCATACCGGTGAAACCATCGGAATTGTGGGTGAAAGCGGGTCGGGAAAATCCACCCTCGGCCGCGCCATCGTCCGTTTGCAGGAGGTGGATCGCGGGCAGGTGCTGCTGAACGGTCTGGATATGTCCGCCCTGAAGGGCGAGGAATTACGTCGTGACCGCAAGCGCGTCCAGATGATTTTCCAAGACCCATACTCCAGCCTGCCACCGCGCCAAAGCGTGGGCAAATCCCTGACCGAAGGGCAGGTGGCCCATGGCACCCCCGTTGGCAAGGCCCGCGAACGTGCCATCGCCTTGCTGGAACGTGTCGGTCTGGACGCCGGAGCAATGTCGCGTTTCCCGCATGAGTTTTCGGGCGGCCAGCGCCAGCGCATCGGCATTGCCCGCGCCCTCGTTCTGGACCCCGAACTGATCGTCGCGGATGAGGCGGTTTCCGCGCTGGACGTATCCGTGCAGGCACAGGTGCTGGACCTGCTGGAGGGGCTGAAGCGCGATCTGAACCTGTCGATGCTGTTTATCACCCATGATTTGCGCGTGGCGGGGCAAATCTGTGACCGGCTGATTGTCATGCAAAAGGGCCGGATTGTTGAAACCGGCGATGCCGCGCAAATCCTGAACAACCCGACATCCGATTATGCGCGTGGCCTGCTGGCCGCGCTTCCCGGACGTGACTTCGAAACAGCCCGCGCACAGGCGCAGGCATAAGGCTTTTGATATGAAATTTTTCCACGATGACCGCCAACGTGCCCATGATCCGCAATTCCGGCTGGAAAATGGCCGCGTAATCCAGAACCCTGACCGTCCCGAACGGGTTGATTTGTTGGTCGATGGCGCAACGCGGGCGGGCCTGGTCCGGCATGCACCGACCGATCATGGCATGGGGGCCTTGGCCGCGATCCATCCGCCGCGCTATCTGGATTACCTGCAATCAATCTTTGCGCGGCGGCTGGCCGCCTTTCCCGATCTGTCCGAGGTGGTGCCAAGCCGCTTCTGCCTTGACCCACAACGCCATTACAGCCCCGAGGCCGAGGCCCAGATCGGATTTCATAACGCCGATACCTCCTGTCCGATCGGTCCTGACAGCTGGAATGCCATCTATTGGTCGGCGCAGACCGCGTTAAGCGGGGCATATGATATCGTTGATGGAGCACCTGCTGCCTATGCCTTGTCGCGGCCTTCGGGGCATCATGCCTATCAGGAAATTGCGGGCGGGTTCTGTTTTCTGAACAATTCAGCCATCGCGGCGGAATATCTGCGGGTGAACGGCCACCGGCCGGTGGTTCTGGATATCGACGTGCATCACGGCAACGGAACACAGGCGATCTTCTATGACCGCGACGATGTGTTGACGATTTCGCTGCATGTCGATCCGGTCGAATTCTATCCCTTCTATGCTGGTGCCGCCTCCGAGGTCGGGACCGGCAGTGGCACCGGTTATAACCTGAACCTGCCTCTGCCGCGCGGTGCCGGTATTGCCGCATATATGCCCGCGCTGGACACAGCACTTGCCCAGATTGCCGCCTTTGGTGCAACCGCGGTTGTGGTCGCCCTTGGGCTGGACACGCATGAAGACGACCCCTTTCGCGGCATGTCCCTGACCACCGGTGATTTCGCGACCATCGGGCGGGCCATCCGCGGGTTGGACTTACCGGTCCTTAACGTGCAGGAAGGTGGCTATATGCAAACGGCCCTTGGCGACAATCTTGCCAGCTATCTTGGTGCCTTTACCGCCTGAAGCCTTTGCCGAAAGGAACTGCCATGACTGCCCCCAGCCTGCCTTATATCCGTGCCCAAGATGTGCAATCGTTGTTGAACTGGCCCGATATGGTCGATGCCCTTGCGGCGGGGCATCGCCTGCCACCCGCGCGGATCGGTGATCTGTTCCTGACACGCGGGGGCGACACGCTGTTGAACCGCGCGGCATGGGTGGACGGCATCGGCATGGGCCTGAAAACCGTATCCGTGTTGGAAGGCAATGCTGCACGCGGCCTGCCCACTGTTCAGGGCGTCATGGTGCTGTTTGACGATGAAACGGGAACGCCTCTGGCGCTGATCGACAGCGCGCTGGTTACCTATTGGAAAACGGCAGCGGATTCGGGGCTGGGCGCGCGGTATCTGGCGCGCCCCGACAGCCGGCAGTTGGTTGTCATCGGGGCAGGGACGGTGGCCGCGTCGCTGGCACGGGTCTATCACGCGCTGTTCCCGCAACTGCAGCGCATCCTGATCTGGAACCGTACCGCCGCCACCGCGATCGATCTGGCAGCCAAGCTGGCAGCCGAGGGGTTGCCGACGCAAGCAACAACCGATCTGCCCGCCGCCGTCGCACAGGCCGATATTGTCACCAGCGCGACCATGGCCCGTCAGCCGGTCCTGATGGGGGAATGGGTGCGTCCCGGCACCCATGTCGATCTGGTCGGTGCGTTCCGCGCCGACATGCGCGAAGCCGATGACACCCTGATGCGTCGCGCTCGCATTTTTGTGGACAGCCGCCAGACCACGCTGGACCATATCGGCGAATTGATGATGCCGCTGGCAGATGGGGTTATTTCCCGTGACAGCGTGCTGGGTGATTTCAATGACCTTGAAACGGGACGCACAGGGCGTATGACTGCACAGGATATCACCCTTTTCAAAAATGGTGGGGGTGCGCATCTGGACCTGATGATTGCGCAAGGCATCATGGATGTGTGGAAACAGACCCTCAATGCATAAGCTTTTTTCGGATATCTGCCCTGACGACTGTATCGTCACATCGGACCGCCTGCGCGATCTGGACCCCGGCTATTGCGATACCAGCCGCAAGGCGGGTGTGATGCTACGCCCTGATACAACCGATATGGTGGCCGCTATCTGCGCGCGTGCCAACCAACATGGGACGCCCTTGGTGCCGCAGGGCGGGCTGACCGGTCTGGTCGATGCGACGGCAACTGCGCCCGATCAGGTGGCGCTGTCGCTGGAGCGTATGACCCGCATTCTGCGTGTGGACCCCCTGCAACGCGTGATCGTGGCCGAAGCGGGTGCCACCATTGCCGAACTGGACCGTGCGGCGGCCGAGCATGGCCTGACGACGGGCATCGACATTCCCTCACGCGATACCGCAACGCTGGGCGGGGTGATTGCGACAAATGCGGGCGGGGTTCGGGTCATCCGTTACGGCATGACCCGCGACAATGTTCTGGGGCTGACCGCTGTTCTGGCCGATGGTTCCGTGATCGAAGATATGAACACGCTGCCCAAGGACAACACTGGCTATGACCTGAAACAGCTGTTTATCGGGGCCGAAGGGACGTTGGGCGTTGTGACCGCTGCGGTTTTGCGGCTATTCCCGCGCCCTGCGGCCAAAGCCTCGGCGCTGCTGGCATGTCCTGATCTGGCATCGGCACAAGCGGTTTTGGGGTTGGCCCAGATCCTTGCGGGCGGCAATCTGTTGTCGTTCGAGGCGATGTGGCCGGAATTTTATCACCTGATGACCGGCTATCAATGCAAAGGGCGCGAACCCTTGCCGCCAAGCGACGCGCTGCATCTGATCGTCGAAGTGACCGGCCAGACGCAGGACGCAGCCGAGGCATTGTTGCTGGCGATTTTTGAAACAGCGGCGGAAAAGGATCTGGTGCAGGACGGAGTGATCGCGAAATCGGATGCCGAACGCGCGGTGATTTGGGCGATCAGGGAAGACAGCGACCTGATGATGCGCCCGCTTGGCGCGATGCTGTCCTATGATATCAGCATCGAAGCCGCCCGCATTGATGATTTTATCGCCTGCTGGACCAAGGCGCAGGCGCAACATTTCCCAGACGTTCACTCCTATGTTTTCGGGCATCTGGGTGATTGCAACCTGCACCTGTGCGTTGGCCTGACCCCCGATGCGAAACGCAACCGCGGCCCCATCGATGACCTGCTTTACGCCACGCTGGCCGATACGCCGGGGGCATCGTTTTCAGCAGAACACGGCATCGGCCTGCAAAAACGTGCGCGTCTGGCGGCCAGCAAACCTGCAGCCACGCTGACCTTGATGCATCAGCTGAAGCAGACGCTAGACCCCAAGGGGATTATGAACCCCGGTAAGGTGCTGATCTAATCGCGATAGTCGCGCAAAGCCTCGGGGGTGTCGGCGATCTTTTTGAGCAGCAGATCAATGAACGCCTGTTCGGCACGGTTCATCCGCGCCTTGGGGTTCCACGCGACATTCACGTCGATCTGGGGCAGCCCCTCATAGGGGGGCAGCCGCCACAGCAGCCCCGACTCCAGATCGGGGCGGGCGACATGGATGGGCAGAGGGCCGACCCCCAGTCCCGAACAGATCATCCGGCGCACTTCCTCCAGATTGGGGGATGACCCGACCAGATGATCCGACAGCCCCAGTTCCGCCCGCATCAGGGTCACGGGGCGCAAGGCGTCACTCATCTGGTCTGTCACGAAACTGACCGAGCTTTCACCCCGCAGCGCGTTGATGCCGATATGCTGCTGGCCATATAAATGGTGGCTGCGCCCGCAGAAAATGCCGAAATATTCGGTGAACATCCGGCGGTATTCCAGCGGTGCCTGCCGGTTCAGCGACAGGCATATCCCGACCGAAACCGCCTTATCCACCAGCCGCTCTTGCACCTGACGGCTGGCCATGACCTCTATTTCCAGCGTCGCAAGGGGACATGCCTTATGGAAATCACGCACGCAATCATCCAGCAGCGGCGAGATGACGTGACTGGCAATCGCCAGCCGGACATGGCCTTTGATAACATCGGTCACATCACGCAAAATCGTTGCCAGCCGCAGCACCGACCCGCGAATTTCGACCGCCTCGGTGTACAGGCGCTGGCCGGCCTCGGTCAGTTCGAAGACCGATGGTCCGCGATCGATAAGACGCCGACCCAGCCTATCCTCTAGCCGTTTCAGGGCGGCGCTGACGGTCGGCTGGGTCAGGTTCATCACCTCGGCCGCCTTCGAGATACCGCCCGCCTGCACGATCACCACAAAACTGCGTAGCAAATTCCAGTCCAGCTCATAGAGCAGCCGCTCGGGGTCGATCTTACGGGGGTTCGTGATTTTGCTCATCCGACAAGTCATGATCCGACGGGGGACATTTTACCAGTTTTCATTTGGCCGGACATTATCGGACATCTGCATGGGGGCGGAACACCTCGTCGGTGATTTCTTTGGCAAATGCGGTGTCCAGCGTCTTGCGGTTCAACAGCCGGTACCAGAACGCGCCGTGGATGAAATTAGACAGCATTTCAGGGTTACGGTCGGGTGACAGTTCGTTGCGGGCTTGGGCCTCGGACAAAAGGGCGGTGATCATCTTTTCGCGCGGTTGCACAAAGCTGTCATAGAAGGCGGTCTGGAATGTCGCATCCTGCTGTGCGGCGGCTATCAATGCACGCAGGATGTCCCCGTCGACATTCAGATGCACGAAGACATTGGTCAGAAACTCCTCCAGCAGCAAAGGGCCGGATTTACTCTCTGTCCGGACGGGTTCGGCGGCAAAATTATGCGTGGCCTCGAACACGGCGTCCAGAACCAGATCGGCCTTCGTGTTCCAGCGGTTGTAAAGCGTTTGCCGCGCGACGCCCGCCTTGCTGGCGATGGCGGCAATAGACACATTCTCGTATCCCTTTTCACGGATCAGATGTAGCGCTGCGGCTTTCAGGGCGGCACCTGCCTGCGCGTTAACGGGGCGTCCGCCGGTTCCTGCGATGGTCATACACACCTCCTGCCAATGGCTTGAAAGAAACTATTCTTGATTATTGGACATCAGTCTAATAATAGCAAGTAGACACCAGTCTATTAACATGAGCCAGCAGGAGATCCGATGTCCCGAATATCCCTTACACCCAAGCATGCTGCCGCGGTTACAGCGGTTCTGGGGCTGCTGTCCCTGTTTCCGCCGTTGGCAACAGATATGTATCTGGCCGCACTTGGCGATCTGGCGGTATCCCTGCAGGCAAGCCATACGGCGGTCGAATTTTCACTGTCGATCTTCTTTCTTGGGCTTTGCGTCGGGCAGTTGGTGGTGGGTATGCTGACGGATGCTTATGGCCGCAAGATGCCGCTGCTGGTCGGGACAGCCTTATTCACCATGACGTCAATCGCTTTGCCGATGGTCAAAGATGTCAATCTGTTTAACGCATTGCGGTTCGTGCAAGCCATCGGGGCAAGTGCCGGTATGGTTGTCGGTCGTGCGGTGGTGAAGGACCTTTATTCAGGGCAACGGGCCGCGCAGGTGATGACAGTTCTGGTCATGCTGCTGACCATCGGACCGATTGTCTCTCCGACATTGGGCAGCATGCTGCTGGGCACTTTCGGCTGGCAGTCGATTTTTGCGGTCATGGCACTGGTCAGTGTCATCGCCTTTACCTTGGCACTGCTTGTCCTGCCTGAAACGCTTCCGCTGGAAAAACGCAAATCGCAGCCCTTCGCAAACGGTTTGCGGACAGCGGGCATGCTGCTGTCCCTGCGTGGTTTCATCATTATGGCACTGGTGGCCGGTTTTGCCCAAGGCGGCATGTTCGCTTTTATCACCGGATCATCGGGGGTGTTCCAAGGTATCTTCAGCCTTAGCGCAACAGGCTTTGGCATGATGTTCGCCTTTATCGCGGCAGCCCTGATCGTTTTCGGGCGCGTGAACGGCATTTTGCTGAACCGTATCAGCCCGTGGCAGATCCTGAAGGTTGGTTTACCCTGCTTTATCGCCTCGGCGTTATGTCTGACGCTTCTTTCGGGGACGCAAACGTTATGGGTGTTCGTCCTGCCGCTGTGGATTACAATCGGCATGATCGGCCTTTTGTCAGCCAACGCGATGTCGATCACGATGGAGCTTGCCGACGTCGGCGCCGGCATGGGATCGGCGCTATTGGGTGCCATCCAGTTCGCCATCGCCTTTTCGGTATCGTCCTGCGTTGCCATCGGCGGAACGGCGACAACATTGCCCATGTCCCTTGGCCTGCTGGCCCCGGCAATCATTGCAACATCGCTGTTCTTTCTTTCCGGCATTCATAAAAGCAGCGTGCATACAGGCAGTGCCACAGCCGCAAATTGATTGAACCTACTAACACTGCTGTCCCGTCATTCTGACGGTGCAGGAATACTTGGAAACCAGACCATTGCTTGTTGGATTGTCAGATAAGACAGACCGTCTTTCTTGTTCCGAAGCCTGACATCCATAAGCCATCAAATTGTCCGGAACTGGCGGAGGCGGTGGGATTCGAACCCACGGTGGACTTTTACCCACGTCGGTTTTCAAGACCGGTGCATTAAACCACTCTGCCACGCCTCCGACTTTGGCGGATTAGCGCGGCAGGGCGGCGCTTGCAAGGACTTAGCGCGAGAGTTTGACGACTTGTGTCGCCCCGGCAATCTCGATCGCGTATATTTTGTTAAGTTGCAGGAAGCTAAGCGGCATCGCGACGACGATCTGGTCGGTGGTTGGGTTTGCGGGCAGGGTGGCTGCGGCGCTGTTTGCGGCCGGCGGGGCCGCAACAAAGCGCAGTCGCAGGACGCCATCAGCGTCTGGCGTCATGCGGTTGCCCGGCTGGGGGCGGACGGAAACCAGTTCGGCCGAATGGTATCCTTTGACGGGGGCGAAACCACGCACGACCAGCAGGCGGCCTTCGGAAAGCGGTTCCCATTCGGCCGAGAGGATCTGCGGAATGGCCGGACGTTCGTCGATCTGCGTGACGTAACCCTCCTCGGGGGCAAGCGAGGTCGACGGGGCCGGACGACCGCCCCAAGACAGCGGGTTCCAGCCGCTATCCCCGGACCGTCCGCATCCGGACACGATGGCGGCGACGATCAGCAGGGGCAGGGTTAGTCTGGTCATGGCGCATCCCTTTGGCTTTTGACCTTGGTGATAGGCGAAACGAGGCGCGTGGAAAAGCCTCTTTGACCTTGGGGCGCAGTCAGGCTAGGCCTTCTTGTGCAAAACGGAGAGACCCATGCCAACCGCCGCTTTCGAAGATATTGCCGAAACTTTCGAATTTCTGGATGATTGGGAAGAACGTTACCGCCATGTGATCGAGCTTGGCAAAGCCATGCCCGGTCTGGATGACGCTTTCCACGTTCCTGCCACCAAGGTTGACGGATGTGCCAGTCAGGTCTGGATCCTGCCGCGCATCGAAGATGGCCGTTTCGATTTTCAAGGCGACAGCGATGCCATCATCGTGCGTGGCCTGATTGCCGTTCTGCACGCGCTTTATTCAGGGCTGCCGGTGGCCGAGGTCGAAGGCGTGGATGCCCCTGCCGCGCTTGCACGGCTGGGGCTGGATGAGCATCTGTCCGCACAGCGATCGAACGGTGTGCGCGCCATGATCGAACGGATCAGATTGCTGGCCGCCGACGCAAGCTGATCCAGCCACCGCCCAGCACGCGTGTGCCATCGGGTTCATAGAACACGCAGGCCTGTCCGGGGCTAACGCCGTCTTCGGGGTCCAGCAGCTCGACCTCGGCGCGGCGACCGGGCAGGGGGCGCAGGATCGCGGGGCGCGGCGGGCGGGTTGACCGGATGCGGACAAGGCAGGCGATCTCGCCCTCATAGGCGTCGTCGCCCAGCCAGTTCACCTCGGTCACATTGACGGTCTTGGTGGACAGGGCTGCACGCGGGCCGACAAGGACACGGCGGGTGTCGGGTTCCAGTCGAACGACATACAGGGGATCACCCAGACCCCCGATGCCCAGACCGCGACGCTGGCCGATGGTATAGTGGATCACGCCGCGATGGGTGCCCAGCACGTTCCCCTCCATATCGACGATATCACCGGGGTCGGCGGCACCGGGGCGCAGCTTTTCGATGACAGCGGCGTAATCGCCATTCGGGACAAAGCAGATGTCCTGACTGTCGGGTTTGTCGGCAACGGACAGCCCGTATTCAGCGGCAAGCGCGCGGGTTTCATCCTTGCTGACCAGATGGCCCAAGGGAAAGCGCAGGTAATCCAGCTGTTCTTGCGTGGTGGAGAACAGGAAATAGCTTTGATCGCGGTTCGGATCGGCAGCCATGTGCAGTTCTGCACGCATGCTGCCATCCTTGCGCTGGATATAATGGCCGGTGGCCATGCAATCGGCATCCAGATCGCGGGCGGTTTCCAGAAGATCGCGGAACTTGACGCGTTCGTTGCAGCGGATACAGGGAACAGGGGTCGCGCCCGCCAGATAGGCATCGGCAAATTCGTCGATTACTGATTCACGGAACTTGTTTTCGTAATCCAGCACATAATGCGGAAAGCCCATACGCTCGGCCACGCGGCGGGCATCGTGGATGTCCTGACCCGCACAGCAGGCACCTTTTTTGGCCAAAGCCGCGCCATGGTCATAAAGCTGCAAGGTCACCCCGATGACATCATAACCTTCACTTTTCAGCTGTGCCGCCACAACCGAGCTGTCGACGCCGCCCGACATCGCCACCACCACACGGGTTTCCGCAGGGGGTTTGGCAAAGCCAAGACTGTTCAATTCGGTATCGCGCGCTTCGGCGCGTTCGGCAGCAATCAGGGTCATCGGGTGATCTTTCGCCCCCGCGGGGCTTTGGGCGTATCTACGTATTTGCATCAAAATATATGCAAATGCTCTGTATTCTCAACCCCGCGCGGTGCTGAAAAGGGGAACGGGCTAACTGCGGCTTAAAAGATTTGCGTCACAAATCGGAGGACAATAAAAAAGGCGGCATAAATGTTCGTAAAGAAAACAACGGGTCCACGGATTGCAATGCTGGATGACGGCAGCATCATCAGTATTGCGGATCTGCCGGATGCCCAGACGCGATGGGTGGCAAGCCGCAAACAGATCGTCGTGCAGGCAGTCCATAAGGGGTTGATATTGCGCGAAGACGCCCTGCGCCGCTATGGCCTGTCCGAGGAGGAGTTCGACAGCTGGTGTGTGGCATTCGAAAGGCACGGTAAATCGGCATTGAAGACAACTGCCATCCAAAAGTATAGACAATTATAGGTTGAGTAAGCCATGATCGAGGAAAGCCGGTAACCGCATATTAACCTGTTCGGACGATTGTCGGCTTATGACATTTTGACGAATCGGGGGATACACCAGTCATGCGAATTCTTTTGGTAGAAGATGATCCCAGCACAGCGCGTGCGATCGAACTGATGCTGACGGCTGCAAGCTATAACGTCTTCCTGACCGATATGGGTGAGGAAGGGATCGATCTGGCCAAGTTGTATGACTATGACCTGATCCTGCTGGACCTTGATTTGCCCGACATGCACGGCATGGAGGTGCTGCGCCATCTGCGTCTTGCCCGCATCGATACGCCGATCCTGATCCTGACGGGGTCCGATGACACCGAAAGCAAGCTGCGTGGCTTCGGCTTTGGTGCCGATGACTATATGACCAAGCCCTTCAATCGTGAAGAACTGCAGGCCCGCATCCAGGCGATCATCCGCCGGTCGAAAGGCCACAGTCAGGCGCTGATCCGCACGGGCAATATCACGGTCAACCTCGACGCCCGTTCGGTCGAGGTGCATGGAAAGCCAGTCAATCTGACGGGCAAGGAATACCAGATCCTTGAACTGCTGAGCCTGCGCAAAGGCACAACCCTGACGAAAGAGATGTTCCTGAATCATCTTTATGGGGGAATGGATGAACCCGAACTGAAAATCATCGATGTGTTCATCAGAGGTGGTCCTGAATTTTCGACCAGTTTTCCGCCGGGGCTAAGCTATAGCATGGGTTTCATGTCAGGCGGCGGCTTTCAGGTGTTGATTGTGAGTATCATAGGCCTCG
>NZ_QQVY01000012.1 GCF_003590715.1 Paracoccus sp. JM45
GGAGTGGCTATCACCGCCGAAGCCGCGTCGAGAGCAAAATGCATTGCGTGAAACTTCTGGGTCAGCGCCTCATGGCGCGAGACTTCGACCGCCAAGTTGCCGAGATCCAGGTCCGGATGGCTGTGCTGAACGGCTACACCGCCCTCGGCATACCTGTTACAGAGGCCGTAGGATAAGTCTGTCCGGGAATAGGGGAAGCTCGGCCGTCACCCGATTTGCGCAACAGAGTCGCACTGGCATCAAGGTCGAGGGCGAAGACGAGTGGCACGCGCGCGATCATGGCTCACGGCGCAAGACCCACCTCGGAATTGATGAGAAAACACTGGAGATCCGCGCTTTCGAGGTCACCGGGAACCATATCGGTGATGCACCGGTCCTGCCCGATCTGCTCAGCCAGATCCCGGCAAGCGAGGAGATCGACAGCGTCACCGCTGACGGCCCCTATGATACCCGCAAGTGCCATGATGCGATCGCTAACCGCAGGGCACATGCCGTCATCCCACCCCGCAAAAAGGCTAAGCCGTGGATGATCGTCACTGCGGGTGCCGTCGCCAGAAACGAGGCCCTTCAAGCCTCTAAATACCTCTGTCGCGCGATTTGGCGAAACTGGAGCGAGTACCATCGCCGAAGCCGCATCGAGACAGAGATGCACTGTGTTAAACTTCCGGGGCAGCGCCTCATGGCACGGGACTTTGACCGACAGGTCGCGGAGGTCCGGATTCGCATCGCCGTTATGAACCGCTACACCGCACTTGGCATACCGGTCACCGAAGCCGTGGCATGAGCCCGTCCGAGGATGGGAGAAGTCCGCTTGTCATTTGATTTGTACAACAGAGCCTCAGTGCATAACAATGCCGGGTGATCCGCTAATCAGCAGCCATATCTGTAGATAATGAAAGAGCGTCGTAAATAAAATATGTACGACATTCGACCCAACAAATAATATATGACTGCCGGCCGCTTGAATAAATAACGCGCCACTATGATTTTGACAGCAGCGTGAATGAAAAGGGCATCCACACATGCTGTGGATGCCCTGTGTTATTACAACTGCTCTGACGTCCTTTGCATCCATTCGCGATGGCGCTGTTCGTCTGCAAGTGCTTTTGCAAAAAACTCGCGCGATGCCGGAATGGCGTCGTGATGGTCGCGGGCCCGCTCATAGGCGGCGACGGTATCATCCTCGTTTGTTTTCATCGCCTTCAGGATGGCCCCCTCGCCCATCATATTGGCCAACGCGATCTTGCCGGTCGTCAGCATCTGCTTCATATCGCCGCCCGCCGGGGCATCGGCGCCGGATTGCATGGCGATGTCTTTCAGAACGCTCAGATGTTGGTGATGATCGTCGCGGAATTGTGCAATCTGCTGTGACAGAGACGGATCAGAGAGCTTCTCGATTGTGCTGTCATAGGCCGCGATTGCATCGTGTTCCAGATAGATCAGGTTCGTCACAAGATCCTTGAAGTCGCCTTCGGTTCCAACTGTGGTGGCCATGTGATGGTCCTTTTCGAATTGATATTGCGGAGCATTCAGCCCCAAATGAACCAGAGCGCAGCGCCCGCGACCACCAGGATCGCGAGGACCGGCAAGACAAGAACGCTACCGATCAACTGGCCCTGCTCTTTGCCCCGCGTCCGGAGATAATCGGTATCCGCGGGAAGCCCGCCTTCGCCCGCGGACTTGTCGGTGGCGCTATCCTTGTGGAAGGATTTCGGTTTTTCCGGCGGCATGCTTCCCTCCTGTAGATCGTGTTACTGTTGTTCGATCTGGGTGCCACTATTGGGGCGGGCCTTGCCAAGATCGGGCTTCTGTCCAAGCGGTTCGGGCTTTTCACGCACCGAGAATTCACCATGACCGTCCAGCGACGGGCCCGACGTCCAGCGACCCTCGGGGGTGGCTTCGTCCAGCGAGGTGTTCAGGAAGTAATATGAATGCTCGGTCGCTTCATGTTCCTGCGGCGTCGAGTTCGGTACCGGCAGCGCCTTTTCCCAACCGCCCAGTTCCTCAATCACCGCCAGCCATTGTTGCTGGTGCATCGTGTCGCGCGCGATTAGGAACGACAGCATGTCCTTCATGCCGGCATCATCGGTCATGTTGTAGAGACGCGAGGCCAGAACGCGCCCGCCGCTTTCTGCGGTGGCATTGGCCATCATATCCGCAGCCAGATTTCCGGTGGCGTAGACGTGGCTCATGTCAAAGGGGACACCATTGGCATTGACCGGCATGGCAGACAGACCGGACGACAGGATATGACGCGGGTTCGCACCGCCCATGATCGCATTGACGACGGGGTCCTTGGCGGCCTCTTCCTGAACCGACAGCGGCGCGCCCTCGAGGTTCAGGGCGACGGCATGGCCCAGAAATTCGATATGTGACAATTCCTCGGTCGCGGTCATCATCAGCATGTCGCGGTATTTGCTATCACCGCGTGCACCCATTGCCTGAAAGAAATATTGCATGGCAACGCGAATTTCACCTTCGACCCCACCAATGGCCTGCTGAAGGAATTTGGCGAACTGCGGGTCCGGGCGGTCAACGCGAACCTGATACTGAAGCTTGCTTGAATGATGGAACATGGGTCATTTCCTATTATAGTAATGAGATCCGGCATTATTCTGCCGCCACGGTCCATAAACTTTCGCGCTTGAATGATGTTCCGGGGATAAACTTAGATCAGTCTATTTAGCTGGTATTCAAATTTTAATATATGGCTCGGCATGCGAATTTTCATAGCTGCGCCTGACTTGTTCCGACGACCCGCCATGGGATAGCATTTGTTATCCAAGTCTTATGGAACACACCGCCTAAGAACGTGTTTGGTGGCAATTGAACATATCGGGGCCGGGAACATGTCACCATTCTTCAAACTTTCGGTCGCGGGGTTCGCGGCAACGGGCATTGCCTACGGTCCAGCGCGCATGGGCTTTGGCCTGTTTCTGAACGAATTCAGATCGGCTTTCTCGCTTTCAACGACGACGGCAGGGATCATCTCGGGGTTGGGGTTTGCCGGTTTCTTCATCGGTCTGATGATCGCCTATGCCGCCACGGCAAAGCGCGGTCCGCGGCTGCCGGTTCTGATCGGCCTATTTGCGGCAAGCGCAGGCATGGGCATCGTGGCGATGGCGCCGAATGTGCCGGTGATGGCCGTCGGAGTTATCCTGGCGATGTCCAGCGCCGGTTTCGCCTGGTCGCCCTATAACAACGCCGTCCACCAAGAGGTCCGCGACGAGATGCGCCCCCGGTCGCTGTCCATCGTTAGCACCGGCACCAGCCTGGGAGTGGCGATTGCCGGGGTGGTCGCCTTGGCCCTGATCTATGCGGGCGTGTCGTGGCGTATCGCATGGGCGATCTTTGCGGGGGCAGGGGTTATTACATTTGCGGGCAATTGGTTCGCCATGGAGAACGTGGCCGGTAATCCCGGGGGACGCAACCGGTCCGGCTGGAAAACGCTGTGGGACAAAAGTGCGTGGCCACTTTATGCCGTGGCGCTGTCGTTCGGCATCACAACGACAATTTTCATCTCGTTTGCAACGGACCGTGTGGCGCAGGCCGGTGGCCTTTCGGGTCTGCCCGATCGCGCATCGCCTGCCGTCATGTTCATCACCTATGGCATCGTCGGGCTAAGCGGGCTGACCACTTCGGTCATCAAGGAACACATCGGCCTGGCCAACCTTATCCGGCTGCTGCTGGTCATATCCGCGACCTCGCTTGGGCTGATCGCATTCACGCCGAACAGTTGGGCGGGGGTGCTGGTGGCTTCGGGACTGCAAGGATTGTTCGTCATGATGATGAGCGCGGTGCTGGCTTTTTGGTCCGAGCGTCTGTTCCCAGAACTACCCTCGCTTAGCTTCACCGCGACCTTGCTGGCCGTCGCATCTGGCAGTGTCATTGGCCCCGCGGTCGCAGGTTTCGTGTCCAGTGCGGTTTCACCGGATGCGATGTTCATGGTCGCGGCGGCACTGTCGGCGATCACTGCCGCCGGCGTGCTGCCACGGCTGGTCAAGGAACGGGGCTCGGATTGCGAGGCAAGTGCAGCTGAATAGCGGCTATTTCCTGCTGAACAGAGCGACGGTCGACAGTCGGCCCTTGCCCCGTGGCCTTTGCAGCAAGGCCAAGGTGGGTAGCGGTCGCGCCACCCATCGCATCGCCTTGACCGTCGGAATATTTCCAATCCGAGATGACCGTGGAAAGGTTCTCCGCAGTGACATTGGTCCCTGATCCACACAAGGAGGCGGACTGAACCCGGAAGCTGGTACAACCGATCGAACCCCAAGGTAGGAAATCGAAGATATTGTCGGGCAGGGTTTCGGCGTCCTGTTCCAGAACGCGTTTCGCCGTCTTCTCCAGACCGCTATCCTGCAGCAGCGGCTTCAGCCCTGCCTTGGCGCGGTAATCCTTGATATGCTTCAGCGCAGTTTGGGGGATTTCCTTGGCGTCAAAGGCATTACCCGCACCCCCGCTTTCCCCGGAACCCGAGAATGTCTGCACGGCATAGATCGTGCCATCCTCACTTGCGATGCCAAAGCCGAAGCTATCGAAATGCTCAACATGGTAATTTATAAGCGGCAATTTGTTATATACGTCGTTGATAGGCATTTAATCTGCTCAGAGCATCATATCTAATCTCGAATTCTTTTTTCTTTTTTCTGTATTTTTGATACAGTTTTTCTCATGTCCATTGCGCCCGCATTTCCTGTTTTTGCGCGTCCCGACCGGCATGGGAACGGCCGTTCGCGGGTGATGCCGGTGTCCCGGCTTGCTCTACACAGCGATGCATTCAATGCTCTTCGCGCGTATCGCGATATCGGCGGGCTCGGGGCTTTGAACCCGACGGGCTTTATTAACGTCATGCAGGATCGCGACGGACGTTTGCTGTGGTTCTCCGCCTTTGCCCTGATAACCGTCTCCGTCGCGACAGGCAGATTGGCGGATGTGTTTATCTGGAGGGCGGCAGCCCTGCCCGAGCGCCTGATCGCGAAGCTTGCATGGTCGGAGGTCTGCCGGCCGGAGCGCCGGTTAAAACCGGCCGAGGCGGCAGAGTGGTACAAGATCCTGTCCACACGTCTGCCGCCCGATATTGCCAAAGCTTACTTCGGACCGCGCGGCCTTAACCGCAACGCGGAGGAGGCCGCAGATATCGCCCTGACCGAAGAGGTCGATCTGGGTTTCGAGGACCGGACTGCAGATGCTGTGACCCGCAGCTTTGCAACACAGCCGGAGCTTCTGGAACTGCAGGACCGTTCTGCCGCTTGGCTGGCCGATCATGGCAACCTGTCGGCCACCGATTGCGCAACGATCATCCGTGCCACGGGGCGTGCCATGACCCGAGGCGGCTCGCCCGCCGTTGGGGCGCCCCTTTGCGCGGCCAGCCTGCTCTGAGGGCGCAAGATAGCGGCACTCGCCGATCTCCACGGCACGCCACATCTTCCCGGAACCTTCTGGTGGTCCAGAGACGGATTGGGCTTTGCCCCTGATGTGACAGGATCGGGCCGCAAATCGACCAATGGTCTGATCAGGTTGTGTCGCAAGGTGTTTAGTCTTTCTTTTTTGCCGCGAATTCAGCATTCCTTCGCCAAGATCTAGCAGGATCCAAAGCCGTTATCTTACACGCGGTCTTCTTCTATGGCCACTATGCTGTTTCCTATCGCGATCTCGAAGAGATTATTCTGGAGCGTGGTATCAAGGTCGATCATGCGACGCTGAACCGCTGGGTGGTAAAGTTCGCTCCGCTCATTGTAGCAAAGGCCCAAGCCAGAAAAGGCCTACAGCTAAATCGTGGCGTATGGACGAGACCTATATCAAGGTTCGTGGCCGATAGACCTACCTCTACCGTGCCGTTGATCGCGACGGTCAAACACTTGATTTTATGCTCTCCGAACAAAGAAACACGGCTGCGGCGCGTCGGTTCTTCAAGCGTGCCATCGCCATTCATGGTGTGCCGGATAGGGTTGTAATCGACAAAAGCGGCGCGAACCTGGCAGGCCTGAACAGCATTAATGCTATCCTGAAGTTTATCCGCACATGCACCCGCATTAAGGTTCTGCAGGTGAAATACCTCAACAACATCATTCAGCAGGATCATCGCTTCATCAAGCGGATCACAGGGCCGATGCAAGGCTTCAAGGCGTTTCACTCAGCACACGCGACACTTGCCGGTATCGAAACAGCCCGTATGATCCGCAAGGGCCAGTTTGGAGATGACAGCCTCAGACCAATACAGCAATTCGCCGCATTAGCAGTCTGATATCATCGGAAACTGCCCATACATGACCCGCAGAAAACTTTGCGACACAACCCCTTATCGTCAAAGATCAGTAGACTGCAAATCGTAGCTTATGTCAGTGTCCGAATTTCGGGCGGCAGCTTAGTCGGATGAACGTCGTACTTCTTGGCCAGCTCGGCCGTCGTCAGATCCTCGCGAATGGCTTCAAGCGCAACCTAGGCCTTGAACGCCGCCGAATAGCGTTTCCGTTTTGTCATATGGGTCGCCCCTTCCTCAGTCGCTACAGTTCAGCAACTGGTCAGAAATCTCGCAACCACCTCTGATACCTGAACATCCCAAAATTAACCAGAAATAAGAAAATTAGGGCGCTTTTCGGTCGTTGCCAATGCCTCGGCTTCGTCTTTTACATTAACCCCCGTCATACCCAGTTTTCGTGCCTGATGAAGCAAGAAAATCAGCTTTTGTGCGGCTTCCGGATATGACAATCCCATCGCGCGCACATTAGAGATGCAATTGCGCGCCTCGTCTGTCAGCTTTTCATAAGGGCCGTGCGTCAGATATAATCCCATACTGTCAGGAGAGCTAAGCCCCGGACGCTCACCGATCAACACCAACACCATACGCGCCCCGAGTGCTGTGCCGATTTCATCTCCCACTGCGACGCGGGCTTGGGTCACGATACTGATAGAACCCAGTGAAAGGCCCTGTGATGCCAACATTGGCATAACCAGCGTCAGAAATGGCACCGCATTCGTCTGGATCGCCAAAGCTGACAAGCCATCCCCGATGACAATCGCCAGATCAACACCCCCGACGGATGGCGTTAGTTGCGCCCGAGAGGCGGGTGCCAAGCGTCGGCCTAGATCGGGTCGTTGCAGATATATGGCACGATTGTCTGCGGCACTGGACAGGTTAAGAACAGGCAGACCCAGCGGGGCCAGTTGTTCCCCAAGTGCCGCAACATCCAATTCCAGATGAACGGCTTTGCGTGCACGGGCATGCGACATTTGAAATTCAAGATGCGGCGCCGTTGGCAGGCTGCTGCCCGCACGGCCCAATGCAATTCGGGCCGACGTCAGGTTGCGCAATTGGGTCCACGGGGTTGGGGTGACATTATTATCGGTCATGCGACACCTTGAATTGCAGTTTGAAACAGGGCGGGAATTTGGTTCGACATACGTCCCTGCGTGTCAAAGATGCCGTTGTTTTGCAGCCACGCTTCGAATTCGGGGGCAGGACGCAGGCCCAGAACCTTGCGGGCATACAAAGCGTCGTGAAACGAGGTTGTCTGATAGTTCAGCATAATGTCATCCGACCCCGGAATCCCCATGATGAACGTGGTCCCTGCGACCCCCAGCAGCGTCAGCAGCGTATCCATATCGTTCTGGTCGGCTTCGGAGTGGTTGGTATAGCAAATATCGCACCCCATCGGCAGACCAAGCAGTTTGCCACAAAAGTGATCCTCTAGTCCGGCACGGGTGATCTGACGGCCATCATACAGGTATTCGGGCCCTATAAATCCGACGACCGTGTTCACCAACAGCGGCTTGCAAACACGCGCGACGGCATAGGCACGAGCCTCGATTGTCTGCTGGTCAACGCCGTGATGTGCGCCCGCCGACAGGGCCGAGCCTTGGCCCGTTTCCAGATACATCACGTTATCGCCCATCGTACCGCGCCCTTGCGACAAAGCAGCCGCGCGACCTTCGGCCAGCAATGCAAGGTCGATGCCAAAGCTGCTATTGGCGGCCTGTGTGCCTGCGACGGATTGAAAGATAATATCAACCGGCACATCGCGGCGGATCAGCTCTATTGCGTTGGTCACATGGGTCAGCACACAAGATTGGGTCGGGATATTGTATCGGGCAATCACATCGTCCAGCATGTGCAGCAGGCTGGTTGCCGCAGGCAGCGAGTCAGAGGCCGGATTGATGCCAATCACCGCGTCGCCGTTGCCAAAGATAAGGCCGTCAACAATTGACGCCGCAATACCGGCAGGATCATCTGTCGGATGATTGGGCTGCAAACGTGTCGACAGGCGACCCGCAAGACCAAGCGTGTTTCGGAATTTGGTTGTGACCTTTACTTTGCTGGCAATCAGGATCAGGTCCTGATTGCGGCATATCTTGCTGGTCGCGGCGACCATTTCCGGTATCAAACCGGATGCCAGTGCTGCGAGTGCATCGGTATTGGCGGCGTCCGATAAAAGCCAGTTCCGAAAACCACCCACAGTCATATGTGCAACCGGCGCAAAGGCGCGCGCATCATGGCCATCAATGATCAGGCGCGTAACCTCATCTGTCTCATAGGGCACCACGGCATCATGCAAAAACGCGGCCAACGGCAGATCGGCCAGCGCCATTTGTGCGGCTGCGCGTTCTTCGGCATCGCCCGCAGCAACACCGGCCAGATGATCACCGGACCGTTCGGGCGTTGCCTTGGCCATCAGCTCGGCCAGCGATCCGAAATGCCAGCGCTGGCCCCCGATCGTATGTGCATAGCTTGGCATGTTACTTGCCCTTCCTGTCGTGAAATCTCATAATTATCTGCCAGCTGATGGCCGCTTCATCATATGGCAAAACCGGATTTTTAACGCGGCACTATCCGATTTCGGCAATTCCGCTTGCACCCGGCAACGATCACATTTTTTCTGGTCTACATGCCTAACATTTCGGCAAACCTGATGGGCGGTGGCAACAGTTTCAAGACTACCCTTGTCTATCCATCTTAGTTTCATCAGGAACCATCCGGAACAACAAACTGATATGACGCCTTTGGATCAAGCCCCGACATTGATGCGACACGCCTCAACGGTTGAGGAGCAATCTGCCTTATTGGCAGGATGGAACCAGCATTATTGCCAGCTGTCCCGCGGGGCATTTTCGGGCATGTTATGTCAGTCGACACTGCCCGATGCCTATCTGTTTCGCGAAAAAACCAACCGCAGCCTGCTTCAAAGCGGCATTGTCGGTGCAGAGGTTCTTGCAGTCGGCCTGCCATTGGCCATCACCGGACCGGCGAAGTTTTGTGGATCCGCATGCACAGACCATCAGCTGCATGTCTTTTCCGGCGGGGAGGGATTCGAATTTCACACACCATCCGGACTGGATATCGTTGGTCTGGTTATCCCCCGCGCAACCCTGTTCCGGCATCTTGATGATGAAGATGCAGAATTCGTCACCTTACGCCTGAGACAGGCGCATCTGATGGATATCTCGCCGGAATTATTTCAAAATCTGGCGCGTGGCATGCTGGATATCATGGGAAATCGCGGCTCGATCACGGATGTTATGTCCTTGCTGGCCGATGCATTCCTGACGAACAACCCCGTCGCCCCGCCAACGCTGCACCGCAATCTGGTCGCGCAATTGCGTGATATCGCGACGGATGAGACATGGGATCAGCCACCTAGCATACCACAAATCTGCGCCGCTTTGGGGGTCAGTCGGCGCACATTGCAATACGCGCTTCAAAAAGAGTTGGGGATGAGCCCTGTTGAATATATGCGAGCCCTGCGCCTGAACGCTGCCCGCACATGCATCCTGCAAGGTGCCTCGGTGACAGAGGCGGCCACCCGATCAGGGTTTTGGCATTTCGGGCGCTTCGCACAAGATTACCGTATCTTGTTTCATGAACGCCCGTCCGCCACACGGTCCAAGGTTTGACCCCTATTTACAAGCCCATCAATGCATGCCGGTGGCCGGTACTGGCAAGATGTTGCAACGTCGCCAAAGCCTTTCGCAATTCATCACGTGATCGGGCGGCATTGATGTTGATCCGCACGGCATGAAGAGGGTTTTGGGAAAAGCTGAATGCCTCACCAGTCAGGACACATATACCCGCCTGCTGCGCGCTTTTGACAAATGTGGCGCATCGCCATGGTTCAGGCATCTCGAACCACGCAAAGGGTGAGGTCATTTCACGCGGCGCCTGCCAGACCGGCAATGTTTCACGCAAGATCAGGTTTCTGGCCCGCAGCTCGGCTTTTTCTGTGGCGACGATACGATCCAGCTCTCCTTGCTCGATCATTGTTGCAGCGATGAAATTCATTAGGGAATTCGTGCTCCAACAATTCAGTCGCAGCGTATTTGCAAGGTTTGTCACCATGGATGGCGGAGCAGACACCACGCCAAGTCGGGTTCCCGCCGCGATACATTTCGACAGGCTGGTGACGTAAAAGGTGATGTCGGGATGGCTCGACGCGATTGTCGGCAAAGGGTGGTCCATCAGGGGGCCGCAGACGTCGTCCTCGATGATATACACACCTTGTTCTTTTGCGATATCACCCAGTGCCTGACGGCGGCGCGCGCTCAGCGTGACGGTTGTTGGATTATGGTTATTGGGCATCAGGAAGACCGCTTTGGGACGGTGCTGGATGCACGCCTCGCGAAACGCATCGGGCACCATGCCCGCCTGATCTGTTTCAACACTTTTCAGGCGGATCGCTTTCGAGGCGCAGAGCGAAATAAAGCCGTGAAATGTCACCTGATCCGTCAGGATGACATCACCCGATTGGGCAATCGTATCAACAATACACGACATCCCATGCTGACAACCGTTGACCACCACCAGCCGGTCAGGATCGGCATGCCCCAATGTTGGCGACAGCCAGCCGGCAAATGCCCTGCGGACCCGATCATCGCCCTGTGGAATATGATAGTCCTGTATCATGCTGAAATGACTGTGAAACGGCAGGTTTGGCAACAACCGCTCCAGTGCATGCAGATAGGCGTCGGTCGCCGGCCTGTTGATAGACAAGTCACAGACGCCCTCAGCCTCTAGCACGCCCGATCTTTGCGACCCTGGCCGAAGCGGACAGATATAACTGCCACTGCCGACGCGGCTTTCGACATGGCCGCGCTGTTGCAGCAATTTTATGGCCCGTGTGACGGTAGAGACATTCACCCCCATAAATTGTGCGAGGTCCCTGTGTGGGGGCAGTCGATCGCCTTCTGCTAACTCTTTAGACTCGATGAGCAAAATTATGGCATCGCAAAGTTGCTGGTAAACAGGTCCATCGCCAGATCGAAGGTCTATATTCTTAAATATTTTATTGTTAATAATCATTGGATTAATTCCACAATCTTGTGAGATGCCGAAGGTACTATTCCTTCAGAGTATCCGTGTATCGATCAAGCCATGCCTTTAATTGTGTGGCATACAAATGAACAAATTGCATCAAATTGTTTGACGAACAAAATGTCAAAAATCTAGGGCTAGACGCAATTGATAATAAAAAACCCCAACAGGAGAGGTTGATAATGACCCGAAAACTGGTTCTCCGCGCATTTTGCAGCGCTGCTGCATTGTCCGTAGGTCTCGTTTCTTTTGCCTCCGCAGAAACCCTTCGTTTGTCCACGTTGAAACAACCCGGATCTGACGGCGCGGCAGCGGCGCAGCATTTTGCTGATCTCGTCTCTGAGAAAACCAATGGCGAGTTGACTGTCAAAGTCTATCCGGGCAGCCAGCTTGGCGACTGGACCGAGGTTTACGAACAGGTCATCGAAGGCGCTGTCGACATTGCCATGCAGCCGCTGGCGACATCATCGGACAAACGGCTTGCCATCACATGGTTCCCCTATGCCTTTACCGATTACGATTCCGCAAAAACCGCACTCAGCCCCGGTGGCAGTGTTTTCGAAATCGTCAAGGAAGTCATCGGCGAACAGAACCTGACCCCGCTTGCGGTTTACGGTGCAGGCATGGGCGGCGCAGGCTTTCCGACCGAGGTCACAGACCCCACCGACTTTGATGCCAAGCATGATTTGAAAGTCCGCGTGTGGCCGGGCGGTACTACGCATAAGGTTCTGCTAGAAAACCTTGGCTATAACACCGCCTCTGTTCCGTTCGCCGAACTTTATACAGCCATGCAGACCGGTGTTGTTGATGGCCAGATCGGCGTAACGGCGACAATCACGCTGGAAAACTTTGCCGACGTTACCAAGACATGGATCCAGTATAACGACCATTTCGAGTCCGACTTCATCTTTATGAACTCTGACCGCTTTGCCGATCTCAGCCCCGAATTTCAGGATGCCGTGCGTCAGGCTGCTGAACAGGTTGCTGACGAACAATTTACCGCAGTCCAAGCCGCTGACGAGGCATCTTTGCAGACCATGCGCGATCAGGGCGTGACGGTTGTGACCTTTGACAATGCTCAATTGCAGGCACTGGGTGATCGGGTTCGCGATCAGGTTTGGCCGGACATCAAGGACGAGCTGGGTGACGAAACCTATCAAGCACTTCGCAGCGCAGTAAACGCCGACTAAGCAGATTACCGGCCGGTCCCTTGACTGGCCGGTTTGTCATCCTGCGGCCAAGGACAAGCCTATATGCAAAAGCAAGACGCAACTACTCTGATCGCCGAAGAGGTGACCATCCCTTCAGGCATGCATCTTGACGGGGTGAATACACCGCGTTTTTTAACGGGCCGGATGCTGGCGATCTGGAATGCCAAAATCAAATTGCAGCGGTTTATCATGCTGGTCAGCGGTGTGACATTGACGGCGTTGGTTTTCACCCAAGTGATCACCCGCTATTTCTTTAGCATATCCCTGTTCGGCATTGAGGAACTGGCAACCTTTACAGCAGTGTTTTTGTATTTCTTTGGCATGTCACATGGCGCGTGGGAACGCGGACATATTTCCGCCAGTCTGGTTGAACTTGTCCTGCCCGCAGGCCGGCCACAACTGGCTGTCGAGGCGCTTGCGTCTATCATCACCGTTATCCTGTCTGGCTGGATGACGGTCTGGTCGTGGGACTATCTGACATTTGTGATAAAGCGCGGAACCATGTCGCTTGAGACGGGCATCCCGATGTCATGGATTGTCGCAGTCATCCCGCTTTGTCTGGCACTGACAACCCTGTATTTCCTCATCGAAGCCGTCATGCGCGTCCAAGCCGTGATTTCCGGAAGGGCCTTGGCATGAACCCTCTTATTCTTATGGATGCAGGGCTTTTGTCGCTGCTTTTGGTTATCGGCGTGCCGGTCCCGTTCTGCTTTGCAGGTGCGGTTTTACTACTGATGCTGTTTGGTGATTTCGGTTCGACCAGCTTTCTGATCGGGGCGGGCTTCAATAAACTGAACTCGATCGTGCTGATTGCCATCCCGCTCTATATTCTTGCTGGTGGTATTATGGGGTCGGGCGGCATTGCAACGCGGCTGATTGACCTCGCCGATTCCATGATCGGACGCCTGCGTGGCGGACTTGGCTTGGTGCTGATCGTAACGGCTGCGGTGTTTGGTGCGATTTCGGGAATGGCCAGCTCGGCTGTTGCGGCAATCGGGACGGTGATGATCCCGCGCATGGTGGAACGAGGCTATGATCGCGGATATGCGGCAACGCTGGTGGCCGCATCATCGGTTCTGGCGCTGCTGATACCGCCCAGTGCATCCATGATCTTGTATGGCTGGGTCACGGGCACCTCCATTCTGGCCTGCTTTTTGGCCCCCATCGTTCCAGGCCTGATCCTTGTCTCGCTGCTGGCAGGGTGGAACATGATCATGACGCGCAAAATGCCAATCAGACAGCCCGAACCCGCACCATTGCGCCAAGTCGGTACCGAAGTGATTTTCCGCACCAAAAAAGCCGCAGCGGGCTTGATGATGCCATTGATTATCCTTGGCTTTATCTATGGCGGCATCACAACTCCGACCGAAGCGGCTGCGGTTGCTGTCGTCTATGCAATCCCGATTGCCATCTATGTTTATCGCGAAATGAACTGGAAAGACATGGGTCAGGTCTTTTGGCGCGCCGCTCAGACCAGCGGTGTTCTGATGATCATGATCTTCTTTGCCTCCATGCTGGGCCGTATCTGGACGCTGGAAAACGTTCCGCAGGATATTCTGGAATCGTTCCTGCAAGTCAGTGACAATCCCATCGTACTGTTGCTTCTGGCCAATCTGTTCCTGATGATTATTGGCATGTTTATGGAGGATGTGTCCGGTATTTTGCTGGCCGCGCCCCTGCTGCTGCCCGTGATGACGCAGGCAGGTGTGGATCCCATCCATTTTGCGGCAATTATCGCGACCAATCTGGGGATGGGCCTGATTACACCACCCACGGCGCCACTGTTGTATTTCGCGGCACTGATCGGAAAAACCAGCCTGTCCGGAATGTTAAAGCCCGCATTGGTATTTGTGCTGTTCGCCTATCTGCCCGTCGTGCTTTTGACGACGTTTGTTCCGGCGCTATCCATGTGGCTTCCCAACCTGATTTTGGGACTGAACTGAAACCTCCGACAGCATGCTGAAAACGCCTGACATAATTAAACAGGGCAAAGGACTTCACCGTTCCATTTGCCCGCAAAAAGCGACCGGTGGACAATAAACGCCGGCAATAAAGGAAGATCGAAATTGGCCAATCAATACGATGTCGCGATTGCCGGTTCAGGGATTGTCGGGATGTCCACCGCTTTGTGGGCACAGCGTCGCGGGCTGAGGGTTGTGATATGTGATCCTAATCCTGCAGGATCGGGAACAACCTTTGGACCTGCCTGCACGATTGCGACCTATGCTTGTGTGCCAATCAACAGCCCTTCGGTCATAACGTCGCTGCCTAGTCTGTTGTTTTCAAAAGACAGCCCGCTGATCCTGAATTATTGGCATGCAATCAAAAACAGCCGCTGGATGTTGTCTTTCCTTGCGAACTGCCGGTCCAGCCGCGTTGACGCCATCGGTTCGGGTCTGGGGGCACTGCTCGGCCATGCCAATGCCGGTCTTGACCCGTTGATCGCGGATATCGAGGCCGAGGATTTGATGGTCAACGAAGACTGTCTTTATGTCTGGTCCACCCAAAAAGGCTTTGAAGGCGCAGCGCAGGGCAATGATTTGCGCCGCCGCCAAGGCGTTGCCATGCAAGAAGTTGGCCCAGCCGAGGTGCGCGCGCTTGAACCCGCTTTGCAGATGCCAATTTATCGCGGTCTGCGCTTTCAGGGAACGCGCTTTGTTTTGCATCCTCAAAAGCTGGTCGAACGGATGCAACGCCAGTTTGTCAAAAACGGTGGCGCAACGATCACCGCCGCTGTGCAATCGGTGGATCCCGGATCAACAGGCGTGACGGTCAAACTGGGTGACGGGTCAACCCTAACTGCGGGGCATTTTGTTGTCGCCGCAGGTGCACATAGCAAATCGATCAAAGGTGCCGGCGTCGAGGTGCTGCCCCTTGGTGTCGAACGTGGCTATAATGTGACCTATGCAAACCATCGTGCAAAGCTGACCCGCCCTGTGGGTTGGGCAGAGGCCGGTTTCTATGCCACCCCGATGGAGCTTGGTCTGCGCATCGCAGGCACGGTCGAACTGGATAATTTGAATGCGCCACCAAACCCCGACCGGCTGGCCTATCTACGCCGTCGGGCAACCCAGATGTTTGGCTATCTGGATGGCCCAAGCGATGAATGGCTCGGTTATCGCCCAACCATGCCGGACGCATTGCCCGTAATCGGACCGTCCCATGTATCAGGCCGGATTATCCATGCCTTTGGCCACCAGCATATCGGTCTGACGTTAGGCGGAATTACCGGTCAAATCGTGAGTGATATGGTGCGTGGGCAACAACCCCAATTAGATGTTTCCGCATTAAGCGGTTCACGCTTTCGATCTGCCTAAATTTCTATCCATTCGTGTTTGTAAAACACTCATCGACACTGTCATATACACTTCCAGGAAAACGACATGCTGACAATTAAACGCCTTGATATTAACGACGCCTACAATCTGATCGCAGGCGCGCGAGCACATGCCATTGAAATTGGGGTACCCATGTGCATCGCAATTACGGATGAGAGCGGAAACCTGATCGCGTTCGAGCGCATGGACGGTGGCAAAGTAACATCATCTATAATCGCCATCGATAAAAGCTTTACAGCATCCGCGGCAAAAAAAGCTACCCATGAATACGGCCTTTCCAGTCAGCCCGGTAGTCCCGCTTATGGCATTGCATCTGCAATTGGGGGTCGATTGATGGTAGTCGGAGGAGGCTTGCCGGTTATCGTCAATGGGGACGTAGTTGGCGGTATCGGGATTAGTTCAGGAACCCCTGCGCAAGACCAAGCTTGTGCCCAAGCAGGCATTGACGCATTTTCAGCCCGAACATGAATACCAGCTCAAGACGATCTCGGGGACTATGGACATAGTAGCTAAGTTCAAATGACCCTCGTAACATTATTCGATGTGCTGCAGCAGGCGATATACGGCGGTTATGTCGTGGAGGCTTTTGTCACCTTGGGGTGAGAAAACATGCGGGCCTTGGCTGCAGCTGTGTAATCCCCCCATTTTTAATGGAGATCAGCGACTCTGTTGCATAAACCAGCTGACGAACGGATCTCCCCTTTCCCCAGACGGATTTATTCCACAGCTTTCGTGACAGGGATGCCAAGGGCGGTGTAGCCGTTCAGGATCGCAACGCGCACCTGTACCTCAGCGACTTGGGTGTCAAAGTCGCGCGCCATTAGCCGTTGGCCCAGCAGTTTCATGCAATGCATCTTCGTCTCGACGCGGCTCCGGCCGGCGTTGTTGCGCAATTCATGCTTGAGGCATGAGACCCCCTTTCCCTTCAGCTTTAGGCCACGCGAACGATCTCGGCGGTGCCGAGGGCTGAGAAACGGTTCATAAGGGCGACGCGGATCTCGATCTCGGCTGTTTGGCTGTCGGGATGTCTTGCGGCAATGCGTTCGCCGAATGCCTTGAGGCACCGCATCTTTGCCTCGATCCGGCTCCGGGCGTGATATCCTGTCCAGCGCTTCCAGAACGCCCGGCCGTAGTGCCGTGTGGCACGCAGGGTTTCGTTTCTGGCAATCGCGGCCGGGCAGTCCTCTTTCCACGGCCGTCCATTCTTTCGAATGGGGATGATCGGCGTGGCCTGACGGTCGATGATGGCGGTATGGCAGCGGCCGGTGTCGTAGGCGCCATCGGCGGTCACGGTGCCGATCTCCTCACCTTCAGGAATCTGGCCCAGCAACTGCGGCAGAATAGGGCTGTCACCGTCGCTGCAGGGGGTAAACTCTACTGCGCGTATGTCTGAGGTGGCCGTGTCCATGGCCAGATGGACCTTACGCCACTGGCGACGGCCCTGAACGCCGTGCTTGCGTGCCTGCCACTCACCATCACCCAGGAACTTGATGCCAGTGCTGTCAACCAGCAGGTTCAAAGGGCCATCGGCGCGCCGGAAGGGGATCTGAACGACCAGTGTCTTTTGCCGTCGGTAAAGGGTCGTGTAATCCGGGACAGCCCAGTCCAGGTCCGCCACCTTCAACAAGCTGGCCACCATCGCAGTCGTTTGCCTGAGCGGCAGCTTGAACAGAACCTTGATTGTCAGGCAGAAATGAACAAAAAGACGTTTTATAAATGCCAATTTTACGTATAAGTAATTGATATTGTTTTGATATGCTCAGTATGTCGCATACTACGCTGAATTCTTCTCTCGTTTTTCTGTATTTTTGATACAGTTGTTCTCATGCCCACTACGCCTGCATTTGCTGTTTTTGCGCGTCCCGACCGGCATGGGAACGGCCGTTCGCGGCTGATGCCGGTGTCCCGGCTTGCTCTACACAGCGATGCCTTCAATGCTCTTCGCGCGTATCGCGATATCGGCGGGCTCGGGCCTTTGAACCCGACGGGCTTTATTGACGCCCTGCAGGATCGCGACGGACGTTTGCTGTGGTTCTCCGGCTTTGCCCTGATGACCGAAGCGGTTGCGACAGGCAGATCGGCAGATGTGTTTATCTGGAGGGCAGCAGCCCTGCCCGACAGCCTGATCGCGAAGCTTGCATGGTCGGAGGTCTGCCGGCCGGAGCGCCGGTTAAAACCGGCCGGGGCGGCAGATTGGTACAAAATCCTGTCCACACGTCTGCCGCCCGATATTGCCAAAGCTTACTTCGGACCACGCGGCCTTAATTACAGCACCGCCGCGCGTCAATTGGGCATCGGCCGGACCGGTCTGATCAAACATCTGCGCAAATCCTGATGGCAGAGATCTCCCCGCCAGCGCCACATTATACTCCGCGCGAGAATATGCTGGAGGGGGTGCAATCCGGTCTCGCGCTGCAATTACATGACGAGGCCACCCGCCTGGTGGGGCTGCTGGCCGCAGATCGCTGGACAGAGGCTGTCGAGGACGCGCAGGCCCGTTTCCTACAGGTGCCTGAGGTGTCGCAAGGAGATCCATCGCATCCGGTGATGACGGAGCCGCTGGGGTCCTTGAGCAAGGGAAATTATCCTCTGGCCAGCTTTTTGCAGGCAAGGCCCGTAGAGGGTCATCTGCGCTCTGCAGATATGGACCGGTTGCGGGCCTTCGGCCTTGCTGCGGCCCTGAATTTTTTCGCCCAGACCCGTCGGCATGAACGCAAAGCCACCGATGATGCCTATGCCACCGTTCAGGCAGGCCTGCGCGCCATCCGCCGGCTGGTCAGCTATCCAAGCCTGGACCTGCTGCGTCTTGAGCTGCCCGATATTCCACTGAGCATCGATGCGACCTTTGCCGCAATTCTGGACTGGCATCATCATCTGAGCCAGCGCCATGACCGTTTTGCGCGGCGGATCGACGAGATCCGCCGGTTGCTGCAACATCTCCAGCGCTTTCAGGGCACACGCGACCTGCGGCCTGTCGGCGCGCGTGAGACGATCCGCGTCCGGATGCCCGCCTATGCCTGGGCAATCCGTGAACTGGAGGGCACCGCCGGGACGGTCGCGCCGAGGCTTTTGTTTCGTGCGCCGCCTGACGGGATTGCAGAGGCAGATCATCCCCGCAATGCGGAAGAGGCCGCGGATATCGCCCTGACAGAAGAGGTCGATCTGGGCTTCGAGGACCGGTCTGCCGCCTGGCTGGCCGATCATGGCAGCCTGTCGGACAGCGATTGCGCAACGATCATCCGTGCCGCAGGGCGGGCCATAACCCAAGGTGGCACACCCGCCGTTGGTGCGGTTCTTTGCGCGGCCAGCATGCTCTACGGGCGCAAGATAGCTGCCCTCGCCGATCTCCACGGCACGCCGCATCACCCCGGAACCTCCTGGTGGTCCGGAGACGGAGTGGGCTTTGCGTCTGATGTGACAGGATCGGGGCGTAAATCGACCAATGGCCTGATCATGCGGCCTGCCGCAGCATGGCAGCGCGCCTTTGACGAGGTCTTGGGGCGCGTCCATCCGGAGGCGGGGCTGGAGCGTGCCGCCGCTGACTGGCTGGCCGGCCTTGATCTGCCCCGTTCCGTCCGGCTTGGCAGTCTCGCCCGTGCGCTACCCGATGGTTTAGCGGCGCGAGGCGAGGATCAGGCGGTGATCGGCCTTCTGACCGGCACAAGCGTCAGAACGATGACCCAATTATATTATGCCAGCTTTCCCATAGATCGCCTGAACGCGGCATGGGTCCTTCACCAGCAGGAACGTCTGGGTCTGACTGCGGCCGAATGCGGTGTGCTGGTCCCTACAGGAACGCGCAAACGGGTCGGCTCGCGTTACGCACCCTCGGATGATGCAGTCCTGTCTTTCTTTGATGATTTGGCACGCAAATGGCGCGAGCTATCCCTGCTGGCCCGTCACCAGAAGATGGTCCACGGCCCTGATCTGCATGCTGCCGCCACCAATTACTGTCTGGCCGCCCTGTCTCTGGCCACAGCCAGGCGACCACATGGTGCGGCTTTTCCTCCGCTGTCACAGATCGTGGGGCGCAAGCGACCGCAGGTGCTGATCTCCGATAAGGGCAACCGGACGCATGATAATGCCCGATGGCTGCCCCTGCCGCCGGTCGCCATGACCATTATCGGGCTTTATCGCCAGCATCTGGAGATGCTCTTTGCCGATTGCGGCGTTTCGGGACCGGCCCTTCTCAGGGACAGGATCGACGGGGTGCTTTCAGGCGATGCATTGCCCTTCTTTGTCTGGCCCGGCCAGTTCGAAGATCCCTATGACCTGACGGCGGCAGAGTTCTGGGACCGGCTTGATCTTCCGGGTCGCAAGCCCCGCAACTGGGCGCGTCATTACATGCGCCGTCACCTCGCCGATGACGGCCTTGCAGGCCAGCGGATCGATGCCTTCATGGGCCATGGGGGCGGATGGAGCGATCCGCTGCTGCCGACCAGCATGGACAGTCTGCTGGATCAGGCGGACCTGAGGGCAGCCCTCGACAGGATCATGACCTCTGCTCTGGGTTCCTTGCCGGATGCGGGAACGGCTTCATGAGCACTGCGGAGGATCGGGCCTTTATCGCGCAGATTGGTCGTCAGGTCAGCGAGGCAATCGCCGGCTTGCGCGCCGGCCGGCCGGATGATGCCATCACCGCAGAGGTCCCAAATGCATTCTGCCAGTCCCTTCTGGACAGGTTGGTGCGGCAGACCAGCGACCCGCGGTTGCAGCAGGTCACTATCCGCAGTGTCAGCAAGGAGCTGGATGCTGCGGCCGCCACATCGCGATTGCCGTTCCCGCGACGTCGTCTGGTCCGGCCGCCCCGTCCTTCGGCCCCACTACGCCGTTCGGGATGGCAGCAGGATGCGCAGTTTGCCTTTGCCTGTTGGGATCACCTGCATGCCCATCTGGACCGTCGCTGTCGTGATCTGCGCGACGAGGATCTGGCCGGTGTTCTTCTGGCCTCGGCGATCCTGCGGGGCGGTCTGCTGCGTCCGGCGGCATGGCCGGCCCTGCTGACGGCTCTCGGGCAAAGAGATCTGACACTTCACACAACTTCTGCTCTACCGGATCTGCCATGGATCGATCTTGATCTGCCTTTGGTACCGAAGGCCGCGACCAATCACAGCCCGAATACTGCACGGCTGCGGTTCTTTCCCGATGTCGTTACTTTGGGACTATTGCGGCACTGGCAACGTCGCGACTGCAAGCTGACAGAGCCTGTGAACTCTCCCCGAGCTGCGCTTGGCCTGATGATCCATGCGCTCTTCGAGGGCGATCTTCAGGAGTGTCCAGATGCTGACCGCTTTGCCGCTGCGGCGATGGCCCCGTTGGAAGATCAGATGGATCTGCCCCTGCCCTATCTGCTGGCGGCTGTGGCCAGCGGCGCGGTGACCGGCTTTAGTGCCTCGGACGAGAGCTGGTGGTCCCTTCATGGCGCAGGTCCCGCAGATCGGACTATGGTGGCATCGACGCGCCGGCGCAAAGGCGCGGGAATGGCCTCCTCCTCGACAACCGCCACCCCGTCATCGACATGGGCTGCCTTGCAGCAGGCTTTGACAATGCGTCCCGAAGGCGCGCAGAAGCAGACCCGCGGTCCCGTCGAAGCTGCATTGAACGCCCTTTCCCGTGAGGACCTGACCCCGGCAGGTCACGCCCTGCGTGTCTGGTATCTGTCCTTGCTGCAAGCACGCCGCGCCGTGTCGACGCTGCAGCGCTATCACGCGGACATTGCCCGACCGCTTCTGGCCCTGTGTCAGGATCAGGACCCTGCGACGTGGGAGGTTGGCAGGCTGGAAGAGATGGTGGCCCTTGCGCTCTCCTCGGATGCCGGCATCGCGACCGCCTTTGTGATTGCGCGTCTGATGCAGTTTTGCGGTTTTGCCGCCCAAAACGCAGCACTGCGCTGGCCGGAGATCGATCCCGCGATTGCCCCAGGATACGGGGCAGAACGGCACCCACGGGTCAGGACAGCTTTGATCTCTGCCAGCCAGATCTCGGAAGCTCTTCGCCGATGGCCCACCACAGGCTCCGGTGATCTGCGTGATGTCGAACGGGTGGGTTTTCTACTTGCGGCACGGGGTGGGTTACGGCTGAGCGAACTCGAAGCCCTGACGGTCGGTGATGTCATTGCAGGGGCGGATGGCGCCGTCCTCGTGCATTCCACCCTTTGGGCAGATATCAAATCCTCGGCCGGACGGCGCAAGGTCCCGGTCCAGATGCTGGCCACGGGTGACGAAGCCCGCCTGATCGAAAGCTTCTTCGTCAGGCGCATTCGGGAGGCCGCCAGCCGCAAAGACCAACTGCTCTCCCTGCCACGCGGCTTGTTTGGAAGCCCACGGTTCGATCGCGAGGGCTTCTTTGCCAATTTACGACAGGTGACCGGCTTGACCCCGCATGATCTGCGTCATGCCGCGATCAGCAATCTGGGCCTGCTGTTGATGACCCGCTCTGCCCCCGGCAGTCTCCTCTCCCGCCTGACGGGCTGGCCTGCTGCACAACAAAAGCAAATTCTGACCGGCCTCTTGGGGGCACGTCCGGATGCCCGTCGCGGGTTGACCCAACTGGCGCGCATTGCCGGTCACGCCCGCCCCGAAACGACCCTCCGGTCCTATATCCACCTTGCGGATCTGGCGCTCGGGGTCATCCTGCGCGCCAACCCCGAAAGCCTACCTGCAGAGCGCGCCGCCCGTTGGCTTGGGTTAAACCGGCGCACAATGGCAGGTAAAAAACCGCACCATCCCGCAAATCTGGAAAAGAGCAGAAAAATCATTCTGCAAAGCATGACCATCCGGCATCTGAAAACGCAGTCACCGCCTTCCGCGAAAGGCTCCGTTCTAGGCGTGACGGACAAAATCACCCCCGAGCTGACCCTGCGCTTGCTGCAGGCACGCGACAGATCGACCCCTTTGCAGGATCTAGCGGAGCGCTATGACCTCACGCATCCGCAATTGCGCAACGTGGAAACCATGGCGAAGCATCTGCAACCCCCGGGTCGGGCTTCCTGTTTGACGCCTACTTTGCCGCGCCGGTTGCCGGATAGGGAGTTTTGCCAGCTGGTGATGCTCCGGCTTGCCGGACGGCCGCCCGAAGACGCGCTGGCATGGTCCATCCAGACCCTGCGGGCAGCAAGGGCGGCTGATCTGGTCTTTGCAACGCGGCTGCAGTTCGAAGGCTGGCAAGCAACTATGGGAAATCTGCTTTGCGACCTCGATTGGCATCTCTCCCCGCGCGCCGGCAAGCTGCGGGCCAAGCCATGCCACGTTGATCCTGGCGCACCCTTATCCATCATTAGCCTCACCGCACCGGCAAAGCTGATGCTCTGCGCATGGGCTGCTGATCAAAGCGAGGCAAAACGCAGGGCCATCCTAGCGACGCTCAGGGCATAAAGCACGCCAGACATGACGATCCCTTCTCCTCACTGATAGTGATCTTCCCGCAGTAAAAGCCGGGTTCATCCGAGAGCATTCTGTCCGGGCTTCGCGAAGCTTCACGGATCGAACGCCATACTTGGGCGGGGATTGACTGTGGATCCCTGACGGCCGGCTCGAGATGCCTCTTCCACCTGTTCGGATATCGAACGGGGTGCATCTATATTTGAGACATAACAACTATATCGTAACTAATATATGCAAAATATAGTTAATATGCCTATCACTTCGGGTTTTCTATAAGCGTGTTTACCATCTGTCCAAAGACATCCCGTACCAGCTCCGATGCACTCTTGTTTGCGGTGATCGATCCACGGAAACAGCAGTTTCCAGCTCACAACGCCGCTGTGCGCGTGCTTGCTTCCATTTTCAAACGACCGATTGATTATAACTTCGAAAATTGGAAATTGGATGGCGGAAGCTTGAAGGGCCCGTTTCGAAAGTCGCGTAAGATCAGAACACCGTTTTCTGGTGGCGCCATATTGTTTTTGTAGATACGCAAAACTATATGACGGTATAGGATGAAACGATGAAGATCGTTTGGGACGAACCTAAAAGGCTGGTCATTCCAGCCAAACACGGGCTGGATTTTGCAGACCTGAACGACACCTTCTTTCTGACTTCGCTGGTCGTTCCAGCAAAGCAAGACCGTCATATGGCAATAGGGCGTCTTGAAGACGGAACGATCGCAGTTGTGTTCGCCGTCCTTGGAACCGAAGGCGTTTCGGTAATATCAATGCGTCCCGCAAGCTGGAAAGAAAGAAGGTTGCTATGACTAATAAAACAATTAGCGAGGCTCGAGTTCAGCCGATGATTTCCATTGATCTTGACGCGCCGGAAGCCACCGACGCACAGTTGGTACAAGCACGACCATTTACCGAAGTATTTCCAGCGCGCTCTGAACAAATGCGCAAGAATGCTGGTGGACGGCCGAAGACCGAGAACCCGAAAGTTGCAGTTTCATTGCGAATTGATCCAGAGGTCGTTTCTAAGTTCAAGGCCGGAGGCCCGGGATGGCAGACCCGAATGAACGAGGCTTTGCGCCATGCAGTTGGACTGAGCTAGCAACTGTATTTCTCACGCCGTTGCGGCGGTCCATTTCTGACGGCTCTTGCACAGGGCGTTCGCGATGGTGACGAGCTTTCTGGCGACGGCGGTGATGATGGCCTTGTGCGGTTTTTTGGGCTTGCGGTGTCGGTCTGAGAAGGATTTCAGGCTCGGGTTGTGATGTGCCGCGACCAAAGCTGCTAGGAACGTCACGGGCCGTAGGGCAAGACGGCCACCGGCGATAACCCGTTTTCCGCAAAAGGTTCGGTTGTCGTGCGTAACCGGGGCCAATCCAGTGAGTTGGGCCTTTGCCGCGATGAGCGGAGCAAACCTTACCACCCAGCGATTCAGCGCCGCATGATCGACACGAACACCGCGCGTCAACATAATCCCTTCGAGGTCACGACCTGTGCCCTAAGTCTGCTCCAGTTTTGCGCGTAGTCCTTAGGGTTAAATATTTGGCGTGAGGCCGCCATCTTGTCCATTTCGTTTCTCTGCAAAAATTCCATTAGGGTGAGGTTGCCTAATGCTGAATGTGGTCTGTGCAAGTTGTAATGCTCCTGCCATTCCTCAAACGTTTTGCGGGCATCGCGCAATGTGCCAAACAGCCTTTTATCGAGGCATTTATCCCGCAACTTGCCGTTGAAGCTTTCGATGAATCCGTTCTGCCGGGGCTTGTCTGGCGCGATATAGTGCCAATCAACACCAGTTTCCTGAACCCGTTTGAGGATCGCCGTGCTGGTGAACCCTGTGCCGTTGTCCGAGACAATCGTCTTTGGCATGACGCGTTCGGCGATCACGCGATCCAGTTCTCGGGCAACCCCTTGCCCCGACAGAGATGTATCTGCGACCAGTACCAAGTTCTCGCGACTGAAGTCGTCAACGACCGTCAGAATGCGAAAACGGCGACCATCCGTCGGGGCGTCAGACACGAAATCCAATGACCAGCGCTGGTTTGGGCCATCACGCAGCGCCATCGCACCGGCTTTTTTGTGCCCAACGCACGCTTCCTGCCGCCTCTGCGGCGCACCTGAAGCGTAGATGCGCCTCACTGTCTGTGGTTCACCTCGAAACCCTCACGCACAATCATCACGTGGATGCGGCGGCAACCAAACCGACGCCGTTCGGTGGACACCCGCTTGATCGTATCGCGTAGATCATTGTCATCGCCACCACGCGACAGATACCGCACCAATGATCGACCAATATGCAGCACATCACACGCCCGCCGCGGGCTCACACCGTGCGCTTCGCACAGATAAACCACCGCTTCCCGCCTCACGGCAGGCGTCACCACTTTCTTGAGTTGATGTCTCATAACATAAGGTTGTCCAACATTTGTTCGGCCAGAAGTTTTTGAGCTTGCCGTACTCGTCTTCAAGCGCCCGCAGCCGCTTCCCATCAGCAGCCCTCTTACAAGCGTCCTGCTCTTTGATCATCGCTATGATCTGTTCGTCAGTGAATCGTGCCTTCATTTGTCCGTCCCTTTGTTGGGCGGACACTACGAAAGTTTGGAAAAGTTCTAGGGGTTCAGGTCACTGGGGGATAAAGGTCTGTATGCCCGAGCGGAATTCTCACAAGAACGCCATCAAATATAATATACGGCGCTATAGACAGCGCAACCGGATCAAGATCACGTTCGGCCGTTTCAAGGGTTGGCGACGTGTCGTAACCTGATATGGACGATGCCCCGAAACGTACTTTTTCCGCAATCATACTTGCAGCGACCGTCTTGTTCTGGCTCCAATACTCAACGTGTCTGGAGCCTGGCAAGTTAGCCAAAGGTATCGATGCGAAATTGCTTGTGTTGCTTGGTAGCTGGGTCGCCAAGTGATCGAGTCAGTAGGGTGATCGCGGCATTCCCATCCAGCGGTTCGTCCGTGGGCCCTATCCAATTGACGGCGATGACCGGACCGGTGGCATGTGTTGTCAGCCAATCGCCAAGCTGGCCAATGTCGTCGGGCGTCAGAAAATAGAGCACCTCGGACAACAGGATTAGGTCAGGATACATGTCCGGCAGGGCATCGGGGGCGGCCCCCTGGATGAAGTTCACGTTTGTATTTGCCGCCAGCGCGCTGCGGGCCGACGCCATGGCTGCTGGAATGCATTCCATCAATGTAAGATATTCGCAACGTTGCGCTAGCAATATTGCGAATGTGCCATTGCCACACCCTACCTCAAGCGCGTTACTGAAAGGACCTGAACCGATCGCGTCTAGCGTAGCCGCGTATTTCGCGGCCTCATACGCGCTGGTACGGTGCTGCCACGGGTCGTCGCTGGCAGCATAAAGGCGTGTAAGGTGCGCAAGAACATCATGATGGGGCAAGGATCACCTCGGGGTGTGACAGGAAATGCTGTTGGTGTTCTTGTGTCATGACAAAACCATCGGGATCATCGAAAATCATGCTGGTCATTTGTGTGCGGTGACAGGCAAGGGCGCGGGCTTTTGCTGAAATAGCACGGACTGACGCAGCAAGCTGGATGCCTGTGGCTTGACCATCGCAAAAACGGCCCCAGATTGGGTAGAACTGCAATTCAACATCTGGACGCATCCCGGCAATTAAAAGCGCTAGTTCTGCACAGCTTTCATGGTCGATATGCGGATCTTTACACCAGCTGGCTAGCAATAAGGCATTGGGTGGTATCATCGCGGCGACCTGCTCGGCGGATGCGGCATCTCGCGGGGCGTGGCAATCAGGATGTCCCAACCATTCGACAGCAGCATTCGGGGCAAGGACTTCGCAGGCTGCCCGCAGTTCGCATTCGCGTTCCCGGGCGATACGGGCAGGGAACCATGAACGCGATGCGGGGTGCGAGGCTGCACCGTCGGTTGCGCATATCACCTGACATGCGGTCCCCATCTGTGCGGCATCGAACAGCAGCGCGCCGCAGCCAAGGGTTTCGTCATCCGGATGGGGGGCAAGAATGGTTAAGGGACGGTTCTGCAGTAGATCAGCCACCTGAATGGTGGGGGCATCCGCGATATGGTCCAGAAAACGGCTCATCCGATCCACCGTGTCGAAAGGTTCGTGTCTGCCGCGATACTGGCCGTAGACGCCAGGGCCATGCCGTCCGGATTCGCTTGTCGCAGATACAGACCCAGATCACGTCTGATCCTGTCAGCAGGATGTCCCGTGGCAAAAGATGCAGCGCCAAGTGCCTGATCCATCAGCCCCAGCAAAGCTACGGCCTCCTGCGCAGTGCGCAGGCGTGCAAGGATCGCGGCCTGGGCATCGCTTGGGGTGGCGCCGGAACGCTCGACCGTGGTGGCGGCTTGGGCAAGCCACAGGCGCGCGGTTTCGCATGCTGTGATCATTCCGTGCAGCCGCATCGCTTGCAAAGGTGCCTTTACTTGATCGCGGCGGCGCAATTGATCAGCGGTGATCATCGTCAGCCTCCGCATTGCCCCCATCTGCACAGCGGCATAACGCCAGACGCCGCCGTGGAAATGCGGTTCCGTTAGATAGCTGTCTGGTTCGCCTAATATGACCCCGTCGGAAAGGGCGACCCCGTTCAGGTCACAGCGCCCCGAGGCAGTCGACGTCATGCCTGATACCTGCCATTCGTGCGGGAACAGGCGACCATGGAGGACTTTTCGCGGGAACAGTATTAAATTCAGGCCACGGTCGGATCGAGCTGTTACGATGATCTGATCCAGCACGTCCGCGCCGCTAGCGAATAATTTTTGACCTTGCAGGACGCCATTGTGGATATGTACGGGGTCGGGTCCGTCCGCCCCCCATATACCGTACAATTCGCCGCCCTTGGCCGGCCTGATCGGCCCACCATGCAGATTTAACAGCTTGACCGCGTTCACATGACCCTCAAAAATTCTCCCGGCAGATAGGCTCGATTGTCCGAGCTGTGCCAAAGCATTCATCAGGGCTAGCGGCTCACGGGGATGATGCGCGAGGTCGACGGCTTCCTCCAGCACACCGCTGACACGTAGAGCCCGTGCGATACTGGGTCCTGAAGGTCCGTCCGGCCCGTCGTCAGGCAGATCCAGCAGCAATTGAGCGGCCAGTTTCGCACCCGTCATGCCGCCACCACGCGTTTGCGCGAAAGCCACTCGGCGAATTGCGGGCGGATGATGTCGGTCGTCAATTGCGCTAGAAGAGGTAAGGCCGTCTCAAGATCGGATGCCCGCATGCGGGGTCCCGGTGAAGTGCTGCGGTCAGGATAGGGTTGCGGACTGCCATACATGGCATCGGACCAGAGTTGCGCCAGCAATTTTGGCGACAGCATTGCTTGATCAGCGTAGGGATCTTCGTCCTGCATGCGCTGGCGCAGGCACTCGGCCATTCCACCCGCCGCCCGCCCGCGCAACCGGCCCGAGACCCTTGCCCGCATCCCGTCGCAATAGTTCACGACCAATCCGGCAGTTTCAGCACGATACACCATAGCGCGATCCTCGCTGCAGGGTCGGTCGGGCAGGCCCCCGACGGCCAAGAAAGCTTGGACGCGCATCGCCATACAGGCACCCGATTCCATATAATGCGGGCGGACCGATCCAATGGCTTGCCGTCCTGCCATCTGGTCAAGATAATGCCTGACTTCATGCATCATAGTGGCATAGGAAAATTCAGCCCGCGTGATCCGTCCCCCTGAGGGGGTCGCCATTACACGGGGCACTCGCGCCGTGATCCGCCCGCAGACCAGATCCGCGCCACCGGCCATGGCCATCAGCGCGGATATCATCCACATCGGGTCGGGGATTGCGTCTGCATCGGTAGTCATCAGCAGCCCGCCTTGCGATGCTGCGACACGCATGGCCATGCCTCTGGCGTGGCCGGCGCTAGCTTGGTTCTGGGAAAATTCGGTTTCTAGTACCTGGAGACTCAGGGCAGGATAATTTAGCCTGCGGGCAATCTTCGCGCTTGCGTCGGTCGTGTTGTTGATCAGTAAGGTGACTGTCACCGGTACGGGGACAATACTGGCACCGACGTCCAGCGCGGATAACAGCTTGGGAAGCCGCGTGGCCTCGTTTCGGACGGGCACTGCAACTGCAATATGGTTCAGCGATGTCAAGCTTGTTGCGGAACGGGTCATGGGCGCGGAACCATCCAACGTGAACCTCCTCTGGCTGCAAGTGGATAACCACGCAGCAGGGCATGACGTTCCTCTAACAAATAGCAACTTAGACGCGTTCAACAGTTTATCGATTTTGAAAAATCGGGCTGGCATGACAACGATGCATGTCGGATCGTGCGGAATGTCCGGTACATGGATACGGTCGGACTTCCTAGCAGTCTATGCATTCCACGCCGCGTAGCTTTGACGATAGTATAGCAAAGCTTTTTGAATCGCGCTGGTTTCACCGGAGACCTATAGCTTCATTTCACGCGACCATATCGAGCACGTCGCGCTGTGCATAGAAGTTCTCTTCAGCCTCTGCTTGCGGGATGTTTCCGATGGGCCCAAGCAGGCGCCGGTTGTTGAACCAATCGACCCAGCCAAGGGTGGCCATTTCCAGATCCTGCATGTTGCGCCATGGACCAGTTCGGTTTTGTAAAGACCGTTTATCGTCTCGGCGAGGGCGTTGTCATACGAGTCACCGACACTGCCGACCGACGGTTCGATGCCAGCCTCGGCCAAGCGCTCCGTGTATCGAATGGATAAATATTGCCCGCCGCGGTCCGAATGGTGAACCAGTCTACTTTTCTGGACGGGGCGTCGATCATGCAGGGCCTGCTCCAAAGCATCGAGCACAAAGTCCGTTTTGGCGGACCGCGAGACCCGCCACCCGACGATGCGATCGGCGAACGTGTCGATGACAAAAGCCACGTAGATAAAGCCCTGCCATGTGGACACATACGTAAAATCACTGACCCAGAGAAGGTTCGGGGCTGGTGCTCGGAACACGCGGTTCACCTTGTCACGGGGACAAGGCGCTGATGTGTCAGGGACGGTTGTTTTGACCTCCTTGCCGCGCACAGCCCCACGCATGCCGTTCTGTTTCATCAGCCGCTCCGCCGTGCAGCGCGCCAGATCAAGCCCTCGCGTTTGAGCTGATGCCATGCCTTGCGGACCCCGTAGACATGGTAATTCTCGTCCCAGACCCGCTTGATCTCGGGGCGTAGCTCCGTGTCGCGCTGATGCCGGGCCGAAGCTTTGGATGGATCAGCAAGGCAAACCAAGCGGTGGTAATATGTTGACGGTGCAATCGGCAGCACCCTGCAGATCGACTCGACACCGTAAACAATGCGCTGATCCTCAATGAAGGCGATCATCACTTCAGTGGGCGGTCGAGTTCCACTTGCGCAAAACAAGCTGACGCCTTGCGGAGACTTTCATTCGCCTGGCGCAGCTCGCGAACTTCACGTTCCAGTGCCTTGATCCGATCCCGTTCCTTAGTGGTCACACCATCTCGCATGCCACTGTCTTTCTCGGCCTGCTTGACCCATCCGTTCAAGGTCTTGGGAATACAGCCAATCTTGGGTGCAATGGCCGCGATCGCGCCTGCCTGCGTTTCGTATGAGCCTTGATGCTCGAACACCATCCGGACAGCACGTGCGCGGACCTCGGCCGAGTAGCGATTTGCCATTCTGCTTTTCGTCATAACCATCATCCTTACTTAAGTTGATGGTCTCCGACAAAATCGAAGCGATTCACTGACCCGTGGCGATTCAATTTCGTTTAACAGAGCCACTTCAGACCCGCGGCATAGTAGTAACTGGCCTTATAACGCTGACATTAAAATGACCGTCAGGCACACGACACGATCAAACCGCCTATAGTATTATTCTATCTGACGTTCTTGAAAGCTATCCAACAACGCGACTAAATCGCGTAATCGTTCACCTTGTACCAAAACGTGGTCCGTCGTTGCCCGGGCGGCTGCGTCCGAATTGCCTGTCTTGATTGCAAGCGCGATGGTGAGGTTCAAGCTTTCGGTAGCGTTCCCTCGCCATTGGAATTGAGCCGTTGGAATCAATGATTTGATATAGATGATCTTGCGGATCACCGGGTCAAAGGCAGAGAGCGAAATCAACCCCTGCCAAGCCTTGCGCCAGGCGGAGGGAACGAAAGCGTATTACTAGCCCAGTTTTCCGCGAAAGTATCCAACGCGATGCCCGCATAATCGGTGGTCGGGGCATTGTAAATCCGACGCAGATCAGCAGCCATCTCGTAGCGGTTCTTCTAGGTACAGAAATCCAGAGAGTGGAGCATGGGGTCGACGCCGCCGTGTTTAGGAAGGCGACAATGATGGCGTCACGAACCTTGACCCGCGCAGTGTTAGAAATCCTCAAACAGACCCGGAGACATTTCGTCCCAGAAAGCGATTATTCGAGCCGCATTGAGAGGTGACAACCAGCCATGCTTATCAAAATCCTCGCGTAGCGGTGCACTAGAAAGCTGGCTCATGAACAATCGTCGATCGGCATCACGCTGCGTAGGACTACGTTCTTTGACACGATCCATAATACGCCGCAATTGTTCAGCTCGCGGACTTGTTGGAACAACTGCGGTGATAGGTGCTGCTGCGCTGAAGTCGCCGTCAAGCGCTGCACTTAGATAACCAACCTTACTTTTGACGTTAGGACGCTGATCGACATAAGCCAGTTTGGCCGCGACCTGATCCTCGCCATGCGCTGTCAACCACTGTTTGGCAAGACGATCACTGACTCCGAGTGCGAGCAAGCGAACATAAACCTGACTATGGCGGGCCCCTGCCCCATCATCTATATTAAGAATGGCAAGCTGTGGGTTTTCACTAATCTTAAAACGTATTTCAGTAACCACCCTGCCCCGCCGTCGGGTTTCCGGCGTTAGAATAATATTGCTCGTCCGGTTGACCTCGGACACAGCAGGCTTAATGATCTTTGCATTGAGATGCTTGAACATTTCGTAATAGGCTGAATTATCGACCCCCATCAGGCGGCGGAATAGATCCAGAGGCCACCAGCCGGTCGATCCGGTTCTCACAAACCTATAACAATTTTCATAAAGCGCCAATGCATGACCAGATGTAAAGCGGCGCTGAATGTTCAGATTTATCAGGGCAAACACTTTTGGGTCGTGCAGCTTTTCAGCCAAAGCGGGAGAATAGGCGTATTCGCAGACCCCTCCTTTCAGTTTGGCATAACTTAGCAAGCTAGACACCCCCCATTCTTGCTGCCCTTTTTCATCCAGCATGTCCCATTCGGCAACAGTTTCGACGAGGCCACGCAAGGAATGCTTAAGCGTCTCCATATCATTGGAGTTATAACCGATCATAAGACAAAGAGTTCGTGCATCGACGCTGTGGCTTCGTCTTGTATTCAGTGTGTCGTACGCATTTAGCAATAAAACGTTGGAAAGTTTTCGTTGAAGTAACGTCAGCTTTCCGGACACATGGATAGCGGCGACGTTTTTCTTTACAGCTCCGCGTCGCAAAGCACCGACTAGCCTTTCTTTAGGAATATCGTCCATGCGCCGCCTTGTCTCTATTTTATGGGCAGTATGGCAAACAGGGCACCCAAGGGCAACTCGGATATAGGCACCTAAATCCGTAGTTTTGCTGTCCTGTATGTGGGCACCTTAAAACCAAGGCGGAGGCTAAAGGCACCTATTTACGGTCTAGGCCATGCGCAGGCGAAGCTAATAAACGACAAACTCGCTGTCGTTTAGGGTCATCCTGCGAATTATTACCTATTGTCCTGCGAATTGGTGCTAATGGCCCTGTAAGCGGGTGCTTATCATCCTGCATACAGGTCCCCCTCAGCCTGTATGCAGGTGCTTTAATATGAATAAGTATATGATAGATATATAAATTATAGCCGCAAAGCTTTTAAAGATCTTAAAGTTCTTACAAACTATATGTGAGGTGTTTTGTATCGATTTCTTTTAGTTTCGCCGCGAAACCTTACTAATCCTAGAAGTTTGGCTTCTCGACATGCTATAGATTTGCTAGAACGGCGAAGAACACATTACATAGCAAAGGGATCGTGATGTCCTCGAAAGAAGCTACTCCCCCTTACTTCAACATTGATCCTGAAGCTGCTGCCAAACGACTATCCGCCCCAATTGATACCGCTCGATTCGCGCGGGCCGCTGCCTTTGCCGCCAGAGGCAGGCAAGATCTAGCGGAGAGAGGTTACGCACCTGATGGAAAGAAGCGGCTTAGACGCTTTTCTACATGGGAGGTATGTCGCTATTTAATCCCCGTCGCACCGGCACATTTTAGACGTGTTTTGAGTAAGCATCCTGATTTGCCACAGGGGACTGGGGAGGGTAATTCCAAGTGGTTTTCACTTGAAGATGTCCTTCGCTTACGTGATCATTTTGCGACCGAAGGTGCAGCTGATCGAGAGTACCGCCCTTGGCGTCCGAATGGTCAGCCTGCAAAGATCATTGCAGTCGCGAATTTCAAAGGTGGTGTGGGGAAAACCTCCACCGCAGCGCATCTTGCGATGTCGGCAGCGTTGGACGGCTATAAGGTACTGGTTATTGACTTGGATAGTCAGGGAAGTATGACGTCGATCATGGGCGGCGATGTCCCTGATGAATGGTCTACGGCTTTTCCGCTTCTGGCAAAAGATTACGCTATGGCGCTTCAGGTCGAAAATCGCATTAGAGCGGCCGCCGGGCAGCCCCCCCTACCCTTCGATGAAACCCTGACTGAGGCACTGAAGCTTGGCGCCCGAGACGTTATCCAATCAACGCATTGGCCAAACATTGATCTTTTAGGCGCCCAGCTGAACCTGTATTGGGCAGAATTCCAAGTACCAGTCTGGCGTATGGGTTTGCGGGGTTGGCCCCTATGGGATGCCTTGGGTAATGCTTTAAACAGCGACAGGATCTTAGATGATTACGATCTGGTCATCATCGATACGCCTCCTGCACTTGGGTACCTAACGATTAATGCACTGGCAGCTGCCGATATTTTACTGGTTCCACTTGGCGCGACGTTTCTGGAATTTGACTCGACCGGCCGCTTTTTCGATATGTTGTATTCAACCTTTGCCAGCGTGGAAGACGGAGAGAACGCGGCACGACGGCGAGATGGCTTGCCCGAAATGCGCTTTGAGTGGGACGCTGTTCGGGCCATCATTACGCGGTTCGACGCGGCGCAACAGACCGATCTGGCGAATGTAATCCAAGCCTATTTCGGAGATTTTATGACAACTTACCGGCAAGAGTTGACGGCGATGGTCGGGCAGGCGGGTGAGCAAGTTAATGGTATCTACGAAGCGGACTACCGGGATTTCAATCGTGACACATACGTTCGCGGCCGAGAGACCTTTGATAGGACGTGGGCTGAAGTAAAGGAACTTGTACTAGGTTCATGGTGGCGAGATGTTCAAATGGAACACGGTAATGCAGTAAAAGCGGAGGCTGAAGATAATGGCTAAGCGCAGGCGGCTGGAAACTCCTAGCACAGATGATCTTTCACGGATCGAAGAGCAGTTTCGCAGCGAAACCTCAGATAGATATAGCTCGGGACGCGGGGTTGCGCCGATTGCGCAAATGGCGGCTGATAGCGCGTCGTTGTCCCAGACGGACAGTCCTGACGCGCGGGAACAACGGGCACGCCTCGAGGCGGACTCTAGTCGCCTTGCACAAGTTCAAGCAGATGGTCTTCTCATGGTCGAACTGCCAGTTGAGTTGATCGACGAGGCAGCGATGATCCGTGACCGCATGGTTATGGATGAGGATGGGATACAGGAATTACGGCAATCAATATCTGTTCACGGCTTGCGACTTCCAATCGAAGTTTTCGAACTAGAAACACCTAGCGATAATGGGCAGCGGTACGGTCTGCTTTCAGGGTATCGCCGTCTACTAGCAATGCGAGGCTTGTATGAACTAACTCAGGCAGAAAAATACAAAACTATACGTACCCTGATACGACCACGGGAAAGCAGCGCCAATGCATTCGTTTCTATGGTTGAGGAGAATGAAGTCCGCGAAGAGCTAAGCCATTTTGAACGGGGTAGGGTAGCTGTAATAGCCGCCCAACAGGGGGCATTTGCCAGCACCGAGGAAGCGGTAAATAAGCTCTTTGCGACCGGCTCAAAAGCAAAAAGATCAAAAATTAGATCTTTTTCTCTTATATTTGAAGAGCTTGGGGACATGCTGGATTTTCCAGAAGGATTGACCGAGCGCCGCGGTCTTCAACTTTCGGCAGCCTTAAGGCAGGGGGCGGAAAGTAGTTTGCGGATAGCTTTGTCCAATGTGACCCCGCAAAACGCAGACGAGGAATGGCACGCAATTGAACCGGTTCTTGACCAATTGAACCGAGTTCCAAAAGAAAAAAAGAGGGGTGGTCGTCCTAAAGCACTATCGAAAGCCAGCAGTTTTCTGGGTGACAAAACGCTAACAACGGCAAACGGGGTGACAATCAGATGTGCAGTGGATCGTGACAGATATATTCTCAGTTTTGAAGGACAAGCTGTTACGTCTCATATGATTGACGATCTATTGATAAATATACGAGACATTGTTGAAAGTGGGGCACGGCGTCGCGAACCAGACGAATTGGGTTAATACCTGAAAATGGTAAGGGGAGGGGATCGGTAAATAGGAGCTTGAATGTTGCCCAATGCCCCAATGCCCTTAGGCCCCAGACCTATTAGTTTAAATTCTTTGGGGTATTTCAGGCTTTGGAACGAGATTTAGTCATCGAGCCACCTTTTCTGATCGATCAAAGCTTAGATGTCCCACCTTCTTTCCAGAGATCCAGAATGACCAACGGTTGAAGATTTTTAGGAGGTCATCGCTTTATTCATTTAGTTACAGTGGCTTATATAGGTTCTTTCCACTGCCGAGATATGTGTTAGCGCAGACGCTTTATAAATTCAGGAAGCATCGAAGGTATAACCGGTGTTTACCTAGCTTATGACGGGCTTAGACAATTCTCTACGCTGGCAAGACGTCTAAGCACCCAGAATGGCGCGGCGGCATTTGTCACAGACTCCGCGCAATTCGGCTGGTTTCTGACAAACCGGGGCTATGACGCTGGTCGGTTGCGAAAAGCGTCACGAGACAGAGCACTAAGCCGAGTTATCCCCATGAACGACTTACAGACTCGGCACAGCGCAAGTAAACATTCGCTCTATGCGTCGACGCGCAAGTTCGTGCGGTTTGCGGCGGCAGACGTAGCAGAAGATGCCGAAATCTGCCTAATGAAGCTGGAACCGGCGAGTGTCGTCGCCGACCGCAGTGGGCGCTCGCAAAACGCATTTGCGCCCTTTGCTGGTAAAACATAACAAATAGGTCGGCTATTGACGATCTGAGATTTGGTCGGCTCTATATGGGCTGAGCTTAGGGAAAAACAGGTTACGATGGCTAGTGAACGCTTTATTATTTCTGGCCAGCTGGGGAACACACTTGATCTTTGGATCCGCGCTCATGCGCGTCGTATTGGCGTATGCGTCGATATAGGAGCGTTCGATCAAGCAGTATTGGAGATGGGGGTAGTTGGCCCCTCCGAGATGCGGGATGCTATGGAGATGGGCTGTTTATTGGGGCCAATTGATGCATGGATAGAAAATATCCAGCGAGAAGCACTCTAAATCGATTAGCATTTGTATAATATTTAGGCGCTGTGCCTAAAAGTAAGACATTAAGTTTAGGTGAAATTGAAGTATTTTCAAACAATTGGGTAAATTGCATACATTCGATTTACCTTATCTTTTGATGGCGCATATGCAAGTTTCCGGACCTGTAGGAGCCATGTCAACGTGAGCAGCATCTGGATACCTGTGGCGTTGTCGCAGGACATTCTGAGCGGGATGGCAATTCCTGCTCATCTGCCAGGTCACGACCTTGTTGTCTGGCGATCTGCATCGGGGCGGATAGCTGCCTGGCACGACCGCTGTCCTCACCGTGGGATGCGATTGTCGCACGGTTTCGTGAGGGGGGACTTTCTTTCCTGTATCTATCACGGTTGGCGGTATGGCGAAAATGGCCACTGCAGCAAAATTCCTGCTCACCCTGATCTCGTTCCCCCAGCTGCAATCAAGGTACCACGCTTTGACGTTCGTGAGAAATCCAGCGTCGTTTGGGTTGCTCCCACGGGACAAGCTGGGGAACCTGTGGATTACCGCGGTTTCACGGGCTTCCGGTCATTGTCCGTAAATGCGCCTGCTGATTTAATCGCGCGCGCGGTGGAAGGTGAAGAAAGGCTTGCAGGTTGCAGCGTGGTGTTGCTGGTGCAGGCGCTGCAGGGCAGGGGCTGCAATTTGCATGTTCTTGCGGCTGAAGGCTATGACACCGCACAGCTAGACGGTTTGTCACTTGCGATCGAGGTGCTGCGTCGTCGTCTGGAACAGGCGGTCGCGACATGATCGCTACGATGCAAGATCATTGGTACCCCGTCGCGCTTGCAAGCAAGCTGACCCGATCTGGTCGCGATACGTTATTGCTGGCCCAGCCGATCCACGTCAGGGCCGAAGCAAGTGGCGCACCCGTTGTTACATGTGACGGGCGTGTGCTTCCAGTTCTGGTAAAGTTCGGACATGTCTGGACATCGCTTGGTACGCCCGCTGGTGATGTGTTCGACATCCCCGAGGCGCATCAACCCGGGCGCCGCCTTGTCGAGGTCGGCAGTGTTAAAGTCCGTTGCTCTCCCTTGCGTGCGGTCGAGAATTTTCTGGACATCGCCCATTTTCCATTCGTCCATACCGATGTGCTGGGATCAGAACCGCATACCGAGGTTGAACGGTACGAGGTCGAGATCCGAGACGACGTCAACGAAGTCTGGGCCACCAAGGTCAAGTTCTTCCAGCCGCAGGCTGCGCGCTCTGCCCAAGGTGGCATCACCACCGAATATATGTATCGCGTGCCAAACCCGACCTGTTCGGTACTGTACAAAACCTGCCCGCCGAGACCCGGCGAATGGGATGTGATAACGATCTTTGTCCAGCCCCTGACCGAAACCACCTGCGAGGTCTGGCCGTGGATGGCGCTGTATGATGACGACAGCACCATGACCCAGATGATCCATTTCCAGCAGTTGATCTTCCTTCAGGACCGCTCGATTCTGGAAAACCAGTTGCCGGCGCTGTTGCCGCTGGACCCGGGGCAGGAAATTCCGACACGGGCCGACATGTTGTCCATCGCCTATCGGCGCTGGCTGAAGCGTCACGGCTATACCTTCGGCGCGCAATTGGTGGCGGCATGATCCTTTACGACTACGTACTTTCGCCATCCTGCTACAAGGTGCGGCTGTTGGCATCGCTGTTGGTGGCGGGAATCGATCTGCGCCCGGTCGATTTCCATCCCGGTGCGGAACATCACAGCCCCGAATTTCGGGCACTGAACCCGGCAGGGACGATCCCTGTTCTGAAAGATGCTGAACTGGTGCTAACGGAATCCGGCGCGATCCTTACCTATCTAGCGGCGGTCAATGCACACGAATGGCTGGGGCATGATGATCCAGAGATGCAGGCGCGGGTTGCCAACTGGCTAGCATTTTCGCAGCGGTTGACCGCCAGCGCGGGAGCTGCACGGTTGCATGACATGCTTGGCTTTTCAGGCGATATCGACGCGCTGCGGGTACAGGCAACAGATGCGCTGCGCGAGTTAGAGGCGGCGATCCATGCCAGACGCAGGCGTGGCGGGATATTTCTAGCCGCCGACCGGCCGACCATCGCGGATATCGCGTGCTTTCCCTATGCGGCGCTTGCGCCCGATGGGGGGGTATCGTTGGATAGCTATCCCTCGATCCGGTTGTGGATGCGGGCGATCCGCGCCCTGCCGGGGTTCATCGAAATGCCGGGTATTCATCGCCTGCACGAACAAATGCCCGAACCCGGTCCCATGCCGGACGTGGTTCGCAAGGAAAGCGCCTGACATGCCCGCATATCTGTTTCGCAACTGCGCCGCTATTATCACCGGTACTGGCGTCATCCGCGATGCCGATCTGCTGACCGAAGGGCCAGCCATCCGCGCTATAGGTCCCGCCCTGACTGCCCCTGAAGGGACCGAGTTGATCGATGCGACGGGTTGGTTCCTGTATCCGGGGCTGGTGAACACTCATCACCATTTCTTCCAGTGCTTTGTGCGCAACCGCGTGGGACTGGACTGGACTAAACTAAGCGTCATTGAATGGCTGGACCGGATCTATCCGATCTTCGCCCGCCTGACCGAGGATTGTTTTTATCATGCTTCAGTCACGGCGCTTGCGGAACTGGCCAAACACGGCTGCACCACGGCCTTCGACCACCAGTATTGCTTTCCGCGCAAGGCAGGCAAGCGCATCATCGACCGCCAGTTCGAGGCTGCGGACAAAATCGGTCTGCGTTTTCATGCGGGGCGGGGGACCAACACCCTGCCGAAATCCGAAGGCTCGACCATTCCGGACGAGATGCTGGAAACGACGGATGAATATCTGGCCGATTGCGAAAGGCTGATCGGGGTTTATCACGACGGCGCGCAGTTCTCGATGCGGCAGGTGGCGCTGGCGCCTTGCCAGCCGGTCAACTGCTATGCCGAGACCTTTACCCAATCCATCGCGCTGGCCCGCCAGCACGGGCTGATGCTGCATTCCCACGTGGGTGAGGGGGAATCCGAGGTGATCCGTCAGCGCCACGGTCTTCGCACGGTGGATTATCTTGAAAAGCTGGGTTTCTGCGGGCCGGACACTTTCTATGCCCACTGCTGGGAACTGACGGAAGGCGAACTGGCGCAGATGGCCGCAACCGGCACCGGCGTGTCGCATTGCCCCGAACCCGTATATCTGGTGGGCGCCGAAGTGACCCCCATACCGGCGATGCATGCCTTGGGCATTCGTGTTGGTCTGGGCTGCGACGGGGCCGCGTCGAACGACAATTCCAACCTGATGCACTGCCTGCATTCAGCTTATATGCTGCAATGTCTGGTCGCACCAATGCGCAGCCATCCGGTGCCGGAACCGGCAGACTTCCTGCGCTATGGCACCTCGGGCGGGGCGTCCTTGTTGGGTCGCGCCGATATCGGCACGCTGGCCCCCGGCATGGCGGCGGATCTGTTCGCAATCGACACGCGCCGCATGGATTACGTTGGCACCCGCCATGACCCCGAAAGCCTGATCGCCCGCGTGGGCATCGGAACGGCGACGGATCTGACCATGGTGAACGGTCGCATCGTCTGGGACGGCGAAGGCTTCCCCGGTCTGGACGAAACACAGATGGCCGCCGAGGCCGAGGCAGCATTGGCCACGATAACGATATGACCACCATATCCAGCAAGGAGAACATCATGACCAGCACGTTGAACCGGCGCGGCTTTCTGCAAACCACTGCCGCAGCGGCGCTTGGCGCGGGTCTGATGCCCGCCCTTGCGCGGGCGCAGGGCGAACCGCTTGGCATCGCGCTGGTCGTTCCTTCGCCTTTCGGGGATGTCGGCTGGTCGCATGCACTGGCGATGGGGCTGGATCAGGTCGTGGCCGAATATGGCGACCGCGTGAAAATCACCAAGCTTGAAAATATTCCCGAAGGCCCGGACGCCGATCGCATCATGAACAAGGTCGTGGCAGATGGAAACAAAATGCTGATCGCGGGATCGTTCGGGTATCAGAACGGTGCCATGCAAGTGGCGCGGCGCAATCCTGACCTCAGTGTTTTGCATGCATCGGGCTTTATGGTCGCACCGAATTTTACACCTTTCGCAGCGCGGAATTATCAAGGCACCTATCTGATGGGGATGGCCGCAGCTGCCGTGTCGAAAACGGGAAAGCTCGGTTCCGTCTCGGCCTTTGCAATTCCGGAGCTCGTCAGTTCTATTAACGCATTTACCTTAGGCGCCCAGGCCATAAACCCTGATATTCAGGTCGCGGTTGTCTGGGTCAACACATGGTTCGATCCTGCCAAGGAACAAGAGGCCGCGCGTGCGCTGTTGGCCCAGGGCTGCGACGTGATCTATTCCAACGGTCAAGACACACCGTCGGTGGTCTCGATCTGCGAAGAAACGGGGGCCTATGTCTTCAACCTCAATTCGTCTATGCTGAAATACGCGCCAACGAAATATCTGGGGTGCGTCGCAACCGATTGGGCACCCTTCTTTCTTCAATCCGTGAAAGCGCATCTGGAGGGTGATTTCGAAGGCCATACCGCCTATCTTGGTCTGGCCGAAGGCGTTATTCAGCCGATGGACTGGAATGCTGACATCCCGTCCGAGGTGATGACGCGGATCACCGAAACTCAGGCGCAACTGACCGATGGCAGCATGCATGTCTTCACCGGTCCTATCGCCCGACAGGACGGCGGCGAAGCCGCAGCGGAAGGCGTAATCTTGGGCGATGAGGATATCGTTTCGATGGATTGGCATGTCGCGGGTGTGACGACGCCGTTGCCAAGCTGATCCGATGCCTGTGCCGCTTTTGTCCATTCGCGGATTGTCGAAATCCTACGGGGCCGTTCATGCCAATCGCGGGATCGACCTGACGGTAGAGAAAGGGTCCATCCATGCGATACTTGGGGAAAACGGTGCAGGCAAATCCACCCTGATGAAGCTAATCTATGGCGTCGAGTCGCCCGATGCGGGTCAGGTGTCATGGCAGGGCAAACCGGTTCGCCCCACATCCCCGGCCGAGGCCCGAAAGCTCGGTATCGGCATGGTGTTCCAGCACTTTTCGCTGTTCGAGACTTTGACGGTCGTGGAAAATATTTCGTTGATCGTACCGGGCCGTACAGCCGCACTAGTAACGCGCATCCGTGATCTGGGCCGCGAATACGGGCTGGAGGTCGATCCCCGCGCCCACGTCCATTCGTTGTCTGTGGGCGAACGCCAGCGGGTTGAGATCATCCGCTGCCTGATGACCGACCCTGATCTGCTGATCCTGGATGAACCTACTTCGGTCCTGCCGCAGCAATCGGTCGCACGTCTGTTCGATACGCTGCGCCGGTTGCGCGATCGGGGTGTGTCGATCCTGTTCATCTCGCACAAGCTGGAAGAAATTCGTGCCATTTGCGACCATGCGACGATTCTGCGTGACGGGGCAGTGACAGGCACGGTGGATCCGCGCGACCACGATGCGACAGACCTTGCTACCATGATGATCGGGCGCGACATGCCCGCGCTGCCACCCGCCACGGCGCATAAGCCGGGCAAGGTCGCGCTGGAACTGGCGGGGCTGGACCATACCCCTGACGATCCTTTCGGCCAGCCGCTGTCCAAGGTTGCGCTGCGTTTGCATCAGGGCGAGGTGCTGGGCATCGCCGGTGTGTCCGGCAACGGGCAGGCGGAACTGGCGCGCCTGATCTCTGGCGAAGTGACGCTGCCCGATCACCGTGCGGCCGAGGTGCTGATGCTGGGGCAGGCCGCCGGTGATCTGGGGGCGGCCGCCCGCCGTGCCTTGGGCTTCGCCTTTGTCCCTGAAGAACGACTGGGTCGCGGCGCGGTGCCGGAAATGTCGCTGGCCGACAACACTCTGCTGACCGCGCATCGTGCAGGGCTTGTTCGCCGCGGCATGATCGACCGCGCGCGCGAAGCCCAATTTACCGCCACCTGCATTCGTGATTTTGATGTGCGAACTCCCGGCCCACGGACCGAGGCGGGGGCGCTGTCGGGTGGCAATCTGCAAAAATTCATCGTCGGGCGCGAAATCATGCTGGCCCCGCGCCTGTTGTTCGTGTCCCAGCCGACATGGGGCGTCGATATCGGCGCCGCGACCGCCATTCGTCGTCGCCTTGTCGCAATGCGCGACGCGGGCGCCGCCGTGTTGATCATATCCGAGGAGATCGAGGAATTGTTTGAAATCTGCGACCGCGTTCAGGTCCTGAACGCGGGACGTCTGTCGCCAAGCATGAAAGTTCGCGACATCCGGGTCGAAGATGTCGGCCGCCACATGATCGGCGCGGCGGAAGGCGGCGCGGCATGATGAACCTTGCCGGATATCGCCTTGCGCGGCGCGACAAGGCGTCCCGCAAGCTGGCAGTCGTGGCACCGGTCGTGGCTCTGCTGCTGTCCATCGCGCTGAACTTCGCGCTCTATATGGCGATGGGCAAGAACCCCGTGGCGGTGTTCCAAGCCATGCTAATAGAGCCGGTGATATCATGGCCGGCATTTTCCGAGGTATTACTGAAGATGACGCCGCTGTTGCTGATTGCGCAGGGGCTGGCGGCGGGATTCCGTGCCAAGGTCATTAACATCGGCGCCGAGGGTCAGTTTATTCTGGGCGCGATTTTCGCATCGGCGGTCCCTGTCTGGTTCCCGCAAATATCGGGCTTGTGGGTCTGGCCGCTGATGATCGTTCTGGGGGGCATTGGCGGGATGCTGTGGGCTGTGGTTCCGGCCATCTGGCGCGTCCGGCTGAACGCCTCTGAAATCCTCGTCACACTGATGATGAGCCTGATCGCCGCGCAATTACTGAACTTCCTGCTAGTCGGGCCGTGGAAGGATCCGATGGGCTTTAACTTTCCGCAATCGGTAATTTTCCCGCTGGACGCGACCCTGCCGCTGATTCTTCCCGGCACACGGGTCAACGTTGCGCTGGCCATTGCGTTGATCTGGTCGGTCGCCTGCTGGGTCTATCTGCAGCGCAGCTTTCAAGGGTACCAGCTGATGGTCGGTGGGCTTGCGCCGCAGGCCGCGGGCTATGCCGGGTATTCGCAATCGCGCGCGGTCTGGATGTCGCTGTTGATCGGCGGTCTGGCAGCCGGGCTTGCCGGTGCCTCCGAGGTTGCGGGGCCGGTCGGGCAGCTGCAACGATCCATTGCATCGGGCTATGGCTATTCCGCAATCATCGTTGCCTATCTGGGCGGGCTGCATCCGGTGGGCATTGTATTTTCATCGTTGCTGATCGCGATCCTTTATATCGGTGGCGACAATGCAATGGTGTCGGCGGGGCTGCCCGTCGCTGCTGTGCGTGTGTTTCAAGGCTCGCTTCTGGTCTGCTATCTGGCGGCGATCACTCTGGTCCGCTATCGCGTCATCCGCGAACCGAAAGGGATACGGGCATGATCGGCTTGTCCTTTGTCCTCTCAGGTATGCTTGCCGCTGCAATGCCCTTTCTATTGGCCGCATTGGGTGAACTGGTTGCTGAACGCGCAGGTGTCCTGAACCTCGGGATCGAGGGGATGATGGCGCTTGGTGCCGTGACCGGTTTTGTCATAATTTTTCACGGGTTCGGCCATGCGACGGGTTTTTTGGGGGCAGGGCTGGCAGGTGCGGCTTTATCATTGCTCTTCGCGTGGCTTGCACTGTCGTTGCGGGCCAATCAAGTGGCGGCGGGTCTTGCCATCGGGATTTTTGGGCAGGGGCTTTCGGCCTTATTCGGCAAAAGCTATGAAAGCATGACCGTTGCTGGGCTTCCCAAGCTGCAACTGCCGCTTCTGGCCGATCTGCCTGTCGTCGGCGGGATGTTCACGCAGGATATCGTTGTCTGGTTGGGGATTGCCGCAACGCTGGCCATTTGGGCGGTGTTGCGTATGACCAAACTGGGGCTGATTATCCGCGCCGTAGGTGAAAACCCAACGGCCGCGCGCGCTTTGGGGTATCCGGTGATTGCAGTCCGCTATTGTGCGGTGATGTTCGGCGGATTGATGGCGGGGCTGGCAGGTGCTTACGCCGCAACAGTCTATACGCCGCTTTGGGCAGACGGGATGATCGCGGGTCGCGGCTGGATCGCGCTGGCGCTGGTGGTTTTCGGCACGTGGATGGTGGGGCGGCTCTTTTTCGGCGCAATCTTGTTCGGGGCAGTGTCGCTGGCCCAGCTTGCGGCACAGGCGAATGGCGTGAACCTGAATTCCCAGCTTTTGGCCAGCTTGCCTTATATTGTGACGATCGTGGTGCTGGGACTGATTTCTTCAAACAAGAAGCTTTTGAAAAGGAATGGGGTGGCCTCTTTGGGCGTGCCTTTCGATCCTTGAAAATCCGCCGCCCCGTTGATTCAGGGCGGCGACTGTTCTAGTCGATCAAGCCAACGCGTCGGCGAATGCCTCCATCCCGAAGCGAGATTTCGGCCCCCAGATAATCGTCCGCCTCGGGACCGCACATCCACAGCAAGGCGCGGGCCGGCCATTCGGGCGGAATATGCACTGACCAATCCAACTGACTGACGGGATTGACGCCACTTTCGCGGATGGCGGCTTGCATATTGGTGGCGACGGTGCCCGGCGACAGGCTGATGGCGCGAATACCTTCGGCACGTGCTTCCAGATCAACTGCCTTGGTCAGCATCAGCGCGCCCGCCTTGCTGGTGCAATATGCGCTCCACCCTAATTGGGGGCCGTGCGCTGCCCCTGAGCCGATAGTCAGGATCGTACCGCCACCCGCCTGACGCATGACGGGTAGCACGGCGCGTATGCCGTTGAACACACCCTTGATGTTGACGTCGATGGCTTTGCCCCAATCGTCGGGGTCCGACGCCTCTATCCCAGCGATGGGGCCAATCAGCCCGGCATTGTTGATCAGAACGTCAAGGCGACCGAACCGGTCATGTAGCGTTTTTACAGCATCGACCATAGCTGCGGGGTCCGCCACATCACCGGCAATTGCGACGCCACCGATTTCGGTGGCCAATGTTGTAACGGCCTCCGTGCTGCGGGCCATCACTCCGACATGCGCGCCTACTTGTGCAAACAAGCGCGCCGTCGCGGCCCCGATACCGCGGCTTGCGCCTGTGACCAGAACCACCTTCCCGTTAAGATTGACCATGTGTTTTGTCCTGTCTTGCGTTCATCAAAATCGCGGACACCCTAGCCCCGCGTTCCGTTGGATGTGAAGTCCAAGCGCGATTGTGGGGCAGTTGCCCAAAGCATCGCACTTGCAACCGCTGCAAGTCCCTTTTGCAGCGGCAGCGTGCTTGACAGCTTCGAAAGGCGGGCGGGTAAATAGGATATGTGCAACGGGGGACCTAACCATGTGCAATGCCTGCCTTATCGAGGACGTGAAACGAAGCATGCTATCGCGCCGCCGCCTGTTCACGGGCGCGATGGCCACTGCGGCGATGGGGGCTACGGCGGGTGCGCTATCGGCCCGACCCGCACTGGCGCAAGCTAACGGTCAGGTGATTGATCTGACCCATGCCTATGACAGCGATTTCCCGACATTTGACGGAAAACCGGGCATCACCTTTGAAAGCGACAAGAAGTTCGAGGATGACGGCTATCACCTGTACAAGCTGACGATCTTTGAACACACCGGCACGCATATCGACGCGCCATTGCATTTTTCGCCCGACGGACAATCCGTGGATGCGCTTCCAGTCCAGAACCTGATCGCGCCACTGTGTGTGCTGGATATCACCGGCAAGGCGAAAGAGGACCCTAACGCGGTGGTCGAGACGGAGGACATCGAGGCGTGGATTTCCGCCAACGGGGACATTCCGGATGGCGCTTGTGTCGCGATGAATTCCGGTTGGGCAGCCCGTATGGGGGATCCGTCATGGCGCAACCTGCCCGATGGAACTCTTGCGTTCCCGGGCTTTGGCAAGGCGGCAACGGACCTTCTGGCGCAGACGGGGGCCGCCTCTATCGGTGTTGATACGCTCTCACTGGACCCTGGAAATTCGCCTGATTTTGCGGTGCATTATTCGTGGCTACCCTCGGGGCGCTTCGGAATTGAGGGGCTTGCAAATCTGCATAACCTACCCGCGAAGGGGGCCACCATCTTTATCGGAGCACCCAAGCATCGCGGTGGTACAGGGGGTCCCGCGCGCGTTCTGGCAATGTATTGATCATTGCTCTGCTGGTTTCTTAGCGTTCATGGTCGCGACGACAACTTTGCCGTTAGATTAGGAGCCGGCCCGTAGTAACAGCGTGGGCAAATGGAACCGCGCTAATTACATGCGGGCTCTATTCACATAGAGAGGGTAATTGCCTTGATTTACCTATGTCGCGTGGTCGATCAACGCAAGCTGTACCGTTCGCAACTGTAAGAGATCGCGGGGAATTGCATTGCTGTCGCCGGATCGTTTTGATGCAAGGGAACGATGGTGTCTAGCAACTTATCCCCATAGGTCGTTAATCAAGGAATATCAGGCGGCATCCAAGACATGAAAGCCAATAAAGCTGATCGACTGGCAACGCCATAAGAAAGAATGAACGAATGAAACATGCAGGTAAGTTCGCCGTGCTGGCCGCACTTCTAGGCATCGTTGCGGTTGTCTTGATGCTGTTCGGCGCAAAACTTGGACTTTGGCAGCCGATCGTGGGCTTCGGACTCTATCGCAACTATATGAACCCTTTGGGCGCGGTCGTGACTGTGATCGGCCTGTTAGCGCTTGTTGTGCATCTGGCAAGGGATGAAAAACGCGGGGCTTTCGCTGCAGTGATTGGTGTGATGGTTGGTTTGGCCTGTCTTATCCCGCTTGTGGCGGGCAAACTGAACCCGCCACAGCGTGCTGCACCGATCCATGACATTTCGACCGATACTGTGAACCCGCCGATGTTCGAGGCGCTGGATGACGCCCGTGAAGGGGCCGCTAATACGCTAGAATATGGTGGGCCGGAACTGGCTGCTACACAAATGCGGGCATATCCCGACATCCAACCGCTGGACACAGATATGAACAGCGATAAGGCGTTCCAACGCGCATTGACGATTGCCGCTGATATGGATTGGGAAATAGTCGCAACCGTGCCCGAGCGTCTGCGGTTCGAAGCAACGACACATACGCCCGTGTTTCACTTTGCCGATGATATCGTGATAGAGGTGACGCAGCAGGATAACGGCAGCCGCGTCGACATGCGCAGCGTTTCGCGGATAGGTCGCGGTGATAAGGGCGTCAACGCTGCTCGCATACGTGAGTTTCAGGCGCGTTTCATGGAATAAACCGCCGCAGGGACGACCGTAACATATGTTTTTGGTAACCCCGCCGCCCGCGGAGGATAACAAAACAGTAGCAGTCGGTACTTCATTTGCTCGATCGCTCGTAGACATAGACGTAATTGGATGGCCTGATCGGGATGTTTCATCGCTTGAACTGGCGCAGTTGATGGACTGTTCGAAGTCACTGCTTTGTGCATCCGGCATGGCTTTCAATTCGGCATCGAGATGCTCAATTTCTGTGAAAATGCCTTGTTTATTCCGGGCCGAGATCTGCGCCGTCAGCTTTATTGCGCATTTCGGCGATCTGAGCGCGTCGCGTCGTCAAGGCTTAAGAACACGCAGGTTATCACCCGGCAAAGTCCGGCTAGCCTCGGGCCGGAACATCTCAAAACGGGCGATGAGTTCTACAACGATCTGGCCGGTCGTGGCCCATTTACCCTGCGACATGGCAAAAGCCTTGATCCAAGCCGGACGAAATTGCCTCGACCCCCGCCTCGACGAGCGCAGCCCACAATGCCTATTCCTGTTCGCCGGTTGCCTCAAAACCGATCCGAACGAGTTCTGACATCTGAAGGATCACCAAACTCAGTTCTTCATGCCTTTCTAGTAAATTGGCCAAGCAGAGACCTCTGCAGGCTAGGAAGACGAATTTCGTCCAGTCAGTCGCGTGACACATCATTGCTTGCGGGTATCATGTCACTCTCACTTCCCAATGCTTCGCGGTCCTACGAACGGTCCTTCGTTAATTTTTCAAGGCGGTGAGGACAGGCGGGATCAGCCAGCTAGCACGGGAGTGCGCACGGGATTTCTTTACTATTTTTTATTACTCGAGGGATTGCATCAGTCGTCTCGGCGCTGCCGAGACGAATTTTGCCCATAATGCGTCATTCGTTCGAAGGAAAAGAGTTCACCATCAAAGTCTATGAGCAAACATCTAATCAATTAGCCATTTTTCGTTTTGATCTCGGGTGATCATAGCCACTTTGCAGATTGAATAATATCAAGCTCACCGTTTCTGGAACTATGACCATTTCCGGATTGTTTAAGAGTTAGCACTGTGAGTTGCGCAACTTTTGGATAAACCGGTAAAATTATACTGTGTCCTCGGCTTGCCCACGAACCAGACCTAAGGAAAGGAAGCGCATTGGCTAACTCAATGTATTATGGGCCTGTCAGGCCAATTCATCCCGTTCATGCTATATTACTGGCATTCCTGTTTCCCCTGTTTCTTGGCACGCTTGTCGCCGATATTGCTTATTGGCGAACCGCCGAGATCCAGTGGAGTAACTTTGCACAGTGGATGAACGCTGGTGGATTATTTGTCGGTGGTTTCGCTATTCTAGCAGCGTTGATTAGTTTGACTATCAATCGCCATTCTCCGAATTACCGTCCCATAGCGTATGTTGTCTTTCTACTTGTCGGGTGGATCATCGGCCTGGTCAATGCATTTGCCCATTCACAAGATGCATGGGCGATCATGCCAGCGGTTTTATGGTGGTCAAGCATCGCAACCGCGCTCGTCTCCGTTGCATCATGGCTGGGCTATGCCGGATTTCACGCAAAGGAGTATTTCTAATGCGATCTATCATATATATTTGCGCTTTGGCACTAACGGTTCCTGCGCTGGCGCAAGCACAATCGGTTGGCCAGAACCCTGATCTACCAGAGCCTCAATCCGGCTTTTTGCCGGACATGAAAATTCCACGTCCTGCGCTTTGGGGCAGTGAAAAGCCCTCGGTGCCCGATGGATACCAGATTTCGGCCATTGCGACGGGATTGAAAATCCCGCGCCAGACTTTATTGCTGCCAAATGGTGATATTCTGGTTGCCGAGGGGAAAGGCAGCGGCGCGCCGGCATTGCGCCCCAAGGATCTGATTGCCGGTGTGATAAAAAGCTGGGGTAAAAGCCCGGAACCTGGGGGCGACCGGCTGACGCTGTTGCGTGATGCTGACGGAAATGGCGAATACGAATTGCGAACCGTCTTTGCAGATAATCTGAACTCTCCTTACGGGTTGGCTTTTGTGGACGGGTCGATATATGTCGCCAATCAGGATTCACTTGTACGGTTCGATTATACCGAAGATCAGACCGAGGCTTCGGGACCACCTGAATTGCTGACCCGACTGCCTTCGGCTATAAACCATCATTGGACGAAAGCCATGACTGCCAGCGCAGATGGACAGTTCCTTTATGTCGGGATCGGGTCCAACAGCAATATTACCGAACGCGGTATCGAGGCCGAAGAAGACCGCGCGGTGGTTTGGCAGATCGACGTGGAAACCGGTGCGCATCGACCTTATGCGACAGGCATCCGTAACCCGACCGCCCTGACAATCCAACCCGAGACCAACGCGCTTTGGGCCGTCGCAAACGAGCGAGATGAGATCGGCCCGGACCTTGTGCCTGACTACCTTACGACCGTGCAAGACGGCGGATTCTACGGCTGGCCGTACAGCTACTGGGGGCAGAATGTAGACACGCGCGTCAAACCGCAAGATCCGGAAAAAGTCGCCGCGGCTATTACGCCAGACTATGCACTGGGGGCACATGTCGCTGCACTGGGCGTTGATTTTTCGAATAACGCAGTTGGAGCCGGTTTTTCGGACGGCGCTTTTGTCGGGATGCACGGCAGTTGGAACCGCAGTGAACCGGTCGGATATAAAGTCGTTTTTGTGCCTTTCGAAAACGGAAAACCATCGGGCGAACCGGTTGATTTCGTGACAGGGTTTCTGGTCGACAACGACAATACCCGTGGTCGGCCGGTCGGGGTAACGGTCGAACCGGAAGGGGCAATTATTGTGGCAGATGACGTATCCAATACGATCTGGCGCGTCACACGGATGGACCCCTAATGCTTGCGACAATGTGCATTCGCGATATGTACTTCGGGATCGCGGATGCACGAAATGCGAGCCCGCAAAACTGCTTATCTTTGATACTCAGCGTGAATAGATACCACACGAAGTCGTCGAAAGGTTCGTGGTTTGCATCGGGGAAGCAGAGATCGCTCCTGATCCACCTTTCTGTTATTTTTTCCGTCACTCTTGGAAACTGGGTAGCCTGCGGTTGCGTCTTCTAATATTGTTATGTCATAACATTACAATATTAGGTGTATGGTATAAATACGGAAGACAAGAATGATTCAGATGTTTACAGGTGCCGGTGTCTTGGCCATGTCCCTTGCTGGCGGCGCGCTTGCGCAGTCCGACGTTGAAGGCGGTGATACGCATTACCGGCTTTTCGTGGGCGATCATGTCACAGGTCGGGTGACGGTCATCGATACCTCGGACCCCGACCATCATTGGGTGTTCAAGACGACGGGGCAGGCCAAGCTATACTCGTTGGCCGGTGGTGCATTGGTGGCTGCGGTGCAGTCCGACAGTGACGCCGTCGATTTTTTCACAAGCGGCATTTTGACCACAGACCATGGCGATCATTCTGATATCGAGGTCAAAGAACCAGCTGCCACCACGACTACATTGACCGGCCCACGCCCTTTCCATCTTGTGGAACACGGTGGTCAGTCCGTGATCAACTATGACAAAGGCGGTTATGCCGAAGTGCTGGACAATGGCGCGACGATAGATGGGCAGATTACGCCTTGGCGTTTCAAACAGGCCCGCGCACATCACGGATTTGTCGCCCCGATGGGGGATGCTTGGCTGTCCAGCGTAGCATCGGACCAAGAGGTGACGGGCGACGTCTCGGTTCCTCGGATAGGTCTGCAAGGGTTTGACGCAAAGGGCAATGCCATCACTGATATCGCGACCTGCACCGGTATTCACGGAGAAGCATTTTCGGGCGTTTTTCTGGTCGCCGGTTGCGAAGAGGGTGTGCTGACCGTTACCGATGGCGGCGCAGGGCCTGAATTTGGGATGCTGGAATACCCTGATGACCTGCCAAAGGATGCGACAACCGGAACCATTCTCGGCTCGACTGGTATCCAGATGTTTCTTGGTAACCACGGCGCTGACGGAGTAGTGGTGATCGATCCTGCTGAAGAGCCGCATTTCAAGCGCATCGCCTTACCCTTCCGGCGGATAGATTTTGCGCTGGATCCGGTCAATCCTGGTATGGCCTATGTCCTGACCGAAGACGGAAGCCTGCACCGGATTGATATGCTGACGGCAAAAATCGATGCATCGGTGAAAGTGATTGCGCCATATTCGATGGAGGGCCACTGGAATGATCCACGTCCGCGTATTGCTTTGGCTGGCGATGAAATCTTCATGACGGATCCGGATGCAGGTCTGATACGACGCATTTCAACCAAGGATTTTTCGGAGACCGGAACGATCCCTGTTGATGGCACGCCCTACAATATCACTGTTGCAGGGGGCAGCGGAGTCATCCACTGATCAATTCGGGAATGCGGTCCGGATATCCGCCAGCTCTACCTGATCCAGGGGGCGGTGGATAACCACCACCCGACGGAGCAGGTCCAACCCCATCACAGTAATCTGCGTGGCGGGGCCGGGGCAGGCGGGGTCCTGACAAAAAATTTGCGTCACTGATACCATCGCCTGCGATCCGCTGCCTTCTTGCTGGCGGACCAAGCGTCTGATGCGCTGGAAATGCCAAAGGGTCGCTGCTCTTTCTTTCATCTGAGCCGCAAGATTCATTCCGGTTACCTCCTTTGTTCATCAAACACGCTCCGAAAGGGCCTGCAACCATGTCCGACCGCACAGCTGTGACCTTATTGACCGGCTTTCTTGGCGCTGGCAAAACAACACTGCTTAACAATTTGTTAAGCGATCCCTTGGGTGGGCGTATCGCCGTGATTGTTAATGAGTTCGGAGAAGCCGGTCTTGACCACGACCTGATCGAATCCACGGCGGAAGACGTTATCCTGATGGCATCCGGTTGCATCTGCTGCACAATTCGCAGCGATCTGGCCCGCACCCTCGGTGATTTATACGACAGGCGGTCGCGCGGCGAATTGGCCTTTGATCGTGTCGTCATTGAAACAACAGGGCTGGCCGATCCCGGTCCGGTCCATCACACGCTGATGCTTGAACCCGAGGTGTCACGCAATTTCAGGCTGGACGGCATTGTAACCGTTGTTGACATGGTTCTGGGGACGGTAACGCTGGACCGTCACGCCGAAGCGCAGGCGCAGGTCGCGATGGCAGACCGGATTGTCCTGACCAAAACCGATCTGGCTTCCGACGGGCAGGCTGATATCTTGCAGCGCCGATTGGACCAGATCAATCCGCGTGCCCTGCGTATTCGTGCAAGCATGGGGCGTGTTGCCTCTGGCTGCCTGTTCGATCTGGATCAGGGCCGGTCGGGCGACAGTGCTGCAGCTGTCGAATGGTTGGGAATGGTGGCATCGCCCGATCCGCTGGCGGGCCTGTCAGGTTTCGGCACCGCTTCAAAAGCGACGGCTTTGCCGGGCTTTCCATCGACCGCGCCACATCACGCGCAGGGCGGCAGCATTTGTACAGCCTCGATTTTCATAGATACGCCCATTCCCGCGCCGGTTTTCGATTTCTGGCTAGATATGCTGATCGGAATTCAGGGGAATACCATCCTGCGGTTAAAGGCGATCATCCACATCGAAGACGCCCAATGCCCCTTTGTTCTGCATGGTGTTCAACATATTCTGGAACAACCGGTGCCATTGAAAACATGGCCCGCCGGAGACTTTACCAGCCGTGTGGTTCTTATTGCCCGTGACAGTTCGGTCGAGCAACTGACTGCGCATCTGGAAATGCTGCGCTTGCGCCCCGACCCAAGCCGCATTAATTACGTGGTCGACAGTGGTCCTGAACTGCCGTTCAAGGCTGACATTTGACCGCAATAAAATCGGTCCCTATGGGACCGATGTCGACCTTGATATCCTGCGAACCCGTGCGCCCCAACTCTTTTGCCAACGTATCACGCAAAGCAGTGTCATAGGCGTCGGCCTGAGCCGCGGAATTACCGGACTGCAAGGACACCCGACACCCTGCCCGACCCTGAATTGTCACTTCGGACGGCATGCTGAAATCTACATAAAAGCTTGGGTCATAGACCCTGATCGAGGTTTGTCGGTCACCGGCAACTGGTCGGCTCAGTATATGACGACGGCGGATCACCACCCTATCGCCTTGCAGTTCGGTCGACAGATGAACGGGTTGACCGGTCGTTATTTCGCCACCTGCTGACTCTATTGCCATACGTCCACCGTTCAGAGGGTCGAAATTCGTATCGATCCGCCGTAGTGCCGCCAATTCAGCCGGTCCGAAGCTGTCTGATTTGTGGTCTGCAATTTCGGTAAATATCAACAGCGAATACAGCTCGTCATAGGTCCAGACTTCATCAACAGTCGCCAGTCGACCCTGCGTATCATAGCGAAGCGTTAGTGATACATCGACAAAGACATGAGGATGAGCCACTGCCGCAACGGGAAGCAATGTGCAAACCGCAACGACGATACATCGAAGTACGCGCAATGTTGCACGGATTTTTTCAGTCATACGTTGATGCAACACAACTTTATCCAACAATCGGCTCTCGTTCTTTTTAGCGAGTTTTTCGTTCGTCGATTTGCCATGGTTAGAACCCATTGGATGACAGCCGTTCGGCTCTATCATGCTTGCGGTGCAGGTTAAATGATATCCTGATACATTCGCGCACTTCCTTGTTATGTGCCCAAACACCCTGTGGATGGTATTATAAACGTCTGCACGGTTCCTACTGACACAAGAATGCTCGTTTGCCATAGGGCTGAGGCCTAGGTCATGTTGACAAATGGCGGATCCAGAGCCGGATGGATGTGATGTCTGCGAAGCCAAGAAAGCTCTCGGCGGTCTTATCGTAAAGGGTGGCAACACGCCGGGCGTTTTTCAGCTTGTGGAATCATCTTTCGACAAGGTTGCGCAGAGCATAGAGCGCGTGGTCTATACCGACGCTCATTTTGCGGGATTTGCGCATGGAGATCTGGGTCAGCCCATCCCGCGCCTCTATCTTTTTACGAATGCTGTCAGCATCATAACCTCTGTCCGCGAGCATCACGCTTGGCACGGGAAGATTGTCTGTCATGACCGGATCGAAACCTTTGTAATCGGATGACTGGCTTGGCGTGATCTCGGTTCTCATCGGCAGGCCGCTCGGGATTGTCGTTGAACCACTGGCGGATCAATCCCTCGCCATTGACGCGAAGATGAATTTTGGTCGTAAAGTGGGAGGTGGTCCAGAAAACGATCCTTCGGATCGTTTTCCCACCGGACGGTCTTGAGCGCCCGAAACTCTGGCACGAAGTCCCCCTTTAGCCCCCGATGCCTGATGGTGCGCGCGGATCACGATGCTATCAACCATTTGCAAGGCATCCATGATCTGCTCCCGGAGTCCTGCCGCTGTCCAGCGCCGGAACTGCCGGTAAACGCTGGACCACTTGCCAAATTCCTCCGGTAGATCGCGCCATGGGGAGCCAGTTCTGATAATCCAGAAAACCCCATCAAGAACAAAGTGGTGATTGGTTGGTTTGCATCCGTTCGGAGCCCGGATAGTGCGAATGCAATGTTCAAAAAACATCCACTCCTCGTCCAACACAAGATTTCGTGCCAAGCTGGTTTCCTTTGCAGATAGCCGCTTGAAACACATCAATTCCCCGCCGTGAATCCCTTTTGTCAACAGATCCTAGTAAATGGAATTATTCACTTCTGAACCGCCTCCCCAAGCACTAATTTTGAAAAAGACACGCTGGCGTAATCCCCGTTTGTCTTATCTATGTTCCAATCTCCAGTACCAGGGCAGGCGGGATACCACATTCCCTCAGAGTCCTGGGTACTGCACTGGTCGTAAGCACCTGCTTTAAAATACATAAGATCCTCGGCGTATCCGTTCGGATTGTCTTTAGGATCGGGATTTCCGTCGGGACCAATATTGTCCGCCAAATTGATCTGGAAATACATTGTTTCCTTGCCTGCAGCCTCGAACGTCAGCGACATGATATCACCGTGAACATTGACTTCGTAGCTGAACTCTTCACCTAGAGAAATTCCACTGTCGCCTGGCTCTGCCGGATTGTCCCAGCTGTTGCCCCACACAAGGTATGAGACATCTTCGCGATCGGGATTATCTTTCGATAAATTGCGTTCGTAATTCCAGAATACCGAACCTTTTTCATGGCCTGGCCATTTCTTGTAGTAGATCTTCAGCGGCTCGTTACCATAACCAAACCCTCTGCCTTCCGCGATCTGGTCATCGTTCTTATCAGCGTGGATTTGACCGACAACCATGGAATAGGCGGGAAACTTATCCGGATAACCTGCGCGTTTTGCAACGTGATTGACTTTTAGTGTCGCGTTAAGTCTTCCGCCAAAAATCTCACCCGCGGGATTGGCCTGTAGGGCAAAATTATTTCCCGGGGAATGTGTGCCAAGCTCTGTATTTGTACCGCGGGGCATCTGTCTTAATTCGCTTCGCGAATTGGAAGAGTTCGGTGTCGTTATTGCCTTGTTCGGGGTGGTGAACACCATCTCACCATTATCGTTTAGATAGAAGAAATCAGGGTGGGAGTAGGTTTGTAGATCGGCAACAGAAATCGTATCGACTTTCTCATCCCCATCCATGTCCAGTGGTACTGTAATGTTCCACTGACTTAGATCGAATTTATCAGCAGGAATGCCGACAGGTTGGGCGTACACGTGTGAAACAAAACTAGCTGCGGTTCCGACAACTGCCGAGAGTGCCGTGAATTTTATAGTAGAAGCTATAAGCATAACAATATTCCTTTGGAAATTTAGGTGGAATTATTTATTTATAAATATAAAAAAATTACATCTTAATTAATTATGATTGCATATGAAGAATTTAGCAGTGTTAAAATCCTTTTTCATTTATTTACAAAAACCTGTTAAAGGCTCTCATGTCTGGGCGCGGTAACGAATTTGATATTTGGCCTATTTTTTTCGTAAGTCCAGAGGCTTCTTATAGAGAGGTGGTTCGGTTTGTCTAAACAGGTTCCGGGCGTTTCTTAAGTGGTTTTCCGCCTTGGTTCCGCCGCCACCACGTCTGGCAGTTGCTGATTGAAGTAGGCCTGATCGGGCGTTTTGCCGTCAAGCGATGAGTGAGGTCGTCTGCTGTTGTAAAAGCCAAGATAGCGCCCGATGGAGGCGCGGGCTTGCGGGACGCTGTCGTAGGCATGCAGGTAAACCTCTTCGTATTTGATGGTCCGCCACAGGCGCTCGACGAAGACGGTGTCGCGCCACGCCCCTTTGCCATCCATGCTGATCCTGATCTCCCGGCTCGCCAGAGCTTTGATAAGTTCGGTTGAGGTAAATTGGCTGCCCTGACGTCGCATGGCCGCTCGAACTGATGGCGCGACCATGCTCCATGTTGAATATCTCGGGCTTGCCGTATCGGGCCAGCGCTTCCTCTACGGCCTCAATGCAGAAGTCTGCCTCCAGCGTGATCGACACCCGCCAGGACAGCACGCGGCGGGTGAGCCAGTCCAGAACGGCGGCGAGATAGAGTGAGGCATGCGCCGCCATCGGTTCGAGGCCATGCCGAACGCCCCGCGCCTTGGGTATTTATGTGATGTCCATCGCCCGGACCTGGTTGGGCCGGGTCACAGGCAGGTTCCTAAGCAGGTAGGGGTAGATCGTGTTCCCCGGTGCCGGTTTCGAGATGTTTGGCTTGCGATACAGTGCCTCGATCCCTGTGCGCTTTATCAGCGTGGCGACACGCAACCGGCCCACTTTGAACCCCTCCTGCACCAGCAGACCTTGCAGCATCCGGCTGCCCGCGAAGGGGAATTCCATATGCAACCTGTCGATCCGGTGCATCAGCTTCAGATCAGGATCTGACACCGGGCGCGGCTGGTAAGAGACGCTGCCCCCGGCTGATCCCCGGCACGATGGCCTGCCGGCTGACGCTGAGCTTTGCTGAAGGATCGATCATCTTTTTGCGCTCGGCAACAGGCCCCTGCACGGTTCTCTCGAACCAATGGCGTTCACCGCGCAGTGCGTCGCGCGCCGGACAAAAAATCTTTCTCCAGCGCTAACTCTCCGATTTTGGCATGCAGTGTCTTCACGTCGATCACCGGCGCAAGTTCAGCCTTCGTAGCATCGCCGAATACCCCGGTCGCGCCTTCCAGCAACTGGTCACGCCTCTGTTTGATCTGGTTTGGATGGACGTCAAAGTCCTGCGCCAGCTCGATCAGAGTTCGCTCACCCTTGATTGCCGCTACAGCGACTTTTGCCTTGAGCCGGGCTGTGATTCCGGCGCGGTCGTCTTGTCATGGTCATCTCCACGCTTGCAGCATCATGCTGCTGTTACGCGGAAAATCCACTTATCCCTGCTGTTCAGTTTTCCCGAGCCACCTCTTAGTAACCCTAGCCTTTCATCCATCCGCGACCTGAAACCGGTTTGTGTTTGCACCAATCGGCTTGGTATTGACAATCGCCCGCGGCCCGGACCTCTCATCTCGCGCAGCGGGGCGGGTGATTATGGCAGTCAGGGTCGGGGGGGTAGTCCAAGGCCGAGTGCGGGCGTTCGGTATTGTCGTCAGCGTCACAGACATCAATCATGGTCCGCACGTGAGCCAAGTTGCGGTACAGAGGTGGTCGCAAGAATACGGACAAGTTGCTATGCTTAACTTCTGACGAAGTACTGACTTGGGCTGATGAAACGAAAGCTCTATTCTGCTGAGCTAAAGGCGAAGGTGGCACTTACCCGCTTCAGTTTGTATGACCACCCGCGCGGTGAGAGTGCCGGAAACCTGGTATTCTTGGAAATTCTGGAAACGCGTTGGTACTTCTCGCGGCAGATAGCCCGTCACATGCAACGAGAGGCGGCACGCGCGGCCGTCACCTTGCGCGTCGTTTAATGAGGCTGATGCGGCTTGTGCCGATTTACCAGGAGCCGAAGACCGGCAAGAAGCACCCAGCCCACAAGATATATTAATATCTTATCAGAGACGCGACAATCACAAGAGCCAATCGGGATTGGTGCACGGACATCATATGTATTCCGGTGCGGCACGGGTTCCTGTACCTCGTGACAGTCATGGCCCGTATAGCGGGAAGGTGCTTGGCTGGCGGTTGTTGAAATTTATGGATGCCGGATTCTGCATAGAGGCTCTGAAAGAGGCGCTGGCGAGATACGGGGGTGCCCGGGATCTTCAATTCGGATCTGGGCTCGTACTTAACCACTACCGATTTCACCCCGGTGTTACCGACATAAAGGTCAGGATTTCGACGGACGGCCGCGGGCGATGGATCGACAGCCGGATGATCGAACGCTTCTGGCGGGTGTTGAGCCGAAGGACCGCGCAGCGAAATACGGGTGCGTCTACTTGAACGCCTTCGAGACAGGCTCCGAGGCCCGCAAAGGGATCGGCGCATGGATCACCTATTGCAACGCTGAACGCCCGCACTCATCGCATGGGCTGCTGACGCCCGGCGAGGCCGATAATACCCCAATCAACATTTGAAGGCCGCCGCATGACATGAAACACATGCTATAGCTTAGCTAGGCGGAAAACTGGTCAAAAGTTCAGGATCACCTCTGTATGCAGGGGTCGCCGCAGCTGAAGTAGTGTTGTATCACTTTCTGAAAGATAAGTTTCAAACGTTAATCGCAGGATCAATGAGCATGGCTAAATCTCTTCCGCGAGGGCGGGTTGGCGTTGCACTCATTGGGGCGGGTATGATCGCGCAGACGCATGTCGCTGCCTTATCTGCTGCCAAAGATGATGTGCAATTGAAGGCGATCGTGTCGCGTACGCCTGAACGTGCAGCTTATCTTGGAACTTTCTGGAACGACGAGCCGCCCAAGTTCACAGCAAACCTGACAGCGGTTGCCGCGGATCCCGCAATTCAAGTTGCGATTGTCGCAACACCACCAAGCGTTCGCAATGAGGTGATCGAAGAGCTGGCAAGTGCTGGCACACATATTCTTCTTGAAAAGCCTGTGGCACGAACGCTGGAAGAAGCTGTTGAGGTCGTTAAAATCTGCGAACGCGCGGGCGTCACGCTCGGGATGGTTTTCCAACACCGGATGCGCGCATCGTCAATTGCAGCGACACGTTATGTCACCGGTGGCACGCTCGGAAAACTCGGTCATGTAGAAATCGCAATACCGCTTTGGCGCGATCAATCCTATTATGACGAGTTGGGCCGCGGCACATATGCACGTGATGGTGGTGGGGTGCTGATGACCAATGCCATCCATTCTATCGATTTTGCGCTCAGTTTGACTGGTCCTGTAGCAAGTGTTCAGGCAATGATCGCAACCACGCCATTACACCGAATGGAAGCGGAAGACCTTGCTGTTGCTGGATTGAGGTTTGCGTGCGGGGCTGCGGGCTCATTTGTTGCCAGCACTGCGGCCTTTCCACATAGAACCGAAGTCATCCGGCTTCACTTTGAAAATGCAAGCTTGCGGATCGATAAAGATGATCTACAGGTGAACTGGCGCGATGGACTTTCCAGTGTCGAAGCAAAAGCTATGATAGCTGATGGTGACGGTGCATTGTGCCGTGGTAAGTATGAATGGCATCAAGCCGTCATCTTGGAGTTTGTTGATGCAATACGTGACGGTCGAAAACCGTTGGTGACCGGTAGAGATGCATTGATTTCCCATCAACTCATCAAGGCGATCGAGACATCTTCCAGACTTGGCAGTCCCTTTACAATAGTGCCAGATCGGCTTGATTAAACGAACGACAGTATAAAAATAGCCGCCAGCAATGCTGGCGGCCTGAACTTGTTACCCTATCAAGACACGTAAGGTATCTGAATCGGATGCAGGGCATCACGACGGTGTGTACAGATTTCGAGTCGTGAGCGGTATCCTTCCACACCCTGTGGCTGGCTCAACCACCGTCATTAAAATCTGCGCAAAATATAACTCATCGAAACAACACTTTACCCAGATACGGTCGTTTTTTCAAAATTTTGGGTATGCCACATTGCTTTAACGCTGATAAGTTCAGCGCGCTGGCCAGCTCGAATACCGGCTGGGGGCCTCATTTCAGCAGTTCTGTATGGTAATCGTGAACTCTTCAACACAGAGGCAGCCGCAGGAATGCGGACCAGTGGTTAACTTTAAGCATTGATGAAGGACCGATCTGAGATGACAATACGAACGCACCGTTCTGCGTAATTCAAGACAAAGGTGGTACTAGAAGCCATCCGCGAGCAACTTGCGACGGCCAAGCTGTCCAAGATGCACGGCATTCACCCGACGATGATTAGCGTCTGAAAGTGTACTGCGATTACGAACATGGCGTCTGTGTTCGAAGTTAGTGCCTCGTTCGATGGGGCGACGATCTCCGATAAGGAAGTCGAGAAGCTGCACGCCAGGATCGGCCAGCTGGTTATGGAACGGGATTTTTTGTCCGCAGCCTTCAACCTTATCCTCGGGACTGCAGGCAAAAAGCGGCGAATCCTGATCCAAGCATCCGGGGTAATGCCGTCTGCTGTCACTGAGGCGCTCCAGTCTGTATTCCCCAAGCGGAGAAAGTGCCGAGAACCTGATTTTATTTAAATCATTGACCGACAGTTCTCGAAAATTCCTTGGTACGCTTCGCGGCAGGTGGCTCGTCATATGCAAAGATAAGGGCATGACTGCGGCCGTCACCGTGTACGACGACTGAATAGGTCTATGCATTTGGTGCCGACCTACCAAGAGCCGAAGGCCAATAAGAAACACCCTGCCCACCGGATATAACCATATCTTCTCATGAATTTGGCCATCATCCGCTCCATCCAAGTTGGTGCACGGACATTAGCTACATCCCAATGCGTCGTTCGTTCTTCTACTTTGTGCATGGACTGGTAAGCACGCAAGGTGCTCAGCTGGCGGCTGTCGAACTCCATGGACGCGGGTTTTTGCGTCGAGGCCCTGAGGGTGGCATTAGTAAAATACGGGTCACTTGAGATCTGTAACTCTGATCAAGGGTCGCAATTCACCAACAACTAGTTCTCCGGGGTGCTGCTGGACGCCAGGGTGAATATCTCCATGGATGGACACGGTTGCTGGAACGATAACCCGATGATCGAAAGGGTGTGGCGTTTCCTCAAATGCGAATGCGTCTACCTGAACGCTTTCGAGATAGGGTCCGCGGCCTACAGGGGGATCGGCGCCTGGATCAACTTCTACAATGGAAAATTCCCATACCCATTACCCGGTCTGCGGACGCCGGCTGAGGCGTATGATAAGAACCGTCTATTGCAAGGGGGCAGGGCCGTGGACGCCATTTAACAGGAATACTGGACAGGCACTGTCCGACAAAAAGCGCTGTCAGCTTAAAACCTGTAACTCTGATACAGAAAGACCGCCGTACCCCGATCAGGATATAGCGGTCTTGCGCATAAAGATCAGAAAATCGCCCGAAAGACGCGATCAGCGATCCTGATTGTTGATGGCGACCGACGTGTTGGTCGGGAACGAGGTAATTGTGACCATAGTGTCAGCAGCAATGCCAGCGCGGGTCAATTCGACAGAGGTCATCACAGAGTCAGCGCGAACCTGCATAGTATCGACAGCCGCTGCGGTGGAAGTTGCGTCGGGACGCTCGTTGCGCATATTGGTGGCTGCGCCAGCAACGCCGGTTGCCATGGTCAGGGCGGTCAGTGCGATCATAATGGTTTTCATTGTGTCAGTCTCCGGTGCGTTTTGTTTCGGTGGAACGTTTGTGGTGTTCCGATGACTGTCAGATAAGAGCGAACACCGGGATTGATTAGGCACTCATTATCACTCTGTCTATTCGATAAAAAGATATAATCGCGCGCGATAGTTCTACGAGCAGCGTCAATGGCATCAGGGCGCTCTTCTCAGAGAGCCCCCCCTATCTATACTAGTTTCAAGTCCCGTCGAAGATCGTATTTGTGGGTCTGTCGATTAGGGCCCGTGGACAATCATACTTCCCATAGATTTTGATTTCTGATTCAAATCTCCCAAACGGAGGTTGGGATGAACGAGCAGCGCTTTGTGGTGACGGGTCGTGTGTGGCGGCGGCTTGAGCCGCATTTGCCGGGAAAAGCCAGCGACGCGGGGGCTACTGCAAATGATAACCGTCTGTTTCTGGAAACGGTGTTCTGGCGCGTTCGCACCGGGTCTCCATGGCGCGATCTGCCGCCCGCCTTCGGCAACTGGAACAGCCAGTTCCGCCGCTTCCGCAGATGGGCGAAAGCAGGGGTTTTCGAGAGCCTTTTCATAGCCATGAGTGGTGACCCCGACCTTGACTATGCCCTCATCGACGGCACCATCGTTCAGGTTCACCAGAAGGCAGCCGGCGCAAAAGGGGGACTCAGGCTCAGGCCATCGGACGCTCGCGTGGCGGTCTGACGACTAAAATCGTCGCGCTTGTGGATGCGCTCGGCAATCTGATCCGTTTCCTATTATTGCCCGGGCAGGCACATGACACAAAAGGCGTCGCGCCACTGATCCGTACGTTCCCTTCGGGGCTCTTCTGGCAGATAAAGCGTTTGACGCGAACTGGCTTCTGGAAGAACTGGATGCACGTGGGGCATGCGCCGTGATCCCACCGAAATCAAACCGAAAGCAACAGCGTAACTACGACGCAGACGCTTACAAGTGGCGCCATATGGTTG
>NZ_QQVY01000013.1 GCF_003590715.1 Paracoccus sp. JM45
TTGAAAAATGGCAGAAGAATTACAACTGTCGCAGACCACATTCAGCATTGAGCAACCTCACCCCGATGGAATTTTTGCAGAGAAAGGCAATGGACAAGATGGCGGCCTAACGCCGAAGATTTAACCCCAAGGACTCCGCGCAAGGCTGGAGAAGACTTGGGGCTCAGGTCGGGCCGTCAACTTATTGACGTAGCAGAGCTAGGGCCTGTGGACAATCATACTTCCCATAGGTTTTGATTTCTGATTCAAATCTCCCAAACGGAGGTTGGGATGAACGAGCAGCGCTTTGTGGTGACGGATCGTGTGTGGCGGCGGCTTGAGCCGCATTTGCCGGGGAAAGCCAGCGACGCGGGGGCGACGGCAAATGATAACCGTCTGTTTCTGGAAGCGGTGTTCTGGCGCGTTCGCACCGGGTCTCCATGGCGCGATCTGCCGCCCGCCTTTGGCAATTGGAACAGCCAGTTCCGCCGCTTCCGCAGATGGGCGAAAGCAGGGGTTTTCGAGAGCCTTTTCATAACCATGAGTGGTGACCCCGACCTTGAATATGCCCTCATCGACGGCACCATCGTTCAGGTTCACCAGAAGGCAACCGGCGCAAAAGGGGGACTCAGGCTCAGGCCATCGGACGCTCGCGTGGCGGTCTGACGACTAAAATCGTCGCGCTTGTGGATGCGCTCGGCAATCTGATCCGTTTCCTATTATTGCCCGGGCAGGCACATGACACAAAAGGCGTCGCGCCTCTGATCCGTAACGTTCCCTTCGGGGCTCTTCTGGCAGACAAAGCGTTTGACGCGAACTGGCTTCTGGAAGAACTGGATGCACGTGGGGCACACGCCGTGATCCCACCGAAATCAAACCGAAAGCAACAGCGTAACTACGACGCAGACGCTTACAAGTGGCGCCATATGGTTGAAAACTACTTCGCAAAGATCAAGGAATTCCGAGGCATAGCAACACGCTATGACAAGACCGATTGCAGCTACACCGCCAATTGGAACCTCGCCGCAGCCTTGATTGCTTCAAGATGAATGTCCACGGGCCCTAGTTGTATGCTTCAAATATCTGCGACTTCCAATCAGTGTGAAGCGTTTTGCGATCAGGGAAGCTGGTGTTCGGCAAAGCTGATATCCTCGGCGGGAATATCCTGCATCAGTATTGAACGACGGTAGAGTGCTTCGTATCGGTCTAGCATCCTGTCTATGCTGAACAGTTCAGCAGCACGTGCGTGCACGGATAACCGGTCGATCTGCATTGCCTGCAACAATGCTTGGTCAAGGTCTTGTCCGTCTGCGGCAGCATAAGCCCCGCAGGGACCAATGACCTCGTGCACAGCGCCCCTGCGGATGGCAGCAACCGGGGTACCGCAAGCCATTGCTTCGATAGCGGCCAGACCAAATGGTTCCTCCCATTGCGGCGTAAATAGCAACGCAGATGCGCGGGAAAATTCGTCGGCAAGCTCATCGCTTACGATATGGCCACCAAAACGGATGTTATTGCTCAAAGCAGGGCGTACGGCAGACTCAAAGTAATCTGTATCTTCGACCACTCCGAAAATGTTCAATGGTACGCTGGCCTTTTGGGCCGCGCGTATAGCCAAGTGCGTACCTTTGTTCGGCGTTATCCGCCCTGCCCAAACGGCATTCCCATTACCCTCGTTCCGATACGTCCATGCGTTCAGATCGATACCGTTAGGTACGATATGGCAACTGTCAGGCGCACCTTCGGGCCAATAACCTGCCAGATGCGTGGATGAGCATCCGGTGATTTGGTGCCAAGGGGCGACGGCTTCGCGAACCGCGCGGCGCAAGACGTCGAATGGCGGGACATGCAACGATGTCACCATTGGTATTCGATCACGTCGCGCCATTCGGGGCGGATAGCGGTGTAAACCGTTGTTATGGACCACGTCAAAGTCCTGACTCGCAATCCATTCAAGGGCACCTTGATGAGATTGGTCCAGATAGTCGTTCAGCTTCGGGGTGCCGTGAAAGCGGTGCCACGGCATGTCGGCATCGTAATGGCGCGGCATCATCGCATGCAGGGGAACTTGCGGCGTGCTATCCCCCGCAGCAATCAGAGTTACGTCATGGCCTCTGCGTTTCAATCCGTGAACCAGATGCCAGCTATGCGCCTCCATCCCGCCCATAAAGGGGGGCGCGATCGGGTGACGGGGATGCGATAGAACCGCGATCTTCAGCGGGCGCATATCATTCCGCCGCTGGAAGCAAAAACGTTGACTGGTCACGTTCAACCTGCGCCGCGCGCTTGGCTGACAGTTCGGGGTCATTTTGCAGGGCGTCAATGACCCGACGCGTATTGGCGTAGGGCATATCCGACTGTTGCGCGCAAAGGTCAAAATCCGCCTGTACGGGCTGTCGGAGGACGGTCAGACCATCAGGATCATTGCGGATCAACCCCATCAGCTGGAACGCATATAACCAGTGCTCCATGGTCCGGTGTCCCCATTTTTCGGCAAATAAATCAGCATTGCGCATCACGGATTCCATATGGTGAACCGGAGGCATATAATGCGGGTGGTATTGGTGGAACACACGTCCCCCTTTAATCCACCAGATAGGAATATCGGCGTCCGACAGGTTGCGCCCGAAGTCCGTATCCTCACCGCCATAACCGGTGAAGCGTTCATCAAAGCGTGGGCAGGTTTCCCAATCGCTTCGATGCATGGCGAAGTTCAGCGACCAGAAGCAGCGGTAATCCGGACAAGGGGCAATTCCGGCAGCAGGTGGACCCTGACGATCCGAATGGCGCACAGAGACGCGATTGAAATGGTCAAAATCCAGCCCGTTTTGTGTGGCACCGTCGGGAAGGTACTGCACTTCGCCCATGAACAGGCCGTGACGGCCTTGCATACGGTCAAGATAGGTTGCCACGAAATCCGGTGCCGGAATGCAATCAACGTCGACGAACATCAGCACGTCACCGGTGGCAGCATCTGCAACGGTATTTCTTGCCGCCGCTAGACACAGATCGGCGCGCGACAGATTGATCTGACGGACAATGAAATCGGTTTCTGGCAAATCGGTATAGTCATCGGGCTGCATCACGCCGATGATCAGTTCGTCCACTGGATGGTTCTGTTGCTGGAAACCTTTGATGACGTTCTTCAGGTGGTTTTCACGTCCCGAAGCGATGGTAAGTGCAGAAATGCGCGTCATGAAAATACCTTGTCTTTTGTGGTTATCGGATCGGACCATAGCTTTGAGGAAAGATCCTCCAGCCATTGCGCCGTGCCAAGCGCAGGGTCGGTGTCTAGCAAAGCAGCCTGCGAATTCCTGTCGTGACGTTGGATCGCTTCGGCAATCGCCTGCTTCCATGCATGAGCGCTGGACGGCAAATGAGGCAGATGCAATGCTGCGCCCGCGATACCCAATGCTTGTGCCTTGAACAGCTGCTCATCGAAATAACGCCATTCGGGAACAGCGATCCAAGGAACACCAGCGGTCAAAACTTGGGCGCAGGTCGTATTGCCGGTCGAGGATACGACCAGATCAGCCGCTGCGATGTAAGTCGCCGGATCATCGACCCATCCCATGTTTTTCAGATTGCCGCCTTGCGTTGCATGCCATTCACCTTGCAGTTTGCCAATGGTCATCCACTGCCAGTCCGGAAACGCACGCGCCGCAACACCCAGAGGTGCGGACGAAAAACCGGTGCCCCCGCCCCCTGACACGACGATTGCCAATTTCCGGTCAGGCAGGCAGCCAAGCTTCTGGCGGGAAATATCGCGGTCTGGCAGGTTTGCCGATACGCCCAAGCCCGCAGCGAAATGGATCTTATCCAACCATCCACGCCATTCCGGTTGTGCCAGATGGCTTGAGAATGGCGCAAGCAAACCGACTGCCCCGTCATAGGCCGCTACATGTCCCGGATCACTGCGATCACCATGTTGCATGACCTTTACATGCGGGACGGAACATATGCGGGACAGCTGCGCAACCTCGGCACTGACATCACAGATCATCAGGGCGGGATTGGCCGTGCTGAACCAGTCTGCGATTACCGCCATCGCTTGCCGGATGCCCGGCCAACCAAGCGGGGCGCAGTGAAGGGTATCCGGTGTCCGCACGTGATCCATGTCACATTCCGCACCCTGCCGTTCAAAAAGCGATGGAATTTTGCGGATGTTCACGTGATCGGGCATGGCGGGGAAGATATCGTCACGCGCACAAAAAATGGTAACAGGTCGCGTAACCGGCAGCGCATTTACAATGGCTGCACAGCGTTCCGCATGGCCCCGTCCCTGATGATGCACGAAATAACCGAAAGGCTGCATTCCAGCGATATCACGCATGGTGAAGGTCCCCACCGATGACGCTGCCTGTCAGACCCAGTCTTTGCAGTCCGTCCAGCACCCCCGCAGCATGTGCAAAAGAACTGCGATAGATCGCGGGACCCGCGATATGCGCCAATTCGGAATACGCGTTCGATGGCAGAATCGACGCCCCGCCGACTGCAAGCATATCTGCGTCATTGCCACTGTCGCCTGCAGTGATGCAATCGTCCAACGTCAGGCCTATGCGCTTGGCTTCGAACGCCAAGGCTGCCGCTTTTCCGGCGTTTGCAGGAAGAATATCAATAAAGCGGCCGTGCGAAGCAATAACATGCGCGGAAAGTCCTGCTGTGTCTAACGCCGTACGCACAGATGACGCGTCATTTGCATCGCCCAGCAGGCTTAATTTCCAGCGGCGCTGTTCATAATGTTGTTGCCAGTGAAGCTTTAAACCCGCCAGACAGGCAGCAACATCTGACCTGATCCAATGCTGATCCAGATATGCAGCGTAATCCGGGCACAGATAGAGGTTCCCGCAGGCGCCATGCCGCCAAATCTCGCTTCCGACCGAGGTGATGAACACCTCAGGCTGCGGCAAAGACCAAAGATTCAAGACACGCCGCGCCTCGGTCACCGAACGACCTGTCGCGATGGCAAACATCAGATTGGTCGGCTTCTGCTGTCCATGCCAGTATCCGAACCGACGCGCGGCATCGTTACATCCTGTCAACGTACCGTCGATATCGCTGGCAAACAGCCGATCGACACCCTTAGGTGCCGTCGTTCGTGGCGTTTGCAAACGTTCGTAAACCAGCAGTGCCGCATCCGCCCACGTGTTCCAGCTGAACGAGGCTTTGGCGCGATGCTGCGCTTTCTTTGCCAGCCACGTTTTTCGCGGATGGTTCAGCATAGCAAGACAACCCTGTGCGATATCTTCCGGATCGCTTGGGTCGACCAGCTTACCCGCATCAAGCTCGGCCAGAATGTCGATCGGGCCACCGTTGCGCGTTGCGACAACCGGCACACCGGCCTGCGCTGCCTCTACAATGGTCAGACCGAACGGTTCATGCAACGCCGGATTCACAAAGGCCCCGCCTTCTGCTGCCAAGGCATAAAGCGACCGCAATTGCGCCCCGTCATGTCGTGCAGGCAAAGCAACTTTGCCCCAAAGATTGTGGCGGTCAATACAATCGAACAATCTCCGGATAACCAAGGATTGCTCTGCGGGGCCGGTTTCGGTTCCGTGGCGCAATCCGGCAAGAATGACCAGATTGCACTGCTGTTGCAGGTCCTTTGACCCCGCATAAGCCTCGACCAGCGCGATCAGGTTTTTCTTACGGACCGGGCGGGCGACAGCCAGCAAAACCGGCTTTCCGGGATCGCGCAAGAAGGGTGCAATCAATTTTTTCGCGGCCACTGTCCCGTTATCATTTGCCAAGGTCACGCCCGGATTTATCCGGTAGCTGCGTCCTTCACTGTCAGGACAATACGGGCGTAGCTGTGACTCAGCCTCATCGCGCGATGACACAATAATCGCGCCCGCCTTTGTCACGGCCTGACGTTCCGTGGCGATGCGCGATTGCAGGTCAGGGCGCGTGGCAGCGTCCGCTCCTTTTTGCAACGCCAGCGAATGGGGGGTATATACCCATGGAATACCAAACATTTTCTCGGCAGCATGGGCTAGTCGGGCAGCATCTGCAAAATGCGCGTGAATGACATCGGGCTGGTGGTCCATATCTGCAAGCAGCTGACAAAATGCGGCTTCCAGTGCGGGAATTTCCGCTTCTAGTGCTTCTTTGCTAAGATAGCCGGTGTTCTTTGTGAACAGACGGTGGATCGTGCACGACGGGGCGACCTGTTCAACTGCCTGATTGTGGACCGGATCCAGGCCGTCTTGTAAAAAGCCGCGTGTGACGATCTGGACAGATTGCACGGCGGGTTGGCAAGCCTGTGCCATGGCCGCCCCCAGCACATAGGCAATGTGGCCGCCGGTATCTTCGGTAATGCCATATTCGACCGGCGGCGCCTTCAAGCAACCACCCAAAGCGATGTGAAGAATCCGCATCCGCTGCCCCTCCGCTAAATATCAATGTGTTCAGGGACGGGCCAGTTCTGCCCGATATGTCGCTTAACCCCACAGCGGGCATCGGGTTCACGGTCAAGCAGTCTGATAAAAGTTAACCGTGAATTCCGGCCAAAGGACGGGACTATTTGCGATCTGCTGCGTTTAGGGCCGGAATCTGATAGGTAACGCAATGTCCCATCGCTATGTGTTTGTCGGCGGCCTGCACCGGTCCGGAACTTCGTTGCTGACCCGTTTGATCGGCAACCACCCGCAGGTGGCCAGCATTACGGACGCTCCGGTTCCTGAAAATGAAGGTTGTTATCTTCAGGGTGCCATTCCCCATACTGCCCGCCATGGCAGACCGATGCATTTTGCGACTGATCCGTCGCAGCATCTGCGGGAAGGTTGCCGTTTCGACAATCTGGACACCCGCCTGCGGATCGAGGCGGATTGGTGCCCGTGGTTCCAGCCGGACCGCCCGTGGCGTGTCGAAAAATCGCCGGTAAACCTTACACGCATGCGCCTTTACCAGCAGCTGTTCCCCCTGTCGCAGTTCATCATCGTTGTCCGCCATCCACAAGCCGTGGCGGCTGCGGTGGCCAAATGGTTGCCCGATCCCCCTGCCCGCTTGATCGATCACTGGATCAGGGCACATAAGCAGTTGCAAGAAGACCTGACCTATCTACATGCGGCAATGGTGGTCCGATACGAGGATCTTGTGACCGATCCCGACCGTGTCATGTCAGGAGTTTTTGCATTCCTGTCCCTGCCCCCGCAGGCAGTGGAAATGCAAATCCGCAACGGCAATGGTGATTACCCCGATACGGCGCCCATGCAGGAATTGCAGCGCAAGGCTGTTTTGGAATGGGAGTATGGCGATGGCATGGGGGTCCGGACAATTGCGCCTTATGTTACCCACCCGCTGCGTGCTGTGGCCGACAATGTCAGGCAGTGCCTGATACCAGCAAGCAACCCGATTTGACCCCTTTACCGACCGTTAGCCGCGAAGATGACCATCCGGGTTAATGCATCGCAGCTTGCGGTCTTCTGAAATCGCCTCAAGCGGGGGGCGTGCGGCGCTGCATTCCGCAAGGACATTCGGACAGCGTGATGCAAAGGGGCATCCCGAGGGGGGCGACATCGGGCTTGGCAGATCACCCGTCAGCAGGATGCGGTCGCGTCGACCCCTTTGCCTGATATCGGGGCTGGGAATGGCGCTTAGCAACGCGCGGGTATAGGGATGGCGCGGGGTTGCGAAAACCTGCGATGCGGGACCTTCCTCAACAATAATGCCCAGATACATGACGCAGATGCGGTCGGCGATGTGGCGGACAACGCTCAGATCATGAGAGATGAACAGATAGCTTAGCCCCAATTCGCGCTGCAGACGCAAAAGCAGGTTCAGGATCTGGCTCTGGATCGAGACATCAAGCGCCGACACAGGTTCGTCGCAGATGACCAGACGGGGTGACAGTGCCAAAGCACGCGCAATCACAACACGCTGTCTTTGTCCCCCCGAAAGCGCCGTTGGCCGCCTGTTGCGCTGATCGGGGTTCAGGCCGACAAGCGCCATCAGTTCGTCCACGCGCGGATCAATGCGGGCTTTGGACCATCCGTTGACAACCAGTGGTTCGGCAATGGAACGGGCGATCGACATGCGTGGGTTCAACGCGGCGACAGGGTCTTGAAAAATGACCTGCATATCCTGCCACAACGCGCGTCGTTCGGATTTATCCATCCGGCCAAGGTCGCGGCCCTCGAACAGGATCTTGCCTTCGGTGATGGGTGCCATCCCCAGTGCAGCATTGCCGGTTGTGGATTTTCCGCAGCCTGATTCACCGACGACAGCAACTGTCTGCCCCTGCTGGATGGTCAGGCTGATACCATCGACTGCGCGCGTCACGTGCTTGGGCTTTCCGAAACCGCCGGATTTGCCCGGCCAGTGCACTTTCAGGTCCTGAAATTCAAGCAAAGCGGTCATACGACTCTCCTGTCAGGGGGTGGAAACAGGCGGTGCGATGGTGGCCCGTTCCAAGCACGGGGCGGTTATTGCATTGTGCAGTTACGCGGTCACACCGCGTTTTGAAACGACAGCCCGTCGGCCAGTCCGAGGGGCTGGGCACATTGCCGGGAATGGCGAACAGTTCCTGCTTGGGCGGGTGGTCCAGCCGCGGGATCGTGCGCAGCAACATATCGGTATAGGGATGACGGGGCCTTAGAAAGATATCCTCAACCTCGCCCTGTTCGACGACGCGCCCGCCATACATCACGCAGACACGGTCCGCCATTTCGGCGACAATGCCCATATCATGGGTAATCATCAACACCGCCGTTCCATCCTGCGTGGCAAGATCGCGGATCAGATCCAGAATTTGCGCCTGAATGGTCACATCCAAAGCCGTCGTCGGTTCATCCGCAATCAACAGACGGGGCTTCGAAATCAGTGCGGCGGCGATCATCACCCGCTGGCACATACCGCCCGACAATTCGGCTGGCAGTTGATGCGCGCGGCGTTCGGGGTCGGGAATGCCGACACGGCGCAACATATCGACCGCCATTTTCGCCGCTTGTGCGGGCGTAGCCGTGCCATGGACGATCAGGCTTTCGGCCACCTGCGCACCGATCGGCATCAAAGGGTCCAGCGAAGATACCGGTTCCTGAAAAATCATCGCCAGTTCCTTTCCACGGATATCGGTCATATCGCGACCAGAGGCACCGTGGAAGGCCGTGCCATCGAAACTGATGCTGCCCCCCGTCACCTTCAGGGAATCCGCCAGAAGGCCGATAACAGACAGGGCGGTCAATGATTTGCCCGATCCGCTTTCGCCCACCAGCGCGACAACCTCGCCCGCGCGGACGTCCAGCGTGACACCATCGACCAGTTGCAGATCACCGGCCGAGACTGCCAGATCCTCGACTTGCAGCAGGCTCATGATGCGGCCACTGCGGCGGCCCACGGGCTGACCGGATGGACCGCCCCTGCGGCAGGACCACCATTGCTGCCCGCTTGCACCAGCGAAGGGATCGAAAATTGCACGGGATAGACCGTATCATCGGTCATCTGCACGGGATGATCCTCGCTGATGGCAGTGGCCACATCGGATGCCGCACGACGGTCGACAAGAATGGTTGCCGTGCTGGCGTCGATACGGGGCCGGTGCAGCGCCGCTTCGGGACTGTCGCCCTGATCGATCAGATAAGACAGGATTTGCAGGATTGCGGGAAAAATCTGGCGACCGCCCGCAGCCCCAAGCGCGATTTCCGGCTGGCCGTTCCGCGTGGCAATGACCGGCGACATATTCGCCAAGGGCTTGACCCCTGCCTTGATCGAATTGGGCTGACCTGCACGCGGGTCAAACCACATCATGCCGTTGTTCATCACGATACCGGTCTGGGGCATGACGACCTTCGACCCGAAGCGCGACAGCAGGGTATTCGTCAACGACACCATATTGCCCTTGCCATCAATGACCGACAGATGGCTGGTGCAATCCTCGCCCGCTGCGGCATGGCCAAGACGTTTCAATCGATGTTCATAGGATGCACGGCAGGCTGTCGCGAAGACCGCGGATTGCTGTGCGGCGCCAAGGTTCGACATATCCTGCTGTTCCAAGTGGTCCAGTGCCCGCAGCAGGCTTGGACCACCGGACAGGCCCGGGATCACATGGATATCGCGGTCGCGATAGGCTTGCACCTGCGGTGTCTTCCATTCTGCACGATAGTCGCGCAGATCTTCAGCAGAAAGAACAGACCCCTGCGCTGCAAGATCCTGAAGCAGCAGACGCGCAGTTTCACCTTCGTAAAAATCCTGCGGACCCTGTTCGGCCAGCCGCCGCAACGTTGCAGCCTTATGTGGCATGGGCAGCAATTTGGCCGCAGGCGTGTCGGGATGCGGACGCCGCACGGCAGGGTCCAGAAACAAGGCGGCCGCTGCCGGATTCTGTATCAGATTGGTGCGGTCAACGGCAAAGGCCAGATCGGCGAACCAGTCGACTGTCATTCCCCGTTCGGCAATTTCCAGTGCGGGGGCGATCACATCGCCCCATGACATGGTTCCGAACCGTTCCAGCCCTGCGGCCAGACCTGCCACCGCACCCGGTGTGCAGATCGACGTCCCGCCCGAGATATTCCGGTTGTCCTTAACCGCAGGCCAGTCAAACCAGTCGCCATCCGATCCACCCACCAAAGGATAATCGGACGGGTTGATTGCTTTCGGCGACATCAGGTTGAAATCCAGCGCATCGACCGCGCCGCCCGCCCCTGCGTGCAATAAAAAGCCGCCGCCGCCGATGCCGGACAACCACGGCTCGACCACTGACAGGACCAGCGCCGTGGTCACGGCTGCATCCATGGCATTGCCGCCCTGCGACAGGATTTTTGCGCCCGCCTGCGCGGCTTCGCGGTGCTGGGCTGCGACAATGCCGCCGGTGCTGTTGACCTGAGGTTTGCTGATCGACCATGTCTGCGCAGTCGTGATTGGTTTGGTCATTGGGAAAACCCCTTGGTGGTATCGTCGGGAATGCGGGGCAGCGAATGGTCGGGCTGATCCGTCAAGGTTTGATGATGGCGGGCAATATCCCCGCATGTGGCACACCAGATCGCATCGTCTTCGACCAACGGACGCCATAACGCTTCCAGTATATCGACACGGGCGGGACGGCCACTGATCCAGTCGTGGACGGTCATCATAAACAGGCCGCCATGGCGTAGCGTGGATTGCGCCTCGCTTTGCCATTGCGCGCCGATATCCAGATGGGAACGGGGCGGTTTATCGCCCGCGCCCAGAAACTTGAAATAGATCGCGTCATCGATATCCCAGCGAACCGGAATCTCGGTGATGCCATTAAGCGTATAGGGGACATCCTCGCCCATCAGCGACGAATCCCAAAGTTCCAAACGCCGCAGTTCTGCCAGCATATGCGGCGTCATTTCCCATGCAGGTGACCGGAAACCCTTTGGACGCTGCCCGACCTGCCGGACGAAAAGGTCGATCGAGCGTTCTAATGCCTCGGTGAATTGCTGGTCCGTTATGTCCCTGACCAATTCGTGACAATCTCCATGCAATGCGATCTCATGTCCGCGTTCCACCAGACCGGGCAAAAGATCGGGATTGTCCCGCGCGACGACAGCGGGCACGAAGAAGCTGCCCTTCAGTTGCAACCGCGCCATCATATCGGTCATTCGGGCCAGCCCCCGCCGCATCCCGTAAGCCCGATGTTCGGGCGTTGCGATCGTGTCAGGACGTCCGTCGCGCGTGGCCCACAGATAGGGGGCCATAGCATCGACATCGACGCTGAAACAGGCCGCAGCGCGCTTTCCATCAGGCCAGGGATAGGTGGCGGAGTTCCAGATCATAGGGGCGATTTCTTTTCCTGATAGACATCCAGACTGCCTGCCGAATTTCCGCCATCGACCGAAAGCGTCGCGCCGGTGACATTTCGTGCTGCATCGGATGCCAGATACAACGCGGCATTGCCGACATCCTGAGGTGTTGTTTCGACGCCTAATGGAATGGCCGCCATGACCCGATCTACATGTTCTTTCGGCAAGGCCGACACGGCGCTGCCTGCCGCAAATCCCGGTTCCAGCGCGTTGACGCGGATGCCGAATTCAGCCAGCTCTAGCGCGAAGCCTTTGGTCAGACGATCCAGCGCGGTTTTTGACATGCAATATGTCACCATGGTCCGCCGCATTTTCCGTGCCGCCCCCGAGGAGATGTTAATGACATTCCCCTTGTTGCCCGCCTCGATCATTTGAAGGGCAAAACCGCGTGTCAGAACGAATGGCGCCCGAAGGTTGACCGACATGATCCGGTCCCAATCGGCAACCTGCATGTCCAGCATGAAGGACGAAGGGTATAGCCCTGCGTTATTGATCACCACATCAGGCGCGCCCCATTTTTCCGCCACTGCAGCCAGCAGATGGTCCAGACCGGCATCGCTGGTCAGATCGGCCGCCACGGCAAATCCGGGCAGGTCATCCGTGGTCATATCCGTGCGGCAAACCTCGGCGCCGCATGCTTCGAACTGGTCGGCCAGTGCTTTGCCCATGATGCCGGATGCTCCGGTTACGACGACGCGCTTGCCCTTGAAGGCGGTTCCAAAGTCCATTTTCAGCGTCCTTTTCCGATAATATCGCTGACACGGTCACCAATCAGGTTAGCCGACAGCACCAGTAAAAACAGGGCAAGCCCGGGGAATGTAGCGATCCACCAAGCCGAGGTGACATAGTTGCGCCCTGTCGACAGCATTGCGCCCCAGCTTGCGGTTGGCGGCTGTACACCCAGTCCAAGGAAGGACAGGCCCGCCTCGAACAGGACCATCAGTCCGAATTCCAGTGTCGCGACGACAAGGATCGGGCTGATGATATTGGGCAGGATATGCAGCAGCAACGCGCGGGGCACCGAACAGCCCATTGACCGCGCGAGGGTGACAAAGGGTCGGCGGGCAATCGACATCGTCTGGCCATATGCCACGCGGGCATAGCGGGGCCATCGGGTCAGGGCCAAGACCAGAATGACATTGAAAAAGCTGGGGCCAAGAACTGCCACGGTAATAATTGCCAGCAGGATTGCTGGGATGGACAGGAAGATATCCACCAGACGCATCAGGATGGTTTCCGGCCATCCGCGCAAATATCCGGCCAGCATTCCGACCGTCACCCCGACAATGCCCGATAACAGTACCGAAAGAACCGCGACAGTGATCGAAACGCGCGAGCCATAGATCATACGGCTCAGGACGTCGCGTCCCAATTCATCCGTGCCCAGCCAGTATGTACCGCCGCGCCCCTCGTATCCGGGCAGTTTCAACCGGCCAAGAAGGTCCTGACGGTTCGGATCAAGGGGGGCGATCAACGGTGCCAGTATGGCCATCAGCACCATCAGCCCCAGCAGGATCGCAGGCCACCATGCCAGCAACTGGCCTGCAATATAACGCGACCGGTATCGTGTTGCGCTTGCCATTACTGGTTCCCCAACCGCACGCGCGGATCGACAAGTGAATACAGAATATCCGCGGTCAGATTGGCCAGAATGGTGACCCAGGCCCCCAACAGCACCACGGCCTGAACAACCGCAAAATCACGCGAGGCGATGGATTGCACTGTCAGCTGGCCCAGACCGGGCCATGCAAAGACAGTCTCGACAATGACAGCACCGGCAAGCAGCTGAGAGATTTCCAGCGCCGTGATCGAGATGACGGGAATGGCCGAATTGCGCAGCAGATGCTTGCGGACAAGACGTGGTGTCCTGACCCCGCGTGCGCGTGCCGAACGGATATAGTCGCGTCCCAGTTCATCGACCACAGCCGATCGCGTAATCCGCGCATAGGTTGCCAAAGACAGCAGGCCCAAGGCGATCGAAGGCATCACCAGATGTGCCAATGACCCCGTTCCGGACGGCGGCAGCCATTTTAGCCAGACGCCGAAAACAAGGATCATCATGATCCCGCTCCAGAATGTCGGCATCGATTGGCAGGCCAGCACCAGCCCCATGATCCAACGCGAAATGGCGCGCCCCCGTGTCAGCGCCATGATGACCCCGACCGGCAGGCCGATGGCAAATGCCACCAACAGTGCCCCGCCAGCCAGTTGCAGTGTTTGCGGAAACCGGCTGGCCAGTATCTCGCTGACCGGCGCATTCTGAATGAACGACCTGCCAAGATCGAAGCGGATCATATCGCCAAGAAACGACAGATACTGTTCGATCATGGGCCGGTCGAAGCCAAGCGTCTGGCGCATGGCTTCGAAATCCTTCTGGGTCGCTGTTTCAGGCAACAGCAATGCGGTCGGGTCTCCGGTCAGACGCTGGATAAAGAACACCAGCGTGATCACGCCGAATGCCGTCACCAATGCCTGAAACAGACGGTTCAGAAGGAAGGATGCCATCACTCGGACCAGGTCATGCGGTTCAGGAACAGGCTTTCGTTCGCGGTCGGGGTAAAGGTCAGATCAGACGCAGCACCATAAAGAACCGCCGCCTGATACATCGGCAGGGTATAATAGTTGTCGCGCACGATCTGGTGCACTTGGTTATAGGCGTCCTGACGTACCTGCGTATCAAGCGACCCGCGCGCCGTATCCAGCAGTTCGTCCAGCTTGGGGTCGTTCACGCGGCTCCAGTTGCTGCCGGAATGCAGCAGCGGATAGGCGATGCCATCGGCATCCTGACAGGCGCAGGACCACCGGCCAAAGCTTAGCTCGGCATTGTCTGCAGGGTCGGACCGGACAATATCCAGATAGGTGGGCATGTCGGTCACGCTGATCGAGACGTTAAAGCCGACATCATTCAGCATTTGTTGCAGCGCCTGGACAATGCGCTGGTCAAAGACAGGTGCAGTGGCGAATGTCGCAGGTGTTGCCGCGACATCGGCTTTGGCCGAGACAATTTCGGCGGCAGCTTCAGGGTCGAATTCCCATGGCGCGATGCCTTCGGCATAGCCGAAATGTGCAGGCGACGCCAATTGGGCAACCGAGACCTCACCCGCGCCCAGCAGGCCTTCGGTGATCCCGACAGTGTCGATTGCCATACTGGCGGCTTTGCGCAACTCGGGATCGTTGAACGGGGGCTTGTCCAGATTCATCCCCAGATAGGCCACGCGTTCGGTCGGGGCGGACAGCAGTTGCACATCATCCTGACCGGCCAGCTGCGTTGCGGCGTCGCTGTCCAGACCGACAACCAGATCAGCTGCACCCGCCTGCAGATCGGCCAAGCGCGTTGCTGCATCCGGAACAGCACGGAAGACCGCGGTTTCAATGCTGCCCGCATCACCCCAATAGTCATCGTTCCGCGTCAGGGTGACGGAAACACCACGGTTCCAGTCGGTGAACTTGTAAGGGCCGGAACCGACAGGTGCAGCGTTGAACGCATCATCCCCGACTTCTTCAACAACATGTTTCGGCACCACGGACAGCTTGACCAATTGCGCCAGCAGCGCCGGATACGGGCCATCGGTTGTCAGTTTGACGGTCACCTCATCCACGGCCTCCGCATCTGAAATCTGGTCGAACTGACCCAGTTGCGGCGATCCGAATTCGGGGTCGGTGATGCGTTTGATCGAAAAAACCACATCCTCGGCGGTCATTTTCTGGCCGTCATGAAAAATGACGTCATCACGCAAGGTCATCAGCATCTCGGTATCGCTAACCTGTTCCCATGACGTCGCAATCTGGGGAACAATTTTTCCTTCATTGTCACGCGTGACAAGATTGTCGAAGATATTGCGATAAACGTAATAGCTGTCAGGATTCCACTGGACCTGTGGGTCAAGGGACGACGGCTCTCCCGACAGGTCTACGGTCATATCCTTGGCAAACGCGGGCATCGCAAAGGTCGTCAAAGCGACACTGGCCAAAAGCAGTTTCAGGGTTGATTTCATGATATTCTCCTGTTGGTTGCAGCGTGTTTTTGCGTAATGCGCGCCGTCAGCCCGCTGCCCGGCATCAGCGGCGCGTCGTTTTTAAGAAGTTGGGTCAGGAAGTATTGTTCTTGCGCGGCAATTAGGGTCAAACGGGCCCGTTCGATCCCCGAGGGGTCATTTCCAAGCACGGCGGTCAACAGATCGAACACATCGTCACGGCGGAACAACGTTCCGCTGTCGCCTTCAAGGAAATGCGTAATTCTGGCCGAGTGATGCCAGAGTTTGCGAAGATGACGGGCGGTAAAGGGGTTCATAGCGCCCAGCAGCAGCCCGTCAATCCGGTCCACATGTTGGCGGACAGAACTTGTCGTTGTCACGCTTTCCCCACAACCCAGTGCCGTCAAAATGTCAGCGATCTGTTCCAGTTCCGTTCGTGCGTCGGATGACAGGCTGACCCGCGCCAATCCCGGTTCGACGATACGACGGGCTTCTAGTATGTTGCCGATCAACTGTCCGGTAATCGGTAAAACCTCCCATCCCATGCGCGCTTTGGGGGCGGCCCAACCGTCGAAGCCCAATCGCGTCAGCCCTGCCCTTGCTGCGGCGCGCGACAGGCCAAAACGCTCCATCACGTCGGCTTCAGTAATGATCTCGCCGGGGCGGATCTCGCACCAGATTGTGGCGACAAGCATACGATCCTCGGCAAAGCGCGACTTAGCATCAGGACTGGGCAACCCCCCGTCTGACAGGGCCGAACGCAACATAGGAGAGCTTGGATCGTACATAAAATATCAATCTGCTATCTTTAACATGTTAATAATGGATAACTGACATTTCATATCTGGCAAGAGGTTTTTGAAAAGAGGTTCGATATGCCGATAAATCTGTCTATTTTCGGAGCATTGAGTTTGCTGGGCCAGCATCTGATTGCCCGCCTAATCAGGGAGCCGGGTTTGAAAATTGCCAGTTTGCACGACCATCGCCATGATCAGTCGCTGAATGCCGTGCTATGGTTTGCCGATACAAACGCCCGCAATTTTACAGCGGGAATGCCCATCAAATCCCCCCTTGCGGTGCCCGAAGGCGATCTGATCCTGTCACATTGAGAATATGCCCGTCACAAGGGTCTGCTGATGGTGCCAGACGTCCTGATGCCGGACCCTACAGGTCATACACTGCTGGCGACGCCGAATTGTACCACCGCGATCTGTGCGCTGCCGCTGTTGCTATTGCACAGGGCGTTCGGGATCGAAGCGGTGCATGTCACGACACTGCAGGCGATCAGTGGCACCGATCTTCCGGGAATGCATGCATATCAGGCGCATGACAACGTCGTTTCCACCCTTCCCGGCGAAGCGCGGGCGTTGGAAACCGAAATGGCCCATATCTTTAATGATGCGTTTCCCGTCACTTGCATGGCGACACGGGTGCCGGTGTGGCGCGGTCATACAATAACGCTGATGGTTAAATTGCGGGAACAACCCGACGCCAATGCTGTACCACGGACGCTGCGTACCCACCGTCAGATCAGTCTGGCGAATGCACAGAATATCCTGCCGGTTTGGCAACCCGAATGTACTGATAACGAAGTGCTATGCACTGTCGAGGGCATCGAGGCTTGTCAGAATGGTTGGGTAAAAATGTCCCTGCGCGGCGATAATTTACAGGCCGCGACAACAGGGTTGATGGTCGCTTTAGTTCGAAGTCTGGTCTGAACGGCGAAGGGGCTACTGCCGGATGAGGATCGAATTGATGGCCACCGTTTTATTCGCTCCCCTTAAATTCTGAACGTAATTTCGTTGATCCCGTCAATGGAAACCAAAACTCCAAATTGCAAATCGTGCAAATGCATTCTAGCATACTAGATTACTGAGGTACGGGGGATAGTATAATGAGCGGCAGTTTCAAAGTTCTTATCGCAGGTACCGGTTTTGCCGGCCAAGGGCATGCCGAAGCCTTTCGCCATGCGGGCTGTGAAATCGTCGGGATTGTTGGTCGCACTGAAAAGGTCGTTCAGGATGTCGCCGCCAAAATGGATATTCCCTATGTAGGAACCGATTGGCAGCAGGCGCTGGATGTGTGTCGCCCCGATATTGTTGCCATTGCAACACCCGGCGGTGCCCATTTCGAGGCGATCAGTCTTGCGATTAAGGCAGGTTGTCATGTTTTCAGTGACAAACCCCTGACCGACAGCGGCGATACAGCGGTTTCGCTTTACCAGCTTGCCCAAGAACACAACGTCAGAACAGCCTATGCAGCCAGCTTCCGCTATGCAGCCAGTGTCCTGCATGCCAAACGCCTTGTGGCAGATGGCGCAATCGGTGCGCCCGTCGAGGTGGAATGCATTTCCCATTTCAATCTTGAACGGGACATTCCGTTCGGTTGGTCACATCGCAAGGAAGATGGTGGGGGGCGGTTGAACAACAATTTCACCCATACCCTGTCCGTTGTCACATCGGTCATCGGCGATAAAATCATCAATATTTTCGGTGAGGTCCGCGATGACATGGGCAAAGCCCCGATCGTCGAAGGCGTCCATAACTTCATGACCCGACGCGATTTCATTCCGAAGGACCTGTCTGATCCTTCCTTGCAATGGGGCGAAAGCAATGTCGAATGGTCCTATACCGTTCTAGCGCAGTTAGAGAGTGAATTTGCATCGCGTCCGGTTTCGGTCATGTTCAAGCATGGCGGGTTGGTGCCGCGTTTTCAGGACGATCATATCGTTTTTTATGGCACCAAGGGTGCGATCTATCTGAAGGGGCATTACGGCAGTGGCCAGTTGTCGATTTGGGGTCAGGACAAGACATGGCAACCCCTGCCCGTCCCCGAGGATATCGCCGCGACCATTCCCGAGGTCACCGGTGAAACAGAACAGAACTGGCATTATCTGGCGCGGGAATTTGTGAAGGATATTCAGGGTCAGGACGTTGCCCCCTATCCGACCTTCAAGGAGGGCAGCCAATACCAGCAGTTGATCGATATCATCCGGATGAACGATAACTGGGTTGACGTGGCGGATCTGTAAAGACCGGTCCTGTGCAATCAGGTCGATTATCTACGGATTTATAGTACAAGAGATCGCTTTCATGAAAATTACCGGTGCAAAGGTGTTCGTCGGCGGGCCTGGCAAGAACTATGTGACACTGAAGATCATGACCGATCAGGGTGTCTATGGTCTGGGCGACGCGACGTTGAACAATCGCGAAACGCTGCCTGCCGCCTATCTGCAGGATTACCTGATCCCGAACCTGATCGGGCGCGACCCCCGCAACAGCGAGGATATCTGGCAGTTCTTCTATCGCGGGGCCTATTTCCGGCGTGGTCCCATCGCAATGGCCGCCTTCGGTGCGATCGACATGGCCCTTTGGGACATCAAGGCAAAGTTGGCCGATATGCCACTTTTCCAGTTGTTCGGGGGCAAAAGTCGTGAAGGGGCAATGGTTTATGCCCATGCAACAGGGTCCGATCTGGAAGATCTGATGGACTCGATTTCCTATTATCAGGAACAGGGATATAAAGCTGTACGGGTCCAATGCGGCATTCCGGGCATGCCCACCGCCTGCTATGGTGTTTCGGAAACCAAGGGCGACGTCAAAAATTACATTACCGATTTCCGCGGTATTATCCCCAAGGAAGAGGTTTGGGATAGCGCGCTTTACATGCGGTATATGCCCCAAGCCCTTGCCCGGATCCGCGAACGTTTCGGGCCGGATCTTCATATCCTGCATGATGTTCATCATCGGCTTTTGCCACGCGAAGCCGCAGAGTTTGCCAAAGAGGTCGAACCCGTCCGTCTGTTCTGGCTGGAGGATCCCACCCCTGCCGATGATCAGGACGCATTGAAGTTCCTGCGCCAACATTCCACCGTTCCCATCGCCATAGGCGAGGTGTTCAATTCCATCTGGGATTGCCACGAGCTGATCCAGAACGAACTGATCGACTATATCCGTGTGTGTGTCAGCCTTGCTGGCGGGATTACGCATGTGAAACGCATCGTTGATCTTGCCGCGATGCATCATGTCCGCACCGGATTCCATGGTGCGCCAAGCCATTCGCCACTGTGCATGGCAGCGCAGGCCCATCTGAACGCATGGGCGCCGAACTTTGGCATTCAGGAATATCTAGTTCTTGGCACGCCCGAATGTGACGCGCTGTTCCCGTCAGATCACCGGATGGAAGGCGGAATGGTATATGTCAGCGATGCCCCCGGTCTGGGCGTCGATTTCGATGAATCCGAGGCAGAGCGCTATAGCTATAAACCCGGCAGCCATCCTGTGGTCCGGCTTGAGGATGGGACCCTGTGGAATTACTGACATTCCCATTCAGGACCGATGCCTGACACCCGTCATACAAGCCGGAATTAACTTATTAAAAAAACGGCGCGCAGATCACTGCGCGCCGTTTTTATATCAGCCCAGAATGCGGTTCAGCGTTTCCGAAGGACGCATCACAGCCTCTACTTTCGACGTGTCGGCATGATAATAGCCGCCAAGATCGACCGGCTTGCCACGATCAGCGCGCAGTTCTGCGACGATCTGTTCTTCAAGCTCTGTCAGGTCACGGGCGATGGGGGCGAATTCCTCGGCCAATGCGGCATCCGAATTCTGACGTGCCAAAGCCTGCGCCCAATACATCGCGAAGTAATAGTGGCTGTCGCGGTTGTCGGGATCACCTGCCTTGCGACCGGGTGAACGTTCGTTGTCCAGAATTCCCTGCGTGGCCGCCTCGACCGCCGAGGCAAGGGTCCGCGCTTTTTCATTGCCGGTTGCTTCGGCAAGGAAGGCAAGGCTTTCCCCAAGGGCGCAGAATTCGCCAAGGCTGTCCCAACGCAGGTGGTTTTCTTCGACCAGCTGCTGGACGTGCTTGGGCGCCGAGCCACCGGCACCCGTTTCGAACATTCCGCCGCCCTGCATCAGCTTGACGATCGACAGCATCTTGGCCGAAGTGCCCAGTTCCAGAATCGGGAACAGGTCGGTCAGATAGTCGCGCAACACATTGCCCGACACCGCAATGATGTCCTGACCTGCACGGATCGTTTCGAAGGACACGCGGGTGGCTTCGCGCGGGGCCATGATTTCGAAGCGGTCTTCGACGCCTGCTTCGGCCAGCATCGGCTTCAGATAGGCGATAAGTTCGCGGTCATGGGGGCGGTCCGCATCCAGCCAGAAGATGGCCTTGCAACCTTCCAGACGCTGGCGGTCGATGGCCAGACGGACCCAATCCTCGATCGGGGCTTTGCGGGTGGAACACAGACGCCAGATATCGCCTGCCTCGACGTTATGGTTGTGCAGCACATCGCCGTTGGCTGCGACCACGGTAACGGTGCCGGCATGGCGAATTTCAAAGGTCGTGGGGTGCGAACCATATTCCTCGGCCTTTTGGGCCATCAGGCCGATGTTCTGGACGGTTCCCGCAGTGCGCGGGTCCAAAGCACCGGTTTCCTTAAAATATTTGACGCTTTCGTCATAGACATCCGCATAGGAGGTGTCGGGAATAACGCAGGTGGTGTCAGCCTCTTTCCCGTCGGGGCCCCAGCCCTTGCCGCCTGCGCGCAGCAGCGCCGGAAGCGATGCGTCGATGATCACATCCGAAGGCACATGCAGGTTCGTGATGCCACGATCCGAATTGACCATATAAAGCGGCGGACGGCTTTCCATCAGCGCATCGATTTCGGCGCGGATTTCGGCGCCGTTCGGCATGTCAGCCACACGGGCCAGCAGGCTGCCAAGACCGCCATTGGGATCGGCACCGGCTTCGGCCAGGGCCGCGCCATACTTTTCAAAAACCGGACGCAACCATGCGCGCACGACATGACCAAAGATGATCGGGTCGGACACCTTCATCATCGTTGCCTTCAGGTGAACCGAAAACAACGTCCCGTCCGCCTGCGTGCGTTCGATTTCAGCGTCAAGGAAGTCACCCAGCTGCTTGACCGACAGGAAGCTGGCATCAACCACCGTGCCTTCGGGCAGCGACAACCCGTCCTTCAGCACGGTTTCGGTGCCATCGGCGTCGGTCAGAACGATGCTGACGGCACCGGCCTGATCACCCGTCAGCGTGACCGAGGTTTCGTTGCGGCGGAAATCGCCCTGCGGCATGGACGAAACACGTGTCTTGCTGTCCTTGGACCATGTGCCCATCGAATGGGGATGTGCCATGGCATAATTCTTGACGGCACGCGCGGCGCGACGGTCCGAATTGCCTTCGCGCAGAACGGGGTTCACAGCCGACCCTTTCAGCGCATCGTAACGGGCACGGATCGCGACTTCTTCGTCATTCGACGGATCACGCGGATAATCGGGCAGATCAAAGCCCTGTGCCTGCAATTCCTTGATCGCGCCGACCAGCTGCGGCACCGAGGCCGAGATGTTCGGCAGCTTGATGACGTTCGCTTCTGCGGTTTTGACCCATGCGCCCAGACCTGCCAGATCGTCCGATTGCGCCTGTTCCTTGGTCAACCGTTCGGGGAATGCAGAGATAATCCGCCCTGCCAGCGAAATGTCACGCGTCGCCACATCAATACCCGCAGCCGAGGCGAAACGTCGAATGATAGGCAGCAGTGACATCGAGGCCAGCTCGGGGGCCTCGTCGACTTTGGTATAGACGATTTGCGGAATGTCGTTCGTGTCTGACATGGTCTGTCGATCCTCGTTCTTTCCAGTTGCACCTTTGATACGGCGATCACGCGCGACGTCAATCTCTGCGGTGAAAATGAATGCTTTATCTGCAGGATTTTACCGGTTTTAGGTGTGTCATCACCGGCGGTTTCCGGCCACCTGTCGGGGCGGTCATTCCGGTCCACCGGACCTGTGCAGTCACGCAGGCGTGTGTCCCGCCGATGGAACGTCGCTCCGGTCATATGGTTGACAATGCGAAGATAAAATACCGGAGCATTTATGACCGATCAGCAGATTACGACAATCAATCCCTTTACCGAAGCCAAGCTGCAAAGCTATCCCCTGATGACGGTAGATCAGGCGACAAAGGCTGTCGAGGATTGCCATAAGGCGTTTCTGGACTGGCGGCTGGTGTCGTTAGAGGATCGGGCTGAAAAAATCCGGGCCATCGGTCAAGAATTGCGGAACTCGAAAGAGGAATATGCAAAGCTGATGACCGAGGAAATGGGCAAGCTGCTGTCGGATTCCCGTGACGAGATCGACCTTTGTGCAGCCATCTGCGACTGGACAGCTGATAACGGCCCCGATCAGCTGGCAGATGAAACCCGCGAAGTTATGGGCAGCCGCAAGGGCATTGTCACCTATCAGCCCACCGGCGTTATCTATGGGATCCAACCGTGGAATTTCCCGCTGTATCAGGCGGCACGATACACCATCGCGAACCTGATGGCGGGTAATGGCATCCTGTTGAAACACGCAGCCAACGTCACCGGCAGCGGCCTGATGTTGCGTGATGTGATCGAACGCGCAGGCCTGCCCAAAAACTTGTTTACGGTGATGTTGATCGACCATGACACTTCGGAAAAGATTATCGAACACAAACTGGTGCGCGGCGTGACCCTGACCGGCAGTTCGGCTGCGGGACGTATTGTTGCCGCACAAGCTGGCAAGGCACTGAAAAAAACCGTCTTGGAGCTGGGGTCGAATGACGCCTATCTGGTGCTGTCAGACGCGGACCTTGATCTGGCGGTAGAGACCTGCGTTGCCGGTCGTCTGTATAACAATGGCCAGACCTGTGTGAACGCAAAGCGGTTCGTGGTCGTCGATGCCATTTATGACAAGTTCATCGCCGCCTATACCGATGCGATGAAGCAGGTTGAACTTGGCGACCCGACCAAGGATGGCACCGGTCTGGGTCCAATGGCACGTAAGGATCTGCGCGACGGTTTGCATAAGCAGGTGCAAGACAGCATCGATAAGGGTGCAAAGCTTCTGTGCGGCGGTGAAATCCCTAACCGAGAGGGGTATTTTTACCCCGCAACGGTTCTGGACAACGTCCAGCCCGGCCAACCCGCCTATGACGAGGAACTGTTTGGACCGGTCGCTTCGGTCATCCGCGCAAAAGATGATGACGATGCCATGCGGATCGCCAACGACAGTGAATTCGGCTTGGGCGGCGGCATATTCTCGAAAGACGAGGATCGCGCGGTCGAACTTGCGACCAAGTATTTCGACACCGGTATGGTCTTTATCAACGGTTTCGACCTTGCCAAACCCTCGATGCCATTCGGTGGGGTCAAGAATTCAGGCTATGGTCGCGAACATGGTGGTTTCGGTATGAAGGAATTTGTGAACATCAAGGCAGTTACGTTGAAATGAGCAATCCAGAGGGCATACTGACCTGCGATGTCGCCGTCATCGGTGCTGGCACCGCAGGCTTGGCGGCTGAACGGGCCGCCCGTGACAAGGGCGCACGCACCTTGTTGATCGACTCTGAATTTCGGGGGACACTCTGTGCCAATACGGGTTGCATGCCCTCGAAATTGCTAATTGCGGCGGCGCAGGCCGCGCATAATATTACGAAAGCCCCGGTTTTTGGCGTGCAAAGCGGGGCCGTCGTAATTGATGGCCCCGCTGTTATGAAGCGCGTCCGCAAAGAACGGGACCATTTTGTTGCTGCCACCAAATCCAGCTTTGACGACCTGCCCGATGGTACAATGATCAGGGCAAAAGCACGCTTTATTAGCCCGAACGAATTGCTGCTGGATGACGGTCGCAAGATCACCGCAAAGGCAATTGTCATCGCGACAGGGTCGACACCTGCAATCCCGCCGACCTTCGAAGGGCTTGGCGACCGGATGTTGACGAATGAAACCATCTTTGAATTGCCCGACCTGCCCCGCAGCCTTGCTGTTATCGGCGGTGGCCCGATCGGGTTGGAACTGGCGCAGGCGATGGCGCGCCTTGGTGTCAAGGTCATGTTGTTCGATCAAAGCGACACCTTGGGCAAAGCCCGTGATCCAAAAGTAGGCCAAGCCTTGAAGGAGGCTGTCGGACGCGATGTCACATTTAGGTTGGGATGCGACACTGCTGCTACCATGGTAGGCGAAGATGTCTGCGTCAGCTGGCATGGTACCGCAGAGGGGCAAAAGGTCTTTTCACATGTGCTGGTCGCGGTCGGCCGGCCACCCAATCTGGACGGGCTGGCACTGGAACATTCAGGTCTGGCGTTGGACGATCATGGCACACCGCTGTTCAATCGCGAAACAATGCAATGCGGGGATGCGCCGATTTTTATCGTCGGGGATGCAGATGCCGATGCGCCACTTCTGCACGAAGCCTCGACCGAGGGGGCGATTGCCGGTGGAAATGCGGCGGACTTTCCAAAGGTCCAACCCGGACATCGCAGTACAGCTTTTTCAATGATCTTTACCGACCCGCCCCATGCTTCGGTGGGTGTCACGCCCGATGACGCTATTTGCGGGTGCGCGGATTATTCCGATCAGGGTCGCGCAAGGGCCGAGGCGCGTGCCGAGGGTTGCATGGCCATCTATGCCGATCCCCAAGGACGGTTGATCGGCGCCGATCTTTGCGTACCAGGCGCGGAACATTTGTCGCATCTTCTGGTTTGGGCTGTGGAGTCAAAGTGCACAGCGATGGATTTGCTGGCCATGCCTTTCTATCACCCGACGCTGGAAGAAGGGATGAAATCCGCCTTGCGACAGATCTGCGCGGCGGTCCATCAGCCTGAACCCTCAGCCCGCGATACCCGATGTCCACCCGGGGCCTAAACCCAGAAAGGTACATATGACCGAGGCGATACATGATTTTGGACAGGGCTTCTGGACCATCAGGGGCGATCTGAAAATGGGCGGTGTCCTGAACGTCGGCACCCAAGCCGCCCTGATACGTTTGTCAGATGGCGGTTTTGCCATGTTGGACAGCTATCCACTAACCGGCGCTATGCGCGACCGTGTCATTCAGTTGACCGATAAGGGACAGGAAGTGCGTGTGGTTCTGAACCTGCATCCATATCATACATTACATTGCGCGACGATCGCACGTGACTTTCCGAACGCCAAACTTTATGGATCAAAACGCCACTGGAACAAGCATCCGGACCTGACGTGGCAACCCGAACCTGTAGAAAGCCCCGCCGTCGCGGCGATGTTTGCTGATGATCTGTCGTTTTTCATGCCCGCAGGGATTGATTATATAAGCGATAATGAAAGCGTCCATGCGGGATCACTTTTGGCGTGGCATAAGGCCAGTCGGACATTGCATGTCGACGATACGATCAACCTGATCCCTGTTCCAAGACTGCTCAAACGGTTCTTTCCAAAACCGCGGGTTTTTCTGCATCCAACTATGTCAAAGGCCCTACTGCCCGAAACGGGTGCTGTACGTGATCTTCGCAACTGGGTTCAGGATATGGCCACGCAGTGTCAGGATTTGCGCCATCTGTGCGCGGCCCATTCGGGATTGCGCAGTTTTCAACCCGGCGAATTCAGCCAAGAACTTTTGGCCGCATTTCGCCGGATTGAAGATAAGTTGAACAAGGCGCAGGCTAACCGACACTGATGACAGCGGTAGCTGTCGGGAATTGTGCCAGCTCAGCCGTAACCGTGACGGGACCCGTGTTGCCGGTCAAACGCAGCCACATCCCTGTGGTACCACCTTGTAACATGCGCAATTCTGGACCGACCAGTTTAGCAGGACCATCAACGGACACTTTCACCGCACCATCAAGGAAGGGCAAGCGATTGCCAGCCTGATCCAAAGCCCGCAACATGATACGCAGATCGATATCCGGATCCGCCGGAACACGGTCCAGATCAGGGTCGATTTGCAGGACCGTCGGCAGTGGATCGGCGACGAAGTCACGCGTTGCCACGGTTTTGCCATCGAGATAGCCGGTGATGCGACCGGGATGCCAGCTCATCCCCCAAAGGCCCAGTTCCTCGGCACTGATATGGCGGTGGTCGATAATCACCGGAGGATGCGGCAGATGTGGAAAGCGTTCGCGATCCGGTCCAACGCGACGGGTGACGCCGGCACATTCGAATTCAACCTCGTCACAGTTGGTCAGGATAATCAGAGGCAGCACGCCGCCGATATTGCGTTCACCTCGCGCCCAGAAGGTCACAGGCTCCAACACCACACCTTCTGATGGTGGTTTCTGGCTTCCATAGGCGTGGGCCGCGAATTTCGGTTCGCGCCAGATGTCCATCACACCATGATGACAGATACGGTCGCCCGCTCCGAAATCCTTATGCGTGTTGTAATCGAACATGCACCAGCCGATGGACCCGCTGATATTGGGATCGCCATGGGCGGCGTTCAGCACATCCAGATGACGCAGCACATGCTCCATCTGCCGCAATTCGGGGTCTTGTGCTTTGGTCGGGAACATATGGCCGTTATATTCCGTGACCAGATAGGGCACCGGTGTTTTAAGACCCGTCACCTCGGCCGGACTACGCAGGGCGGTGCGGGGCCGGTTGATCAGGGGCAGTTCGGATTCGTCCAGAATGAAATCATTCATCGTATAAACATCTTCCAGCAGTTCGCTTTCCGGAAGATAGCGCACACCGCCAGTCGAACGGGTCGGGTCCAGTTCACGCGCCACCGCATTGGTGCGGATATAAAAATCGTGGTTGTCCTGACTTTCGTTGATCCGCACGCCCCAGATCACAATGCTGGGGTGGTTCCAGTCACGGCGGATCATTGCCTCGACGTTCTTGACCGAGGCATCCTGCCAGGCTTCGTCACCGATATGCTGCCAACCGGGGATTTCCTCGAAAACCAACAGGCCGATTTCATCGCAACGGTCCAGAAACCACGGGCTTTGCGGATAGTGCGAGGTGCGGACCATATTGCAGCCCAGATCTTCACGCATGATCTCGGCATCGCGTTCCTGCGCATGGCGACCGGCAGCATATCCCGCATGGGGGAAGCTTTGATGACGGTTCAGCCCGCGCAGCTTGACCGGTTCTCCGTTCAGCAAGAACCCTTGCGGCGTCCATTCGGCGGTGCGGAAACCGACACGATGGGTGGTGACATCGCCGCTGTCGGGCAACGTCAGTTCGACCGTGTAAAGTGCAGGATCATCCATCGACCATAGACGCAGACCGGCCAGACCCGACATGGTCAGTTCGCCTGTCCCCTCGGTCGCGGCAATCTGCGCGCCATCGGAATCCAGAAGTCGTGCCACAACCGGACCGGCGGTGGTGGTTTCCGGCACCACGACCACGGTCTTTGCATCGGCCAACGCATCCGGTGTCAAAACGCGCGCGTTGACCAGCTGACGTTCAGGCAGCACCCGCAACCAGACGTCACGATAGATGCCTGCATAGGTCAGGTAATCGATCTGTGCCCCGAAAGGCGGAATGGCGGGGTTCTCGGACCCGTCCACCCGCACCGTGATCAGATTGTCGCCAACCGTCAGGTGATCGGTCAGATCGGCCCAGAACGGCGTATAGCCATCGGCATGGGCCGCCACTTGCGTGCCGTTGACCCAGACCACGCTGTCGGCCATTGCGCCATCGAATTGCAGCTGAACGCGCTTGCCTGCCCAAGCATCATCCCACGTCAGGTGACGCTGATAGGTGAAGGGCCGTTGATAGGCTGTTTCATCGAAATAGCTTAGCGGTAGATCGACCGCGTTATGGGGCAAGGTAACGGTTTCACCATCGCGCAGCTTGGCAATATGCCCGTCGTCAAAGCCGTCCGAAAAGACCCAGCCGTCGTTTAGTTTCAGAACCTGTCTCATGCTTACCACTCTGCGAAGCTGCCGTCGGCGTGACGCCAGACGGGGTTGCGCCAACGGTGACCTTCGTCGGCGGCGCGACGGACCTTCGCCTCATCTACCTCGATGCCAAGGCCGGGGCCTTGCGGGATGGCGACAAAGCCATCCTCGTATTTAAAGACGGTCGGATCGACCAGATAATCCAGCAGGTCGCTGCCTTGGTTGTAATGGATACCAAGCGATTGTTCCTGAATGAATGCGTTATAGCAGACTGCATCCAGTTGCAGGTTCGCAGCCAGTGCAATCGGCCCCAGCGGGCAATGCAGGGCCAATGCAACGTCATGCGCCTCGGCCATCGCCGCGATGCGATAGGTTTCAGTAATACCACCCGAATGGCTGGGGTCGGGCTGGATGATGTCGACGAACCCACCCTTCAGGATTTCCTTGAAATCCCACCGCGAATACAGCCGTTCGCCAAGCGCAATCGGGGTCGAACAATGATTGGCGATCTCGCGCAGCGCCTCGGCATGTTCGGACAGAACCGGTTCCTCGATGAACATCAGGCGGAAGGGCTCCAGCTCCTTGGCTAGCACCTTCGCCATCGGGCGATGTACGCGACCATGGAAATCGATGCCGATGCCGAAGTCGGGGCTCATTTCCTCGCGGATAGCCTGCACGCGGGCCAGAACCTCATCGACTTTAGCGTGGCTATCGACGAATTGCATCTCCTCGGTGCCGTTCATCTTGACTGCGGTAAAGCCGCGATCACCGCAATCACGCGCCATGCGGGCGGTGTCGCCCGGACGGTCGCCGCCGATCCAGCTGTAGACGCGGATCCGGTCGCGCAACTGACCACCCAGCAGGCTGTGGACCGGCACACCAAGCGCCTTGCCCTTGATGTCCCACAGTGCCTGATCGATGCCCGCGATGGCCGACATGTGGATGCCGCCGCCGCGATAGAAACCGGCGCGATACATGACAGTCCAGTGGTCCTGGATCAGCGCGGGGTCGCGCCCGATCAGGTAATCGGACAGTTCCTCGACGCAGGTGGCGACGGTGGCAGCGCGGCCTTCAAGGACGGGTTCGCCCCATCCGCTGATGCCCTCATCGGTGCTGATCTTCACAAAGCACCAGCGCGGAGGAACGATGAAAGTTTCGATTTGGGTGATTTTCATGATGGCTCAGTCCAAAAATGCAGGGACAGTGTGGTGGTGACCTGTCAGAAAAGCGTCAGCGACAAGGCGCAGGGGCGACAGGTCCAGATCACTGTCGCCAGTGGAAACAAGATCGCGGAAACGGGCATAGAGGCGGGCATATTCCGCATTTTCACCCTGTGCGACGGTTTCACCATCAACGGTGAAGCGTGCGCCACCCTGATCAAGCACAGCAACACCGGCATCTGTGTCGAAGCTGATCTGCCACAGTTCGGCGCCTTGCTGGCGCCAGTCCAGTCGGGCGGTCACGGGGTGGCCTGCGTCCATCGTCAATTCGGCGGCGATGGGGGTCTGGCGGTTTTCGGGTATATGCAGATCGGCACCGGTCAGACGCACCGGATCAGGCAGAACCTTGGTCAGTATCGACAGCGCGTTAATGCCTGGATCAAAAACCCCAAGCCCGCCTGGTTGCCAGATCCAGTCCTGACCGGGATGCCATTTGCGGACATCCTCGGCCCAGTCGATATGGGTGGCGTGGATGTTACGATCGGCCAGCCAGTCGCGGGCCTGATCAACAGCGGCGGCTTCGCGCGAATGCCACGTGGCGAATATGGTCAGGCTGCGGGCGTTGGCCTCGGCGGCCAGCAGTTCCAGTTCCGACAGGGTGGCGCCTGGGGGTTTCTCCAGCATCAGGTGGCAATCGGCGCGCAGCACCGCCATCGCCTGTTCGAAACGCCCCTGCGGCGGCGTGCACAGCGACACCGCCTGCACGTCATCTTCCGATTCCAGCAGTTCTTCGATTTCGGTATAATTCGACACGCCGTCCAACCGCGCATTGCGGCTGGCCACGGCTGTCAGGGTGATGCCTTCGGTCGCTGCGATGGCCGGCAGATGTTGGGCGCGGGCGATGGTGCCAAGCCCGACAATGGCAAGGGACAAATCGCTCATCTCAGGCGCTGCCCCGTTTCGGCGTCAAAGAAATAGGCATGGGCGGGATCAACTGTCACACCCACCGTTCCACCACCGGCGGGATCAAGACGATGCGTCGTCTGGACCACCAGCTTTTCACCCGATGGCGCGGTCAGATGGACATAAGTAACGCCGCCCAGATTTTCAGCCATATCAATGCGAAAATCACCTTGATCGGTCAGTTGCAGGATGTCTGGGCGCAGGCCGACCTCGACCTTGCGACCTTCCATCAATGTGGCGGATTGGCGGTCAAGGGGCGCGCCGAAGGCTTTGGTGACAACACGTCCGTCCTGCACCTGACCTTTGACGAAATTCATTGCGGGACTGCCGATAAAGCCCGCGACAAAGCGGTTGTCGGGATCGTCATAGAGGTCCATCGGCGTGCCGACCTGTTCGACCTTACCCGCACGAAGCACGACGATCTTGTCTGCCATGGTCATCGCTTCGACCTGATCATGGGTCACATAGATCATCGTTGCTTTGATTTCGCGGTGCAGGCGGGCGATCTCGGCACGCATCTCGACCCGCAATTCGGCATCAAGATTCGACAGCGGTTCGTCGAACAGGAATACCTTGGGGCCGCGCACGATAGCGCGTCCAATGGCAACACGCTGACGCTGCCCCCCCGACAGGGCGGCAGGCTTGCGGTCTAGCAGCGGGTCCAGTTTCAGAATACGCGAAGCTTCGGCAACCTTCGCCGAAATCTCGGTCTTGGGGTGGCGGTTCATCTTCAAACCGAACCCCATATTCTGGGCGACCGTCATATGCGGATAAAGCGCATAGGTCTGGAATACCATCGCCACGCCGCGGTCTGCGGGTTCGGCGTCGGTGACATCCTCATCCTCGATATGGATCTGGCCGTCGCTGGTTTCTTCCAGACCGGCGATCATACGCAACAAGGTGGACTTGCCGCACCCCGAGGGTCCGACAAAGACGCAAAACTCGCCTTGTTTGATATCAAGATCGACGCCGTAGATGACCCTTACAGGGCCGAAATCCTTGGTGACGCTGGTCAACTGGACGCCGGACATGGCAACCTCATGCTTGCTTGTGTTCGGGAAACCGCCATGTTTCGGCGGTCGCGGCGATCTGCGCCGCAGCTTCTTTAACGGGACCCGCCAGCGCCAGAAGCTGGTCGCGGCTTGTCACATCAGTCGTGGTGGTCACTGAAATCGCCCCGATGACGCGGCCATTTCCAGAAAGGATAGGCGCGGCCATACAGGCGATACCGATTTCATGTTCTTCATCATCAAGGGCAAAGCCCTGATCCCGGATGCGCGCCAGTTCAACACGCAAGGCATCCGGCGTGGTCAGTGTTTTCGAGGTATGGGCATGAAAAGACTGCCGTGCCAATGCATTAACCAGCTGATCTTCAGGTAGATATGCCAGCATCGCCTTGCCGACACCCGTGCAATAGGCGGGACCTACTTTGCCCGATTGCGCTAACATCTGCACCGGCTGGCGGGCATTGCGTTTATCGACGTAAAGGACCGCGCCATTGTCCAGTTGCGCCAGGTGGACCGTCTGGCCCAGATCACGCGACAGCCGGTCCAGAACCCCTTGTGCAATGGGCGCAAGACTGGACTGCGCCCATGCCGAATGGGCCAGACGCACCAGACGCATACCGGGCGCATAGGTCTGGCGGATATCGTCAAAAGCCAGCATTTCCTGACGGGTCAGGACCTGAAGGAAGCGGTAAAGTGTCGCCTTGGGCAGGCCCGCAACCAGCATAATCTCGGCAAAGCGCGCCGGACGGCCGAATTCGGCGACAAGGTCCAGCACGGCCAATGTACGGCCGACTGTCCCGTCTGATGTCTCTCGCTCGACCACAGTCACGCCAGGCCTCCTCCCCCTCGCATTGCCGTTATTGACACGCTAATCGATTCGCATCATAGTTTCAATATTCAAAACTGGGTTTCATTATTTGGAACCAAATGGGGAGGAGACCATGGTTTTATCGAATAAGGGCCTGCTGCTGGCAGCGCTGTTGGCCACCACAGCACCTGCCTTTGCCCAAGCCCGCGAATTGGTGTTCAACACCGATGCATCCGACCCCGCCCCCAAGGCGGCATTCGAACAACTGATTGCGGATTTCGAGGCCGAGTATCCCGACATCACGGTCAAGGTGAACATCTTCGATCACGAAGGCTATAAAACCGCGATCCGCAACTTTCTGACTGCAGACGCGCCCGATCTGGCGAACTGGTATGCGGGCAACCGCATGGCGCCCTTTGTTGCGGCGAACCAGTTCATGGATGTGTCCGATGTCTGGGAAGAAAACGGCCTGAACGACAGCCTGCATTCTGCAGCGTCGGCGATGACCATCGACGGCAAGCAGTGGGGTGTTCCTTATACCTACTACCAGTGGGGCATCTATTATAACAAGGATGTCTATGCGAAGGTTGGCGTTGAACCCGCTGATAACTGGGAAGATTTCCTTGCCAATTGTCAAAAGTTCAAGGATGCGGGCATCGACTGCGTCACGACAGGCTCGAAGGCGCTTTGGCCCATTGCCGGTATCTTCGATTATATGTCGCTGCGGACTAATGGCTATGACTGGCATATGCAGCTGACGCGCGGCGAAATTCCCTGGACAGATGACAAGGTCAAAGCCGTCTTTGCCGAATGGGAAAAGCTACTGCCTTATACATCGCCCAACCATGCTGCGATCGACTGGCAGGATGCGGTGTCGAATATCGTTCAGGGCAAGGCGGCCAATTACGTCATGGGCAACTTTGCCGTGGCACCCTTCCTTGACGGCGGCATGACCGAAGAAAATCTGGGCTTCATGCCCTTCCCGACGATCAATGCCGATATTCCCCGCGCGGAAGAAGCTCCGACCGACACGGTCCATATTCCCGCCGGTGCCAAAAACCCCGAGGATGCCAAGCTGTTCCTTGCCTTCCTTGCACGTCCTGACGTGCAGACGAAGATGAACCAGACACTTGGCCAGCTGCCGATCAATGCCGAAAGCTCGGTCGGGGATGACCCCTACCTGCAAGCGGGCTTCGATCTGCTGTCGACCGCCGACGGCGGCATCGCACAGTTCTTCGATCGCGACGCTTCGCCGGAAATGGCCAAGGTCGGGATGGAGGGGTTCCAAGAATTCATGGTTCGCCCTGAACGTCTGGACGGCATCCTTGAACGGCTTGAACGCACGCGTCAGCGCGCAGCACGGTAAGACCCGTCGGGCGGACATGAATGGTCCGCCCGATTTCCCCGATTTCCCACCCGCATGCCCGGAGGTCCAAGATGACCGCCCTTCCCGACATTCACCCGCCCAAAGCACGCCCCCGCCGGCGTCGCAGCAGCCTGACCCCATGGCTGTTCCTTGCGCCGGGTCTGTTGATGTTTGCCGTCTATGTGTTGATTCCGATTTTCCAATCCGTCTGGGTGTCGTTCCATGATTGGGACGGGCTTGGTCCGATGAAATGGATCGGACTGGCCAATTACTCCGAGCTGTGGTGGGACGATGCTTTCTATACCAGCCTGAAGAACAACGTCCTCTGGCTGGCGCTGTATCTGCTGGCCGTGCCGCTTGGGCTGCTGATTGCGGTGTTCCTGAACCAGACGGTAAAGGGCATCCGCATCTATAAATCGCTGTTTTTCTTCCCCTTCGTGATCAGTCAGGTCGTCGTCGGCCTGATCTTCTCATGGTTCTATGCACCCGGATTCGGGCTGTTCTATGTTTTGATCGAATGGTTGAGCGGAACCGGCGTCGCAATTCTGGCGGACGAGCGTTACGTCACCTACGGCATCATCGCGGCGGGCCTCTGGCCTCAGATCGCCTATTGCATGATCTTGTATCTAACCGGCCTGAACGCCGTCGCCCCCGACCAGATCGAGGCCGCGCGTCTGGATGGTGCCAAGGGTTGGCGGATGCTGTGGCATGTTGTTTTGCCGCAATTGCGCCCCGCGACCTTCATTGCGGTCGTCGTCACCGTCATCGGTGCGCTGCGCAGCTTCGATCTGGTCAGCATCATGACCTCGGGCGGGCCGTTCGGGTCCAGCCGCGTGCTGTCCTATTACATGTATGAACAGGCGCTGTCGGAATACGGCTATCGCATGGGCTATGGCGCAGCCATCGCCGTGGTGCTGTTCGCCATCATGATGATCTTCATTACGGGCTTCATCTGGAAGATGTGGCGCGACGAGAGAGGGCTGTAATCCGATGTTCCCCCGTCCCATCCAGACCATGTCCCCTGCCTTCCAGCGCGGCTATAAAATCGCGCTGCCAATCATGCTGATCCTGTGGCTGCTGCCCTTGCTGGGGGTGGCGCTGACATCGCTGCGCCCATCCGGCGATTTGGCGGCGGGCAACTACTTCGGCATGCCCTCGCGCATCGCGTTCGAGAATTACGTCGATGTTTTCCGCAATTCGCCCATCGCGCAATATTTGCTGAACAGCTTTCGCATCACCATCCCCACAGTGATCGGCGCAGTCGGGCTGTCCTGCCTGACCGGCTATGCGCTGGCGGTTTATAAGTTCCGGTTGTCGCTGGTGGTATTCTTTATGTTCGTGGCAGGCAACTTCGTGCCCTTCCAGATCCTGATGGTGCCTGTGCGCGACCTGACGGTAAACATGGGCCTTTATAACACCGTCACCGGCCTTGCCCTGTTCCACATCGCTTTCCAGACGGGGTTCTGCACGTTGTTCATGCGCAACTTCATCAAGGCCTTGCCGCGCGAATTGATCGAGGCTGCACGCGTCGAGGGCGTTAACGAATGGCAGATCTTCTGGCATATCGTCCTGCCTTTGGTGCGCCCCGCCATCGCGGCGCTGTCGGTGCTGGTCTTCACCTTTATCTGGAACGACTATTTCTGGGCGATGGTGCTGACCACCGGTGCTGAAACGCAGCCGATCACGGCGGGTCTGAACAGTCTGAACGGCCAATGGGTCGCGGCGTGGCATCTAGTGTCTGCGGGGTCGATTCTGGCGGCGATGCCTCCGGTCCTGATGTTTTTCCTGATGCAGCGGCACTTCATCGCCGGTCTGACTCTGGGGGCCGTGAAATGAGCCTTTGGCGTATCGATACGCCTGCCCAAACATTGGTTCTGGGCAGCGATGGCGGGATGGCATGCTGCCATTACTGGGGTGCGCGCCTGCCCGCCGATCAGGACTTGGCTGATCTGGTCGCGGCTGGCACAGGCGGCATCACCGGCGGGATGCTGGATCAGCTGCCGCCCTTGTCCCTGCTGCCCGAGGCGCGGCGCAGTTTTCCGGGCCAGCCGGGGCTGGTCGCTTTTGACACCGATGGCACGCCCTTGGAACCGGCTTGGGCGCTGCAATCCGCCGATCAGCATGATGGGCTGACGCTGGTTCATGCCGCAGACGGCCTGACCCTGACCCACCGCATCCGTGCGCAACCGCACGGGTTGGTCGCCATCACCGCCAGCCTGACCGCCGATCGCCCCATCCGCCTGCATTGGATGGCCGCCGCCGCCCTGCCCGTCGCACCGCATATCGATCAACTGACCGAATTGGCCGGACGCTGGACACGCGAATTCCAGCCCGTGACCAGCGATCTGGACCACGGCGCACGCATCCGCGATGCCCGCACGGGCCGTTCGGGGCATGAAAACCCGCCGCATCTGTGGCTGGCCACCGCTGGCACCACCCATACGCGCGGCGAGGTGATGGCCCTGCATTACGGCTGGTCCGGCGGTCACCGCATGGTGGTCGAGGCCCTGCCCGAGGGTCGCCGCCAGATCCAGCTGGGCCATGCATCAGGGTCTGAACGCGCACCCGCCACACGTTTTGACAGTGCTGAAATGCTGCTAGGCCGCGGAGATGCCGGCCTGAACAGTGTCTCTATCCCGTTCCAGCGTGCCATTCGCGACCGCCTGCCCCATGCCCGCCAACCACGCCCCGTTCATTATAACGGGTGGGAGGCGATCTATTTCCGCCACGACGCCGATGAATTATCCGAAATTGCCGCCCGCGCAGCGGCGCTTGGCGCCGAGCGTTTTGTGCTGGACGACGGCTGGTTCGGGCGGCGTGATGATGACACAACATCGCTCGGTGACTGGCAGATCGACCGGCGCAAGCATCCGCATGGTTTTCAGCCGCTGATCGACTGCGTTCAGGAACTGGGCATGCGCTTCGGCCTGTGGGTCGAGCCCGAGATGATCAACGAAGACAGCGACCTGTTTCGCGCCCATCCCGAATGGGTGCTGGGGCCTGCCGATCAGATCAGGGGCCGCGATCAGCTGCATCTGGACATGACCCGCGCCGACGTGCGCGACCATCTGTTCACGCGGCTGGATGCGATCCTGCGTGATTGGGACATCGATTACGTCAAATGGGACCACAACCGTCTGACGCCCTTCCCCGATGCAGGGCAAACGCGTGGCGTCTATGACCTACTGGACCGGCTGCATGCAGCGCATCCGCTGGTGGAGATCGAAAGCTGCGCGTCGGGCGGGGGGCGTATCGACGCGGGCATCCTGACCCGCTGCCCCCGCGTCTGGCTGTCCGACAGTAATGACGCGCTGGAACGCCTGCGCATCCAGCATCAGGCGGCGGTGTTTCTGCCTGCGGTTGCCACCGGCAGCCACGTGGGGCCGCGCGACTGCCACACCTCGGGAAGGGTGCTGCCGATGGCGCTGCGGGCATGGACCGCAGCGCAGCGCTATATGGGGTTCGAAATGGACCCGCGCGAACTGACCGACGACGAAGCCGAAACCCTGACCCGCATTACCGCGTGGTGGAAAGCCAACCGCGACTGGATGCTGGGTGGTGATATCTGGCGGCTGGACCGTCCCGATGGGGCGGTGGCAGAAATGCAGATGGCGGCTGATGGATCACAACTGGTGATCTTCGCAGCGACCTTGGAAAGCCCTGTCGCCGTCCAACCGCCCGCGCTGCGTCTGACGGGGCTTGACCCAACGGCGCGGTACCGGCTGCGGATGATCGAAAAGCCACTGGGGCATCATACGTCCCAAACAGCAATCTGTCAGGGTGATGTCACCCTGACCGGTGCCGCGCTGATGGCACAGGGGGTTGCCCTGCCACCAGCCTTCCCGCAAACCATCGCCGTCATTGAAGGAATGCGTGTGTGACTGCCGAAATAGACTGGATTGCCGCCGATTGGGGCACGACGAATTTGCGGCTCTGGGCGATGTCCGGCCGCGATGTGATCGAACGACGCAGCTCGGATCAGGGGATGGGCGTTCTGGGGCCGGATGAATTCGCAGCGGTGCTGGAACAGGCGACAACCGGCTGGCCTGCCGTGCCGGTCATCGCCAGCGGCATGGTCGGATCACGTCAGGGCTGGATCGAGGCCCCCTATGCTGCCGTTCCTTGTCCTGCGACACCGCAAATGGTGGCCGTTCCCGATGATCCGGGCGGCCGGCCGGTGCGGATTATCTGTGGCATCCGTCAGGACAATCCCGCCGATGTCATGCGTGGTGAAGAAACGCAGATTGCCGGTCTTCTGTCGCTGTCGCCTGATTTTGACGGGATCGTCTGCCTGCCCGGAACCCATACGAAATGGGTCCGTGTATCGGCCAAGGAGATCTGCAACTTTAAAAGTCTGATGACCGGTGAATTATTTGCCCTGATCGCCGGCCAATCCGTTCTGCGTCATTCCTTAAGTGGTCAGGAATGTGATCAGGATGCTTTCCTTGGTGCGGTTTCAGACGCCATGGCCCGCCCGGAACGAGGCTACGGCGGCCTGTTCCAATTGCGCGCCGAAGCGCTGTTGACGGGACTGGACCCTGCCGTTGCGCGCGGCCGCCTGTCCGGCACCCTGATCGGATGGGAAATGGCCGCCGCAAAACCATGGTGGCTTGGATGCGAAGTTACCATTATCGGCGCACCCGCGCTGTCGTCGCTTTATGAACAGGCGCTAAAGGCGCAAGGCGTTCCGGCCGCTTTGATGTCGGTCGAGGATGCGACCCTTGCCGGACTTTACGCAGCATATCAGCAATTCAAGTCATCCTGACCGAAAGGCCCCCGCCATGTCCCGTCCATTGATTGCCATCCTGCGTGGCCTTACCCCGCCCGAGGCCCCTGCAATTGCCCGTGCACTGATTGACGCAGGCATCACCCGTATCGAGGTTCCCCTGAACTCTCCGGATCCGCTGGACAGCATTGCGTTGCTGGCGCGTGATTTCGGGGATCAGGCGCTGATCGGCGCGGGGACCGTCCTGACGCCCGAACAGGTTCAAGCCGTCGCGGACGCCGGTGGCCGAATGGTGCTGTCGCCCAATTGCGACGCGACAGTCATCAAAGCAACACGGGAGGCTGGCATGAAAAGTTTTCCCGGCATCATGACCCCTTCCGAAGCTTTTGTCGCACTTGGTGCGGGGGCATCGGGATTGAAGCTGTTTCCGGGCGAACTGATCGGCCCGAAAGGTTTGCGCGCAATGCGGGCGATCCTGCCCGCCGGCACTGAAATGTGGGCCGTTGGCGGTGTATCCGCCGACAATATGGCTGAATGGATGCAAGCGGGTGCCGCAGGATTCGGTATCGGATCATCGCTCTATAAGCCGGGTGATGATGCAGCAGCTGTCGCTGCAAAAGCAAAGGCCATGGTTTCGGCGTGGGATCGGGTGGCAGCATGATGTTCGATGATACCCCCTGCGAGCTGGGGGAAGGTGCGCTGTGGCACTCCGATCTGAATGCATTGATCTGGTTCGATATCCTGTCCAAACGGATATATCTAAAGCCATTGGGGGGCGAACGCCGCCACTGGGATTTTCCGGACCATGTCTCGGCTGCGGGGATTGTGGATGCTGACCGTCTGGTAGTCGCGTCCTCGCGGGCATTGATGCTGTTCGATCTGCGCGACGGGTCGTATCAGGATCTGGTCGCGCTAGAGGCAGACAACCCTGTCACCCGATCCAACGATGGTCGCGCCGACCCGCAGGGCGGCTTCTGGATCGGCACGATCGGATTGAATGCCGAAAAAGGCGCGGGGTCTATCTGGCGCTTTTACGCCGGTGAATTGCGCTGCCTGTTCGACGGCATCACGATCACCAATGCGATCTGCTTTGCCCCGGAAGGGGAAACCGCCTATTTCACCGATACCGCCACCGGAATTATCATGCGGGTCGCATTGGACACCGATGGATGGCCTGCAGGCGATGCCGAACCCCATATCGATCTTACCACCGAAGGCCTTAATCCCGACGGAGCGGTGATTGACGCGGATGGCGGCCTTTGGACCGCACAGTGGGGTGCAAGCCGCGTAGCCCGATACAACCGTCAGGGGCAGTTCGACCGCGCGATTGCGTTGCCGGTCGCCCATGTGTCCTGTCCGGCATTCGGGGGGCCGGATATGGACACGATTTTCGTAACCTCTGCACGGCAGGGACTGGACATCCCGGGCCCGCAGGACGGCTGCACCTTTACCATGCCGGCCAATTGTACAGGTCAAATGGAAAACCGCGTGCGTCTACCCTGAACAATCGGCAGTTGCATCCATCGCCGGACCAGCTTGACCGGTGTTGCCCGATATTGCGGCAACACCGGTTTTTTCCAGTGTCACTTGCCTGTTGTCGAGCGCTGGTCTGCCGCATTGGTCGCAAAAGCCGATAGCTCTGGCTTTGCGGAAAATACGGTGAACTTCGGCTATAGAAAACAAAGCTTTCTTGGCGTAAGCTGGCATGCGTAAGTGGCAAAACCACTGTATGGCGAGTATACCTGTGCGAATTGAGGGAATTTCGATGACAAAATGGGCGCTTATCACCGGAATTACCGGGCAGGACGGTTCTTATCTGGCAGAGTTGCTAATGGAAAAGGGTTAAGAAGTCCACGGTATCAAGCGCCGGTCATCCTCGCTGAATACGCAGCGCATCGACCACATCTATCAGGATCCGCATGCCGAAGGCGCGCGGATGTTCTTGCACTATGGCGATCTGGGGGACACCTCCTCGGTCATGCGGATCATGGAAGCAGTTCGTCCGGACGAGGTCTACAATCTGGGCGCGCAATCGCATGTGGCAGTCAGCTTCGAAACGCCGGAATATACGGCCAACGTCGACGCGCTTGGAACTCTGCGCATTCTGGAAGCCATCCGTTTTCTAAAGCTGGAAAAGAAGACCAAATTCTATCAGGCCTCCACCTCGGAGCTTTATGGCGAGGTGCAGGAAATCCCGCAGCGTGAAACGACGCCTTTCTATCCGCGTTCGCCCTATGCCGTGGCCAAGATGTATGCCTATTGGATAGCGGTGAACTATCGCGAAGCTTACGGAATTTATGCCTGCAACGGCATCCTGTTCAATCATGAATCCCCCGCCGAGGCGAGACGTTTGTTACGCGCAAGATCACGCGCGGCATGGCGAATATCGCACAGGGTCTGGACGAATGTCTGTATATGGGCAACATGGAGGCCTTGCGTGACTGGGGCCATGCGCGCGATTACGTCCGCATGCAGTGGATGATGCTGCAACAGGAAACGCCGGAAGATTTTGTCATTGCGACCGGCGTTCAATACTCGGTCCGTCAGTTTATCGAATGGTCGGCGGCCCATGTCGGCATTACCCTTCGGTTTGAGGGTCAGGGCGAAGCCGAAGTCGGCATCGTAGCATCCGTCGTTGGCGAAGATGCCCCCGGCGTGACGGCAGGTCAGGTCATCGTGCGCGTTGATCCCCGCTATTTCCGCCCGACCGAGGTCGAAACCCTGTTGGGTGACCCAAGCAAAGCGCGCGAAAAGCTTGGCTGGGTTCCGGAAATTACCACGCAGGAAATGTGTGAAGAAATGGTTGCCGAAGACCTGAAAGCTGCGCGTCGCTATGCCCTGCTGAAAACGCATGGCTATGACATCCCGCTTTATCAGGAAAGCTGAGGCCAGATATGACACGGATTTTTGTGGCCGGTCATCGTGGTATGGTCGGCAGTGCGATCACCCGCCAATTGCAGGCACGCCGTGACGGGGGTGAAGATCTGGAACTGATCACCCGTACCAGCAGCGAACTGGATCTGACCGAACAGGCGGCTGTGCGTGATTTCATGCGCAGCGAACGGCCCGATGCGGTCATTCTGGCAGCTGCCAAAGTCGGTGGTATCCATGCCAACAACACCTACCCCGCCGAGTTCATCCACAAGAACCTGATGATCGAATGCAATGTCATCCACGAGGCATATGCTTCGGGGGTGACGCGTCTTTTGCAACTGGGGTCCAGCTGCATCTATCCGCGCGAAGCAGCGCAGCCCATCCGCGAAGATGCATTGCTGACCGGCATACTTGAACCGACAAACGAACCCTATGCCATCGCCAAGATTGCAGGGATCAAGCTCTGCGAAAGCTATAACCGGCAATACGGCACGGATTACCGGTCGGTGATGCCGTCGAACCTCTATGGGCCGGGGGATAATTTCGAGCCCGAAAATAGCCATGTGATGCCGGCATTGATCCGCCGCTTCCACGAGGCGGCGCGCGACGACAAGGAACAGGTTGTCATGTGGGGCACGGGGAAACCGCGCCGTGAATTCCTGCATGTGGATGATATGGCGCGGGCATCCTTGTTCGTCTTCGATCTGGACCGCGAAACCTATAAAACGAACACCGAACCGATGTTGTCGCATCTGAATGTGGGCAGCGGCACAGATGTGTCGATTGGGGAATTGGCACAGCTTGTCGCCCGCGTAACGGGTTATAAGGGCCGGATCGAGAATGACCTGACGCGACCCGATGGAACTATGCGCAAGCTGATGTCCTCGGACAAGCTGATGGCAATGGGATGGCAGCCCCAGGTCGATCTGGAACGTGGCGTTGCCGATACATATCGCTGGTTTCTTGAAAACCGTCTGGATTGAATAGCATGGCAGACCCCCAAGGCAAGCTGATCGCGTTTCGGGCCGACCGGATGGGCGGACGGCTGATCGCGGTTTTGAATACGTTGCGTTTCGCCCGCAGCTTTGATCTGCCTTTTGTCATTCACTGGCGCGACAGCGACGGGCTTGGCGACGGGACCGAGCTTTTTTCGGAAGACTTCGTACGCGATCATTTCATCGACAAGCTTACCTACCAGCAGATGAAGGCCAATGCGACTGCCATCACCTCGGTCATTCAAAGTTCGTCCGAAAAGGCATTCAGGGCGAATTTCGATGATGGAATGCATGTGTTGCTGGACCCGCCCTTCGATGTTCTGAAAATGCCGTTCGAGGATGAGGAAGAAGTCAACCGCACGTTCCGCGCGGTGGTCGATGATCTGCCCCTGAACCCCGTTCTGGCACACCATCTGGACGCCCTGCGCACCAAGCTGAAGGATGTCCGCCGGACTGTCGCATATCATATCCGCCGCGGCGATCTGACCAGCGATTTGCGCGCAATGAACCGTGCATGGCCGAATAAATTTGTGCCGGATGAATTTTTCGAAACGCATATCCGGTCGAATCTGGATGGAAATGGCGCACGGACGATCTTGTTCAGCGACAATAAAAGCGTGCTGGACAGATATACCCGCATGTTCCCGGACCTTCTGACATTTTCGAAGGTGGTAGACACCAGTGCATTAACCGAGGTTCAGCGCGATGCGCTGGAGCTTTTTGCAATGTCGCTGTCGGATGTGATTGTTGCACCACCATCATCGGCCTTCAGTTCCACCGCCAAGACAATTGGCGGTGGCGATTTCCGTGATGTGGAATCCGAAATTACCCCCGAAGAACGCCATAATGCGCTGGATGTTCTCGCCGCCCGCCTGAAGGATCAGCCGGAGTTGTTCGCGAATGCGGGTGAGATCGGTCAATATCTTGTCTATGCATGCGAGCATCTGGTCGGCACCGGTCGTCGCAGCGAATTTGTCGATCTGGCGCGCCAGCATATCAACGCAGGCCTGAACATCGCCTTCATCTATGCGATGACCTTTCAGGAAATGTTCTTTAATGGTCAGTATCAGGCCATTTGCGATCTTCGCCCCGCGGTCGATCGTGGCTTTGTAACCTTCCAGCGCAGCTTTGCACAGATCGTCCTCTATCACGGATTGGCGCTTTTGATGCTGGGCCGCAAGGAAGAGGCGATGGCGCAAATTACCTCGGCGTTTTGGCACGAACCGGTCGAGGGCGAGATTAATGCCCTGGCAGGATTATTGCGTGGACAGGGCGATTTTCACGACGGTAATTTCTGGGTCACCGACACACATATCGAACAGCTGTTTCCGAACCGGTTCATCGTCGATCACATCCGCAATTTCTATACCGCGCCGGTCGAGGCAGGCGTTCTGAAATTCGACAGGATGGTGCCGACGAACCGTGTCATGGTCTGGGAATGGCCTGATTTTACACGGTCAGATCTGCGAAGCCACTATAAATTCCGCGGGCATTTCCGATCGATCCTGACGACTTTAGAACGTCGTGTCTGGTCTGATGACGTCAGACCGCATCTTGACAGCTTTACAGGTATGATCGCCCTGCGCGAAGGTGATTTACCATTAGCCGAGGAATTGATCCTGCGGGCGATTGTGGCGAAACCGGATGTTGCGCTGTTCTATAAGCGGCTGGCCGAGTTGCGTCACGAGCAGGACCGCAACGACGACGCGCTGGAGGCGATGGATCGGGCAATCGCGCTTGCGCCGCAGGTATCTATTTTCCGCGCAATGCGGGGATTGTTCCAATGGCGTTCGGGCGATGCCAAAGGGGCGGCGACCCTGCTGATTGATCTTGTCGAGGAAGATCGGCTGAAATTTCCTTCGGTCTATTTTCTGGCCGCGGATGCCGCCTCGGACGCAGGACGTAAAGAAGACGCCATCCGGAGGTTGGAAGAGGGTCTTGCAGCCTCGCCTTTGCACTGGCGACGTCAACATGCGCTGGCCGAACTGAAGGTCGACTGTGGTGACGCCAAGGGTGCCCAGGCTATTCTTGACTGGGCGCTTCAATGGGCCGACGATCATCCCCCGTTGGTTATGCTAAAATCCGACCTGCTGGTAGACAGCGGCAGGACAGATGAAGCGCAGGCGTTGCTGGAACGGCTGATGGCACGTTATCCGGACAAACGGCAATATGTCCGTCGGCATAAGAAACTGACAAAGTTGTAAGAACGAGGTCGGCCAAAGCGCCGTCCCGCTCAGGAGAACGAATATTATACATAGTAAAAGCAGGGTCGGTAACGCGCATTTTCTGGTCTATTCTAACGGAGTAGAGCCGTTTTCGACAAATGCCGATGATTACTGCACGTCAGCACTGAATGTCGGTTTCGACAGCGCCGAACATATTACCGAGGCCCAGCTGAAACAAACAGCTTTCTGGAACGAAAACAGTTTCATTCTGGAACAGGAACGTGGGGCTGGTTACTGGCTGTGGAAGCCGTGGTTCATTCTGAACAAACTGCGCGAAGTCGGGCCGGATGATATCGTCATCTATAACGACGCAGGGCGCTATGGCGCAGGAAGTTTTCACCAGTTTCCGTCATTCCCTCATGCAGCGGTCGAACTTTGTGCGCTGACGCCCAAGCGGTTTATTCACGGGTTTATCTCTAACTGGCAAATCCAGGGGCATTACACAAAACGCGATGCTTTTATCCTGATGGATGCGGACACTGACGAACAACGGCTTGCGGCACAAGTTTGCGCGGGCCCCTTGTTATTCATGCCGTCGAAAGAGAGTTTCGAATTTCTTGAACAGTCGCTGGAATATTGCAAAGACCCGCGCATCCTGACCGATCAACCGGACGAGACCGGCAAACCATACGAGGTTTTTCGCGATCACAGGCATGACCAATCGGTGGGCTCTATTCTGGCGCATAAGACCGGTGCCCATTATTTCGATTTTTCGGAAAACGGTGCATTCGGCGCTGCGGAAGACGTTTGTCAACGTAACCGGCACGTGCCCCACCTTCAGACACATATCGGCTATGTCTCCTTGATTGCCGCACGTGCGATGCCGGATGATTTTCTGGCGCGCGACGAACCGGATCTGTCGGAATTGTCGCATCTGGTCCGAAACCTGACGCCGGGAGAGCCTGTGCCCGTACACCCTGATAAGGTCCCGCAACCGGTCCTGTCTGCCGAATTGGAAGAACTACTGAAGAGCCCGGAGCCGACGCTATGTCGCGATCACCTCCATCTGGCAATATCCGACAACCGTACCACCAGTTCGCGGCTACATGTTTTGAACAAGAATATTGAGGAGGCCTCTTTCTTCTGGGACCTTGCAATTAAGGCATTCCGTGATCGTGCCACTGCCATGCATACCCGTGGAACGCCGCCAACAATGGAGAATGTCGAACGACTGGCCGTGGGCGCCATACGCGATGCAGAGGGCCAGACGCCCGATCTGCGCCGTCGTGTAATGTCAGGCTTTGTCTGGACGCTGTTTTCCGACGATGCCCGCGCTATCTTCAAATCGGCACATAAGAACGTCAAATCCAGCAAAGGTTCGGTGGCGATGGAGCGCTTCGTGGTTCTTCTGGACGAATTGGACTTTTTGCCTATCGATACAGAGGTCGAGGGCAAGGATAAAATCCTGTCCGAGGAGGTGTCGAGACGCCTGATGGATTGGATGCTTGTGGCTCACGTACCAGCTATCACGGACACATCCAACGGTTGATGTATGTCGCGTGCCGTTGACGGCTGCGGCAGGGGTGCTAACTCTTAACCTGATCGCAAGGCCCGAGGTGAGTATGCAGATAGAAAAGACAGCGCTGCCGGGCGTGATAATTATCACGCCCGTACGTCACCGCGATGCGCGCGGCTTTTTCAGCGAGAGCTGGAACCGAAAGACATTTGAAGACGCAGGCCTGCACCTTCCCGATTTTGTTCAGGACAACCATTCCTTGTCGCGGGACGCCGGTACTGTCAGGGGATTGCATTATCAGGCGCCACCGCATGCGCAGGGCAAGCTGGTACGCTGCGGGCGGGGTGCTCTCTATGATGTAGCGGTGGATATTCGGCGCCATAGCCCGACTTGGGGCCATTGGGTCGGCGTTGAGCTAAGCGAAGACAATGGTCGTCAGCTGTGGATACCGGCCGGCTTTCTGCACGGATTTGTCACCCGCCGGGATGATACGGAAATTGTTTACAAGTGTACCGATTGCTACAATCCAGCCAGCGACGGTTGCGTTGCCTGGAATTCGCTAGGTATCGACTGGGGTGCTACGACCCCGATACTGTCCGCCAAGGATCTGGCGGCCCCCAATTTCGATGACTGGACATCACCTTTCAAATGGCAACCGACATGAAAATCCTGATTACCGGTGGTGCAGGCTTTATCGGTTCTGCAGTCGTGCGATTGGCCATCCGGCGTGGGTATCAGGTGGTCAATGTCGACTGTCTGACCTATGCGGCGAATTTGGCCAATGTGGCCAGTGTCGCCGGCCACCCAGATTATGTTTTCGAAAAAGCCAATATAAACGACAGATCCGCGCTTGATCTGATCTTTGCGCGGCATCGTCCGGACGCCGTCATGCATCTTGCAGCCGAAAGCCATGTCGACCGCTCGATCGATGGGCCTGCGACATTTATTGATACAAATGTCATGGGCAGTTTCCACCTGTTAGAAGCCGCGCGTGCCTTCTGGACGGCTTCAGGGCGGCCATCCGGATTTCGCTTCCACCACGTCTCGACCGATGAGGTTTATGGCAGTCTGGGTAAGACCGGTAAATTTACCGAAACCACGCCCTATGATCCCCGCAGCCCGTATTCCGCCAGTAAGGCTGCATCCGATCATCTGGCACGCGCATGGTTTGAAACATATAAACTTCCGGTTGTGATAAGCAATTGCTCTAACAACTATGGACCGTATCATTTTCCAGAAAAACTCGTTCCGGTGGTAATATTGAATGCAATATCCGGTAATCCGGTTCCGGTTTATGGTAATGGAAAGAATATCCGTGACTGGCTTTATGTCGAAGACCATGCCGATGCACTTTTAACGGTATTAAAAAAGGGCACACCTGGCGAAAAATATAACATCGGTGGCGTAAACGAGGTTAGTAATATTGAGCTGGTCCGTTTAATACTTTCGCAATTGGATGTACTTATTCCGCAGAAACTTTCTTATTTAAACTTGATTAAATTTGTCGAGGACAGGCCGGGGCATGACAGGCGTTATGCGATTGACCCGTCTCGTATCCGGCACGAGCTGGGGTGGGAGCCTTCTGTCACTTTGTCAGAGGGCATCCGAAAAACAGTCGAATGGTATTTGAACAATCGCGACTGGTGGCAGCCGTTACTGGCACGCCATAGTGTGAACAGTCGATTGGGATTATCCTGATGCAGGGATTGGTTGTTTTTGGCCGAACAGGTCAGGTTGGATGTGAACTGGCCAGACTTGCCCCTGATGCAACATTCCTTGACCGCAATGATGCGGATCTTCGCGATCCGACGGCATGTGAGCTAGCAATCAAAGAGGCACGGGTTGTCATCAACACAGCGGCTTATACGGCCGTAGATCGCGCGGAAGCAGAACCTGCCTTGGCCTATGCGATCAACGCCGACGCCCCTGCGGCGATGGCCAAAGCGTGTAAAGCAAATAATATTCCGTTCATCCATATCTCTTCGGACTATGTTCTGGATGGAACCGGAGATACCGCGCGCAACGAAAGCACGAAGCCGGCGCCAAAGAATGTCTATGGAACTTCAAAATTGGCAGGCGAACAGGCGGTCATGGAACTGGGGGGGCAATGGGCTATTCTGCGAACGTCGTGGGTTTTTTCAGCCAACGGAAGTAACTTTGTGAAAACGATGTTGCGCCTTGGTCGGCAGCACAGTGAAATAAAAGTTGTTGTGGATCAATTTGGTGGGCCTACCCCGGCGCGCGATATTGCGAATGCGCTGCTTGTGATGGCAGAGGTAATGCAAAAGGATCCAAGCGCTGGTGGCATCTATCACTTTGCAGGATATCCCGACGTAAGTTGGGCCGATTTTGCGGCAACCGCTTTGCAGATGTCTGGACTGGATTGTCAGATCACCCCGATCACCACAGCGGAGTATCCGACACCGGCTGTGCGACCGTTGAACTCTAGGCTCGATTGCCGCCTGATCGAAACCGCCTTTGGCATAGCAAGACCTGACTGGCGGCAAAGTTTGACGCAGATCATTACGCAACTGGACCAATCATGACCGATCGCAAAGGCATTATCCTTGCCGGAGGAAGCGGCACGCGGCTTTATCCCATCACGCTTGCCGTTTCAAAGCAGCTACTACCAATCTATGACAAGCCGATGATCTATTACCCGATTACAGTTCTTATGCTGTCGGGGATACGCGACATTGCGATCATCACGACATCGCATGATCAAGCGCAATTCCAGCTACTTCTGGGCGATGGCAGCCAGTGGGGACTGAACTTTACCTATATTATACAGCCTTCGCCAGACGGGTTGGCCCAGGCTTATTTGTTGGCATCTAGCTTTCTGGACGGTGCACCGTCGGCGATGGTGCTAGGGGACAACATCTTTTTCGGGCACGGTTTGCCCCCCCTTCTGTTGCAGGCAGACAGTCGCAAAACAGGAGGTACGGTCTTTGGATATCACGTCCGGGACCCCCAACGTTACGGCGTGATCGACTTCGACGATCAGGGGACCGCCCGAAGCATCGTCGAAAAGCCAAAGCTGCCCCCATCTTCCTATGCGGTCACCGGCTTATATTTTTTGGATGGGACCGCCCCAGACCGCGCAGCTGCCGTCAAGCCTTCTGATAGAGGCGAGTTGGAAATAACATCACTGTTGGAAACCTATCTTTGCGAAGGGCTACTGTCTGTCGAAAAGATGGGGCGTGGTTTCGCATGGCTGGACACGGGAACATATGAAAGCCTTCTGGATGCCGGAAACTTTGTTCGGACGCTGGGGAATCGCCAAGGCTTGCAATCGGGTTGTCCAGAGGAAATCGCTTTCAACGCAGGGTGGATAAACGCAGACGAATTGACCATACGAGCTGAATTATTTGTAAAAACAGAGTATGGCCAATATCTTGAAAAGTTGTTGGATGAGACAAGGGACGTATATAATTATTGAAACAACCTCAGATAGAAATCTTATATTAATTACAACCGGATTTTAGTAACTTTCGCAAATTCCATTATTGCGTTTAAAATTTTAAATAATTGCAAATAATCTTATCCGAAGGTTAAGTATCCTTCGGGCAGGCCCGTGCCATTCGAGGCTCAAGGCCGATCGGGTTCGCTTTAAGTTGGCGAATTCCGATAAACAGGGGGGGGATATTATATATTGGAAAGCTATATAAACTGTGAATGAAGCGCATAAAATCGCGCAGTCAATATATATATTCACCTTAAGATCTTGAAATATGGACCTGCCTTCGGGCTGGATTCCTTGTCCAAGGACCCCATCGGTTCGATTTTTACCAAGTATTGTTTTTATCAGTGGAGAAAAGACATGACTACGATAAACGGAACTACGGGCGCTGATGTCCTGACCGGAACCGCAGATGCAGATGCAGACGTCATTAGTGGCGCAGGTGGCAGCGACAAGATCAAAGGCATGGATGGCAACGACGTTCTTAACGGTGGTGCTGGATCCGATTTGCTGGAAGGCGGCGCGGGCCGCGATACTCTGGCTGGTCAGTCAGGCGATGATACCCTGCGCGGCAACGACGGTAATGACCATCTGTTCGGCGGTGTTGGCAAAGACGTTCTGGATGGTGGCGCTGGCAACGATAAAATGTATGGCGGCCAAGGCAATGACAAACTGTTCGGCGGTGACGGTGCTGACATCCTTGACGGCGGCCATGGAAACGACGTGCTTTCCGGCGGCGGCGGCGGCGGCGGGGACGTTCTGGACGGCGGCCATGGCAAGGATATCCTCGACGGTGGCGCTGGTGCAGATACGCTGACGGGCGGCGCTGGTGCTGACACGTTCATCTTCCACAACGGCGGCGGAAAAGACACTTTTGTCGATTTTACCACCGGTGGCGCAAGCGACACCCTGCAGCTGTCTATGAAACTGTTCGATGGCATGTCGATGACAGCCGAGGACGTCATCAGTACCTATGGAACATCAGTCGATGGCATGGCTGCACTGGACTTTGGCGATGGCGATATGATCGTGTTCCAGAACATGGCCGATCTGGCCGCTTTGGCAAGCCATATCGAATTCATCTGATCGATGGTTTGCAATCTGGTCGGGCGGTGTGTCACAGCACCGCCCAATTTTCTATGCGCGCCCTAGAAGATGCCGTAGTCTGACAACCCGTGCCGGCCGGTCGGCAAGATAACTTTGTTCCAATATATCGATAACTGCCGCTGCTTCGGCACGATGGCCAATGCTTACCCTTGCCTCGAATATTGCTTCCAGCAATGCTTCATAGGGGCCAAAGCGGGCTTCGATGGCCAATAGGCCACGAAGTTACTGCGTATCCGAAACCGGCTGATCCCGATTGCGCTGAATTTTCAGCCAACCAAGCCCCATTTGCCCATGATCATTCCTGCACTTGCGCAAGATGGCATGCGCGGCGGCTGGATCATCACGTCGGAAATAGGCATCAAAGAACCCCCGCAGTTGACCACTATCTTTCATATGTAAAAACGGCGTATGGGCGGCGAACGGCAATGGCCACCGGCTTAGCTTACGCCCCGCGTTCCGGACCAAGGGAACATGCGCGCTGTCCAATGCAAAAAATGGATCATATAGGATGTGGTGAACCAGTTCCGGATTAAGCGACGGCCTTAAGGGGTGAATGACGCGTGATTGTTCGACCACCTGCTGGAACCGTGTTTCCCATGGTGCCCAAGCGGGATCGACATAGATCAAAGGGGCCGCGGCCAGTAACCGATCCATCTTCAGGAATTGCGCGGCAAGGATGGCCCCTGCCCCGCCCATCGCCGCACCGACACCACATAAGGCGACTTCGCTGCCAACAGCCCGGTACAATGCCTCGCAAGCATCTGGAAATTCGGGCGTCTGCCACCAGTGGTTCTTCTTCGCGATGAAACCCGAATAGCCCATGTCGAAATCATGAGCCATTCCCGGCAAAACCGGCTTATGCGGTGGTTTCGCGGCCCAATGGGAAAAGGCCAGCAACATTCTGGACCGATCGGCACCGCGCATCACGACGCGAAGGTCATACCCCTCATAGATGATGGTCAAGCGACCGCCATCCTTATCGATATCGCTCATGGAAGACGTCCCGAGATCACTATGCCGTCGTCAGTGGCATGCCGCACATTCTGCGTCCAGAGGCAGCGCGATCACAGATCGATTGCGATCCGCCCCCTCGGGTTCGAACAGCAGGCCAAAATCCAGCCCTCGGCTATGTCATCATCGCTGATCCCGCCGTTATGGATCATGTGAACCTCGCCTGCGGTTTTGCGTATCTTGCAGGTGCCGCACAGGCCGAAGGTGCAGCCGGACGGAATGTTCAAACCGGCACGTTTCGCGACGGCCAGAACGGTATCTGTCTCAGCGCAGGCCGCTGTCACACCACTTGCAGAAAAGGTAATCTGGGCCCGCGCATCCTCATCAGGGGCAGCGTCGTCAATGACGGGCGCGTCGGATTCGGTCTGGACTGGGGCGCCGAAGCTTTCCTGATGATACATTTCCATATCATAACCAAGTGAGGTCAGCATTTCCCGAACCGCCTGCATGAAGGGTTCGGGACCGCAACAAAAGACCTCGCGCTCTAGATAATCGGGGGCCATGAGGCCTAGCATCAATTGGTTCAGGCGGCCTTGGTATCCGGTCCATGTGGTATAGGGTTCGGGTTCTTCAACCGTGAAGCGCAGCTGGATTCCCGGCACACGGGCGGCAAATTGTTCCAGTCGCTGACGGAAGATGATGTCTGACGGGCGCCGTGCAGCATGAAGAAAGGCAATATCGGCGTTTTGCGCGTGGTCCCATGCCCAAGTCGTCATGGACATCATCGGCGTGATTCCGGACCCTGCCGAAATGAACAGATATTTCTGTGCCGGATGACGATGGAAGCTGAAGATACCCGCGGGCCCATAAGCTTTGATCTGCATACCGGGGCTTAGGTGATCCAGCATCCATCGGGTCCCGATCGAGGACGCCTGTGCCTTGACCGTCACCGAGATCGACAATGGCCGCGAAGGCGATGACGAGATTGTATAGGTCCGCTGCACATTCCCGCCTGCCACCGGCAGGTCCAATGTGATAAACTGGCCCGGCTGGTAATCGAACCACGCCCCCGAGGGCGCACGAAAGATGAAGGTGGCGGTGTCCACGGTTTCCGGCACGACCATGACGCATTCCAGCGGCTCGTCCTCGGACCAGGGTTCGGCATTCCAGTTCAGTCGGGGTTTCTTCATCACGTCACTCTGCCGCGTGTTGCATTCCAAGGCGTGCGGACATCAGGCCGCAATACCAGTCGACAAAATGGATCACCCCGGCTTCCTGGGTGGGGGAATAGGGGCCGGGCTGATAGGCCGGTGACAGGATGCCCTTTTGGTTTTCCTCGACCACCTGCCGGTCTTCGTCGTTGGTATCCAACCAGACACGGGTCAGATCCTCGATCGTGTAGTCGACACCTTCCACCGCATCCTTATGGACCAACCAATTGGTGGTGACCTGCGTTTGGGTGGCATTGATCGGCAGAATGCGAAAGACAATGGCATGATCCGCCAGAAAATGGTTCCAGCTTGAGGGGAAGTGATACAGCATCAGGCTGCCGGCATCATTCCATGGCATCCGGCCCATGCGGCGCGACACAGCCGCTTTGCCGGACATCGTAAAGCTTTCCTGATCGTCCATCAGGGGCACGCGCGCCATCCGCCATTGCATCTGCGGATCATTGGTAAAGCGTGCCGGAAGATCAGCGGCATCACAACGCGCCCAGTGATCCATGATTTCAGGACTGGCGGCATGCGGGCCATCCATGACGGTCATCAAAGGATCATCGGAATACGTCCGGCACAGTGACGGGTGCGACCCGCCGCAGTGATAACACTCGCGGTTGTTTTCCAGCACCAGCTTCCAGTTGCCATTTTCGACGATGGTACTGGAATGGGCAATCTTGGCATCTGCCAGACCTGATGGCGCAATAAAGCGGATGACGTTCTGGGCAAACTCGCTGATCGAAGGCGGAATTTTGGCCAGACAGATAAAGACCATTCCCGAAAGGTCGATACAATGGACGGGCATAAGGCTGTATTTCGAAGGATCGAATGTCGGCCCCATGTCACGTGCAAAGACAAGCTTGCCAGTCAGGTCATAAGTCCATTGATGATAGGGGCACACCAGTTTGGGGTTCGTCCCGTTCGCGGTCGCACATAGCCGCTGTCCTCGGTGGCGACAGACGTTGTGGAACGCAAGGATACGGCCATCCTCGCCACGGGTGACAATTACCGGAAAGGCCCCGACCTGAAGCGTGGTATAGCTGCCCGCCTTTGGCAATTCGCAAGACGGTCCCGCGAACAGCCATTCCCGATACCAGATCTGGTCCAGATCATCCTGATACGCCTGCGCCCCGCAATAAAGATCATGCGGCAGTGCATGGCCAGTTAAACGGGATGCGATCAGTTCGGCAGTCGAGGGTGCATATGTCATAACACAGACCGTTCCTTGGACGCAAAGCATGCGCTTTCACCCCCAGATTACGGTGCGGCGTATTATGACTTGGCAGATTTGCGACATTCGGATTGCGGAAACAGACATCCGGCGTGAAATGCCAAGCCCTAAAGATAGCCTGCCGAACGCAAGCGTGCGTGTTGTTCACCCGAATGCGGGCCAACGTGCTTCATGAGCTGTCGCAATTCACCCACCATATTGTCAGGGCGCATGTTGTTGACGGTATGGAACAACGAACTGTCGCGAAGCTCCTCGGACATGGTGCTGGTCAGATAGCCCTGATTACGCGGAACGGCCCACAGCCAGCGACCGGCTTGCCTATGCAGGTTTGCATGGCGCAAATCAACGAAACCCGCCGCATCTTCGATCTGCTGCAGGCGCGGCAGATTGCTTCCTAACTGGCATGCGGTTCCAGTCCCCAGCATGTCGACCTTCATAAGGTGTGGGGCCCGTTTGTGGAACATCCAGTTTTTCCACCCACCTTCGCCGTGATCATTTTTAGCAACCCAAGCGCTGCCAAGATATCCAAGAATATGCTTATCGGCAGGTAGCACATCAAAAAAAGAGGTGGTCTGTGCCACATAATCGGGCGGATAGACAATATCGTTGTCAATGGTAAAGACGATATCGTTATCGGCAGGCTCGAACGCATATTTCCCTGCATCCTTCAGATCACGGTCGGGTATCAGGACCTCAATTTTCAGATGGCATGCAAGATCATCAGGAACGTCATCATAGCCGTTCAGGCAGATGAACAGGCGGTCCACTTGTGGCAGGATCGAGTTCACAGTCTGCATTAAAATTCCCGCGCGCGGCGGAAAACTGGCCAGATGTGCACGGATCATGGAGCCACCCTCAGGGTTTCACTAAGGATGGACATTGCCAGTGCAGGACCGTAGCGGTCAACTGTTCAGTCCCAATAGGCGGCGGCCATAAAATCGCGCTTCGCAATTCCCCGATCCAGAAGATGCTTGCGGGCATTACGCGCATCACTGGCCCGCCCCGCAAACCAGACATAGCCATCCTGCGGTAGCTCAAAACCGGCAAGGGCAGCCAGCAGATCGTCAGATTGCGAAACGCGCGGATCATCGGTCAAAGCGCCCAGATCTGCCTGACTGGCTGTGATGAAGGCACGCACCGGTCCCGGAATCATAACCGTCGCCAGTTCCAGAATACGCCGGATGGCTGGCAATGCCGTCTGGTCTCCGAATAATGTCAGGGCAGGTGCTTTGGGGCACCAACCGCCGCCCGGTCCGATAATCGCAACCTGCGTCCCCGGTGCCACCGTATCGGCCCAATCACAGGTCGGGCTGCCATTATGCCGGAAAATGTCGAATTCAATCCAATCACCACCCTGCGCGGCGACGGTATAGACGGGGCGGTGAAGCGCATCGTCACCCTCGGGCCAGATTGTCCGTCCGGTCGGCCCGACACGCGGCCAGACCGGAACACGACCCTTTTGCGGTAAAAGCAGGCGAAAATGCAGGCTGTCCTGACCAAAGCGGGCGGCATCATCCCCAGTCAGGCGCACACGCATGAAATTGGGCGAAGGCAGATTGATATCTGCCACCGTCATCACGGACAGACCCGGTGCCAATGCCCCCTCATCGACGTGATCCCATGCGATATCCAGACCGGCCTCGGCAAAGATTTCGGTGGCGCTGTCCTGTAGATTGCCGATCAAACGTAGTTCGGGGGCCAGCAACTCGACGCGAGCGCTGTCGGTTTCGGCCGTCAGCCGAACCTCGCACCCCCAGACAAACAGGCTAAGGATGCCCGCCGTTTCAACCAGTGGTGCATCCCATGCACTGGCCCGCGCACGCAGCGCAACTGCAGCAGCACCCGAGGCGCGAGGAATAACACCGGCACGGCGGTGGCTGGACATAAGCGACATGGCGGTCCTTTCGGTTAGGACATTCCTGATATGACCAACCTAATTTGTCAACTAAACAGGCGGCGCATAGGAATTATTGTTAAAACGAATAATGGAATATTTTTTCAAAATACTTGGCAAACGGCTGGCTCTGTCGTATCCACAATGTGACGCAATCTGCGGCGGACCTGCAATCCGGCCGCAACCGGAGGGAAAAAACATGGATGCCAGCACGACGGTCTATCACGGGCTAGAGGTCGATACCGGCTTTGCCCGCTTTGTCGAAACACAAGTATTGCCCGGAACAGGTGTTGATGCCGATCGCTTCTGGAAAGGCTATGCCCAACTGCTGGCCGAATGTGCAGACGAGAATGCCGAACTGCTGGCCCGCCGCGAAAAGCTGCAATCGCAGATTGATGACTGGCATCGTGCGAACCAGCCAATGGACCCTGCCGCCTATCGCGCTTTCCTCACGGATATCGGCTATCTGGTGCCCGAACCCGCAGCTTTCACAATCGACAACGGTGATGTCGATCCCGAGATCGCGTCGCTCTCCGGCCCCCAGCTGGTTGTTCCGGTCAGCAATGCCCGCTTTGCCTTGAATGCGGCAAATGCGCGTTGGGGATCGCTTTATGACGCGATGTATGGCTCGGACGTGATGGGCCCTGTACCAACAGGTGGTTTTGACACTGCGCGTCGCGATGCCGTAGTTGCCAAGGCTGCAAAGTTTCTGGACGAGACTTTCCCGTTGGCGGTCGGCAGCCATGCTGATGTCACCGAGTATGCCCTGAACGGGGATAAGCTGCAGGTAACGGTGGATGGACAGACGGCTGGCCTTGCCGATCCGTCGCTGTTTGTTGGCGTCCGGAAAGACGGTGCCGATACCGCCTATGTGCTGCGTCACAACGGTTTACATGTCGAACTGGTGATCAACGCGGATCATCCGATTGGGGCCGCATCGGCCAGCGGCTTGCGCGATGTGGTCATGGAATCCGCCCCGACCGCCATTCAGGATTGCGAAGACAGCGTTGCTGCCATTGATGCTGCCGATAAGATCGGCGTCTATGGTAACTGGCTGGGTCTGATGAAAGGCGATCTGACCGAAAGCTTTGACAAAGGCGGCAAGACCATGACGCGGCGTCTGGCCGATGACCGCCAGATCACCCGACCCGATGGCAGCATCTTAACCCTGCCCGGTCGCGCCTTGCTGCTGGTCCGCAACGTCGGGCATCTGATGACCACCGATGTCGTTCGCCTGAACGGCAAGCCCACCCCCGAGGGGTTGATGGACGCTATGGTCACCACGGCCTGCGCCATTCATGACCTCAAGCGCACCCACGGATTGGGCAACAGCCGCAAGGGCGCGATTTATATCGTCAAACCCAAGATGCATGGTCCCGATGAGGCTGCATTTGCCGACCGTGTCTTTACCCGTGTCGAAGAGGTTCTGGGACTTGCACCAAATACGGTCAAGCTGGGCCTGATGGACGAAGAACGCCACACCAGTGCCAATCTTGCGGCCTGTATCCATGCAATCCGCAATCGTATTGTTTTTATCAACACCGGCTTCCTTGATCGCACTGGGGATGAGATCCATACCTCGATGCAAGCGGGGCCGTTTGTCGGTCGTGACGGCATGAAAAACTCGGTCTGGCTGAAAGCATATGAGGATCGCAACGTGCTGATCGGCCTTGCCGCCGGTATGAAGGGACGGGGCCAGATCGGCAAAGGTATGTGGGCGAAACCGGATGCCATGGCCGAAATGCTAGAGGTCAAGATCGGCCACCCAAAATCCGGTGCAACCACCGCTTGGGTGCCCAGTCCGACCGCAGCCACGTTGCATGCGATGCATTACCACATGGTCGATGTCGCAGCACGGCAGGCAGATATGACGGGACAGCCTTTGCCCGGCCTTGATCTGCTTCTGACGCCTGCTCTGGCTGACGCACCCATGCCGCAGGACCAGTTGATGCGCGAGCTGGACAACAGCGCGCAAGGCATCTTGGGTTATGTCGTCCGTTGGGTTGATCAGGGCATCGGCTGTTCGAAAGTACCAGATATTGACGATGTCCAACTGATGGAAGATCGTGCTACCTGCCGGATCAGCGCGCAATATCTGGCGAACTGGCTGGAACATGGATTGATCACCACCGATCAGGTTGAAGACGCATTGCGCCGCATGGCCGCCAAGGTCGATGGCCAGAATGCGAATGATCCTGCCTATTCCCCTATGGCGCCAGGTTTCGACGGCCCCGCATTTCAGGCTGCGCGCGATCTGGTGCTGACAGGCGCCAAGCAGCCCTCTGGCTATACAGAACCTGCGCTGCACGCCCGCCGTGCCGAGGCCAAGGCCAAGGCCAAGGCCAAGGCGAAAGCGTAAATAATCACGGGCGCCACTCAGGCGCCCGTGATATCTGGCGATAAATGACGCAGGAACGGCTATTCCACGCAAATGTGCGCGTTACAGCAGTTCCTTTAGACGCTGCTCGATTTGACGGCGTCTCCAAGTAGATCTGATCTGTTTTGCATAAAGGTTTTTGGGCACCAGGCAGGTTTTCTCATCTCCGTGTTTCATTGAGAACCGCCGCGTTGCTGCGGCAATCCGGCTGTCGGCTGCGGTGAGCGCGGCAATCGTCACCTCGACCTCGCGGATATCTTCGGGTTCAATGTTGTCAAAGCTTTCATAGCGCGCGCGATCAAGAAGGTTGGTAACACTGCCGATGTCGACCGAGTCCCCGCTTTTCAACGGCCCCTGAAGTGTCGCCTCGCGCGGGGTCTGGTGCTGTTCGCGCGCGATTTCAGTGCGATCAGCAACCGACCGAATACGTTCCCCCTGCGCGGTCATGACCGAAAGCATTATTTCCAGAATATAGACCGGCTCGAACCCAAGATTACTAACCAGAATACGGGCGGATAAATCGCGTGCGCCGCCCAGATGGATCAGGATTTCGGTTCGGCGCTGTCGTCGCAAGCCGGACACCAGAATATGTAGATAGACCATCCAGACCAATGCGGTAATCGCGGCCATCGTCGCCTGAACGATACCGCTGTTTTCAGATACCCAGTCCCACATAAAGCGCCCCTTCAAGATCAGATGGTCCAACACCGGTTCCGGAATGTTGTTCCATGACTAGATCCAGTCCGAAGCTATTAATGCAGTAACCCAATGCGCGAGAACGGTTCATTCTTTGCGGGACGACCTAACCCTTAAGTAAGATCATTAGCTGACCAAGGTACAGAATTTGACCTGCCCCCCGGTCGTCCCTCGTTCATAACAAGGTTCCTCGGGGTTGATAGTGGTCGGTTTCGGGTTGGACAAGCGCGCCGGGCGCGTTGCCATCAAGTATCTCAAGCGTCCGGCGCGCTTCTGCTGGGGTCTGGTTGCCAAGTGAGGAATACGGCCTAACGTGATTGTAGTCATAGCGCCATAGCGCCATAGGGCCATAGGGCCATAGGGCCATAGGGCCATAGGGCCATAGGGCCATAGGGCCATAGGGCCAGCTTGCAGCGGGCTTCGGCGAGGTTGTCGAATATTTTCTCGTTGAGGCATTCGTCACGCAGGCTGCCGTTGAAGCTCTCGATGTAGCCATTCTGCTGCGGTTTGCCTGGATCGTGTAATGCCATTCGATGCCAATGTCTTTCATCAGTCTGACAACTGTGCAGCGCGCTGTGTCAAATCCTTCCCGGCGCATCTGGTGCCAGACTTTCCGTACGCCATAGACGCTGAGGTTTTCCTCAAAGACACGCTCAATCTCGGGCTTCAGCTCTTCGTCACGCTTGGCGCGACCGGAAAGGCGTGAAGGGTCAGCGCGCTTGGCTAAATGATCATAGAAGGTGGCAGGGGCAATCGGCAAAACCCGGCAAATTGGCTCGACCCCATGATCCGCGCGGTTATCTTCTATGAACCGGATCATCGTTTCAGTGGGCGGTCGAGCTCCGCCTGGGCAAAATATGCGGACGCTTTGCGCAGGATCTCATTGGCCTGCTTCAACTCGCGCACTTCGCGCTCAAGCGCCTTCATCTTCTCGGCATGCTCGGTCGTGATGCCGCCGCGCTGGCCAGTATCAACCTCGACCTTCTTAACCCATTCGTTCAGCGTCTGCGGCGCGCAGCCAGTCTTAGAGGAAATCGACACAATAGCCGACCAACGGCTTTCATGCTGCCCGGCGCCATTCAACACCATCCGTACAGCGCGTTCGCGGACTTCTGGTGAATACTTGTTCGTTGTCTTTGTCATGATGCTCCATCCTACTCATGAGTTGGAGCCTCCACCAAACCCGGCGCGGTTCAGTTCCTCATCTCGTCTACTCATTCAGGTTGGGCAGACTCTACATCAGACTGAGGGAACTTCTGGGGGGCAGGACAAATGATTTGCTATGGCGCCTCGCTCCTGAACTTTACGGATACTTGGCGTTGATGATCGGCGGAATATACGCAAGGCTATCATCGTGGATCGCAGTCGCTCGCAATGATTAGTCAGAATTAAGATAAGCAGGGATCGATAACGGCGCGGCAGCTAAATCGGCCTTCGCTTTATCGCAAGCACTGTTCTGATGGATCACCAAATGAGAAGTCTGGCAATGTGATATAGTTGTAAATACCAAGCTATAAACTTGAAACAGCGATGTCTATCGATCAACACGGCTACAAACGATGCAAATGCAGCATTGGCATCGCTTTCGCAGTAGCCGACAGTTTCAGCCCATAAAATGGAAATATTTCCGAACCCAAAAAACTGAGCAACAGCTGATTACATTCCAAGTAAGGCGTTGGGATTAGTAAATCATCATCTCAAGAACAAGTATGCTACGCCGTGGCAACGGACCTTGCTGGCGCCTTGACTTCGCTTTCGCCAACGCACTTTGATGAGTTGTGAAGTAAGTGCGGGTTAATAGGTATTCACATTCCAAAGAACGCTGCTTCGCTAGGGTCAGGACTTCGGTAACAGGGTCGTCTTAGTCAAGCGTTTTCGCGCATGAGCCGAGAGGTGGTCCTGAATTTTCGACCAGTTTTCCGCCGGGCTAAGCTATAGCATGGGTTTCATGTCAGGCGGCGGCTTTCAGGTGTTGATTGTGAGTATCATAGGCCTCGC
>NZ_QQVY01000014.1 GCF_003590715.1 Paracoccus sp. JM45
ACCTTCGCCTTGAACTCCGCAGAATAGCGCTTTCGTTTCGTCATCTCAGGTCAGTCCTTCGTCAATCGCTAAAGCTTAGCAACTGGTCCGAATTCCTGCGACCACCTCTTTAGCAACTGATCCGAAATTTCGCGACCGCTTCTGGGTTTGATCGGGCAGCCTTTTAACAACTGCCCGATCACATTCAGTATTACCAGCTGTGGCTTAGCGTGGCCGTAAACTCGCGGCCTTCGTTATAGAAGTCGGAGCCGAAGCCGCCATAGGCGACGTATTTTTCGTCCAGCAGGTTGGTGACATTCAGCGCCAGCTTGGTCTGGTCGTTGATCTGATAGGAATAGGAGGCGTCGACCAGCGTATGGGCGCCCGTCGATTCCGTATTGGCATCGTCATAATAGTAGGACCCGATATAACGCAGACCCAGACCAACGGTCTGATCGCCACGGTTGCCCTCGCCCTCAAACAGGTAGTGCACCCATAGCGATGCAAGATGTTCGGGCACAAAGGACAGATTATTGCCCTCGGTGCTGTCATCGTCATCCTCGATGATCTTGCTGTCCATATAGGAATAGGCGGCGGTCAGGCTGACGTTCGGCGTCAATTCGGCCTTGGCTTCCAGATCCAGTCCGCGAACGCGGACTTCACCGATGGTCGATTCAACATAGGTGACCGGATCGGTCTGGGTGATGTTGTTCTTGGTCAGGTCATAGATGGCGGCGCTGAAGGTCGCACGCGATGCAAGTGGTGCGTATTTCACGCCCAGCTCGTATTGTTCGCCACGTTCAGGCTCCAACCCGACGCTGGCGGGCACCACCGATTGGGCATAGCTGCCATAGACCGAAAGCTCGTTCGTGGCTTTATAGGTCAGGCCTGCGCGCGCGGTGGTTTCGCTGATATCGGCGCGGCTGGTCGTCCCGTACAGATTGTCTACAACCTTCGTGTCCAGCCAGTCATGGCGCACACCAGCCGAGGCGACATATTTGCCCGCAAAGGTCAGTTCCTGTTCAGCATAGATGGCATGGCCGCGCTGTTCGGTCAGCGTATCCGAATAGGTGGCGACGCTGTCGGGCGCACCGGTATAGACGGGGTTTGTCCAGTCGATGCTGGTGGCGCTGTCAAAGCCAAGAACCTCGTCCGCGGTCGATTTGCTGTATTCGACACCGACAACCGAACGGCTGTCGATTTTGTCGAAATAGCCGTCATATTGCAGATGCGCGTCGCCGATGACGCTTTGACCCGAACTGTCCTGCGTAAAGGCCGAACGCCCCGCAATCGTGCCGGTCGTCGGCGTCGAGGACACATAGACGTAGCCGAAGGTCTGTTCGATATCGCTATAGCGCAGGCTGCTGTTCAGGCTTAGACCGCCGCCGAAATCATGATCCAGCATCACCGTGGTCGAGGTGCGGTCGGTGGTCAGATAATTGAAATCCGGTTCGCCAAAATATTCGCTGCGGTCGAAATCCCCACCTTCGGGGAAGCCGCCGCTGCCGGGGGTCGAGTCGATGTCAAGAACATCGACCACCACGCTGACACTGGTCGCGTCCGAGGGACGCCATGTCAGGCCGCCCATAAAGAATTTTTCGTCGTCGCGGGATTCGTCGTATTCCAGTTCGCCTTTGCTGACCTTGGCGGTGACGCGATAGGACAGCGTGTCATCTTTGGTCAGATTGTCGCCGAAATCGACGCCGACCTCGGCGCGATCAAACGAACCGGCGGTGACATAGCTTTCAGCAAAACGTTCGGATTTCGGCAGCTTGGTGCGGTAATTGACCGAACCGCCCGGATCGGACACGCCATAAGCAGTGGAATTGGCACCTTTCAGCACCTCGACCTGATCGAATGCATAGGTTTCTTCGCGGACGCCGCCGAAGGGCGTACCAAGCGACAGGCCGTCACGATAGGCATAGGCGTCAAAGCCGCGGATCATGTAATAATCATAACGGTTGTCCGCGCCGTATTGGTCGGTGAACACAGCCGCACTGTATTGCAGAACCTCTTCGACACTGGAGGCACCGCGTTCCTGGATTTCCGCCTCGGTGATCACGGAAACCGAAGCCGAGCTGTCAAGGAACGGCGTTTCCAGCCTGCCTGCACCGCCGGATTGCAGGGTGACAAACGAACCGTCAGCCGTGCCGTCGCCATCGCCTTGCAGGACAATGGTGTCCAGCACGATGACGTCATCATTGGTCGCCTGCGCCCTTGCGCCGGTCGCGCCGACCGTCACAATCGCACTGCATCCCAACAGCGCTGCGATCAGCGCCCTTCCCCGTACCCCTGCACGGTGTCCGTTATGTGTCATGATCGACATATCCCAATTCCGCAAATTGTGTTTTTTCTCTGGCTACCGGTTCGGGATTGGCAATAAACAGACCCGCCGGTTCGCTGCGGGGACGCTTCTACGCCGCAGGGCAGCAATCGTCTTGCCAATTCCGATGTTTTTTGTCAGAAACTGCACAACTGTCGCCAAAATGCGACGCCTGCGGTTTCGGTTCTGAAAATCGCTGTATTTAGATGTGATTTATCAGCGAGGTATCGCGAATGTCCACCAAAGCCGGTTTCTGTATGACATCGCTGGCCACCAGCGCGATGCTTGTCCTTACCCTGCCCGCCCGGGCACAGGATGCGGATTTCCCTGTTACCATCACCCATGCGCTTGGCACCACGACCATTCCTGTCAAACCCGAACGCGTGGCCACCGTGGCCTGGGCCAACCACGAAGTGCCGCTGGCGCTTGGTGTCATTCCCGTGGGCTTTCCGGGTGCCAGTTTCGGCGATGATGACGATGACCGGATATTGCCTTGGGTCACTGCGCGCATCGCCGAACTGGGCGCAACGCCGCCACCGCTGTTCGATGAAGGCGAAGGTATCGACTTCGAGGCCGTCGCAGCCTCGGCCCCTGATGTCATTCTGGCGGCCTATTCGGGGCTAAGCCAGTCCGATTACGACACGCTGTCGCTGATCGCCCCCGTCGTCGCCTACCCCGAGGCGGAATGGACGACAGGATGGCGCGACATGATCCGCTTTGACAGTGCAGGCATGGGGATGGCCGCCGAAGGCGATGCCCTGATTGCCCAGGCCGAGGATTTGATCGCCAAGGCAGTGGCCGAACACCCGCAAATTAAGGGCAAGACTGCCATGTTCGTAACCCATCTGGACCCGACAGACCTGAGCGTTGTGAACTTCTATACCGCCAATGACTCCCGCGTGCGGTTCTTCGAGGATCTTGGATTAACCTCCCCTGAAAGTGTTCTGCAGGCATCCCGGGCGGGGCAATTTTCGGGCTCGGTCAGTGCCGAGCGTATCGATATGTTCGATGACGTCGATATCATCGTGACCTATGGCGGGCAGAACCTGCTGGATCTGATGCGCTCCGATCCGCTGCTGTCGCGCATGCCTGCGGTGGCCAATGATGCGGTTGTTATGCTGGGCGATGGTCCGCAAGCTGCCGCCGCCAATCCGACGCCCTTGGCCATCCCCTATGTCCTGCCCGGTTACGTCGCACAACTGGCGGAAGCGGCGCAAAACGCAGAATGACAAGCCGTATGGTCTGGCTGGGCGCCATGCTTTTGGTGCTGGTGGTGCTTTGTGCCCTGTCGGTGGCCATCGGGACGCGTGATGTCGCATTGGCCGATATGATGGCCGCATTGCAGGGTCAAACCGACAACATCAGTCAGGCAGCCATCGCAGCGCGCATCCCGCGCACGGCGTTGGCGGTGCTGGCAGGGGGCGCGCTGGGGCTGGCAGGCGCAATCATGCAAGGCGTGACACGCAACCCGCTGGCTGATCCGGGCATTCTGGGCGTCAATATGGGGGCATCGCTGGCGGTGGTGATCGGCATCGCATGGTTCGGTATGTCCACCTTGGGCGCCTATGTCTGGACGGCAATTCTGGGTGCAGGCGTCGCGGCAGTGCTGGTCTATGCCGTCGGATCGCTTGGTCGGGGCGGTGCAACGCCATTGAAGCTGGCGCTGGCGGGGGCAGCAACATCTGTTGCCCTGTCATCCATGATCATTGCCATTGTCCTGCCCCGCAACGATATCGCTGGCGGTATCCGGTCGTGGCAAATCGGCGGCGTCGGCGGGGCGACATTTGCGGGGATTTCGCAGGTATTGCCCTTTCTGGTCATCGGATTTGTGCTGGCCATCCCGACAGCGCGCCGGCTGAACATGCTGGCCCTTGGCGATGATCTGGCACGCGGACTGGGCGAAAACACCGCCGTAGCCCGCGCGATGGCGGCGCTTTCGGCCATTTTGCTGTGCGGCGCAACGACAGCTATCTGCGGGCCAATCGGTTTTGTCGGCCTTGTCGTGCCACATCTTTGCCGGCTGTTGACGGGGGTGGACCACCGCTGGCTGCTGCCCTTGTCGGCGCTAAGCGGGGCATGTCTGCTGCTGATGGCCGATACGCTAGGACGCATCCTTGTCCGGCCCGCCGAATTGCAGGTAGGCATCGTCACCGCCCTGATCGGCGCACCCTTCTTTATCTGGATCGTTAGACGCCAGCGCATTCGGAGCCTGTGACCATGGACAGCACCATCGCCAAGCTGCGCCTGTCGCAGCAACGCCGCCAGATGCAATACCGGACCATCATCACGGCCCTTCTGGCCAGCCTGACAGTGGTCTTTGCCCTCAGCCTGATGCTGGGACAGTCGTTTACCCCGCCAATGGATGTCCTGCACGTCCTACTGGGCCATGAGGTGCCGGACGCATCCTTTACCGTCGGTCATCTGCGGCTGCCGCGCGCGGTGCTGGCGGTTCTTGCGGGCTTCAGCTTCGGGCTGGGCGGAGCGGCGTTTCAGATCATGCTACGCAACCCGCTGGCAAGCCCGGATATCATCGGCATCAATGCAGGTGCCAGCGCAGCGGCGGTCTTTGCCATTGTCGTGCTGTCCATGAACGGCCCCATGGTCGCGATCAGCGCGATTGTCGCCGGACTTGCGATTGCCGCGCTGATTTTCGGCCTGTCTTTCAGCAACGGCATCGCGGGGGCACGGCTGATCCTTGTCGGCATCGGTGTTTCATCCATGCTGGACAGCGCAATCGCCTATTTTCTGGCGCAGGCACCGGCGTGGGATCTGCAACAGGCCATGCGCTGGCTGACCGGCAGCCTGAATGGCGCAACGATGCAGCAAGCGACATGGCTGGCCATGGCGCTGGTTGTGTTCGGCGGCATCCTGATGACCCGCCTGCGCGATCTGGATATGTTGCGTTTGGGCGACGACACCGCCGCAGCGCTTGGCACCGATGTGGCGCGCACAAGACTGGTCGTGACCATGTCCGCTGTCGGGATCATCGCGGTGGCAACGGCTGTGACCGGCCCCATCGCTTTTGTGGCTTTTTTATCCGGCCCCATCGCGGCGCGCATTGTCGGCGCGCGCGGATCGGTGCTGATCCCCGCCGCGCTGGTTGGCGCGCTGCTGGTTCTGGCAGGCGATTACGCGGGTCAGTTCCTGCTGCCCGGCCGATACCCCGTTGGCGTTGTCACGGGCGCCATCGGCGCACCATATCTGATTTTCCTGATCATCCGCGCCAATAAGAACGGAGCGACCTGATGCCCCACCATACCCTTGCCGCCCACGACCTCTCGGCCGGTTATGGCGACCGCCTGATCATTAAGGGACTGGATCTGGCCATCCCACAAGGCCAGATTACGGCCATCGTTGGGGCAAATGCGTGCGGGAAATCGACCCTGCTGCGAACCATGTCACGCCTGCTGAAACCCGAGGCGGGACACGTCCTGCTGGACGGCAAATCCATTCACGCCATGCCGCCACGTTATCTGGCGCAAACCTTGGGCCTGTTGCCGCAAACACCGATCGCCCCCGAAGGCATCACAGTGGCCGATCTGGTGGGGCGCGGCCGTCATCCCCATCACGGCTTGATGTCGCGATGGACCAAGGCCGATGATCGCGCTGTGGCTTTGGCGCTGGAAACCACGGGCACGCAGGATCTGGCCGACCGCGCGGTGGACGAACTGTCGGGTGGTCAGCGCCAGCGTGTCTGGATCGCAATGGCGCTGGCACAGGAAACCGATCTACTACTGCTGGATGAACCCACGACCTATCTGGACATCTGCCACCAGATCGAGGTTCTGGACCTGCTGGTCGACCTGAACCGCGCCCGCGGCACCACAATTGTAATGGTTCTGCACGACCTGAACCTTGCCGCACGCTATGCCGATCAACTGGTCGCCATGTGCAAAGGCGCGATCCACGCCTTTGGCAGCCCCGATCAGGTGTTGACCCAAAGCATGGTTCGAACAGTCTTCGGGCTTGAATGTGTCGTGATGCCCGACACCGTGTCCGGACGACCCCTGATGTTGCCACTGGGCCGCCATGGGCTGTGCGACCGGACTGCGGCGAAATCTGCCTGACAGGTCTATCGGCAACAGCCTCTCAACCAGACTTTACTTGTATGGAAGTATACCATATAGTCGCGGCAGGAGAGTTCGATGCCGCATACAACGATGTTATCACGCCCCGCATCCACAGCCCAGCAGGTCCACGACTGGCTGTACCAGCGTATTATCCGCGGTGAATTACCGCCTGGCACGCGTATTTCCGAAACCGAAATCGGCGACCGCATCGGCCTGTCGCGCCAACCCGTCCGGGAAGCGTTTATCCGTCTGGCAGGCGAAGGTCTGGCCGAAATCCGGCCCCAGCGCGGAACCTATATCGGCAAAATCTCGGTCATGTCGGTCCTGTCAGCGCGCCTGATCCGCGAGGCTGTCGAGAGCGATCTGTGCCGTATGGTCGCCGGATTGCGCCCCGATCTGTCCCAGATGGAGGCCGAGCTGGTTATCCAGCAACAGGCCGATCAGGATAAGGACGTGGCCGAATTCATCGCCTCGGACGACCGTTTTCACCATGCGATCGCAACTGCTGCGGGACAACCGGCGGTCTGGCAGGATCTGGAACGGCTGAAATCCCAGATGAACCGCCTGCGTCATATGTCGATGCGGGTTTTCGACCGCAGCCAGACCATCGCCCAGCATCGCGCCATTCTTGAGGCTTTGCAGGCCGGAAATGCCGATGCCGCCGATGCGGGCATCAGGTTGCACCTGCGTCAGATGCTGACCGAACTGCCTGAAATGGCCGCAGCCCAGCCCGATTACTTTACCGAATAAGACGCTCCGCCCCATTTGCGGCCAACCCGCAATAGGGGCGGCCTTCTTTCTTGCACAAGGACACCGACCGATATGGCCCGTATCATTTCCATCGGAGAGGCGATGGTCGAACTTTCCGCCACTGAACAGCCCGATCTGTGGCGTCTTGGCGTGGCGGGCGACACCCTGAACACCGCATGGTATTTGCGCCGCCTGATGTCGCGCAACTGGCAGATCGACTATCTGACCCGCGTAGGAACGGGCGAGTTTTCCCAGAAAATGGTCGACTTCCTGACAGCCGAAGGGATCGGCACAGACCACATCCTGCGCGACCCCGAACGTGAAATCGGCCTTTATGCAATCAGCCTGAAAGACGGCGAACGCAGCTTTTCCTATTGGCGCAGTGCCTCGGCGGCGCGCAAGCTGGCCGATGATGCGGGTGCGCTGGATGCGGCTTTGCAAGATTGCAAACTGGCCTATCTGTCCGGCATCACGCTGGCCATTCTGTCACCCGAAGCCCGCGAGACCCTGATGGCCGCGCTGGATACTGCCCGCGCCGCTGGCACCACCGTGGTCTTCGACCCGAACCTGCGTCCGCGTTTATGGGATGATCAGGCCACCATGTGCCGCGTGATCGAGGAAGCCGCAGCCCACGCCGACCTGATGATGCCCAGTTACGATGACGAGGCTGTGCATTTCGGCGATACCGACGCGCAGGCCACCATCGCCCGCTATCTGAAGGCCGGTGCTGGTCATGTCGTTGTGAAAAACGGCGGTGGTCCGATGGCCTTTGACGGTGCGCTTGGCAAGGGCGACCTGCCTGACCTGCGGCCCGAAACGCCGGTCGATACGACTTCGGCGGGGGACAGCTTCAATGCAGGCTATCTGGCCGCTTGGCTGATGGGGGCTGATTGTCACGCTGCCATTATGGCCGGTCATGCCCTCAGCCGTCAGGTGATCATGCATCGCGGTGCCTTGGTTCCTGCTGCAATCCACGCCTTGGATTGATCTGTAAGGGTAAAGGGGCCCCTGCCCCTTTACCCTAGATCACCGCACCGATCTGCCACGGCAGGAATTCATTATCGCCAAGGCCCAAAGCCTCACTTTTACTGTGTTGACCTGATGCCACGGCCAGTATCATGTCTACGATCTGCCCTGCTTTTTCCGTCAGCGAGACGCCCGTCAGGACATCGCCACAGTTCAGATCCATATCGTCCCGCATTGCCGAAAAAAGTGCATCATTCGTGGCCAGTTTGATAGTTGGCGCAGGTTTGGAGCCGAATGCGGAACCGCGCCCTGTTGTAAAGACAATCAGCTGCGCGCCCCCCGCGATCTGGCCCGTCACCGAAACCGGATCATATCCGGGGGTATCCATAAAATTCAGCCCTGCGGCGGTGATCGTCTGGCCATATTCCAGCACGGCGTTCAGTGGGGTACCGCCTGCCTTCGCCACCGCCCCCAGCGATTTTTCCAGAATGGTCGTTAGCCCGCCCGCCTTGTTTCCCGGACTTGGATTGTTATCCAGCGACGCGCCATTGCGGGCCGCATAATCCTGCCACCAATCCAGTCTTTCCAGAAGCTTACCGGCAATATCGGGGGATGCGGCGCGGTCCAGCAACAAACGCTCGGCCCCGAAAATTTCAGGCGTTTCCGACAGGACGACCGATGCACCTTGGGCGGCCAGCATATCGCAAGCCACACCAAGCGCGGGGTTTGCCGTTATACCCGAAAACCCGTCCGAGCCACCGCATTGCAATCCGATCCTCAGATGGGCCACGCCGGCAGTTGCGCGACGTTCGGCATCAACTTGCGGCAACAATTGACGTACTCGGCCCTTGATGGCGTTAATGGTGCGACGGGTGCCGCCGTTTTCCTGAATGCTCAGCCCGTGGAACCGCGCTGCCTGACCCAGATCGCGCTTCATGCGGGAAATCTGCATCACCTCGCACCCCAGACCGACAAAAAGGGCGGCCCCGACATTGGGATGACCTGCATGGCCTGTCAGAACCCGCTGCAATGCATCCCAACCAGGACCGTGGTCCGCCATACCGCAACCGGACCCATGTGCGAATGCGACAACCCCATCCACGTTAGGGTAATCTGCTAACGCACCTTCGATACGCAATTCTTCAGCCGCGCGGCGGATAACTGTGGCCGAACAATTCACGGTCGAAACCAGCGCGATGAAATTACGCGTGCCGACCCGACCATCCGCCCTGTGATAGCCGTAGAATGTCATTTCAGGTGCTTCGTACCGCGCCAGCACGGCCTTAGCCGCGGCCAGCCCCGATCCTGACCGGTAATTGCGATCATGTTTGCCAAAAGCGCAGTTATGGCTGTGGACATGATCGCCCGCAGTGATATCAGCGGTCGCATAGCCGATAATCTGGCCGTATTTCAGGATCGCCTGCCCGAACGCAATATCCGCGCGGGCAATTTTATGTCCTGCCGGTGCAATCCCTTTTTTCGTCAGGATCGCAACGTTATCCGCAGGGTCCAGAACCAGCGGATCAGACATGTTCCACGGCTGCCGCCGCGCCCTGATCCATCAGTCCGGTAAGCGCCTTGGCCAGATCGTTGGCAAAACCTGCGTCCTGACGCAAAGCTGCCGGAAACACCTGCTGCAGCGCCAAAAAGCCCGCGACTGTTTCGGCCGGATCATCGCGCCATAAATCGGCCAGAGTGTCGGCCAATGGATCCTTCACCTCGATCATTTGTCCCGCCAGATCACGCCCCGAAACATAGCGCATCCACGCAGCCACAGCCAACGTCAGGCCGGACATCGCACGGCCCGCTGCTTGCCCTTCGGCGATGGTGCCAAGGATACGCTGCGGCAGTTTCTGGCTGCCGTCCATGGCAATCTGCCATGTGCGGTGCTGGATGGAAGGGTTGGCATAACGGTCGTGCAACGCATCGGCATAGGCAACCAGATCGACCCCTTCGGGCGGGGTCAGGGCTGGAATAATCTCGGACCGCCACAGATCTTTGACGAAAGCCGGAAATACAGGATCGGCCATGGTGGCGGCAATGGTGTCGTGTCCCGCCAGATACCCCAGATAGGCCAGCGTCGAATGGGTGCCATTCAGCATCCGCAGCTTCATATGTTCGAAGGGGGTCACATTCTGGACCAGTTGCACGCCAACTGCGCCCAGATCGGGGCGGTCGCCGTTGACAAAGTCATCCTCGACCACCCATTGGCGGAAGGGTTCATGCATCACAGGGGCTTCGTCGCGCACACCCGTCAGTTCGGCCACGCGGTCGATGTCCTGCGCGCTGGTCGCAGGCACGATGCGGTCCACCATGGTCGAGGGGAAGCGCACTTCCGACTTGATCCATGCGGCCAGATCGAGATCGATCAGTTCCGCCAGTTCCAGCACAACGCCGCGTAGCACGCGACCGTTTTCCGGCAGGTTATCACAGCACAGCACCGTAAAGGGCGCGGTGCCTGCTGCACGGCGGGCGGCCAGGGCGCGGACAATAAATCCGGGGGCAGATTGCGGCAGAAGGTTGGTCAGGTCATGGTCAATATCAGGGTGGTTCCGGTTCAGCCGACCGGTCGAAGGTTCGTGGCAATAGCCCTTTTCCGTCACTGTCAGGCTGACGATACGGATGGCAGGATCGGCCATCGCATCCAGCACCGCCTGCGGGTCTTCCGGTGCCACCAGCACATCACGCAGCACGGTGACCACCTGCGGGCGTTCGCCTGTCGGGGCCAGTTCCACCGCCGTATAGGCCCAGCCTTGCGGGCGCAGTTTGTCACGCGTTCCGGGTGATTTCAACGACACGCCGATCACGCCCCAATCCCCGCCCGAAGCTGCCATCGCCTCGGCCACGTAGATCGCGCCATGGGCGCGGAAAAAGGCACCAAGGCCAAGGTGCACGATGCCCGCGAGGGCATCGGACGGGGTGCGGTGCAGCTTATCTTGCAAGCCAGCCTCCATCGACGTTCAGGACAGTACCATTGATATAATCGGATGCGGGGGCTGCCAGAAATACCGCCGTCTGGCCAATATCATCCGCCTTGCCCCAGCGCCCTGCGGGGATACGCTCAAGGATGGCGCGGGACCGGTCGGGGTCGGCGCGCAATGCCTCGGTGTTGTTGGTTTCGATGTAACCCGGCGCGATAGCGTTGACGTTCAGCCCCTTGGCCGCCCATTCATTCGCCATCAGCTTGGTCAAGCCCGCTACGCCATGTTTGCTGGCGGTATAGGACGGCACACGGATACCACCCTGAAACGACAGCAGGCTGGCGATATTCACGATCTTGCCCGCGCCGCGCGGCAAGGCCGCACGTGCAAACGCCTGACAGGTGAAGAACAGCGCCTTGGCATTGACGTCCATGACATCATCCCAATCGGCCTCGGAAAAATCGACGGCATCATCGCGCCGGATAATGCCCGCGTTGTTCACAAGGATGTCGATGCGTTCACCGGCGAAAACATCGCGCGCGGCCATCGGATCGGCGAAATCCAGACGCATCTGGCGACCCGATCCCATCAGGGCCAAAGTCTCATCGCAATCCCGGCGACCACTGGCAATCACATCGGCACCGGCCTGCGCCATGGCAACGGCAATCGCCTGACCGATACCGGTATTCGCGCCGGTCACCAGCGCGGTGCGGCCTTCAAGGGAAAAGGGGTTCAACGCATATCCTCCGGCTGGACGAAATCCATATCGGTATAGTCGACGTTGTCGCCCGCCATTGCCCAGATGAAGGTGTAGCTGCCGATACCGGCCCCCGAATGGATCGACCACGGCGGCGACAGGACACCCTGTTCGTTGGCCACAAACAGATGGCGTGTTTCTTGCGGTTCCCCCATCAGATGCAGCACGCGCGATTCAGGGGCCATGCCGTGATACAGATAGGCCTCCATCCGGCGGTCATGGACATGGCTGGGAATGGTGTTCCAGACGGACCCTTCTTCCAGCGTCGTATAGCCCAGAACCAGCTGGCAGCTTTCCATGACCAGCGGGTGGATGAACTGGCGGATGGTGCGCTTATTGCTGGTTTCAGCCGCGCCCATCTGAACCTCGTTCGCCTGATCGACCGTGACCAGACGGCAAGGCAACGCGCGATGCGCCGGCGCCGAGGTGATATAGAACCGCCCCTGCCCCGCAAAACTGACCGGACCCGAGCCCATGCCCAGATAAAGCACATCGCCCTGTTTCATGTCCCACGACTGGTCGCCTGCCTTGACCGTGCCGTCACCGCCAATATTGACGATGCCCATTTCGCGGCGCTCCAGAAAATCGGCGGTCTTGGTTTCCGCGATCTTGTCCAGCACCAGCGTCTGGCCCGCAGGCACAGCGGCGCCCATGACGAAACGGTCATAATGGGTATAAACCAGATTGATCTGGCCGTCCTGAAACATCCCTTCGGCCAGAAAATTCCGGCGCAGGGTATCGGTATCCATCGCCTTGGCGTGGTCGGGATGGATGGCGTGGCGGGTCTCGACTTGGGTCATGGGTTCCTCCTCCGGAAAACGTCAGGTCGCTGGCGGGTGCGTCAAAGTTTATATGCGCGCTTGGCCAGCCCATAGGTCAGGTCATGGGCGACCTCGGCGGCCTCATCGCCGGCCAGACGGCCGGTGGCCACAAGGGTCGCCAGATAGGAACAATCGACCCGCCGCGCTACGTCATGGCGTGCGGGGATCGAACAGAAGGCCCGCGTGTCATCGTTGAACCCGACGGTGTTGTAAAAGCCCGCCGTTTCGGTGGTCGTTTCGCGGAAACGGCGCATGCCTTCGGCGCTGTCGTTGAACCACCATGCCGGACCAAGGCGCAGACAGGGCCAGACACCCGCCAAGGGGGCCAGTTCGCGGGCGTAGGCGGTTTCATCCAGCGTAAAGACGATCACCGTCAGATCGGGGTTCATCCCCACCGCATTCAGCAAGGGGCGCAGGGCGGTGACGTAATCGGTGCGGCCCGGAATATCGAAGCCCTTGTCGCGCCCGTAAACCGACATCACCTGATCGGAGTGGTTGCGGCGCGATCCGGGGTGGATCTGCATGACCAAACCGTCCTCAAGGCTCATTCTTGCCATTTCGGTCAGCATATGACCGCGGAAGGCGTCTGCCTCTTCGGCGGTGCAGGTGCCGGACAGGGCCTTGGCAAACAGGGCTGCGGCATCGGCTTGCGGCAGATCCTCGGTGCGGGCGCTGGCATGGCCATGATCGCTGGATGTGGCACCATGTTCGATAAAGAACGCCCGCCGTGCCCGATGTGCGTCCAGATAGCCACCCCATGTCGTGGTGTCGAAACCGGTCTGCTGCCCCATCAGGGCGACATTACCTGCAAAACCCTCGACCTCGGGATCGATGACGCCATCGGGGCGATAGGCGGTCAGCACCCGCCCCTGCCAGCCGCTGTCGCGGATCATCGCATGCCAACGCAGATCATCGGTGGCCGCTTCGGTGGTGGCAATCGCCTCGATATTGAAACGCTCGAACAGGGCGCGCGGGCGGAATTCGGGTTTGGCCAGACATTCGGCGATATGGTCGTAATACCAATCCGCCGTATCCGCCGACAGCCTGCGATCAATACCGAAGACATGCTGGAAACTGTGATCCAGCCACAGCCGCGACGGCGTGCCGCGCAGCAGGTGGTAATGGGATGCAAACAGGTTCCAGATCTTGCGGCCATCGGTTTCGGTCATCCCGCCATCGGCGCGCGGAACCCCCAGATCGGACAGCGGCACGCCCTGCGAACACAGCATCCGGAAGACGTAATGGTCGGGCGTCACAAACAGCTGTGCAGGGTCGGGAAACGGCTGGTTTTCCGCAAACCAGCGCGGGTCTGTATGCCCGTGCGGACTAAGGATCGGCAGCGACTTGACCTGATCATACAGATCGCGCGCCATATCGCGCAGATGCGGTTCGACGGGGAATAACCTGTCTTCGACCAGAAGCGCCACGTAATACTCCTTCAGGCTTGCTTGCCATTTTGTCGGCCAACTAATATGCTAGTTTACAACAAGCGTCAACCAAAGGCAGCAGCGTGTTACCCCAACAGCCAAACGACCTGCCGATACTGGACGACGCACGCGTCAAATCGGTGACCGACCAAATCTTTGACGTGCTTTATGAACGCGTTGTGAACCTGACATTACCCCCCGGCGAAAAACTGTCCGAGGCCGAGGTCGCAGCCCGCATGGGCGCGTCGCGCCAACCGGTGCGGGATGCCTTTTACCGGTTGTCACAGCTGGGTTTTATCCAGATCAGACCACAGCGGGCGACCACCGTCAGCCCCATCTCGACCGAGGCGGTGTTACAGGCCTATTTTATCCGCAGCGCGCTTGAGGAACAGACGATGCGCGTTGCGGCAACCACCCTGACACCGGACAACATCGCGGCCTTGGACGCCCTGATCGACAAACAGGAAGCGGCGATCAAATCAAGCAGCTATGCCGAATTCCACGCATTGGACGACCAGTTCCACCGCCAGATCTGTATAGACGCGGGGCTGGAATTTGTCTGGACGCTGGTCAAGGACAACAAGGGCCATATGGACCGCGCCCGTTACCTTAGCCTGTCTTTTGGCGCGACCAGCGCCTTTACGGAACATCGCGCCATCATGGACGCCCTGCGCGCCCGCGACCCTGAAGCTGCGGCGCAGGCACTTCGCGGGCATCTGGGTCATATCCGCCAGATCCTTGACCGCCTTGTCATCGACCGCCCCGAGGCGTTCGCCTAAGCAGTCTGCGAAAACCGATAGGCCATATGGTGGTGATAGGTGTCGTCGCGGCGCAGGATAACATCGGGAAAATCAGGCCGACCGACGGCACCGGGCCATGCCTGCGTTTCCAGCGCCAGCCCCGCACGCGGCCCATAGATGCGACCCCCTAGCCCGCGCAAACCGGAAAAATGTGCGCCATTGTAAACCTGCAATCCTACGGCATCGGTTTCGACCACCATTGACAACCCGTTTTCGCCATGTAAACGGGCGACCTGCCGGATGGTTTTCGCGTCCTGCAGACAGAAATTGTGATCCACCGCCAGATCCCCCAAAATGCGGGACTGGCGAAAATCGAAAGCCGTTTCCGACACCGTTGCAGGATGGCCAAGCGGGATCAGATCATCGTCTACAGGCAGATAGCGCGCCGCATTGACCTTTAACCGGTGGCGGCTGATATCGCCCTGCCCGTCCAGATCGAAATAGCCGTGATGGACAATATTACAGGGCGTCGCCCGATCCGTCGTGGCGCTGATATCAATAACCAAGCCGTCATCCTGCAACGCAATCCGTGCGCTTATGCTGATCTCTCCGGGAAAGCCCATATGACCGTCAGGCAATGTCAGGCCAAGGGTTACATGGTCAGTCTGACAATCCTGAACCTGCCAGATGTGCACAGCCGTTCCGTCATGCCCGCCATGCAATGTATGACGACCACGAAAATTGGCATCCAGATCGTGGCGTTGCCCATCCATACAAATACTTGCGCCAGCGATGCGATTGGCGCAGCGTCCCACCAGCGCGCCGATATACATTCCCTCATCCAGATAATTGCTGATGTCGGGGCAGCCCAGCACCAAAGGGTGATCGACACCCGTCATACGCAGATCCTGCACAATCGCGCCAAGTGTCAGCACACGGGCCGTCATCCGGCCATTGGCCAGATCGATGGCTTGGACATCCCGCCCGTCAGGTAACCGCATTGTCGTCATCATGCCCCCATCTTCGCACCTGCAGGTTGCCCCATAGCATGACGATGTAAAAGAGGCCGTTATTCTTGATCCAGCCGCTGCGCGACCTGCCGGATAATATCGGCCACCCCCCGCATCCGCGCGGCCATAGGCCGGTCCTTGCGCCATACCAGCCACAGCTGGTGATGACGCTGTCGGGCCAGTTTGGCGATACGCAGGCGGGCACGATCCGGATGCGCCTCGATCCCGCTGCGGGGCAGCAGGGTATAGCCGATCTGACGGGCCACAGGTGATGGTATCTGCCCGATCTGATTGACAAAAGCCCTGATATGCAAACCGTCAGAACCGATAAATTCATCCGGAAAATTCAGGGCAAACAGATCGTCGGCATAGGCGAAACCGTCTGGATGGGCGATGAACCCCGCCTTTTGCAGGTCGTCGAAAGATACCGTTTCAGGCCATGTATCGGGGACGACCAGACATAATTCCTCTTGCCCCAGATGTTCTGACGTCAGGCGCGGATGCGCGGGGTCGTGGCGCAGGATGCCCAGATCGAACTGCCCCTGTTTCAGCCCCTCAAGGACGGTAGCCTGCGGTGCAGCCTCCAGATGGATCAACAGCGATGGGGCGTGTTGCATCAAGGGCAGCAGCAGCGGCGATAACGGCAAGGCAAAACTGCCCGAGCAGGCAATCCGCACCTCGCCCCGATCCGGATCATCCACTTGCAGCGACTGGCGAAGCTGGCGTTCCTGTTCGCGGCGTTCATATCCCAGTTTCAATACAGCCTCGCCTTGGGCTGTCAGGGTAAACGACTTGCCCTGCTGGATAATCAGCGGGTGACCGATTTGCGCCTCTAGCTTGCGCAGATGTTGCGATACGCCGGGCTGGGTCATGCCCATCTGCTGCGCGGCACGGGTAAAATGGCCAACATCACAGAGGGTAATAAATGTTTCCAACCACCCTGCGTTCAACACAAATAATAACCTTTAATTATCAAAAATATTGCGGATGATAATTTCACAACAGGTGGGTGAATGTCTAGCTTGGTGTCAGTCAAGATTGAAAAGGACACAACATGACACCGACTCCACGCAGCTTTTCCCATATCGGACTTTCAGTTCCGGATCTGGAAGCGGCCGTCAAATTCTATTCTGAAGTGATGGGTTTTTATACCATCATGGGTCCGACCGAAGTGACGGAAGATGACAGCGACATCGGCCAGATGTGCACCGATGTGTTCGGCCCTGGCTGGAACAGCCTGCGTATCGCGCATCTGGCATCGGCTGATCGCATCGGGTTCGAGCTGTTCGAATTCGACGGCAATCAGGCACCAGAGAATAATCTGGACTTCCGCCGCCACGGCACTTTCCATTTTGCCATTCAGGACCCCGATCTGGAAGGCCTGCTGACCCGTATCGTCGAAGCCGGTGGCAAACAACGCATGCCCGTGCGTGAATATTTCCCCGACGAAAAGCCCTATCGCATGGTCTATGTCGAAGACCCCTTTGGCATCGTCTTCGAAATCTACAGCCACAGCTATGAACTGACCTATTCCGCCGGCGCCTATTCCTGATCCGCGCATAAGCAAAGGGCGGCCCTTTCGGACCGCCCTTCCAGAGAGACTCAGATACCCGAGGGTTGGGATCAGAAGCCGTAGACCACTGCCAGACCGAGCGAGTTGTCGGTGCGGATGGTGCGGTTTTCCTGGTATTCCGTGGTGTAGCTTGCACGGGTTGCCAGCTGCTCGGACAGGCGGAAGTTCACACCGAATTCGTTGGTGATCACGTCGTCAGCATCGCTCGAACCCAGATAGTCGGTGTCGTTCGTGATGAAGACGTTTTCGTTGAAGCGGTGGTACAGACGCGAGGACGCGATGTAACCGACTTCGGTGTCCGACGAGTCGGAAACGGTGTTGCCGTTTTCGTCAAAGCCAGCGTACTGGGCACCGGTCTGCGAGTAACGCACACCAACGCCAGCCTGAACGCGCCAGGTGGTTTCGGGGGTGTTCAGGATGCGGTAACCAGGACCAAAGCCCAAGAATGCATCGCGGCGCAGGTCGCTGAATTCAGCGTTGAAATCTTCGTCAGTCTGCGCGCTGCTGTCACGCACGCCGTCGACCAGACCGTTCTGGCTGATACGACCCAAAGCGAATGCATACAGGCTGTCGTTGAAGTAGTACTGCGCGTCATAGATCGCGTTGACATCTTCTTGGTCTTTGTCGCCGTTGTCGTTTTCGCCGAACTCAACCGACAGACCAACGCTTTGTGCGAACTGGCCCTGATTGTAGTTGACGCGGCCAGCAACAGCCAGATCTTGGGTATCGCTGTTACCAGTCGCACCCGAATAGCTCAGCGACATCGTACCGAACAGACCCTGACGACGGTCAGCAGGACCGAAACGGTCAGCGTCGACTGCGCGGTCAAAGCTATCGCTTACGTTATCTTCGATGTCGGTGATGCCGTCATCAATTGCCGAAACGCCGGATGCATCAGCACCGGTGGCGATTTGGGTCTGCGCGAATGCCGGAGCCGACAATGCGGTCAGGATAGCGGCGGTGCCGGTCAGCAACGTAACTTTTTTCATTTCATGTCCTCATGACCTAAGTGTAAGCGATCCGTCCCTGTTAAGGTCCGAAGCATCTCTGCTGGGATATCAAGTAACCAACTCCCCCCCTGGTTCACAGACCCGGAAATGTTTCCCGTCAGTCTCGGAAAAGTGAGAAATTGAGACCTCGACGTTTATCGGCAATAAATCGCCGAATAATCGCTGAAATATAAGGTGATGCAACCAAAGCGTGACTTATGCAAACCCCTGATGCGTTGAAGATTAACAAGGGTTAGGCAGTTAAATAGACTTACCTTACGTTACATTCGGATTGAAACATCTGTGTTACTGCCCGCAAAGTAAGCAGTATTAAAACCACTGTAGCCGATCACAATTGTTGCACAGATGACACGGACCCTACGTGATTTAACAGATATGTCACGACTTCAGCCAGTCACCATAGAATGCATTTCTGACATATTGGTCAATAAAAACGAGCATATTTTCACGAAAAAAGCCCGGACCATTCGGTCCGGGCTTTTTCTGATGCGGATTTCTATTGATTAGGATCCGAAGGAATCAGGCTGCAATTCGCGGGCCATGTGATCCAGAACCGCGTTTACAAACTTGGCTTCCTTACCTTCGGCAAAGAATGCCTGTGTAAGACGCACATATTCGGTAATGACGACTTTGAAAGGTGCGCGGTTCAGCACCAGCTCGGCACCGGCCGCGCGGAAGACTGCGCGCAGCACCGGATCGATCCGGTCAATTGGCCATTTGGCAACCAGACCGCGATCTGTTGCTTGGTCGATGCGCGACTGCCACATTACGGTGTGATCCACGATCCGTTCGAACAACTCCTCATCGGCTTCGGCGGTCGGGCCATCGCGGTCTTCGAAATCGATACGGTATTTGCGGAATTCATGCATCACGCGATCGGATGGCTGGCCTGCGGCCTCCATCTGGAACAGCGCCTGCACGGCATAAAGGCGTGCGGCACTGCTTAGCGTCCGGCGGTCGGGGCGTTTGGCGCCCTCGTGTTCGATATCGCTCATGCTTTGCCTTGCCCTTCCAACTCGCCCGCCAGGCGGATCACATCATGCGGGACGGCGGCGTCTTTGCGCGCGCCTGCCCATTTACGGGACAGCGCGATCAGATGCAGCGCCGCTGCGGCCGCGCCGCCCCCTTTGTTCTGTCCGTCCGGATCGGCACGAACCTGTGCCTGTTCGGGGTTTTCCACCGTCAGAATGCCATTCCCCACACAGACGCCCTGCAACCCCAGCAAGGTCAGCCCACGGGAACTGTCATTACAAACGGTATCGTAATGCGTCGTTTCCCCGCGAATGACACAGCCAAGCGCGACGAAGCCGTCGAAATGACCGCTGCGATGCGCCATGCCGACCGCAGTCGGAATTTCCAGCGCGCCAGGAACCTCGATCACGTCCAGCGTGGCACCGGCCTGCGCGGCAATCGCATGTGCGCCCGCCAGCATCCCGTCTGTGATGTCCTTATAATAGGGCGACACAACCGCCAGAAGGCGGACGGGCTTGTCAAAATGCGGCAGTGCCAATTCGTGGTGTTGCGTGTTCGAGGCCATTGCTTAATCCTTGGGGATAGGGCGGGTGGAATGGATGGAAAGGCCGTAGGCGTCAAGCCCAACCACCTTAACAGGTGCCGAATTGGTCAAAAGGATCAGCTGCGACAGCCCAAGTGCAGACAATATCTGCGCGCCAAGGCCGTATTGGCGCAGGGTATGGGGGCCAGCCTCGGTTGCATCGACGATTGCATGGGTCAGATCGCGGATCAGAACGACCGCGCCACGCCCCTCATCCGCAATGGCTTTCATTGCGGCAGATAATCCACCCGAACTTTCGCGCCCCACCCCAAGAACATCATGCAGCGGGTCCAGCGCATGCATCCGCACCAGCACCGGTTCGTCGCCCGTCACATCGCCCTTGGTCAGCACGATGTGTTCGGTGCCTTGGGTTTGATCTGCAAAAATCCGCATCATCCAGTCGCCGCCGAACGCCGAGGTCACGGCCCGTTGGCTGCGTTCCACAATCAGGTTGTCGTGGCGGCGGCGATAACGGATCAGGTCACTGATTGTGCCGATCTTCAGCCCGTGGCGTCTGGCAAAATCGACCAGATCGGGCAGACGCGCCATGCTGCCGTCATCATTCATAATCTCGCAGATGACGCCTGAAGGGTTCAGGCCTGCCAGACGCGAAATATCGACCGCCGCCTCGGTGTGACCCGCACGGACCAGCACACCGCCATCACGTGCGCGCAAAGGAAAGACATGGCCCGGGGTGGCAATGTCTGCCGCGGCCTTGGACGGGTCGATGGCAACGCTGACCGTGCGGGCGCGGTCATGGGCGCTGATGCCGGTGGTGACGCCTTCGCGTGCTTCAATCGAAGCCGTGAAAGCGGTTTCGTGACGGCTGGAGTTTTTGGGGCTCATCAATGTCAGACCCAAAGCGTCGATCCGTTCCGCGGTCAGGGACAAACAGATCAACCCGCGCCCGTGGGTGGCCATGAAGTTGATCGCATCGGGTGTCGCCATCTGCGCGGGGATGACCAGATCGCCCTCGTTCTCGCGTTCCTCATGGTCGACCAGAATGAACATGCGGCCATTGCGGGCCTCTTCAATGATCTCTTCTGTGGGGGCGATCACTGCCGACAGAGTGCTCTCTACCGGGCCGGGTTGTTCGAATTGCATCTGGCTGTCCTTTGATGACCCTGTTGTCGGGCTTGTGTTATCCGGCTTCGGCAAGACGCGCGACATAGCGGGCCAGCGTGTCGATTTCCAGATTCACGGCATCCCCTTCGGCGGCATGCCCCCAAGTGGTGACCTGCTGGGTGTGCGGGATCAGGTTGATGCCGAAACGGTTGCCGTTCACCTCGTTCACGGTCAGCGACGTGCCATTCAGCGCGACCGAGCCTTTGGGCGCCACGAAACGCGCCAGTTCGGGCGGTGCCTCGAATGTCAGGCGCAGGCTGTCGCCGTCATCCACCGCCGATACGATACGCGCCACGCCATCGACATGGCCGCTGACGATATGCCCGCCCAGTTCGTCACCGACACGCAGCGCGCGTTCAAGGTTCAGACGCTTGCCGACCTGCCAGCCATTGCTGCCGATATTGGTCTTAGACAAGGTCTCGGCCGAGATATCGACGTCATACCAGTCGTCGCCCTTGGCCACGACGGTCAGGCAGACCCCGTCCGACGCAATCGACGCACCCATTTCGACCCCCGCCATGTCATAGCTGCAGCCGATCCGCGCGCGCATGTCGCCGCGCATTTCGACCGTGCGGACGACACCGATATCCGTGATGATCCCCGTAAACATTGCCAATCCCTTTTCGTCTTTGAATTTGACCTAGGCCATCCCCCCTGCCCGATCAAGGACCAAGCAGGTGATGCGATACGGTTACCATTTGCATGATCCGCACAAAATCGCTGGATCGAAGGGCCGGTTCGTGGCATGCCCTATCGTAACGTGTCGGTGAAGATGCGCATATTTTGTAAGTTGCCTATGTATGATTTCGCACCAACCAGTCAGACGCACCCGCGACGGCCTGCAGAAGCCGGACTGGTGAAAGGCCGGACTGTCATGACAACAATGGAACCCGAACCCCGTGTTTTCCTGATGCTGCAGGGTCCACATGGTCCGTTCTTCGACCGCCTTGGCAGGCTGTTACGTTCTGCCGGGGCCGAGGTCTGGCGTTGCGGCTTCAATGCGGGCGATGAATTCTTCTGGAAAGACAAGGCACGCTTTATCCGCCACGAGGGTAATCTGACAGATTGGCCGGACCATCTGGCAGAGGTGATCCGGCAAAAAGGCGTGACCGATATTGTCCTTTACGGCGATGTTCGCGCCATCCACGACAATGCCAGATCCCAAGCCGTAAAATCAGGCATCCGTTTCCACGTGTTCGAAGAAGGCTATCTGCGCCCCTACTGGATCACCTATGAACGGCATGGATCCAACGGCAATTCGGCCCTTCTGGGGATATCACTGGACCAGATGCGCGCCGTTCTTCAGGACCAGATCAACGAGGTCAGGCGCCCCCCCGCCCATTGGGGCGATATGCGACAGCATAAGTTCTATGGTGCCTTCTATCATTTCCTGATTCTTGTCGCCAACAAACGCTATCGCGCCTATCACGGGCATCGTGCCATTTCGGTCGTTCAGGAATTCCGTCTGAACCTGCGGCGCTTTATCCTGACACCCGCCTATAATGTCCGGCGCACCCTGCAGTGGCGCAAGCTGCGCCTGTCGGGCTGGCCCTATACGCTGGTGCCGATGCAGCTGGAACATGATTCCAATTTTCTGGGTCATTCGCCGTTTACCAAAAATGCACAATTCATCCAGCAAGTTGTCGCTGCATTCGCAAGATCCGCCCCGCGCCATCACCATCTGGTTTTCAAGGCGCATCCGCTGGAAGACGGGCGGGCCGGCAATCGCACCGCAATCCATGCGGCTGCCGAAGCGGCGGGTATTCTGGATCGGGTGCATTACATCCGCGGGGGCAAGCTGGCTGAAATCCTGTCCCATGCCCGTGCGGTTGTGACAGTCAATTCGACCGCCGCGCAGCAGGCGCTGTGGCGCGGCATTCCGGTCAAGACCCTTGGCCGTGCCGTTTATGAAAAACCCGGCCTTGTGTCCGAACAGACACTGGACGACTTCCTGCAGGCACCCGATGCACCTGATCCGCAGGCCTATCGCATCTTTCGCGATTACCTTCTGCAAACCAGTCAGGTGCCGGGCGGTTTTTACGCCAGCAGGTCGCGTGCACACGCGCTGCGGCAGGTGGCGGACATGCTGCTGTCGCCCGAAGACCCCTATGAGGCTTTGGCTATGGGGCGGATTCTGCCCCGGCAACAGCTTGCCGACCGTGACGGCTAGTGCCCTAATGGTAAGATTTTGTGGCTTGCCGACCCCGGCAACGCTAGAATAGCGACAAACCGGCCGGTTAAGGCCGGAGCTGGATAACAGGAGTATACGAGGTGACAGGTTTGTTTCGGTTTACAGCACCGGTAAGGCTGCTGCTTATTGCATCCATAACCCTTGTTTCTGCCTGCGCCCTTCCGCGCACAGGTCCGAACAAGAACGAGATTTTCAACGGCGCCATCGAACGTGGCGGCAATACGCAGGTGATCTATGTCAATGATCACGTCACGCGCGCGGCCAATTTCGTGCCATCCTACGGTTTTTCGAACAATTTCCGGAATGCAGGTCAGGTCGGCGCCGATGATATCCGCGCAGGTGATGTTCTGGGCCTGTCAATCTGGGAAAACGTGGACGATGGTCTGTTGGCGTCCTTGGGCAGCAGTTCCACCACGCTGACCGAAATTCAGGTCGATAGCGAAGGCTATATCTTCGTTCCTTATGCCGGCCGTGTTCGCGCTGCGGGCAGCACGCCGGACCAGCTGCGCCAGACCATTACCCAGCGTCTGTCGGCCCAGACCCCCGACCCGCAGGTGACTGTCCAGCGCATGGCCGGTAACGGCGCCACCGTTTCGGTTGTCGGTCGTGTCAGTGCGCAAGGCGTTTACCCGATCGAACGTCCGACCCGCACCCTTTCGGCCATGCTGGCCCGCGCCGGTGGTGTGTCGGTCGACCCCGAGGTTGCAGTCGTCACTGTCAAACGCGGTGCGGACAGCGGCAAGGTCGCATTGACGGATCTTTATGCCAACCCGACGAATGACATCGCTGTCCGTCCGGGCGATCTGATCGTGGTCGAAGAAGACCAGCGCAACTTCACCGCCCTTGGCGCCCTTGGCGGCCAGACCCGCGTGCCTTTGGGCAACGAGGTGATCAACGCAGCCGAAGCCATTGCCATGGTTGGCGGTCTGAATTCCAGCCTTGCCGACCCTACGGGCGTTTTCGTTCTGCGGGACGAACCGGAATCTGTTGCCAGCCGTGTGTTGGGCAAGCCTGTCGTCGGTTCGCAGCGTTTTGCCTATGTGCTGGATCTGACGCGTCCGAACGGCCTGTTCCTTGCCCGCGATTTCGTCATCCGTGATGGCGACACGGTCTATGTGACCGAAGCACCCTATGTTCAGTGGCAAAAAGGCCTGTCCGCTATCACCGGAAGTGCAGCGACTGCGGATAGCCTGACATCGATTGGCGACTGATCCTTCGATGACATCGGATAACACTCAAGCCGCCGGATCACTCCGGCGGCTTTGCGTTTTCAACCTTGGTTTTTTCAACCGGCCCAGACTGTCGCGCATTCTGACGCTGACAGGGTGGCAGCCGACCATCGGACTGCCGCGTGACGGTGACGCCGTGGGTATCTGGGGGGCCAGCCCGACTGCATGGCGCGGCAAGGCGATGGCCCGCAGACGCGGCAACCCGCTGGTCACGGTCGAGGATGCCTTCTTGCGCTCGGTTCTGCCCGGTCGCAGCAAGGCAAAACTGGCGCGGCGCGGCCCCATCGGTTTATTGATCGACCCTGTTGGACTGCACTTCGATCCCTCGGCCCCGTCGCTGTTGGAAAGGTTGATAGAACAGCCGCAATCCGGTGATATGGCGGATCAGGCGCTGGCGCGGCTGCGGGCGTTGGACCTGTCGAAATATAATATGCACCACCCTGATCTGGCACCGCCTCCTGCGGGCTATGTTCTGGTAATCGACCAGACGCGCGGGGATGCGTCCTTGCAGGGTGCAGGTCGCGATCTGTTCCTGCAAATGCTGATGGCTGCGCGGGATGAACATCCCGGCAAGTGCATTGTGATCCGGACCCATCCTGAAACCGCCGCCGGCCTGCGCCAAGGCCATCTGGATGCCACCGACCTGCGCGATCAAGACATTCTTTGTGATGGGCCGCTATCCCCTTGGCGTTTGGTCGAAAATGCCGATGCCGTCTATGCCGTCAGTTCCCAGCTTGGGTATGAGGCATTGCTTGCAGGCCATCGTCCACGCCTGTTCGGCCAGCCCTTCTATGCCGGTTGGGGACTTAGCGATGACCAGACGCCCCTGCCGCAGGGTCGACGCGGCATGGCCACGCGCAATGCGCTGTTTGCGGCCAGCCATCTGCACGGCCCGACATGGTATGATCCCTGCCGCGACCGGCTGACCGATTTTCACGGGGCGTTGGACCAGTTAGAGGCTGAAACCCGTGCCTTCCGTCAGGACCGCCACGGCCATCTGGCCTTCGGGATGCGGCTGTGGAAACGCCGGTTCATGTCGCGGGAATTTAGTGACGCTGTGCCGCTGCGCTTTGCGGCCACCCCTTCGGATCAGGTGACAATGGCTTGGGCGGGGTCAGCGGCACAGGTTCCGCAGGCCATCAGGGTCGAGGACGGCTTCCTGCGGTCACGTGGCTTGGGTGCCGCCCTGACGCCGCCCTTGTCGATTGTGGGGGATGATCTGGGGATCTATTTCGATCCCAAAGCACCGTCGCGGCTGGAGGCGCTGATTGCCGCCGGTCCCCCGCCAGGCGGGCAAGAACGCGCGGAACGCCTGATCGACGCGCTGGTGGCAGCGCGTCTGTCGAAATACAATCTGGGCACCACGGGCAATTTGTTCCGCCCTGACGGCAGGCGGCGCATTCTGGTGCCGGGACAGGTGGAAAACGATGCCTCGATCCTGAAAGGCGGGGGGAATATCCGCACGAACCTTGCCCTGCTAGAATATGTGCGGGCCGAAAATTCCGATGCACAAATCATCTTCAAACCGCATCCCGATGTCGAAGCTGGCCTGCGACCGGGAAAGATCGACGCACACCTTGCCGACCATATCGCCACCGGCAGCGACCCCGTCACCCTGATCGAGGCCGTGGATGAGGTCTGGACCATCACCTCGACCATGGGATTCGAGGCGCTTTTGCGCGGCGTCCCCGTTACCACATTGGGTGCACCCTTCTATGCTGGATGGGGGCTGACGCGTGACTTGGGACCCATACCCGACCGCAGGCAAGCGCGCCCCGATCTGGCGGCATTGGTGCATGCCTGTCTGATCGCCTATCCGCGCTATCGCGATCCGGTCAGCCACCTGCCCTGCCCGCCCGAAGTTGCCTTGGACCGCCTGCGTAACGGGTTGACGGCCCAGCCTCCGTCATTGCGGCTGCTGGCTAAAATGCAGGGTGCCTTGGCGGGACATGCGTGGATCTGGCGGCGCTAGGCCGCACGCCACCGATGGAACAGATCCGGCCCGATGGTGCGTGTTTCCACCAAACGGAACCGCGGTGCATCGGCCAGATGTTCCCAACCGGTCGGTCCGACAAAAGGCTGCGCCTCGGCCCCCAACATGACGCCGGCGCTATATCCGATAAGCTGATCGACCAGCCCTGCACCCAGCAGACTGGCTGCCAGCCGCCCGCCGCCTTCGCAAAAGACCCGCGTAATGCCGCGCTGCGCCAGATCGGCCAATATCTGATCGCAGCTCCCCTCGACGCGCCATAAGGGCCCGTGGTCCGGCCCCTGCGGCGCAAGCGGCGGCAGTGCCTGTCCGGATACGACAATCCGCACCGGCTGCTGTGGTGTCTGGATGCCACGCACGTTCAGTTGCGGCAAATCTGTGCGCGCAGTCATCCCGCCGACCATGATCGCATCATGCTGGGCACGCAAAGCGTGAACATGGGCACGTGCGGCGGGCCCCGTGATCCACTGGCTTTCACCATTCGCCATCGCGATACGACCATCAAGACTGCTGGCCAGCTTCAGGGTCAGAAAGGGTCGCCCGCGCGTCAGACGGCTTAGAAAACCTGCCTGTAATTCGGCAGCCTGCGCGGCCAGAACACCTTGGGTCAGGGCGATGCCAGCATCCCGCAGCATCTGGTGCCCTTTGCCCGCTACGCGCGGATCAGGATCGGTTAACGCGGAAACAACGCGCGCCACGCCGGATTGCGCCAGGCCTTCGGCGCAAGGCGGGGTCCGTCCGTGATGGGCGCAAGGTTCCAGCGTCACATAGGCAGTCGCACCACGCGCCAACGGTCCTGCGGCATCCAGCGCCATCCGTTCGGCATGGGGGCGACCGCCCGGCTGCGTCCATCCGCGCCCCACCACGCGGCCATCATGGACCAATACGCACCCCACCGCAGGGTTCGGCCAGACATTGCCCAGCCCACGCTTTGCAAGGCGCAGCGCATGGGCCATGTGGACGGCATCCTGTTGCGGATCAGAGGTCAATCTTGGTCGCGCCGGGGCGTAATTCCGAGACGAACTTGTCAAAGTCATCCGCATCCTGAAAATTCTTGTAAACGCTGGCAAAGCGGACATAGCCGACATTATCGACGCGGGACAATGCCTCCATCACTATTTCCCCGATGGCTTTCGAGGGAATGTCGGTTTCGCCGGTGCTTTCCAGACGGCGGACGATGCCGCTGATCATCTGTTCGATCCGTTCGGGATCGACGGGGCGTTTCTGCATGGCGATGCGGATGGATCGGGCCATCTTGTCGCGATCGAAATCCTCGCGCTTGCCGCTGGATTTGACGACGACCAGATCGCGCAGCTGGACCCGTTCATAGGTGGTGAACCGCCCCCCGCAATTGGGGCAGAACCGGCGCCTGCGGATGGCCACATTGTCTTCGGCAGGACGTGAGTCCTTGACCTGAGTATCCACATTTCCGCAAAACGGGCAGCGCATTCCGTTGTCCCTTCGGTCCGGCAATCTACCGTCACTATAGGGGTCTTGGCAGGGCTTGGGTAGGGCTTTCAAAAGCGCACAAGATAGCGGTTCTGGAACCTGTGTCCGGAAAGCCGCGTTCTTTGGCAGCATTTCTTTGGAAATTCAAACGATTGGAAAGACGATGACCAAGACGCTTTTTATCACCGGCGCATCCTCGGGGATCGGCGCGGCCACGGCGCGCGCGGCTGTCACATCGGGCTGGAATGTCGCGCTATTTGCACGGTCCAAGGATAAACTGGCGGCCTTGGCACAGGAACTGGGCGATCGCGCGCTGGTGACTGTCGGCGATGCCACCGACATTGATGATCTGACCAAAGCGGTCAGCGAAACCGCCAGCCATTTTGGCGGCATTGACGCTGCATTTGCGAATGCCGGTCGTGGCATGTTCAAAGCGGGAACCGAAGCCGGTGATCCGGATGATATCAAAAGCATGATCGATCTGAACATCACCGGCCTAGTCATGACGGCGCGGGCGGTTCTGCCCGAATTGCGTAAAACCAAAGGCACGCTAGTTCTGACCGGATCGGGCGCGGGACGCAAACACATCAAGGGCTCGATCTATGGGGCAACGAAATGGTTCGTGCATGGTTACGCTGGCAATATGGCCGAGGAAATGCGCGAATGGGGCGGACGCTGTTCGGTCGTCGCACCGGGTATGGTCGACACGGCCTTCTTCGACAAAGCTGTGCCGGATAAGCTGCAAGGGCAGGATGTGGCCGATGCGGTGATGCATATGATCAACGCCCCTGCCCGTGCTGCAATCCGCGAAATCTATCTGATGCCGCAGAATTAATTGCCTTGGAACATCGCTGTGACCTGCCGACTGTGCGGCGCGCGGCGATGTTCCACCAGATAGATCCCCTGCCACCGCCCCAAAAGCATCTGCCCCCCTGCAACCGGTATCTGCAAGCTGACCGGCAGAACAGCGGCCTTCAGATGGGCGGGCATATCATCCGCACCTTCATACCGATGGGTGATCCAAGACATCGACGGGTGGTCGGCAGGCGGGGCGATCCGGTCCAGCCATGCCAGCAGATCGACCTGCACATCGGGATCGGCATTTTCCTGTATCAGCAGCGAACAGGACGTATGGCGCACCATCAGCGTGAGCAGACCATCCCCATGGTGTTTCAGCCATTTTGCAAGCGGCGCGGTGATTTCATGGCACGCGGGGCCATGGGTTTCGATGGTGAGTTCATGTCTCATTCTGCGGCCTCGGGTGGGGAAATCAGATCGTCGTCGTCATGGCGGTCGTGATCCAGTGATATCTGCTTCGAGGTTCTTGCGCCAAGACTGCGCAGCATCTCGACCTGCCGGATCACATTGCCAGAGCCACGTGACAGGCGGTCCATTGCCTGACCATGGGCGCGATTGGCCTGATCCAGCGCTTTGCCGACACCGTCCATCGCATCAACAAAGCCTGCGACCTTATCGTAAAGCTGCCCTGCCCTGCGGGCGATTTCCATCGCATTGCTTTCGCGCCGTTCAACCGCCCAGATGTGTTCAACCGTCCGCAGCGTCAGCATCAGCGTAGTTGCCGTCGTCAGCCCGACACCGCTTTCCATCGCGAAAGCGGCAAGGTCGGGGTCGGCGCGCAGGGCGTCGGAAAACGCCCCTTCGATCGGGATGAACATCAAGACATAATCAACCGAGCCGTCATCCATCCGGTGATAGCCTTTGGCCGACAGCGTATTGATATGTGTGCGGATCGCGGCAACATGGCGGCGCAGGGCGGCCCGCGCCTCGACCGGATCATCATGCGTGACCGAGGTTTCATAGTCATTCAGCGACACTTTGCTGTCGATCACCATGACCTTGCCCTGCGGCATTTTCACGACTACATCCGGACGCCACAGCTTGCCGTCATCATCGCGCCAGCTGGATTGCAGGTCGTAATGCGTGCCCGCCATCAAGCCCGAATCCTCGAGGATGCGTTCCAGCACCATTTCCCCCCATGCACCCTGTTTCTGCTTATCCCCCTTCAGCGCACGGGTCAGATTCACCGCCTCGCGCGAGATTTGTTCCGAGCGGTTGTGCAGTGACAGGATCTGTTCATGCAGACGTGCCGAATCCTCGTCCAGAATTTTGTTGCGGGCCTGCAATTCGGTCTGGAAACGGTTCACCTGATCGCGGAAAGGGTTCAGCAAGGCGTGCAGCTGTTCGTTTTGCGCCTGCTGCATCTGTCCGTGTTGCGTACGCAGGGTTTCCGCTGACAGCAGCTTGAACTGGCCTGTCATTTCGGCGCGCAGCTCTTTCAGGGTCTCGATCTCTTTGGCAGCCGCCTCGGCATCTTTTTCAGCCGAGAGGGTTTGACGCGCTAAGCGGGTTTCAAGAGTGCTGGCGTGCTGGTGGGCCTGATGCAACGCGTCGGTCAGCCCGTCGCCTTCTTCCTCAAGCTGCGACAGGCGGGCGGCCAGAACCTCGGACCGTGCTTCGTGCTGGGCAAGGGTGATATCACGTTCATGCAAGCGGGATCGAAGGGTGCGGGCCTCGGCTGCGGCATCACGCAGCCGACCGGACATCCGCATTAGGGTGGCTGCGAACCCGATTGCCAGAATACCCAACAACCACGCCAGCACTTCCCAATTCTGCCACCAAGGTGACATATTCAATCCCTGCATCCCGATCACTGCCCTTTGCGTTTTGGCCAGTGTTCACTTTTCGTGCCTGTCCTGCAAGGGCAGCTGTTAGATCGCGACAGACATCAGGAAAGCAACCACACCGCCTGCATAGTCACGCCGGTGAAAGGTCGAGTTTTCCGAACTGGCGAACCAATCCATCAGCGATGCGCGATCCTTGTCGGAAAAGCGCATGCGCCAATCCTGAAACCGGCGGTGATCCAGCGCACCTTGGTCAAGAATGCTGATCTCGCTGTGGCGGCTGTCTTGAAGGATGGTTTCGACAACGCTGATCAGCGGGTCTTTCGGGCCTTCAAGCCACTGAAAAAACATGCCGTCTTCGTAATGAAGACAGCCTGTCAATCCCAGCTCTTGGTTGTGGGTGCGTGCAGAACGAAGAATTTGCTGCAGTTCGCCCCCACCCAGATCCGGAAGGGCCGAGCTGCGGTACAGAAAATACCCCAGCCCGTCTATGTCCCTTAGCTCATTGATCAAGGAAGGACCGCAGCTTTCTGCTCCGCGATGGATGCTTCAGTTTGCGCAGAGCCTTGGCTTCGATCTGACGGATACGTTCGCGGGTCACGCTGAACTGCTGGCCGACTTCTTCCAACGTATGGTCGGTGTTCATGCCGATGCCGAAACGCATCCGCAGAACGCGTTCCTCACGCGGGGTCAGGCTTGCCAGAACGCGCGTGGTGGTTTCCTTCAGGTTTTCCTGAATGGCACTGTCCAGCGGCAGAACGGCGTTCTTATCTTCGATGAAGTCACCAAGCTGGCTGTCTTCCTCATCCCCGATCGGGGTTTCGAGGCTGATCGGTTCCTTGGCGATTTTCATCACCTTGCGAACCTTTTCCAGCGGCATCTGTAGCTTTTCGGCCAGCTCTTCCGGGGTCGGCTCGCGACCGATCTCGTGCAGCATCTGGCGACCGGTGCGGACCAGCTTGTTGATCGTTTCGATCATATGGACCGGAATACGGATCGTGCGGGCCTGATCCGCGATCGAACGCGTGATCGCCTGACGGATCCACCATGTCGCATAGGTGCTGAACTTGTAACCGCGGCGGTATTCGAACTTGTCCACGGCCTTCATCAGGCCGATGTTGCCTTCCTGAATAAGGTCAAGGAACTGCAAACCACGGTTCGTATATTTTTTGGCGATCGAGATCACCAAGCGCAGGTTCGCCTCGACCATTTCCTTCTTGGCCTGACGGGCTTCTTTTTCGCCGCGCTGGACCTGCGCCACGATACGGCGGAATTCCTCGATATCGACGCCGACATATTGACCGACTTCGGCCATATCGCTGCGCAGTTTTTCGACATGGTCGCGCGAACGATCAAACAGCGCCTGCCAGCCCCGACCGGCTTGGGCCGCCATGCGGTCCATCCATGTCGGGTCCAATTCGCTGCCGCGATAGGCTTCGATGAATTCGCGACGGTTGATACGGGCCGCATCTGCCAGTTTCACCATGCCGCTGTCGATGGTCACGATCCTGCGGTTGATGCCGTAAAGCTGGTCGACCAGCGCCTCGATCCGGCCATTGTTCAGGTGAAGCGAATTCACCAGCACAACGATTTCGCTGCGAAGCGTCTGATAGTCGGTTTCCGCAATCGCCGAGAAGCTGTCGTCTTCGTTCATCGTCGCGGACATGCGCAGATCCTGCATGTCGGACAAACGTTCGTAATACAGCGCAATGGATTCCAGCGTTTCCAGAACCCGGGGTTTCAGACTGGCTTCCATCGCGGACAGCGACAGGTTCGCGCCTTCATCCTCGTCATCGTCATCGTCGGACCGCAGAGGGTTACCGTCGGCGTCATATTCTTCGCGCTTGGGCGTTTCCGAGGTGGCTGTGCTATCCACGCCGCCGACCGGAACAACGTCATCCTCGCCCTCTTCGCCTTCCATATGCTGGCCGAAGGTAGTTTCCAGATCGATGACGTCGCGCAGAAGGATGTCTTCGTCCAACAGCTCGTCACGCCACAGCGTGATGGCTTTGAACGTCAGGGGGCTTTCGCACAGCCCTGCGATCATCGTGTTGCGGCCAGCCTCGATGCGCTTGGCAATCGCGATCTCGCCTTCGCGCGACAGCAGTTCGACACTGCCCATTTCACGCAAGTACATCCGGACCGGATCATCGGTGCGGTCAAGTTTTTCGGTTTCGGTGGTCGAAACGGCGATTTCGCGGTTTCCGTTATTAGTGGTGGCAAGCGCACCGCCTTCGGATTCCTCGTTGCCGTCTTCATCCTCGATGACATTGATGCCCATTTCGGACAGCATCGACATCACATCCTCGATCTGCTCACTGCTGACCTGCTCGGGTGGCAGGACAGCATTCAGCTGGTCGTAGGTAATATATCCACGTTCCCGCGCCTCAGCGATCATCTTTTTGACCGCAGACTGGCTCATATCCAACGTATGGGCGTTGTCGTCCTTGTCGGTCTTGTCGTGGTCGTCGTCCTTGGCGGCCATCCAGGGCTCCTTCTCGGCGCGGTCGTAGGCGATTCGCCGAATCTGGCGAATCGTCACAAAATTATATCGTTTCTAACGCGGATCACAGCCGAATCAAAGGCCATGCGCGTTGATGATTCGCAATCGCGGGAATTAGTGATTCGGCATCACCGTCCCGAAGGTTTCCGCCAGATCTCTCCACTTAGCCAACCCGAGAGTTGCGCGGACAGGGCACTGCGGTCTTCGTTCATATCGCCGCTGGTTTCCAGTTCGGGCCGTTCGGCAATATGGCGAGCGCGGGTGGTCTGGCTGATGCGCCATGTCAAACCCTCGTCCGCCTCGCCCTGAATTTCGTTTTCAGCGCGGGCCAGTTCGTGGCTTGTGGCGCGGGCCGCTTCCAACCGGTCCAGAAGATTATGCAGGATTGCAGCTGCGGCATCGTCCTCTTGTTGTTGGATCACGGTCGGGGTCAGTCCCAAATGGGCGTCACGGCGCAGGGTTTCAAGGCCGCGCCGCCCCGAGGGGCTGTTGCCCTGCGTCAGCAGGTCATGCAGCAAAGCCCCGCGGTCGGCATCACGCGGCACCAGACGTTCCAGCCGGTCTTCCGCAGAGGGGATCATCTTGGGACGCAACGCGCAGATCAGCAGCGCCGCCCCTTCCAGCAGATCCTCGCCATGTTCGGGCATATTCAGGTTCACCGGCGGCAAAGGCCCGCGCGGAATGGTCGAAACATTGCCCTGCCGCCCGCCACTGCGCCCGCGCTGCGGCTGCCAGTTGCTCTGCGGCTTTTTACGCGCACCACCGCCAAAGGTCGCCCATTGCTTGCGGCGGATTTCCTCTTTGTAGTGGTTGCGGGTCAGTTCATCGGGGATGCGGGCCACGGCGTCTTGCAGGCGGCGGTCCAATGCGGCCTTGCGTTCGGGACTGTCAAAGACCTGCCCTTCGATTTCACGCGCCCACAGCAGATCCAGCAGCGGCTTGGCGTTGTCCAGCAAGGCCCCCATCGCCCCCGGCCCCGAGGATTTGATCAGATCGTCAGGGTCCTGCCCCGCAGGCAGGATAACAAACCGCAGCGCCTGCCCCGGACCGGTCAGCGGCAGCGCCAGATCGATCAGCCGTTGCGCGGCACGCTGGCCCGCCGTATCGCCGTCCAGCGCGATAACCGGTTCGGGCGAAATGCGCCACATCAGCCGCAGTTGTTCTTCGGTAATCGCGGTCCCCAAAGGAGCCACAGCGCCTTCGAAACCGGCCCGCGCAAGGGCGATGACATCCATATAGCCTTCAGCGACGACAAGACGCTGGCCCTTGGCAACCGCGCTGCGCGCCGGTCCGACGTGATACAGGTTGCGGCCCTTGTCGAACAAAGGCGTTTCGGGGCTGTTCAGGTATTTCGCCCGCGCATTCGGGTCCATCGCACGGCCACCAAAGCCGATGCATTGCCCACGCCCGTCGCGGATCGGAAAGATGATCCGGTCGCGGAAACGGTCATAGATGGCGCTGCCGTTGTCGGGCTTGGCGGACATGCCAGCCTCGATGATCAATGCTTCGGGAAAGCCTTTTTCGCGCAATGCAGCGGTTAAGCCCTGCCGGCTGTCGGGGGCAAAGCCGATCTCGAACCGGTCCAGCGCCGCAGCGTCCAGCCCGCGGCGGGCCAGATAGTCACGGGCATCCGAGGCAACAGCCGTTTGCAGTTGCAGGCGGAACCAGCGGCAGGCAGCCTCGGTCACCTCCAGCAGCTTGCTGCGGTGGTCGGTGCGCTCGCGGGACCTTGGATCGGGTTCGGGCATCTGCAGGCCAGCCTCGGCGGCCAGCAGTTTGACGGCATCCATGAATTCCAGCCCGTCGGCTTCGCGCAGGAAGTTCAGTGCATCACCTTTGGCCTGACAGCCGAAGCAGTAATAAAAGCCCTTCTGGTCATCGCAATGAAAACTGGCAGATTTTTCCTGATGGAACGGGCATGGTGCCCACCAGTCACCGCGCGCCTGATTGGACTTGCGAAGGTCCCACACGACCTTCTTGCCGATCACGCGGCTGATCGGAACGCGATTGCGAATCTCGTCAAGGAAACCGGGGGGCAAGGACATAGGCTGATTATCTGCAATGATGCGCCCTGCTGCAAGCAGGACGGGATGGGTATTTGGCCAACGAAGGATGCATGATCAATGCGCCCCTACGGCCCCGCGCGCAAGTCCCCAGTAGATATCCGTGATCCGGTCACGATCAAGACGTCCGCCTTCACGATACCAGTTGGTCACGCCGGTCAGCATAGCGATCAGGGCCAGTGTCGCCACTTTTGCATCCTCGACCTGCATGGCACCGGTGGCGACACCGGCGCGGATGATGGCATCCAGCGATGCCTCGTATCTGCCGCGCAATTCCGCGATGCGGGCATGATTTTCGGGGCTGAGGTTCCGCAGTTCCATATATGACAGGAAAACCGCGTCGGGATGATCCAGACTGAACCCGATATGGAAGCGTACGAAGCGTTCAAGCCGTGCCAGCGGATCGGCATCAGGGGTATCGACCCATGCCGACAGCAAATCACGCATATGGCTTTCAAGCAGATCATGCAGCAATGCCTGCTTGTCGGGCGTATAGGCATAAAGCGCGCCCGCCTGAACGCCCACCGCCGCCGCAATCTGGCGCATTGACACAGCGGCATAGCCCTGCCGTGCAAACAGGCGGCGGGCCTCGTCCCGAAGCAGGGGACCGGTAATTTCAGCGCGGGAACCTTGGGTGCGGGCCATACCGGCCATCCTATCCAGCGCGATCGGTGGTGAAAAGGCATTTGCCGCTGGCAGGGGACCGGCGTAACCTGCGCCCATGACATATATTTCGCGCCTTGCCCTGCCCCTGATCCTGACTTTGGCCGCTTGCGGGGGCCAAGGCGATTATCCCGAATTGCTGCCCACCAGCGAATTGCTGGCCGAACCCGACGTGCCGGACCACGCCACCGTGGCCACATCGGACCCCGCCCCCGTCGAGGCCGCCACAAATGCCCGCGCCGAGGCGTTGCGCGCCCGTGCACAGGCGTTAAAGGTGCCGGTCGTCGATCCCTCGCTCTATGATGCCGCGAACCGGTGATTGCACGACGCGACAACCACTGGTAATAATTTCAGACCAGTTAAGGCGGAGGAAGACGGTGATATGGCGGTGATCACATCAATTGACGATCTGAAGGCGATGCATCGCGCACGCACGCCAAGGATGTTTTACGATTACGCAGAATCGGGCAGCTATACCGAACAGACCTTCCGCGAGAATACGACCGATTTTGCACGGCTAAAGCTGCGCCAGAAGGTGGCGGTCGATATGTCGAACCGCAAACTGGGCGGCGATATGGTGGGGCTGCCGGTCACCATGCCCGTGGGGCTGGCACCTGTCGGCCTGACCGGCATGCAGCATGCCGACGGTGAAATCCATGCCGCACGCGCCGCGGAAAAATTCGGCCTGCCCTATACGCTGTCGACCATGTCCATCTGCTCGATCGAGGATGTGGCCGCCCATACGACCCAGCCCTTTATGTTCCAGCTGTATGTGATGAAGGATCAGGATTTTCTGGCCGCCATCATCGAACGCGCCAAGGCGGCCAATTGCAGCGCGCTGGTTCTGACGCTGGATCTGCAAATTCTGGGCCAGCGGCACAAGGATCTGAAAAACGGCCTGTCCGCCCCGCCCAAGATGACCCTGCCGACCATTCTGGATCTGGCCACCCGCTGGCGTTGGGGCAAGGATATGTTGAAAACAAAGCACCGGTCCTTCGGCAATATCGTCGGCCATGCCAAGGGCGTCGGCAACACCAGTTCGCTGTCCAGTTGGACAGCCGAGCAATTCGACGAAAAACTGGATTGGGACAAGATTGCCCGTATCCGTGACATGTGGGGTGGCAAGCTGATCCTGAAAGGTATCCTCGATCCTGAAGACGCCCGCATTGCCGCTGATTTCGGCGCGGATGCGATCGTTGTGTCGAACCATGGCGGACGTCAGCTGGATGGCGCGTTATCGGCCATCCGAATGCTGCCACATATCGTCAAAGCCGTCGGTGATCGGGTCGAGGTGCATATGGACAGCGGCATCCGGTCGGGTCAGGACGTGCTGAAGGCGCTGGCGCTTGGGGCACATGCCACATGGATCGGGCGTGCCTATATCCACGGGCTTGGCGCCATGGGCGAGGCTGGCGTGACCGCGGCGCTGGATGTCATCCGCAAAGAGCTGGACACCAGCATGGCGCTATGCGGTGAACGTGACCTGCGAAATGTCGGGCCGCAGAACCTGCTTATCCCGCAGGGATTTCTGGACGAATACCCGATCTCTTGAATATCTGCGAATGACGCAGGCAGACCAGCATGAATGGCAGGGTGATCCCCGCGATCACCGCCACCAGCAGGTTGTCGATGCCGATCAGCGGCAATCCCTGCAAGACGATCACATGCATGACATAAATGCCCGCCGCCGCAGCCCCCAAGGGCAGTGCGGTTGCGGGCATCCTGATCCGCTGGACCATCAGGAACAGCGCCGGACACAGCAGGAAATGACCCAAAGGTATTTCCAGCAAGGGATCATCGCCCAGACGGGAGATCCAGAAGATATTCTCGGCCACGGTCAGGGCCAAGCCCGCGATTGCTGCAAGCAAGGTGAACCGCATACGGACGCCATCCGCGATCAGCCAGCCCATTGCCATAAACGGATAAAGATACATCGGACCATTGCGGTAATGTTCGATCGGCACATTCGACAGGCCCGACATTCCCGCATATTGCAGCCCTAACCCCAGCCCTGCAAAGACCAGCGCCGACACAATGACGCCCCCCCGCCCGAAGCTGCGGAAGGCACCCAGCATGATGCCTGCAATCGCGGCCCCCTGCAGAAACCACAGATGCATAAAGCCCAGAACTAGCTCGCGCAGCGTATCGCCCAAGGGACGTGCGCTAAAATAGGGCCAGAGAAACAGCAGATAGATCCCCGACCACAGCGCATACATCCACAGCAACTGCCCCACCCAAGGCGACAGCCGCCCCTTACGCAGGGTCGAGGCCAGAAAATACCCCGCAATGATGGTGAACAAAGGCACGGCAACACGCAGGATGCTGTTGCCCAACGCCAGCCCGGTCATGCCGATGCTGTCGCGCGCAAAGCCCGAATGGCCCAGAACGACGAAACAGGCCAATAAAACTCGCAGATAATCGACCGAGATATTTCTGTCCCGCACCATGCCCCCGCAACATCCAACCGCCCTGCCCGATATAGGGCACGGACCGGATCATACCATTACAGCTTGTGATTGGGTTGGAACAGATGGACTAGCGTCATTTTCAACCTTCACAAACAGACCTGATTGCGTTAATGGCACCGCTTGGTCGCCGTGCACCCTTGGAGGACGGCGTCATCACATATGTTTAAGGATTAAAAACATGGCCAAAGAGATTCCAGATCTAGTGGCCGAGGCACGCGCGGGGACAGGCAAGGGGGCCGCCCGCCAGACCCGCCGCGATGGCATGGTGCCCGGTATCGTTTATGGCGACGGCAAAGAGCCCGTTTCGCTTGCATTCGACTTTAACAAGCTGCTGACGCAGCTGCGTAAAGGTCGCTTCATGTCCACGCTGTGGAACCTGAAGGTCGAAGGCCAGGACGACGTTCGCGTCATCTGCCGCGGCGTTCAGCGCGACGTTGTCAAGGATCTGCCGATCCACATCGACTTCATGCGCCTGCGTCGTACGTCGAAGGTCAACCTGTTCATCCCCGTTGAATTCATCAACGAGGACAAGTGCCCCGGCCTGCGTAAAGGCGGCACGCTGGTGACCGTTCGTAACGAAGTCGAAATGATCGTGACCGCGGGCGATATCCCCGATCACATCACTGTCGATCTGGACGGCGTCGATATCGGCAGCTCGATCCACATCAGCAGCGTCACGCTGCCGAACGGTGCGAAGACCACCATCGACCGCGACTTCGTCGTTGCCAACATCGCAGCACCCTCGGCGCTGCGTTCGGAAGAAGATTCCGCTGAAGGCGAAGAAGCCGAAGCTGCTGCGGAAGCTTGATCCCGCGCGCTTGGGTCGCATGACCTATGGGGCGGTGCCATTGGCGCCGCCCCTTTCCTTTTTGGGGCCGCTTTGTTAGCCCCGCCCCGCACGCCTTGCAGGAGAGCCGCATGGAACCCGTCCACATCATAGGTGCCGGCCTTGCCGGTTCAGAAGCCGCCTGGCAGATTTCGCGCGCAGGTGTTCCTGTCGTCTTGCATGAAATGCGCCCGACGGTTGAAACCTTCGCCCATAAATCCGGCGATTACGCCGAAATGGTCTGTTCCAACAGCTTTAGGTCCGATGATGACGTGATGAACGCCGTCGGCCAGCTGCATTGGGAAATGCGCGCGGCGGGCGGTCTGATCATGGCCATGGCCGACAAGCACAAACTGCCCGCAGGCGGTGCGCTGGCCGTCGACCGAGAGGCGTTTTCAGCATCCGTTACAGCCACCCTACAGGCCGAACCGCTGATCACCATTGTGCCGGGTGAAGTTACCGAATTGCCGACGACCGGCAACTGGATCGTGGCAACCGGCCCTTTGACCTCGGATTCGATGGCGGCGGCCATCCGGGGCATCACCGGCGCAGAGGCGCTGGCATTTTTCGATGCCATCGCCCCCATCGTGCACGCCGATACCATCGATATGTCGGTGGCTTGGGAACAAAGCCGTTACGACAAGGGCGAAACGCTGGAAGAACAGCGGGCCTATATCAACTGCCCGATGACCAAAGACCAATACGAGGGCTTCATCGACGCCCTTCTGGCTGCTGATAAGACCGAATTCCACGAAGGCGAAACCGCCGGTTATTTCGACGGCTGCCTGCCGATCGAGGTCATGGCAGAACGCGGCCGCGAAACCTTGCGCTTTGGTCCGATGAAACCGGTCGGTCTGACCAATGCCCATAAGCCTGATGAAAAAGCCTATGCGGTGGTTCAGCTTCGCCGCGATAACGCTCTGGGAACGCTGTATAATATCGTCGGCTTCCAGACCAAGATGAAATACGGCGCCCAGACCGAAGTGTTCCGCATGATCCCCGGCTTGCAAGACGCCAGCTTTGCGCGTCTGGGCGGCATTCACCGTAACAGTTTCCTGAACTCACCCACCCTGCTGGATGACCGGATGCGGATGAAGCTGCAACCGAACCTGCGCTTTGCCGGTCAGGTGACTGGCGTCGAAGGCTATGTCGAAAGCGCCGCGATGGGTCTGCTGGCCGGTCGCATGGCGGCCGCGCAGGCCAAGGGGCAGGATCTGGCACCACCGCCCTTCACCACATCCATGGGCGCGCTGGTCAACCACATCACCGGCGGCGCCGAGGCCAAGACCTTCCAGCCGATGAATGTGAACTTCGGTCTTTATCCACCGGTCGAGGAAGGTCGCAGCGGTCGCCGTGGCCGCAAGGACCGCTATCCCGCCTATACGCAGCGCGCCAAGGATGATTACAACGCATGGCTGGCCGCCCAGTAACCCGTTTTGCACCATCGCCCACGGGGCTTTTGCACCTTGGGCATGCGTTTTCCGCGCTGACAGCGGCGCAGGCCGGACGCTTTTTGCTGCGGATCGAGGATATCGACCGCGACCGCTGCAAGCCGGAATATGAACAGGCGATCTTTGATGATCTGGCGTGGCTGGGGCTGGATTGGCCCCTGCCCGTCATGCGCCAGTCCGACCGGATGCAGGCCTATCAGGATGCGCTGACGCAATTGGCGCATCTGACCTATCCCTGCCGCTGCCGTCGCGGCGATATCCGCGCCGCCATGTCCGCCCCGCAAGAAGGCGTTCTGCCTGCAGGTCCGGATGGTTTGATCTATCCCGGCACCTGCCGTGACCGCCCGATGGCCGATGCAGCTTCGGACGATGTAATCCGGTTAGATACCCGCCGCGCATTCGAGGCCTTGGGAATTGACCGGATCAGCTTTGTTGATGACGGCACTACTTATGAAATGACCCGCGACCAGTTTATGGCGGATATCGGCGATGTCATCCTGTCGCGCCGCGGAATGGGAACCTCATATCATCTGGCCGTAGTGGTCGATGACGCAGCGCAGGACATCACGCTGGTCACGCGCGGCAAGGATCTGTTCGCATCCACATGGATCCACATCCTGCTGCAACGCCTGCTAGACCTGCCGACGCCGATCTATCACCACCATCTCCTGATACGCGATGATGACGGCAAGCGGCTTGCCAAACGCGACGATGCCCGCGCCATCCGCCACTATCGTGACGAAGGCGCAAGCCCGTCGGACATCCGCGCGATGTTGGGGCTTCAGGACATAGGCTGAAGAATCTCGACCTCATCGCCGTCACGGATGGCGGTGTAAAAACAACTGCGGCGGTTGGTGTGGCAGGCGGCACCTGTCTGGTGCACCAGAACCAGCAGGCAATCGCTGTCGCAATCCACCCGCATTTCGACCAGTTCCTGCGTATGACCCGAGGTTTCGCCCTTGATCCAGAAGGACTGGCGCGACCGCGACCAATAGGTCACCCGCCCCGTTTCCAAAGTTTTGGCGACAGCTTCGGCGTTCATCCATGCCATCATCAGAACCTCGGACGAGGTTGCATCCTGCGCGATGGCAGGGATCAAGCCATTGGCATCATATTTAAGGCTAAGCGGATCGAACATCGGGTTTCCTTTCGCGGGGCGCGTACCTATCTAACCCTGAAGACTGGTGCCGAAAAGACCGCAGGAAAGATAGATGGCCGACAGCGACCTTATGCAGCTTTATTCGCGCCGTATTCTGGCGCTGACGACCGCAATCCCCCATCAGGGCAAGCTGGAGGGGGCGCAGGCGACTGTTCTGAAACGATCACCGCAATGCGGATCATCGGTCACTGTGCATCTGTCTGTGGCCGATGGTGCCATATCCAATTTCGCGCAAGAGGTGCGGGCCTGTGCGCTTGGGCAAGCCTCGGCCTCGGTTCTGGGGCAGGCTGTTATCGGGCAGAATCGCGACGACCTGATCAAGATCCGCGACCAGTTGCGCGCCATGCTGAAAGAGGAAGGCCAGCCCCCCGCCGCCCCCTTTGCCGATCTTGAGGCTTTGGTTCCGGCGCGCGCCTATCCCAATCGTCATGCCTCGATCATGCTGGCATGGGATGCCACGATCGAAGCGATCGAAAAAGCTGCGGCCTGATCTGCGGATAAAAAAAGACCGGCCCCTGCCAGGGCCGGTCCAGTTGCGCGTGCAGGACAATGGCGGCGCACAGGCGTGGCGCCGCGTTTGCAACGCGGGGCAGACGAAACAATCTTAGGCTTGCAGGATCGCAGGCAGCCAAAGCGTTACAACGGTGGTCGTGGCCAAAGCGGTGACGCCAATCAGATCACAGATGAATTCACGGGTCATGGGCAGCAACTCCTTCTCTGTTGCTGCTTTGTTCCCACATGAGATCGATTCTGTAAAGAACATTTTAAGAACATTTTGCTGGTCAGCCGACCTGTATCAGTCGAATCGCCTGATCCTGTTGCATGAACCACATCAAAAGCCGCAGGGCTTTGCCGCGCGGACTGTCCAGACCGGGGTCGCGTTCCAGAAGGGCGCGGGCATCATTGCGTGCAACGGCCATCAGCCCGGATTGATGTTCCAGATCGGCAATACGGAACCGTGGCAGGCCCGATTGCGCCGTTCCGATGACATCCCCCGCCCCGCGCATTTCCAGATCGACCTGTGCGATGCGAAAGCCGTCTTCGGTATCGCGCAGCGTGGTCAACCGGCGGGCACCGGTTTCGCCAAGGGGTTGGTGATACATCAGCAAACAGGTCGAGGCACCGGTCCCCCGCCCCACCCTGCCCCGCAGCTGGTGCAACTGCGACAGGCCAAAACTCTCGGCGCGCTCGATTACCATGATGGTGGCTTCCGGGACATCGACCCCTACCTCGATCACGGTTGTTGCAACAAGGATTTGCGCGACACCCGAAGCGAAATCGGCCATTGCGGCATCGCGCTGATCCGACGGCATCTGACCGTGCACCAGCCGGACCAGATCCCCGAACTGCGCGCGCAGGGTGGTGAACCGCGCCTCGGCGGCGGTCAGATCGCTCACCTCGCTTTCATCGACCAGCGGACAGACCCAATAGGCACGCGCGCCCTGCGCCATTGCAGCCTTCAGGCGGTCGGTGACCTGATCCAGCCGCTGGTCGCTGATCATCACCGTTGTGATCGGCTGGCGACCGGGCGGCTTTTCATCCAGGATCGAGACATCCAGATCGCCATATTGAGACAGCGCCAAGGACCGCGGGATCGGCGTGGCCGTCATGATCAGCATATCGGGCGGCACGATGCCCTTGGCTGACAGCTCAAGCCGTTGTCCCACGCCAAAACGGTGCTGTTCGTCGATGATGGCCAGCCGGAGGTCTTGGAAATGCACATCTTTCTGGAAAACCGCATGGGTGCCGACCAGAATATCGATGGTGCCATCTGCCAGATCGGTCAGGATCTGCTGACGGGTCGCCGTTTTGTCGCGCCCCGTCAGTGCCGCCAGCCGGACCCCTGCCGCGCGGGCTAAGGGTTCAAGGGCGCGGGCATGCTGGCGGGCCAGAATTTCCGTTGGGGCCATCAGGACGGCTTGCCCCACTGCCTCGACCGCGACCAATGCCGACAGCATGGCCACCAATGTTTTGCCCGCACCGACATCACCTTGCAGCAGGCGGTTCATGCGACGGTCGCTGGCCATATCTTCGGCAATTTCGCGAACGGCGCGCGTTTGCGCCCCCGTGGGGGGCCACGGCAGATGGTCCAAAACCGCCCGACGTAACTGCCCGTCGCCAGAGGTCGCGCGGCCCTTCAAACGGCGCTTTTCACGTCGCACCAATGCCAGCGTCATCTGATGTGCCAAAAATTCATCATAGGCCAAGCGCGCCCGTGCCGGACTGTCGGGCGACATATCGGCAGGGCTGCGCGGCGCATGGGCCTGCGCCAAGGCATCCGTCAAAGAGGGCCAGCCCCTTTGCGCCACCAACTGCGGGTCGATCCATTCATCAACCTGCGGCAGCAGCTGCAATGATGCCTCGACCGCTTTGGTCATGCTGCGTTGGGTCAGGCCGGCCGAAAGGGGATAGACCGGTTCGAACTCCGGCGGCAGCGGATCACTGTCCGACAGGATATGGTCGGGATGGACGATCTGGGCATGGCCGTCGAACAGTTCCAACTTGCCGCTGATGATGCGGCGTTCACCAACGGGCAGCTGGCTTTCGATCCAGTTTTCACGCGGTCGGAAAAACACCAAAGTCAGATCCGTCGTGCCATCGGTGCAATGCACACGCCACGGCCTGCCCCGCGTCTGCGGTGCGTGGTGGCGCACAACAGTCAGGGCAATCGTCACAATCTCGGGGGCGCGGGCGTCGGTTACATTGTCGATGCGACGGCGGGTGATGCCGTTGTTGGGCAAGGTCAGGACCAGATCACGCGGCTTGTCGATATGCATCTGTTCCAGCGCCGCCCGACCTTTCGGACCGATGCCGGGCAAGGTGTCGATACCTGCGAACAGCGGGAATAAGACCGGTGGACGGCCCTTGGGTTGCGTCATGTCGCACCCGCGATGCGAAGCCATTCGTCTTCATCGATAACTTTCACACCCAAATCGGCGGCTTTGGTCGCCTTGGACCCCGCCCCCGGTCCCGCAATCAACAAATCTGTTTTCGCACTGACCGAGCCTGCAACCTTCGCGCCCATGGCCTCGGCCCGCGCCTTGGCTTCGGCGCGCGACATGCGTTCCAATGTGCCAGTGAAGACCAGTGTTTTGCCCGACACCTCGGTTTCGACACTGGCTGCGCTTTGCATTTCCTGTGGAGACAGCTGAACCAGCAACCGGTCAATGCCGTCACGTTCGGCAGGCTGGCTGAAGGTCGTGACCAACGAGTTTACCAGAACAGCGCCGATGCCGTCGATGCCGGTCAGTTCCGCCCAATTCGGGCTGTCGGGCAATGCCATGCGGCGGGCCTTGTCATCGACCGCCTTGAAGGCAGGTTCATTCGCGGCAGCATCAATTGCGGCGATCAGGGCGTCCCAAGTGCCGAAATGACGGGCCAAGGTGGTGGCCGCCACCTCGCCCACATGGCGGATACCAAGCGCGAAAATCAGCCGCGGCAAGGGGATGTCCCGCTTGTCATCAATTGCCGCGAACAGTTTTTCGACCGAGCGTTCACCAAAACCGTCGCGATTTTTCAACCGCGCCAGTTGCCCTTTGTCGCGTTCCGCCAAGGTGAAGATATCAGCCGGTTCGCGGATCGGAAGCGAGGGGTCGGCAAAGAACATCTCGATCTGCTTTGCACCAAGACCGTCGACATCAAAGGCCGCGCGGCTGACAAAATGTTTCAGTTTTTCGACCGCCTGCGCCGGGCAGATCATTCCGCCCGTGCAACGGCGGATGGAATCGCCCGGTTCGCGGATCGCCTCGGAGCCGCATTCGGGGCATAGGGTGGGAAAGATGAAGGGCGCACTGTTATCTTGACGGCGCGACAGGTCGACATCGGCGATCTTGGGAATAACATCACCGGCACGATAGATTTTGACCCAATCGCCTTCGCGGATGTCACGGCCTTCACGAATGGCCGCACCACTGTTGTCACGGCCCGCGATGTAATCCTCGTTATGGAGGGTCGCATTGGAAACCACCACGCCGCCGACTGTTACGGGCTCCAGACGCGCGACGGGCGACAACGCCCCCGTACGTCCGACCTGAATTTCGATGCGGTCCAGCCGGGTCCATGCAGTTTCAGCGGGAAACTTATGCGCGATTGCCCAACGCGGGGTGGTGGCGCGAAAACCCAAACGGCCCTGATAGGCAAGGTCGTTCACCTTATAGACGACGCCGTCAATATCGTAACCCAAGGTCGCGCGCTGCTGTTCAATACTGGACCACACGTCGATCAACTGGTCTGCAGTGTCGCAAAGACGGGTCAGCGGATTGGTCTGGAAGCCCAGCGCTTGCAACCGTTCCACTGCCTGCATCTGGGTGGGTGCCAAGGGCTGTGAAACTTCGCCCCAGCTATAGGCAAAAAACCGCAGCGGGCGGCTGGCGGTCACCGCGGAGTCGTTCTGGCGCAGCGATCCTGCTGCCGCATTGCGCGGGTTGGCAAAGACGCGGCCACCGTCCGTGTTGTTCAGCTTTTCGAAGTCGGCGTGGGTCATATAAACCTCGCCCCGAACCTCCAGAATATCGGGCACATCACCGGTCAGCTTTTGCGGGATATCGGTGATGGTGCAGGCATTGGCGGTGACGTTTTCACCGACAGCGCCATCGCCGCGCGTTGCGGCCTGAACCAGACGCCCTTTTTCATAGCGCAAAGACAGGGACAGCCCGTCGATCTTGGGTTCCGCAGTTACCTGCAAGGGGGCATCCACACCAAGCCCCAGAAAGCTGCGGATGCGGCCAAGGAAATCATGCACATCTTCGGGCGAAAACGCATTTCCCAGCGACATCATCCGTTGGGAATGGGCAATCTTGCCAAAGCCTTCGGACGGGGCGGCGCCGACCTGCATGGTCGGGCTGTCAGGACGTGCCAGCGCAGGAAAGGCGTCTTCTAATTGGGCCAATCGGGCCTTTGCGGCGTCATATTCAGCGTCCGGAATAACCGGCGCATCCTGACCGTGATATGCCGTATTGGCATCGGCAACCTGTGCGGACAGATCTGCGATTTCTGCAGCTGCCTGTTCCTGGTCCAGATCCGCTACGGGCGGCCGCCCTGCCACATTCTGCGCCATGATATCCCCTCTGCACCGATATGGCCGGAGCGGGTCCGGCCATCCATCCTTGTCAGATCAGGGTATCGCCCAAGGCGCAGCAATCGTCCAGCATTGGTGGCAATCAGGCGCTGATTGCCACAGGCTGAGCTGATGCGGCAGGTTCGCGCAATACATAGCCACGTCCCCAGACTGTCTCGATATGGCTTTCACCGCCCAAAGCCTCGGACAGCTTCTTGCGCAATTTGCAGATAGAGGTGGTCGCAGGAATTCGGACCAGTTGCTAAGCTTTAGCGATTGACGAAGGACTGACCTGAGATGACGAAACGAAAGCGCTATTCTGCGGAGTTCAAGGCGAAGG
>NZ_QQVY01000015.1 GCF_003590715.1 Paracoccus sp. JM45
TCTATGAACGACGCGATGCGCTGGCCATGGCCGAGGGCGTGAAGGTCCATCACTCCTCGATTGCGGCGCTGCTCAAGCGGCTTGGTTTCACCTATAAAAAAATCGTTGGCGGCCTCTGAACCGCACCGCGCCCGTGTAAAGCAGACCCGGCACGCGTGGCAGGAACGGCGCATTCCCTTCATGCGTCGCCAGCCCGAACGGCTGGTGTTCATTGACGAAACCTCCGTGAAGACGAACCTGACCCGACTGCGGGGGCGCGCATGGCGCGGCCAGCGGCTGCGGATGGACGCGCCTTTGGGTGGCTGGGGCATGCAGACATTCATTGCGGGCCTCACGTCGGAGGGGCTCATCGCGCCTTGGGGGATAAAGGGGGCGATGGATGGCTCCGCTTTCGTGACTTATATTCGCGATGTCCTGGCCCCGGAACTGACGCCCGGCTCGGTCGTCATCCTCGACAACCTCGCGACCCACCGCAACGTCGAGGCCGCCGAAGCCGTCCGTGCCGCCAAATGTTGCTTCCTGTATCTGCCGCACTATTCACCCGATCTAAACCCCATTGAGCAGGCATTCTCGAAGCTGAAGGCGCATCTCCGCAAAATGGGCGCACGAACCTTCAGTGATCTGTTCAAAGCCCTCGGCGACATCTGCAACATGTTCTCGCCCCAAGAGTGCTGGAACTACTTCCACGCGGCAGGGTATGTATCAGGTTAAGGCCGAAACGCTCTATTATCATCGATGTAAGCAGGCGAACGCCATGCGTTCGAGAGAGGCTGCGCAAGTATCTGAAAACGCATCGCACGGCGTGCAGCCTGCGCCCGAAAAAGGGGGGCCTGCTCGCCCGATCAGCCGAACAAATGGCGGCATGAACACAAAGCTGCACGCCGTCACCGATGCGAAAGGCAGACCCATCCGCTTCTTCATGTCGGCAGGGCAAGTGAGCGACTACAAGGGCGCGGCAGCGATGTTGAGCTGCTTGCCAAAGGCTGACTGGCTATCGGCGGACCGGGTATGTGATGCTGACTGGCTGTGAAGAGCAGTAAGCGCCCCGTTGATACCGCCGCTTACGCGGCTTGACTTTCCGTCACGGATGCCAATGGCACCCAATTCCATGGCAGCAGTTCATCCAGCCGGTTTATCTTGTGATCATGGATACGGTCGAGGATGTCGGCGAGGTAGGCCAGCGGGTCGAGACCGTTCAGCTTGGCGGTTTCAATGACGCTCATTGCACGCGCGAGGGTTTCTGCACCGGTATCCGCTCCTGCAAATAACCAATTTTTTCGGCCGGTTCCAATCGGGCGCAGGGCGCGCTCGGCCGGGTTGTTGTCGATCGCTACACGTCCGTCGGTCAGGAACAGGCTGAAGGCCTCCTGCCGCGCGAGGCCGTAGCGGAAAGCTTTCGCCAGATCGCTTTTGCCCGGGATGCGCAGGAGTTGCTGTTCGGACCAGGCAAAGAAAGCCTCAACCTTTGGTTTGCTCAGCTTTTGACGTGCCGCATGACGGACGTCAGCGGGTTGGCCGTTGATGTCGCGCTCGACATCGTAGAACTTGCCGATCCGGTCGAGCGCCTCGCGAGCGATCTCGGATTTGGTTGAGGTCCAGAAGTCGTGGAAGTCGCGCCGGAGGTGGGCCCAACAGGCCGCTTCGCGCAAACGCGGTGGCCCGCCGTCAGGTTCTGGCTCATAGAGCTTGGCATAGCCCTTGTAGCCGTCGGCCTGAAGAATGCCGCGGGCGTTGGCCAGATGGCTGAGAACGTGTTCTTTCTTCCAATCCGGTGCGAACTGATAGACAGCCCCGGGTGGTGAAGCACCCGCCCATGGCCGTTGATCGCGCACATAAGCCCAGATCCGGCCTTTCTTGACCCCTTTGCCAAGTCCCTTGTCGCGCAGGCTGCGATCCAGCACCCGGATGGGTGTGTCGTCTGCGTGCAGCAGATCACTGGCCATGATGTCCGCCTCGATCCGTTCGATCAGCGGCTGCAGGGTCTTCATGGCCCGCCCGCACCAACCAACAAGCGTGCTTTCGGGAATATCTGCCCCCATGCGGGCGAAGATCTCGTGCTGGCGATATAACGGAAGGTGATCGTCGAACTTCGAGACCAGAACATGCGCCAGCAGGTTCGGACCGGCCATACTTCCCGGGATCGGGCGGCTGGGGGCTGGCTCCTGCACCATCCGCTCACAACGGCGGCAGGACTTCTTGATCCGGGCGATCTGGATCACCTTCATTTGGGCGGCGATCATATCGAGCAGTTCGCTGACGTCCTCACCCACGACACGCAGATCACCGCCGCAGCCGGGGCACCAGGGTCCAGTTCACGGCGTTCGCGCGGCGTCGCATCCGAGACACGTGGCCTGCGGCGCAACGCGGGCGCATCGGGAGCTTCCGGTGATGGCTCATCAGGACCTTCGTCGATGAGCGCGTCATCGTCTTCAGCCACCGCGACCAGCAGGTCTTCGAGCGCCAGTTCCAGCTGCTCAATCTCGCGTTCGATCTTTTCCGAGGATTTGCTGAAGGCCAGTTTCTGGAGTTTAGCGATCCGCAAACGCAGCGCTTGAACCAGTTGATAATGGACGTGCAACGTGGCCGATATTTTCGCGTTCTCCGCCTGCAAAACGGCGATCATCGCCTTCAAGACGGCGGGATCATCGGGCAGGTTTTCAGCGGGTTTCGACATGCGCCTGACTACCAAAAATCAGGCAAGAGAACCATATAAATAGGGCAAGCTGGACGAAAAAATCATCCGACCCGCGCCGGTGGAGCACCCCAATCAGGACGTCGCCAGTCGATCCCCTCCCACAACATCGCAAGCTGCGCAGATGTCATCCGCACCGCGCCATCCTTGGCGCTCGGCCAAGGGAAACGTCCGCGCTCGAGCACTTTGTAATAAAGGCAAAAACCCTGACCATCCCAATACAGCAGCTTTATCCGATCCCACGTCGCCCCCGGAACGCAAACACTGCACCACTGGCCGGCTTCTGATGCAGCACATCCTGGGTCAGCGCCGGCAACCCCGCGATCCCCTTGCGCATATCCGTCACGCCGCAGCCCAGATACACACGCACTCCGGTGCCGGGGCCAATCATGCGGCGTCCACCGCTCGGATCAGGGCTGTCACCGTGGCCGGGGCCACTGTGCTGTCAAAGTGCAAACTGCGCCCACCCCGCAGCCGCACTTCAACAGCAACTGGCGGCGGTAGCTCAGCGACCGGGGCCTGCACCACCGGCACTCCTACAGTCACGGGCATGTCCAGCGGCAAGAAAAGCGCCCCGGCATCGGGCGACCACAAGCCTTTCTTCTTCAGCTCATGCCGCCACGCGTAAATTTGCTGCCGCTTAATTTCATGGCGCTGCGCAACCTGTGTCACGCTCGCCCCGGCAATCCCAACCGACGCGACAATCTCAAGCTTGTCGTCGTCATGCCAAAAGCGTCGCCGCTCCGCCCCAAGAATTTCAACACGCATCACAGGCCCCGCATAAGAGACGTCAGTAATGACGTCATTAGCGACGTCTCTTAGATCATCGCAGCAGCCTCAGGCAGGCGGTGACAATGGCGCAGTTACGAAGTGCATTGTAAGACAAAGGGATAAACGCGTGAATCCTTGGTCGAAATTCCGGCAAAAAGGCCGTGAATTACGACAAGAGCCCTATAAAAAGCGCAATCGCATCGAGATCATGTTCGGTCGACTGAAAGACTGGAGACGGATTGCAACGCGTTACGACAGGCGTCCAGAGACATACCTCTCCGCAATCGAATTGGCCGCAACTGTTCTATTCTAACTCTGATTAAGAATGAGCCCTGACGCCAGCTAGCTAGTATAAGGGTAAATGGGGCACTTTCAGACCGCGTTATCGGTTATGTTGCCGTTCGACTGATAAATGCAAGTCAAGAATTGCTTTTAGACTGGTCCGGTTGATTGGCTTTATAAGCGAACCGCTCATACCCGCGTCGTAGAACCAAGTCAGATCTTCCGGAGTTGCATGGGCAGTTAGGGCAATCACAGGCGTAGATCGGTTCGGGCCGTCTTTCCTTATACTACGCGTAGCCACTACCCCGTTCATGCGTGGCATACTGATATCCATTAGAACCAAATCATACGTCCCTGTTAGTGCCTGTTGGACCCCCTCAGCGCCATCGTAAGCTTCGGTAACAATGCATCCATAGGATTTCAACATCTCCCGCGCGACAAGCCGGTTAATCTGGTTATCCTCGATCAAAAGTATTCTGCGGCCGTCATGTCGACTGCCACTGTCAATCTTTATGCCCTGCTGGATGTCCGTCTGCTCCTCCGCGATGGACAGTTTTAGGCGCAGATTGAAACTGCTCCCCTTGCCGATTTCACTTTCGACAGCGATTTCGCCTTCCATCGCGCCTACCAGACGTTTTACTATGGAGAGACCTAGACCGGTTCCTTCTACCTTGCGGTCGTAAAACGACCCGAGCGTTACAAACTCGTCAAAAATGCGATCAATGTCATTTTTTGCGATTCCGCTGCCGGTATCACTCACCTGCATCTCGATGCAGCCATCCATACCATGTCTGATCAAACGAATAGTGATATTCCCGCCATCCGTGAATTTTATGGCATTCCCGACAAGATTGACCAGAATCTGGCGGATTTTTCCGTCATCTCCGACCAGTTTCCGATTATCCTCACCATGCGTTTGGAACGCCAAGGTGTTGCCACGCTTTTCCGCAGTTGCGCGCAACCCCTCAAGCACATCTTCCGCCAGCGAAACAGGATCAAATATCCGGGATTTAACCTCTATTTCTCTGTTATATTCGCGTGATGCATCCAGCGCGTCGTTCACATGCTGCAGCAACAATCTGGCCGAGCGGTCCATGGCGTCAATATATCGACGCTGTTCATCATCCAGATCGGTGGATTTCAACAGGTCCAATGTACCCATTACACCATTCAACGGCGTTCGCATTTCATGGTTCATCGTTGCGATCATACGGGCCTTGGCGCGATCGCCCTCCAGGGCGTGATCGCGGGCTTCGATCAGTTCAGATTCGGCGGCAACCCTGCTGGTAACATCGCGCACAAAGGCAACCAATAAGGGCCCCTTTTTGTCACGATTGATCGACAGCGATACTTCGACGGGGATCAGATGGCCGGATTTATGTTTGGCCTGCGTCTGGCTGATACCAAGGTTTTTCAGCGGCGAGGCTCCGCGACCGTTACGCATCTGGTCCAATAGCGCGTTGACAGCCTCCATCCTGTCCGGAGGTGTCAGAATATCACGTATGTCAGCACCGATCGCTTCTGTTGAGGTAAATCCATAGATACGTTCAGCGGCCGAATTATAATTCTGGATGATGCCATCCTGATCAGCGACAACGATTGCATCGATTGAGGTTTCGAACAGTGAATTCAGGCGATTGCGAGCGGACATAATCTTGTTGTTCTGTGTCCGCGCAGATTTGACCAGAAACAGCAACACCAGAACGGTTGTTGCCAGAACCGCAAACAAAAGTGCGATGACCCTCGACATATCACGCAGTGTTTGCACCATTGCCGCGCGCCTGACATCAGAGATGTTGGCAAAATACCGGACGCCTTCCAGTGAAATTGTCCGATGTGCAGGCGCAATATTCTGAAATTTCTCGATCAGGTCCGGCACGGCGGCGCGCAATATCCTGTCATCGCTGTCGATAATCGGGATCGCGTCATCCATCATCCTTCTGATATCGGAAAGTGCGTGCGCGACAGTCGGCTCCAGCCGGTATTGCGCAAAATTCTGCCCTGATTCCAGAGTGCTTAGGCGAGAATAGAGCACATCAAACCGCTTGCGCAATTCTTGCGCGGGAATTGTGTCATCCATCAACATTTGTCTGGCAGTATCGCGCAGGGCCAGCAGCTCTACCTCGGACTGGGCGATGAACCACTGAATACTGTCCGACGTGGCAGTGCTTAATGTGTTAATCTGGCGGTTCATTTCCTGGTTAAAACGCCAGATTGTCCCGACGGCGAGTGTAACCACTGCCAGAAATGCGATCAGCGCCATCTGGTATTGACGCTTCATCGAAATTTCCCCCTGCGCTGGTCCGGCAATGAACCATATGACTAGATACGACGCTAACCGCGTTCCAACATCCGGTCCAGTTAACAAATACTGCGCATATAATGAAAATTTTCGGGAACAACCCTCTCTGCATTCTGCGGTGACATATCAGATCTGGCCGATTTCTTTTAAGGTGGTCCAAACCCACCAATTGATAAACGCGGCCGCGGCAAAGGGTCCGCGACCTTAATTGTAAATGTGTTGCACACGGCCACGTCCATACTGGACATCTCTTCTCCAAATTAGCTGCCGCAAGGAATTGGTTGCTGTCGTTGCCACACCGCGACGCACGTCTCGAAAGGCCAGCCCGCGCACCTGATAAACGCTAGTGCGAGATCATCCAGGGCCGTGTGCCGACCAAGGTCTTTGACCCATCAGGGCGGTGCAACGTACGGCTTGCTTTCTTCTTGCCGCCCGAACAGCATCCGCAACCGGGACCGTGGCTGCTAAGGCGCTTGGGACTATCGGCGCTGCGTTCGTTCGTATCATGGGCAATACGTCGGCCACCGTCCATATTGGCAATACGCGGCGCAGTCAGCATAACCCTTGGTGCGATGGCCGAACATTCCGGACAGGAACACGGGTCAGCATAGGCGGACATTGCTGCTAGCGCCTCGAACGGGCCGCAATGCGGGCAGGCATAATCATAGACGGGCATCGGGATCGCTCCTGAAAAGGGGAAGGCCGCACGGGATTGCGCGGCCTGCAAGAATTACAGATCGGGGGCCAGAGGCAGATCAACGGAACCGTCAACCAAAGGCGTCGGACCGTCTGATGATGGCATTAACTTGGACCCGTTTTCGAAAATATCGGTCGGCAGCCACAGCGTTGCGCAAGCGTTCGGCACATCGACCACGCCCGAGATATGCCCCTGAACCGGAGCTGTCCCCAGAATGGCATAGCCCTGCGCACCCGAATAGCCGAACTTTTTCAGGTACTCGATCGCATTCAGGCAGGCCTGACGATAGGCGACATGGACATCTAGATAGTGCTGCTTGCCCCCCTCATCGACGCTGATCCCTTCAAAGATCAGAAAATCGTCGTATTTCGGCACGATAGGTGATGGGCGGAAAATGGGGTTCTTGATGGCATATTTCTCCATTCCGCCCTTGATCAGCGTAACGCGGATATGTAGCCAGCCCGCCATTTCGATGGCGCCGCAAAAGGTAATTTCACCGTCGCCCTGACTGAAGTGCAAATCGCCCATCGAAAGGCCTGCACCATCGACATAGACGGGGAAATAGATCTTCGACCCGCGGCTAAGATCCTTGATGTCGCAATTGCCGCCATGTTCACGCGGGGGAACGGTACGCGCACCTTCGGCAGCAGCATTTTCGCGCGCCTCGCCCTTCAGTTTGCCCATATGGGCCGATTGCATGGTCGGCAGGTTGGCCAGCCCGGGGACACGGTCCGGATCGGTCGCAACCAATCCCTTTTCGCGGGTGTTCCACGTATCCAGCATCTTGCGATCGGGCAGACATCCGATCAGGCCGGGGTGGATCAGGCCGGCATAGCGCACACCCGGAATATGACGCGATTTGGTAAACATGCCGTCAAAATCCCAGATCGACTTCTGGGCCTCGGGGAAATGGTCGGTCAGGAAGCCGCCGCCGTTCTTTTTGGAAAAGAAGCCGTTAAAGCCCCAGTTCATTTCCTCTTTCGCGCCGATATCAAGGATATCCACGACCAGCAGATCACCTGGTTCGGCCCCTTTTACCCCGATCGGGCCGGACAGGTAATGCACCTGTTCCAGTTCCACATCACGCACGTCCGAAGCATCATCATTGTTGGCAATCTGTCCGCCCGTCCAGTCATAGGTTTCGACCTTGAAATCATCGCCCGGTTCGACCCAGCAGGCCATCGGGATATCGCAATGCCAGCGGTTGTGGATGTTTTCGTTGGTGTGGGGATCTTCGCTCAGGTTTACGGAAATCAGGGTGTCGGCCATCACGGCCTCCTTTCTTGCTTCAAACAGAGAGAAACTTCGAAACATGCGCCTCGTCGATGCCGGCGCGGGGGCTGTCATGGACCAGCGCACCCTTTTCCAGCACCAGAACGCGGTCGGCTACGTCCAGCGCAAAGCTGAGCACCTGTTCCGACACGACGATGGTCAGGCCGTGTTCGTCGCGGATGCGCCGCAGCGTTCGTGCCATCTCGCGGATGATCGAGGGTTGGATGCCTTCGGTCGGTTCATCCAGCAACAGGACCTTGGGGTCGGATGCCATGGCCCGTGCGATGGCCAGCTGCTGTTGCTGGCCACCCGACAAGTTGCCGCCGCGACGGTGCTTCATATCGACCAACACGGGAAACAGGTCATAGATGTTCGCAGGCACGGTTTTGCGACCGGTGACAGTCAGGCCGGTTTCGACATTTTCTTCGACGGTCATGGCGGAAAAAATCTGCCGCCCCTGCGGGACATAGGCCAATCCGTTGGCAACCCGGGCATGGGATTTCATTCCCCCGACCGGGGTCCCGTCCACGGCGACAGTCCCGTCCGTCGCCTGCACGATCCCCATCAAGGACTTCATAAGCGTGGTTTTGCCCATGCCGTTGCGCCCCATGATCGCCACGATTTGCCCTTTCGGAACTGTCAGGTCCAAACCGTTCAGGACACGGGATTCACCATAGCCCGATGTCAGGTTCTGGATGTTCAGCATGACGTCCCCCTTAATGCCCAAGATAGACTTCGACGACCGACGGATCGGCCTGCACATGGGCCATCGACCCTTCGGAAAGACGCTTGCCTTGATGCATAACCGTCACGCGGGTCGCGATATCGGCGACAAAGCCCATGTCGTGTTCGATGACGATAACCGCGCGATCCTTGATGATGCGGTTCAGCAATTCCGCGGTCTTCTTGCGTTCGGCGACCGACATCCCCGCGACGGGTTCGTCCAGCATCATCAATTCGGGGTCCTGGATCAGCAGCATCCCGATTTCGAGCCATTGCTTCTGGCCATGGCTCAGGATGCCTGCGCGTTCGTCCAGCATATCCGACAGAAAAATCGTTTCGGCGATCTCGCGGATGCGGCGGTTCACATCGGCGTCGCGCTTGAAGGTCAATGCACCAAAAACGCTGTGGCCCCGCGGATAGGAGATTTCCAGATTCTCGTAGACGCTCAGATCCTCATAGACTGAAGGTGTCTGGAACTTGCGCCCGACACCCGCGTGGACGATCTGGTCCTCGCGCATGCGGGTCAGTTCGTGGCCCTTGAAATTGATGGACCCTTCGGTGGCACGGGTGCGCCCACAGATCAGGTCCAGCACGGTCGTCTTGCCCGCGCCGTTGGGACCGATGATGACGCGGCATTCGTTCGGCTCGATATAAAAGCTGAGGCCGTTAACCGCCTTGAAACCGTCGAAGGAGACAGTCAGATCCTCGACTGACAGAATGAAATTCGGATTGTCCTGAACCATGGTGCCGTCACTCTGCCAGTTGGGGGTTTGAGGGTTTTGCCGCATGATTGCGGCGCGACAACTTCAAGCGCGGTTTGACATAATCGTCGTAAAGACCCGCCAGACCGTTCGGGAATGCCAGAACCACGGCGATGAACAGCCCGCCCAGGCCGAACAGCCACAGTTCGGGAAAGCTTTCCGACAGCGTCGTGCGCGCCCAGTTGACCAGCAGCGCGCCATAAACGGCCCCCAGCAGCGAATGACGACCACCCACCGCACAGAAAATAACCATTTCGATCGACGGCACGATGCCGACGATGGTGGGCGACATGAACCCGACCTGCAGGGTGAACATTGCACCCCCGACCGATGCCATCATCGCGCCGACACAGAAGATGAAGATCTTGAAGCTGGCCACGTCATAGCCCGAAAAGCGGACGCGATCCTCGGCGTCACGCATCGCGACCAGCACCCGCCCGAACTTGGACTTGCGGATGGCCATAGCGATAAAAAGGCAGGCGAACAGCAGAACGGCGTTCACGAAGTATAGCGCGGTCTTCGCGCTGTCGGGGCGAATGTCCCATCCCATCAGCGTGCGCAGATCGGTGATGCCATTCACGCCGCCAGTATAGCCCTGCTGCCCCACGATCAGGATCGTGGCAATGGCCGCAATGGCCTGCGTGATGATGGCGAAATAGACGCCCCCGACGCGGCGGCGGAACATCGCAAAACCGATGATCAGGGAAAACAGCGCAGGCACGGCCAGAATTGCCAGCACGGTAAAACCGAAGCTGTTGAAGGGCTGCCACCAGATCGGCAGGGCCGAAATCTGGTTCCAGTCCATGAAGTCGGGAATGCCCGGTGTCGACTGGATTGCGGTCGCCTCGGGGGTCGATGCCTCCAGCTTCAAAAACATCGCCATGCAATATCCGCCAAGGCCGAAGAACACCCCCTGCCCCAGGCTAAGGATACCGCCCGCCCCCCAACACAGTACCAGACCGACTGCGACAAAGGCATAGGTCAGATATTTGCCGAACAGGTTAAGCCGGAAATCGTCCAGCATCAGGGGGAACACGATAAAGATGATCAGCGCCAGAATGGCGAAGCCGACAGCCTCGTCGCGTTTCAGGAATGACGTTTTGGTCATCTATCGGCCCTCACTTGCGAAGCTTGATGGAAAACAGCCCCTGCGGACGCAGCATCAGTATGCCCACGACGACCAGCAGCGTGATGACCTTGGCCATCGAGCCGGAGAGGAAGAATTCAAGAATAGATTGCGCCTGGCTGATCGAGAACGCCGAGGCGATAGTGCCCAGCAGGCTGGCCGCGCCGCCGAAAACAACAACAAGGAAAGTGTCGACGATATAGGCCTGACCGGATGTCGGCCCCGTCGATCCGATCATGGTGAAAGCCGCGCCCGCAATGCCCGCAACTCCGCATCCGATGCCGAATGTCAGACGGTCGGTGCGTTCGGTGTCAATGCCCACGGCGCCGGCCATTGTGCGGTTCTGCGTCACGGCGCGGACCTGCCGTCCCCAACCGGATTTAAACATCATCACATAGACCGCAGCGGAAATCCCAAGGGCCAGAACCATGACGAAGATGCCGTTGATGGGCACCTCGATCAGATCGGTCAAAGGCAAGGATCCCATCATCCAACTGGGGATGGTGACGCCGACCTCGCGCGCGCCGAACAGCGACCGGAAGGATTGTTGCAGGATCAGGCTAAGGCCCCATGTCGCCAGCAAAGTGTCCAGCGGACGCTTGTAAAGATGGCGAATGATAGCCCATTCCACGAACATGCCCAAAAGGCCCGACGCACAGAACGCCAGCACCATTGCCACGAAAAAATAGGCCCCGAACAACGCGGGTGCATAGGTCGCGAAGGCTTGGGACACCAGATAGGTGACATAGGCCCCAAGGATCATGAATTCGCCATGGGCCATGTTGATGACGCCCATCTGGCCGAAAATAATGGCCAAACCCAGGGCCATCAGGACAAAGACCGAAAACAGGATCAGTCCGGCAAAGCCCTGCATCGCGAAGATCGCGCCAAGCTCTGGAAGCGAATACCCCGAAAACATCGGCAGCACTCCTGTCGAGAAGGGAAGGAATGGGCGGCCCGCGCGGCCGCCCGCGGGGTGCTTACTGATAGCCTTCGGGGAAGGGATCAGGCTCGACCAGATCATCGGTGGTAAATACCACCTCGTACTGGCCGTCCGCCATCGCATGGCCGACGCGGGTCTTGGACCACAAGTGATGGTTTTCATGGATCTTGACATAGCCTTCCGGCGCGGTCGTCAATTCGATCCCGGGGCTTGCCTCGCGGACCTTGTCCACATCGAAGGACCCTGCCTTTTCGACAGCGGCCTTCCACAGCCATGGACCCAGATAGGCAGCCTGCGTCACATCGCCGATGACCATGTCATCGCCCCACATTTCCTTGAAAGCGGCGACGAACTCCTTGTTGTTCTCGTTCTCAAGCGACTGGAAATACTTCATGCAGGCATAAGCGCCTTCGATATTTTCACCGCCGATGCCGCGGATTTCATCCTCGGTCACAGAAATGGTCAGCAACAGGGGTGCTTCCTCGGTCATGTCGATGCCCGCGGCCTTCAGCTGCTTGTAGAAGGAGACGTTCGACCCACCCACAACGATGGCATAGATCACATCCGGTTTTTTCAGGCGGATCTTGTTGATGACAGAATTGAACTGGGTATGGCCAAGCGGGTAATATTCCTCACCCACGACTTCTCCGCCCAGCTTGTCCTCGATATGCTTGCGGGCAATCTTGTTCGAAGTACGCGGCCAGATATAATCCGATCCCAGCAGATAGAACGACTTGGCGCCCTTTTCACGCGCTACCCAGTCAAGGCCTGCGATGATCTGCTGCGTGGCTTCCTGACCGGTATAGATGACGTTCGGGCTTTCTTCCAAACCCTCATAGAAGGTCGGGTAATACAGCATCCCGTTATGCTGTTCAAAGACCGGCAATACGGCCTTGCGGCTGGCCGAGGTCCAGCAACCCATGACACTGGCGACCTTATCGTTAACCAACAGCTTGCGGGCTTTTTCCGCAAATGTCGGCCAGTCCGACGCCCCATCTTCCTGGATCGTTTCGATCTTGCGGCCCAGGACACCGCCTTGGGCGTTGATCTGTTCGATGGCCAGCTTTTCGGCCTGAACCGATCCGGTTTCGGAAATCGACATGGTGCCACTGATCGAATGCAGGATGCCGACCTGAACAGTATCGTCGGTCACGGCCAATCCGGTAGTATTCACCTGATCGGTCGGAAAGTCCTGTGCACGCAGACCTTTGGGCAAGAACAGCGATGCCCCGATTGCCGCACCGCCCGCCAGAATTGCGCGACGTGACATCGCAGGAAAGGGAGCCTTCTTGTGGTCAGCCATGTTGTCCTCACTGGTTATCGCCTTGGTTAACCAGAGGTTGGCCCGTGTTGCTGCGCCGCGGAATACGTCAAATGACTTATATGCCTGCGCAGAATTTCCCCTTATGCCGGTTTCCCATGATCTGACCGTCTGTAAACAGCGGACGACGTTGCACGAAGGGGCCGACGGATGAGCACGCTGCTGCACGCCACGACTGCTAAACGTGAATACAACCGGCTTGTCGCCGATGAGACGATGGAGGATTTCGCCCTGCGTTTCACCGCACGCCGCGCAAGGCGGTGGTCGGCAGCATGGGTAGCAAATGCTGCGTTAGGCTCGATCTCGTTTCTTGCACTCGAGGCGATCGGCGCAGCGCTAACTTTGGGATTCGGGTTTTCCACCGCTTTAACCGCAATCATTACGGTTTGCTTGATCCTGTTCGCCACGGGACTACCCATCGCGTATTACGCGGCACGCTATGGCGTCGATATCGACCTACTGACGCGGGGTGCGGGCTTTGGCTACCTGGGGTCGACGCTGACATCGCTAATTTATGCCAGCTTTACGTTTATTTTCTTCGCGCTAGAGGCTGCAATCCTTGCGCTTGCCCTGGATTTCTGTTTCGGCGTTCCCTTGTGGGCGGGATATATTGCATCGGTTGTAGTGGTCATTCCGCTGGTCGCGCACGGGTTCACCCGCATATCGCGTTTCCAGGCATGGACGCAGATCCCGTGGCTCGTGATGAACGCCGTTCCTTTTGTGCTGATCGCCATGATGGGGCTGGGCCATACGGGCTGGACCGATTTCCGTGGCCTTGACGGCACGCGTGATCTGACGCTTTTGTCGTTCGGTGCAGCATCGGCTGTGGCGCTGTCGATGATTGCGCAGATCGGCGAACAGGTCGATTTCCTGCGCTTCCTGCCCGAACCATCGAACCGACGCGAACGTATCGGCTGGTGGGCAGCAGTTCTGGCCGCCGGACCTGGATGGGCGGTCATCGGCGGACTGAAAATGCTAGCGGGATCGTTCCTGACGGTGCTCGCGATCACGGCAGGAACCGGCGTGACCGATCTTGCCGACCCCGCGCATCTGTATTTCGTAGCGTTCGAAACTGTTCTGGGTCATCCAACTTTCGCGCTGGCTATGACTGGGGTCTTTATTATTCTGTGCCAGATGAAAATCAACGTGACCAATGCCTATGCCGGATCAATTGCATGGTCTAACTTCTTTTCGCGGTTGACCCATGCCCACCCCGGTCGCGTGGTCTGGCTGGTCTTCAATGTCGCAATTGCCTTTCTTCTGATGCAATTCGGTGTTTTCGACGCAATTGAGGCCACCCTCAGTTTCTATTCTACGGTCGCATTGGGATGGGTCGGCGCGATCTTTGCCGATCTGGTGATCAACAAACCCCTTGGCCTTAGCCCCAAGGGAATCGAATTCCGCCGTGCCTATCTTTACGATCTGAACCCTGTTGGGCTGGGTGCCATGGGGGGTGCGGTCGGGATAGGTCTCTTGGCGAGCGGCGGTTTTATAGGGGAAACGGCAGCGGCGTTGTCGGCCTTCGTGTCACTTGGCACGGCTATCCTTTTTGCGCCACTGATCGCGATTGTGACCAAGGGCCGGTTCTATATCGCCCGTCGACCTGCCATTTTCGCAGCAGGAACGCATCTGTGCGACACTTGCGGTTACGGCTTCGAAGCACCCGATATGGCCATGTGCCCCTTTATCGAAGGCAACATCTGTTCGCTGTGCTGTTCACTGGAAGCAGGATGTGGTGACCGGTGCAAGCCCCACGGACGGGCCAGCACTTCTATTCGTGCAGCTGTCGAAACCGCCGCCGCACCGGCATTGTCGCGGTTTTTGACCTCGCGCGCGGGGGTGTTTTCGGTGACATTCTGCGCGGTCGTTATTTCCACCGCATTGCTGCTAGGCTTTCTGTTTCGTATCCGGCTGTCGGGCAGCTATGGCACTGTTCTGGGGGCGATTTTCTGCGCTGCCGTGGTCTTTATCGGGGTCGGTATCTGGATGGTTATCCTCGGGCGCGAAAGTAGGCGGAACGCCCGCGACGAGGCGGACCGCCAGACCCTGCGCCTGCTTCAGGAAATCCGCGCCCATGAACGAACCGATCTTGCCTTACAGAACGCCAAGGAAAAGGCCGAGGCCGCCAATTTTGCCAAGACCCGTTATCTTGCGGGCCTTAGCCATGAAATCCGCACACCGCTTAACGCCATTTTCGGCTTTGCCCAGATCGTCGAGGCCGATCCCGATATCCCCATGCGCCGCCGCGAGGCTGTCCGCACCATCCGGCGGTCCTCGGAACATTTGGCAGGGTTGATCGAGGGATTGCTGGACATCTCGAAGATCGAGGTCGGCCAGATCGAACTGTCGCGGGAACGTATCAACCTGCCGGGTTTCCTAAGCCAGATCGGCGCATTGTTTCGCGAACAGGCACGCGCCAAGGGTCTGGCCCTGTCGATCACCACGAATGGCACCCTGCCTGTATGGATCATGTCCGATGAAAAGCGGTTGCGGCAAATTATGATCAACCTGCTGACCAATGCCGTCCGCTATACGGCCCAAGGATCGGTGTCGCTGGCCTTTACTTATCGTAACGAAGTTGCAACCATTACCGTCACCGATACCGGCCAAGGCATCGCCCCCGAACAGATGGAACGGATGTGGCGCCCTTTCGAACGCTGCGGTGACCAGCATCCGGGTGGTTCGGGACTGGGGCTGACCATCACCAAGCTGCTGGTCGATATTCTGGGCGGAGAAATTGTCGCGGAAAGCACACAGGGTAAGGGCAGCACCTTCCGCGTGCGCCTGATGCTGCCCTCGGTTCCGGATCACGCGGCAAGGCCGGGACGTCAGGCTGATCTGGATGAGGAAACCCGTGCCTCGGGCTATGGCGGGCGTCGCCGGACTTTAATGATTGTCGATGATGATCTGAACCACCTAACTTTGTTCGACAGTTTCTTCGGTGATCTGGGGTTCAACATCGTGGCCGCCCCTGAAACGACCACTGCGCGCTTTATGTTGAACGATGTATCGCCGGACCTGTTCGTACTGGATGTCGACATGCCGGGCGAAGACGGTTGGAGCTTTGCGCAGTCGCTGCGGCAGGGCGGGCACCGCACAACGCCGATCCTGATGTGCACCGGTCACGCCCTGCAGGTCGGGGCCAGACAACCCGATACACAGGTTCATGACGGCTTCCTGATCAAGCCTTATACGCTGACCGATATGCTGGAAACGATCGCAACCCTGCTGCGTCTGGACCTGCTGTATGAAACACAAGGTGTAGATACCGCAGCCGATACGCTGCGGCCCCTGTCAAATGCCGAAATGGAGGTTTTGCTGTCATCCGCGCGCATCGGCCATGCACGGGGTCTGTCACGGCATCTGGACCTGATCGAGACCGATCTGGGGTCCCCGTCACAGGCAACAAAGACCCTGCGCGGGCATTTGGACGACTACGACCTTCCCGCAATCGAGGAGACGCTGATCCGATGGATGAATATATGACGCACCCGGTGTCCGGCATCGCAACGATGGCGTTGATTGTCGATGATGACCCCGGATCGGTCGGGATGGTGTCCGAGGCGCTGGAAGATAGCGGCACGACCGTCATCGTTGCCCGTGATGGCAATAGGGCGCTGGAATTACTGGGCCGCATTGATCCCGATGTTATCTTGCTGGATGCGCTAATGCCCGGCATGGACGGGTTTGAAACCTGCCGGCTTATGAAATCCCAACCAGTGATGACGGATGCACCCGTGATTTTTATGACCGGCCTGACAGGGTCCGAGGATGTCCGGCGGGGTTTGGCAGCGGGGGGTGTCGATTACGTTACCAAACCCGTGAATGTCGATGAGCTGATCGCCCGCGTCACGACCCATATTTTGAATGCACGACAGATACGCGACCTCAGGTCGGCTTTCGATGCACAGGACCGGTCGATCATTGCAGTTACCCCACAGGGCAGTCTGGCTTGGGGCTCGCCCCGTGCGCTAGAACAGATGGAGGCTGCACGCTTGGTAGATAATGACCGTGCGCCGGCTCCGGCATTGGCAAAATGGCTGGCAGACCTGCCTGCACAACCGGTTTCCACCGCAATCCCGTTTCGCGACAGCCGGTTGATCCTGCGATATACCGGCCGGACAGGTGAAGGCCACCTGTTGATCCGGGTCGAACCGCAACAGGGCGGCAACAATGACCGGATCCTGATCGACCGCTTCGCCCTGACATCACGCGAGGCCGAGGTTCTCATCTGGTTGTCCCAAGGCAAGGCCAACCGTGATATTGCCGACATCCTGACATTAAGCACCCGCACGGTGAACAAACATCTGGAACAGGTTTTCCAAAAACTGGGCGTCGATAATAGGACCTCGGCCGCGCTTATGGCAGACCGGTTGTTATCATCACGCCACTGAATAATCGGTGATAAATCTAGGGCCCGTGGACATTCAAATCTGACTGCACTCCGGTCACATAGCTGTCCCAGATCTGGGGACGATGTTCCAGCCAGCCTTTAAAATAACTGCGCCAGAATACCTCCTGGACAAAGCGTTCGGCGTCATCGAGTCCATGCGTGGCAAGTGCAGTGCTTACCAAATCGGATTCCAATAACAATCGACGCCGGACATAGGGCGACAGGGCTGACACCACATTTTGCCCTTCCGGACCGTGATCGGTGTTGCGGTAACGCGTATAGCACGACCCCATATACGGTGCAAATTCTGCCAGTCTCTTGTCAGCTTCTGCACGGGTGGCAATCCAGCGGGTCGCTGGGGCGTTTCCTGTTCCGGTACCAAGCGGGGCTGTCATCCTGTCATAGCTTGCCCATCGGTTTACAGCCGTCCGCCGCACCCCTTATCGTTTTCTATTGAAGCCATGATCAGGGTCTTCGCTGGCCGCTTTTCGAAGACGATGAAGGTGCCAGTGATAGATCACCGGTGCCAGAACAAAGTCATAGACAACCACAGCAACCGGTTTGACGATGGAAAACCCCACAATACGCCCAAGCCATTTATATCTAGGCATCTGCGCCCAGAGTATCAGAAATGCAGGAATACCCGAGGCCAGCATCCCGTCATTCAAAACATACAAACGACGCGCAGCTGTATCGGCATCCAGACCCCAGTGCACCAATTCACCTGAATTCAGATCATCGAACCGGATCGGCAAACCGGTCTTCGCTGCATATCGAGCATAATGCCCGATCTCGTAGTCGCAGACTGGACAGTTGCCATTATAAAGGACCAAGGTCGGACATTCGTTTTCCATACCCTTAAATTAGGCTGCGACCGAATTGTTTCAATGTCCGGTTTGTCGCACCAGCCCGAGGCCGCAGCGCCCCGCCTGTACCGCTGCAAGTGACGGCACAGACGGACCGCAGAATATCAAAGCGTGGCCAGTTGCTTCAGGATTTGCGTGTAATTCTGGGTGCCCTGCGCACCGGTCACAAGGTGCTTGCGTTCGAATACAACAGCGGGGACACCTTGAATACCTTGCTTCAACCAGAATTTTTCAGCATTGCGAACGTCATCGGCAAAGCGTTGGTCATCCAGAACTGCCAAAGCCTCGGAACGGTCCAGACCGATTTCACCAGCGACATCGGCCAGAACCTTCGGGTCGGAAAGATCGCGGCGATCGGTGAAATGCGCGGTAAACAACGCCTGCTTCAGATCATGCTTGCGGCCATAGGCTTCGGACCAATGAAGAAGCTGGTGTGTATTAAAGGTGTTATACATGCGCGCATCATCGGGCCACTGGAAGTCAAAGCCCAGATCAGCACCCAGCTTTGCCATACGGTCACGACTTTCCAGCGATTCAGCGCGGGTCGAGCCGTATTTTTCCGAGATATGCTCGAACATGTCCTGACCTGCCGCTGGCATATTCGGGTTCAGCTCGAACGGGTGCCAGTGAATTTCATGCGGCGTGCCAGTATCTTCCAACGCTTGGGCCAGCTGTCGGTAACCGATAATGCACCAAGGGCACATAACATCCGAAATAATATCAATGCGAAGCGGTTGGGACGCCATTTAAGATACCCTTTCAAGCAGTATTGGAACCTGGCGACAGCGTAATAACCGCCGCTTTGCCACCCACAAATGGTAATGTGCTGTGTTATTTCAATGCGCGATGCTGAAGGTTAGATCATATCCATTTGTTTCAGATATGCTTTTTGGCGTCTGACTCCGATTCATGTTTCCACCGGATACGCAACAGCATAAACATCCCGATCGCCACGGTCGCGGCCAGAACCACCCCAAAAAACTGGCTGGTAATCTGGGCAAGCTGCTCAAGCTGGGTGGCAAAGACATAGCCCAAACCGACATAGCCAAGGGTCCAGATTGCCGCACCGGGAATGGCAGCCAGTGAAAAGCGCCCATGCGACAAGCCCCCTGCCCCGCTGAGATAACTGATATAAGGGCACGTCGGGCTGAGGATCGTATGGCTTAAAAGCACGGCAAGCGTGCCCCGATCTTGTAACAGGTTTTCGCTGCGGGCGATGGCGGGCGCCATGCGGGGCGACCGGCCCAGCATGGCCAGCACCTTCGGCCCAGCCAGTCGTGCGATGAAAAACGCGATCTGGTCACCAAGAATAAACGCGGCAAAGGCGGTGACAAACACCCAGCCAAGCGACAGATCGCCCGAGGCCGCGAAACTGCCCGCCGTCAGAACCAGCATCGAGGCAGGCAGCGGGACGGCGAGACAGGCAAGCGACACCACAAGGAAGATCAGGGTCAGGCCATAATCGGGAACAAGCGCAAGGATCGTTTCAGTCACGGGTGGGTCTCTCGGTACTGTTCGGCACGATCACGAACGCGGTCTGTCAGTTGATCCATCGTGACGCCCAAATCCTCGGCCACCCGCCACAAGGGACGGTTGTCGTCTTTGCCGGGCTGCAGGCCCAGAAATTCGAACACCAGTGGTTTGGGAAGGTCGTATGTCATCACAATAAAGCGCGGGGTCATCCATTCCCGTAAATCGACATCGACATTTCGCGGATCGTTGAAATAGATGACATTCATCAGGACATGCACCGCGAACCATAAAGCAACCGCTATTGCGATGGCAAAAACCGACAGGGGTAGCCAGTTGTCACGTCCAAAGCGAGACAAGGCGGTTGATGGAAGTTTCATAGAACCTCAACGGTGCGCATAATCTTTGTCCGGATAAGGCTTAACGCCGGATCGACCGGCTTACCACATGCGATGACGGGCTTGTGTCGTGACGATGATACCCGTCGTACCGGTGCGGATTAAATGGTAGGATCATTTTATCCGCTGTGGCAATATCGCCCCTGACACCGCTGACCATTTCGATGCCCAAGGGACGGAAACCGTATTCATAATGTCTGTTAAGCACGATCACGACGACCATTCGCATATGACCGAAACCGAGGCCCGCGTGCGGGCGCTTGAAACTTTGCTAAGTGCAAAGGGCTATATCGACAGTGCGGCCGTTGACCGGATTATCCAGACCTATGAAACAAAGATCGGCCCGCAGAACGGTGCCCATGTTGTCGCGAAATCATGGTGCGATCCCGAATTCGCGGCGTGGCTGCGCCGTGACGCAACAGCAGCAATCCATTCCCTTGGATATATTTCGCGGCAGGGTGAACACATGGAGGCGGTGTTCAATTCGGACGATGTGCATCATCTGACCGTCTGCACCCTTTGTTCGTGCTATCCTTGGTCTGTTCTGGGATTGCCGCCGACTTGGTATAAATCGCCTCCCTTCCGGTCGCGAGCGGTGATCGACCCACGAGGGGTGCTGCGTGAGTTCGGGCTGGATCTGCCGACCACCACAAAAGTCGAGGTGCATGATTCCACTGCCGAAATCAGATATCTGGTCATACCGCAGCGCCCTGCCGGGACAGAGGGTTTTTCAGAAGATCAACTGGTCCAACTGGTGACCCGCGACACTATGATCGGCACCGCGGTCGCCCTGCTACCTGAAGGTGTCGCGTGAACAGTGGCGCTGATCTTGGTGGAATGGCAGGGCTCGGGCCAATCGCCCCCGAACAGAACGAGCCTCTTTTCCACGCCCCATGGGAGGCTCGCGCCCTGGGCATTGTCGTTGCCTTGGGAACATGCGGCCAGTGGAACATCGATATGTCGCGCTTCGCGCGCGAGGATATGCATCCGGCCGACTATATGCGAACACCATATTACAGCATCTGGATCAAGGCCGCGATACGATTGATGATCGAACGCGGTATGATCACCGAACACGAAATTGCCACCGGCCAACCCGTGACCCCACACAGCCCAATGAAGCGCAAACTGGTTGCGGCCGATGTCGACAAGGTGCTGGCGGCAGGTGGCCCGGTCGACCGGGCCGAAGAAGGACACCCCCTGTTTGCCGTTGGCGACCGGATCATAACAATTAACAACCATCCTGCAGGCCACACGCGCATGGCACGATACGCCCGTGACAAACTGGGGGTGATTACTAAAATTCACGGCTTCCACGTCTATCCCGACAGCAATGCTGCCGGACTGGGCGAAGATCCGAAATGGCTGTACCAAGTGACATTCGCGTCCCGCACCCTATGGGGCAATCAGGGAAATGATATCGACACAGTTTCGCTGGACCTGTGGGAACCTTATCTGGGGGCTGCAATATGACAATGCTGGACCTGTCAATTCTTCCTGACATCGCATTATCCGGATACGAACCGGCCTTCGATGAACCATGGCAAGCACAAGCTTTTGCGATGACCGTCAATCTTCACCAGTCAGGTCTGTTTGAATGGAAAGAATGGGCAAATGTCCTCTCAACAGAGGTTCATTCGGGTATCGATCGAGATTATTACTTGCATTGGCTACGAGCTTTGGAAAGAATTGTTGCAATGAAGCATCTGGCAACTGTGTCCGAGCTTGGTAACTGTGCGAAGGCGTGGCAAGAGGCCGCTGAACGGACACCCCACGGTGAGACAATCAGTTTATGAATATCGTTACGCATGTATAAGGCGTTGTTGCACAAATCAGCTGATGACCGCAGGTCCCCGTTTCCCGGACACACTTATGCTAGGGGCAGAACAGTGATGGGGATGTCGAGGGCAGCGAAGCGCATGACTGCCGCACGGATCTGAACTTCGGCCACCTTGCGGTCGAAGTCCCGGGACATTAGCCTTTGTCCGAGCAGTTTCACGCAGTTCATGTTTGTCTCCACCCTGCTACGTCGGTGGTAGCCGTTTCAATTCTGCCAAAGCCCCCAGCCAGGATGTTTTAACGTCCGCAGGATCTCGGTGTGCGCTCTGGCTCCTGCCGCCTCCGGCCTCCAGAGCCTCACTTTGCGGTGAGGCGGAATGATTGCTGCGGCACCGCACCTGGCGCCAGCGTCGTGGTAGGCGCGCGTGTCGTTGGCACCGTCCGTTGTCATGGTGGCGATCTCTTGGTGCGGCGGGATCTGAGCATGAAGGTCGGGGAGCATGGGCGCGTCGCCGACATTGCCGGAAGTGACCTCGGCTGCTCAGATATCCATAGTCTGTTCATCGACGCCGAGGTGGATCTTGCGCCAGACCCTTCGTTTCGAACCGTCATGCTTGCGCATGTACCACTCGCCTTCGCCTTCCACCTTGATGCTGGTGCTGTTTACGAGCAGATGCTGCGGCCCCTTGGAACCGCGATACGGAATGGTGACGTTCAAGTCGTTTAGCGGCGACGACAGACTGCTGAAATCCGGCGCGGACCAGCCGGGCCCGGACAGTTCGAGCAAGCTCGCCACGAAACCGGTCGCTTGGCGGAGCGGCAGCCAGAGGAGGGCCTTAAGAGTGAGGCAGGCCTGGATCGCAGCGTCGCTGTTGCCCTATTGACGGCCGCGACGCCCCGACGGAATGGCTTCCCACTGCATCGAGGGATCGAACCAAGCGGTCAGTGATCCGCGTTGCTTCAGCGCCTGATGGCAGCTTTTCCAGTGGGTGGTCTTGTAGGTCGTCTTCGGACGTCTGCTCATACCTCCCGGCTACTACATTGGATTTACGAAGTGAATCCATCACTCCAGTGTGAAACATATGTACCTAATTATAGAGTTGGTGGTCCCGATCGCACCACTACGCAATCGGGTGTTTCCGTATGAGCCTTAAACGATACCACCGCTGCCGCCTTTAACTTTCGGTCGTGTTTCGGCCATCTTGGCCCGATAACCCGCCGAGCGATAGGTTGCGACAGGGTCAATCGCGCCACCTGTTTGCTCGCGGGCCATCGCAAGAATGGGTTCCACGTCTGTGCGGAACGCGGCGCGTAGCGTGGCCGAGGCCATCAGTGCATCGTTTCCATCCTGAAAGCCCGAAAGCGCTGTACGGTCCACCAACGATGCTTGTACGTAAGCGCGCTGGATCTCGATTGCCGATATCATCAGGCTTTCAATGGGGTCTGTAACGTTATGGCTCTGGTCGATCATATGAGAGAGGTTCAGGCCCTTGGCTTCAGCATCGACCAGCTCGTTCCAGATCAAGAAAAGGCGATAGGGTTCTATCGTTCCTGCGTCCAGATCATCGTCGCCATATTTGGAATCATTGAAGTGGAAGCCGCCCAGTTTGCCCGCATGGATCAGGCGCGACACGATCATCTCTATATTCACATTGGGCGCGTGATGGCCCAGATCGACCAGACACATCGCCCTGTCGCCCAGTTCCTGCGCGGTCAGTAGCGATGTGCCCCAATCCTGCACAACGGTCGAATAGAAGGCAGGCTCGTATATCTTATGCTCTGAAAAGATACGCCAATCGTCGGGAAGACCGGCATAGATCTCCTTCATCGCGGCAAGATAACGGTCGAACTGGCGGCCGATATGGGTCTGGCCCGGAAAATTCGCACCGTCCCCGATCCAGACCGTCAGTGCCTTTGATCCTATCTTCCGGCCAATCTCGATGCATTCAAGATTGTGTTCGACAGCCTGCGCCCGTGTTGCGGCGCTGACATGCGACAGTGATCCGAACTTATAGCTGTGCCCGTCGCCATTATCGCTGAAAGTATTGGAGTTTATCGCGTCAAAGCCCAGCCCGGTTTCCTCTGCCTTGGCCGACAGATCGGACGGGTCGGCCTTGTCCCATGGAATATGCAATGAAACCGTGGGCGTCGCCTGCGTCAGCTGGTAAATAACACCGCAATCATCCAGCTTGTCGAAAATTGTCGCGGGTTCACCTTCGCCGGGGAAGCGCGCGAACCGCGTGCCGCCGGTACCGGTGCCCCAACTGGGAACAGCCACGGCAAAGCCCTTTGCCCTTTCGGTCAGCGCATCGATATCGATGCCGTTACGGGCCAGCTTTGCCCCCAACGCATCGAAATCAGCGGCAAGATCGGCAGTGCGGGCCGCGTTTTCAACGGCGATGACGTCCTCGGAAATCATATAATCCCTCCCCCATTTAGCGCAATTCCGGGTGCGCCGGCCCGTTTTGTGACATGCAAGAGGCGGGTCGGTCGCTTGCGCGCCGACCAGTCCTGAAAATTGCGGCCTAGCGTGTGAAAGCTTCTTTGTTGCCCGCATCGACATTGATAATGTTGCCGGTCGACTTGGCCGATTTGTCCGAAGCAAAGAAATAGGCAGCCTCGGCAATATCTTCGGGGAAGACCGACCGTTTCAGCATACTGCGCTGGCGATACATTTCCTCGAGCCCGTCTTTATCGGTGCCATAGGTCGAGGCGCGTTGGTCCAGCCATTCGCCTTCCCAAATACGACTGCCGCGCAGCACAGCGTCGGGATTGACGACATTCACGCGGATACCGGCATCCGCACCCTCCAGCGCCAGGCAGCGGGCCAGATGGATTTCCGACGCTTTGGCGGTACAATAGGCAGCGGCATTCGGGCTTGCCGCAAGACCGTTTTTAGACGCTACAAACACGATCGAACCGCCGATCCCCTGTGTCCGCAGGATGCCGAAGGCCGCGCGCGAGACAAGGAAATATCCCGTAGACAGGATCGACATATTGCGGTTCCACAGTTCCAGCGAAGTATCCTCGATCGGCGCCGAGGATGCGATGCCTGCATTGGATACCAGAATGTCGATGCCGCCAAATTCCACTGACAGGTTAATATAGGCTGCCGCGACTGCCGCTTCATCCGTGACATTCATCTGGACCGTCCGCACGACATCATTGCCGTAAGAGCCTGACAGTGCCGAGGCCGTGCTGGCCAACCCATCCTGATCGATATCTGCCAGCATCACGCAGGCACCCTCGGATAGGTATCGTTCGGCCGTGGCCATTCCGATGCCACCAGCACCCCCCGTAACCAATGCAACACGTCCGGCCAGCGATTTCGGCTTTGGCATCCGCTGCAGCTTTGCTTCTTCCAGCAGCCAGTATTCGATATCGAAGGCTTCCTGTTCAGGTAGCCCGCAGTATTCCGAAACGCAGGATGCGCCGCGCATGACGTTGATCGCATTGACATAGAATTCGCCCGAAATGCGCGCCGTCGCCTTATCCTTGGCAAAAGTGATCATGCCCACACCGGGCACCAGATAAACGACCGCGTTCGGATCGCGGATGGCAGGGCTGTCGGCGTGCTTGCAACGGTCATAATAGGCCGCGTAATCGTCGCGATAAGCCGCGATCTGATCGGGCAGACCGGTCAGAACCTCGTCCAGATTTTCACGGGCGGGATCGAAGGCCACGACCAGCGGGCGTATCTTGGTCCGCAGGAAGTGGTCGGGACAGGATGTTCCCAAGGCGGCAAGATCGGGCATGTTACGCGCATTGACGAATTCCAGCACCGCATCACTGTCATCGAAATGGCCAACCATATGCTGGTTTCCCGAAACAAAGCCACGGATGGCGGGCATCATTTCGGCGGCGACAGCACGACGCGCATCAGGGGACAGCGATGTATGGACCGCGCCGCCGAATGCGGGCTTGCCTTTGGTTTCGGCGTCAAAGAAATTGATGGCGCGGTTGATGATCTGCAGCGTCAGTTCATAGCATTCCTTGGCATCATCGGCCCATGTAAACAGACCGTGGGATTCAAGAACCACCCCCTTGGCATCGGGGTTTTCAAGACAGAATTTTTCCAGCCACAGGCCCAATTCATATCCCGGCTTTTTCCACGGCAGCCATCCGATCTGATCACCGAAGATCTGGCGGGTCAGTTCCCTAGAGTTCTTCGACGCGGCGATAGCAATGATTGCATCTGGATGCATATGATCGACATGTGCTTTGGGCACATAGGCATGCAACGGTGTATCGATGGATGCAGCGCGGGGGTTCAGGTTAAAGGTGCAATGCGGCAGAAAGCCGACCATCTCATCCTCGAACGCAAGGCCGCGATACTTACCCTTCAACGCCCGCAGTTTGTCCATATACAGCGTCGAAAAGCCATCCATCTTGATCGACCCGACATCTCCGCCCGATCCTTTGACCCACAGCACCTCGGTGTCGCTGCCCGTCAAAGGATCGGGCTGCATGACCTTAGCCGAGGTGTTGCCGCCCCCGTAATTGGTGATACGCTTGTCCGAACCCAGAAGATTGGACCGATAAAGCAGCTTTTCCGACTCGCTCATGTCTTGCGCAAGGGTATCATCCCATTGAGATTGCAGACAGGCATGCAGCCTTTGGTCAACGGATGTCATCGGTATTCTCCTCCCGGTGGACAGTCTGATGGTCGTTTCGCAGTAAAGCTGCCGCCAAGATTACCTCATGTCAATCATTAATGATCATATTTAGTCATTTACAATCTTTATTCGCAAAATTTGGCATATATTGATTGACATTGATTGATATGGCAATCAGTATTCCAACAGGAGGAGCACAATGCACGAAAAGGAACGCCATATCGCCATTCTGTCCGCAATCGAGGACCGCCCAGTCGTCATGGTTGCGGAACTCTGTGCATTGACAGGCGCTTCCGAGGCGACAATCCGTCGTGACATCGGAGCCTTGCATGCGCAGAAGAAGCTGCGCCGCGTGCGTGGCGGTGCCGAGGCCCTTGATCCGAATGCCATCCCCGCGCTTGCAGGAAGGCCGTTTTCGATCAACGAAACGATCATGATCGCGCAAAAGCGGGAAATTGCCCGTGCAGCTGTCGAACTTTGCCACGATGGCGATCCGATCATTATCAACGGTGGCACAACGACATTCCAGATGGTGCATCCGCTAGCCTCGCGACGGTTGCAGGTGTTCACCAACTCTTTTCCTATTGCTGAGCATTTGCTGAAGCATTCGCGGAATACGATCACCATGCCGGGCGGGGCAATCTATCGCGAACAGAACATCATCCTGTCACCCTTCGACAATGACGTGACGCGCAATTTCTATGCGCGACGCATGTTTATGGGCGCACAGGGGGTCGGCCCGCTAGGACTGATGGAGGCTGATCCACTGTTGATCCAGGCCGAACAGAAACTGATCGGTCAGGCGGATGAACTGGTCCTGCTGGTCGATTCAACCAAGTTCCAGAACCGCTCGTCGCTGGTGCTGTGCGGACTAGACCGGATCGACGTGCTGATCACCGATGACGGGATCAGCGACCGTGCCGCCGCAATGGTGGAAAGCGCGGATGTAAAGCTGATCGTGGCCCCGACGGTGGCCACGAAGGAGGATAAGGCAGCCGGTTAATCGGCTTTGATCGGGGAGGTTCAAAGGGAGGATATGATGAACAGAATTTCTAAACTGACAATGACGGTCGCAATGGCAACCGGACTGATGGCGCATGCCGCAGCCGCAGAAGACATGCGGATTGCCGTGGTCGCCAAGGCGCTTGGCATCGGATTTTTCGAAGCCGCAGCCAAGGGTGCCGAGGAAGCCGCCGAAGAGCTGGGCGATGTGCAGATCATCTATACCGGTCCGACCAACACCACCGCCGAAGGCCAGATCGAGGTGATCAATTCGCTGATTGCACAGCGCGTCGATGCGATCGCCATTTCGGCGAATGACACCGACGCCTTGGTCCCGACACTGAAAAAGGCGATGCAACGCGGCATTACCGTGGTCAGTTGGGACAGCGGCGTGGCCGAAGACGGGCGCATGGCGCATCTGAACCCCTCCTCGAACCCGTTGATCGGCAATATGATCATCAAGCTGGCGGCGGATGAACTGCCAGAAGGCGGTCAGGTCGGTCTGCTGTCGGCCACCACCACCTCGACCAACCAGAACATCTGGATCGAGGAAATGAACAAGGTCATGGGCGATTATCCCGGGATCGAGGTCGTGGGCACGGTCTACGGCGACGATCTGGCAGATAAATCCTATCGCGAGGCGCAGGGTCTGATGCAATCGCACCCCGATCTGGACGCGATCATCGCGCCAACTTCGGTCGGGATTGTAGCTGCCGCGCAGGCGGTGGTGGATGCAGGCAGGGTTGGACAGGTGAATGTCACTGGTCTGGGCCTACCTTCCGAAATGGCCGGTGCCATCGAAAGCGGCGCATCGAAAAGCTTTGCGATCTGGAACCCGATCGATCTGGGATATTCCGCCACGATGATGGCCTATCATCTGGCCAAGGGTGATGCACAGGCCGAACCCGGTGCGGAGATTTCGATCGGACGCATGGGCACCGTCACGCTGGACGAAACAAATTCGGCCCCCATGGCCGATCCCTTTGTCTATGATTCCAGCAATATCGACGAATTCAAGGACATCTTCTGATCCTTGTCCCTTGGCGGCGCATCCGTGCGCCGCCCTTTCCCTGACAAATATCCTGACCGTAAGCGAGGTTCAGATGGACGAACGCTCCTTGGCAGCGACCGGGCAAGCTTTGCTTGCGCTTGATGCCATCACCAAGACTTTTCCCGGCGTCAAGGCGCTGGACGGCGTGCATCTGGAACTGCATGCAGGCCAGGTCACGGCGCTTGTCGGCGAAAACGGTGCCGGAAAATCCACCGTGGTCAAGACACTGACCGGCATTTATCAACCTGACGGCGGCCGTATCCTGATGGACGGTGCCGAAGTCGCCTTTCCCACCGCACAGGCGGCTGCCGATCACGGCGTCACAGCAATCCATCAGGAAACGGTGCTGTTTGATGAACTGAGTGTGGCCGAAAACATCTTTCTGGGCCACGCGCCGCGCGGACGTTTCGGTCTGATCGACACCAAGGCGATGCGGTCAAAGGCGCAAGCCCTGCTGGACGGGATCGACGCCCAAATCGACGCGGGCGCACGTCTCAAGGATCTTGGCATCGCCTCGCGCCACCTAGTCGCCATCGCGCGCGCCCTTTCGGTCGATGCACGCGTGGTGATCATGGACGAACCCACCGCCGCCCTGAGCCAGAAAGAAATCGAAGAGCTATATGTGCTGGTCGATACGCTTAAGGCCCAAGGCAAGGCGATCCTGTTCATCAGCCATAAATTCGATGAAATTTTCCGCATCGCTGATCGCTGGTGTGTCTTTCGTGACGGACAGTTCGTGGGCCAGGGCATGATGGCCGATATCGACGAAGGCAAGCTGGTGCAGCTGATGGTGGGCCGTTCTGTCGATCAGATCTATCCCAAGCGCCCCGCCGTCATCGGCGATGAGGTTCTGAAGGTCGTTGGCTATTGCCACCCCACCGAATTCGACGACATCGGCTTTACCCTGCGCAAAGGCGAGATTCTGGGATTTTACGGCCTTGTCGGCGCGGGCCGTTCCGAATTCATGCAAAGCCTGATCGGCATCACGAAACCCGCAAAAGGCGTTGCACGGATCGAAGGCTTCATCAAGGTGATCCGTTCGCCCGCAGATGCGATCAGCGCGGGCATCGTCTATGTCCCCGAAGATCGCGGCAAGCAGGGTGCCATCCTTGATATGCCGATTTTCCAGAACGTCACGCTGCCCTCTCTTGGGCAAACCTCGCGATCAGGTTTCACCCGTATGGCCGAGGAATTTGCGCTGGCCCGTCACTATACCGAACGGCTGGACCTGCGGGCGGCATCGCTGGATACGCGCGTCGGGGCGCTTTCGGGCGGCAACCAACAAAAGGTCGTCATCGCAAAATGGCTGGCCACTCGCCCCAAGGTCATCATTCTGGATGAACCGACCAAGGGCATCGATATCGGGTCGAAGGCCGCCGTCCATGATTTCATGTCCGAATTGGCCGCCGAAGGGCTGTCAGTGATCATGGTCTCCTCGGAAATCCCGGAAATCCTTGGCATGTCCGATCGGGTTATCGTCATGCGCGAAGGTCGTATTGCCGCCCAGCTGGAAGGGTCCGATCTGACCCCCGAAACACTAGTTCGCCACGCGGCGGGTATTTCCGAAACCGCAAAGGGGAAAGCCGCATGACCATGTTGAAGGCCCGCGAGACCATCCTGACATGCGCGATCCTGTTGTTGCTGGGACTGATCGCCACCCGCTTTCCAGCCTTTGTCGCACCTGCCAATCTGCTGGCGGTCTTCAATGATACCTCGCCCCTGATAATCTTGGCGCTTGGCCAGATGGTTGTCATCCTGACCCGCTGTATCGATCTGTCGGTGGCGGCGAACCTTGCGCTGACCGGCATGGTATGTGCGATGCTGAACGTCGCCTATCCCGGACTGCCTGTCGCCGTCATCCTGATTGTCGCACTGGCCTGCGGTGCGGTCATGGGGGCGGTGAACGGGTTGCTGGTCTGGAAGCTGGCGATCCCACCCATCGTGGTTACGCTTGGTACGATGACCATCTATCGCGGGATCATCTTCCTGTTGTCGGATGGTGCATGGATCAACAGCCATGAGATGTCACCTGCCTTCACCGGCTTTCCGCGCATGCAGATTTACGGGCTGCCGGTTCTGGGATGGCTGGCCATCCTTGTGATCGCAGGCATGGCCCTGATCATGACCCGCACGCCCATGGGCCGCAGCTTTTATGCTACGGGCAACAACCCCCATGCAGCGGTCTATACCGGCATTGATGTGGGGCGGGCGCAGTTTCTGGCCTTTGTCATCTCGGGGACGCTGGCGGGGCTGGCGGGCTATCTGTGGATCTCGCGCTATGCGGTCGCCTATGTTGATATCGCTGGCGGGTTCGAACTGGACGTCGTGGCTGCCTGCGTCATCGGCGGCGTTTCCATCGCGGGCGGAGTCGGCACGGTCTTTGGCACCATTCTGGGGGCGCTGTTTCTGGGCGTGATCAAGAACGCCCTGCCAGTGGTCGACATCTCGCCCTTCTGGCAGCTGGCCATTTCAGGTGCCGCCATCCTAGTCGCCGTCACCTTCAATTCACGATCGGGCCGTTCGCGCGGGCGGGTCATCCTGAAATCAGCGGAGAAGGCGACATGAGCAGCATCACCACCAATACCACAGGGCGCAATATTCCCGATCAGCTGTCCACGCCGACCAGCCGCGTTCTGAAAAGCTGGGAAAGCCTGCTGCTGCTGGTCGCCATCGGGATATTCATCCTGAACAGCTTTGCGTCACCCTATTTTCTGGATGCCTGGAACCTGTCGGACGCTACCTTCAATTTCACCGAAAAGGCGATGATCGCCTTTGCCATGGCCCTGCTAATCATCGCGGGTGAAATCGATCTCTCGGTTGCCTCTATTATCGCGCTGGCGTCCACGGCCATGGGTATGGTGATGCAGGCAGGCTTTGGCACCCCTGCCATCATGGCGACGGGCCTTGTGACGGGTCTGCTTTGCGGCGGTTTCAACGGTCTGCTGGTGACGCGTCTGGGGCTGCCGTCCATCGTCGTGACCATCGGCACCATGAGCCTGTTTCGCGGCATCAGTTATATCATTCTGGGCGACGGCGCCTTCCGCGGCTATCCCGACAGCTTCGCGGTGGTCGGCCAAGGCTATGCCTTTTGGGTCATCACGGTCGAATTCGTGATCTTTGCCCTGCTGGCTGTGATCTATGCGGTCATCCTGCACAGGACGAATTTTGGCCGCGCGGTCTATGCCGTCGGTAACAATCCCACCGCGGCGCTGTTTTCCGGCATCCGGGTGGCGCGCGTCAAGATGATCCTGTTCCTGCTGACCGGCCTGATGTCGGGGCTGGCTGCGGTCTGCCTGACATCGCGCCTTGGGTCGACCAGATCCTCTATCGCCAGCGGGATGGAACTGGAGGTGGTGACCATGGTCGTCCTTGGCGGCGTCAACATCCTTGGTGGGTCCGGAACCATCGGCGGCGTAGTCATCGCGGCCTTTGTTATGGGGCTGGTGACATTCGGTCTGGGGCTGCTGAACGTGCCGGGCATTGTGATGTCTATCTTTATCGGCCTGCTGTTGATCGGGGTCATCGCATTGCCACGCCTGTGGTCCAAGTTGCGGAGGGCATGATGGAAAAATACGCGTTCCGCATGGGCCTGAACCCCGGTTGCCTTGACGAATACCACCGGCGTCATGACCAGATCTGGCCAGAACTGTCCGCGCTGCTGCGCGATGCGGGTGTGCGCGATTATTCGATCCACTATGATCCGGACAGTCATGCGCTTTTCGCTGTGCTTTGGCGGCCAAAAAATCATGGCATGGCCGCCCTGCCCGATCATCCGGTGATGCGACGGTGGTGGGCGCATATGGCCGACCTGATGGACACACATCCCGACAACCGCCCGCGCGAGACTGCGCTGGAAACCGTCTTCATGATGCCATGATCAGGAACGCAGGATGAACCGACATCGCCATATCGCCGTGATCGACGTCGGCAAGACCAATGCCAAGCTGGCGTTGGTCGATGGGACCACACTGCAGGAAATCGCGGTCGTTACACGCCCGAACCTTGCCCTGTCCGGCCCGCCTTGGCCCAGCTTTGATCTGGAGGGCCATTGGGCCTTCTTCCTTGATCATCTGGCTGTTTTTCAGGCCAAACACGGGATCGACGCAATTTCCATAACCACGCATGGCGCCAGCGCGGTGTTGCTGGATCGCAATGGCAAACTTGCGGCCCCCATGCTGGATTACGAACATGACGGCCCCGAAAGCATGGCCGCTGACTATGACGCGATCCGGCCCCCATTTGACCAGACAGGTTCCCCGCGCTTGCCGAACGGACTGAACCTGGGTGCGCAACTGTTCTGGCAGTTCGAAACTGATCCCGTACTACGGGAAAAGGTCGCGCATGTGCTGACCTATCCACAGTTCTGGGGCCATCGGTTGACTGGACGGATGGCTACGGATGTCACCTCGCTCGGCTGTCACACCGATCTATGGAACCCGCGTCAGGGCACTTTTTCAGCACTGGTCGACAGGCTTGATCTAACGCAAAAGATGGCCCCACCCCGCCGAGCTGACGATGTGCTGGGAACCATCAGCCCCGATATCGCCGAACGAACCGGACTTCCACAACACGTGCCGGTCCTTTGCGGCATTCATGACAGCAACGCCTCGCTTTATCCCCACGTGTTGGCGCATGACGGACCCTTTTCGGTAGTTTCGACCGGCACATGGGTGATCGCTATGGCAATGGGCAACGACACACCCGCTCTGGACCCTGCCCGGGACACGCTGATAAATGTGAATGCGCTTGGTCAGCCGGTGCCCTCGGCCCGTTTCATGGGTGGCCGCGAATACGAAATGATGCGCAACGGGTCCAATACGGTCCCGACCGATCAGGACCGCGCCGAGGTTCTTTCCGGCATCGCACTATTGCCCTCAGTCGTAAAGGACAGCGGACCCTTCAAAGATCGCCACCATTCCTGGACGCAGCAGCCAAAGACCCAAGGCGCAAGAATGCTGGCACTGTCGTGGTATCTGGCTTTGGTCACGGACACCTGCCTGTCCCTAATCGGAGCACAAGGTCCGGTCATCGTCGAGGGACCTTTTACCCGCAACCCTGATTTCACCTCCATGCTGACCGCCTTACGGGGTGACGTCCGTATTGCAGCCTCGGCGACCGGCACCAGCGTCGGCGCATCCCTACTTGCTGGCTATGACGCACAATTACCCGAGACCACGCCTGTCACCTGTTCCAATCCCGAACCCATGCGCGCCTACGCCGCTTTTTGGGGGCGGCATTTAACCGGCACAATACCAATGTCCGCTTTATAATAACTGTCTACGTGAGCGTTCGGCGGCCTAGGTTCCGAACCTATTGATCTCATGCCTTTGGGTTGATTCAGGCTCTGCAAGGAGACCTGAATTACGCAAAGGACCCGAAATAAATGGGTCTGGAGCCAGAAATAACCCCCAAACACTTTGCGACATGACCCTATTCACTAGGCCCAGGCAGGGCCGCTTGTAAAGCTTCGACCGAAACACCCAACTGATCGGCAAGCTCGTTCATGTCGGCATTCGGGCCGCCGGCCTTTTCAATTGCCTGTTCCAGCAAATCACTGTCTACGTTCAGGGTCTTCGCAATGGCGGCAAGGTCAGGTGGGCCGTCATGGCTTCGGGCGCCGTTTGTAGACCCGATCCCACCCGTGGCGTTTGTAGAGAAGTTGTCTTGTGCAACCACCCCCGCCAAACAGGTAGGCAGGTTGGGGAAGGTCGTTGCTGAATGATAATGATAGACGGGTTCTCCGCCTTCTTCGGTTAGGCCGATATGGCCGCCACATTGATCCAGATTCTCGGGCGTCGATCCGTCATAGTTCAACGTACCGAACATCCCAAAGCCATCGAATGCATAGCCGAACTGCGCAGTTTTATCCTGTTCGACATGGGAGCATTCTGCATTGACGCCTTCGCTTTTGTAGATCTCGTTCAGATCGGTTGCAGTCGCATGCCAGTGATACCAACCACCTGGATCGATGTGACCACCGCATGTATCAAGTGCAGGCATATGGCCAGTTTGTAGCACCGAGGGCGCGTCGGCAAAGATCGGAACGCCGTCCAAACCGATGCCAACCTTGGCAACCGTCCCCAAGCTGGTCGGCTTGTCAGCCAACACAGGGTTGGCCGGAATGACCACCGTCATTTCGACATCTGGATCCCCAGAGGCCTGAATACATTCGTGCGGTTCTGTCGGCCCTTCGACAAGAATGTCGAAAGAATAGACTTTCCCCTGTTCAGTGAAAAAAGTATACCCCTGCCCGTCCAGCATTCGCAGGAAAGCCTCGTCGATCCGGTAAAGCCCGGCTTCGTCGCCGTCCCAATGCCAGATGCCACCCTCATCCTCCAGCGTTGCGGGACAAAACGGACCGATTTTGATATCGTCGGGCATATATTTGACGACATAGCGCGCGCATTGCGTGGCATCCCCATTTTCCAGCGTGCAATCGACGATCTCGCTTGGGCTTGCCAATGCGCTGCCAGCTAGAGACTGCGTATCCGCATGTCCGCTGCCGTGAGCATAAGCGCCGGTTGCAAACATCAAATTGCCAACTGCGCTTAGCAGGACAAGGTTGCACTTACAGGAAGCCTGCCCGTGGGATCGTCGAATGATGGTCATTCTGAAGCCTTTTCTTTCACTTGTGCATTCGCTTTGATGGTCACCATCCCAAACGACACTACAGCCTTTAAAGAGAGTACGGGCATGGTATCGCTAATAAAAGTATAAGTATAAGTATAAGTATATTATCCTCAGTTTACTCAGTTAGGACCCTAACTTGATGTCAGAAACGTTGCAAGGTGCCGGTTTCCACCTCTTGTTGCACAGCACCCATCTGCTTGATGAGCATTTGCGGGAGCTGTTAAAACCTTTTGACCTTCATCCGGGACAGGCGCGGTTCATTCATGCACTTGGTCGCTTGAAAGAAGCGTCACAACGGCATTTGGCATCCGAATTCAATGTAACCCCGGCCAGCATGAGTCAGATGACAAAAAGACTGATAGCCAACGGCTTCATCCAGATGCGCCATGATCCGAAGGACAAACGTGCCACCCTTCTTTCTTTGTCTGATAAGGGATGGCATCTTCGGGACCAAGTGCTTGAGGTTTGGCAACAGGTCGACCGGATCATCTGCAACGCAATAGGCCCGGAAAACGCCGAACAGCTGTTTTTACAAAGCGGTCGGCTGCGAGATTCAATTGGCGGACGGGCACCTTTGACGAAACATGGTAAGTTATCGGGTCATCAGCAAAGTTGACGTAACGGATCTTCCACATAGCGGTTTGTATAAAATACGCCAATAAGCTGGCAAAGCCACTTTTCGCAAGGGTGAGGATGCTTCGGGTCAATAGTAATAAAATTATTCATCAATTGCTGCCTTATAAGAACCCATTTCTCTTCATCTCAGAAACATCGTGCGCTATTATATTGCCATATTGAACAAAGAGACCATAAGTCGACACCTAATCAATTTGGCGGCGGGGCCTATGTGGCAGTCATCGGAACACAACTACTGTTCCACCGGAATCCAGATACCGGAGACTGACATAATGAAAACCATCATGATAGCCCTGACCGTACTTGCCATGGCAACTGGCGTCGCCGGCGCTGCGACCGACACCCGCAACGAACGCCCTGACGTAATTTCGACCGCTTCGGCTGCTGACACAATGCGAATTCGCGCTGACTTGGTGATGAGCACTGTTGAACTCACCCGTGCTGGCATCGCTGCCGATACCATGATCACCTCATTCCCGACCAACACAACCACTGCATACAACAATCAGGATCGCTGAGATCGTCCTGCGGACGATTTTGTGATTGTTATAAGTAAGGCCGCTGTATCCAAATTGGGATATAGCCGCCTTACTGCATCCTTTGGACATTACCAATTTTGCTTGGACTTTGACCTGACAGATACGGCCGACATTCATGACATCATGCAATAGTTGGATGTTACCCTGCCTCCGACGCTTTACCTTTTAGGGGAAACATGTCTGCGCCATAGAAGTGTAGTTGGATATGATGACGTCGACACAGCCATCTTACGTTTAAAGGCTTGTCATAATTGTCATGATGGGCGTCTACATGAGATGCGCCGCAAACCTCGCAATGCTGCTTTTCCAGCTTGCCAGATCGCATTGCTTTACACACCGCCTTATGGGCATCATATTTCTGCGGGTTAGCGGACCGCCATCTGGCTTGACGGGTCTTGTTTGTGGACATGCGACCTCCTGCAGTAAGATGTCCGGTCTCAACGCTAGAACATCTTTGTAAGATCACCAATGAATAAATTGCCCTAAATTTAATGCGCAGAGCTCACTTGGTCCTAACATTTAAACGTATCTATGAAAGATAAGTGAAAGCCAGGAACGTATTTTATATATTGAAAAATATATATCACGCGCGGCAGCATAAAGTTTCGTTAATTTTTGTTATTGGTCGTTTAAAAATTTAAGCATGTTTGAAGGGACCGCAGACTGAACTACCAGAAGCACGAAAGGACCAAGCCGTTAATTTGAAACTTCGAGAATACTGCCCAAAGCGACGGGCATCACCCGATAATTTCGCGTCTGAAGACCAAATATTTGGTCACACGGTTTAATGGTGCGATCTTTTCTCAAGCTTAGAAGGAAGCATTATGGGACGTCAATTGAGTATGCTAATCGCTGATAACCTGACCGAAACAGAACTCAGGATATTCTTGATCGATGGGTATCGGGTGGTAATGCGCCAAGAAAAATTTCTGTAAAACCGTTTTTTCGATCGTTGCTAGATGCGTGTTACTTGATATTTCGGAAGAATTTAAAGCAAATTTTTATAGCCACATGTCAGATCTATAATATAAAATCATTCTCGACAATCAACGCCATTTCTTTAATCAGGATTTCGAAATCTACTAAAGAGTCTCCATCTACATCGGCCTGAATGAGTAAATCTGCGTCAGTACTTACGGTCCATATGGAGTATGCGGTAGATGAATCGGTGAAGACAAAATCATTCTGCCCGTACAGCGATGTATTGGCATCCAATTGCCCAAAATCTAGCTTGTCGACCCCAGAGATGAAATCGTGCACGATGTCGTGACCGGAGCCCGGCCTGCTGTCCTTTACTGAATTGAAGACAAATGTATCGCGGTCGTTGTCGCTGCCACCAAACATGCTGTCTGTGCCCCTGCCACCGACCAATGTATCGCTTCCACTGTCAGCAAAAATAATGTCCTGACCTCCTTTGCCATCTAGCATGTCATCCCCGCCTAGACCCCGAAGAATGTTTCTTCCTGCACTTCCGATAATCGTATTGTCGAGAGCATTGCCGGTGCCATTAATATGCAGTTTGTTCTGCAATAACAGTGCTTCCATGTGATCGGCTAATGTCCAATCGGTGAAAGAATTGACTTGATCATAGCCCTCATCCGTATTTTCCACGGTGCTGTCGCCAAGATCGTCTACCCAATATATGTCATCGCCAGTCATCCCATACATCGCGTCCATGCCTGATTTGCCGTCAAGCACGTCGTTGCCAGCAAAACCATAAATCGCGTTGTCTTCGGAATTGCCGATAAGGGTGTTATTCTCCTCGTCCCCAAGAATACCATCTTCTTTGGTGTTCCCTGGCAAAATATCGGCGTCAGGTATGGTTGTCTCATCCACATGATCGGTGACGGGAACATACGTACTGCCGTATTCACTGTCTCGGATCTCAGCATCTAAAATCTGCGCAATAAGGGGGCGCCCGGGATCGATCCATTGCCCCGTCCACTGTTCCATATAACTAGGGGCGGCCCACAGGTCGACATAACTATTCATCGGCGCAAGGTTCCATGTGTTCCCCGGCATGTCGGAAGCTGTAAAATTACCAACAATATTGCCATCAATGTAAAAGGTTGCCCGCGTCTGAGAGACCGACACCTCATAGGTGTGCATGCCTTTGGCTGCGTCGAATCCAAGATCAATAATCGTTTTGTTTTCTTTATTCTGCTCCAAAGCAACATGTTGACCAGAGGCATCAATCATGTGGATATTCAACTGAACCCTTGTCGTGTCGTCACCAACAAATTCAAAGTCGAATTCGGTCCAAGGTGCATTTTTCCAGTCGCTCTTATAGGTGAACATCCCGAAAACGGCGCCGGGTGCCATTTCGGGGGCCTGTGCGGTCCAGCTCCAAGTGCCGGTTGTTGTGGCAGTCGCGTTCTGGATTTCGCCTCCTTCCCAAATCTCAGAGGACCCCTCGGGCGCACGATCAAGAATAAGTTCGATAAGTCCGTATTCCGAAACGCGGACATTATCCTCCGACCAGTTCATAATAGACGTCTGGCCAGCGCCCCAATCCGAAACAAGCCAGCCATTATTAGGCCTGGCTTCACTTGAAGTATAGATGTTCAGGCCACTTTCGCGTTCAGATTGAATCATTTGGATGGCCCTTTATGTAGAATGCATCGCCTTAGACATGTCTATATAACGGCAAATCTTTATAAAATAATAAAGACGATATATAAATTTTCCATAAAAGAAGTGCCATTTTAGCCCACGGGTAAGATTTAATAGATTTTTACATAATGTATAATCATTAGATTTTATTATTATAGAGCATTGCTCTGGCGGGATGGTTATTAGGCTTAAGACTCATTGATCTCAGGCTTTCGGCGTGTTTCAGGATACGCAAGGAGACCTGCTCAATGAGCAACCTGTTCTGGCTGACCGAAGTGCAAATGGCGCGCCTGCGCCCGTTCTTTCCAAAGAGCCATGGCCGCCCGCGCGTTGATGATCTTCGTATGTTGAGCGGTATTATCTTCATCAATCGCAATGGTTTGCGATGGTGCGATGCTCCGAGGGAATATGGACCGGCCAAGACGCTTTATAGCCGCTGGAAGCGCTGGAGTGAAAACGGGTTCTTTGAATGGATCATGGTCGGGCTGGCCGCCGAAGATACCGATCCGAAGACGATCATGATCGATGCCACGTACCTCAAGACGCACCGCACGGTTTGTAGCCTGCATGCAAAAAAGGGGGGCGCGGTCGCCAGATCGGTCGAACGAAAGGCGGTATGAACAAAAAGCTACATGCCGTCACTGATGCGAAAGGAAGGCCTATCCGGTTCTTCATGTCGGCTGGGCAGGCCAGATGGAGTGGTTGCTGCCCTCCCTAGACGGCATCGCAATGTGCCAAGGTCGTGGTGTTCAACGCCACGGGCAGAAGAGGACGGCAAAATGAAGAATATGATGATCGGGGTCGATCTGGCAAAGGCAGTTTGTATCGTTCCGGTTTTGTCGGAGACCATCAACTTAAGTAAGGATGATGGTTATGACAAAAAGCAAAATGGCAAATCGCTACTCGCCCGAGGTCCGCGCTCGTGCGGTCCGAATGGTGTTCGAGCATCAAGGCTCCTACGAAACGCAAGCGGGCGCGATCGCGGCCATTGCACCCAAGATCGGCTGTATTCCCCAAACCCTGAGCGGATGGGTCAAGCAGGCCGAGAAGGACAGTAGCATGCGCGATGGCGTGACCACTGAAGAACGGGACCGTATTAAGGCACTGGAACGTGAGGTTCGCCAGATGGCTTAAGACGACCCGGTCTGCGTACGATTGATGACGATGCCAGGGATTGGCGCAGTTGTTGCCTTTGACCTACTGCTCCGCCTTTGACGACCCTACACGCCTCACCTCTCCAAAAAACATGGGCCCATGGGTTGGCCTGACATCATCACGCAACCATCCTAGCGAGCGCGATGTCTCAGGTGATATAACCAAAACCGGTGACGTGAACCTGTGGCGCACGCTGTGTCAGGCCGCAACCGTCATGATAAACCGGGGCCGTGCGACATGGCTGAGGAACTGGAGCGCTCAGATTGCGAAACGCCGGGGTAGAAAAAGGGCCATGGTAGACTTGGCGCGCCGGATATCAGTTACACTGCATCGCATGTGGGTCGACGGCACGATGTTCCGAATGGAGGCTGCGCCAACGACCTGATCTCCCACCCGTTGCCTGCCTGATCGCAGGCCCGTGAGGCCCCGCATCGCTGACATTAGTCAAGCACGCCTATGAGATGGGCACATCGGAATTGCGCCGAACCAGCATCATGTTTGCAGCCGAGCGATGACCACGGACAGAAGCATGTGCCCGAAGGATCTCAATTATCGGGGCACGAAGATCAGGAACGAACGTCAAAAATGAAAATCACCTGCTTCGGTGGAAAAAGTCTTCTTGGGAACAATGTCTTGACTGGGGCGGATCCGTTACCGAAGTCCTGAACCTAACCAGCGACCTAACACGGCGTTTGGTCGCACTTGATCGCTTCTCTAGTCCGGTCGGCAAAGCATAGCGTCTGTAAATATGCAAAGGACTCCGAACCTCGCATCGGTATTGGTAATATTTCAAGTCAAATCATGAGCAATAGCGCAAACAGTCTGGCAGGTCTGTGTTTGATCGTTAAAGTAAAGGCTGAGAACGAATTCTTTGGAGGAAGAATATGGAAAGACGTAAGTTTCTCACAAGCGCGGCAGTGACGAGCGCTGGTGGATTTGCACTCGCAGCGCCGGCGATTGCGCAAAACACGCAGAAGGTGCAGTGGCGCTGCACGTCGTCCTTTCCGCAGGCGCTGGATACGATTTATGGCGGCGCGACCGATCTTGCGACCTATGTGCGCGAGGCGACTGACGGCGCATTCGATATTCAGGTCTTTGCCGCCGGTGAAATCGTGCCTGGTCTGCAAGCGGCCGACGCGGTGCAGAACGGCACCGTGGAAATGTGTCATACCGCCAGCTACTACTATGTCGGCAAGTCGCCCACATGGGCTCTGGGCGGGGTCATTCCGTTCGGGCTGGACCAGCGCGGCATGAACGCTTGGCTTTATTATGGCGATGGCATCAACCTGCTGAACGAATTCTACAACAAGAACGGCCTGCAATACCTTCCGGCCGGGAATACCGGCACGCAGATGGGTGGCTGGTTCCGCAACGAGATCACGTCGCTTGATGACATGAAAGGTCTCAAGATGCGGATCGCCGGTCTTGCCGGTCAGATCATGGAGCGGATCGGCGTCGTGCCGCAGCAGATTGCTGGTGGCGACATCTATCCCTCGCTGGAAAGGGGAACGATCGACGCTGCCGAATGGATTGGTCCATATGACGACGAAAAGCTGGGTTTCTACCAAGTCGCGCCCTATTACTACTATCCCGGCTGGTGGGAGGGAAACCTGACCCTGTGCAGCTTTATCAACAAGGATGCATGGGATGGCCTGCCGCCCGCTTATCAAAGCCTTCTGCAAACCGCGGCACGCGCATCCAACGTCGAGATGATGGCTGAATACGATTTCAAGAACCCGACAGCCTTGCGGTCATTGGCGGAAAATGGAACGCAGTTGCGCGCATTCCCGCAGGATGTAATGGATGCTAGCTATGACGCGGCCATGGAGCTGTATGGCGAACTGGCGTCCGATCCGGAATGGAAGACGATCTACGACAGCATGATGGCCTTCGGCGTCGATCACTTTCTGTGGAAACAGGTCGCGGAAAGCACCTATGCAAATTTCATGATGGACAAGCAGCGCAACAATCAGCTGCCCGGTCAGCAGAGCGCCGACGGTAATTGATCCTGCAGTGTGATTGCAGCCCATGGTCTGAAAAAGGCCCGGATCCATGCGGATCCGGGCCCTTTTGTTGCGCTAATTGAAGTTGAAACCGCCGTCGGCGGGGGCAGGTTCTGCGGCACCTTCGGCGGGGGCCGGTCCGTTGCCAAAGTTGAACCCACCACCCGCCGGCGCGGCTGGGGCCGCTTTGCCGTTATTGCCGCCGCCGAAGTTGAACCCGCTATCGCCGGTGGCAGGTACGCTCGTCGTGGCCGGACCGCCAAAATTCAAACCGGACCCGCCTTCTGTACTTGTGGCAGGCACAACCGTGCGTTGACGGCTGTCATCGTAATGCGTAACCAGCCCGGGTATGAAGATCACCAGCATGATAATGGCGAACTGCAATCCGATATAGGGCAGCACGCCGCGATAGATTTCGCTGGTCTGCACCTTTGGCATCATTTCGCCCGAAACGGGATCGCGTCGTTCGTTGGATGGCGTCACCGAGCGCAGATAGAAAAGCGCAAATCCAAAAGGCGGCGTCAGAAACGATGTCTGAAGGTTCAGCGACAGAATGACGCCGAACCAGATCAGATCTATCCCAAGCGTCTGCGCCACCGGCGCCAGCAAAGGCACAAGAATAAACGCAATTTCGAAGAAGTCTAAGAAACAGCCCAAAATAAAGATCACGATCGTGACGACGATCAGAAATCCGATCTGCCCACCTGGCAGGCCCAACAGCAGTTCCTCGATCCAGACCTGGCCGTTGACGCCATAGAACGTCAGGCCAAAGACGCGTGCGCCCAACAGGATCAGCAGGACAAAGGCCGACAACTTGGCAGTGGCCATGACCGCCGACGCCAATGCCGCCAAGCTAAGACGGCGTTTGCCTAGCGCCAGAAGAACGGCACCGACTGCCCCCATCGCGCCTCCCTCCGTCGGCGTTGCGATTCCCAGAAAGATCGTGCCCAGGACCAAAAAGATCAACGCCAGTGGTGGGATCAGGACGATGATGATCGCCTCTGACAGACGCGACAGGATAGCAAGCTTAAACCGCTGATTTGCCAGTGCGATGGCATAGCAGACAGCAACCGCGATCGCGCTGGCGAAGACCAGCCGTGTTGCAGGCACCATATTAGAAAACAACAAGCGCGACGAAACCATGTAGAGAACGACCGCCAGCACAATCATCGCCAGCAACGATCCGATGCCGTTACCCAAACGCCGCTCTTCGGGTGGAAGGGCGGGCACGCTGGCGGGCCGAAAAATGGCCAGCGCTGCGATATAGAGGCAATAGACGGCAATCACGATCAGTGCCGGCCAGACAGCGCCCACATACATGTCCCCGACGGATACACCAAGCTGATCCGCCATGACGATCAGCACCAGCGATGGCGGCACGATCTGTGCCAGCGTTCCGGCGGCGGCAATTGTCCCTAGGGCAACCGATTGATCATAGCGATAGCGCTGCATCACCGGCAGAGAAATCAATCCCATCGCAATGACCGATGCGGCAACCACACCCGTAGTCGCCCCCAGCAGGGCGCCAACAAGAATGACGGCGAACGCGACACCACCGCGCAACGGTCCGAACAGTTGCCCTACCGTATCCAGCAAATCCTCGGCCATGCCCGAGCGTTCCAGAATAAGCCCCATGAAGGTGAAGAATGGAATCGCCAGCAATGTCTCGTTCGACATAATACCGAAGACCCGTTCGGGCATGGCGCGCATAAGAGGCCAGAACAGGTTGATGTCGCTGGAGTATTCAGAAAGGCCAACACCGATAGCGAAAAAGAACAACCCGCCCGCCGCAAGGGTCAGCGCAACGGGGTATCCCAGCAGCAGTAATCCCATGACGCTGATAAACATGATCGGGGCCAGATTGTGCGCGATGATTTCAAGCACGGCAATCATGTCGTGGGTCCGCTTGGTTTGCTGCGGGATACCGCAGGATCGGCGATTGCCACATCGGCCTCATTATTCGGTGGCGTATCGGCGGAAATCGTAAGAGCGCCGGTCAGCTTTGCAAAGCATTTTATGATCTCGGACACACCTTGGACCAACAGCAGGACGAACCCCGCCAGGATAAAGAACTTGGCTGGCCAGCGGACAAGGCCGCCCGCGTCGCTGGACTGCTCACCCGACACAAACGAGGTCATGAAGAACGGCCAAGACAGATAGACCATGACCGCCGCAAACGGGATCAGGAACAGCATATGACAGATCAGATCGATCAGGACCCGCCTCCGCGGGCCCAGCATGTTGGAAAGGACATCAACGCGCACATGTCCGTCATCGCGTAGGGTCCATGCTGCGCAAAGCATGAATACCGCGCCGAACAAATACCACTGTGCTTCCAGCCACGCATTGGACGACATGTTGAACGATTTGCGCAAGACGGCATTTCCAGCACTGATGGCGATGGCAGCCACCAACAGCCACGCAACGCAGCGCCCGATCCACCCATTAAGGCGGTCAATCGCGTTTGCACATTTCAAAAGGCCCGTCACGATGACATGCCTGTAACATTTTTTGCAGACATTTAGAACGCTCCACTCTCCTATTGGCTTCGATTATGGAGGCCCCGTTCCGGATGTAAACCAAATTTGATTTGGACCATGACATGACGTAGGGGTCGGGATGTACTGAACAACCTCATGTCTTGTGGACGCCTTCTTTGCTACTTCTGAGGCCAGCAAGCCATAATAGGTACAGGTAATTTGACTGAAAATTTCAAACGCTATACGGCGGTGCGGATCACGGAACGGGGCTATCCGACGAAGAAGCTTTCGGCTCGGCATCAGCACGCATTCACTCTACGCTTGAAGGAGCAGGTGCGCAAAGACGGTGTTTTGTGATACCAAGAAGGAAGAGTTGGTCGCAGGATTTCGGACCAGTTGCTAAGCTTTCGGGACTGATGAAGGACCGCTCCCAGATAACGAAACGCAAGCGCTATACATCTGAGTTCAAGGTGAAGGTGGCTTTGGAAGCCATTCGCGAGGAACTGACGACGGCCGAGCTGGCCAAAAAATACGACATTCACCCGACGATGATCACCGGCTGGAAGACAGCGGCGACCCTGAACATTGCCGCCGCGTTTGATGGCAATGTGACAACTGCGCCGTCGGTTTCTGATCAGGATCTGGAAAAACTTCACGCCAAAATCTGACAGCTTGTCTTGGAACGAGATTTTTGGCCAGTGCCTCCCAGCCTTATCCTCGGGACTGCAGGCAAAAGGCGGTAAAGCAGGATCATCCTGATATAAGCGTACGCCAGCAATGCGTGCTGCTCTGCCTGTCGCGCGCGGCGCTGTACTCTCAACCGCGGGGCGAAAGCGCCGGGAACCTGCGTTTAGTGGAAATTATCGACAGGCAGTTCTTGGAAACGCCGTGGTATGGCTCCCGGCAGATGGCCCGCCACATGCAACGGGAAGGCCACAATTGTGGGCAACACTAGGTGCGCCGCCTGATGAAGCTGATGCGGCTTGTCCCGATCTATCAAGAGCCCAAGACCAGCAAAAAACATCCCGCGCACAAGATATACCCATCTCTTCTTAGAGAATTGCCTATCACCCGACCAAACCAGGTCTGGTGCACCGACATTACCTACATCCCGATGCGGCGCGGGTTTCTTTACCTGGTTGCCGTGATGGACTGGTTCAGCCGCAAAGTCCTGAGTTGGCGGCTCTCGAATACCATGAACGTGGGGTTCTGCGTCGAGGCATTGAAAGATGCGTTGACTCGATACGGTCCGCCGGAAATCTTCAACCCGGATCAAGGGTCGCAGTTCACCAGCACAGATTTCACCGACGTGCTGCGCGACGCCAAGGTCAAGATTTCCATGGATGAACTTGGACGATGGATCGACAATCGAATGATCGAACGGCTCTGGCGGTCGCTGAACCGAAGGACCGCGCAGCGAAATACGAGTGCGTCTATCTCAACGCCTTTGAGACCGGTTCAGAGGCGAGTCGTGGGATCGGCGCGTGGCTCAGCTACTACAACAAAAAACGCCCGCACTCACCGCATGGCCTGCTGACCCCGGCAGAGGCCTATGATACTCAAGACTCGAACCTGAAAGCTGCCGCCTGACATGAAACCAATGCGAAAGCTTATTGCGGCAGAAAACTGGTCGAAAAACTAGGGCCCGTGGACAATCATACTTCCCATAGGTTTTGATTTCTGATTCAAATCTCCCAAACGGAGGTTGGGATGAACGAGCAGCGCTTTGTGGTGACGGATCGTGT
>NZ_QQVY01000016.1 GCF_003590715.1 Paracoccus sp. JM45
GCTATCCACGAGCAGATGCAGCGGCCCCTTGGAACCACGATACGGGATCGTCACGTTCAAGGTCTTCTGGCGACGTGACAGAGTGCTGAAATCCGGCACGGACCAGCCGAGCCCGGACAGTTCGAGCAAGCTCGCCACGAAACCGCGTGCCATTGTTCTCGGACCAATGGCGAACAACGGCACGCCTTGGCGGAGCGGCAGCCCGAGGAGGGTCTTAAGAGTGAGGCAGGCCTGGATCGCAGCGTCGCTATAGGCCTGCTGACGACCGCGACGCCCCGACGGAATGGCTTCCCACTGCATCGAGGGATCAAACCAAACGGTCAGTGATCCGCGCTGCCTCAGCGCCTGATTGTAACTTTTCCAGTTGGTGGTCTTGTAGGTCGTCTTCGGAGGTCTGCTCATGCCTTCGAGCTACTACACTGGATTCGCAAGGTGAATCCCTCATCCCTTTGTGCAACAACGCCCTGCTATGTCGCCACTTTGATGTGCTCATGCCAACCGTAGGTCTGCGAAAGCATCCAGTTTGGAGGTTCACCGGGCGGATCAAAATGGGTCAATACGGAGCCATCCTGATCCACCTGATGTTATCAGGCAGATTTTACGTGTTCCCGTGATGAATCCAGTGAAAATAGCGTGTCTTCTTTGCGGGCAATGAACAGACCTAAAACTGCGCCCATAATTGGCAGGCCAGCCATGAACAGCAGGTTAGAACCCTCTGCCATTGGCATCAAGATGTGTCCCGCGGTCGCGATTGTGCTGCCGCCATGTATCAGAACAGCCGCGCCATATGTCACGGTTTTGAAAAGGCCAGTAATTATTGCCAGTGATAAAAGTACCTGAAGGACGCCAAGTATCATTGCCACAGAACCGGCAAGTGCACCAATACCATAGAACTTGGAAAATACCGCTGCGACATGATCCGTATTCAGTATTTTGTCCAGCCCCCAAACTAATAGAAATAGTCCGAACGTAACCCTGATCAGCAAGAGGGCGATTTTAACATTGGATTGCATAAGTATTCCTAATTTTCTTTGTAATCGAGGTTACCGGTGCCCATGTGGCCGGTGGGCTATTCGCGATCCAAAAGCGATCCGTTACGCAGAACCTGAGATTAATTTAATATTTTTTAGGTCACGTTGACAAATAGCGGATCCAGAGCCGGATGGATGTGATGTCTACGAAACCAAGAAAGCTCTCGGCGGTCTTCTCGTAACGGGTGGCAACACGTCGGGCGTTTTTCAGCTTGTTAAATCATCTTTCGACAAGGTTGCGCAGAGCATAGAGCGCGTGGTCTACACCGACGCGCATCTTGCGGGATTTACGCATGGGGATCTGGGTCAGAACGTCCCGCGCCTACATCTTTTTACGAATGCTGTCAGCATCGTTGCCCCTGTCCGCGAGCATCACGCTTGGCGCCGGCAAGTTGTTGGTCATGACCGGATCGAAACCATTGTAATCGGATGCTTGGCCTGGCGAGATCTCGGTTCTCATCGGCAAGCCAACCGCGTTGACGCGGAGATGAATTTTGGTCGTAAAGTGGGAGGTGGTCCAGAAAACGATCCGCTGGATCATTTTCCCACAAGACGGTCTTGAGCGTCCGAAACCCTGACGCGAAGTCCCACTTTAGCACCCGCTGGCTAATGGTGTCCGGGGATCGCGGTGCTACCAACCATTTGCAGGGCATCTGGTGCAGCCACGCTCTTGTTCAGGGCATCCATGATCTACTCCCAGAAACCTGCCAGTGTCAGCGCCGGAACTGTCGGGAAACACTGGACCACTTGCCAAATTCCTCCGGCAGATCGCGCCATGGCGAGCCAGTTCTGGCAATCCAGAAAACCCATTAATAACAAGGCGGTGATGGTTAGTTTGCGTCCGTTCGGTGCGCTGACAGTGCGAATGAAATGTTCAAAAAACATCCACTCTTCGTCCGACATGAGGTTTCGTGGCAGGCTGGTTCCTTTTGCAGATACCAGCTTGAATCACATCCATTCCCCGCCGTGAATCCCTTTTGTCAACATGTCCTAGTATGCCGGATAACTGCATAGTACTTGCTGACAACGCAGACTTTGCGCAGCTGTCGGTCAGGCTGCCATTGTTGGGGGGCTAAGTAAGCGAAGGCTTGGGGCGCCTCTCTAACGAAAGCGTTTCGTGTCAGTTATATGTTACAAAGGACCTTAGGTGGAGTGGCAAGTATCCGACCCAGAAAACGTCTGCTGTTCAGATATGCAGCCATCGCATGCTGTGAGTATAAACATGTGCTTTGACTCAAATGCGCAAGGCGCTGCTGTTACTTTATCAAAAGAGGGATTAGACTAAAGTTCTAAACCGGTTGTTCGCCGATTTTCATCTACTGCCACATATTTGCGCGTGATCGGGTGGATCATTTATTCGTCTACCAGCGGCTTCCATGCCAACACATCGATCTCGACTTTCGCATCTACCATCAGCCGTGATTCTACCGTCGAACGGGCAGGTGGGTTGGGGCCGAAATGCTTTGCGAAAACCGCATTGAATGATGAAAAATCACGTGCATCATCCAGCCAGCAATTGACTTTGACGATATCTTCCATACCGCAGCCTGCAAGGGCCAGAACCTGTCTGATATTAGCAATGACCTGTTCGGTCTGGGTGACGATGCCACCTGTTACGACCTCTCCGTCTACAGTCGGCACCTGCCCTGAAATGTGGACATAGTCACCGGCGCGTACGGCCTTGGCAAATGGGCGCTTGGTCCCTCCGGCTTGGGTATCGGCGGTATCGTAGCGGATAATACGTTGTTGGTTCATAGCTGTCCTGCAAGGGTTGGATAAGTGACCCTCTCATATAACAAAGTAATGGTTCAACAAGTATCAAGTCCGACCATATATCCATGTCAGGGTGCGTTAGGCTCCCGAAGCCCTTTGCAAGCTATGACCGGTCACCTTTGGTATTGCGGCCTAACGATGGCCTGTCCGCAGCAGGCGATTGAAAGGCTTGAGAAGTACGGGCCGTCGGGAAAAGAAAGCCGTCGAATGCGGGGTCATCGGCGTCCGACAACTGCATCAGTGTGGCGCTAACGTTCGACAAGTGGTGACGCATCGCTTGCTGTGAACGCTGGCTGTCGCGTGCGCGCAATGCGTCCAGAATGGCTCGATGGTCGTCCAGCCAGCAGTTGCGATAAGTATCGTCAAAGATCCGGCTGTGCAGTTGTGCCCACATCCTGCTTTTATCGCGCCTGTCCCAGAGGTCTGCGACCAGTTTGACCAGGACGCCATTCTGGGTGGCCTCGGCGATCAACAGGTGAAAGCGGCGGTCCCCCTGATAGTCATTGTCACCGGCGCTGATGCACCGACGTTCTTCGTCCAGCGCTTCGCGCATGGCGATAATGTCGGCTTTCGTGACGGTTGCTGCGGCCAGTCCGGCGACGGCGCTTTCCAGAACCATCCGCGCCTCGAGCAGTTCGAAAGGGCCGATGTCATCGACGGTCAGATCGGGTTGCCGCTGCGTGGCACCCAACAGATAGACACCCGACCCCTGACGGACCTGAACGAGCCCCTCGACCTCAAGCATGATGATGGCATCGCGAACCAAGCTGCGCCCCACGTCCAGACGCAAGGCAATCTGGCGTTCGGTCAACAGCCGGTCGCCGGTCTGAAACCCCTCGGTTCGGATCAATTCGCGCAATTCGGCTGCGACATCCTGATAGCGGCGCTGAGAAACTGTGTTCATTCCCGATCCTTCACAGCGCGTTCCGCATAGAATTCGGCCAGCACATCGAATGCCGCTTTCCGTGTCGTTTTGTCCGATGCGATCAATCCCTTACGGTTCCAGCCACGCTGGAAGATGCCCTGACGGCGTTCGGTGCGGAAATCATAAAGGATCCAAGGAGACATGCCTTTGACATAGTCCAGCTTGGCCAGCGTCGTGGTTTGCTTGCGATAGATTTCAGCCTGATAGCTTTCGGAAAACAAACCGCTTTCCGGCCCGTGTTCCGTGATATCCGCATCAGCGCCGGTTTCGGATATGACGACGGGGCGGTCGGGGGCCGAATTGCGCCCGATCTGTTCCAGATCGTCGAAATCCTCATCGTACCAGCCGTAATATTCGTTGATCCCGATGATATCCAGATGCCGGGTCAGGCGATCCTCGATCCGCAGGGTGTGGTGGTTCACAAGACATGCCGCGGCGATCAGGCGTGTCGGGTCCATCTGGCGGGCCGTGGCTGCCAGACCGGACATGAAATCAAGGCGGGCATCGGTGTCGGCATTCTCGTTCCCGACGGACCAGATAATCACCGAGGCACGGTTACGGTCCCGCCGGATCAGTTCGGCCAACTGGTTTGTTGCGTCTGCACGGGTCGCGGGATTGGCAAAGTCGATGGCCCAATATACCGGAATTTCAGCCCAGATCAGAATGCCGCATTCATCTGCCATCTGCACCGCGCGTTCGTGATGCGGGTAATGGGCAAAGCGCATAAAGTTGCAGTTCAGGTCACGCGCATGGTCGAAACGGCGGCGCAGATCAGCCTCGGACGTCACCTTGCCCAGATGTTCGTCATCTTCGTGAACGGCGATGCCACGCAACCAGACCGGTTCACCGTTCAGCAGGATTTCTGTTCCACGGCGCTGGATCTGGCGAAAGCCGATGCGGTCGCTGACCTGATCGTCGCCTGCGGTCAGCGTCACATCGTAAAGATGCGGGTCGTCCGTCGACCAAAGCTGCGGCTTTGCAGGAATGCTGATGTGTCCAAAGCCGTCTTTCACCGGAACGTTGACCGTGACCAGACCAGCGATCGTCAATGTCGCGCTGGTTGCGCCTTCGATTTGAACCTGCACGTCGATGTGGTCATAGCTGTCTTTGGCCAGCGACACGACCAGATCGCGGATAACGGTTTTCGGCGTCCGGTAAAGGGAGACTTCGCGATAGATGCCGCCGTAATTGAACCAGTCGGTGTTCTGCATCGGCACGCGATCAGACTGACGGCGATTGTCGACAAACAGCATCAGCCAGTTGTCACCGGACTTAATATGATCGGTCAATTCGACAAAAAACGGCGTCGATGCGCCCAGATGGCTGCCCAGATATTCGCCGTTCAGGAACACCTTGCAATCATAACTGGCAGCACCGATCCGCAGGAACAGCCGCCCATCGGCATCGGGCTGCACATCCAGTTTGCGTGTATACCACGACCCGCCTTCAAAGAAATACCACCGGTCGCGCAGCATCTGCCAGCAGGACGGAACGGCGACGCGTTCGCCCATATGGGGGTCGTAGTCCCAAGGCTCGGACCGGTCGGCGGGCAATGCGGGTTGCATTTCGAACCACTTCTGACGCAGGCCCGTGTCCAGCAGGTCGACGCAGAAGTTCCAATCCCCGTCCAGCGAAAGCGCCTTGCGGCCGCCGGTAAAGATCATTCCTTCGTGGGTCAGGTTCCGCAGATCATATGCGGAACCATAAGCCTCGTCGTGGAGGGCCGCCAAGGCGTTTTCGGCAAGTTCTGAACGTTCCAGCATGGCGGCCCCCTTTCGCTTATTCCGCTTCGGCGCGGATCTGTTCGATCAGCGTCGCAAGTTCGGGATTGTTGGCCGTGGCCTCGTCATACATCGGCTGCACGGCGGCGATGAAGGGTTCCTTGTCGACCTCATGGACCTCTACGCCCATTTCGGACTTGGCTTCCTCGATGGCGGCATTGGAGGCTTTCTTCCATTCAGCGCTGTGGAAGGTCATGGATTCACGCGCTGCCGTCGACAGGGCGGTTTTTTCATCCTCCGTCAGGCCGTCCCATGCGCAGGTCGAAATAAAGACCACCGAAGGGATCATCGTATGTTCATCCAGCGAGAAATGCTTGGACACTTCGCCGTGGCGGGCGGTGGTCAAAGCGGTGGGGTTGTTTTCCGCACCATCGACGACGCCCTGTTGCAGTGCCGAATAGAGTTCGCCCCACCCGATGGGCGTCGGGTTTGCGCCCAATAGTTCCACCATCCGCACAGCCGAAGGGCTGGGCTGGACGCGGATTTTCAGGCCCTTCAGGTCGTCGGGGGTATTGATGGCCTTGTTGGTATAGAATGACCGCGCGCCTTCGGTGTAATAGGCCAGACCGCGCATGCCGGATTCAGCTGCCTTGTCCAAAATGGACTGGCCGATCTCTCCGGTGATGATCTTGTCGAAATGTTCTTCGCTTTGGAACATATAGGGCAGGTTGAAGGCCGCGTATACCGGCGCAAAGGCTTCCAGTTCCGAGGTGTTGGATTTCGCCATATCCAGCGAACAGTTTTGCACCTGTTCCGTGGATTCGCGCTGTGACCCCAGCTGGCCGTTGGGATAGATGCGGATCTTCAGCGATCCGTCCGTCGCTTCCTCGACCTTATCGGCCATCATCTGCATCGAGATATGGACGGGATGGTCTTCGGGGTTGTTATGGTTCAGGCGCAGGGTCTTAGCGTCTGCTGCGGCGCTGAATGCGAATGTGGACAGCGCAGTTGTTGCCGCCAGAACTTTCAACATGGTCATCGGTATTCCTCCCTCGGGGTCGTGGAAGGCCCTGATCGGAACCTACCGCGATTTGTCATAGCCGGATTTGGGCCACCAATTCCCATAGTTGTCAACCAAAATTGGAAATTGGTTGACCAAATTGTCCAAGCCCTGCATCTTGCACCGTATCAAAGGGGCATGACCCCGCCCGAGGAGGAGGGACCGCCGTGGCAGTGATTACATTCGAAAGGGTGCCGTCATGATAAGACGTGCAGCCGACAACCTGCTGCGTGCAGGTATTATGGCCGTGTTTCTGGTGTTGCTGGTCTGTGTCGTCTGGCAGGTGGTCAGCCGATATGTTCTTGGCACGCCATCCACCACGACGGATGAACTGGCGCGATTCCTGTTCATGTGGCTGGCCTTGACGGGCGGGGCCTATACCTATGGCCAAGGCCGCCATCTGGCCATTGACCTGTTGCCGCTATCGTTGAATGGGCGTCCCCGCCTGCTGGTCGAGGCATTGATTACCCTGCTGATCGCTGCATTTGCCGGATTGGTCATGGTCTGGGGGGGCGGGCAACTGATGCTGAAGACGCTCGTATCGGGTCAGATATCGCCAGCGCTGCAGGTGCCGATGGGCTGGGTCTATGGTGCCGTTCCGGTATCGGGGCTGATCATTCTGGCCTATGCCGCCGGAAATCTGGTCCTCAACTGGGCGGGCAAACAGGTCCTAACCGCGCCTGACGATCCCGAAGCCACCAGACACGAGGTTGCGTCATGAACTGGGCTGCTGTCGTTTTGTTTTCGTCCTTCGGGGCGATGATGGTGATCGGCGTTCCGATTGCCTTTTCTATCGGGATCGCCGCGTCGCTGACCTTCCTGTTATTCATGTCCTTCGACCAGACGATCTTTATCGTCGCCCAGCAGATGGCATCAGGACTGGACAGCTTTACGCTGCTGGCGATCCCGTTCTTTATTCTGGCAGGCAATATTATGAACCGCGGCGGCATCGCACTGCGGTTGATCGAATTCGCCAAGGTTCTGGGCGGTCGCTTGCCCGGTTCGTTGGCGCATTGCAACGTCATCGCGAATATGATGTTCGGTTCAATCTCGGGTTCGGCTGTGGCATCTGCGGCGGCGGTGGGTGGCGTGATGGCCCCCTTGCAGCGCAAAGAGGGATATGACCCTGCCTATTCCGCCGCTGTCAACATCGCGTCCAGCCCGACGGGGTTGCTAATCCCGCCCTCGACCACGCTGATCGTCTATTCGCTGATCACGGGCGGGACCTCGATTTCGGCGCTGTTTGTGGCGGGATATCTGCCCGGTGCCTTGCTGGGTCTGGGATTGATGCTGGTTGCCGGTATCATTGCCAAAAAGCGCGGGTATCCGGTGTCCGAACGCCCCGCATGGGACGAGGTGCGCCATCGCACGCTGGATGCGATCCTGCCGCTGGGGCTGGTGCTGGTCATCATGGGCGGCATTATCGGCGGCGTTTTCACCGCAACCGAGGCTTCGGCTGCCGCCGTTGTCTATTCACTGATCCTTGCACTGTTCTGGTATCGCGAAATCGGACTGCGTGATCTGCCGAAAATCCTGATGGAAAGCGCGGTCACGACTACGATCGTTCTGCTGATGATCGGGACCTCGATCGCGATGTCACGGGCCATGGCCTATGGTGATATTCCCTTCGCGCTGTCGGATTATCTGCTGATGCTGTCGGACAATCCGCTGGTTATTCTGCTGGTGATCAATCTGGCTTTGCTGGTCATCGGCACCTTCATGGATATGACCCCTGCGTTGCTGATCTTCACGCCGATCTTCCTGCCCGTCGTCAGTGATCTGGGGATGGATCCGGTGCATTTCGGCATCATGATGACCTTCAACCTGTCGATCGGCATCTGCACACCACCCGTCGGATCAGCGCTGTTTATCGGGTGTTCGGTGGGGAAAGTGCCGATTTCCCGCGTCATCAAGCCGCTTCTGCCGTTCTATGCGGTGATGGTCGGGTTGCTGCTGTTGGTCACCTTTGTGCCCGAAATCAGTCTGGCTTTGCCGCAATGGCTTCTAGGTTACGGAAATTAATATGAAAACGCTTAAGAATTGGGAATTTCTGGACCGTCAGGCCGCGATGATCCGTCTTGGCGTCGAGGGTAATCGCGAATTGCGTCTGACCGTGCTGGAACATGACCTGATCCGCGTATCGCTGGTCGGTGCGAAGGGCTGGCGTCAGGGGCGCACATGGTCCATCGCCCCGCAGCAGGATGTGCCCTTCGAAGGCCGAAGCCGCGATCTGGTCGACGGTTTCACCTGTCCCGACTTTACGGTGATCCAAGGTGATAACGAAGTGGTCCTGCAGACCGAGGCTTTGCGGGTGATGATCCGCAAGCCCTTGCAGTTGGTCTGGCAGGCGCGCCTTTGCGATACATGGGAAACTTTCGCCAGCGAACGTCCGACGGGTGCCTATATGGCCGGAACCCGCGATCACTCACATGCCCATTTCTTGCTGCGCGATCCCGCCGAACGTGTTTACGGATTGGGCGAAAAGGCGGGCGATCTTGAACGTTCGGGTCGCCGGTTCGAGATGCGCAATCTGGACGCGATGGGCTATGATGCGGAATCCACGGACCCGCTGTACAAGCATATTCCCTTTACCATGACCCGTACGCCAAACGCTGGATCATGGTCGATCTTCTATGACAACCTTGCTAGCTGCTGGTTCGATCTGGGGAATGAACTGGACAATTACCACCGTCCCTACCGCGCCTATCGGGCGGCGGACGGCGATCTGGATTACTATATGTCATGGTCGCCCGATCTGGCCGGTCTGACCCGCAGGCAGGTCTGGCTGACGGGGGGGACGGCTTTTCCGCCGCGTTGGGCGCTTGGATATTCCGGTTCGACCATGTCCTATACCGATGCACCCGACGCACAGGATCAGGTGCAGGGCTTTCTGGACAAGATCACCGAACACGATCTGCCCTGCGACAGTTTCCAGATGTCATCGGGCTATACCTCGATCGGGGACAAGCGCTATGTCTTTAACTGGAATACGGATAAATTCCCCGACATCGACGCCATGGCCGCGCAATACGCCGAACGTCAGGTCCATCTGATTGCCAATATCAAACCCTGCCTTTTGCAGGATCACCCCCGTTATCACGATGTGGCATCCGCTGGACTGTTCATTCGCGACAGCCAAAGCGATGCGCCGGAAAAATCCGTTTTCTGGGACGACGAAGGATCACATCTGGATTTCACCAACCCCGATACGGTGTCATGGTGGAAAGACAATATCTCCAGCCAGCTGTTGGCGCATGGCATCGGGTCGACGTGGAACGACAACAACGAATATGAAATCTGGGATGCGGCCGCGCAATGCGACGGTTTTGGAACCCCGATCGAGGTTTGCCTGATCCGCCCCTTGCAGCCGGTCTTGATGACGCGCGCCTCGCGCGATGCGCAAGTCGAATATGCGCCGGACCAGCGCCCCTATCTGATCAGCCGTTCGGGTGCGCCGGGCATCCAGCGTTATGCGCAGACGTGGACGGGTGACAACCGGACCGACTGGAAAACCATCCGCTATAACAACCGGATGGGGCTTGGGCTTTCCATGTCAGGGATCTTCAATATCGGCCATGATGTTGGCGGTTTCTCCGGTGACCGACCGTTGCCGGAACTGTTCCTGCGGTGGGTCCAGAACGGCATTTTCTATCCGCGCTTCACCATCCATTCATGGAACGACGATGCGACCGTGAACGAGCCGTGGATGTATCCACAGATCCTTCCGCAGATCCGCGCGGCTTTGGAATTACGGTATCGGTTGGTGCCCTATCTTTACACCTGTCTCTATCAGGCGGTGATCGACCATCAGCCAATACTGCGCCCGACGTTGCTGGACCACGAAGATGATCCGGCCTGCTTCGCTGAAAACGACGAATTCATGCTGGGCCGTGACCTTCTGGTCGCAACTGTCGTTGAACAGGGCGCGAACATCCGCACCCTATGGCTGCCGCAGAACGGCAGCGGATGGTATGATTTTCATAGTGGCGCGTGGTATGAGGGAGGCCGGTCAATCACCGTCGACGTAAATCTGGACAGCATCCCTCTTTTCGTTCGGGCAGGTGCAGTTTTGCCACTAGCAGCAGGTACAATGCGGGCCGAACCTTCTGCCGATGATACCCGTGAATTGGCAATCTTCCCACCGTCGGGAAATTTCGCTGATCATAGCGTTCTTTATGAAGATGACGGTAGGACTTCTAAGGCTTTGGATGGGGCGCACTGGCTGCTGGCAATTGATATAAGCGGAACCGAGACAACAATCGACATCACACTTCGCTTTACCGGAAAAGCCAAACCTTTGCTCAACAGGCTAGCTGTTGCCCTGGCAACCGAAGATATACGCACGTTGACAATAAACGGTGTAAAATGCACCGAGATTTCGATTGCCGAAATCCCGCATAGGACTTCTTGAGGTCAGCGTCTTATAGGTTCAAATATTGTCCATGTGGGCATGGGTGCGATTTGCATTCCATGCCCTAAAAAGTTTGTCTATTTGTGGGCTTGAACCTGCCAAGGAGTACGGCTCTCAATTATCGCATTAGCGATTGTGACCAGCCTTCTGGCGATCGCGGTGATAATTAGTTTATACGGTTTGCGACGCTCTTTAAGACGTTTCACTCAGCCCAAGCGACACTTGCCGGAATAAAAACAGCCCACATGATCCGCAAAGGCAAGTTTGGAGATAACAACCTCAGACCAACCCAGCAGTTCGCCGCATTGGCAGTCTGATATCATCAAAATCTGCACTAACATAACTCACAGTAAACTTGCGACACTACCTTCCGGCGAGCTAAACTATAGTATTTGCTTCATGTCAGGCGGCGGCTTTCAGACGTTGATTGTGGGTATCATAGGCCTCACTGGGCGTCAGCAGCCCATGCGAAGAGTGTGGGCGTTTTTCGTTGTAGTATGTGATCCAGGCGCCAGTCCCCTTGCGGGCTTCCGAGCCGACCTCGAATGCGTTCAGGTAGAAGCATTTGTATTTTAATAATCGCCAGAGCCGTTCGATCATGCGGTTGTCGATCTAACGACCATGCCCGTCCATCGAGATCGTCATCGATGCATCAAGCAGGACTTCGGTGAAATCGGTTCTGGTGAACTGGCTACCTTGACGTCGCATGGCCTCTCGAACCGATGGCGCGACAATGCTCCATGTTGAAAATCTCCGGCGGTCCGTATCGAAGCAGGGCTTCTTTCAAAGCCTCTATGCAAAACCCGTCATCCATGGAGTTCGATAGCCGCCAGCTGAGCACTTTTCTGCTGTACCAGTCCATGACCGCCACCAGGTACAGAAAACCATCAAAGCTGAATTGATTTGGCGACTGTCATGGGAAACCCCCTGACAAGCCGAGACGGCAATTTTTGAATACATCAATGGGCTCTATAACCCGCGGCGACGCCATTCGGAACTGGGATGGAAAAGCCCCGTCGCTTTCGAACGAAAGGTGGCCTAAACGATCACGTGGAGTGGCACCAAAGCGTGACAGGTCTAATCTGGCTCATGCGCGGATATTGACCACTACAATTGCTGCCCTGCTGCGCGAGATTAAAGCTACGCGCAGCGGGCTATTGCTCACACTACGCCGGTCTGCGTAACACAAACCGGTCTCCGGTCGCGGCTGAATGAAAGGTTAGTGCAGGTCACGTGTAGCAAAATTTTTGACATTAGTAGTTACGATATACTCGGCAAGGTTACCTGAACCAAAAGCCCTGTACCGGATTCGTTGTTCTTATTATTGGCGAACTCAAGTTTTCCTGAATGAATTTCGGCAATGGTTTTAGCTAATGAAAGACCCAAACCTACACCCTCGCTTTTCCGACTACACTCTAGCCGATATAAGGGTTGCGTAATCCGCGTGAATTCCTCGGGCGGAATGCCCGGTCCGTCATCGGCAACGCCGATACCTTGCCCCTTGGCAATCAATCTGATCGTGCAGCCATCGGGCGTATGTCTGATCGCGTTTTCAAGCAGATTTGCCATCAGCTGGATCAGTAGTACACGGTCGCCGCGAATGGTAATCGAAGAGTGAATATCGGTAACAAACACACGGCCCGAACTTTCGATAACAGGGCCGTATATCTGGGCGATTTCATCGGCCAGCTTCCCCAGATCAATCGGTAAAAACGTAGCCCGCGCGGTTCCCGTTTCTAATTTGGCTATCCGTAAGAAGGCGTCAAAAATTTCAATTATGCTGTCCGTTTGTGACATTGCAGCCTCGACATGCTCCTTGCTGCTGGTTTCATCGTACAGCGCGCGATCCAAGCGAATACGCAACCGGGTCAGAGGCGTCCTTAGATCATGGGCGATATTGCTTGCGAAATCGCGTGACTGACGGATCAGGCTGTTCAGTTGCGACAGCGTGGCATCAAGCTGTCGTGACAAGTCAGCCAGATCGTCCTGTCGGGCTGTCTGACCCATCCGTGCGGTCAGATTGCCCGCACCAAAATTGCTGAGTGTCAATGCCATCGCGGAAATGCGGCGCTGTGTGCGAAGCCCCAGATAAATTCCAATAAGCAGTGCCGAAATTGCAGCGCCGAGCCCGACAAAGCCCATCGTTCGCAGCATAATCTGCAAAAAATCATCCTGACGGCGCAGATCGGTTCCGACGATCAACTGACCGTCTTTGACGTTGCCGACCATGAACATCCACTTTCCTGACGGGTCGTCCAACCATTCGGCATCCTGAACCGCTGTGCTGGGGCTGTCCCCAAAACGCCAATTCACGTCCAGTGTATTATACATACCGGATTTGATTGTCGGGCCTGAGGTCCGGAATTCAATTCGCTCATTCTTGCTAAGGGGATAGCGGGTCGGATCGAAATTAAAGCGATTGATATCATCCCGCACCTCGGCAAAGCGGCTGGTCAGTTCATCCTCGATCCGTATCTGCCATTCATGTTCAAAGGCCGTAACGGCAATAGACCCTGCCACGAACATCAAGACCAGAAAGGTCAAGGTTATCGTCGCAGCCTGCCGCAAGGCCGACATACGGTACAGCCGCTTGAGATCAGTAAGCTGGTTCAAAAACATAACCAGCCCCGCGTTTTGTTTTGATGACAGTATCGCCGAACGGCTTTTCGATTTTGGCGCGCAGTCGGCTGATATGTGTTTCAACGACGCTGGTTGTTGGATCAAAATGAATGTCCCACACCTTTTCCAGCAGCATAGTGCGTGTCAAAACCCGCCCGTTGGAACACACAAACACCTCTAGCAGGCGAAATTCCTTTGGGTTCAGATCGATCTGCTGCCCCTGACGCATGCAGCGCTGTCGCAGCAGGTCCAGATGGATATCGCCGGCAACCAGTTGGGTTTTATCCGCCTGGGTTAGGGTGCTGTTGCGCCTCCCAAGCGCTGCGACCCGCGCGTCCAGCTCGGAAAACACAAAGGGTTTTGAAAGATAATCGTCCGCCCCAGCGTGCAAACCCTCGACACGGTCGTCGACATCACCAAGGGCGGTCAGCAAAAGCACGGGTGTTCCGATTTTGGCGGCCCTAATGGCGCGCAGAACCGACAATCCGTCCAGACCGGGGGTCATGCGGTCCAAAATCAGCAGGTCATAGGATTGGGTCATTGCAGCGGTCATCGCATCGCGTCCGTCATCCAGCCAGTCGACGACATGACCGGACCGGTTCAACCCGTCCCGGACCCATGTTGCGATCTCTGCATCGTCTTCCAGCAACAGGATTTTCATCGCGCCATTCCATTTCAGGGCCGTCTTTGCACAACCCTCCGTATAGCTGCTGAAAGGTTCGGGCGATAACGGTCTTATATTACAAATTTGTAAGTTTCGGATCAGCTTGCCGCAAGGTCGCGTTGTTATGTGAAACCACAGCTATGGCGCCTTCCGAACTGCGTCAGGGAATAAAGGATCTGATCATGAAAACCTCTCTAGCCGCGATCTGTGCACTAACGATGCTTGCAACCACCGCGCAGGCGGAAACCTTTTCGGCAGATGTCTGGGTCGACAACTGGTTTGCGCTGAATGTGAACGGTGAACAGGTGATGGAAGACAGCGTTCCCATCACAACCGAACGGTCGTTCAACGCCGAGAGCTTTTCTTTCGAGGCCGAGCGTCCCTTTGTTCTGGCGCTGACAATGAAGGATTTCAAGGAAAACGATACCGGACTTGAATACATTGGCACCCGCCGCCAGCAAATGGGCGACGGCGGCGCGATCATGCAATTGCATGATGCAGCAGGGGATCTGGTGACCGTATCGGATTCCGACTGGCAGTGTCTTGTGGTCCATAAAGCGCCGCTGGACACCGCCTGTGCCGATGAAACCAATCCGGTTGCGGGCGAGGGGACGTGTGGCTTTGAAACAACCGAAATTCCTGAAGGCTGGGACACGGTTGATTTCGACGCATCCGAATGGCCCGACGCCACCATCCATGATGCAAAAGATGTCAGCCCTAAAGAAGGCTATGACGATGTTGAATGGGATGAAGCTGCCCAATTCATGTGGGGACCCGATCTGAAAACCGATAATACGATCCTGTGCCGCACGGTCGTCGAATAAGTCTTGGCAATTGCCACTGAAGATTTTTTTAAAACCAGCGGCATTCACGCGGCTGGTGATCAAACCGAAAGATTGCCAAATGAATACATCCCCTCGTTTTCCGCTTCGCGCGGGTGCGCTTGCGATCCTGCTGGGGTCGACCGCATTCCTTACAGCGGCCGCCCATGCGGACGAACCGGACATTGATCAGGTTCAGGCCCATTGTGACGCTGTCGTTAAATCAGTCGAGGATGCGGGATTTTCCGATAAGGTGGCCGTGACCTGCGAGGATGGAAAGGCAATCATTTCTTCGGACACATATCCGGATCACGAATTGATGACAGGCATTGTTGGTACCAATGAACAGGTGCCGGTGCCCGCGAAGGAATATGACGCTCCGATCCCGCTGAAACCTGAACTGGGTGATACGCCGCAAACCCGCGATGCGGCCCTCGGGGTGGCGGTCAATGGTGTGCCGATCTTTGACTATACTGGCGGAGGAGAGATGTCACAGGATGATCTGGCACATTATCAGGCCCAGCATGATACGTTCCAGACGCAGCAGCTGGACGTTTGCGGTGGCCATGCCGGACGAGGGGATGATTACCATTATCACATGAAACCGCGCTGCATGATCGAACAGATGCACAACGCGGGTGATGACGCCATTCTCGGGTGGGCCTTTGATGGATTTCCAATATATGGCGATAAAAACCCCGATGGTACGGTAATTGCCAAAGGCGTTCTGGATGTCTGTAACGGTCAGGCCGACGATAATTACGGCTATCGTTATCAAACGTCAGAAGAGGCACCGTATATCGTGCAGTGTTTGATGGGTAAGGTTGACGACCTTAAGGATTTGCCCCGTACGGCACCATTGACGAATGCTGCAACGGGGCAGGGGTCTAACCCGGGAAACCCGCCGAATGGTGGTGTCGAAAATCTGGTTTTTACACAGGATGAAGGCGGCAGTCGGAGCATGGATTACCGCTATGACGGCGAGGATTACTATATCCGCTATAGTCCCTCTGACCAAGCCGATTGCTATAACTTTGAAAGCCGCACCGTTACAAATGACGGTAAAGTCGAAACCGGAGAGTTCTGCCGATGACGCCGCGCCTTTATCAAACCGCCGTTCTGGGCACGTTTGCAGTCATGACGGCCATTGCCGGCCCTGCGGCCGCGCAAAACAGCTTCACCGTTGAAAGCCCGGCTTTTGTTGATGGCGGCAATTTGCCGGCTGATCTGAAATGTAAGCGTGACGGCGGGGATGGAATATCGCCGCCTTTGGAATGGTCAGGCGTTCCGGATGGTACGCAAGGCTTTGCTGTCGTGATGCAACATTATCCCCGTGGAACAATCGAGGGGCGCGATACACCCAGCCAGTATTGGTTGCTTTGGGATATCTCTGCCGATACCGGCATGATTGATCGGGGCAATCCGACCTCGATCGGGAATGAGGGGTCGGATAAGGATGGCAAGGAAACCGGATATACACCGCCATGCTCGCCCGGTACCGCCAAGCACGAATATAAGATCACGGTTTACGCTTTGGATAAAAATCTGGATGCCCTTCCTGATGAAGACGATATTTCGGTAGACTGGACAGCGATGATGGATGCCATTGCCGGCAATGTTATCAGCCAATCAAGCGTGACTTTTAAAAACTGATATCTGAGGCATGAAAATTTCTAATATGACGAGGCGATGTTGCACAAATCAACTGATGACCGTAGTTCCCCGTTTCCCGTACACACTAATTCAAGGGCTACAGTCACGGGGATGTCGAGGGCAGCGAAGCGCATGACTGCCGGACGGATCTGAACTTCGGCCACCTTGTGGTCGAAGTCCTGGGACATCAGCCTTTGTCCGAGCAGTTTCACGCAGTTTATATTTGTCTCCACCCTGCTACGTTGGTGGTAGCCGTTTCAATTCTGCCAAAGCCCTCGGCCAGGATGTTTTAACGTCCGCAGGATCTCCTTGCGCGCTCTGGCTCCTGCCGTGTCAGGCTTCCAGCGCCTCGCGGCGGGGCGGAGCGAAATGATTGCCGCGGCACCGCACTTGGTGCCAGCGTCGTGATAGACCCGCGTGTCGTAGCACCGTCCGCTGTAACGTCGGCGATCGCCTAATCCGGGGGCAGCTGGGCAAGCAGATCCGGGGAGCATGGGCGCGTCGCCGACATTGCTGGAGGTGACCTCGACTGCCCAGATATCCATAGTCTGTTCATCGACGCCGAGGTGGGTCTTGCGCCAGACCCTTCGTTTCGAACCGTCATGCTTGCGCATGTACCACTCGCCTTCGCCTTCCACCTTAATGCTGGTGCTGTTTACGAGCAGATGCTGCGGTCCCTTGGAACCGCGATACGGAATGGTGACGTTCAAGTCGTTTAGCGGCGTGCCCAGTGCTCAAATCCGGCACTTACCAGCCGAGCCCAGACAGTTCGAGCAAGCTTGCCACGAAACCGGTCGCTTGCCGGAGCGGCAGCTTGAGGAGGGTCTTGAGAGTGGAGGCAGGCCTTAATGTCAGCGTCGCTATAGGCCTGCTAACGGCCGCGATGCCCCGACGGAATGGCTTCCCACTGCATTGAGGGATCGAACCAGACGGTCAGTGATCCGCGCTGCTTCATCGCCTGATTGCGGCTTTTCCAGTCGGAGGTTTTGTAGGTCGTCGGCTTATACCTTCCGGCTAGTACATTGGATTCAGGAGATGATCCCTCGCCTCTTTGTCCAATAATCCTCCTACAGGTCAAATACCTCAATAATACTCTCGAGCGGGATCATCGCTTCATCAAGCGGATCACAGGACGGATGCAAAACTTCGAGGCGTTTCAATCAAAAGTTGCAACACAACCTCTGAGCCTATTGTTTAAGCAATTGTTCACTCGTCATTTACATCGGCAATCGCTATGATCTTTTTGCGACCAGAACGCTTAAAATACGAAACTCGCAAATTGTCATCGATAAGTATTTTTTATTTAATAAATAAAAACAACCATTTGTCACTTCCCTCGGTGACCCACTGTGCATTTTATGTGACGAATGTGCAGTAACTTCTCTCTAAGTTGTATAAATATGCAACTAACTTTGAGTTTATAGAAATTTATACAAAATCATGTTTCCCGATGCTTGGTTCAGCATGGGTGTGAGCGTTTGTCTTACGCGTTGAATCTTCTTGTAAGGAACATCATGAATATCAAGTACTCTCGACGAGCTGTCCTATCAACTGGTGCCGGGCTAGCGGCTGCGGTGGCCACGCCGTCAATTCTTCGCGCCTCGAGCAGTCAACCGCTTGCTGGAAAAGAACTGCGTCTGCTAACGTGGTCTGACAGCACTGGCGCTGCCGTTCTCGATCACATCGCAAAACCATTCGAGGCGAAAACCGGCGCACGCGTCATTGCCGACCGGACCGGATCTACCTCGGAAATGGTGGCAAAGCTGCGGGCGGCAGGGGATCGGCCACAATATGATGTAATCACTTTGGCAGGTGTGGGTGCAGTCGAGCTAGGTGGTGACGGGCTGCTTGCCAAGCCAGATCTTAACTTGCTGCCCAATCTGGAACAGGTCGATCCGCGGTTTCGAACCGGCGCTGACGGGTATGGTATTGGATATCTACTGTGGACGGGTGGCTTGATCTATAACACCAAAACCTTTGCCGAGCCGCCGACCTCCTATGCACAGATGTGGGATGCCTCGCACCAGAACCGGCTGTTCCTGCCTCCATCCACATGGACCGATGCGCTGGATACCATTTTTGCCACCGGAAAAATGTTGGGCGGTGATGGTACGAACGCGGATGAGGCTTTTGCCAAGCTGGCAGAACTGCGCAACAGCATCCTAACATTCGGTGAAAATCCGGCCCAACTGTCGGAACTGTTCCGTTCGGATGCGCTGGATCTGGGCGGCGTATATGCTCCGGCGTTCTATGCTAAAGAGCTGATGGACCCTGCAAATTCTAATATGGGGGCGACCTATGATTTGGATGAAGGCTTCTTTGCCGACCTGATGTATACGATCGTGCCCAAATCCAAACCGGGCGATGATGATGTTGTACATGCCTTCATCGACTTTACGCTGGATGCCGAAGTACAAGGCATGATGGCGGAAGCTGTGCTGAACGGTCCTATCAATCAGAATGCGGTTATGTCCGAGGCGGCTAAAGCCAGCCCCTTTATCATCAAGCCCGAACAGATGGGTGAAAAAACCATCGTGCACGACAAGACATTTATTGCCGATGTCCGCGAAACCTGGATCAACCGCTATAACCAGACGCTATCCTAAGCGCTTGATCACAGGCAAGGCAGCTTATCGATGAGTATCGGATTATCCCGCAAAAGGGCGCTGGCATTTTCTTTGCCAGCGCTATTGGCCATTACGCCCTTTCTGGGGGCGTGCTTTTACATCTTCCGGTTTTCCATTTCAGCGGAAACCGGAACGATCCAAGGCTTTTCGATCCGGCCCTATCTGGATCTGATGACCCCGTTTTTCGGACGCTCGGTCTGGTTGACGGTCAAGCTGGCTTTCATCGCCACCCTTATTGCGATGGTGCTGGCTGTGCCTTTGGCATTCGTGCTAACATCTTTGCGAAGCCCGCTGGCGCGGCGCTGTCTGACTGTCACGATCCTATTGCCGCTGATCCTGAACCTGCTGGTGCAAGCCTATGGCTGGATTTTGTTGCTGGGACCAAGCGGGGTTTTGAACACAACCTTGCGCGGATTGGGGATCATCGACCGCCCGCTGTTCCTACTGTTCAACGAAACAGGCGTGCTGTTGGGTCTGGTGCAAACCTCGCTACCCTTAGCGGTCTTTCCCATAGTCAGTTCTGTGCGTGGACTGTCGCAAGAGCATTTGGAGGCCGCCAGTTCGCTTGGTGCCTCGCAATGGCAGACGTTGCGCGACATTACATTGCCTTTGTTGCGGCCCGGGCTGCTGGGCGCTGCATCCATCGTCTTTGCCTTTAACGCCAGTGCCTTTGCCGTTCCGCTGCTATTGGGCGGGCGTCGGGTCCAGATGCTGGGCGTTGCCATACGTGACATGATATCGCCCTTGTTCAACTGGTCAGGTGCAGCGGCTGCGGGGATGATCTTGATCGGTATTACCCTGTTCGTTCTGGTCTTCACTTCATGGCTGGTGCGGATCACATCCCGGAATGTGAGGGACTGATATGCGCGTCGGACTTTTCCCTAATGAAGGTGGCGGTAGCTATCGTTTTGTCATCATGGCCTTGGCGGCCATCGGCGTCCTGATTTCATCCCTGCCGGTGATTATCGTTACGATCATGTCGTTTTCGGCGTCGGATAATACCGGATTTCCACCACAGGCACTATCACTTCGCTGGTATCAGGAAGTCATTGCCCTGTTCACCCAAGCGGACGGGTCCAGTGCACAATCAGTTGTCGATGCAACGCTGACGAGTCTGCTGGTCGCGGTGATCGTGATGTCAATATCGACATTGGTCTGTATTCCGCTGGCCTATGCTCTGACGCGGGGGGACCGGCGCATTCGCACGGGGATGGAACTGCTGTTCACGCTGCCTCTGGTATTTCCATTGGTGATCCTTGGTATTGCGTTCTTGCTGATTGCAGAAAGCCTGCGTCTTGATATCGGCATCTGGCGGATCGTCATCCCGCATATCGCATTGGTCCTGCCCTTTGTGCTACGCAACTGCCTTGGCGCAATGAGCGGTATCCACCCCGAAATCGAAGAGGCCGCCATTTCGCTTGGTGCGTCACCGTTACGGGCCATCTGGGACGTGGTTATTCCGTTGATGAAGGCGGGTATTCTGGCCGGCCTGATCTTTGCGCTGATCATCAGCTTCAACGAATTCACTATTACATTCTTCATGTACACGATTGATGTCAGCACTTTGCCCATCTGGATGTACAGCCGCACGGTATCGTCGCTTGACCCATCTACGCTGGCGCTTTCCGTGTTTATTATCTTCGCGGATATCGTGCTGATCGTGCTTGTAGACAAGCTGATCGCCGGTCGCGCCAGCCTCTTTTGAAAAGGCCATATCACGTGATCACTCGTAACGACCATTTACATATCGATGGCATTTCCAAGAATTTCGGCGATGTAAAAGCGCTGGCTGATATCGATCTGAAAATCCAACGCGGATCGTTTGTCTGCCTGCTGGGGCCATCCGGTTGCGGTAAAACGACCCTTTTGCGCATTATTGCAGGGTTCGAAACCGCAACGACGGGGCGGCTGTTGCTGGATGGTAATGACATTACCCAGCAGCCACCCCATAAGCGCGGCTTTGGTATGGTGTTCCAATCCTTGGCACTGTTTCCACATATGACCGTGGCGCAGAACATCGCCTATGGGCTGAAACTGCGTGGAATAAATGGCAAGGCGCGGCGTGAACGAGTTGATGAGTTGTTAAATGTCATCCAGCTGCCGCTGATCGCTGACAGACCCGTTTCGGCATTGTCGGGCGGCCAACGTCAAAGAGTTGCAATTGCGCGCGCATTGGCGATACAGCCGCCGCTGTTTTTGCTGGATGAACCTCTGTCCGCGCTGGATGCCAAATTGCGGGACTCCATGCAGATAGAGTTGCGCCAGCTGCAACAAAAATTCGGCGTTACCACAATTCTTGTCACACATGACCAGCACGAGGCGATGATGCTGGCCGACGAGCTGGTCGTTATGAAGGACGGGGCTATACGTCAATCGGCAGCCCCTGCGACGGTATACAGGCATCCGGCTGACAGCTTTGTGGCTGACTTTCTGGGCGCAGCTAATCTGGTTGATGCGGGTCAGGTCAGTGGCGGGGCGATCCAACTGCTTGGCCGCCCCATGTCAATACCATCAAAACATCCTGAAAACACGCATCTTCAGGCCGCGGTACGGGCAGAGCATATTACATTGAGACCGGCCGGCGCCTCAGATGGCAGCGCTGTCGGGACCATCTTGTTCATGCGCGATTTGGGCCCGTTGACCGAGTTGGTCGTAGATGTTGCTGGGGAAAACCTGCGGGTTCGCAGCACGAATGCTGCCAGTCAGGGGATGGCAGTGGGTTCAAAAGTTTCGGTCATCGTTGACCCTGAACATGTTTCAGTATTCGCGGCGAGCTAACAAAAAGCCGCGAATCGCTTTGATGAGCAGTTCATGGTCGACATGCAAGCCACTCTATTTCGGTTTCCGGAAAGGCGAAAATTGCATCAAGCTTAAAATCTCGAACAACATTTGCGCACCGTTCTGGGCAGTGTTTGTTGAAGGGTCATAGGCTGGTGCGACCTCGACTACATCGCCACCGACAAGATTTGCCCCCTTCATTCCGCGGATCAGTGCCAGCGTCTCGCGGGTGGTCAGGCCACCAACCTCGGGTGTGCCGGTTCCGGGGGCAAAGGCTGGATCAAGGCTGTCGATATCGAACGAAAAATAGGTGGGCCCGTCACCGATAACCTGACGTGCTTGGCGGATAATTTCGGGAATGCCTATTACGGTCACGTTAGCGGCTTCGATAACAGTCATTCCCGAAATTTCAGAAAATTCCCAAATGTATTTGGCTGCACCACGAATGCCGATCTGGATGGTGCGTTGCGGGTCCAAAGCGCCGTCCAGAACCGCGTTACGGAAAGGGCCGCCATGATGGAATTTTTCACCTTCGTATGATCCGCCGGTATCGCAATGCGCGTCGATATGGATCATCCCGACCGGGCCATCGGCGGCAACTGCCTTGAGGATCGGATGACTGATCGAGTGATCGCCGCCCACAGCCATCGGAATGACGCCCTGTGCCACAATGTTCGCGACAAATGTATGAATATCTGCATGACTTTGGGCAAGGTCAAAACGGCTTTGAAGGGGAACGTCACCGATATCGGCGACAGCCATTTCGTGCAGGGGCGCGCAATCCAGCGCGTCATTATAGGGACCGATACGTTCAATCGATCGCAGCGCCCGCGGTCCGAACCGCGACCCGTTGCGATTGGTGACACCAAGATCCATCGGCACGCCAAATAAGGCGACATCAAGATCGGATATGTCGGCACCTACCGGCATCGGGCGATGCAGCGCATCCAGCAATGTCGGCATACCGGAATAAGGTGCTGGGCGGCGCCCGCCATCCGAAAAAATCTTATCCGCGATACGTCTGTAGTTCGGATTTTGCAGTTCGCCACCATTTGCGGCAGCAAATGTTTCTCTCAGTTTCGTAAGCGCTTCTTGGGACCAGGCCATACAAAATCTCCTTTATCAGCCCTTTTGCTATCGCGTCTGGTTGGTCCGATTAAATTTGAACTTTAAGAATGGTTGTTTCATATGAGAGCAACAATCACGATCTAATGGGTACAGCGATGCCGCGCCGGAAAAAGTCATTCTCGGGCAATGTGAACGATGTCGATCTGCGGCTGATGCGGGTATTCAAGGCCGTGATCGAATGTGGGGGATTGTCCGCTGCACAGGCCGAACTAGGCGTAGGAAGGTCCACTATTTCGCGCCAGATTTCCGATCTGGAAACGAGACTCGGCATTCGCTTATGCCATCGCGGCCGCAGCGGGTTTTCCCTGACGCAACAAGGCAGCCAAGCATATAAGTATATTGATCAGTTCCTGATTTCTGCCGGAGAGTTTGCGTCAAACATCGCAAGCATCAGCAATATGATGGTGGGCAAGATTAAGATAGGCATGATCGACTTTACGCTGACCGATACTAATAACCCTCTAATCCCGACCATAAAACAATTCAAAGAGATAGCTCCCGACGTCACGGTGAACCTCATGACAGGCTCACCGAACGAGGTTGAGCGCGGCGTTATTGATGGCGATTTGCACATTGGCATCGTGCCTGATTACCAGCGCCATCCAAGTCTTGAATATGCCACGCTTTTTGAGGAGGAGGTCGGGCTTTTTTGCGGCAGTGAACATCCGTTATTTCAAGCGGTGCGGAAGAACCGGCCGGTGACTGAAAAAGAGATATATCAATACAAACTTGTCCATCGTGCGTATTTCGAATGTGATCGTTTGCGTCAGCGTAAGCAAAAGTTTCCAGTTGGCAGTACAGCCTATCAAACCGAAGCGGTGATGGCCCTGGTTCGGAGTGGTGTCTATTTAGGTTTTATGCCCCGACATTGCCAAACATTCATGGGCAATGAGTTGCACGAATTGATGCCAGATGTATTTGGATATTCCACCCCGATCTGCGCAGTTTGGAGGACAGATCGAAAACACTCTCAAATCATGCAGGATTTTTTGAAGATTTTGCGTGAGATAGGTGCCTAAAAAATGACGGCGACCTGAACCCCTAGAACTTTTCCAAACTTGTGTAGGGTCCGCCCAACAAAGGGACGGACAAATGAAGGCACGCTTCACTGACGAACAGATCATAGCGATGATCAAGGAGCAGGACGCTGGCGAGAGGGCTGCTGATGTATGTCGTCGGCATGGGATCAGCTCAGCAACGTTCTACAAATACAAATCGAAGTATGGCGGCGTGGAGCCGTCTGACGCGAAGCGCGTTGCGAGCGTTGGAAGACGAGAACGGCAAGCTGAAGAAGCTGTTGGCAGAACAGATGTTGGAGCGTGACCTTGTCCGCCATTGGTCCGAGGACAATGGTCGCGCGCAATGTTGCAAGACATCAACTCGAGAAAGTAGTGACGCCTGCTGTGAGGCGGGAAGCGGTGGTTCATCTGTGCGAAGCGCACGGTGTGAGCCAGCGGCGGGCGTGTGATGTGCTGCATATTGGTCGATCATTGGTGCGGTATCTGTCGCGTCGTGGCGATGACAATGATCTACGCGATACGATCAAGCGGGTGTCCACCGAACGGCGTCGGTTTGGTCGCCGCCGCATCCACGTGATGATTGTGCGTGAAGGTTTCGAGGTGAACCACAGACAGTGAGGCGCATCTACGCTTCAGGTGCGCCGCAGAGGCGGCAGGAAGCGTGCGTTGGGCACAAGGAAGCCGATGCGATGGCGCTGCGTGATGGCCCAAACCAGCGCTGGTCATTGGATTTCGTGTCTGACGCCCCGACGGATGGTCGCCGTTTTCGCATTCTGACGGTCGTTGACGACTTCAGTCGCGAGAACTTGGTACTGGTCGCAGATACATCTCTGTCGGGGCAAGGGGTTGCCCGAGAACTGGATCGCGCGATCGCCGAACGCGTCACGCCAAAGACGATTGTCTCGGACAACGGCACAGGGTTCACCAGCACGGCGATCCTCAAACGGGTTCAGGAAACTGGTGTTGATTGGCACTATATCGCACCAAGCAAGCCCCGGCAGAACGGATTCATCAAAAGCTTCAACGGCAAGTTGCGGGATAAATGCCTCGATAAAAGGCTGTTTGGTACATTGCGCGATGCCCGCAAAACGTTTGAGGAATGGCAGGAGCATTACAACTTGCACAGACCACATTCAGCATTAGGCAACCTCACCCTAATGGAATTTTGCAGAGAAACGAAATGGACAAGATGGCGGCCTCACGCCAAATATTTAACCCTAAGGACTACGCGCAAAACTGGAGCAGACTTGGGGCACAGTTCAAAATCATATCAATTACAGTGATTCGGATGAGCGTGTTAGGGCCCGTGGACAATCATACTTCCCATAGGTTTTGATTTCTGATTCAAATCTCCCAAACGGAGGTTGGGATGAACGAGCAGCGCTTTGTGGTGACGGATCGTGTGTGGCGGCGGCTTGAGCCGCATTTGCCGGGAAAAACCAGCGACGCGGGGGCTACGGCAAATGATAACCGTCTGTTTCTGGAAGCGGTGTTCTGGCGCGTTCGCACCGGGTCTCCATGGCGCGGCCGCCCGCCTTCGGCAACTGGAACAGCCAGTTCCGCCGCTTCCGCAGATGGGCGAAAGCAGGGGTTTTCGAGAGCCTTTTCACAGCCATGAGTGGTGACCCCGACCTTGAATATGCCCTCATCGACGGCACCATCGTTCAGGTTCACCAGAAGGCAACCGGCGCAAAAGGGGGACTCAGGCTCAGGCCATCGGACGCTCGCGTGGCGGTCTGACGACTAAAATCGTCGCGCTTGTGGATGCGCTCGGCGATCTGATCCGTTTCCTATTATTGCCCGGGCAGGCACATGACACAAAAGGCGTCGCGCCTCTGATCCGTAACGTTCCCTTCGGGGCTCTTCTGGCAGACAAAGCGTTTGACGCGAACTGGCTCCTGGACGAACTGGATGCACGTGGGGCATGCGCCGTGATCCCACCGAAATCAAACCGAAAGCAACAGCGCAACCACGACGCAGACGCTTACAAGTGGCGCCATATGGTTGAAAACTACTTCGCAAAGATCAAGGAATTCCGAGGTATAGCAACACGCTATGACAAGACCGATTGCAGCTACACCGCCAATTGGAACCTCGCCGCAGCCCTGATTGCTTCAAGATGAATGTCCACGGGCCCTAGTGAGATACGCGTTTTTTGAGGCCTGCCGTTCGAAGTTTTCGGAGCGCTCAATGTGGCTTGGTTGGTGGCGCGGATGCCCCTCCCGACGGCGCCGCGATGTGCAATTATGGTGAGTGTTAAAGTCATCACAAATGGAAAAAGCATCCATGTTCGAAATTACTCTCATCGGTTTCAACTGTATCCGTCCGGTTGAGGCGCGGTTTTAGGCGATTTCGGCCTGCCAGTTCCATGGCATGAGTTCGTCGATGCGATTAATCTTGTGATCAGGCAGGCGCTGGAGAACCCATGCGAGCCATGCCTCGGGGTCGACGTTGTTCATCTTGGTGGTCTCGATGAGCGCGTATGAAATGGCGGCAGCCTTCCCGCCGCCGGTTGACCCCATGAACAGATAGTTTTTCTGTCCAATGCGATGGGCCGGATCGACCACTCGCAGGTATTGTTGTCCAGCTCGAGACGCCCGTCGCCGAGATATCCGCGGGCCTTTGGCATACGGTTCAGCGCATAGTGGATCGCTTCAGCCAGCTTGGTTTTTCCGGAGATCTTGCGCAGTTGCGCCTGCAGCCGAAGCTCTAGTTCGTCGAAGACAGGCTTGGCCTTGACCTGCCACAGGGCCACGCGCTCTTCTGGGGATTTCCCCCGCACCTCCTTCTCGACAGCGTAAAGCTGCGCGATCTGTTTGATCGCTTGTCGGGCAATTGGAGAGCCGGTGCGCTCGAGCTCGTCGACGAACTTGCGGCGCACATAGACCATGCAGGCCTGTTCACTGGCTTTGCCCGTGCCGAACAGCCCATTGAACTTTGCATAGCCGTTGGCATGGACCGTGCCGGTATAGCCCGCGAGATGGTTGGCAGGGTGCTGGCCCTTCCGGTCGACGCTGAACTGATACCAGGCGCAGGGTGGTGCTGCCCCGCACCACGGGCGTTCGTCCCGGACATAACTCCAGAGGCGGGCAGTTTTGGTCTTTGTGGTGTTGGCGCGCACCTGCAGTTTTACGGGGGTGTCGTCCGCAAACAGGGCTGGTCCTGCCCGAACCAGTTTGCAGATGTGCCCGGCCATGGGTTCCAGCAGGGCCGTTATGCGCCCGACCCGGTTGCTCAGCGTGGAGCGATGCAGGTCCACGCCTTCGCGGGCGTAGATTTTGGATTGCCGTTCAAGCGGCAGGTGGTCGCAATATTTGCTGACCAGCATGTGCGACACCAGGCCGGGACCGGGCCGGCCGCGTTCGATCAGGCGGGAGGGCAGCGGAGCTTGGGCGAAGGCTTCACAGCAGGTGCAAGCCATGCGGGGCAGGATGAACCGGCGCACCACGAAGTGACCAAGGATGTAATCCAGTTCTTCGGTCACGTTCTCACCCACCTGGCGCAGGGTGCCGGCGCATCCAGCACATGCCTCACCGGGCGACAGGACCTCATTTTCCCGATCAAGGTGGTCTGGCAGCGGCTTGCGGCTGTGCTGGCGCTTGTTGGTTGGGGCCTCGTCATCGCCGGGCGACTGCTTGGTGTATTGATCCGCGGCAGCCTGCGCGATCTCGCCGTCTTCCGACAGGTCGAGAGCCAGTTGATCCATGGCCTCTGCCTTCGAACCCAAGCGTGCCTTGCGATGGCCGTGAAGTTCGGCCTTCAACTTCTCGATCTGGTAGGCTTGAGACTGGATATATTGGAGCATTTGCGCGCTGACACTGCGTAGCTCTTCAGGGTCTTCGGGCTGGGTTTTGAAGGCCTCCAGCATAGGAAAACTTATACCAGACTGGCCCATGGCAGGGAACGAAAAATAGCGGAAAACCCATGTTTTGTTGGGATCTATCCTTATTCCGCAACCAGCGGTCGCCAGGTCTTTTGTGGGGTCCGCCAGTCAATCCCTTCGAGCAGCATCGACAGCTGCGACGGGCTCAAGCTGATCTTGCCGTCCTTTGCCGCAGGCCAGACAAACCGGCCCCGCTCCAGCCGCTTGCTGAACAGGCAGGCCCCCTGACTGTTCCACCAAATGATCTTTAAAAGATCGCTACGGCGACCACGGAAGACGAACATGTAGCCTGAATACGGATCCTCGGCCAGAACCTGTTCAGCCTGTGCCGCCAGCGCATTGAAACCGCGGCGCATGTCCGTGACGCCGGCAGCCAGCCAAACCCGCGTGTTGCTTAGCACCGGGATCATTGCGCCAGTCCCTCGACCATCGCCACGATCGCCGACAGCGCGGTCGCACCCTCCACCAGAATGCGCCGACCATTACAAAGCGTAATGTTCACGCGCTGAACGGTGATGGCATCTGTCGAAGGAGTGGGCAAAATGGGCGCCGTTGGAGCGGAGTCCATGCCTGCAATCTGTAAAACGACAAACTACTTTGTGTTCCAGATGGTTTGATATCAGATACTTATGCTAATTCTTTTCAATAAACCTTTCCCATCTCGCCTAGGTAATATCCTTCATTTTAATCGCGGAAATGATTCATCTGCGATCGATAGATGCACCGGCGGAAAACGGCGTATTTCGTTGAAAAACTCTCATTGATTTGATGCCTGATCGCTGATTCACTTTCGGTAGTGAAGCTGGGGGATCTGCGATGTTGGGACCAAAACATGAGGCGCAAGGCGCGTTGTTTTATGAGTTCTCGATTGAGGATCATGTGCCCCAAGACCACTTGCTGCGCTCCGTTGATCGTTTCGTCGACCTGTCCGGCATTCGCCAGCATCTGGCCCCGTTTTACAGTAACGCCGGTCGCCCTTCCATTGATCCCGAGCGGCTGCTCCGCATGTTGCTGGTTGGCTATTGCCCGGGGATCCGGGCCGGGCGGCGGCTCTGCGAAGAGGTGCATCTGAACCTCGCCTATCGCTGGTTTTGTCGCTTTGACCTGATGGACCGCGTGCCGGATCATTCCACTTTCTCCAAGAACCGGCACGGCCGCTTTCGGGACAGCGACCTGCTGCGCCACCTGTTCGAGACCACTGTGGCGGGGTGCATTGCAGAGGGTCTGGTCAGCGGGCAGCGCTTCGCAGCGGACGCCAGTTTGATCGAAGCCGATGCCAACAAACAGAACTCGACGGCGAAGGAGGACTGGCACCGTGAAGCCATAAATCCAGCCGATGCGCCGCGGGCCGTTCGCGAATATCTCGAGGTTCTGGATGACGCCGCCTTTGGCGCAGCCACAACAGTTGAGCCCAAGTTCACGTCTCATTCAGACCCGTCCAGTCAGTGGACTGCAGCGCGCAAGGGCCCTGCGTTCTTTGCCTGTTCGACGAATTACTTGATCGATAGTGACAACGCCGTGATCGTCGATGTCGAAGCAACCCGGTCAATCAGGCAGGCCGGGGTCGGGTCCGTCCGCACGATGCTTGCCCGTGTAAAAGACATGTTCGATCTTCATCGCGAACGCATCATCGCGGATACCGCTTACGGCTCCGGCCCGATGCTCGGCTGGCTGGTGGATCGCAAGATCGCGCCACATATCCCGGTGATTGACAAAGCCGGGCGCACAGACGGCACATGGTCTCGCGCCGACTTTGAATGGGACGCTGGGAACAATCAATACATCTGCCCCGAGGGCGAAGCACTCAAGTAGTTCCGCCGCAACTACTCGGACCCGAACCGTGGCCCGTCCGGCAAGGGCGTCGCAAAATATCAGGCCCTGAAGCTGACCTGCCACGCCTGTCCATCAAAGCCCAAGTGCTGCCCGAATGCAGATGCGCGCAAGATCGCCCGCGAAATCGCGAAGACCGACCAATATGCCGTGTTGATGCGATTACGAAAGAAGGTCGAGATGCTCTTTGCTCACCTCAAGCGCATTCTGGGGCTGGGAAGGCTCCGATTACGCGGCCCGAACGGAGCAAATGACGAATTCCTGCTCGCCGCCACCGCCCAAAACCTTCGCAAATTGGCCAAGATCCTTCCCGCACCGCAGCAAATGCGAAACGCATGACAGGAAAGGCGCTCGCGCACTCATTGGCACCTGACTTTCGGCGCGAGCGAACCGTTGTTTCCAATAGAATGGATGGATTGCAGACCTTCGCTGCGGGCGAGAGACAGCGATGCGGCAAGTTAAAATGCCGACAACCAAGTGGCCTCGAGACCAGATCACGTTCTTCAGCGGCGCAAGTCATTTTCGAGCCCAAGTTACTAAATACTACACATGGCCCCGAATGTTGGCTTTGGGAATTGTCGATTGCGGCAGATCTCGAAAGCCATTCCCATTCCTGTAAATTATGGCATCAATTGCGGCTCGTCGCCTTAACAGATGTAGGTCAACATCCGGGACAAATCCAATATTGACATAGCTCCAAGGCTGTCATCACAGCGCGGCGGTGCTACCACGAACGATCAGTGACACGGGAATGATGGCCATGTGCTCTGCCCCCGCGTCATCGGGGCTTTCGAGTCGTTCCAAAAGCATGGTGGCGGCGGTCTGTCCCAGCAGCAATCGGTCCTGCCGTATCGAGGTCAGCGGCGGGATGAATTGTTCCGCGAGATCAATGTCATCAAAGCCCATGACGGAGACGTCCTCGGGCACCTTGAAATTGCGGCGCGACATTTCGGAGATGAACCCCATCGCAACCTGATCGGAGACGCAAAACATCGCCGTGGGGCGGTTTTCGAGCGCGATCCAAGCCTTCGCCGCCACACATCCCGCCGCGAGTGAGAAGTCACCTGGGATGAGCCATTCCGGCTGTTGCTCAAGGCCAAGCGCGATGATTTCCTGCACAAACGCCTCCTTGCGCGCCTGCATCAATACATTGCCTTCGGGGCCCGTCACATGACCGATCTTGCGATGGCCAATATCATGCAAATAGCGCACGGCGGCCTTCGTGCCGCGGCGATTTTCGCTACGCACAGAGGGGAATTCCGTCTCGTTAACCCATTCGCAGGCAAAGAGAATTCGCGTTGAATGCGCTGCCACTTTAAGGGATGAAATCACCTCGGCGTCCAAACCGCCATCGAGAATGATCATGCCATCGGCACGCGCATCATCGAGGTAATCAATCAATCTTTCGCCGCTGTCGTGAACCTGTTTAGTGCTGGCGATCAGCATCGAATAGCCCTTGCGCGACAGGTTCAAAGAGATCCCTTCCAAAATCGCCGAGAAGAACGGGTTTGCCAAATCCGGCAACAAAACCAAGACCGAATGGGCGCGCTGTGTCCGCAAGTTTCGCGCCGCGCGATTCACACGGTAGCCGCTGACCTCGACGGCATTTGACACGCGGATTCGCGTTGCTTCGGACACCATATCGGGATGCGATAACACACGAGAGACGGTGGCGGTGGACACCCCCGCAACGCGTGCAACGTCTTGAAGCGTTGAAGTTTTTGACATTGCCGGATTCTACCCTGATTTCGCTTTATGTAATCGATTGCAAATATTGTTGACAAGTCAAACGAACCCAATCCATGATGTAATCGATTGCAGGAGGTGGCGATCATAAGATCTCGCGGGTTTCCGCAGCTTCTGGGAGGAAGACATGTCAAAATTATTGAAGTCCTTGTTGGTCGGGACCGCACTGACCTGCGCGTCGGCGGCCTCGGCGACGGAATTGGAAGTGACGCATTGGTGGACGTCGGGCGGCGAGGCGGCGGCAGTCTCGGAGCTGGCATCTGCGTGGAACGCGACGGGCAATAGCTGGGTGGACGGCGCGATCGCAGGGTCCGGCAGCACGGCACGGCCGATCATCATCAGCCGGATTCTGGGCGGTGACCCGATGGCCGTCACGCAATTGAACCACGGCCGCCAAGCCGAAGAGCTAATTGAGGCGGGTTTGATGCTGGACCTGACGGATGTGGCCGAAGCGGGAAAATGGAAAGATGTAGTTGTCCCGCCTAACCTTCTTGATTCTTGCACAGTAGATGGCAAAATTTACTGTGTCCCGCTGAATATCCATTCGTGGCAATGGCTATGGTTGTCGAACAAGGCTTTTGCAGATGCGGGTGTACCGACCCCTGCAAACTGGGATGAATTTATCGCCGATGCCGACGCCCTGCGTGCGGCGGGCAAGGTGCCACTGGCTGTGGGCGCGCAGGGTTGGCAACAGGCAGGTGCTTTCGGGGTGATGTCGGTCGCGGTCGCCGGTAAGGACGCATGGCTGGCAGTGAATGTCGATAAAGATGCTGACATGGCTGCCGGGCCTGAATACGCCAAGGTATTCAATGCCGCCGTTGTGGCCCGCGACATGTCAAAAGGCGGCAATGTTCAGGACTGGAACCAGGCAACCAATATGGTCATCACGGGTGCCGCCGGTGGCCAGATTATGGGGGATTGGGCGCAGGGCGAATTCCAGATCGCGGGTCAAAAGGCCGGTGACGAATATGAATGTCTTCCCGGTCTGGGCGTCAGCGCGATGCTGGATACCGCAGGTGATGCCTTTTACTTCCCGCTGAACAAAGACCCCGAAATTACAGCCGCCCAAAAAGAACTGGCCGCCTTGATGATGAGCCCGGAAGTGCAGGTTGCCTTTAACCTTAAAAAGGGCTCGCTTCCTGTCCGCGGCGATATCGATATGAGCAGCGCGAATGAATGCATGCAAAAGGGACTGGAAATTCTGGCATCGGGCAACATCCTGCCCTCGGGCGACATGTCGCTTTCCGCCGATACACAGGCTCAACTGGAAGACCTGATGGCCGAATTCTGGTCAAGCGATGCGATGTCCTCGGCAGACGCACAAGAACGTTTTGCCGACATCATTGACAGCGCCGATTAGGCCGGATCGTCTTTGACCTGCCCTGACAGGGCAGGTCATTTCAGCGCTCTTCCACATATCCAGTCACAAGGGGATCACGATGTCCGTCGTTGATCATCGGACCGCTATTGCGGGTCCGGCGAAAGGAAAGCCGAACAGGCTGACCAAAAATCTCAGTTCAAAGGTCGCGGCGATCCCGATGATCCTGACGGCATTGGTGGTCTTTGTCGGCTGCACCATCTGGACGATTGTTTACTCCTTCACCAGTTCGCGCCTATTGCCAAAGGGCAACTTTGTCGGACTGGACCAATACGAGCGGCTTTGGGGCAGCAGCCGCTGGCTTATCTCCATCTCGAACCTGATGTGGTACGGGGTTTGCTCGCTGGTGCTGACCTTGGTCATCGGTTTTACGCTTGCTGCTCTGCTTGACCGTAAAATCCGGTTCGAAAATACATTCCGAAGCATCTTCCTGTTCCCGTTCGCCTTGTCATTCATTGTCACAGGACTGGTCTGGCAGTGGATTTTGAACCCCGATTACGGGCTGCAGGGCGTGGTGCGCAGCTGGGGGTGGGAAAGCTTCAGCTTCGATCCCCTCTATAACCCAGATATCGTGATTTTCGGCATTCTGATTGCGGGCATCTGGCAGGGATCGGGCCTGATCATGTGCATCATGCTGGCCGGCCTGCGCGGCATTGACGAAGATATCTGGAAAGCCGCCCGTGTTGACGGGATCGGTACGGTCAAAACCTATCTGGTGGTCATCATTCCGATGATGCGGCCAGTCTTTGTCACCTCGCTTGTGCTGATCGCGGCGGGGATCATCAAGCTCTATGATCTGGTCGTCGCACAAACTTCGGGGGGACCGGGACTCTCGTCCCAGGTCCCTGCAATGTATGTTTATGACTATATGTTCAAAGCACAAAACCTCGGTCAGGGCTTTGCCGCCTCGACGATGATGCTTTTGTCGGTGGTGATCATTTTGATCCCCTACATCTATCTGCAATTCAAGGGGACCAGCCGTGGATAACACGATGACAGGCCCACGCGGGCCAAAGCCAAAGCGCCGGTTCTCGCGCAACAATATCTTTATCTATGGAACACTTCTGCTGGTCAGCATCTACTATCTGCTGCCGCTTTACGTGATGGTCGTTACCTCGCTGAAGGGGATGCCCGAAATCCGCTTGGGGAATGTCTTCAGCCCGCCGGTCGAAATTACGTTCGAACCTTGGGTCAAGGCATGGTCGCAGGCCTGCACGGGAATCAATTGTGACGGCCTCAGCCGCGGCTTCTGGAATTCGGTCCGGATCCTGATCCCGTCGGTGACGCTGTCTATCGCAGTGGCGTCGGTCAACGGCTATGCCCTGTCGAACTGGAAGTTCAAAGGCTCCGAGGTGTTCTTTAACATCCTCATTCTGGGCGCGTTCATCCCCTATCAGATCATGCTCTATCCGATCGTGATCCTGCTGCGCGAACTGGGCCTCTATGGCGGGCTGACGGGGTTGGTCATGGTACATACGGTCTTTGGCATGCCGATCCTGACGCTGTTATTCCGCAACTATTTCTCCTCTATCCCGGACGAGCTGTTCAAGGCGGCGCGGGTCGACGGAGCGGGATTCTGGCGGATCTACTTCAAGATCATGATGCCGATGGCACTGCCGATCTTTGTGGTTGCGATCATCCTGCAGGTCACCGGTATCTGGAACGATTTCCTGTTCGGCGTGATCTACACGAAACCCGATCTTTATCCGATGACAGTGCAGCTGAACAACATCGTCAACTCGGTTCAGGGCGTCAAGGAATACAACGTCAATATGGCGGCGACGCTGCTTACGGGTCTGGTGCCTCTCGTCATTTATTTTGCCTCCGGCAAGCTCTTTGTCCGCGGCATCGCCGCAGGCGCAGTCAAAGGCTGATATCCCCCATGACATATTCGGTAGAAATCAAAAATCTCGACCTGAGTTTTGGCGCCGTGCAGGTTCTCAAGCAACTCAACATCGATATCCGCGAAGGCGAATTCCTTGTGCTGTTGGGGTCGTCGGGCTGCGGGAAGTCAACGCTTCTGAACTGCATCGCAGGCCTGTTGGAGGTGACCGACGGCCAGATCTTTATCAAGGGCAAGAACGTCACATGGGCTGAGCCGTCCGACCGCGGCATTGGCATGGTGTTCCAATCCTATGCGCTCTATCCGCAGATGACCGTGCGCGGAAATCTGTCATTCGGGCTGAAAAACGCCAGGATGCCCAAGGACGAAATCAACAAGCGCGTCGCCCGCGTGGCCGAAGTACTGCAGATCGAGGCGTTGCTTGACCGTAAGCCCGGTGCCCTTTCGGGCGGCCAACGACAGCGCGTTGCCATCGGTCGTGCACTTGTCCGCGAAGTGGACGTCTTTTTGTTCGACGAACCACTGTCCAACCTTGATGCCAAGCTGCGGACCGACTTGCGGGTCGAACTGAAGCGGCTGCATAAAAAGCTGAAGAACACGATGATCTATGTCACCCATGATCAGGTCGAGGCCATGACGCTGGCTGACCGTATCTCGATCATGCGGGGCGGGTTGATCGAACAGCTTGATCCGCCGGAAACCATCTATGCCAAGCCCTGCAACAAATACGTGGCCGAGTTTATCGGCTCACCCGCGATGAACCTGTTCAAGGGTGAACTGGCCGGAAACACCTTTCACTGTGACGGTTTCAGTATGGCGGTTGATGGTTATGAATTCGGTCCCGACGGTTCGCGCGACGGAGCGGCATGGCTGGGCATTCGTCCCGAACATATCGTCACAGCCGCCGCCGCGCAGGGGGCGACATATTCCGGCCCTGCCGAAATCGACATCGTCGAACCCATGGGGTCCGACACCCTCGTCTGGGCGGATTTTGCAGGGCAATCCGTCCGCGTACGTACCGAAGGCCAATCGGCATTAGAAGCCGGTCAGAGCCTGACAATCGGGTTCGACGCGTCGAACCTGCATCTTTTCGACATGACAACAGAGACACGTCTTTAATCTGGAAAGCTTTCACATGACTGTATCACTGCAATTGTATTCGATGCGCGATGTGGCGGATCAAATCGCACTTCTGGGCCAGCTTCCCGCAATGGGCATCAGCCGCGTCGAGGGCTATGGCGGCGTCTATGGCGACGCTGACGCCTATCGTGCCGCGATGGATGCCAATGGGGTAACAATGCCATCGGGCCATATGGGCCTGAACGATATCGAAGCCGATTTTGACGCCACCCTGCACATCGCCCGTACGATGGGCATGCAACGTGTCTTTGCGCCCTATCTTGAGGAAAAGGACCGCCCCGATACGGCTGCCGGATATATCGACTTTGCCAAGCGACTTAATACAATTGGGTTGCGCTATGCCGAACAGGGTATTTCCTTTGGTTGGCATAACCATGATTTCGAATTTGTGGCTTTGCCCGATGGTAGCATTCCAATGGATATCCTGCTGGACCACGCCCCCGATATTAAATGGGAAGCGGACCTTGCCTGGATCGTACGAGGCACCTGTGATCCGCTGGACTATATCGCCCGCTATGGCAGCCGCATCACGGCCATCCACGTCAAGGATATCGCGCCAACCGATACCAATGTCGATGAGGATGGTTGGGCTGATCTGGGCACAGGCACTTTGGACTGGGCGGCGTATCTTCGGGCCTGCCGCGCCCAATCACCCGACATGATCTATGCGCTAGAGCATGACAAACCACGCGACGCTGTGGCCTTTGCCCGCCGTTCCGCCACCGCATTCAATGCATTGTGGGAGAAGACGAATGACTAAGGGTCTGGGCGTTGGCATCATCGGATGCGGAAACATCTCGACGGCCTATCTGACGCTGGCTCCGATGTTCAAAGGTTATACGATCCTTGCCGTGGCCGATATCAATATGGCCAATGCACAGGCGCGCGGGGATGAATTCGGCGTGCGGGCCCATACGGTCGACGACATGCTTGCCGCACCCGATATCGACCTGATCATAAACCTGACAATCCCTTCTGTGCATGTCGACGTGTCACGTGCGATCCTGCAGGCAGGCAAGCATGTCTATTCGGAAAAGCCCTTTGTCCTCAGCCTGTCCGAAGCGACCGAGCTGGGCGAGTTGGCTGATGCCAAGGGCCTGCGGATCGGGTCGGCGCCGGATACCTTCCTTGGGGCAAGTCATCAGCTGGCGCGCAACCTGATCGACAGTGGTGCGATTGGCGATGTCTCATCCGGGACCGCTGTTGTGATGTCGCACGGGATGGAGGACTGGCATCCCAACCCCGATTTCTTCTTTCTGGAAGGGGGCGGTCCGATTCTGGATCTGGGGCCTTATTACATCTCGAATCTGGTCCAACTTCTAGGCCCGGTCAAAAAGGTCACTAGTTTCACGGGTATGGCCTCACCCACCCGTACCATTGCGAACGGACCGCGCAACGGTGAAACCATACCGGTCGAAACACCGACCACCATCCACGCTCTGCTTTCGTTTGAAAGCGGTGCGATCATCACCCTGCTGGCCAGCTGGGATGTCTGGAAAAGCGACCATCCGATCATGGAGCTTTACGGTTCCGAAGGGACAATGAACATCCCCGACCCGAACCGCTTTGGCGGCGATCTGACCATCACCGAACGCGACGGCGATCCTGTTGTGAAATCATGGGACCATCCCTTCGCAGTGCCGAATTTCGAAGAAATCTACGCCAATTACCGCGGTGCAGGACTGGCCGATATGGCACTGTCCATCACCGCAGGTCGCCCACACCGCTGCAACGCCGATTTCGCCACCCATGTCATCGAGGTGCTGACCTCGATCCTGACAGCGGGCGAAACCGGTCAGGTCATGACCATGCAGACAACCTGCATACGCCCTGATGTCTTGGGGCCGGACCAAGCACGGGCATTGCTGGCATAACGCAAACGGAGAAGAAGATGAGTCATTCCATTAAAGGCCCTGCGTTGTTTCTGGCGCAGTTTATTTCCGACGAAGCGCCATTTGATTGCTTGCCCGCCATTGCGGAATGGGCCGCGGGGCTGGGTTACAAAGGCGTGCAGATCCCGACATGGGACCCGCGAGTATTCGATCTGGACAAAGCCGCATCAAGCAAAACCTATTGCGATGAAATCAAAGGTATTTGCGCCGATCATGGCCTGACAATCACGGAACTGTCCTGCCACCTTCAAAGCCAGCTGGTGGCAGTTCATCCGGCCTATGATACCGCCTTTGATGCCTTTGCGCCGGACCATCTGCATGGCGACCCCGCCGCGCGGCAGGCATGGGCGGTCGATCAGGTCACTAAGGTCGCTAAGGCTTCGCAGCATCTTGGCCTGTCGGGGGCTGTCGGCTTTACCGGATCGCTGGCGTTTCCCTATCTGTACCCTTGGCCGCAACGCCCCGCAGGTCTGATCGACGAGGCGTTTACCGAACTGGCGCGGCGGTGGAAGCCGCTTCTGGATATCTATGACGATGCGGGTGTCGATTTCGGGTTCGAAATCCATCCCGGTGAGGATGTGTTTGACGGCACAACATTCGACCGCTTCCTTACGGCACTAGATGGTCATCCGCGCTGCAAGATCACCTATGATCCATCACATTTCCTGCTCCAGCAGATGGATTACTTGTCCTTCATCGACCTGTACCATGAGCGGATCAGCGCCTTTCACGTCAAAGACGCAGAGTTTAATCCGACGGGACGGCAAGGCGTCTATTCGGGTTACGCCGACTGGACAAATCGCGCGGGCCGCTTCCGCTCGCTTGGGGACGGGCAGGTCGATTTTCGCGGCATTTTCACCAAGCTCACGCAATACGGGTTTGACGGTTGGGCCGTGCTGGAATGGGAGTGCTGCTTGAAACATCCCGAGCAAGGGGCAGCAGAGGGCGCGCCCTTCATCGCCGATCATCTGATCCGCCGGACGGATAAAGCCTTTGATGATTTCGCAGGCGGCGCGTCAGACCGCGCGGCGCTTCGTAAAATGATGGGGTTCTGAGATGGCCCCGCTAAAACTTGGCATGGTGGGCGGTGGTCAGGGAGCTTTTATCGGCGGTGTCCACCGCATCGCGGCGCGGCTTGATGGCTGCTTTGATCTGGTGGCGGGGGCTTTTGCGTCCGATCCTGCCCGCGCGCACGCCTCAGCCGCCGCATTGGGCATCGCGGCAGAGCGGTCCTATGATGACTACCGCGCGATGGCATTGGCCGAGGCCGCGCGCCCCGACGGGATCGACGCAGTCGCCATTGTGACCCCCAACCATTTGCATGGCCCGATTGCCAAGGCTTTCTTGGCGCAGGGTATTCATGTCATCTGCGACAAGCCGATGACCGCAACCCTTGAACAGGCTGAGGCGCTGATGCAGGCCGCCAAAGCCTCAACCGCGTCGTTCTTTTTGACGCATAATTACACAGGCTATCCGATGATCCGGCAGGCGCGCCAGATGGTGACCGATGGGGCGTTGGGGGACATTCGGATCGTGCAGGCCGATTATTTGCAAGACTGGCTGAGCGATGCCCCCGCCGCCGATAATAAACAGGCGGCATGGCGTACCGACCCCGCGCAATCGGGTGGTGGTGCGATTGGCGATATTGGCACCCATGCCTATAATTTAGCCTGCTTTGTCACTGGGCTGCGCACACGGTCGCTCAGTGCATCCTTGCGATCGCATGTCGCTGGCCGGGCCGTGGATGACGATGCGCGCGTCACCTTGCAGTTTGAAGGCGGCGCGCGGGGCCATATCTGGGCCAGCCAAGTGGCCGTCGGAAACGAGAATAATCTGACCTTGGCAGTCTATGGCACGAAAGCATCCCTTCGCTGGGTGCAAGAAGATCCCAACGTGCTTTGGCTCTCCGAATTGGGCGAAGCCCCCCGCAAAATCACACGCGGCGGCCATGCGGCCCATCCCGCTGCTGCTGCCGTTACACGCATTCCCGCGGGCCATCCGGAGGGCTATCTGGAGGCCTTCGCAACCCTATACCGCGAGGCCGCAGACGCCATTTTGGCGCCGGATACACTGACGCCAAGCAGTGCGCTGATTGGTATTTCACAGGGTTTAGACGGGGTCCGCTTCGTCGACGCCTGTCAGCGATCATCAAACGACGGGGCCGCATGGATCGTGCTTGAATGAGGTCGCTTGACTTTGGCAATTTGTAAAAGCAGCCCTTGAATTATAACCGGCATAAAAGCACATTATCTCGCTGACCGTCGCTCCGGCCGACAAAATGCCGCGCGATGTTCGCATGTTAACAACTCGAAAGCCGCTCGGCAGCGTTTTGTGGCAAAGTGAACGGCCACAATGTACGGTGGTCTCGACACTTTAATCTTTAGGAAAAGAGGGAGTGTTTTGAATGAAGTATCGTCGCAGGATCTATTATTCAGCTGGACAGCGTGCCGAAATCTGAGATCGATGGCAGCGTGGGGAGTCGATGACAAAAAGCCACATAGAGTGAAGCATTGATCGCCAACGGTTCGAGGCCGATGCCGATGCCGAACACGCTGCCATGTCGACACGTAGGTAAAGTCGCTGACCCATAGCAGATTTGGGGCTGGTGCCCGTAATATACGGTTCACCTTGTGACGCGGACAGGGCGCTGACGTGTCAGTAACCGTTATTTTGACGACCCTTCCACGCACGGCACTACGGATGCCGATCTGTCTCATCAGTCGCTCCACCGTGCCGCGCGCGAGCTCAAAGCCCTTGCGCTTCAGTTGATGCCATGCCTTACAGACCCCGTAGAACTGGTAATTCTCATCTCGGACCCGTTGAATTTGCGGGAAAAGCTCTGGATCACGCTGATGCCGCGCCGAAGCTTTTGACGGATCAGCGAGGCATGCCAGGCGGTGGTAATATGTCGACGGTGCGATCGGCAGAACTCTGCAGATCGACTCGACGCCGTAGATAACGTGCTGCTCTCCAATGAAGGCGATTATCGCTTCGGTGGGCGGTCGAGTTCCGCCTGTGCAAAATATGCTGACGCCTTGCGCAGTATCTTGTTGGCTTGGCGCAGCTCGCGAACCTCACGTTCAAGCGCTTTGATCCGATCGCGTTCCTCGGTCGTCACGCCGTTCCGCATGTCACTGTCCTTCTCGGCCTGTTTGACCCATTCGCTCAAGGTCTGGGAAATGCGGCCGATCTTGAGTGCAATAGCCGCAATCGCGCCGGCCTGCGTTTCATATGAACCTTGATGTTCAAACACTATCCGGACCGCCCGCGCGATGATTTCTGGCAAGTAGCGATTTGCCATTTTTCCTTTTGTCATACCCGTCATCCCTATTTAGGTTGACGTTCTCCGACAGACTCAGGGCGCTTCACTTTTGACGTCCGCAATATCTTGTGTTGTGCCCGGGCTCTGGCGCTGTCCGGCTTCCATGGCATGGCATGGCATGGCATGGCATGGCTTTGCGGCGGGACGGAGTTATTGCGGCGGCACCGCGCCCGATTACAGCGTCGTGGCAGGCGCGCGTGTCGTAGCACCGTCGGCTGTAATGGTAGCGATCTCCTGATCCGGCGAGATCTGGGCAAGCAGGTCCGGGAGCATCGGCGCGTCGTTAACATTGCTCGCGGTGACCTCGACCGGCTGGATTTCCAACGTTTCCTCGTCTATCCTCAGGTGGATATTACGACAGAACCTTCGTTTCGAGACGCCATGCTTGCGTGTGTGCCACTCGTCGTCACCTTCAATCTTGACTGCCGGTTCTGTCTACGAGCAGGTGCAGCCGCGCCTTGGAGGCGCGATACAGGATCGTTACGTTCAAGGTTTTCTGGCGGCATGACAGAGTGCTGAAATCCGGCACGGACCAGCCAAGTTCGGACAGTTTGCGCAGGATCGCCAGGAAACAGGTCGAGTGTCGGAGTGGCAGCCCGAGGAGGGTCTTTAGACCCCATGATCGCCGTGTGAGCTGACTGGTTCGGCGGCCTCTCCCGCGGCATTCTCCGTTCGAGGGTTGCGCCAGATGGGCTGGCGCTGAGCCTCAGGAATGGGGGAGAGACCACATGCAGGATAGCACATTCATTGGGCTTGATGTCCACAAGGCGACGATTTCGGTCGCCGTCGCGCAAGGTGAGCGCGGGGGCGAAGTGCGCCATTGGGGAACGATCCCACATCGGCCGGTCCACATCAGGAAGTTGGTCGAGAAATTGGGTGTTCACGGATCCCGTTTGTATTTTTGCTATAAGGCCGGGCCATGCGGCTATGGTCTGCACCGCCAGCTTATCGGGTTGGGACACGACTGCATTGTGGTTGCGCCGTCACTCATTCCCGTAAAGGCGGGCGATCGGGTGAAGACCGACCGCCGCGACGCGGTGATGCTGGCAAAGCTGCATAGGGGGGTGAGTTGACGGCAGTCTGGGTGCCAGATGCCGCCCATGAAGCAATGCGCGATCTGGTCCGGGCGCGGGCGACAGCTGTGCGCGTCACCGGTAAGGCGCGGCAGCATCTCCAAGGTTTCCTGCTCCGCCACGGTCGAATTTATCCCGGCAAGAAGGGCTGGACAAAGGCCTATCGGCGCTGGCTGACGACAGTCCGCTTCGAGCACCCGGCGCAGCAAATTGTGCTTCAGGATTATATCCATGCCGTGACCGACGCCGAGGCCAGGATCGAGCGGCTGACCGGGCAGATCGCCGATCTTTTGCCAAGCTGGAGCCTCGCACCGGTGGTTGAAGCGATCCAAGCGATGCGCGGTGTCGCCTTCATTGTTGCCGTGACCGTGGTGGCCGAGGTCGGGGATTTCCACCGGTTCGACAATCCCCGGCAGCTGATGGCCTATCTGGGGCTCACACCCTCGGAGCATTCCAGCGGCGCCAGCGTGCGTCGGGGCGGAATCACCAAGGCGGGCGGCGGGCTTGCACGGCGCGTGCTGATTGAGGGCGCGTGGAGTTATCGCATGCAAGCGCGCGTCAGTCGCAAGCTTCACGACAGAATCGAGAATCTGCCCCAGGCCGCGCGTGACATCGCTTGGAAGGGGCAGTTGCGGATGTGCCATCGCTACCGCCATCTGGTTGCCGCGGGTAAGCCCAAGGTGGTCGTGACAACGGCTATCGCTCGCGAGATGATCGGCTTCATATGGGCTATCGCCAGAGCAGTGACGGCCACGCCCATCGAGAACGTCGGCTGCCGAGGCTGAAAGAACAAGAAGCGCCCCGATCACGCCGACGCGCAAGGTTGGGGACGGAACGCGGTGGGGAACCCTCGTGCCCTGTTATGAGCCGACGAAGTCGACGCTCGCCACTTAGAACGAGGCAGCCCCAGGACGAAACCACGGTCATGCGGTAGCCAACCCGCGTATGAGAGCTTGCTCAACCGTCGTCTAAGTTCCGTCTCCTACCTTGCGCGTCCACATCACACTGCGCCCGGTGACGCCGGAATAATCGCCCTGAAACAAATCCTTGACAGCGATCATGAGAGCAGGCTGCTGAAATAGTCCCGCTTTGATAGTAAGTTGAGAACATGATTCACTCGCCACACGACAATGTCGGGGGGGAAGATGCGTGGGACGGATGAAAAGAGCGGGT